>JBFWRC010000005.1:0-185223 GCA_050249115.1 Beijerinckiaceae bacterium
CTTAAAAACATTAGATATTGGCTATTATTTCTACACCGGAGCCTATTCCGACGATATCCTGAAGGTCCTCAATCCGGCGGAAAAGACCATCATCCATATTCCTTCCGTCAATTCCCGCGAAAGCACCAAAGACAAGATCAGGGAGGTGGAGCACATCATCGAGGAGCTGGGGGAATGGCAAGGAGCTGACCCCGCTACCGGCTTCCAGTTAGTCAAAGCAGCGAACGGCCGCACGTTGCGCATCGCCGACCTAGTGGACGATGATTCTGTGCGCCGAGATAAGGTGTCCGCATCTCTTAAGGACTCTACCCAAAAGAACAATCGCGATCACGTAGACATCATCATTGCGCTTGGCATGGCCAAGGAAGGATTCGACTGGATTTGGTGCGAACACGCCCTGACCGTCGGCTATCGGTCAAGTCTGACTGAGATCGTGCAGATCATCGGCCGCGCCACCCGCGACGCGGAAGGCAAGAGCCGCGCCCGCTTCACGAATTTGATCGCTGAACCCGACGCCTCAGAAGAGGCAGTCACCGAAGCGGTGAACGACACGCTGAAAGCGATCGCCGCTAGCCTGCTGATGGAGCAGGTGCTGGTTCCCAAATTCAATTTCACTCCCAAGAATAAGGAGAGCGGGCCGGTCGATGGCTTCGACTATGGCGCATCCGGATATCAGAACGAAAAATGCAACGTCGGATTTAACGAGCAGACCGGTGAGTTTCAGGTCGAAATCAAGGGGCTAACTCAGCCGAAGAGCGAAGAAGCCCAACGGATTTGCCAACAAGACCTCACCGAGATCATCGCTGCCTTCGTGCAAGATAAGCAGACCCTGGAACGCGGATTGTTTGACGGCGAACATGCCGGCGGTGAAACGCTCGCCGAAGAGCTTACCCAGGTGAGGATGGGCAAGATCATCAAAGACAAATGCCCGACCCTTGATGAAGAGGATCAGGAGGCTGTCCGCCAGCACGCAATAGCCGCCCTGAATTTGACCCAGGAAGCCAAGAAGATCGCTACCCGTGGCGCAGCAGAGGATGAACCGGCCCCCGTTAACGACGCTTTCGTCAAGGGCGTCCGCCAATTCGCAATGGATGTTCGCGAGCTCGACATTGATCTGATCGATCGTATCAATCCCTTCAGTGAAGCCTATGCTATCCTCGCCAAGACGATGAGCGAGGCGAGCCTGAAGCAGGTTGCGGCAGTCATATCTGCCAAAAAGGTTCAGATGTCGCCTGACGAAGCTCGCGCATTGGCAAAGCGCGCCTTGCAGTTCAAACGCGAACGGGGACGCCTGCCGTCGATCACCTCCCCCGATGCTTGGGAAAAGCGTATGGCCGAAGGCATTGCCTTTCTTGCCCGCATGAAATCCGAGGCCGCTAATGGCTAAACACTTTACCGACGAAGACGACGCCCTGCTCGAAGAGCTTGGAGTCGAAGTCGAGAGTAAATCGGAATCTTCTCGTACTGCCCGTGAGGAGAGAATCATTGCCGGATTCGAGGAAATTCAGCGATTTGTCGAAGAGCATGGCCGCACGCCCGAACACGGCGAAGGCCGCGACATTTTTGAACGCATTTACGCCGTCCGTTTAGATCGAATTCGAGCCCAGACGGACTGCAGGGCTCTGGTCGCATCAATCGACCATCAAAACCTTCTGTTGAGTGCAGCATCGCAGGCTGTGGCCGATCCCGAAGAGGATATGGACGACGACGCTCTTTTGGCTGAACTTGGGGTCCAAGCCGAGGCCCCGGAAATTACAGAGCTCCGCCATGTCCGCTCCAGCGCTGAAAAGCGTGAAGCCGAAGAGATCGCCACCCGTGAAAAATGCGAAGATTTCCAAAAATTTGAGCCTCTCTTCGAGAAGGTACAACACGAGCTTAAATCAAAGGTCCGTACACCTCTGCCCTTCCGCAAGGATGCAGGCTTCCTGAAGGCGGATATTGTTGCGGGTAATTACTTCATCCTTGGGGGCCAGATTGGCTACGTGGCTGAAGTGGGAGAGACGTTCAAAGCGCCCAATGGCGAGTTCGACGCACGGCTTAGGGTCATCTACTCCAATGGCACCGAAAGCAATTTGCTGCGGCGCTCCCTGCAGCGTGCCCTCTATAAGGATGACACGAGCCGGTGGATTTCAGAGCCGTCAGCTGGGCCTCTCTTTGGCGACCAGCCTGAAGAGGACGATCAGGCTAGTGGGACTATCTATGTCCTCCGGAGCAAATCAGATCATCCAACTGTCGTTGCCAACCGCGATCTCGTACACAAGATAGGTGTCACGAACGGCAGCATCAAACAACGCATTGCAGGCGCAAAGCAGCAAGCGACCTACCTGTTGGCCGATGTGGAAGTCGTCGCTCACTACGAACTGTTCAATATCAATCGTACCAAGCTGGAAAACCTGCTTCATCGGGTCTTTGAACCCGCCAAGCTGGAAATCCAAATCAAGGATCGCTTTGGCAAGCCGGTGATACCTCGCGAATGGTTTTTGGTGCCGCTATTTGTTATCGACGACGTGGTGCAGAAGATCAAAGACGGAACAATTACGAATTTTCGATACGATCCGGAATCCGCATCATTGAAAGAAGTTCGGTGAATACAATACTCGCGCGGGCTGATTTTTGTGGCCGATTTGAAAAGCAATGATGAGCAACTTTGGCGATATTTTCAAGGTCGACCACGGTATTTTGGACAAAAGCGCTCAAGATGTATCTTGGGAAGGAACATAGGAATCCACATCTACTTCGTGTTGCGTCGCGAGCGGATTTAAAGCTATACCTTAAGCTAATATGATGGCTGCCCGAGCGATCGGGCATCAATTGCTACGCTTCGTCAAAATCGATATTTTCAGTGCATTTTCAGGGATTTAGTCCTTATTTTCGCGCAAGTCACGCTTGAGCAACCTAGCCCATTTTGCTAAACTTAGACAGCTGGCCGACCTGCCCATTTCGGGTATTCTGAGTGCGACAACCAGCTATACCTTAACCTCGATGGGCCCCTCTGCGGGCCCTTCGTGATTCATGGAGCACTTGATATGACTACCGCAAAACCTCCTGCCAACACCGCTTCGCTGATCGTCTTCGGTCTCGATCCGGACAAGAACCCGGTCGCCGGTACATTCCCGGCCGAGATGAAAGATATCATCGCCAAAGCCGCCGCCAGCCTGAACCTGGTTTGCATCGCCGTCGAAGGCCCGGACCTCGTGCAGGTCAACGGCCAGTTGCCCGTTGGCAAAATCCTAGCAGCCGGCAGAGCAACCGTTCCCATCGTAAAGCCTGCCCTCTACGAGCGGCTGCTGGCGGCAATCCCCAGGGCGAAAAAGCCGAAAGGTGTTTGCCTGCCGAAACCGCCCGCCAGTTGGCGCGACATTGCCGTCGGCCATCATGTGCTTGCCATGGATAATCTGGGAAGCGACAGCTGGTACGAAGCCGTGGTTCTGGAACAGCCCGATGCCGAGACCTTCAAGCTGCGGTTTCGCGATTACCCGGAAGAAGGGCTTGTGGTCCGCCGCCGCGATCAGCTCGGCCTGATGCCCCGAACCTGAACCTGTTACCGCTCCGGCCCCAATAGTCCGGACGCGCACCCGGTACGGCCTGCAGCTCCTTAGCGCCCTGCCCGCGCCGTTACCTTTCTGAAAACCCTCACCAGAGTTGTGTCTTTGCCAACGGTCCATGGCCGGAGGTGGATGCCGCTGGCCTTCGATTCCAACTTTCCCAAACAAACCAGACAGGAGGTTGCCATGTTAGGCCGCCAAGCCAAGATCATATCCCCCGTCACTCTGCGGGCCATGCTTGCCTATGCCCGCAAGACCCGTTCCCCCTTGCGCGATCAGGCCATCGTTCTGCTTTCGGTGCGCGCCGGTCTGCGGGCCAAGGAGATCGCCAATCTCGAATGGTCCATGGTTCTGAACGGCAGCGGTACGATTGCCGACACCATCGATATCCGAAACGCCATTGCCAAGAAACGCAGGGGCAGGAGAATCCCCATGCACCCGGAGTTGCAGAAAGCCCTTACAACACTCTGGTTCGTCCGCCGCTCCGATCAGTATGTGGCCGCTTCGATCCGGGGCGGTCCTATGCGTCCCAACAGTATCGTCAACTGGTTCGTGGCGATGTTTGCAGAGCTTGGGGTCGAAGGTTGTTCGTCGCATTCCGGCCGACGGACATTCATCACCACGACCGCCCGTAACCTCCACAAGGCCGGCGGCAGTCTCCGGGACGTGCAGGTGCTGGCTGGCCATGCCTCCATCGATACGACCCAGCGCTACATTGAGGGCGACACGGACAGCCAAAGACGGCTTGTGGACCTGCTCTGAGGAAACAGGACCGGAGAGTGCCACTTGTACTCCGTATGACTGCAGAAGAGCTTTCCCGCCTCAGCCACATACTCCAGCCCATTCCGCCGAGAAAGCCCGCTGCCGAAGACTGTGCTGCGGGTTTCAGCGACTACCGAAACCATCAATAGCCATCACCAGAAGGAACTCAGTCATGTCGAATTTACAGGAACGCTTTATCCGCACCAAAACCGATCGCATCCAGATCTTGAACGATGCCTTTCGCAATAACCTGACCGGCGGCAGGATTATGTTTACCGCCGGGATCGTGGCGATGGGCGAAACAATGCAACGAACAATCCTGGAACGTATCCGGACCTATGATGACTTTGACGCAGACGACGATCCCTATGGCGAGCATGACTTTGGCATGGTGGAAATCGGCGGCCACGATATCATGTTCAAAATCGACTATTTTGCGCCGGACCTTGAGCATGGATCGGCAGACCCGTCGGACCCGGATAAAACCTGCCGGGTCATGACCATCATGCTCGCGAGCGAATACTAGGCCGTGGCGTTTACTGGACCTGCCTGGCATCGTGCTATCCGGCTGATCGACAGGGTTTGCCGGATAGCAGCGCCGCGTGATTTTGGACCCGGGTTTATTGATGATCCCTCTAAGAACGCCCTGCAAGAAGCCGTTGCATCTCACGACACCCCTGCCCTGTACAACTGGCTGATCGAGATCTTTGCCTATCAGGGCATTGCTGATCGTATCGCCCGATCCTGGATGGACGACAACGGGCGTGTCACTTGGCATGACGTCGAGACCGGTCTGCAAGCGAACTCCTGCCAATGCGCCAAGCTGACCTCCTATTGGACCTTCCACGGCTGCCGCTATCGCAAGGGCGCCGGGACCTGTGCCAATAGAGATAAACTGTCTACCTGCATTGTCCCCGCCCAGCCCGCGCGCAATGGACGTCTGGCGCAATTGGCCATGGCTCTGTTCCTGTTTATCCGCGATGTCTGCAACGGCGATCTTGTCACTTGGATGCAAGAACGCCTCGATACCAAAGCGGAACCCAGCGTCGACGTCATCATCGCGGCCCTGCGGCATGTGTTCGGCGTCTCCGACAAGGTACTATCCCTTGCCCTCACCACATTGCTCACAACCAGCAAGCCCCACGATACCCACTGGATACAGGCAGGCCAGGACCTGGTCGTGGTCGACACCCTGGTTCATAACTGGCTGCACAGAACCGGCATTCTGCAAGACCTGCACGCCTCGCACCCCTATGGACCCAGATGCTATGCCCCCGGAGGCTGCGCGGACATCCTGCGCCAAGCCGCCCAGCACATCGATGCCAGATTATACGGCCCGCACAACCCGCGGGCCTTCCCCCGCCTGGTCCAATCGGCCATCTGGCGGTTCTGCGCCATCGACATGTTCAACATCTGCAATGGTCGGCGCATCAAGGACAATGCCTCCTGCACTGGCGACCACTGCCCGGTTCAAAATGCTTGCAGGAAGGTTGCCTTGCGACAATCTAGGAAAAACGAATTGTTTCTTGATCCATCATAAATTAACCTTTGCATAAATTAACATAGGCGACCTTTAGCAAAGGAAGCTCCGAAATGTTCACCTGCATTGCACAATCTAGGCAGAGCTGGAAACCTGACGCATTGTATATGCTTGATTTCCGCCCGTTGGAATATGGAAAGAAACTCAATCCAGTTTGTCACAACAAGTTTGGGAGAGATTAAAATGTCGAAGGCAAAAATAGAGTTTTACGACGGGGAAAGCCTCGTGATTGAAGGCTTCGCAAACAAGATTGGGGTTTGGGGCGGACCCGGAGGGAAGCTGATGCTCACAAACCAACGGCTCATCTTCACAAACCGCCGGCAAAGTAAACTTATTTCTGAATATCCGCTCGAATCCATCATCCATGTGGGACTTGCTGGAAGTGCAACTATCTGGACAGCTGCATTGCTCGTAACGATTTTTATTAGGAATGCCATCAGAGTAACATTTCAAGGAGGCGATAGTCAGCGGTTTGTGGTCAACAATAGACAACGCTGGGTAGCTTTAATTGATGAGCACAGGAAATCGACTGCCCCGTCAAATCGGAACACTTTGGATGGAAATACGTAATGCGGACCAAGAAGGTAGCACATCGTAAGAGATGCTTAAGGCTGCTTGAAATCCACGAATTAACGATAAGCAATCACTAAAGAAGGCCAGTGAGGACAATCGATGGAACCAAACGAAGTGGCCTTTCGCATTCTTGCATCTGCTCGTTCAAATCAATGCATTCCCGAGACCTGGAGAGGATCGACCCCCATCAAATGGTACGAAGCTGTTGCTGGAAAGCCGTGCAACCGAGTTTCGCTTCTTAAGGAAGGCCAGGGTCCAATGTACCGGCAGCAATTAGCAAATTTCTGCGCCCGGCCTAATGTAGAAGCTGAGGACATCTTTGTTCGAACGCAAGCCAGCGGTGAACGTGGTCGTCTTCCAGTGCCCGTGCGGAACCGCCGCCCGGCATCGCTCGCCTCGCGGGGAACGCCCGTAAAGGCGCGCCATCTTTGTGTTGGCTCCTGTCTCGTCGACAAAGACAAGGCGGTCAGGATCAAGATCGAGTTGACCTTCGAACCATGCCTCACGGGCGGCGTTTACATCACGGCGTCTTTGTTCTGCCGCGTGCGCGGTCTTTTTTTGAGCGTGATCTTTCGACGATCGAAGAAGCGCCAGAGCGACGCGACTCGAGCAGTTATGCCTTGCTCCATCAACTTCCCTCGCAGCTCGACAAGAGTGATGGATTCGCTGCGACCATCGAACGCTTCAATCATTTCGCCAGACAGGGCATCGACGAAGATTTCCATCGTGGCGAGCTGAAATGGAAGCTTGCATCAAGTGAGGGTCGCAAAGGCAAGAACCCGGCATTAGGCCCGCTCGAACGAGCGCCGTTCTACGGCGTCGAACTCTGGCCAAGCATAGGGAATTCGGCCGGGCTCCGCGCCAATGCCGAAGGCCAGGTAATGCATCATCGGGGTCACCCAATACCCGGACTCTATGCCAGTGGCGTAGTGGCGGCACGGGACGAGTGCGGGGCTGGCTATCAGGCAGGCATAAACCTTACCTCTGGCATGACCTTCAGCTACCTTGCCGTACAACACATGGTGAAACACGAACGAAATCTGAAGAAGCGGGCCTCATGAGTACTTGAGATTCCAAGACAAAGGGAGGAGATGCAATGACCAAGATCCACAAACTTGTTGCCGGAGCATGTTTCGTTACCGTTCTCGGCGGCCTTTCTCATGCGGCCGAAAAGACAGTCACTCTCAGATTCACTCATTTTCTACCAACGACGCAAAAGCTGAATGTCGGATTCAACGAATGGAACGAAGCATTAAAGAAGGCGTCGGATGGGACGCTTTCGTTCAAGATGTTCCCAGCAAGCATTCTTGGTTCCGCCCGTGATCATTACGACATGATCAAGCGTCGCAACGCTGATATGGGGCTCATTAACCCGGGATACTCGCCCGGACGCTTCCCTGTCGTCGGCGCTATCAATCTCCCTTTCATGGTTGGAAACGGATGGAAGGGCGCCAAGGGTATGACCCGCTATTACACAAAGTACGCCCCGAAAGAGATGAGCGACATCAAAATGTGTCACGTCTTCTCGCACGAACCCGGTACCTTTCATTCCAACAAGCCAATCCGGGTACCATCAGACGTCAAAGACATGAAAATCCGGACGGCCAGTTCGATCATTTCACAATATGTTATCGCGATGGGCGGCAACTCGGTACAAGTCCCTATCATGGAATCGTTCGAAACATTGAAGCGTGGCATAGTAGACGGTATCACGGTACCCTGGAATAGTTTGATTACATTCAATTTCGGCAAGGTCACCCGATACCATCTGGATGCTGAACTCTACGTTGTCGTTTTTGTAACCGGTATCAACAAGGTGGTGTACGATAATCTATCGGACAATCACAAAGCGGCCTTTGACTCGACCTGCACGCCAGACTGGGCTCAACGTGTATACAAGGCATGGTACGATCAGGAGCTTGAGTTGCGGGCGACGATAATGAAGGAAGGCAAGAGCGAGATCCTCAGTATTGGACCAAAGGAAGTGGCACTTTGGCGCAAAGCCGCTGAGCCGATCTATAGTAAATGGGGCGAAGACATCAAAAAGCGCGGCTATAACCCCGATAACCTGCTCTCCGAACTCAGGGATGAATTGAAAAAGGAGGGTGCGCTAGCACGCTGACCAGAACGAAGACCGGAACGCTATCTCTGACTATAATATAATATAGTATAAGTAACATCTTTCTCACCGCGCAGAGAGCTCCTTTTGCTTTGCGTCTTGTTCCACGCTCCAAACACCTTTCTCCCGGTAATAGCGAATGGCGCCCGGATGATAGGGCGCATTCATAACGGAAGCAGCGCCCTTGATCGACCATTGCTTGGCGAGTGGGTGGACCGACGACCACTCGTTAAAGTGTTCGAACGTCGTTTTGACGAACAGATAGACAGCCTCCTCGCTGGTTCTCGCACCTGCCGCAATGCCGCACAACGTCTTCAGCGTCGGTACAGGATCTTTGGGCCGGAGCGGTGATGCGTCCACGGGAATGACTGTCCTGCCAAACACTGGCTCACTAGCTATGACTTCATCGAGCATCCGTTCGGACATTGGAACAGCGTAAAGACCGCGGGCGCGCTGAACTTCCGCCAGCCCTGGAATTACCCCGGCGAAGAAGCCGTCGCCACGCCCAGTCAGCATCCCGGAAATAGCTTCTCTCGGCGACCGGACCGATATGGTCTTGACATCCTGACCCATCGTAAGACCGGCAACCTTCATGACCGTCTGCATCGCTGTCAGATGATCACGATGAGTCGACATCAAAAAAATCGTCTTCCCTTTCAAATCCTCGAAGCGTTTGATCTTGGGATCCAGGATACTCATTGCAAAAGGCAACCCATGCCCTGAAACCATATTCAACACGTTCTTTTGCTTACCAAACTTTTCGAAGGCACCCTGACCATAATGCGCTTCTTCCAATTGTTTGAAGCCACAATGCGCGCCAAAGTTCACCTCGCCGCTCTGCATGCGAACCGGCCACCCCGCCGCTCCGCCGAACGTCTGCAACGTAACCTTTTTTATAGGGGTCTTGTCAGTGAGGACTTTTGAGATTCCAGTAGCAATTATGTAGCCAGAGCTCCCGGGGGGTGGAACTGCTACGTTTATAATGGAAGGGACTTCGGCCCGGGCACGATGTTCGAAAGTGACAGCCGCTGTAGCGACCAAAGAGCACAATATGAAATTCCATATCCTTGGGCGCATCGTTCATCTCTTTCGGTAGCCGCGGAGTTGCTCCCCGCCGATAAAATTCGTAATGTTTATACAAAGAAAGATCGCAGCGTGTTCATCGTACGTCAACCCGCATTTAAAGGCGGCTCTCAAGGGGCTTTATTGCCTCTTGGGCCGGCGGGCGCGCTGTGCAGGGAACAGGAGGCGCGATTATGCCCAAGGTGCTCACGCAGGACCAGATTCAATTCTACGACCAGAACGGTTTTCTTTTTCCTGTCAATTGCTTCAGCAAATCCGAAGCTGCCACGCTCAGTTCGCGCGTCGCCAGCATGGAGGCGCAGATAGGTCACGAATTGCAGGCGCGCTTCCGAATTAAGGCCCACCTCCCTTTCCCCTGGCTGTGCGACGTGATCCGCCATGCGCCGCTCCTGGACGCTGTGGAGGACGTTATTGGCCCGAATATCCTGTGCTGGGGCGCATCGTTTTTTTCAAAGCAGGCTCATGACCCTCGATACATATCCTGGCATAACGACACCTACTTTTACGCTTTCGATCCGCCCGAAACCCTCTCCGCATGGGTCTCGTTCAACGACGCAACCTTGAAATCCGGTTGTGTTCAATACATCCCCGGGAGCCATCGTGGGCCGCCCCCTGAGCACGAGTTCAAGCCCCATCCCGATAATTTGGCGCCGGATGGGAGAACCGTTATCGGCGTCGACGAAAGCCTTGCTGTGCCTGCAATATTGGATGCTGGTCAGGTCGTATTTCATCATGAGAGCGTGATTCACGGGTCGGGGCCGAACAATGCTTCACATCCGCGCGTCGGCTTTGTTATCCATTACATTGCTCCTCATGTTCGTGAAACCCGCTATGAGGGTGCAACGGCGATGCTCTGTCGCGGGGTCGACACGCACGGTTATTGGAAACCCGATCCAGAACCTCGTTTTGACCTTGACCCGGATTGTATTGCGCTGATGGAGGAGACTCGTGCGCTTTTTCTAAGTTCTCAACGCAAGAAGGTTGCTGCGCTGCAGGAGGCGACCATCGACCCAAGGTGATTTTGGCATCCTGCTACAATATTCATTAGCCCGACCCTAGGATCGATCCCCTATTGTTGCAACGGGCCTTCATTCGCCTATTGAGTATTCGTCCGGCCTGACCGACCTTGTTATTTTCGCTCCACGGGTGAGACTGACGCTTGGTAGCGGGCAATAGGTGTCCGCGTATTTAAGCGGACACGTATTGATGACGAATAAGCGTGGGGAGCCAAGGCGGCGATACGAGCTGTCATTCAAGCGTCAGGTAGTCGCCGAAACGCTGGTGGAAGACGCGACAGTCGCGGCCGTTGCGCGCCGGCATGGGCTGAACGCGAACCTGGTCTTCAACTGTAAGAAGGATCGGCGGTTTAGCGGCGATGTCGAGGGCAGCGCTTGGTTTCTGCCGGTCCAGATTTCGCCGGATGCGGTGGGACTGGTTCCGCCGGTCGATTCTTCGACTTCGCCGCGTCACCTGGATATCGAGATTAGCGGCCAGGTTCGGTTGCGCTGCCGGGAAGACATTGCGAAAGACGCGTTGTCCCGGATTTTGAGCGCCCTGAGGCGGTTTGCATGATCCCGGTGCCGAGCAATACGCGCGTGTGGCTGGCTGCGGGCGTGACGGACATGCGGCGCGGCTTCAACACCCTGGCGGCGCAGGTGCAGACATGCCTGGCCGAAGACCCGTTCTGCGGCCATCTTTTCGTTTTCCGGGGCCGTCGCGGTGATCTGCTCAAGATCATCTGGTGGGATCAACAAGGGGCATGCCTGTTTTCCAAACGCCTGGAACGCGGACTCTTTGTGTGGCAGTCGGCGAAGAACGGCAAAGTGTCGATGTCGGCGGCGCAACTGGCGATGTTGCTAGAGGGGATCGACTGGAGAATGCGACACAAAACATGGCGGCCGTTGACTGTCGGGTAAGCCAGAAGATCAATAAAATTAGGCCTATCTTGTTGTTCTGGGATTCCCATGAATAGCTTTATTTGCTACACAATTGTTGATGAAACCGGCACCTGGAAAGCCGATTGATGTTGCAGCCCTTCAGGCTTTGCTGGCCAAACGGGAAGCGGAGATTGCCGGCTTCAAGATGCAACTGCGAGGCCGTGACTTTCTTATTGAAAAACTCCGATATCAGCTCGCCGGAATGCGTCGCCACCGGTTTGGGTCATCCTGCGAGGCCCTCGACCAGCTCGAACTGATCCTCGAAGAAGAAGAGATTGCGCAGGCTGCGGAAACGCCGGTCGAGGATGTTGCCGAAGCGCCAATATCTGATGGTGCAAAGAGAAAGCCCAAACGCAAGCCGCTACCCGATCACCTGCCGCGCAACGAGACGGTGCTGACGCCGGGGGATGCCTGCGGCGTCTGCGGTGGCCGGTTGAAGCATCTGGGCGAGGATGTCACCGAAGAACTAGAATATGTTCCCGGCCGTTTCGTCGTCAACCGGGTCGTCCGTCCACGCATGGCTTGCGCCTGCTGTGAGACATTCCAGCAAGCACCCTTGCCATCAAGGCCGATAGAACGTGGCCGTCCCGGCCCTGGATTGCTCGCCCATGTGCTGGTCAGTAAATATTGTGATCACCTGCCGTTATACCGCCAGAGCCAGATTTATGCCCGCGAGGGCATCGAGCTGGAACGCTCGACCCTGGCTGATTGGGTTGGCAAAATAACCGCGCTCCTGGAGCCGCTGGCCAATCTGATTGCCCGCTATGTGCGGCTGGGCCCGGCGCTGTTTGCCGACGACACGCCGGTAAAAATGCTATCGCCGGGAAACAAGCGCACCAAAACAGCAAGAGCCTGGGCCTATGTCCGGGACGAACGGCCCTGGAACGGGCCAGCGCTACCTTGCGCATGGTACCAGTTTACCCCCGACCGCAAAGGCCATCATCCAGTCAGCCACCTACCGGGCTATAAAGGCTGGGTTCATGCCGACGGCTATACCGGGTTCAATGGTGTGTTTGGGCCGGACAAAGCCTCCGAGATGGCTTGTATGGCGCATATCCGCCGTAAGTTCGTCGATATCTACAAATCGCAAGGTTCTCCTATTGCCGAAGAGGCGATCAAACGCATCGCCGAACTTTACGCTGTCGAAAAGCGCGCACGGGGACAATCACCTGAAGACCGCGCCGCCCTTCGCCAGGCTGACGCCAAGCCGATCTTCGACGATCTGGAGGTCTGGCTGCGCAAACAATTGCCGAAACTTCCCAGAAAATCACCGCTGGCCGATGCCATTCGCTATGCGCTGGATCGCCTTCCCAAGGCCCGGCCGTACCTCGAAAACGGTGTCCTTGAAGCGGATAACAATTATGCTGAACGGGCGATAAAGCCCGTGGCCCTTGGCCGTAAAAACTGGATGTTTGCCGGTTCCGAGGGTGGCGGAAAGGCCATGGCAATTGCCTACACCTTGATTGAAACCGCCAAACTCAACGGCGTCGATCCGCAGGCGTGGCTCACCGACGTGCTCAGCCGCATCGCTGACCACAAGATCAACCGGCTGGACGAACTTCTGCCCTAGCGTTACGCTGCAAACGCAGCGTAACTGACGCAAGGCCTATTACGCCAGAGCAACCAGACCGGACGATCACTGTATTCCACAAATACGAAGTGTTCTTTTGCGACATCTGGCCCGCCCTCACCCGGCGCGGAGCCTTCCTCTGCGGATCAACCGAATTTCGCTTCGGAGATCCGGACGGCAATCAGAAGCTCTACAGGAACGATCCGATCACCGGAGTGGTCACTGACGCATCCCGGCTCTGCGAGGCGATGAAGGGCAGGCATGGATGCAAAACATTGTACAAAAACGATACTGGCTCTTGATGACTTGGGTAAGTTGCTAGATATTTTATGTATACGACTGGATTATGGCGTCAAAATCGAGCAACCGATGAAATTTGATCTTGATCGCAATTTGCAAATAAAGACGGAAGTAAATTCGTCACTTTACGATTGGGCGATCAATGAAGTTGATGAAGATGGTCATCAAGTGGGAACCGATCAGATTCCATGGCATTGGTCACTATCGTTCACCGCAATTGAACTTCTTTTGGTGGAAGAAATTTCGGTTAATGAAGCATTCGAATCGCAGACTTCGGCTTTTCTTTCGACGCCTGCTGAAGTCACAGAGCTTCGCTCGATCTCTGTCAAGCTGCGCCCTGGCCAACCAGCCGTGGATGAGATTTGGCATACCGAAACGACCTATAGAATGTTCGGTACGGATCGAGTCATTAAGAGCTTCGAGCTCAAAATCTACCCAGCCAAAACTGAGAATGATACTGAAAAGTGCTTCGCATGGGGCACCGTGTCTTACACGGCCGAGTTAGACTTTCGAGATGAAACAACTCCGGATTGTATTGTCTTTTATCTGATGGTGAAGCCATCTACTTACAACCGATATGTTGCTCGTATCTCTGAAGGCACTGCAAATGAAGTGACTTTGACAGTTGGAAACGTTGCGGGCTTTTATAGCGAATGGTCGCCTTCAATCGAAACGTCGAATGTAAAGGTGCTTTGTAGCGGCGGTGAACATCCTCTAGATCCAATAGACCTGCCTTCCGGCTCTAAATGCATTCCCCCTAGGTTGGGGTCTGTCAGAGAGGCTGTTTTACGTATCCACGCCAAGCGCGAACAAGAGAGCGGGGCAACCATTCGTCGCTGATACCCATATCTGTAGTACGATATCGACGCGCCGGCGGCGTTTTATCTGTTCCGGGGGTGAAATCCTGACTTCCAACCTTGCTATGGAGCCGTTTTCTGGCTTTTGGAGAGGTTATGAGGCCTACACCTTGCCCCCGCCAAAAAACCACTTGAACAGATCGAAGATCGTATCGAGGGCAAACACGAAGGCCAGAAGCAATACGAGCGCGCCGCCACCCCAGAGCGCGAGCACGCCCAATGTCATTTCCGGAAGAGAAATCTTGGGCAATGACGCCTCTTTCTCATATTTACCAATTGACGAAAGCGCATCCAATTCTGCGAAGCTTAGCGTGTGTTAGGGGACATGTAATGAATCGACTGGCCATACGGTCTTGCTAATTTTTCCGGCACTCGTTTATTCTTATATCGGGCGCAGATCGCAGGATCATCAACTTGAATACCCTCGAAGCCTAGCCGCAGGTGACCTCGCTTACTGCGAATTTCGACGGCGGTTAATTCCTTAAAATTCTCAGGTGTCGCAGGCAGCCATTTTTCTGGCTTAAATATATCAATGACAACACCGTCCTTATGCGCGAGCACATACTCGCATTTTTGCGCTCGATCTTCGTTTAAAACCCACGCAAAACGCGCCGCGTCATAATTGTTTCGATCTTTTTCTTCTTTATTTGCAAGGCTACGCGCGACATTCACAAATAGCACTTTATGTCCGATTTCCACTTTTTCGCGCGCAAAATATTGTTCGATTTCCTCCGCGGTGCGGATGCCCTTTTCTTTAGTGTGGTGACCGCGCTGTAGGTTGGTTAAGTCCTCGTAGGCATCAATGAGCGCGGCCTCGACCTCCAGGGCCTCGGCTTTAGTGAGTCCAAAGCGGTGGATGACATGTCCTATCTGCTTTCCGGAGTCTTTGATCTCTCGGATTTTGGAAAATTTCAGGGGCATGCCGTCAGGGTAAGCGCTTTCGTCCACTTTCATCCGAATGTGATCGAAAAGTCGGTTTCCTTTGCCCTTTCCGACATAGAAGGTTTTGCCTTCCGGATCGATTAAACGGTACACGTAAAACCCAAGCTGGCTGCGGGTATACGGAGAAAATCGTTCCATTAATCCCTCCCGAATTATTGAAGAGCTCAAGTATAACTTTACAAGCACCTGACCGCGATGGGTATTTTAGGCAACGGATTCAACAGCTTTTAAATTGAGCCTGTCATCCGCGGTCCCGCTTTTCCTCGCCCTTCTGGACGATCAACATATCATCGTCTGGCACCGTGCGGATCAGCGCCTTGGCGTCGGCGTCGTCTCCTTCGAGCCATTGCTCGAACTCATCCTTGCCCCGCAGTAGCACGGGCATTCGGCTGGGGTGGACGGTCGCCCTATTGACACTGGCGCGGTCAGTATTTCAGTGCATTTGCCCAAGTCGACCCTGTAAACCACTAGCTTCTCTATTTTCCACTGACGTATAGTTCTGGCTATCGGACTAATCCTCAATGTATATAGCCAGTACTATTGCAAATTGGGAACTTATCCTTAAACTTTTCCCAACGATGTGATGCTCAACAATAGCCCGCATTGATAGGCCGATTCCCAGCATCTGTTCATACACAGAACGTTCCTTTGTAATTCGCTACGCACTTTAGTATTCACAATCAATCAGGTCGATTGGGAGAGATATTAGCGATCATACTGTAATCGCTACTCCAACGTTTGCCACATTGACCACAGGTAGCTGCGCCTACCGCTAACGTCATTTGGCCCCAGCCACGAACCACATTCTATTAGATTTAGCTGTACGGCCGACTATTATCGTTGATCAACGCTTTGCTATTCGGCCGTCAACTTTCGTATGCGCTTGATCAATTGGGGTGGAGCAGAAACTATATCGGCCACAACCTTGTCAAGTTCTTCGCCAGACAGTGGGTTGATAGGCATGTCTAGCTTCTTTGCTGCTGCTAGGAATACTGCGTCGACCACCATTTTTGAGAACGCTTGTCGGAGTACCGAAACTAACTTACGTGGGATCCCATCAGACACATAAAACGTACGCCCTAAGGTAGATTCGCTCGCAAACAGGCTAAACATCCGACGATCTTCGTCGCTTTGGCCGAGCTCAACAATTGTTGGAACATCGGGAAGTTCGGTAGAACGTTGAAGCGCGTGCTGATAAATCACATTAATGCTCTTATCGCGAATCCATTCCTTTCGAGTACGTTTCAACTGAGACCATACACCATTATGCATTCCGTCAATCTCGCGTCGCTCCATCGCGAGGTAGGCTCCTGTGGTTCCTCTGTAACCCAATACAATTTTAAAGTTTCCTTTCCCGAGCCTATTCAAAATCAAGGGTACGATATAGGTCGCTGACGTTTTCGCTGTCGCACCGAATACCACAGGGATCTTCTTCGTATCTTCAACTTTGCTCACGCCTGTTCTAGCTGCAACGATTGCTACAGTATCGATTGCATCCAATCGACCAATCCACCGCATCTTTGAAACATCAATGTTTTTCTGTCCCGGTCTTGGAAAGAGAGTATTCGACATTGGTAGGCTGGACACAGGAATACCGATAACGGTCCCGTCTTGCGGAGCGGCGTTGAGAATATATGCAGTTGCGAGCTCCGTGGCCGCTCCCGGCATGTATTGCACGACGATTGAAGGACCACCTGGTATAAAGCGATGTAGATGTTCGGACAGCAATCGGCTGTAAGCATCGTAGCCTCCACCAGGGCTATATCCCACAATTACACGAATTGTTTTGCCCTTGTAATACTGAGCAAGGTCTATCGCAGTCTGTGCTGGCGTTTGGGTAGGGAGTACCGCTAGAATTGAAACGAGCGCAACCATTCTTACTGAATTAGCCATGTTTTTTCTCCCCGTTGACTGCGTGCCTGACTATGTATCGTGTCTCATTTTTCTCCGGAAAGAAGGTCGGTAAGCCGACCCGTCGCCCGAGCAACGTAATAGTCCCACACTCGATCCGTAAGAGCCGCTCTGGCTTGCTCGGAAATCTGAAAATTGAGAGGCCCCTTCCAGACAGCGACTTCTTCTTCGGACCACAAATCTATCTCGCCACCGTGAGAAATGACTTCATGCAAGACCTCAGCATTCTGTTTCAACAAAATGGCCGTCAGTACCGTTTCCTTTACGCTTCCGGTAGCAACCACGTCACCGTGACCGCGCAAGAGTGCTGCACAGCCATTGCATAAGGTCCGCGCTAGTTCTTCTCCGGCCTGGATGGAAGTGATCAGTCCTGGGCGACGGTACACCGGCAAGCCCCCCTGCCATTCACCGCAGCTCTGGGTCAAAAGCCCTCGCATCCGTCGATGAGACAGGCTGAAGATACGGGCCATTCGACTATGCGAGTGTAAGATGCTGTGCACATCTGGACGTGCGATATAGATACAGGCGTGTATCGGCCATTCGCCGTTAGGATGCCCTGTGCCTCTGACAACCTTTCCATTGGTATCGCACACTATAAAATCTTCTGGCTTAACAAGCGCAGGACTCATGCCCCGATTCATCATGTACAGATCTGGTTCCCCTGGCATCCGTACAGATAGATGACCATACGCATCGATAATATCCTGCTCTGCTAGTATCCTGCAGCTTAGCGTGAGCAATTCAGCGAGTTCTCGATCCGTCATGAGGGTACCCTCCTAACTCGCTGCGCATTGATGCTGCAACACGATTTCCCGTCGCTCCAGGCCGGACTGCACGATAGCTGCACCGACTTCCAGAGTTGCAAGACCCCATCGTCCATTGTGAGCGACTGGCTTCCCTTCGAAAATAGCTTCATACATTTCCTTCATCTCAAGCGTACCTGTTCCGCGATCACCAAAAACAGGTAGCTCTCGACGGCCGTTATCATCATATACATACACACCGTTCGGCGATTGCCTGATATCGCCACGCTCGAAGCTAGCAACCGTGATGCCGAACCAAGCAATGTGAGCCCTGCTGCCTTGGGACTTCATGGCAAGATTTCCGCTTCCGCTACTGCTCTTGTCCCGTGCGTCAGCGCCAAATCGCATGCCCTCCTTTGCTGCATTGTGGTCGATGGTACCTGCGCGTAAGGCTGCACGCACCGCCACCCGCTCGTCATCCGAATACATTCTATTTCCAATTCCCCACGTCAGCTCGGAGGTATCAAAATAGCCGTAACCGTTATAGGCTATTGTTGCAGGGGTGCCGTCTTCAAACTCCATAAAAACTGAGAAATTGCCAGGGCACGGCCGCTGTTTCATCCATCGTCCTACGGATGCTCGCACGCTTCGGACACGCCCACCTCCGAGAAGACGTACTGTATCGATCAAATGTGGGGCATGCCGAAATACGACACCACCGCCCAGCGCTTCATCCAACTCTTCGGGAACTCGAGGTTTCAATAACCAATCAGTAGACAGCCAAGTGTTTATTGCAATTAGTCTACCGAGCTCTCCGGATCTCGCAATCTCCAACATTGCTTGGATATCGGGGGACATGCTGTAGGTCTGGCCACACAACAGCTGTACCTTGTTGCGTTCCGCAGCCACGCACATTGATTCGCACTCCTTGACACTAAGTGCCATGGGCTTCGTGCAAATTACGTGTTTCCCGTGGTCGGCCGCCATTATCGTATGTTCAGCGTGCAGATGATTGGGGGTTGCAACCCAGATCACATCGATTTCGGGATCCGCACATAGTTCTTTGAACGTCTCGTAAGTCCTACCTCCATACGTTTGCTCGAATGCTCGAAGTGCCCCGCGACGTACATCGGCAGCCGCAGATATTTTTGCCCCGCTGAATTTTTGTACACCCGGGATGAACAGGGTACTCGCTACCCCTAAACCACCAATGCCAAGCCGTAGAATTTTGTCCTGAGCCATATTTTCGACACTCACTGGATTGGCTATTCTCTTTGTCAATCGGATTAGGGGTACTATCGACTACGACGCCTCTTCCTCTGCAAAAAGGTTCAACGCCTCCATGATTGGAAGATCATTGGCGCTGAACACAAATGCAGGGTATTCAGCATTGTTCAAATGTTCATGCCAGCTCCAGGGTGGAATTGTGAAGAAGTCGCCCTGCTTCCAATGAATTTCGCGGCCTTCGACAATAGTGATGCCCGAACCGCGGAAAACGTGATGGACGGATCCATAGGAATGCCGATGCCGCTTAGTATGGACGCCTGGTCTAAGCATCTGCATTCGGCACCCGATTGTTGGCAGAACATGACTTCCTGTCATCGGGTTAACGTAGTCCATGGCGACATCGTCATAGGGGTCTGCTGAGATCTCAGTGAGCGCCTGCAGAGCTGCAAGGGTGTCTTCCCAAGGAAAGCGCATGAGGGGCGAAACACGGGTGCTGGTACGTTGACCTATGGGCATCAACGTGCCGCGCCCAAATTTGGCTAGACCAGTGCCAATCGGCAGTGTCGGGCTCTGCAGTAAATGTGGATACGGTTCCTGGTGTACCTGGCGCAGGGCAACAACCACCGGTCGATCAAGAGAATCCATCCAGATCGATGGCTCACTTCCCTCATTTATATGGCCATGCCATGCGCCAGCTGGTGTAAGAACCAGATCGCCAGGTCGCATCTCGACTGGTTCACCGTCCACTATGGTAATCGTCGAACTTCCTTCAATGATGAAACGAATAGCTGCAATCGAATGGCGGTGCGTAGGCGAGATTTCGCCCGGCAACACGAGTTGTACATTTGCTGTCAGAGTGTGGCTGGCTGAGCGTGCAGCGCCGAGGTCTGGGTGGATCAACTGGAGAACACGACGTTCGGCATCCGGTCCAGGCTTCACCAACTCCCCCGCGCGCAGCATTGCGGGCCGGATAGTCTCCCATTGCCAATGAAATGGGGGGTATGATGCGCGCGATCCCGAAACTTGGGGACGTGGCAGAGAAGCACGCCACAAAGCATCCATGGAGTTCGCCTGCAACGAAGCGAAGTACTCGTCCATCTCTGCGACTGTTTTGGCTTCGGCCTTCTCTTCGAGGACGGGTATCGCCACATGGACCTCCTGTGCTTCCATTCCACCAGACTCAACTGTAATCGTAGCAGCAGTCGAAGACAGTTTGCGATTTATGCGCATGAAGCGTACTGAGCGAGGCTACTGCACAGCGCGCAAAAAAGTTTATCAGGCTTCTGTCTTTTCAGGCTGGACATCAATTACTGACTTATATTGCGACTGGAACGGGTGCAGCGCAATTTTTTCACGGTGGAGGCAAATCATTGGCTCATTCTCCGCAGGATCACGGACCGTGCCCATTGGATCGTCGCCACGTTCGGCTTTCTCGATCTCTTCGAGCAAAATCTTGTGATAAAGGACAACGCCCCTGTCGCTTGCCGCTAAGTGCTCCTGTGTTCGGTCGCTGATTGCCCCCTGCATCACCCATGCAACCATATCCTGAGCAGGGACATTATCGGCAATAATCTTCCCTTTCTCGTTGAACAAATCGCTATGAATAACCTCTTGCGGACGTGGTGCCGCACCAGGCTTGCGGCGTTTGGTTCGAAAAGCAAACTGCCGGGTATTCGTGTCGTCGATTGGTACCCGGAACTGAAGGGTTGGCCAATCTATGCCTCCGACCGCGAGAATGTTTGGGAACAACAATGGATGACCGGTAGTCCAGTCATCGCAATCTTCGCTTTCGCCTTCTAGTAGTCGGCGCTTCATGATGCCATACCTAAACTGATCGAAAGCGATCTTGAGATGGTTCGTTCGAACCATCTTCGGCGGCTTTCCCATTCGAGAAAGCTGGTAGTTGCCAAGCTCTGCGTGGAGATACTCAAAGTGAACAGGATCGGCTGCGTTATCCATGCATTGCAGCCAGTTGCATGGCAAGTCATGGATTTGGATTACGCTGTCAAAGCCGTCCTGAACAAGCACATCCCATCGAGGCAATAACGGCGCCGGTTCTGGCCCGAGATAGGCAAACAACAGACCATTCAGAGCCTGCACTGGATAGGCTTTGATTTTGATTTTGGATTTGTAGTTTGCCTCCGGATTGACGCGATCATCAAAGGGAATTTCGAGACATGTCCCTTTTTTGTCGAAGAGCCACCCGTGATATGGACAACGAATCCCGCGGTCGTCTGGGATGCCGTACTCAAGAGAAACCATCCGATGAGGACACCGTTCTGCCACGAGCCCGTACTCGCCATTGTTCGAGCGATATAGCGTTAGGTCTTCACCGAGAACTCTGACTCTTTGCACCGGCTCTTGGTCTAGCTCCAGGACAGTTCCGACGGGCTGCCAATAGCGGCGCAACAACTTTCCGGCTGGCTTGTCAGAGCCTACCAGCGTCATGCTGTCGTTCGTTTCCTGCGAGATCATGCTTTCCTCCTAAATGCTTTCTCATTATCAGGGCTGTAGATCACAGGTGCGCGATGACGGCCCAACTTCTACCGCTGGTTTCGCTGCGACTGCTCGATAGTCATTTCCACTTTGTCCACCCGACAGACTTAGGAGATGAGCTGGAATGCTCTCCAGTTTCCGCAACTGTACTGCAGACGGGGTTCAAGCAACATGTTTCCTCCCGCCAGCTGTTTTGCAAGCGGAACCATTTTTTTCATCGCTGTCGCCAGTGTCGTCCTGAACTCAACGCTCCTGGCGCCCAACTGCGAGTTCAGAAGTGGCGCAACGCCAAGCAGTTTGACTGTCTTTAAATCATCTTCCAACTAGCACGGTAATGTCAAGAGACCGTCGACCGCCTAATCTGTGCTCTCATGTCTGAAGTCATGATTGCGCTGCGCCAGAATCGTATTATGCTCGGATTTCTTGCTTTTTCCTTGCATTTGCGTGACGGTTGCGCCATCCACGCCGACCGAACTCACGATCGCAAGCTTCTGATCATCGTCCCAACGACGTCGCCGTTCGACCCCAAGAACCTCGCCCTGCATGAATCCTCCACATAAGACACGTCGTTTGCGACGTCGCTATGCACGTGTCCTAGTCGGTCGGGCCGCAAAATGGCAGGCGGTAACAATCGGGCGGTCACCCCTGTTCGACATCGAACGCGCAATCAACGGCATGGACATTGCCGCTCGCAAAGCCGCACGACAGGAGCAAAGCGCCCCTGTGGTCGCCGATCTCGAAGCCTGGATGCGCGCCGAGCGCGCAAATCTGTCGCGCCACAACGAGGTCGCCAAGGCGATGGACTACATTCTCAAGCGCTGGGTCGCATTTACCCGCTTCCTCGACGACGGGCGGATCTGTATCACGAACAATGCCGGAGAACGGGCCCTGCGCGGGATAGCCCTTGGCCGCAAATCCTGGCTCTTCGCCGGCTCGGACCGGGGTGGTCAGCGCGCCGTGGCCCTCTATTCCCTGATCGTCACCTGCAAGCTGAACGACATCGACCCCCAGGCCTGGCTCGCCGATGTCCTTGCCCGTATCGCCGACCTTCCGGTTCAAAAGCTGGACACCTTGCTGCCATGGAACTGGGCGGAAGGTCAGGAGCGTCGTAAACTGGCGGCATGACCGCCACATCAATCGCCCGCATCAAAATCACTCTCGACGACGTTGAACCGAAAGTTGAGCGATACCTCGAGGTCCCATTTTACATAAGGCTCGATCGTCTGCACCAAACGCTGCAGGCCGCGTTCGGTTGGACTGACAGCCATCTCTACGAGATCCGGGCCCGCGACATAGGCTGGGGGACGCCAGATCCCGACTGGGGCGACGGGCCCCTCGACGCCCGCAAGGCAACACTCGCAAGCGTCGTCGAAGATACAGGCGCAAAGACGCTACGATACCTCTACGACTTCGGCGACGGCTGGGAGCACACGATCAAGATCGAACGCCTGGCCGACCCTTTCCCCGGCGTTCTCTATCCCCGCCTGGTCAGAGCATCTGGTCGTTGCCCACCGGAAGACGTCGGCGGACCCTGGGGCTATACGGAGTTGCTCGAAGCCCTCGCAGATCCAAATCACGAGCAGCATGCCGACATGCGACGCTGGATCGGTGAAGATTTCGAACCAAACCAAGTCCCAAGCGACCTACTCGCCGAGAACGTCAACAAGCTCGCAAAACGCTGGTCTCGAACACACTTATCCCGGAAACCCCGTCCGACTTAGCCGCGGTCTTCACCGCAGGCTTACGATTGATCGAGATATCGCGCAACTTCTGTGTGCACGAAATCGCGTAAGTTACTATGATTTTAAGACTTTCTGTCTTTTCCATCACCGGCGCAAGTAATCCAAACTCGGCCAGGGTCCGGTTCTAAGAAAATTGTCACTCCGTCTGAGAAATTGGCTTGGTGGCAAGATCGATGCTGCCTTGGCTGCATCTTTCGCGAAGGAACATGAACTAAACCGCTTCAAAGTACTCCCTCTACAGCGAGATCAATGGCGACCAAGCAAATACACAGGGACGTGAAAATAGGCCTCCATATACGCTTTTCCCGGTCTATTACTCCGCTCAAAAAGGGTTAAATCCGCGATGGTTTTGGCGGCTGAAAGTTCGACCAGTTACTCGGAAAAATCGACTTTCAGTGCGTTTAGCCTAATCTACACTGAAATACATGTAGTTTTGATTTTTGCCCTGAAACACCCTGGTCAGACTATCCTATCGAAAAGCCGCGTTACGCGCTTATCCACAAAGCAGGACGGCAAGAATTACCCTGGATGTCCCGGATTGTCCTTTTCGGGTGGTTGCTATGTGGTTGCCGAAGCTTTTTCGTAGAACTGATGAAGAACGCAAGTCACTGATTTCGATGGTGGGCGCACAAGGACTCGAACCTTGGACCCGCTGATTAAGAGTCAGCTGCTCTACCAACTGAGCTATGCGCCCATCGAAGGTGTTTCCGGGCTGCAAAGAGAGCAGGCCGGAACCGGAGACCGCGTGTAGCAAAGCGGCTCCGGCGTGTCCAGTACGGCCGGGCGGAAATTTCGGCCCGGCCTGTGTTTCCGCACTCAGGAAGATGGCGCGCCGCGGTGGCGGCGCGGGCCCGCCGGCCGCCTGCGTTGCGGCGGGGGCGCCATTCGCGGCTGTTCCGCCGGCTGCAGGATCGCCTGCACCGGGTTCGGCACATGAAGCAGCGTCGCGCCCGTATAAGCGTCGACGCCCATGCCCACGACCCCTCCGACCAGCACATTGCCGGCAAATCCGGCGGCCCCTGCACCGGCAAGCTGGGTTTTCACGGCAATCGTCTGGTCGAGATAGCCCGGTTTCGAAAACGTGACGCTGAATTCGTCCTTGCGCGAAACCTGCAAAGTGCAGGGTGTCACGCACACCTGGTTCAGCGATGTGCGTACCTGCGCGCCTTGCGGCTCCGAAACGATCTGGATCTGGTTTGTCGTGCCGCGCGTCACCGTCGCACAACCGGCAAGGGACACGGACAGTCCTGCCGCGAGGCACGCCGCCAGCAAAATCGATCTCATCAAAAGCCCCCACTCTAATTCGAATACTTGGCTTATACCTTTGCAATTAGCGTCAGCGCAACATTTGACCTTCCCGGTCCACAGCAATCGGCCTTCGATCTCCGATAAACGCGCAACGCGCCTTGCAGCCCGGCGCGGGCCGTGCCACCCAGCGCTGTCACAAACGGGGCTGACAGAATCATCGACACGCCGGCGCACAAAATTCTGCACGACGTTTTCGGCTACCGCGCCTTCCGGCCGGGTCAGGCGGAGATCGTCGCCATGCTCGCGGGCGGGCGCAACGCGCTTGTGGTGATGCCGACCGGGGCGGGAAAATCGCTCTGCTACCAGATACCCGCTCTGCTGAACGGGCGTCTCACGATTGTCGTCTCACCCCTCGTCGCCCTGATGGACGACCAGACAGCCGCCCTGCGCGCCAACGGTGTCGCCACAGCCTGCATCCATTCCGGGATGACGCGCGAGGATCAGGTGCAAAACTGGCGCGAAGCCGCAGCGGGACGGGCGCCGCTGCTCTATCTGTCGCCCGAACGGCTGATGACGCCGCGCATGCTCGAAGCTCTGGAAAAACTCGATCCGGCCATGTTCGTCGTCGACGAGGCCCATTGCATCTCCAAATGGGGCGTCAGCTTCCGACCCGAATACGAACAATTGCAGGCTCTGCGCGACCGCTTCCCGCGCGCCGTCATCGCCGGCTTCACGGCGACTGCGGACGCAGCGACACGCTCTGACATCGCCGAAAAGCTGTTCCGCAGCGATGGCGAGATTGTCGTGCACGGCTTCGACCGGCCGAACCTGCGCCTTGCCGTCGCAATGAAGACCAACTGGAAGACGCAATTGCTGGCCTTCCTCGCTGACAAGAAAAATGTCTCCGGGATTGTTTACTGTCTGTCCCGCAGGCTGACGGAAGAGGCGGCCGAATTTCTCGCCGAAAACGGCTTCAACGCCATTGCCTATCACGCCGGTATGGACGCCGGCGTCCGCCGGGCGAACCAGAACCGCTTCATGAACGAGCCCGCAGCGGTCATGGCCGCTACCATCGCCTTCGGCATGGGCATAGACAAGCCCGACATCCGCTACGTCTGCCATCTCAATCTGCCCGGCAGCATGGAGGCCTATTATCAGGAGATCGGCCGCGCCGGACGCGACGGCGAACCTGCCGAAACGCTGCTGCTTTACGGCATGGGCGACGTACGCCAGCGCCGCATGTTCATCGACGACGAAAACTCCGGCGACGATCACAAGATGCGCGAGCACCGCAGGCTGGACGCTCTCGTCGCCTTTTGCGATGCCCCGTCGTGCCGGAAAGTCGCGCTGTTGTCCTATTTCAGCGAAAGCGCCCAGCCGTGCGGCAATTGCGACAATTGCGCCAATCCTGCGGAAACTGCCGACCGCACCGCCGAGGCGCAGATCCTTTTCGCCACGATCCGCGACAGCGGCCAGTTTTTTGGCGCAGCCCATGTCACCGACATCGTCTGCGGCGCCGATACCCAGAAGATCCGCGACCGCAAGCACGACGCGCTCGCCAGCTATGGCAAGGGCAAGGACCATCCCAAGGCCTTCTGGCTGGCCATGATCCGCCAGGCCGTATCGGGAAACTTCCTGACGCTCGACATTCAAAAATTCGGCGCGCTGCAATTGGGCGAAAAGGCGCGCGCCGTGCTCGAAGGCGATACTGCGTTCGACTTCCGCGAAGCGCGGCCTGCCAAATCCTCGCGCGCAGCGAAAGCCGCTGCCGTCGCGGCCGCGATGAGCGAGGCCGATGCGCAGCTCTTGACGGCCCTCAAACAGCAGCGCATGGCGCTCGCACGCGGCCGCGGCGTGCCGCCTTACGTCATATTCCACGACACGGTATTGCAGGAAATGGCGCGCAAGCGTCCCGTAACGCTGGACGATATGTCAGCCATCAATGGCGTTGGCCCGAAAAAGCTGGACGACTACGGCGACGTTTTCCTTGCGGCCATCGCAGAAGCCGAAGCTGGCTGAAAAAGAAAAAGCCCCGCGAAGGGGCCCTTTCCATCGTTTGCATTCGGCACAATTACGCCTGCGCGCTCATGGCTTCCGGCTTGCTTTTCGTCCGCTTGACGATCAGCTTGTTCAACGCTGCGACATAGGCCTTGGCGGAAGCGACCAGCGTATCCGGATCGGCGGCCTTGGCCGTCACAGACCGGCCGTTTTCTTCCAGCCGGACGGAAACTTCCGCCTGCGCGTCGGTGCCCTCGGTCACCGCATGCACCTGGTACAATTCCAGATTGGCGCTATGCGGTACGAGATCGCGAATGGCGTTGAACAGCGCGTCCACCGGCCCGTTGCCCGTCGCCTGCCGCGTGTCGTGACGGCCATCGATGTCGAGCGTCAGGGTCGCCGATTGCGGGCCGGAGGTGCCGGCGACAACGATCAGCGAGACAACCTTGATGCGCTCGTGTGCGTGGCCGATTTCGTCGTCGACCAGCGCCTCGATATCCTCGTCGTAGACGATCTTCTTGCGGTCGGCGAGATCCTTGAAGCGCTTGAAGGAATCTTCCAGCGCATTCTCGCCCAGTTCGTAGCCCATTTCCTTCAGCTTCTCGCGGAAGGCGTGACGTCCGGAGTGCTTGCCCATCACCAGTGAGGTCTTGGAAACCCCGACGCTTTCCGGCGTCATGATTTCGTAGGTCTGGGCGTTTTTCAGCATGCCGTCCTGATGGATACCGCTTTCGTGCGCGAAAGCGTTCCGTCCGACGATGGCCTTGTTGTACTGCACCGGGAAGGACGTCACCGCCGAAACCAGCCGCGAGGCGCGTGTCAGCATTTCGGTCTTGATGCCGTTGTGATACGGCAGCACATCGGCGCGGGTGCGCAGCGCCATGACGATTTCTTCCAGCGCGGCATTGCCCGCGCGCTCGCCGATGCCGTTGATCGTGCATTCTATCTGGCGCGCCCCGCCGCGTATCCCGGCAATCGAATTTGCGACCGCCAGGCCCAGGTCGTTGTGGCAATGCACGGAGAAGATCGCCTTGTCCGCATTCGGCACGCGCTCGCGCAGCATGCGGATCAGCGCTTCGTATTCTTCCGGAATCGTATAGCCGACCGTATCGGGAATGTTGATCGTCGAGGCGCCGGCCTTGATGGCGGCTTCGACCGTGCGGCAGAGGAAATCGTGCTCGGTGCGCGTACCGTCTTCGGCCGACCATTCGACATCGCCGACATGGTTGCGCGCGCGTGTCACTTGCGCGGTCACCATCTCCAGCACTTCGGCCGGATCCTTCTGCAGCTTGTATTTCATGTGCAGCGGCGACGTGGAGATGAACGTATGAATGCGTGGCCGCGCGGCATGCTTCACCGCCTCTGCGCAGCGATCGATATCCTTGAAGGCCGCGCGCGACAGGCCGGCAACCGTGGCGTTCTTCACGCGTTTGGCAATTTCCGAAACGGCCTCGAAGTCGCCCTCGGAGGCAATCGGAAAGCCTGCCTCGATGATGTCGACGCCCATCGCATCCAGCATGTCGGCGACGTCGAGCTTTTCCTCGAAGGTCATGGATGCGCCGGGCGATTGCTCGCCGTCGCGCAGGGTGGTGTCGAAAATCAGCACACGGTCCTTGTTGGAGGCCGGTGCGCTGGCGGAATTGTCGTTTGAAACGGGCTCTGACATGAGTTTGATCCTGGCTTTATCCGGAAGGGATCGCCGCCTGATGTTCGATTGTCTGTGTGGCGGCTGCTGCTATGCTTTCCCCTGAGCGCCAGGGCGAAGCCCGGCCGGCCCTCAGGGGCTGATAAGCAGGAGGAGCCCGCAAAGCAAGGCGGCGGCGGACAGCAGCATCAGGCCCCGGACCCGCAGGTCCGCCTGTTGTGCTACCGCTATGGCTTTGGCCTTGGCCATTCCAGATCGCCTCATCGTTCGCGCAAGCTGAAGTGAGCCTGCGTCGAAATCTCCGTTAAAGTAATGCTTCATGCGCGCCTTGGCAAGACGTTTCGACAGAACCCACCCTTTCGCGTCAAAAAACGGCCCGCACGACCCACCGCAAGCCGTACGCAACCGCCGCGAGCGAGAGCACCCCACCGGCCCAAAGGATGGCGAACCAGAGCACCCGCTGCGCGCGTTCGCCCATCCGGGCCTCCTCAATGATAGCCCGCGCTCCCGGCGGTCTTGCCGCGGAAGACGTAATAGGAAAATGCCGTATAGGCGAGGATGATCGGGATCAGCACGAAGGCTCCCGCGCTGAGAAAAGCCAGGCTTTCGCGCGGCGCCGCGGCTTCCGCGATGGTCAGCGAAGGCGGCACGATCATAGGATAAAAACTGATGCCCAGCCCTATGAACGACGCGACGAAAAGACCCAGAGCCGCAAGAAACGGCAGTGTGTCGTTCCCCCGGTTGAGCGAACGCCACAGGAGGTAAGCGCAGGCCAGAACCAGCAGCGGCACGGGCGCAGTATAAAGGATCGCCGGAAATGCAAACCACCGTTCCATGTAGACCGGCTGCAGGAACGGCGTGATAAGGCTCACGATGCCGATGGCCGCCAGCGTCGCCGCTGCGGCAGGCAAAGCAAAGCGCTTGCCGGTCTCACGTGCGCCGCCTTCCGTTTTCATGACGAGCCACGTCGCCCCCAACAGCGCATATCCGGCGATCAGCGCGGCGCCTGTCAGCAGGCTGAACGGCGTCAGCCAGTCCCACCAGCCGCCCGCATAGGCGCGGTTCTCCACCCGTATGCCCTGCACCAGCGCGCCAAGCGCGATACCCTGACACAGGCTCGCCAGCGCCGAACCGAAGACGAACGACCAGTCCCACACGCGCTTCCAGCGCTTCGTCTTCCAGCGGAATTCGAAGGCGACACCCCGGAAGACTAGCCCTGTCAGCATCAGCAGGATCGGCATGTAGAGCGCCGGCATCACCACCGCGTAGGCGAGCGGAAAGGCCGCGAAGAGACCGCCCCCGCCCAGCACCAGCCACGTCTCGTTGCCGTCCCAGACCGGTGCTACGGAATTCATCGCCGTGTCGCGGTCCGCCTCTTCCTTCAGAAAGGGAAACAGCAGCCCGATACCAAGATCAAAGCCGTCGAGAACCACATAGGCCAGAACGGCAAACGCGATCAGACCGGCCCAGACGAAAGGCAAATCCAGAATTTGCAGGGTCATGGCTTGCCCTCCGCAGCATTGCCTGCCAGCGCCGGCCCGGGCATCAGCCCGGCAGCGCGCGCCGGCTTGCCTTCATCCTCGTCGGGCGTCGCCGATCCGGGCGGACGCAGCATCAACCGGATGGCGTAGAATGTACCCGCCCCGAACACGGCGAAATAGATGACCACGAACGCCGCCAGCGATGCGGCGATAGCAGGCGCTTGAACCGGCGATGCCGAGTCCGCCGTCCGCAACAGGCCGTAGACGGTCCATGGCTGGCGCCCCACCTCGGTGGTGATCCACCCGGCAAGCACCGCTGCAAAGCCCGAGGGACCCATGAGAATGGCCGCCCGTTGCAGCCAGCGCGCGTCATAGAAGACACCGCGCCAGCGCGCCCAGAGCCCCCACAACCCGAGCCCCATCATGGCAAAACCGATGGCGACCATGACGCGGAAACTCCAGAACAGCAGCGGCGCATAGGGCCTGTCCGCGCGCGGCCATTCCTTCAAACCCTTCAGTTCCCCGTCGAGAGAATGTTTGAGGATCAGACTTCCGAGTTTGGGGATTTCGACCGCATATTTCGTCCGTTCCTGTTCCATGTCCGGCATCCCGAACAGGATCAGCGGCGCGCCCTTCTGCGTTTCGAAATGCCCTTCCATCGCGGCGATTTTCGCCGGCTGGTGTTCGAGCGTGTTCAGACCGTGCAAATCACCCGCCGCGATCTGCAACGGCGCCACGAGCGCCGCCATCCACATCGCCATCGAAAACATCACCCGCGCCTGTGCGCTGGCCTTGTCTTTGAGCAGATGCCATGCGCCCACCGCTCCGACCACGAAGGCCGTCGTGAGATAGGCCGCGAGCACCATGTGGACAAAGCGATAGGGAAAAGACGGATTGAAAATCACCTTCCACCAGTCGAGCGCGATGAATTGGCCCTTGTTATTGGTCCCGTACCCGGCAGGGGTGTGCATCCAGCTGTTGGCGGACAATATCCAGAACGCCGAAATCAGCGTTCCGAGCGCGACCATCGCGGTAGCGAAAAAATGCAGGCGGGGGCCGACTTTCTCGCGTCCGAACAGCATGACGCCGAGAAAGCCCGCTTCCAGAAAGAACGCCGTCAGCACTTCGTAACCAAGCAACGGTCCCAATACCGGACCTGTCTTGTCGCTGAACACGGACCAGTTTGTGCCGAACTGGTAGCTCATCACCAGACCCGACACGACGCCCATACCGAAGGTCAGGGCGAAGATCGTCTTCCAGAAATCGAACACTTCCATGTAGACGCTGCGGCCAGTCGCCAGCCACAGCGCTTCCAGCGTCGCCAGATAACTCGCCAGTCCGATGGTGAAGGCCGGAAAGAAGATATGCGCCGACACAGTGAACGCGAACTGCAGCCGCGCGAGGAAAATTGCATCCGGCAATTCCATGCCTGTCCCCTGTCTCATCCGTCGCGGGCGAAATCATATTCATTTTTCTATATATGTTATTCGACCCTGAATGGCCCGCCCGAAATACGGGACGCTTCGTCGCAGGACGAGCGGCACACACGACCTATCTGGGGCGCAGGATGCATTGTTCCACCGTTGTGGCGCATCGCTTCTTTGGCGCAGCCATTGCCCTTCCGCGAAAATCGTGAGACCTATCGCGCCAGAATGCGTTGCGGCGCGCCGGAAGCCGTTTCAACTGACAGGAGACCGCTGTGAGCAAGTTTTCGCCTGCCATTCGTGCAATTCTCTGCGCTGCTACCGCAACAGCTCTCGCCGGATGCAACAATTCGCAGCCGCAGCCTGCCGCACAGCAAAGCGCGCCGCCGCCCGCCGCGCGTTACAGCAGCGTCCCCGCAGGCGTGACCCCGTCGAGCTTCCGCATGCCCGAAGGTTCGGGGTGCAAGGGTGCGGTTGCCCGCTGGGCCGCCATTCAGGACAACGATCTGCGTTCCGGCCACGTAACGGCGTCGGTCTACAAAACGATTCAGGGCGAGATCGCGCAGGCCCGCGCTGCGTGCGACGCCGGCAAGGACGCACAGGCCCAATCCATAGTCCGCGCCAGCCGTCTGCGCCACGGCTATCCTGCTGGTTAGACGTCGCCAGCTATTCTCTGGCGCAGGTAGGCAAGTATGTAATCGGGCATGACGCCCTGCAGCAGATCGGCAGCCGAATGCACGCAATAGGCGCCGGACAATTCCGGCTCCGGATCGCGCGCCAGAAAATCTTCGATTGCTCTCGCCAGCACCACTGCCGGCCTGCCGCAGACAACCGGTTTCAGGCATCCCAGTCGCGGCCCGTCGATAGCGACGGTCCAGCCTTCGTCGACTACGACATCGGGCGGAGCAAGGCCGGTCTCTTCCTTCAGTTCGCGCAGAACGCTGCCGTGCAGGTCGAGACGGCCGTCGCGGACATCGCCGGGGTCCGGGGTGCCGGCGGGAAAATAGATGCGGCCGGCATTGGCCGTGCGGTCGCCCATCCGCCCCAATACATATCCGCCGTCGGCCCCTCTCAGGGCAGCGGCGGAAAAGCAGACGGCGACATCCGGATCGGCGAACGCGAAATCGCGCCAGGCGATGAAAGCCTTGAAATCCGTCTCGAAGTGCTGCGAGCGGAAAATCGTTTTGCCGGCCTCCTTGGCGATTTCATAGCCGCAGGTCAGGAAGACCCGCCCGTTGAAAAGAGCCGGACGTTGTTCCCGCAACACCTCCCAGTGCCGGTCGATCTCGTCCGCGCGTTCGCGCGCAAACCGCCAATCGAAATCGACGACCCGGCAGTCGAGCGCATCGGCGTGGTGCAGGGCGACCCCGGAACTGTCGGTCACAATTGCAACGTCCCGTTGGCAACGAGTACGGCCGCGCCGCCGATGGACGCCTGTATCAGCGCGCCGCCCTGCACGGTCATCGACAGGACGATCTCGCTTGGCCGCCCCATCTCCAACCCCTGTTCGATGACCACCTGATGTTCACCGTCGCCGGGCTGTTCGAACTCCATGCAAACGCCCGCGAATGCAGCTGCCGCTCCACCGGTGGCCGGATCTTCGGTTATCCCGAAGGGCGGCGCAAACATGCGCGCATGCACATGGCTCGCTTCGGATGCGACCTCTTGCGTGTAGACGTAGCACCCCCGCCCCTGCGGATGCGAAAAAACACTGTCCCAGACCCCGAGATTTGGCTTCGCACGGCCTATCGCCTCAAGCGATGCGACCGGGACAAAGACAAAACCCACCCCGGCGGAATAGTGACTCGGGACATGTGTTCCAAAGCCGATGTCGTCTGCGCTGAGCGCCAGGGCGCGCGCAAGATCGTCGCGCGGCGGCGCTCCATCCAGACGCTTCGGCAATTGCGGCAAGTCGAACACCGCCCGCGCCGCCTTGCCTGGCGGTTTGCGCACCGAACAGTGAATCAGCCCAACCTGCTCCTCGATCGCAATCACCAACTCCTGGCGGCCCAGCATGTCGCGCGCATCTTCCTGCGCAATGAGAACAGCACCGCCGATGGTCGGATGTCCGGCAAACGGCAACTCGATCGCCGGCGTGAAGATTCTCAGCCGCGCCGTGTTCACGGGATCGCGCGGCGGCAGAACGAAAATCGTCTCCGGCAGGTTGAACTCGCGTGCGATCGCGTGCATCTGCTCGTCCGAAAGATGTTCGCAATCGCGCACGACAGCAAGCTGGTTTCCGGCAAGCTTATGCTCGGTGAATACATCGAGGATGAAATAGGGCATCGCCATGATCAGGACCCCTATCTACCGTTTTTCCTGACATAGATGTCGATGGGGAACATATCCTTGCCGACGTCGAGCCGGCGCACCAGATCGTATTTCTGCAACTCACCCTGCAGTGCAGGATATTTTGCAAACCATTTACTCCACGAAAAGCCCTGTTCGACAGTCATCAGAACCACGTCCGGCGCTTTGTCCATCAAGTCCTTGCGGAACACATCTGCCGTCCAATGCTCCCAATGCCTCAACCGACTGTCGTGATCCCGAGTAACGCTTTCCACATTGCGCATCCAGAAGGCGAATTCGGGAACGACCGCGCCTCCGAACGCGCCGACCCAGGTTCCGTTCGCGTTTCGCACTTCGCCCAGCATCGGATGGAGGGTTGAAATTACCCCCACGACTTTCGGCGCCGAATGCAGCGCGCGAAGCGCTTGCGTGAGCTTTCCGCCATAGGTCTGGCCGTAATTTGCATAGGAAAGAATGCTCGCGAACAACAGCGCCGCCGCAAGCGAGATCGCGCCCTGCGCTTCGATACCGGTCTGCGCGCCCACAGTTTTGCTCGACCCTGGCTTGCGCTGCAGCGCCACGAAAGCAATTGCCAAAAGCGCAAACGCCACAACCGGCAACGCGTGGTAACCGAAATACTTGCCCTGTACCCAGAACGACACCATGAAACCGGCGGACGCTGCAAACAGCAGACTGAAGGGCCCCTTCACCGCATCGCGCCAGTGCAATAATGCTGCGAAGAGTACCGTCCCCAGGACGATTTGCACGTTCATGTCGCGCAGCACGGTGGCGACGGGATAATAGTGAATATAGCCGTCCCGCAGCATTGGCATTGTTTCCTGCACGAAGGCGGGAAAGCCAAAGTAGACAAGCGCGAGATAAGCCGCAAACAAGGCCGCAGCGATCCAGTTTTCTGCCGCAAGAACGATCCGCCACGAGCGGATATGAAGCGCGCCGGCAAGGGCGACAAACACCGGAACGGCCGCCAGCGTCGGCTTGATGGCTCCGATGAGCCCGCCTGCCACTCCGGTTGCAGCAATCGCCCAGAACGCAAGCTTGTGCCCATCGACGCGCGCCGCGATGGCGGCAACATACACGAGTGTCGCCATCGCAGCGAAATGCTCGCGCTGTCCCAGCATGCCGAAAGGAAAGACAACGAATAACAGGACAGTCGCGAACAAAAGCCACGACCATTGGAACTGGCTGGCGTATCGCGTCCGCGAAATAATGCGCCATGTCAGAAAAAGCGCGAGCGAAAATACAGCAAGGGTGTAGGGAACGATCAGTCTTTCAGGCAGGGCGCCAAGTGCGTGACCCGCCCACACCATTGGCACATACAGGAGCACTGCCGCCGGAGGATTCGTTTCCAGAATGTTGCGGTATAGAGTTTCGCCATCAAGCCAACGCTCGGCAGCAATGGAAAGCCACACAACATCGGGGTTTGCGCCGCGCAGCAACTGCCAGACGACTGCCGCCACTACGGCAAAAAGCGTCACGCCAAATGCGATGCTTTCGGACGTCCATTTCCTCGCGGGCATCGGTCGGTACGTGGAAGCTGCCGTCACGATCCAGTACTCCGTCCGCATGGCCGCGAAATGTTTGCGTACCAATTGTCCATCATTTCGGAGCGCTCCGGCGCACATATATCCTGATCGGAAAGCTTCCGTCGGCAAAATCGACCTGCCTGTCGAATTTATACTCCGCCAATGCAGTTCGCAGCGACGGATAGCGTGCGATCCAATTTGGCCAGTTGAAATCGGAATTTCCGGTCATCAACACAATGTCGGGATGTTTCGTCTTCAAGTCGCGGAGAAACACATCGGCCGTCCATTGTTCCCAATGCTGCAAGCGCTTTTCCCATTGGGCATCCACGCTCAGATAGCCGCGAAAACTGTTTGCGATCGGTGGCACGTAGGTCTGGCCGAACGACGCAACCCACGTCCCACCGGCGTTGCGTACATCGCGGACATGCTGGCCGATATAGGTCGTAAAGCCAACCACTCTGGGCGCAGGATGACTCGAACGCAACGCTTGCGTCAGACGTCCCTCGAAATGGCGACCCTGATAGAGATAGAAGTTTGCAATGCCTATGACGGCGATCACCGCAAACGAAAACAATTTCTGTTTGCGCGATAGTACTTCGCCGTTATCCCGCTGTTCCGGGTCTTTGCGCAGCAGGGACATCGAGACAGCGAGCATCACGAAAGCGCACACCGGAAAGATGTGGTAGGGGAAATATTTCATCTGAACGAAATACGAGACAAGAAATCCCGCGGCGGCTGCGTACAGAATTCCTTCCGGGGCACGCAGCCAGTCGCTTCTGTGCATGAGCCAAGCATGAGCAAGCAGGAACAGGGCAGCGTGAAAGCTCGGCACGATAAAGACAATGACCGCCAACCTGTCGCGCAAGTAAACGTCCTTGAGCAATGGCAGGGTATCGCTCAGAAAGGCAGCATGAAAATAAAAAATCGCTGCCGTATAGGTCAGGAATACGCCCGCCCCGATCCAGTTCTCGGCAACGAACAAGACGCGCCAGGAGCGTTGCGCCAGAAAAGCGATGCCCGACGCGAAAAGCGCCACGCATGCGAGCGGCGGCTTTATCGCCACGACCGCGCCAATCGCCAAACCCGCCGTTACGATCATCCACTTCGACGCGGAAACCCCTGCCGTCCGTATCGCCACTAGTCCGAGGTAGGGCAATGCAAGTACGGCTGCGATGTATTCGCGCTGCGCAAACGTTTCTGCCGGCATCAGAACGAATAACGCAACGCAGGCGGCAAAAAGCCATTGCGCCGGATAGTTCTTTGAATATCCAGCGCGCGTCAGCATTGCATAGGTAGCGGCAAGACACAGGCCAAGCAGGCCGAGCGTGAAAATCTGAACCGCCAGTTCGCTCGAGATATGCAGCAGGCGCGCAAGCAGAACAGCCGGGACGTAAATGTAGATCGAGGCCGGGGGATTGTTTTCGAATGTATCGACATAGGGCCGGTCCCCGTCGAGCATCCGCTCGGCCATCAGGGTGAGCCAATACACATCCGGCTGCGTGCCTGCCGCCCTCTGCCACCACATCCCGGCGAGTGCCGCCAACGCTGCCAGAAGCCACGGCGCCAGCGCCCGGAAATCCAGTTCGCCCCGAAGGGTGCGTGCGTGTGACATACTCACGTTCGCCCCTCAGTCGTTGCGCGATTGCGAAGCGTTCGCAGGCGGTTGTCTGAACACGTAAAAATTTAGCAATGTGAAATTCATAACCGGCACGACGATACAAACAGCCAGAATACCTGCAAGCGGAGCAAAGCCCATCCGGTCGCATAGGATCCAGGGCAGGCCGGTAGCCGTTGCATAGGCCAGGGCATTGACGCCCGCAAAGCGCGACAACGAACGTCCGTGGGCGGCCTTGCTGCGGAACGTGAACAGGCGATGACCGAAATACGAGAACACCGCCCCTGCGCCGAACGCGACAAGCGAGGCCAGAGCGACAGGCATATTGGAGACGCGTGTCAGAACATAGGCTATGATTGCATAAAGAACAGTGGACGCTATGCCTATCGCTCCGAAGCGCACGATGCGCCAGGGGATGCAGCGCCATAACCGGTGCACGGCGCACGCCGCCGGGCTGGAGAATAATTCGTCGCGCCTTGCCGGTTCAACTCCAGGCGTCACCACACTTACCCCGTTTTTACGACAAGTCCGCGCGGTTCATGTACTTCCGCATCGCTGCGTTCCCCGGCGTCGTGCTCGACGCCGGCATGGCGCGAAACGATGTAAAGCGGACGGCGCTGAACCTCGCGATGGATGCGGCCGATATAAATGCCGATAATGCCCGTCATCAGCATGTTCATCCCGCACAGGAAGGACACGATAACCGTCATCGACGTCCAGCCGGGCAGCACCTGCGCAGCAAACAGTTTCTGGAAGATGGCGTAGGTGCCAAAAAGGCCCGCCGCTGCCGAAACGATCATCCCCGCCCAGATCACCAGCCGTAACGGCACGTCGGAGAACCCTATCACCGCCGCCGTCGCGAGACGGAACTGCTTGATGAACGGGTACTGCGTCATGCCCGCCGGGCGCGCCGGACGGTCGAACTCGACATAGGTGTGCTTGAAACCCAGCCACGCAAACATACCGCGCACAAAGCGTTCGCGCTCCGGCATGGTGTTGAAGACCTTCAGCACCTTGCGGTCGATCAAGCGGAAGTCGCCGACGTTTTCCGGCATCCGGATCGGTGAAATCTTGTTCCAGATCTTGTAGAATGACGCTGCGAGGAACCGCTTCAGCCTGCTGTCGTGATCGCGGGTCCTGCGCTTGCCGTAGACGATGTCGTAGCCTTCGCGCCATTTTGCGATCATCTGCGGAACGGTTTCCGGCGGATCCTGCAGATCGCCGTCCATGATGATGATCGCCTCGCCCCGCGCATGATCCAGTCCGGCCGATATCGCAATCTGCTGTCCGAAGTTGCGCGAAAAGCCCAGATATCGGAATCTGCTGTCCTGCCGCGCTTTCGCCTCCAGGAATATCCCTGTGACATCGGTGCTGCCATCGTCGACGAGAATGACTTCCGCCGGCCCGTCGAGGTCTTTCAGAATACCTTCAAGACGGTGCATCAGCAGCGGCAGCACCGCCTCCTCGTTGTAGAGGGGAATTACAATGGAGTAGCGAGGTGTCATGGAAACCGGCTGGCTGAACTGGGATTGCCGGAAACCTTAGATACTTAGAATTAATGAATTGTTTAACATACGCGACGAAAACGCCGTTTCGGTCAATCCGAGTGCGAGAGCCGGCTCATCGCGGCCGTATCGACCAGCGAAAAATACTCCCTGATCTTGCCGCCTTGGAAAATGAGGTGGGCGAAACCTTCGAATTGTCCGCTGGCCCCGGTGCCGCGATTGCGCAGAATACCTTTCCAGCGCAGGCCCACCTGTTCGCCATCAACCATGATGTGGGTGATTTTCATGTCGTGGAAACTGAATTCGATAAAGACACGTTCAAGCGCCTCGCGGGCCTCTGCAACGCCGTGAAATACACCGCAGTTCGGAATGATCGATCTGTCGCCCATAAGCGTTACCACGATATCCGGAGCGCTCATGGACTGCAGATAGTCGAAATCGCCTGCCACGCGCGCGGCAAGAATGCGTTCGACAAGGGCAATCCTCTGTTCCTTGAAACCTTCGGCGCCGGTAGCCACGCAATACCCCGATCTGGCTGGAATTCGTTTGCACAAGAATAAAGCAAATATCTGCCCAAAGCCGCGGGCACACACACCACCGACAATAGAGACTACTGGCGCTAAAATACAAGTCTCAGATGTTAATCGTCGTTGGCGACGGCGTGCCACTGACGCGTGGAAGTGGCGATTCTGGCGCGACAATTCCGCTAAGTTATTCAATTTATGTCACTTTAAGTCATGTTGCGCCGGAACTGCAAAACCGGTTTGCGCATACGCCAACTATCAAAAAGTAAAGTTGAATCTCCCGGCAATCGAAAGTCTAGAGTGACGATTCGATAATGAACGCACTATCTCCTGCCAGCCCTGCCGGACCCGGATGCAGGGTCCGCCCTTGGACTGTCCCAACCGTTCCGGCCAAGACTGCGGCGATCTAATCCTTCCGCAGTCGGTCCCACACGCTGAGATCGAGAAACTTCCGGCTTGCCGCGATTTGTTTGCCGCGAAATTCCCAGGTGCCCCATGTCTCGCACCAATCGCGGCGACTGGTTCCGCGATGCCGGATAAGCGCCCTGCGACGGGTAAACAACCGATCCCCTTCGGCCAGGCAATCCACGACTTCGCTTTCCAATATCTCGACTTCGCGGTGGGCGCGGCGATGCAATTCCATGATTTCTTCGCGGCCCGTGTAGGTGCCGGAAAACTCCAGATACGGAAGGCTGCCGATATATTCGAACACGGCGTCGGCCGACAGGAGCGCTTCCATACCGTCGATGTTCCCGGTGGCGCGCAACGCATCGAACTGGTCTACCAGCGCCATGAATGGCTTGCGTGCTTCCGGGTCCGGAAAAAAACCATTGCTTGGCATGTCTGACCCGTTCTTCCCCTGATGCAGCAATCTCCGGGAGACCTTCGTTACCACCTCTTTCGCCCTCGGAAGTCGTACCGGGGCCGGAGGATCACTCTCCCTGCATATGCGCATAAGCGCGAATATCGATCAATTTTTGAGAATCCTGGATCAATCCGTCCCGGAATCTCCAAATGTCCCAAATCTCGTGCGTGAGCTGGATGCCGGTTCCGCGGTGACGGACATGCAGCCGGCGGCGGGAAAATGCCCGGTTTCCGTCGAATAATAGCTCAAGCAACGTGCTCTTCAGCGTTTCGATCTCCGTATTGACCGTCTTGAGCAAGGAGATGATCGCAGCCGCACCTTCGTAACGCCCCGCGTAAGGGAAACGGCGCTTGTCTCCGACATATTCGAATACAACATCGCAAGCAAAATAGCGTTCCAGGGCGTCGTATTTCGCCTGCGAATGCAGAGCGTGAACCGTGCGTATCGTCGTCTCGATCCGCTCACGATCAAGCGAGCCGAGCATGGCGTCGAGTTCAGCGCTCTGCATAAACAGTATCCGTTGCTAGTTCCGCTGCGTGTCGACCAGCCGGTTCTTGGTGATCCAGGGCATCATGCCGCGCAGGCGTGCGCCGACTTCCTCGATGGAATGGGCGTTGGCGCGCGCACGCGTCGCCTTGAACGAAGTCTGATTGACCTTGTTTTCCAGCATCCAGTCGCGCGTGAACTTGCCGGACTGGATGTCGTCCAGGACCCGCTTCATTTCAGCCTTCGTTTCGGCCGTTATGATGCGCGGGCCGGTGACGTATTCGCCGTATTCCGCCGTGTTGGAGATCGAATAGTTCATGTTGGCGATGCCGCCCTCGTAGATGAGATCGACGATCAGCTTCACCTCATGCAGACATTCGAAATACGCCATTTCCGGCGCATAGCCGGCCTCGACCAGTGTTTCGAAACCTGCCCGGATGAGTTCGACCAGACCGCCACAAAGGACGACCTGTTCGCCGAAGAGGTCGGTCTCGCATTCTTCCTTGAAAGTCGTTTCGATGATACCCGCCCGGCCGCCGCCGATGGCCGACGCGTAGCTCAGGCCGATATCGTGGGCATTGCCCGAAGCGTCCTGATGGATCGCGACAAGGCACGGCACCCCGCCGCCTTTCATGTACTCGCCGCGCACCGTATGGCCGGGGCCCTTCGGCGCGACCATCAGCACGTCGATGTCCTTGCGCGGTTCGATCAGGTTGAAATGCACGTTCAGGCCGTGCGCGAACAGCAACGCGGAGCCGTCCTTCATGTTGTCCGCGAGGCTCTCGCGGTAGATGTCGGCCTGCAATTCGTCAGGTGTCAGCATCATCACGACGTCGGCCCATTTGGCAGCGTCGGCAACGTCCATGACCTTCAGGCCTTCGCCTTCGGCCTTTTTGATGGATCCGGAACCCTTGCGCAGCGCCACGGCGACGTCCTTGACGCCGGAATCGCGCATGTTGAGCACATGGGCGTGGCCCTGCGAGCCATAGCCGACGACAGCGACCTTCTTGCCCTTGATCAGGTTGATATCCGCATCCTGGTCGTAATAAACGCGCATGTGATTGACTATCCTTCGTTGCGCCGGTCGAAAGCGCCGGCCCCAGTATTCTTGTTCGCGCCCCGGAATTACCGGGAGCCTTCAAGCCCGTGCGCCTTTTAGGCGCAGGACAACGATACGTCAAAGGGCTTGCCGCAGAATGCCTGCGCCGCAGCCCCCGCGGCCCCGTTTCAGCTCGGTTCCGGGCCGCGCGAGATTGCCGCCACGCCAGTGCGCGACAGCTCCACGAGGCCAATCGGCCGCATCAGATCGACGAAATCGTCGATTTTCTGCGGTGCACCTGTCAATTCAAAGATAAAGCTTTCCAGCGTCGCATCGATGACACGGGCTTTGAAAGCATCCGCCAGCCGCAACGCCTCGACGCGGTTGTCGCCCTTCCCCGAAACCTTGACCATGGCCAACTCACGCTCAATGGAACGGCCATGCAACGTCAGGTCGGTGACCTTGTGGATAGGTACGATCCGTTCCAGCTGGTGCGATATCTGTTCGATCGCCTCGGGCGTGCCCGTCGTCACGATGGTGATGCGCGACCAGTGCTCGACATGGGCAATCTCAGCTACGGTCAGGCTTTCGATATTGTAGCCGCGTCCGGAAAACAGGCCCACGACCCGCGCCAGAACGCCTGGCTCGTTATCGACCAGAACCGACAAGGTGTGCCGCTCGGCGTTGGACCGCGTCGTCGCCGACGAATAGGGGGAAAGGGAAGCAGGTGCGTTCATGTTGTTCTCGTTCCAAAAAGTTGAGCCGAATGATTGCAGCCGGCCTCACACCAGCATCTTGCCCTTCTCGTCGATCACCGATCCGATATCCTGCTCGATATCGGGAAGGATCATCTCATTATGCGCCTTGCCCGAGGGGATCATCGGGAAGCAGTTTTCCGCCTTGTCGATGACGCAGTCGAAAATCACCATGTTCGGTGTCTCGATCATTTCCATGATCGCATCGTCGAGCTTTTCCGGGTCGCTGCAGCGGATGCCGTGCCCGCCATAGGCTTCGGCGAGCTTCACGAAGTCCGGCAACGAGGCTGAGTAGCTTTCCGAATAGCGCCCGCCATGCAGCAGTTCCTGCCACTGGCGCACCATGCCCATGTATTCGTTGTTCAGGATGAAAATCTTCACCGGCAGGCGGTACTGCCCTGCCGTCGACAGTTCCTGGATGTTCATCAGGATCGAGGCTTCGCCTGCGATGTCGACGACAAGCGCCTGCGGATGAGCCATCTGCACGCCGAGCGCCGCCGGCAGGCCGTAGCCCATCGTGCCAAGCCCACCGGACGTCATCCAGCGGTTAGGCTCCTGGAAGTGATAGTGCTGCGCCGCCCACATCTGGTGCTGTCCGACTTCCGTCGTGATGTAGGTATCGCGATCCTTGGTCAGCTCGTACAGACGCTGAATGGCGTATTGCGGCTTGATGATCTCTTTCGAATTGCGATAGCCGAGCGAATTGCGTTTGCGCCAGTGGTCGATCTGCTGCCACCAGCCTGCCAGCGCCTGCTTGTCGACGCTTTTGCCCGCTGCCTTCCAGCCGTCGATGAGCTGCCGCAGCACATGTGCGCAATCGCCGACAATGCCCAGATCCACCGGCACGTTCTTGTTGATGGACGAGGGGTCGATATCGATGTGAATGCGTTTCGAGCCAGGCGAAAAAGCATCCAGCCGCCCTGTGATGCGATCGTCGAAACGCGCCCCGACGGCAATGATCAGGTCGCACCCATGCATGGCGTTGTTCGCCTCGTAGGTGCCGTGCATGCCGAGCATCCCGAGCCACTTCTTGTCCGCGGCAGGAAACGCGCCCAGACCCATGAGCGTCGAGGTAATCGGGTACCCGGTCATTTCGACCAGTTCGCGCAGCAGCTTCGTACCGTCCGGGCCGGCATTTATCACGCCGCCGCCGGTATAGAAGACCGGGCGCTTGGCCGCGGCCATCATTTCAACCGCCTCGGCGATCTTTGCCGCATCCCCGTCGAGGCGTGGCTTGTAAGTCTTGTGCTCGATTTGCTCCGGGAACGAATATTCCCCGGTAGCAAACTGCACGTCCTTCGGCAGATCGATCACCACCGGACCCGGCCGGCCCGAGCGTGCGACATAGAAAGCCTCGTGCAGGATGCGCGGCAAATCCTCGATCCGCTTCACGAGATAATTGTGTTTGGTGCAATGCCGCGTGATACCGACTGTGTCGCATTCCTGAAACGCGTCCGAGCCGATCAGATGCGTCGGCACCTGTCCGGTCAGGCACACCAGCGGAATTGAATCCATCAGCGCATCCGTAAGACCCGTAACCGCATTGGTTGCGCCAGGACCGGATGTCACCAGCAAAACACCAACCTTGCCGGTCGAACGCGCATAACCCTCGGCGGCGTGGGCAGCGCCCTGCTCGTGCCGCACGAGCACATGCTTCACATAGTTCTGCTGGAAAATGGCGTCGTAAATCGGCAGAACGGCGCCGCCCGGATATCCGAATACCGTGTCCACGCCCTGATCCTTCAGGGCTTCCACGATCATTTCGGCGCCGGTCATCTGCTTTGCCATTTCACTCACTCCGTTTCGTGCGTCCTGCGCTGTTCGCTATCCCGGGCAACAAAAAAGGCCCCCTTCGGGACCTTGGTAAGCGCCATCGCGGGGTTCCGGGTCTAGTCCCGTCCCGTCTCCGGCGCGCTGCGTACTACAATGAACGTCATCACGTATCCTGCCCGCGAGAAATTCCGCGTAGACGTCATTTATTCACGATGTTGCAGTGCGGTCAAGCGAAATACGCAGGCCCGTAGCCGGCGGCTGCGTTGGCTTCGCCTTGCCGAATATGGCGGCGCCACCATGCTTCTGCCGTCTTGATCGCGGGAATTGCCAGAAACAACCCCGGTTTGTCCCGATTTTCGCCCTCTGCACACGTTGATTGAGCCAAGCGGGCACGAATGCCCGAACCATTCGACAAAAGTAGCAGGAGCGGGAATGACATATAAGCAGCGCAAGACCCTTTCGGCGCGAGCCGTTACAGCCGGCGCCCTTTCCATATTGGCCGCAGCGGGCATGACGATCCTCGGCGCGGCGGCAGCCAATGCCGCGGACTTGCCGCGCCGCGAGGAAGCCCCAGCCCCGGCTCCGGTTGTGCAGGCGCCGCCGATCTTCACCTGGACCGGCTTTTATGCGGGCGCGAATGCGGGCTGGGCTGGCGCCATGTCGCATAATCCGGCCTTCACGGTCTTGCCCGCCGGAACGGTCTTCGGCGGCCTCGGCAAGCTCAATTCAGGCGGCGTCGCGGCGGGTGTTCAGGCCGGATACAATTGGCAGACCGGCCCGCTGGTCTTCGGCGTCGAAGCGGACATCCAATATACCGGTCTGCACAGCAGGCTCGGCCCGGTCGCCCTTGGCGGCGGCGCAGTCAGCGCATCGGACCGGGTCAACTGGTACGGCACATTGCGCCCCCGCATCGGCTACGCCTTCGGACGCACGCTCGTCTATGCGACCGGCGGCCTGGCCTATGGCAAGCCGGAGTATCGTCTGTCCGCAGTCGATGGCGCTGGCAATTTCTTCGCCCTGCGCGACGCAAAATTGCGCACCGGCTGGACGGCAGGGGCCGGCGTCGAGCATGCGCTTAACAACAACTGGAGCGTCAAACTCGAATATGGCTATGTCGACCTCGGCAAGAACAAGAGCTCGGCTCCCATCTTCACCGCCGCGGGCGTTCCCACCGGCGCATTCGCAGCCTCGAAGTCGGACGCGCGTTTCCACACGATCCGCGCCGGCGTGAACTACAAGTTCTGATCCGGCGGCGTGCCGCGTGCCGGAAGCCTTGAGCGTAAAGTTCACCTTCCGGCGCGCTGCAACGCATCGGTCTCGGCCGTTTCGGGCGCAAACCACTCGAACTCCGGCAATTGGTGACGGAACCAGGTGAACTGGCGTTTTGCGTATCGCCTTGTGTCGCTTTTGCCTCTTTCGACCGCCTCTTCGAGCGTAGACCGGCCCTGCAGATAGTCGATGAGTCCCGGCACGCCGTGGGCGCGCATCGCCGGCAGTGCCGGATCGAGCCCTCTATCCATCAAGCGGCGCACTTCCTCGATCGCGCCGCGTTCGATCATGGCATCGAAGCGCCGGTCGATCCGCTCGCGCAACAGATCGCGCCCGGGCGACAGGAAAATGCAGGCGCAATCCTCCGCGCGCAGAAGCGCAGCGCTGCGATTGCCCTGAAACGAAGACAGTGCCTTGCCCGTCGCCTCGAAAACCTCCAGCACCCGCTCCAGGCGCTGGCGGTCGCCCGGCCCTATCCGCGCCGCCGCTTCGGGATCGGCAGCCGTCGCGGCCGCATGCATCGCTTCCGGTGCCATATCTGCCAGCCGTTGCCGCACGCTCGCGCGCACCGCCTCCGGTACCGCCGGTATCTGCGACAGACCATGCAGCAGCGCCTTGAAATACAGTCCGGTCCCGCCCGCCACGACTGGCACCCGGCCGCTTGCGCGCACCGATTCCATCGCCACAGCCGCATCCGCCAGCCATTTTCCGGCCGAATAATTCACCCTCGCATCGACATGTGCGAACAGCAGATGCTCGACCCCCTGACGCTCGTCCGCGTCCGGCCGTGCGCTCAGGATGTCCAGATCGGCATAAACCTGCATCGAATCCGCGTTGATCACGCTGCCGCCGATTCTTTTTGCAATGGAAACTGCCAGCGTGGTCTTGCCGCTGGCGGTCGGGCCTGCAATGAGAACGGCGGATTTGTTCGCTGGCGTCATGTCTCTACCGGAAAAAGAACCCGGAAGACCTGTATATGGCCCCCAGCTTTGACAATAGGCGGTTCGCGCGCATGCATCCACATACTCACGTCGCGACATTGATTTGCGCGCCCTTGCAGTCGGCCCTGACTCCGCAATTGCTTGACCGCGCAGCGGCCGTTTTGCCGGAAGCCGGAGAACCGGTCTGGCTCGACGCCGGCATCGCCGCGGACCTGACCTTTACAGCAGAAACCGGCTTCGATTGCCGCAGCGCGGCAGACGCGATCCGCGCTGCGCTCGGCGAAGCGCCGGTCGACGCCGCTGTCCAGCCGCTCGCCCATCGCCGCAAGAAGCTTTTCCTTGCCGATATGGATTCCACCATCATCGGACAGGAGTGCATCGACGAACTCGCCGATGTCGTCGGCGTGAAAGCCCATGTCGCAGCCATAACCGAACGCGCCATGCGCGGCGAAATCGAATTCGAACCGGCCCTGCGCGAGCGCGTGGCGCTGTTGAAAGGCCTGCCCGCCGGCATGGTCGACCAGGTTGTGGCCGAACGCCTCACGCTCAACCCCGGCGCACGCACATTGGTACAGACGCTGCGCGCCAACAGCGTCCACACCATGCTCGTGTCAGGCGGCTTTACGCTTTTCACCGGCAAGATCGCCGCCATGACCGGATTTCACGAAAACCGCGCCAATACGCTGATCATCGAAGAGGACGCATTCGCCGGCCGCGTGCAGGAGCCCATCCTCGGCAAGCAAGCCAAGCTCGACGCCCTCATCGAGGCGCGCGCAAGGCTGGCGATCGACCCCGCCGATACGATGGCGGTGGGCGACGGCGCCAATGATCTGGCCATGCTCGGGGAAGCTGGACTGGGATTCGCCTACCACGCCAAGCCCGCCGTCGCCGCAGCCGCCCACGTGCGCATCGACCACGCCGACCTCACCGCGCTTCTTTACGTCCAGGGCTATCGAAAACAGGACTTCAGGGACTAGACGCCTCGCGCACCCGCCGGAAAGCGCCGGGCGTTGTCCCTGTGCGGCGTTTGAAGAAGCGATTGAAATAACCCGGATCCTTGAAGCCGAGTTCGAACGCGATCGCTTCGACGGGAGCGGACGTGTAAACCAGCATGCGCCGTGCTTCCAGTATGGTCCGGTCGTGCGCCAGTTCGACTGCAGTCTTTCCGGAAAACTCCCGGCAAAATCGGTTCAGCCGCGCCGCGCCGATGGCCAGCGCCTGCGCATATTGCGCCGCAGTCCATTGTTCGCGGAAACGATCTTCGAGCATGCGTTCGAAGCGCACATAAATATCCCGGCGGAAGCCCGCCTTCCCGCCAGGCAGATTCGCCGTATCGGCCGCGCGCAGCAACAGCACGAGGGCCGCCTGCAATTGCCACTGAAACATGTCGCTTCGGAATGGCAGGGTTTCGTGAAACTCACTCGCCATACGGTCCATCAATGCACCGATGCGCGAGCTTTCGACACTGCCCGGTTTGAACCGTATGACGTGCGGCCCGGCCGAAAAGCGTTCGAAGCGCGCGCTTCCGTCGCGGCCTGGCGTCTCCAGAAGCAGCGATTCGGCAACGGTCACCACGTGCCCGGACGAATGCGCGTCAAACACGAAACTATGCACCACGCCGCCCGGAACACAGATTGCGCACGGCCCTTCGAGGTTCTGGACGTCGCCATCGGCCTCGACGCGCGCCGGGCCTTGCGACAGCCAGACAATCTGGAACATGCGCGCATGCGTATGCGCGGCGATCCGCCATTTATACAGGCGGGACCGGCTCTGAATATCTTCAATGTGGAAGAACTCGGCATCGCCGGCGCCTTCGCTTTCGCCATACAGGCCGAAGCGGCTGACCCGGTTCCCCATGCGATGCGCCATCGCGATTCTCCTCAAGATTGAATGAAAAATACAATTGATTGATGAGATAATCCATAAAACTCGCAAATTTTTGCATGTAACCTACAATTCTGGGCGACGGGGGACGGCGGTCCGCCGCCGGTGTGTCCAACCCGCCGGAAGGGGAAGCGCCATGCGCACGCAGGTTGGCATTATCGGCGGCGGGCCGTCGGGACTGATGCTGTCGCAACTGCTCCATTTGCAGGGGATCGAAACAATCGTTCTGGAGCGCCAGAGCCGCGAATACGTTCTCGGCCGTATTCGCGCCGGCGTTCTGGAACACGGCTTTGCCGAACTCATGCGCGAAGCGCAGGTGGGCGAACGCATGGACCGCGAAGGCGAAATCCACGACGGCTTCGACATCGCATTTCACAACAAGCGCCATCGCGTCGACCTGAAGGGCCTGACCGGCGGCAATTCGGTCGTCGTATACGGCCAGACCGAGCTGACGAAAGACCTGTACGAAGGCCGCGACAAACTCGGCGGTACAGTGATCCACCACGCCGAAGACGTAAAACCGCACGGCATGGACACGGACACGCCCTACCTCACCTTCCGCCAGGGCGATGAAATCAAGCGCATCGATTGCGACTACATTATCGGATGCGACGGCTTCCATGGCGTCAGCCGCAAATCGATACCCCGGGACAAGATCGTCGAACATGAGCGTCTGTATCCGTTCGGCTGGCTTGGCGTCCTGTCGCGCACGAAACCCATCTCGGAAGAACTCATCTATATCCGCAGCGTCGAACACGGCTTTGGGCTTTGCTCGCTGCGCTCTCGCACGCTCAGCCGCTACTACGTCCAATGCCCGCTGACCGACACCGAAGAGGATTGGTCCGACGACCGCTTCTGGGACGCGCTATCGAAGCGCCTGCCGCCGGACGTACGCGGCGATCTCGTTACTGGACCATCGATAGAAAAGAGCATCGCGCCGCTGCGCAGTTTTGTCTGCGAGCCGATGCAATACGGACGCATGTTCCTTGCCGGCGACGCGGCCCACATCGTGCCGCCGACCGGCGCGCGCGGCCTCAACAGTGCAGCTTCCGATATCTACTATCTATACCACGCGATGGTCGACCACTATAAGAAGAACGACGATGCCGGTCTCAAGAGCTACTCGCAAAAGGCGCTGGCGCGTGTCTGGAAAGGTCAGCGCTTCTCCTGGTGGATGACCATGCTGCTGCACAATTTCCCCGACCAAAGCAGCTTCGACCGCCGCGTGCAGGATACCGACCTCGAATATCTGTTCTCGTCCGAGGCCGCACTGAAATCGCTCGCCGAGAACTATGTCGGCCTGCCGTTCTGAAATCCTGCACAACAAGCAAAAAGCCCGGCGCGCGCCGGGCTCTTTCAACTTTTCTTGGCCGCAAACTCCTGCGGCTTTCCTTGCCGTCACTTCACCGGCACGGCCACAAAGCGCACGCTGCCTTCGCCGTTCGAAACCAGCAGCAGCGCCGACTTGCGCCCGGCCTTTTTCACCTCTTCCAGCTTCTTGGTCACGTCCTCGGGCGAGGACATGCGTTGCTGGTTGATTTCGACAATGGTGTCGCCGGCCTGCAACTGCTTTTCCGCAGCGTCGGAATTCGGCTCGACTTTCGTGATGATCACGCCCTTGACGCCGGGCTTGATCTTGTACTGCCGACGCAATGCGTCGCTCAGCTCGGAGAACTCCATGCCGAGCGCCTTGCGCACCACGGCGGCCGGCTTCTCCGCTTCCGGCTTTTTCAACGACGCCTGCTTGGTCGACTTCTCCGGCAGACGGCCGAGTTTGATACGCAGGGTTTCTTCCTTGCCCTTGCGGATCACAACCACATCCACTTCCTTGCCAACCGGGGAATTGGCGACAAGCCGCGGCAGATCGGCCATGGAAGCAACCTCGGCGCCGTCGAACTTCACGACAACGTCGCCGGTCCGCATGCCCGCCTCTTTCGATGGCCCCTTGTCGTCGACGCCGGCGATCAGCGCGCCGCGTGGCTTGCCCAGACCAAGACTTTCGGCAATCGCATCATCGACCTTCTGGATGCGCACGCCAAGCCAGCCGCGGCGGGTCTCGCCGTATTTCAGCAATTGATCAATGACCGGTACAACTGTCGCAGCCGGAGACGCGAAGCCGATGCCCACGGAGCTGCCCGTCGGCGACAGGATGGCCGTATTCACGCCGACCACATCGCCTTCCATGTTGAACAGCGGCCCGCCCGAATTGCCCTTGTTGATGGCCGCATCGGTCTGAATGTAATTGTCGAAGGGATTGGAACTGATCGTGCGCTTCAGCGCCGACACGATGCCTGCCGTGACGGTGCCGCCGAGACCGAACGGATTGCCCACGGCCATCACCCATTCACCCACCCGGATTTTGTTGCTGTCGGCGAACTTGACGGCCTTGAGCGGCGACTTCGGCTTGACGCGCAGAACTGCGATGTCGACCTTCGGATCGCGGCCGACAAGCTCGGCTTTCAACTTGTCGCCATTGGTGAAGATAACTTCAATCTCGGTCGCATCGGCGATGACGTGATTGTTGGTGATGATGACACCGGCCGGATCGATCACGAAACCAGAGCCGAGCGAGTTCGATCGGCGCTTGGGCACGGGGGCCTGCCCCTGCTGCCGGCGCTTGAAGAATTCCTCGAACAGGTCGTCGAACGGCGTTCCCTTCGGAAGGTTCGGCGGCCGGATGGTCGGCGCCGAAACTGTCTGCGAGGCGGAAATGTTTACGACGGCGCCGGACACTTTCTCGGCAAGGTCGGCAAAACTGTCAGGCGCGCCGCGTGCCGCTGCAGGTGCAACAAAAGGCGACGGAACGGGCGCCAGCACGGCTCCGAGCGCCATTGCGCCAGCCAGAAAGAGTCTGGCCGAAAATGCGCCAAAGCGCGCCGCGCCGCTGCGCGCTGTATCCCGGCGTCCAATCTCTGCACTATGCGCCATCGTTCGAACCCTCGTAGCGTTTGAATGTCGTCGCGTTCGGATCGAGCGCCTGCTTTGAGCAGGCAATCCCTTCTTTCCACCCTTCAAATGCGGCGGAAACGCGGCCCCGGCCGCGCACCCGCCGCAAGTCGCCTAATTCGCCGTTGCAGACTTTGCCGGCGCCGGCTTGTCGGCCGCGACCTTGCCCGCGTTGGGATTACCGAAGTAACGGAAGAATTCCGAATCCGGAGTGATCACCAGGCGCGTATCACTCGTCTGCAACCCTTTTTCGTAGGCTTGCATGGAGCGATAAAACGAGAAGAATTCGGGATCCTTGGCGTAGGCGTCGGCGAAAATCTTGTTGCGCTGGGCATCGCCCTGACCGCGGATTTCCTGCGCTTTCTTCTGCGCTTCGGCACGCAACACGACCACGTCGCGATCCGCCTTGGACTCGATTTCCTGTTTCTTCTGGGCGCCCTGCGCACGGAATTCGGCAGCTTCACGCTGGCGTTCCGTCTGCATGCGGCCATAGACCTTTTCCGAAATCTGCCGTGGCAGATCGGCGCGCTTGATCCGCACGTCGGTGATGCGCACACCCAGTTTCGCCGCCTCGATGTTCACCTGATCCTGGATCTTGGTGGTCAGCTTGGCGCGGTCCTCGCGTACGATCTGGATCATGTTAGCTTCGCCGAGCACCTGGCGGATGGCCGAGTTCAGCACCGAACCGAGCTGGTTGGCGGCATTCGCCTCCGTTCGCACGGCCTGGTAGAACCTCAGCGCATCGACGATGCGATAGCGCAGGAAGGCGTCAACCTCGATCCGGTTGTTGTCCACCGCGATGACTTCTTCGCGCGGGGAATCGACATCCAGAATACGCTTGTCGAAATACACCACGTTCTCGATGAACGGCACCTTGAAGTGCAGACCGGGCTCGGTGATGCGCTCGCGTCCGGGCACCGGTTCGCCGAACCGCAGCAGCAGCGCCTGTTGCGTTTGCGGCACAGTGAATGTCGCGCTGGCGCCGACTGCAAGCGCCGCAATCAGAACCACGAGCAGGATAATGCCACTGAAAGGATTCCTCATTTCTGGTCTCCCTTCGTCGCGGAACCGGTGTTGCGTTGCAATTCGCCAAGAGGCAGATATGGCACGACGCCCTGTCCGGACTTGTTGTCCAATATGATCTTTCCGGTCGAGCCGAACACGCGCTCCATCGTCTCCAGATACATGCGCTGGCGGGTCACATCAGGCGCATTCTTGTATTGATCGTAGATCTGGTTGAAACGCGAGGCTGCACCCTGCGCATCGGCAACGGTCTGCTCCCTGTAGCCTTCGGCCTCCTGCAGGATGCGGGCGGCGGCGCCGCGCGCTTCCGGCACGACGCGATTGGCGTAAGCTTCCGCTTCGTTGCGAAGACGTTCGGCGTCCTGCTGCGCTGCCGTCACGTCGCGGAAAGCCGCGATAACCTGCTCCGGCGGATCCACAGACAGCAACTGCACCTGCAGGATTTTTACGCCTGCCTTGTAGTCGTCGAGAATCTTCTGTGTCGCGTCGCGCGCCTCGGGTTCGATGCGCTTGCGCTCGGCGGTCAGAATTTTCTTGATTTCCGTGCGTCCGACAATTTCACGCATGGCGCTCTCGGACACCGCTTTCACGGTCGCCGCAGGACCACGCACATTGAACGCGTAATCTTCCGGTTTTGCCGGATCGATCTGCCAGATCACGCGGAATTTCACGTCGGCGATATTTTCGTCGCCAGTCAGCATCAGGCTTTCTTCGGGAACGTTGATCTGAGGCCCGCCGCCGCGCCGGGAGTCGCCCGCGCGGAACCCGATGTCGATCGAGTTTCGGTTGGTAACCGGCAACTTGACGACCTGCCCGATCGGATACGGCCAGTTGTAGCGCAGACCCGAAGCGGTCTTCGAACTGAATTTGCCGAAAACCATGTTCAGGCCGACTTCGTTGGGCTGAACCGTATAAAAGCCGCTGAGCAGCCAGATGCCGGCAGCCACGAGCACCGCGATGGCGATGCCAAATCCGCTGGTGAACCCGCCTGGCAAAGCCTGCTTGATCCGGTCCTGTCCGCGGCGCAGCAATTCCTCAAGGTCAGGGGGCGTCTGTCCGCCTCCTCCTCCGCCACCCGAAGGTCCCTGGCCCCAGGGCCCCTGATTGTTGGGCTTCCACGGCCCACCCCCTCCACTCTGGTTACTCCAGGGCATAAAAGTCCTCGCTGTTGTGCGGACCGGGCGTCCGCAGAAATTCTTGTTCCAGCCTAAGCCAACGCCTCTCCCGCCGCCAGCATGGGCTTGCCGGTATAACCCGGCTTCCGCCCGGCAGTTAAGCACCCCGCCCGCCCATTTCAACGTGGATCACGCGAAATTCAGCGCCGTTCGTAAACGAGGAAGGTAAAGGCGGCTTCGTCTTTCGGTCCACGCTCTGGCCGTTCCCGTGCCGTTTCGCGCCAGATTTCCGGATCTATTGCGGGAAAAACCGTATCGCCTTCCGGCGCCAGATCGACTTCCGTGACAACGAGCCGGTCTGCAATCTCCATCGCCAGCGCGTAAATCTCGCCGCCACCTGCGACAATGATTTCATCTGCGCCCATCTTCCGCGCCAGCGTGCTACCCGCAGACAAGGCTTCGTCGAAGCTTCCGGCGACATGCGCGCCCTCAGGCGCAAATGCCGGATCGCGGGTGACGACGATGGTTTCCCGTCCCGGCAATGGCCGGCCGATCGAATCCCAGGTTTTCCGGCCCATGATCATGGGCTTGCCCAGGGTCACGGCCTTGAAACGCTGGAGGTCGCTGGACACGCGCCAGAGCAGCCGGTTTCCGCCGCCGATAACGCCGTTACGGGCGACTGCGGCGACAAGGGTTATGCGGGGCAGCCCTTCGCTCACACCGCCACCGGCGCCTTGATGTGCGGATGCGGATCGTAATTGTCGATCCTGATGTCCTCGTAGGTGAAGTCGAACAGCGACTTCACCTCCGGGTTCAGCACCAGTTTCGGCAACGGACGCGGCGAGCGCGAGAGTTGCAGCTCTGCCTGTTCCAAATGGTTCAGGTAGAGATGCGCGTCGCCGAACGTATGGACGAAATCGCCGGCTGCAAGCCCGCACCCCTGCGCGATCATTGCCGTCATCAGCGCATAGCTGGCGATGTTGAAGGGCACGCCCAGAAAAATATCGGCGGAACGCTGGTAGAGCTGGCAGGAGAGCTTGCCGTCCGCGACGTAGAACTGGAACAGGCAATGGCACGGCGCCAGCGCCATCTTGTCGAGATCGCCGACATTCCAGGCCGAAAGCACAAGCCGCCGCGAGTCCGGATTGCGCCGGATTTCCTCCACCAATCCTTTGAGCTGGTCGTGGGTGCGCCCGTCCGCCCCCTCCCAAGAGCGCCACTGCTTGCCGTAGACTGGCCCCAGATCGCCATTTTCGTCCGCCCATTCGTCCCAGATCGAAACTCCGTTCGCCTTCAGATAGGCAATATTCGTGTCGCCCGAGATGAACCAGAGCAACTCGTGGATGATCGATTTGAGGTGCAGCTTTTTCGTCGTGACCAGCGGGAACCCTTCCGACAGGTCGAAACGCATCTGGTGCCCGAATACTGAAAGCGTGCCCGTGCCGGTGCGGTCGGTCTTGCGGACGCCGCTGTCGCGCACAAGGCGCATGAGGTCGAGATATTGCTGCATGAGGGGATTTTACAGGGATTCGAACACTTCAGATATAGAGGCGCGGGCCTGTAAACAGGAAATGCGCCCCGTCTTCCGCCAATCCTGGCGAAAATCTCCCTTGTCCCGGTCCCGCGCCGGCGACACAATGGCGCCAACCGGCAGGCTTCGGGCCGGATAAAGGGAGGCACTCATGAAGTTTCCGCTACGCATTGCGCTCGCAGGCCAGGCGCTCGCATTCCTGACCCTGCTTCCGGCCGCGCCCGCCAGCGCCGATCCGGTCGCCGACTTCTACAAGGGCAAACAGATGCGGTTCATCATCCGCACACCGCCTGGCGGCGACTACGATTCCTACTCGCGCCTGTTTGCCCGCCACATCGGGAAGCACATTCCCGGCAATCCCGCGATCCGCCCCGAAAACATGACCGGCGGCGGCGGCATTGTCGCGGCCAATTACATCGCGCTCGTCGGGCCGAAAGACGGCACGATCCTGTCCATCATTTCGCAAGGTCTGCCGATGGATCAGGCGCTCAAACTCAACAAGAGCCTGCGCGCCGACCTGCGCACCTTCAACTGGATCGGCAATATCGTCGATTCCAACCAGTTGCTCGTCGTCTGGAAGACGTCGAAAACCAAAACCCTCGACGACGCGAAAAAGCGCGACACGACCATTGGCTCCACCGGGGCGGGTTCGGTTTCGGTGCAATTGCCGACGTTCTACAACAACGTGCTGGGCACGAAATTCAAGATCATCGCCGGCTACAAGGGCGGACAGGCCGTCGATCTGGCGATGGAAAAGGGCGAAGTCGAAGGCCGTGGCACCAATCCGCTGTCCGGCTACAAGACGTCGAAGCCGCACTATCTGCGCGACAAGCTGATAATCCCGCTCATTCAGGTCGGTCTGAAAAAAGAGCCGGAATTGCCGGACGTTCCTCTGCTGCTCGACCAGCCTGTCCCGGAGAAGGACAAGCCGTTGCTTAAATTCATGTCGGAAGCAGTGGCCGTGGGCCGGCCCGTAACGACCAGCCCGGGTGTTCCGGCCGAAAGGGTCGCCGCGCTGCGCAAAGCCTTTCAGGACACGATAAAGGACAAGGAGTTCATCGCCGAGGCGCAAAAGATGAACGCGGAAATCCGGCCCCAGACCGGCGACGAACTGGCCGCGATCATCAAGAGCGTCATCGACGCCCCGCAGGACGTTCGCGACCGCATGCGCACGGTACTCGAACCCGGCTCGCAATTGCTGATGCGCGGAAAAGCGAAATAGCGAAACAGCCGCCGCAAACGCCTAGATCCTGTCGCCCAGCGCCAGCACCAAAACCCAGGCCCAGGCATTGTATGTGCCGTGGGCCAGCATGCTGGCCAGCGTCGAACCGGTCCATTCGCGCACAATTGCCAGCACCGCGCCGGGAATCAAAATCGCCGCCGGATACAGCAGGCCGCCATCGCTATGTGCGGCCGCAAACAAAAGCGTCGTGATGGCGATGGTGTTCGAGGGACGAAAGCTGCGGCGCAGGCTCGTATAAAGCCATCCGCGGAAAAACAGCTCCTCGACAACAGGTGCGACAATGGCAACTGCAAGAAACGACAGCGCCATCGCAGCAGGATCGCGCGGCACGAAAAACCATGTGCGAAATTCTGGAAACAGGAACTTGATCGTCAAGCCCGCAATCAGCAGATAGGCCGGCATTCCGATACCGAGAACAAGCAGCCATTTCCGCGTCATGCCGCGCTTGATCGCATTCAGGGCCAGCAGGCCGCGCCAGGAGCTGCCGCCCCGAATGGCCGCGGCCACCAGCACCGGTGGCACGGCTAGCGCAAACGTTGCGATCAGCAGGACGAAAAAGAAGCGCTGCGGACCAGCCGGCGCCTGCGACATCTGCTTGATGCCATAGGTCGCCAGGACGCCCATGTTATCGTCGAATCCAGCGCCCCAGATAAACTTCGCGGCGATGGCCGACGCAGTCCACAGAACGGCCATCCCCGCTACGATCAACGCGGTCGAAACGATCAGGCCGACCAGGCCGTAAGGCGCCCTCCCGCTGTCGGAAGCGGGATCCTGGGACACTGTATCGAACATGCGCGTCTCGCCGTTGGCCCAATTGGAAATGCGCGGCGAACATAGGTCCGCAAGCGTTTACAGGAGCCTAACCCGGCTTCGCCGGCAGGTTCGCAACCTGAACCGCTCAGGGCTTCAACGCCTGCTTCAGCGCTTCGACCAGCGCTGGCGGCGAGGCGTAGACCTTCTTCACCAGCGCTGCGACGTCCTCGCCGCTCTTGCCATTGATGGCCAGTTTGGATTTCTCCGCTTCCGCGAGCAATTCCTTGTCCTTCATCGTATCCATGAAAGCCTTGCGCAAAATGGCCAGCGCCTGCGCATTGATCCCCGGAGGAGCTATGAACGGCCGCGCGAACACCTGCTGGCTGACGAACAATTCTCCCACGGCGCGCTTGTCCGCCGGCAGGAAATCCCACATCGGCGCAGCGCCGAGTTTGGCAAGATCGGCGCGCGTTTCCAGCCCCGCCTGCACGATCGCCCGCAATTTTCCCGACGCCAGCCATCCTGGCCGCATCGTCTCGATCGTGTTGGAATCGAGCGAACAGATGCCTTCCGCCTCGCCCCGCTCGACGGCCAGCATCACAGCTCCGGGCCCTTTGTAGCCGGTCGTTACGGTAAATTTCGCACCGGACAGATTGTTGAAGAACCATGCGTAGTCGGTGGTCGAAGAACCCGGCGCCGTTGCCGCCACGACGACCTTGTTCTTCTGTACGTCGGCCATCGTTTTTATTTTCGACTCCCCGCGCACCACGCACAGCCTGGTCCCCGAATCCATCGTGCCGAGAAACGCGAACTTCTGCGGATCGTATTTGTATTTCGCCGGATCGCCCGTCAGCGGTTCCATCAGCGCGCCAGGGAAAATCAGACCGAACGCCGTTCCATCCTTCGGCGCGGTATTGGCGATAAAGCGCGCAGCGATAATGCTGGCGGCGCCCGGCATGTTGCGGGTAATGAAATTCGGCTTGCCAGGAATGTGTTTGCCCATGTGCCGTCCGAGCAGCCGCGCATAGGCGTCGTAGCCGCCGCCCGGCGGATTGCCGACCACGATGCTGATGGTCTTGCCGGCGAAATAATCGGCGGCCCGCGCCGGCGCATCCGCCAGCCCCGCCAGTGCAAAAACGCCGAAACTAGCAGCCCCAAGGCGGCTGGCCAATGCCCGTCCTGTCATGTTTGCCTCCCGTATTCGGAAGCAAGTTTAGCGGAGCATGGTCTGTTAGCCAGCAAAAAATTCAACGCCGCGGCGGTAATCGAATCAGGCCGCCTTGCGCCGCCGCTTCACAGCAATCTGCACCTCTACGGTCTCATCCAGTTTACCGAGAATAAATATCAACCGGTCCAGCGTAAAACGCCGGAGTTGAGAGTTGCGGATCCGTGAAAATTCGGAATGAGCAATTCCGCTCGCTGTTTCTGCGTCTTTGTTGCTGTACTTTTTTGTTGTGAGAATCTTGATGATTTTCGCAGCAATGAGCGCGCGTGCTTGCTGCAGGTCCGGATTAGGCCTGTCAAGGTCGCGATAAACATTGCCGGAGCCGCGAACCACTTCGATACCAGAACTTGTCACTCCAGCATTTCTTTCAATCGCTTTATTCTTTCGCGGATGAGCTCCACCTCCCGTTGAGGCGTCTTTATTCCGCTTTTTGATTTCTTCTGAAACGCGTGCAAAACCCATATATCCTCGCCAATCCGGACTGCGTAGATGGTGCGATACGCATTGCCCATGTGTTTCAGCGCAATTTCGAATACGCCGCCGTCAAATCCTTTGAGGGGTTTTGCTATACGGGCCATCTCTCCTTCTGCGGCGAGCGACAACGCGTCGAGCATGTCGTCCTGTGCGTCTTCCGGAAACGTCCGGAAGTCTTTCAGAGCGGCCTTCACCCATGATATTTTTCGGTTGGCATTCATAATAACGTTTGACAATTTTGTCAAATACAATGAAGAAGCTTAGCTTTTATTGGCGCCAAAGTCAAGCTGTAGAAACGATTGGGACCGCCTGCCTCACTCCCCGTCAAACCCCGTCATCTGTGGCGGCTCGCCATCCATCCCCAGCTCCTTCCAGCGCGCGGCGGCGTTGTCGTAGACGCTCTTGCGCAGCATCGTGCGGACGGGAAACTCCTTGATAAAGCGGTGCGGCTTGCAGGCGTCGATCAGCGCTTTCGAGCCATAGGCGCGCAGCTCGGGGACGACCTGCGAGGGATCGAGCCCCGTGGACCAGGTCTTGCGCTGGAAATCGATGTCGTCGGCCGGATTACAGCGCGTCGACATGGCCCAGACCACCTGGTTCATGTCGGCCGGATCGACGTCCTCATCCACCGCGACGATCCACTTCGTGTAATAGGCCGCGGCCGGACATTGCGATGCCGCCGCAAGAACCTGCGCGGTATGGCCGGCGTATTTCTGCTCGATCGACACGACCACCATGCCCCAGCCGGACGCCGCTGCAGGGTGCGAATATACGCCCCTCACGCCGGGAATGCCGAAGCGTTCGAGATCGTCCCAGATCGCCGCCGAGCGCATGATCGCGTAATAGGCGCCAATTTCGCAGGCCGGATAATTCGCCATCAGCGCAGCAGTGAGGATGGGCTTGCGGCGCATATGCAGCGCCTTGACCTGTATGACCGGCTGCGGCGATTCCGGCCGGCCGTAATAGCCCGTGAATTCGCCAAGCGGGCCTTCCATGGCCACATCGCCCTGGCTCACCGTGCCTTCGATGACGATTTCCGCCCGCGCCGGGATCGGCAGCGACGTGGCGATGCCTTTGGTCAGTTCGAACGGCGTGCCCGTCAACCCGCCGATGATATCGAGTTCGGCGGTGTCGGCGGAATAGCTTTGCGCCGCAACCATGAACGGAACCGGATCGATGCCATAGGCGGCGACAACTTCGCACGGCTCGCCGCGCGCCCACCACGCTTCGCGGTCGAGCAGACCATGCTTGCCCGGCGAACAATACATGCCGACCTGGCGCGGACCCTGCAACATCTGACGGTAGCAACCGACATTCATGCGGCCTGTCGCCGGATCGCGCGTGAAGGTGATATCGCCAGTACCGATGTAGTCGCCGCCGTCGCGCGGCCAGAATTTCGGAACAGGCAGTTTCGTGAGGTCGATATCATCACCGGTCAGGACGATCTCGTTTACCGGCGCCGAAGCTGATTCGACTTCGACCGGCCCGATGCGGCGCGACCCGCGTTCGCGCATGGCCAGTATCATGTCCCGCACGTTCAGGGCCGGATCGATCCCCACGGCCAGCGCAAACCGCCTGCGGCTCGCGCCGAGCATGTTGGAAAGAACCTGCGCGCCTTCAATCTTTTCGCCGTCGCCCGGCGCGATCGTCTCGAACAGCAGCGCCGGCGAATTCTCGTCCTGCGCCGCCATCAAGGTCAGCGCGGACATTTCTTCCTTCATGGAGACAGGCGCAGAAATCCGCTTCAACCCGCCGTCGGCTTCGACCAGCGCGAGCCATTCGCGCAGATCGCGCGGCCCCTTCTGGTTGTCGCCCGCCGTGTTCCGCACCGATGGCCGTGCGCCGCCGCCGTTCCCTTCCATGCCGCCTGTCCTTGCGCCGCCACAACTGCGGTTATCCGCGCGATCTGGCGAGTTGATCAATATTTTGGTGACGTTATTGCAGTAAATTCCCGCAATGGCAAAAGACTTCGCCCCGTCATTCCGCAACCTCGAACGCGATATCGAGCGCCATATCGAACGGTTTGGCCGCAAGGGGCAAATAATGGGATCGCCGGCCTTGTTCGGCCTCGATAAATCCCGGCGGGCGATGTTCGACGCATACGTCGAAGCCGGCAAGGACGCCGAAATAGCGCAATGGTTGTCCGGGCACTGGTATTACATGCACGGAACCAATCCGTTTTTCGACGAGTTCGTGGATATTCTTGTCGGAAAGAAAGCTGCGGCGCGCCTCGGGGCCCTGTGGCGTCATGTCTGGTTCGTCCAGCTTGAAAACTACGCGCTTCTGAAATTGTACCCGGCCGAAGGTCCGGCTGGCAACGAAACGCTGGCCGCCCGTGAACGGCTGCTCACAACCGTCAGCCGGTGGAAAACCGCTGTTCGGACGGCCGGCGATCCGGAAGCCGCGAAAGCGCTTGAAGCCGGCGCCTACGAGGATCCTGACACGCTCGCCGGGCCTTTGCCAAAGCCCGACAAGCGGAAGATCGACGAAGACCTGTTCTGGAGCATCATTGGTGAACCGCGCGAAAGCACGGCAGAACACGCGCTTGAGATTGCCGCGCGTCTGGAATGCTTCCCCGCCAGCCAGATCAAGGCATTCGACAAAATCCTCCGGGCCCGAATGCAAGCCCTCAACCACTACGACCTGTGGGCTCTCGCCTATCTGCTGAAGGGCGGATGTTCCGACGATGAGTTCGAAGCATTCCGGGCATGGATCGTCATGCAGGGACCGGAAGCGGCAGCCTTGGCATTGGGCAATCCGGTGACGTTTCTCGAACGGAGCGGCGTCTCCGCTGGAGCAAGTGGCGAAGGTCTCCTGCTCGTTCCGAGACTGGCCTGGTTCCGCCGCACAGGCCGGGCTATGCCGCCAGGGCGTCTCGAACCGGGGAAAACCGCTGGCGCGCCGTGGGACGAGGCGAACGTGGAGACCGCCTATCCGGATATCGCGGCCAAATGTACGTCCGTCCTGCCGTGAACACGAGCGCGGATTTGCGGCGCATCAATTGCCGCTGATCCAAAACGCACTAGCATTCTATCTTCCTCAACCCATCGCGCGGAACCGGGCGCCGCTGTGAGAGTTGATGTGCAGGGAGAATGTGCAATGTCGTCACAGAAATTCAACACCGGAGACTGGATCGTCGTCTGCGACGGCGCAAAGGCTCTCACGATCGTCAACAAGGGCGACGAAAAGTTTCCGAATTTCGAAATCCTGAGCGTGCGCGAGCAGGAAAATCCGCAGACCAGCGAACAGGGGGTCGAACCGCCGGGCCGCGTTCACGCTTCGGCCGGGACCGCGCGCAGCTCTGTCGAGCAAACCGACTGGCACGACCGCGCCGAGGAAGAATTTCTGACGGCCTTGGTAAAGGACCTGAATCACACGGTTGAACAGGGCAAAATTCCGGCTCTCACCGTCGTCGCTGCTCCGCGCGCGCTTGGCATGATGCGGCCGCATTATTCAAAGGGATTATCGGCGATACTTGTGTCCGAAATTGCCAAGGACTACGCCGGCAAACCCGTTCACGAGATCGAAAAGCTGCTTACATCGTGAGCTGTAAAGCGACCTCTGCAAACTGACCTCTGCAGAGTAACCCGCGCAACCGCGCCTGCCTTGCCGGTGCATATCAGAAAAAACGCCCGCACAATGCGTGCGGACGTTTTTTTTTTGCGGACGGGTCTTGAATTGCGCAATCAGTGTCTGGCTTTTGCCAGTCCTTCCTTTTCGGCCTTCTTCGGATCGGCGGCCTCCGGCCCTTCGATTGCTTCCTCAGCCGCCTTGGCCTTCTTTTCGACTTTGCCGCTCTCGGCGAATTCGGTTGCGTGCTTGTTGTATTCGAGCGCCGCGTCCCGGTTGCCTTCACCCTGATTCGCGGTTCCATACTTTGGATTGGTCATGTTGTGGCTCCATGCTCTACAGGGGATGCAAGGACGCAACACATCATGTGCGCGCAGCTATTTTTACAACTACATCCCATCTATGGATGGGAAACGCGAAACCCGTCCGGTCGTTCCATGTGCATGTTCGCAGGTCGAGCCAGACCTGCCACATCGTGAAAGCGCAAAACAGAAACCGCACCCGCCACGTATTGCGGCGGATGCGGTATCGCTCTTCAGGAACTTTTAGACCGTCGCTTGCCGCTCGCCCTTTTTCACCTTGAGGGCTTCCTTCGCACCCTCCTTGTAGGGAACGTTACGCTTCAACAGCAGCGCAGCCTGCCGGATTTTTTGATGTTCGACGTCGACGCCAGGCGGTATCTTGCCGTCCTTGCGCAGAGCCTCGGCGGCCTTGATCAATTTGTGGCGTGCCATGATGATGCCGTTGTCGCAGCCGACGAGGTTCTCCTTCGTGCGATCGACGATCGGCCCCATGCTTTCCTGCAGCGAGGAATCCTGGATCGCGATGCCTTCGATGCCCGAATAGGTCAGCCCCATCTTCTGTGCGTTGCGATCCATCAGATAATCGTTGCCGGCGTTGGCGAGGGGAATGTACGTCCCCGGCACGTATTTGCAGTGGACGCCCTTGCCGTTGCGCATGGCGTTGACTTCCGCATGGGTCAGCGCCCGCGCCGGCAGGTAGTCGTAGCTCCAGGCCCAACACTTCTCGTCGTTGATCGGAATCCAGAAATGCCCGTGCATCGGATGATCGGCGCGCGGCGGAACGCCTGTGAAGCACGGCATGACCCAGGGCGTGATGCGCCAGTAGTATTGATCGTCCTCGGCATTGCGCCGTGCGCCAATCAACAGGCCGCCGTCGTTCTCGACCACTTCGAACACGGGCGCGAGATCGTTCATGTTATACTGGTTGCCCTTGGCGCCCTTGAACAGCGGATCGTTCGCCACATCGCCGCGATGCAGCCAGGAAACATGCGACGAATCTATCCCGCCTTCCATTGCCTGTAGCCAGTTGCAGTCCTGGAAGCGCTTGGAGACGAAGCGCTGGTCCGCCGGCACCACTGCGAATTCGTACTCGGGTTCCGCCGGCTTCCGGTCGGCGGGGCCCATATAGGTCCAGATGATGCCGCCCTTCTCGATCATCGGATAGGACGTCAGCTTGATCTTGTTCGCGTATCCGGATTCCGCCGGCTCGGAAGGAACCTCCAGACATTGTCCGTTCACGTCGAACTTCCAGCCGTGATAGGGGCACCGCAGCCCGCACTCTTCGTTGCGGCCGAACCACAGCGACGCGCCACGGTGCGGACAGAATTCGTCGATCAGCCCAAGCTTGCCCTCGCTGTCACGGAAGGCAATCAGCCGCTCGGAGAGTATTTCCACCCGTACCGGCGGACAGTCGGGCGCAGGCAATTCTTCCGACATGAGGACCGGCAGCCAGTAGCAGCGAAACAAGTCGCCCATCGGCGTCCCCGGCCCGGTTTGCGTGACGTAGTCGTTCTTTTCTTTCGTGAGCATCTCCGGCCACTCCCTCGCCCGGCAACGCCGGGGATATCTTCAAATTGTTCCTATATACGGAACATTGTTCCGCATAAAAAAACATAATAAGTTTTTGGCGCCGATCCTTGCCCTGGATCAAAACTGGAAAAATTTACGCTGCGCGACGTCACGCTCTCTTGCGGCTGTCCGCCAGATCACGCCGGTCCGATCGCGCGGCGGTACATGTGCCAGCTGGCATGACCAAGCAGCGGCAGAACGACAATCAGCAAAGCCAGCAAGCTGGCCAGCGACAGCGCCAGCAGGACTGCAATTGTAATCGCCCACAGGAGCATCGTCGCCGGGTTCGCTTTCACAACCCGCACACTCGTGATCATCGCCGTGACAAAATCCACATCGCGGTCCAGCAGCAGCGGAAACGAAACGACAGTGATTGAGAACACGAAGAACGCAATGGCCGCGCCGATCAGGTTTCCCGCTGCGAAAAACAAGGCGCCATGCGATGTCGTGAGGATCGCGCTCAGCAGATCGGGAATCGAAAGCGCCCGGAATCCGAAGAAGGCTGCGTAGAGAAAAAACGCTATGTCCATCCAGATGAAGAACGTGAAGCCGGTCACCAGCGCCATCCAGCCAAGATCGCGTCCGCCCGCAGCACAGACGGAGCGCAATACGAGGGGCCAGTTCGTCGGCGTGCCGGCCTCTATCGACCGGCTGACGCAGTAAAGTCCTGCGGCGACGAACGGCGCGATCAGCGCAAATCCGGCCGCCAGCGGATAGGCAAGGTAATAATAGCCGCTCGCCCACGCCAGCGTGACGACAGCCCAGCCGCCTCCGGCATACACCAGACCGAAAAACAGCCCGTACCAGGGCACGGTGAGGAAATCTTTCCAGCCCTTCATCAATACATCACCGATGACCGATGCCGGCAGACGGTTGACAGAGATGGGCTCCCGCACGTGAGCGCCATGATCGCCTTGAGCTTGCGCACTCATAGCATTTCCCCCGGTATTCAGGCGGATTTCCGCACTTCTTCGTCGCGCGCGGAAACCAGGAAACGGTCCTCGGCGCATGCATTGATCGATCCGGGAAATCGTTCGCATCGCGTTGGCGCAGACCACGAACCGCACCACCCGCACTACGGCGATCATCCCGGAGCAAGAGCACAGTGTCCACGCCGGGCGCGCCTGTGCTTTGCCCTGGGTCAATATTGGGAAAGAAATGGAAGTGCGGTCGGCACGGGACCGGCCGGCGGTCTCCTGTCATTCTGCGCGAGAAAGGGGCAGGCCTTGCCGGTCTTTTTGGCGGCGGCGATCAAGCGCGCGGCGCCGGATGCCACAAACTCCTTGAACGAAGAAAGCTTGATACGAACTGCAATCGCGGGATAAGAAGTTTGCGGCAAATCTTGAATACTCTTGTTACGATAAAAATCCGGGAGTCGAACCATGCCGGTGCAGGTAAAGCCTTTGGATGCGCCTTTGGGCGCGGAGATAACCGGAGTCGACATCCGCAACCTCTCACCGGAAGACAAGCTGGCTTTGAACGACGCCTTTCTCGCACATCATGTCATCGTGCTGCGCGATCAAACGCCGACCGACCAGCAATTGGTCGATTTCGGTACGAGCTTCGGGGACGTGAAGAAATCGCGTTTCGTCTCGCCTCTGTCGGGTCATGACCAGATCATGGTGATCTCGAACATCCGGGAAAACGGCAAGACGCTGGGCCAGTTGCCGGACGGCGAAATGTGGTTTCACATCGACCAGATCTACACCCCCCAGCCATGCCGCGGCGCAGCGCTCTTTGCGGTCGAAACCCCCTTCACTGGAGGCGACACCTGTTTTGCCAACGCCGTCAAAGCCTACGAAGACCTTGCACCCGGTATGAAAGGAAGACTGCACGGCCTTACCGCGCAGCATTCGTTCCAGTACGGGGCGACGACCGAAGCAGGGAAGACCGACGACGACCGTCCGCGCCATTCCCACCCGCTCGTCCGCCGCATACCCGAAACCGGGAAGAAGGCGCTGGCCGTCTGCCGCCTGATGACAGAACGCATCAACGAATTGCCGGAAGAAGAAAGCCGCGCGCTGATTGCAGAACTCTGCGACCATCTCGAACAGCCGAAATACGTCTACGCGCACGAATGGCGCACCGGCGATATTCTCGTCTGGGACAACCGCTGCGTGAACCACGCCCGCACAGACTTTGCAGAAACCGAACGCCGCCTGATGAAGCGTGTCACCATCGCCGACAACGCCGTGCCGGTGGCGTAACGAGGAACGCCGTCAGGCGTTCCCTGTCCGTGTTGCAAACCACCACGCCGTTCCACCGGGGTCGCGCACGCCGCCGCGCCGGTCGCCGTCGTCTTTCGTTTCCAGAGGCGCAATCAGCGAGGCGCCCGCTTCTACCGCACGATCGAAAACGGCGTCCACGTCCGGAACGTAGACGTGCAGGTGCGCTTCGGGTCCGCCGCTCTGCTGCCCCAGCATCACCACGGTATCGTCGATCCGCACTTCGGCATGCATGATCGAGCCATCGTCGCGCCGGTATAGCCTCAGCGGCTCGCAACCAAAGACCGCGTTGAGAAAATCGAGCGTCTTTTGCGGATCGGCAAGCACAAGATAAGGCGCAACGCTGGTGTATCCATCGGGTTTATAGGCCATGTTGTCGTTTCCGTTCCCGCGCGGGGGGCGCAAGCAAGGCGCGTTCAGTTCAATCGCCAGATCTCGAAATTCAGCGCCGTCGCGAATGCGACCCAAACGGCATACGGCAGGAAGAGCCACGCCGCGAGCCTGTCCACACGGCGCGCGAAAAAGAGGAACGCCAAAATCGAAATCAGCAGCAACAGAATAATGACAAGCGCCGCGCCCGGCGCATGCAGCGTAAAGAAAACCGGCGACCAGGCCCAGTTCAGCAACATCTGCAGGCCCCAGAACGCCATGGCAGGCGATGCTGCCGCGCGGCGCCACACGAGCCAGCCCGCCACGCCGATGAGCACGTACAGCGTGCTCCACACCGGAGCAAAAACCCAGTTGGGCGGATTGAACCCCGGCTTGACGAGAGCCGCGTACCACGCTCCCGGCGCGGTCGCATAGCCAATTACCATCCCTGCCGCGAGCGGGACCGCGATGAAAACGCCAAGGGCAATACGCTGGTTCATGGCGTACCACATGGAGCGCCACTGCGCCGCTTCAAGTGTTTTCCGGTCGGCGCAGCACTGCTTTGACCTGTTGCATTTGCACGAACGGATCGACCTGCTACAAGCCAGCAGCTTGCACCAAAACGAGGAACGCTCCCGATGTCTGGCGTCGAAATTCCGCAGTTCGCCCGCCCGCTCCGCACATTGCGCGCGAAAAGCGATTTCCGTTGGCCCGGCGGCAAGCGCGTTGCGGTCGTTTTCAACATCGCATTTGAAGGCTGGTCGGATGGCGTCGCACCGCCTATCGGCCCTATGGGCAATGTCCTGAAACCGGGATATTTCGACACAAACGCGCACTCCTGGGGCAATTACGGCGTCACCGCCGGCATTCACAGGCTCGCCCGCATCGCAAGGTCGAACGGCGTGCGCACAAGCATCATGACAAACGGCGTCATTGCCGAACGCGCGCCCGAAACGGTCAAACAGCTCGCCGACGACGGCCACGATGTGTATGCCCATTCGTGGGGCATGGACGTCATACCGGTCTACCTCGACGAAGCCGCCGAGCGCGCCAATCTGGAGCGCAACACCAAAATTCTCGAAAGCGTGCTGGGCGAGCGTCCCGTCGGCTGGATCAGCCCCCGCGCAACTGGAAGCCTCATTTCCCCTGCCCTGCTGGCGGAAGCCGGATATATCTGGCATGGCGACTGCAACGACGACGATTTGCCTGCCATCGCGCACTATTCCGACGGCGCCGGCGGTACGCGTTCCATCGTCCAGATACCGCTAACGATGGACGTCAACGACCTGCCTCACTGCGTCCGCTACGGCAATGCGCCGGGCAGCCTCGTCGATCACTTCGAAGAGGTTCTCGAAGGCACCGAATCTGCCGACGATGCGCCCTTCATGCTCGACGTAACGGCGCATACGCATGTCTTCGGCCGCCCCGCAGGCGCCTGGGCATATGGCGAGATGATGCAGATCGCGCTTGAACGCAAAGATGTCTGGATAGCAACCCGGCGCGAAATCGCGGACTATGTTCTCGACAACGAGGAAAATTTCTACACGTGACCGGTCATTGGCCCGAATGGGTCCAGGGAGGCAAACATGAAATACTCTGAGGGATATGGAATAAGTCTCGCAACGGCAGCCTTCGGCGCGTGCCTGGCGGCAGCGGTTGCTGCGCCGGCTTCGGCCCAGACAGCCTACCCCGAGCGCAATGTGAAGTTCGTCGTGGCGTTTGCGCCCGGTGGGCCGACGGACGTTGCGGCGCGTATCGTCGCCGAAGCGATCGGCGCGAAGTGGGGCAAAACCATCGTCATTGAAAATCGCGGCGGCGCTGGCGGCAATATTGCAGCAGGCGCTGTCTCCCGCGCCGACCCCGACGGCTATACCGCTCTCGTCACCACCAGCTCCCTGGCGGTAAATCTGTCCCTGCGCGCCAATCCCGGTTTCACCGCCGAAAGCCTGCGCCCGGTCGCCTTTGTCGCAACGACGCCGAACATCATCCTGGCCAACAACAATGTTCCGGCAAAGGACCTGAAAGAACTCATCGCGCTCGCCCGCAAGGAAAAATACGGCTTCGCGACGGCAGGCACGGGAACCACGCCGCACCTGTCGGCGGAGCGCATCTTCAACCTGATCGGTAAAGCTGGGCTCGCCCAGGTGCCTTACAAGGGCGCGGGCCCGGCAATGAACGACATAGTCGCCGGACATGTGAAGCTGGCTGTCGTCGCCATGACGCCGGCCGTGCCGCTGGTGAAATCCGGCAAGATGAAGGCTTTCGCCGTCACCTCGGCCAAGCGGACTCCGGCCCTGCCGGACGTGCCAACGGTTGCGGAAACGGGAATTGCAAAAATCGACGACCAGACCTGGGTCGCCATCTTCCTGCCTGCCAAAACACCCGACGCGATTGCCGCGCGCATCAACGAAGCCACGAACCAGGTGCTGGCTGATCCAGCGGTGGCAAAGCGCATTCAGGCCGCAGGTCTCGAACCGATGGGCGGAAAACTTGCCGATGCCCGGTCCTTTTTGAACGCGGAAATCAAGAGCTGGGCCGAGGTCATATCTGCAATCGGGCTGCGCACGGACAAGAAATAAGACACGCCTTCGCGGCGGAACCGGGCCCGCTGTCCGTCGCGGATCCGGTTCGCATCCGCCTGAGGCGAACGGCATGCCCGGCCTGAAAGACTAAGCCTGAAACAGGCCTGCTGCGGACACTTCCGTACCGCATGCATTTGGCGTATGAAGCCCCGCTGCATCGGGGTCTCCGGATATTGGAGAGTCCCGGCCACCGCAAGCTACGGCCGCGCAGTCTCTTCGGTTGGTGTTTAATCCGGTTACCCCGCAACTCCTGGATCGTCATGGGCCTAGAATTTCTCAACGCAAGTGTCGTTACCGCCTTCCTCCAGGTTGTAATGATCGACCTCGTTCTTGCAGGCGACAATGCTATCGTCATCGGAATGGCTGCGGCCGGACTTCCGAAAGAGCAACGCGCCAAGGTCATCATGATTGGCATCGTTGCCGCGACCGTACTGCGCATACTGCTCGCGCTGGTGACGTCGCAATTGTTGCAGATTATCGGCCTGCTGTTCGCCGGCGGCGTTCTGCTGCTGTGGGTGAGCTGGAAATTGTGGCGCGAGATGCATTCCAGCGCTCACGATGTCGACGAAGCGGCAGATGCCCTTGAGGGCGATGCCGACAATTCCATTCCCGGACAGCCGCAAAAAACGTTCAAGCAAGCGGTATGGCAGATCGTGATCGCAGATTTGTCGATGTCGCTCGACAACGTGCTCGCCGTCGGCGGCGCGGCGCGGGAACATCCGTATGTTCTTATCTTCGGCCTCGCCCTCTCCATCGCGCTGATGGGACTCGCAGCAAGCCTCATCGCGCGGCTGCTGCAGAAATACCACTGGATCGCGTATGTCGGGCTGGTATCGATCCTCTATGTCGCGCTCGAAATGATGTGGCGCGGCTGGAAGCAGATGGAGCCCTTTGCCGCCAGCGGTGCGCGCGCAATCCTGGGCGATGGCGTTCCCGGATACGGTCCCCTTCCGACCGCCATAGCGATTGTATGCGCACTGGCCGTCGCTTTGCTGGCAATCGTCTTCGTCCGGAAAACGCGGGCGGCCAACGGCGCTGCGGCGAAAGCCGGGGCCGCGCGGCGCGATGGCTGACGAGCAGTCCGGCCCGGCTCACCGGCGGGCGATGGCGTTCGCCGCCCTCGCTGTGATAGCCCTCCTTGCGGCCATGATCTGGGTGGTCCAGTTGATTGTCGCCCAGCAAAAACTCGAAAGATGCCTGCAAACCGGGCGGCGCGACTGCCTGCAAATCGAAGCGCCGGCGCGAAACCCGGAAGCCGGAACGCCGGCGGCCGGAAGCCGCGAATAGAACCGCGCTGAAAAAGCGGCGGCTTCGAAGTTTCCAAAGCTGGTACAGGAAATGCTTGCCTGTAATCGAGCGGCGTTGCAGCATTCGCCTGCATCCGCGCATATGGAGGCCGGCATGAACCCGATTTGGCGCGCTTCGTGTAGATGGGTCCCCTCGATATTTGCGTTTCTGACATCTCTCGGCATCGCGATGGCGATTGCCGGCCCACCGTCAGCGGCAGCAGCGAGCAATGGTCTTTCTGCAAGCAACGCCATAAAAAGCCCGCCTCAGCCTGGCGCGGAAACGCGGCGCCTCGAAAAAGAGTTCCGCGAAGGCCTGGGCGCCTATCAGGCAAACGACTATCCCCGCGCACTGAAACACTGGCTCCCTGCCGCCTATGGCGGCAACGCCAGCGCGCGTTCGTCCATTGCCTATCTTTACCTCAACGGGCTTGGCGTGCGTCGAAGCGAATACTCGGCCTTTGTATGGTACGCGATGGCCGCGATGCAGGGCGAGGCGACGGCGCAATTCAATGTAGGGACCATGTTCCTGCGCGGCCGGGTCGTCGACCATGATCCGGCATCCGCCTATATGTGGTGCGATCTGGCCATGAAGGCGGGTTATCCCGGCGCCCATCGCTGCCGCGAAAGCGCCGCCCGCAACCTCAACGAGGCGGAAATGAACTCGGCAGAGCACCGCGGGCAGAAAATCCTGTCTGGCAACGCCATGTAGCGGGCTTGCCGGATCGCTGCCACCCTGCCCTTTCATTTCCGCAATTCATGCTTATATTGGCATCGTCCCTTCGGGGACTATGGCGATAAATGGACTCCGTAATAAGCCAGCCGGACCCGGGGGCAGTACCCGGCGCCTCCACCCCAGCCCGTTGCGCAATCCCGCGGCGGGTTGCGGCGGGGGCGAAACAGGATCGACGGGGGTGTAAAAGTTGCTCTTTTGCCCGGCATGATACCGCCGTTATCGGGTCAAACTTATAGTTGCAAACGACAACTATGCTCCGGAAGCTGTCGCAGCGTAAGCTGTGCCGGTAACCGAAATAAAGTCCTGAGGGGTAGCACTTTCAGGCGGGGCCCGGAGGCGCCTGGCAACAGAAGCCTCCACTTTCCCGCCTGTTCATGCAGTGTGCCATCGCCGCCCCTCACGCCCCCGGCGCAGCCTCGTAATTCGTCAGAAAATCCTCCGGTGGATGGCTGGTCGCCCACTGGAACAGGGATTCCTCGTTCGCCTCGGCCTTTTCGATTTCCCATTCGGCATTTTCGGGAATGAAATCGATATCCCAGAAGAATTCGTTCAGCCCCATCCAGGGATCGCGGATGTAGTGGAAATAGTTCGAGCCGTAGATGTGCCGGCCAAGGCCCCAGCCGTCGGTGTAACCGGCCTTCAGCATCTTCTCGGCGCACATGCGCACCTGGTCGAGATTGCCCATTTCCCACGACAGGTGATGCAGGCCGGGCGCGTGGCTCTGCGCCATCGCCAGCGTATGGTGATCGCTGTCTCCGCCGCAGCGCAGGAATGCCGCCAGTTCGTCGCCGATGCGGTCCGACAGTTTCATACCCATCATCGTCGTATAGAACGCGATGTCGCGGTTGATATCCGTGGTGAACTTCAGAATGTGTCCGAGCTTGCGCGGCCGTGTATCGACGTTGCGGTCAGGAGCTCCGCGCCGTCCGAGCCGAACGTAGTCCTGCCCCGGATTGTTGATCTCGACTGCCGGCCGTGTCTGCGGCGCGGGATCGGCCACCATCACGTTGACGAGAATTCCGTCGGGATCGCGCACCCACAATCCGTTGTTCTCGAAACCCGCAGGCGCATCCGCCAGCGGCACGCCGGCCCGTTCGAGATTCTGTTCGATGGCGTCGATCTCGTCCGCCCTCGTACCCCAGGCGACCCAGGCGATCTCCTTCTTCTCGCCCGGCACGAGGCGAATTTGATCCTGCGCCCGCCCGGCGCATCGGAACACCAGATGCGAACCGTCTTCGCGGCCCTCAAGCCCCATCTTTTCGTAGAAGCGCCGGCCGGCGGCCATATCGGGCACACGCAGCGCGATATATTGCAGGGAGCGGATCATGGCTTTCCTCCTTCCGCTGTGGTCAGCGTTGGAAGCAAGACTGCGCCGCCCTCATGCGATCCGTTTTGATCGCGATCAACCGCGGTTGCGGCGCCAGCTGCGGCGCATTGTCACAAAAGCCCCCGCAAACACTGCCGTTTCAGCGCTTGCCCTTGCCCATCGGGATCGGCACGGCGAAACCGTTGACCGTCGCCTTGCCGGACGGGTCGACGGCGATGACCCATTCTATCCGCCCGTCGGGCAAGGCCTTGCCGAAGCCTTTCGCGGCAATCGCCCCAAGCATGGCCTGCTGCAATTTCGGGTCGTTCGCAATGTGCGGCTGCAAGGCCTGCACGGTTTCGTCGAACCCTTTCACCCGTACGACAACGTTCGCTTTCGGAATGGGAATGTTGACGTCGATATCGCCGGAAAATTCAACGTCCAGCATGTCCGATTTGATCCGGCTCGGGCCGATATCGACTTTCACCCGGCCGCCCGGCGCGATCATCATGCCCGCCCGTTTGAACAATGCGTCGATCTCGGCCTTCGGCATTCCCTCTTTCGTATTGTTGAGAATCTCGTTCGCCGCAACGGCGAGATTGAACCGGCTCACCTTGACGTCAAAGGCAGCCATGGTCGGTACAAGGCCCTTGCTCCACGGCGGCATCATCGCGCCAGTCACTGCGGGCGGCAGGGTCAGTTTGTCGAAGCTGAATTTCATCGCCACGCGTCCGTCCGGCACGACACCGGTCAGGTCCATCCCGAACCCCAGATCGCTCGCGCTCGCAGGTCCCATCGGCGTGCCGACTGTCAGCGACTTGATAGCCGCCGTTTGCGAGACAGCGTTGAACAACGGCATCGCTGCGCGGAATTTGGCGAGCATCTGTTCGCCCTTGCCCTTGCGCTTTTCCTTGTCCCAATTGGCGATAAAGAACGACCAGAGGTCGAGCAACGCATCGTTGCGCAGACTGTCGATCGTCGCCGTACTTTCGATCGGTCCCATCACGACAGAGAACTCGGTTCCCGGCGTTTGCGATCCGTTGGCATCCACGCCGCCCATGCGGAAAACCTGCCGGATGGTCTTGGTCGTTTGTTGCACGACAGCAGTGACCGCGCCGGGCCCGGAGGCCGCGCCCGTAATCGTCATCTGCGTGTCCGTATCGACACGATCGTTCTCGAACCCTTTTGCCCGCGAGGACATTTTGAAGCTGCCCATCTTCGTCTCACCGAGGATGAACGACTTGATTTTGGGATCGAACGTCCCCTGAAACGCCACGCCCTCGAAAACGATGCTGTACGTCAGCGCATCGCCGCTAACGCTTATGGGGCCGGGGTTGCCCGAACGGACTTGCCACAAGCCATCCGCCGCAGGTTCTGCGGTCATTTCGTATGGCGTTATCGCGACGGTGTAACCGGGTGGAATCAGCGGCGACAGCAAAGGCTTGGCATCGAAAACAATCCGGTAGCTTTCCCCGGCCGGCGTCACCGCGATCGCAGGCGGCAGGCCGGCGGCCGGTTTGCCGATGTATTGTTCAAACATCGTCTGCAGTTCGCGGGCGCCCGCATCGGTTGCCGGCGCCGCGCCGGCCTTCGGAACAAGGGCGATCGCACACAGCGAAAGCCCGGCCAGCATCGTCCTGCGCAATGACATGGTCGTCTCCTGTCTGGAGCACCGGGCTGCGACAGCCCCGCCTGCATTCAGGTTCCGACAAAATTTCCGCTCCGTCCAGCCCTGAAATTTCCGGTATGACCAAGATCTGCGAAAGGTCGGCGCGGAACTTGAGATCGTCATTTGCATTTGCCAGCGGCTTGACGGAAGGACTAAACTGGCTCTTGGGGGCAAACGCTGCTCCGGCGCCCGCCGGAAGCGGAACTTATGGAAAAATGCGGCAAACATGAACGACGACGCGATCCGGTACGATCTCATAGTTCAGGAGGCCTTGCGCGGGGTCGTCCAGAAAGTGCTTGCGGACGTCGCGCGCTCGGGCCTGCCCGGCGAACATCATTTCTTCATCACCTTCCGCACCGGGGCTGCCGGCGTGCAACTGTCCAAGCGCATGCGCAGCGAATACCCCGACGAAATGACCATCGTGTTGCAACACCAGTTCTGGGACATGAAGGTCGACGATTCGCACTTCGAGGTTGGCCTGTCGTTCCGCAACGTGCCGGAGAAGCTGTCGGTGCCTTTTGCCGCGGTCACCGGCTTTGCCGACCCTTCGGTGCAATTTGCGCTGCGCTTCGAGACCGATCTGGCCGATGCGCAAGACAACCAGCCCGGAGCGCCTGCCAGCAACGATTCGAAAGCGGGAGCCGAGAAGCCAAAACCTGCACAGCTGCGCAAACTCGACTCCGCACCGGCAGCAGACAAGCAACCCGCGCCGGCTGAAGCCAGGCCCGAGCCCAAACCAAAACCCGACGCCCGCCCTGCCGCACGCAAGAAGACCAGCGAAGCACCCGATGCCGAGCCGGCAAAGGACAGCGACGAGACCGGCGGCGCGAACGTCGTTTCCATCGACGCCTTCCGCAAAAAGACATGAGCGGGATCGTCAACCTCCGGCGCTGGCGCAAAGGCAAGAAACGCGAAGACGCCGAAGCGCGCGCTGCCGAGAATCGCGCCGCATTCGGCCGCACGAAGGCCGAGCGCGAATTGCAAGCCAAACGTGACGAGCTGGCGGCGCGTTTCGTCGAAGGCCACCGCCGCGAGCCGCCGGACGCTACGCCCGGGCCGCCCCGCGCCGGCAAGCCATCTCCGGACGCATGAGCGAGCCCGGCAACGGAGCAAATGCGGCGGCCGCCGCAGACAGCGCGGCGCGCGTCGTGAAGCGTTCTGTCGTGATAGCCGGACACCGCACGTCGATTTCGCTGGAAGACATTTTCTGGAACGAGATCAAGGCCATCGCAGCGCAGGCCAACCGATCCACTGCAAGCCTGATCGCCGAAATCGACGAAACACGCGGAGAAGCAAATCTTTCGTCCGCCATCCGCGTTTATGTGCTGCGAAAGGCGCTCGCACGGCACACAGAAAGCGAACGGCAGCCGTCGAACTGACCGGCGACGCCATTCCTATCGCGGCGGCAAAACCGGGGACAATTGCAAGGGCGCTCCGACCTTTCCCTCCGGAGGAGCGTCATTGCGCCGGGCACGACTTTCGTCCGTTGGTTTGCGGCGTTTTGATTCCGCTGCCGCCTTGCGCGCCGCTTCTTCGCGCTGCTTGCGGAGTTCTTCGGCGCGGTTCTTGTGGTCTTCCAGCTCGCGCTCCCGTTGCACGCGCGCGCGGTCGGCCGCTTCGGCAGCGCGGCGCGCCGCTTCTTCCTGCGCTTTGCGTTTTGCGTCTTCCTCGGCCTTGCGCCGCGCTTCCTCTTCCGCCTTCTTCCGCGCTTCTTCGGCCAGCCGTATTTGTTCTTCGCGATAGGCCAGGATCTCCTTCCCGCGGCGCTCCAGAAAAGCAGCGGCCTTGGCGCGGCGGTTGAAATAGGCGCGCTCGCGAATGTCGAATTCGAGCGCTTCGACGCGTGCTGCTTCGCGCACGATCGCCCGCGCCGACATCCCGTTGATCAGGGCGCCGGCCGAAAGTTCGTCAGCGAATGTTGCGCCCTCCCCATGCCGGATCAGGCTCATTGCCGGCAGTGCGCCATTCCAGTCCTTTGGGCGCGTCCGCGCCGTCAGTTCCAGTTTCGTTTCGCTTTTGAGTGTCTGAAAATCGAACACGCCCGAAAGAACGGCATCGGCGTTGCCCGGCGCTTCCACCGCGCCCTCGCTCTCGAACCGCAAAACGCCTCCGGCGATGGTCAATGCAAACGTCCGGTCGCCCGGCGCAAAAGCGCCGCCGGCAAACCCCTTGCGCAAGGCCGCCTTGACGCTCTGCTCGTCGACATTGAGTTCGTCCGCATCGGAGGCGGCGAGCGCCACCGCCAGAGCGCGCGGGTCGGCGCTTGCCATGCGCAGGTCCTTCACCTGCGCCGTTCCGCGGCCTGCAAGCCCTGCCACAAGCTCGCTTTCGCTGTTGCCGGTCGCGGCAAAGTCGAGCGTTCCACTTGTCCGTCCGCCCAGTCCCGTCAGGCCGGGAGCCGGCGCATCGAACGTCAGCGCGCCGGCAACGGCAGCCGTCTCCTTGTCCTTGCGGATGGTAGCCTTGCCGGTAAAGTGCGCGCCGCCAGCACGCAAGGAAACACTGTCGAAGGCCGCAACGCCCGGGGCGATGGACATGAGGAAACTGGCGTTTTCGGCTTTTGCGCCGGCGGGCAATTCGAGAACGCCCGTCTGAATTCGCAGCGCCGCCTTCGGCACATTCGCCGTCCCGCGGTGAAATCCGGCTTCGTTCCAGAGAGCGCCGCCGGTGGCCTTGCCGACCCCGCCGCCGCCCAGAACCAGCCCGGCAAGCCCGCGCAGGGAAAGCCGGTCGAAACGAAGAGCGCCGCCAAGCATCCAGATCGCACTGCGGTCCGCATCGCCTTGCTGCGCATACGCCAGATTGCCGATCAACTTCGAGCCGAGCAAACTGCCCGTTATGCCTCCCGCCGAGAGACGCCCGCCGCGCCACGCGAATGCGCCGGAAAGCCCCACCGGCGCGCGCGCCTCGATTTGCGCCGGTCCAAGCGCAAGCGCCTGCAGCAGCGGTCCGGCGTCCTCGCTGGATACGCTCAGGCGTCCGCGCACATCGGCCTGCGGCAGAAGGCTGCCGACATTGCCGGCAAACGAGAAACTCGTGCCCGCTATCGTCGCCGTCACATCTGCCAGCGCACCATCGCCGGTCTTTGCGGCTGGCTTCCACGCCGCCTCGATGACGCCCTTCCCGGCATCGGAAATCGACAGTGCCTCCAATCCAAGTTGCCGCAACAGGACGGGAGCTTGTACGGCGCTCAGCGAAAGCTGCCCGGATGTCCCGGCAGCACCCGTCCCCGGCTGGGCGGCGGCTTTGACCTGTGTGCCGTTCAGCGTTCCGGCAATTTCCAGCTTCGAGAGAACCGCTGCACTGTTCTCCAGCGCGCCGGCGGCCCGTATCGTCAGTTTTGCCGGCGACAACGCGGCCGCGCGCTGCGTCAAGGCCCGCGTCCACGGCCCCGGCGCGACACGGTCCAGCATGTGCGCCAGTTGCACCAGATTGTCCGCATCCAGCGCGATGCCGACCTGCCCCTTGCCGTCCCGATAATCGCCGCTGGCTGCAAGATTTGCCCCGCCCAGATTGCGCAGGTCCAGCCGTGTCAGTTTGACGGCGCCCTTGTTGCGTTCCATCCGCAAGGCGATATCGCCGGCATCGATGGTCCCCTTGCCAAAGCGGGCGAGCCGTGTGGCCTTCGCGTCGAAAGCGATGGAAAAATCCGTGTCCCCCAGCGCCTGCGCAAGATCTGCAAATTCGCCCGGCCCGTCGATATCGAGCGCCGGCGAATTGACATCTGCATGCAGCCGCGTCCGCTCGTTCCCCACGGCCCTCGTAAACACGATATCGCCGGCGAACTTCGACCGGCCCGCCGCCAGCTCCAGCCCCCGCGCGGAAATGCCGATTTTGGAAATATCCGCCTTTCCCTTCACCTCGAAGGCGCGATACGGCAAAGCCTCGACGATACGCGCCACACCGGCCCAGCCTGGCGCAAGCCATTGCGCCAGCCGGACCTTGTCGCGCATGGAAAACGAAACAGCGCCGCGAAACACAGGCGCGGTGCCAGTCTCCAGCGTCCCGGCCATTGTCACCGCGGTATTTCCCGGCGCTCCGGCACTAAACTGCAGGCCGGATGGGCGACCGGGCGTCGCAGACAAACGCAGGGACAGGTTTGTCAGCGTCTCCCCCCCGACCGTGAGCGCCGGCGTCGAGAGGTCGACATCAAGCGTTACGGCGCTCGGGCTTTTAAAATCCGGCCGTGCAAGCGCTGTTCGAAACAATTCGGTCATCGCCCGCATCGCGCCGGCCCGGTCGCCCTGCACGCTGAACAGCCTGTCGGCGTCGATCTGCTGCGCCGCAAGAACGAGGCGCGAATGCGGCTTGTCCCCAAACACCGCCTCGAACGCACCGGTCGCTGCAAGCGGGTGATCCTCATCGCCGGCACGCAGCTCGATCTGTTCGGCCTTGATCCCGGCCGCAGACGCCACGAGCGGCCCGGACGCACGCCAGACCTGCTCGCTCGCGCCAGGCAAGGACAGAGCACCTCCCAGCGCCGTCTTGCCTTCGAACCGCGCGGCAAGCCCCGGCTTGCCTCCGGCAGCATCAGGACGGAGTTCAAAATGCAGCGCGCCATCGAATTCTGCGCGCGCCACCATGCCGGCAGTTTCGATAACGAACTTGAGCCGCAGCAGGCCATTTTCCGCTACGCCGGTATTGAAGGAATAGGTCGTTTCGCTGCCGCCCGGTCCGGCCACCCTGCCAGCGCCACGGAACGGGCCCTGCAAGGACTGGCCCGAAGCTTCCAGATGGAGCGCCTTGATGTGCAGCCGCCGTGCGCCCGGACGCTCCAGCGCGATTTCCGCATCGTTCAAAACAATGCGCTCGAACGCGACGTTTTCCCGCGATGCTTCCGGCATGGCCGGAGCGATCAGCGTCCCGTCCGGACGGACCGTCAGGGTAAGCTGCGGCCTGTCGAGAGTCGCATCGACAAAACGAAACTGCCCGCGCAGCAACGCTGTCAGGCCAAGCTCCATCCGCAGCGCATGGGCTTCGAGGCGCGGTGCACCCGGCTCGCGCCCGGAAACGGCGACTTCGCCAAGCCGCAATTGCGGGCTGGGCAGAAGTTTCAGATCTATCGGGCCCGAAGCCACGATTTTCGCGCCGGTCGCTTTCTCGAGACTTTCGAGAATAAACGGCTTGTGCGCGTTCCAGTCGACAAAATGCGGCACGGCAAGAGCCGCCGCGAGGGCCAGAGCGACAACGCCCGCGATTATCGTGATGATTTCCCGGAAAAACAGCAAAGCGGACCGGCTCACCCCTGACAGAAGAATCCCGGCCCGCAGTATAGCCTATTTCGTGGCGCGAAGTGGGCGGGTGTACCGTCCGCTACTTGATCTTCTGGTCAAGCGGCAGATCCTTGCGCCGCGTATAGGCAGCCATCGACCCGTCGTACATCCTGGTCTTTTTGTTGCCGAGAATTTCCGACGAGGCGAACCAGCCGAGCGACGCCCAATGGCCGGTGTTGCAGAAGGCGATCGCATCGCCCTCCGTTGGTACACCGACCGCCTTGTAGATTTTCTGCAATTGTTCGCGGGAGCGGAAGCTGCCGCCGCCGTTCTGGGTCAGCCAGCTCTCCTGGACGTTGCGCGCGCCCGGTATCGTGCCGGCTGCCGTGGCCGCCGGGCTCTTGCGGATACCGTAGAAAAAATCGCTCGGCCGGTTGTCGATAAGCACGGTCTTGTTGCCCATGGCGGTTTTGACGTCGTCGTCCGACACCAGCATGTCCTTGCGCACGTTCGCCTTGAAAACCGCGGCTTTCGGACTGACGCCGCCTGTAGCGATCGGGTTGACCGGCTTTTTCGTCTTCGGGTCGGGCTTCGACCAGCCCAGCCAGCCACCGTCCAGAATGGAGACCTTGTCGTGTCCCAGCACCTTCATCGTCCAGTAGATGCGCGTGGCCGCACCCATGTCTGCGGCATCCTTGCCCTGCGGCACGATCACAACATGCGTTGCATTGCCGATCCCCAGGGAACCGATCAGCTTTTCCAGCTTGTCCACCGGCGCAAGCATGGACGGGACGCCATTCTTGTCCTTGGCCCGCCAGCCGCCCTTGGCGTAATCGGTATAGACTGCACCGGGTATATGCCCCTTTTCGAACACGGCTTTCGACACATTTTGCCGCGCGCTCAAAATCGTCATGCCCGGCTTGTTCAGATTGGCCTTCAGCCAGCCCGCATCGACGAGCGGCCTGATGTCCTGAGCATGGGCGGATGCGGCCAGCAAAACAGCGCTGGCAATACCGAATAAAACGCGCCTCATGGAAGTCTCCCAATTTCTTATGTAATACTCAATAATACCATTCGCATTCGAGGCCTACAACCGGGATGCCGCAATGCGTCAGCCCGCAATCATTTTTCCCGGATTCATGATGCCTTCCGGGTCGAGCGCCGCCTTGATCGCACGCATCGCAGCCAGCGTTGCGGCGGGATGTTCTTCGGGCAGATACTTCATCTTTGCCTGCCCGACGCCATGCTCTCCCGTACAGGTGCCCTCCATCGCAAGTCCCCGGCGCACGAGGCGCTCAAGAAACTCTTCGGCGCGCCGCACTTCGTCCGCGTCCTCCATGTCGACAAGCAGATTGCAATGGAAATTCCCGTCGCCGACATGGCCGACGATGGGCGAGACCAGCCGTGAGGCAGCAAGATCCTTGTGCGTTTCCTCGACGCAATCGGCGAGCCGTGAAATCGGCACGCAGATATCGGTGGCGATGGCCTTCGCGCCCGGCCGCAGGGTGAAGCAGGCCCAATAGGCGTCGTGCCGCGCCTGCCATAGCTTTGTCCGCTCTTCGGCAAGCGTCGCCCAGTCGAACGGCCCGCCGCCAAGCTCTGCGGCAATGTCCCCGAAGCGTTCGGCCTGCTCTTTCACGCTCGCATCGCTGCCGTGAAACTCCAGCAGCAGCATCGGACTTTCCGGCAGCGACAGCTTCGAATGCATGTTGACCGCCCGCACGGCGAGCGTATCCATCAACTCGATCCGCGCCACCGGAATGCCGGACTGGATCGTGGCGATCGCCGCGTCGCAGCAGGCCTTGATGTTCGGGAACGGGCATACGCCAGCCGATACGGCCTCGGGTATGCCGTGCAGCTTCAGCGTGATCTCCGTAATGACGCCAAGTGTACCCTCCGCTCCGGTGAAAAGCCGCGTCAGGTCGTAGCCGGCCGACGACTTGCGCGCGCGCCGCGCCGTCTTCACGATTTCGCCGGTCGCGGTCACGACCGTGAGTGCGAGGACATTGTCCTTCATCGTTCCGTAGCGCACGGCGTTGGTGCCCGAAGCACGCGTCGACACCATGCCGCCAATGGAAGCATCCGCCCCCGGATCAATGGGAAAAAAAAGCCCCGTGTCGCGCAGGTAGTCGTTCAGCTCCTTGCGCGTGAGACCCGGTTCGACCACGCAATCCAGGTCTTCCGGATGCACCGCGATCACCGCCTTCATCATCGACGTGTCGACGCAAACGCCGCCACAGGGCGCATTCACATGGCCCTCGAGCGAGGTACCCGCGCCGTAGGCGATCACAGGAACCTTGTGATGCGCGCACAACTTCACGATCGCCGCAACCTCATCCGTCGTCTGCGGAAAGACAACAGCGTCGGGCGGCTGGTTCTCCGTCCAGGTCAGCGTGTGCCCGTGTTGCTCGCGAACGCTCACATTGTCGGAATAGCGGTTGCCGAAACGCGTTGCGAGTTCGCGCTTCACCGCTTCGAGCGCTGCGCCGCCCGCCCGTCCAGGTGTCCTTGCGTCGTCCATGCCGGTCTGCTCCGCGCGCCGGAACCCGGGCACGCACGCGTTGAGGAAGTCGATGGTCTTTCGCGCGCTTTCCCAATTGCATCGAAGCGCGCGCCGATCTGGTAACATACCCGAATCCGTACGTCAGCACAGGCTCGCCCATGCCCCAGCATCGCAACGTGCTCTTCATCGTCGCCGACCAGTTGCGCGCCGATGTGCTCGACCCTGCCAGCCGGAGCCCGCTTGCCGGCGCTGCGCCGGCGCCCAATCTCGCCAAACTGGCGCAACGCAGCACGCTTTTCGCACACCATTTCACGGTCACCGCCCCCTGCGGCCCGGCCAGAGCCAGCCTGCTGACCGGCCTCTATGCGATGAACCACGGCGTCATCTACAACGGATCGCCCCTGAGCAGCCGCCACACCAACATAGCATTGCAAGCCGCTCGCCTCGGCTACGAACCGCTTCTGTTCGGCTATACCGACACCGCGCCCGACCCCGCGGACCACGCACCGGACGATCCCGCCCTGTCCAGCGCAGAAGGCATTTTGCCGGGCTTTCGCGAGATGGTAGAAATGCGTTTCATGGAAGCTGCGCAATGGCCGGCGCATTTGCGCGGTCTCGGCTACGATTGCCCCGCGCCCGGCCCGGATTTCTACCAGGAGGTCAGCCGGCCGCAGGGCGGAAAGCTGGGCGCTCCGGCTCTCTACACGGCCGAACACAGCGACACCGCCTTTCTGACGGACGAAACGCTGAAGTCCCTTTCTGCCCGGCAGGGTGCGCCGTGGTTCGCACACGTCACATATCTGCGCCCGCATCCGCCACTTGTCGCGCCAGCGCCCTGGAACCGCCTCGTCGACCCGGCAAGCCTGCCTCCGCCATGCGCGGAAGCGCCGGACCATGCATTCGTCGACGCATGGTTCTCGAAACCCTCCGAGCACGGCTTGTTCTGGGGATACGACGGCAACGCAAGAGCCCTGAGCACCGCGGATATCGCCCTGTGCCGCGCGACATACCTCGCCATGATCGCGGAACTGGACCATCACATTGGGCGGTTGCTGGACTTTCTGGACGCCAGCGGACAGGCGGAGAATACGCTCGTCGTTTTCACGGCCGATCATGGCGAGATGCTGGGCGACAACGGCATGTGGGGCAAGCTCTCGGTCTTCGACGGCGCGTTCCACGTACCGTTGATCGTCTGCGATCCCGGCAACCCGCAACCGCGGCGCATCGAAGCGATTACCGAAAGCGTCGACGTGACGCCCACAATCCTCGACTGGCTCGGCGCCGCCCCGCCAACCGGCATGGACGGACGCTCGCTGACGCAATTCGTGAGCGGGCAAGCCCCGGAGAACTGGCGCACATCGGCATTCCTGGAAATCGAGTTCGGCAATCCCTCGGGCGCGCCTTCGCGTTTTCAGCACGCTTTCGGGAACCAGAGCGGTCCCGCCGCCGCGTCCGCCACGCGCGCCGCCATCCTGCGCGAACGCGACTGGAAATACGTGTATTTCGCGGGCGGCGTCGCGCCGATGCTCTTCGACCTCGCCGCCGATCCGCACGAAACCCGCAATCTTGCCGCAGATCCGGCCCATGCAGCGCGCCTGCTCCAGATGGCGCGCCGCATGCCAGGCCGCAGAATGGAAAATGCGAGCAGTCCGTTCGCTTGAATACGCCTGCCGACGCTCAGGGCGTCAGTGCCTGACAGCCACGTCCTTGACGGTCTCGCGGACGCCGGCAGCGCCGGCGGCTCCATACCGCAAGGTAACTTTGCAACCCATGGCGACCGGCGATTCCAGCAAAACCGGCTCCACCGACTTGAACAGCGCGTCCGCATCCTCTCCATAGAGATAGATGTAGCCAAGACTTCCATCGCTCGTGATTTCGTGCCCGTCGAGTTCGCCCGCTCCAGCCGCACAGACTGCCGCTTCCAGTTCGTCCTCGAATTCGAACAGCGGAATCAGGTCGTTTGCTTCCTGTGTGAAGAAGCGCTTTCCGTATTCGACAAATTCCACGATCACTGCATGCTGGCTCATGTCCGCCCTCTCGTACCCCTTCTCCAGCGGCCGGCATCCGGCCGACGAAACGCGCTTGCAACGAACAGCCGCATTTGTCCGCATCGGCGCTGTTTCGGACGTAAAGATCGGTTGCAGATATGAACGCAATCTTGACAGATATGATTAATCCAGTCTTCGCACGACCTTGGGTTAAACCCCGGCAAGCAATCGCGCAGGCATTACATTAAATGTTTAGCGATTGCCGTGCGCACCATGCCGCTCCCTGCAAACGGCTGGAAAAATTTGCAAACTTGGAACGCGCGAATTTGGAATGCGCGAAATTGAATGCACGAAATTGAATGCGCAAACTTGGGACGCGCAAATTTGGGACGCGAGAAATTGGAAAGGCGTGGGTGGGGGCCGTCCGCGGCAAGCGTGTTGCCAGCGAGCGGTCTTGGCGCCGCGCAGACCATCGGTCCGCAGCAGCGCGGGACCTGACGTCCCCCACCCTTCACCCCTCTACCGGTGGACGGGATTGGCCTTGCGGCAATCCCGCCGGGAGGGGGAAAGTTGCGGATTGTTCTCCGCATCTGTTCTTGAAAAAAAGCTATCCGGCAAAACCGCCCGCGTCAAGAAATGCCTGTTCTTCCGGCGTTGTGTCGCGGCCGAATACGATGTTGCGGTGCGGGAAGCGTTTGAATCGCGCGATGATGTCCCTGTGGATACGTGCGAACTTGATGGTCTCTGCCGCGCCCGTTTGCAGGCACAGGGCGAGGCACAATTCCTGATCGGCGATATCTTCCGAATGCATCAACGGGAGATAAAAGAACGGTTTGATCTTTTCCCCGCACTGCGCATCGAAGCCGTTGCGCAAGGCGCGTTTCGCAACATTGAGCGCCATCGCGTCGGTGGCGAAAGCATGCGCGCTGTCACGGAACAAATTGCGCGGAAACTGGTCTATCAACAGCAGAAGCGCCAGAACGCTTTCCGCTTCATGTTCCCAATGCGCGAAACGCCCGCGCGAGGCGTCGCGATGCGCTTTGGAAAATCGCGTACGAATGCTCTCGTCGAACGCCTCGTCCTTGGCGAACCATTTTTCTGGCCCGGCCTCGCGCCAGAAGGCCACGATTTCTGCTGCTAGATCATCCATCGCATGTTCCAGTCTTTCCCTTGGTAACCGATACGCATGTAAAAGACTGTGCACCCTTTTGTCTTTGTCTGGCAAACGCGGCATAACCGTTAAATCGAAACGTAAATCAGGACAGGCCGCCGCCGTGCCCGCCGAACCAGCAACCATGCCGCCACTCGAAGCTCCACCGATCCGCTGGATCAACGCTCTGTGGCTCGCGCTGAGCATTGCCGCGATGGCGGCGGTGATTGTCTGGGGCAATCTCTGGGCGCTGAATTTCCTGCATGTGGCAGCAGGACTCCTGTGGACCGGTATCGACCTGTTCATGGGCTTTGTTATCGGACCGGTGCTGCGTCAGGTTCCCTTCGAGGCGCGCCGGGCGGTGATGACCCGCATCACGCCGAAAACCATGTTCATCCTGCCGGGCCTTGCGATCATCACCGGCACGACAGGCTGGTATCTGGCGCAGCGCATGGGTTACCTCGACTACGATTGGCCCGGCTACGCCTGGGTGCTGGCCGCCCTGATCATAGTGACCATTCTCACCATTCAGGGCATCGGCTATCTGCTGCCGACACAGATCCGGGTTTATCTCGAACTGCGCAAGCCGCAGCCGGACATAGCCAGAATCGCCCGTCTGTCGCGCGCCTATTTCTGGGTCATCGCCTCGCAGGGTATGATGCAGGTGCTGATCGTCGTCATAATGGCAAAGTTCCGCACAGGGGTGTGAGAACCCGCCGGCCATATTCGACATTTGTTCCCCGCAGCCCCACATTAGCGGGACGATTCGCACCGAAAATTGTGGAGCTTGCGCTTGTCCGATCCGTTTTCGTTCGACGACGAACCGGATTTCGTCCCCGCCCCCGCGCCGCGCGCCGGCGGCATTGCCGCGCGCGCCTATGCCGCCGCGACCGGGGGACAGGCGCGTTACCTCGACGCCCTCAATCCCGAACAGCGCGAGGCGGTGGAGAGCATTGACGGCCCGGTGCTGGTGCTGGCGGGCGCAGGCACCGGCAAGACCCGCGTGCTGACCACGCGCATTGCGCACATCGTGGCCATGGGCCGGGCATATCCGAGCCAGATTCTAGCCGTCACCTTCACCAACAAGGCTGCGCGCGAGATGAAGGAGCGCATCGCCCTGCTGGCGGGTCCCGGCGCCGAAGGCATGCCCTGGCTCGGCACTTTTCACGCGATATCGACAAAAATCCTCCGCCGCCACGCGGAACTGGTCGGCCTCAAATCCGGCTTCACCATCCTCGATACCGACGACCAGATCCGCCTCATCAAACAGGTGCTTGCCGCCGAGAACATCGACGACAAGCGCTGGCCGGCGCGCCAGTTCGCCTACCAGCTCGACAACTGGAAAAATCGCGGCCTCGATCCCGCCCATGTCCCGGCCGGCGAAGCCGAAGCCTTCGCGAACGGCAAGGGCCGGCGCATCTACGAATTCTATCAGGAACGCCTGAAAATCCTGAACGCTGCCGACTTCGGCGATCTCCTGCTCGAATGCGTTCGCCTGTTCCGCGAAAATCCGGACGTGCTCGCCGAATACCAGAAGCGCTTCCGTTACATCCTCGTCGACGAGTATCAGGACACCAATACCGTTCAGTATCTGTGGCTGCGACTGCTGGCGCAGACGGGCGAGAGCCGTCCGCAACAGAACATCTGTTGCGTGGGTGACGACGACCAATCGATCTACGGCTGGCGCGGGGCCGAGGTCGAAAACATCCTGCGCTTCGAGAAAGACTTTCCCGGCGCAAAGGTCATCCGCCTCGAACGCAATTACCGCTCGACAAGCCATATCCTTGCAGCCGCCTCGCATCTCATCGCCCATAACGACGGACGGCTGGGCAAAACCCTCTTCACGGACGGCGAAGAGGGAGACAAGCCTGCCGTGCAGGGCGTGTGGGATTCCGAGGAAGAAGCCCGCGTCATCGGCGAGGACATCGAACAATTGCAGCGCAAGGGCCAGTCGCTCGACGAAGTGGCGATCCTGGTGCGCGCCTCGTTCCAGATGCGCGAGTTCGAGGAGCGCTTTATCACTCTTGGCCTGCCCTATCGCGTCATCGGCGGCCCGCGTTTTTACGAACGTATGGAAATCCGCGATGCGCTGGCATATCTGCGCTGCGTTGCCCAGCCGGCCGACGATCTCGCCTTTGAGCGCATCTACAACACCCCAAAGCGCGGCCTCGGCGAGGCGACGCTGAAAATCCTGCACGATCACGCCCGCCTCGCCCGCATCCCGTTGATGCAATCGGCGCGCATGCTGATTGATACCGAGGAACTGAAACCCAAACAGCGCCAGACCCTGCGCGGCCTGCTCGCCAGCTTCGACCGCTGGTCTTCGCTGATGGACTCTACGCCGCATCACGAACTGGCCGAAACGATCCTGGAAGAATCCGGCTACACCGACATATGGCAGAAGGACCGCTCGGCGGATGCCGCCGGACGCCTCGAAAACCTAAAGGAACTCGTCCGCTCGATGGAGGAGTTTCCCGACCTCGCCGGCTTCCTCGAACACATCTCTCTCGTCATGGACGCCGAATCCGGCGAGAGCGAGGAGCGCGTATCGATCATGACGCTGCACGCCGCCAAGGGCCTTGAGTTCGAAAGCGTCTATCTGCCCGGCTGGGAGGAAGGCCTGTTTCCGCACCAGCGCTCCCTCGACGATCAGGGCCGGGCCGGTCTCGAGGAGGAGCGCCGCCTCGCCTATGTCGGGATAACCCGCGCCAAGCAGCGCGCGCGCATATTCTTCGCCACCAACCGCCGCATCCGTGGCCTGTGGCAGACGACCATTCCCTCGCGCTTTCTCGACGAGCTGCCAGCCGCCCATGTCGACGTTGTCGAAAGCAATAGCGGCAACTACGGCGGCTATGCGGTTTCGCGCTTCAACTCCGCCGACGTCTTCGGTTCCACCTATGCGACGCCGGGCTGGAAGCGCGCGCAGGATCGCCAGCAGACAAACCGCGCCGAACAGACAAGTTCCTGGGGCCGTTCCAGCGCCAGCCTCGCGCCGAAGACCATCGAAGGCGAACTGGTCGCCAAGTCCACCGGCGCATCCCGTTTCGAAAAAGGCGCCCGCGTCTTCCACATCAAGTTCGGCATGGGCAATGTGGTGGCCGTCGACGGCAACAAGCTCACCATCGATTTCGACAAGGCCGGCCGCAAGATGGTGCTGGAAAGCTTTGTCGAAGCGAAGTGAGCCTGCTGCAGGTTTTCGTCACAGCATCACGTCGCTATGGGAAAGCCCCGTTACGTTGATCGTGAAATCCGCGATCTTGTCGCCATTCACATCGCCCATCAGTTTCGCACCGTCGTACATGAGCTGACCGGCCGAACCCGTGAATTCGTTCGTGAAGACGAAAGCATCGTTTGCGGTAGTCAGGCTGTTCGCGTCAACGCCGCGCAGGTCGATCCTGTCGGTGCCGGTCTCGAAGTTGACGATTGTGTCGACTCCAAAGCCGTAGCGCCGCGTTGAACTTGAAGGATCATATGAATCCGTCAGGTTTTCGTAGACGAAGACATCGAAGCCGGCGCCGCCGTCCAGGATATCTGCCCCGCGCCCTCCGATGATAACGTCGTTACCGCCACGCCCTTCGATCGTGTCCGAGCCGCTGCTGCCGTCGAGCCGGTTGCTGCCATTGTCGCCACGGATGGTGTCGTTCCTGTAAGTTCCGGTGACGTTTTCAATCGAGGTCAAGCGGTCGCCCTCCGCGGCGCCGCCCTTCTGTGCGGTGCGCATGAGATCGATATCCACTTCGCCGCCAAAACCGGAGTAGTCGATCGTATCGCTGCCCGCTCCGCCATTGATGATATCGGCGCCAAAGCCGCCGTCGATTACGTTGTTTTTCTCATTTCCGGTGATCGTGTCGTTGAAAGCGCTGCCCGTCACATTCTCGATGTTGCGCAACACGTCTTCGGTCACGCCGTTGACGGTGACGCTGCCGTCGGCCGTGCGCGTGAACACACCATAGACTGTCGCAAAGGTTGTCGTCCGGTCCAGCGTCACATTCACGCCGGCGCCGGATTCGCTATAGTCCACTGTGTCCACACCTGCCCCGCCGTCCAGCACGTCGGCGAAACCGTCGATGCCGCCGTTGAGCGTATCGTTGCCGTTGCCACCGTTCAGAACGTTGAGCGCGCCGTTGCCGGTCAGAATGTCATCATATGCCGAGCCGGTCACGTTCTCGATGGAGTAGAGCATGTCGCCATGCGCATCGCTGACCGGGGCATTGGGGTCATCGATCCCGGCGCTCCATTCGTATGGCGACTGATCCTGTTGCAGGACCTGTCGCAAATCGACCCGGACACCCAATGCAGAGTTCGCATAGGAAACGGTATCGCTGTAGTTCGCACCGCCTTCGTCGTCGCCGTAGATCGTGTCGGCGCTGGCGCTGCCGAAGATCAGGTCGGAGCCCGAGCGCGCATAGATGATGTCGGAGCCCGCCGTGCCGGAAAGCGTGTCGTTCTTTGACGTTCCATAGATGAGTCTGGTCAGCAGATTGATCGTCGCCATGTTCGCCTCCATCGAGCGCGCGTTGCGCTCTTCCATGGAGACGACCCTATGACCAACGCCGCCGGGCCGCTGTCACTTCGGTGACAGGCCGGACGGCGGGGTTTCCACGGGTGGCGCTGCGGGCGCGGGCGGGGCTGTTGCGGGCGGGTCTGTTACGGGCGGCGCTGGCGCGGCATCCGGTTTGCGCGGAACGCAGACGATCGCCTGCGGCTGGCAGGCGATCCCCGGCGTAGAGCAATGGACAACGCCTTTCTCGTCCCGGCGGCAGATCTGGCAGGAATTGCTCCATTCCGCGCACTGCGGATTTTCGACGCCATAGCGCTCCATCGTCGGCACGGGCGCGGCTCCTTTCGTGGCCTCCGGGCTGGCGGGAGCAGGCGGTTCCTGCGCGAGCGCCGCGACCGGAGCGGCGGCGATAAGTATCGCCAGCGCGAGGCGGAAAAGATGTCTGTGCATGTTGCTCATGGCTCAGCCTATCCTGTCCGGCAGGTTGCTGCCACAGGCCATAGTTGGCGACATGGCGCACCTGCGCTGGCGCGGCCATTCGCCCCGTGCTATCGGCAACCATGCTCGAAGGAATGCCCCCCAACAACGCCGCGCACCGGCTCCAGCTCGTCTGCGGCGAAGCCCACGCCCAGACTATCGCAAACCTGATCGTCGAAATGTTCGACATGACCGAGGCCGCCGCCTCGGCGTTCGAACTGGAGCCGCATACGCGCAACTGGAAAACCGGCGACTGGATCGTCGAGGCCTATTTCGCCGATGCGCCGGACGAAGCGATGCTGCGCGAACTGGTCGCGGGTATTGGCGGCAAGGCCCTGGCCAAACAGGTTGAGTTCTCCACCATCCAGGAAAGCGAATGGCTGGAAAAGGCGACCGAGGGACTGGACCCGGTCGAGGCCGGCCGCTTTCTCGTCCACACTTCGCGTGACCGCGCCACCGCCCGCAAGCTGACGAACCGCATCGCCATCGAGATCGACGCCGCGCTTGCCTTCGGCACCGGCCATCACGGCACCACCCGCGGCTGCCTGGTCATGCTCGACGCCATCCTGAAACAACGCCGCCCGGTCAACGTTCTGGACGTCGGAACGGGCACCGGCGTGCTGGCCATCGCGGCGGCAAAGGTGCTGCACAAGCCCATCGCCTGCGGCGACATCGACCCCGTCTCCGTCGCCACGACCATCGAGAACGCCGCCATCAACGGCGTGACGCCTTACATAAAACCCGTGACGGCGCCGGGGCTCGAACATCCCGCCCTGCGCAGCAAGCGGCCCTACGATCTGATCTTCGCCAACATCCTGGCCAAGCCCCTGCGCGGCCTTGCACCATCGATCGCCAAAGCCTCGCTGCCGGAAACCGAAATCGTCCTCTCCGGCCTGTTGGCCATGGACGTGCCCGGTGTGCTCGCCGCCTATGGCGCGCAGGATTTTTCGCTCGTACGCCGCGTCGACATCGAAGGCTGGGCCACCCTGCGCATGCGCATGGGCGGCAGCAAGCAGCGGCCGCGGTTCGACGACGAAATGGATTTCGACTGACGCCCGTCCGGGCAAAACGGAAACGCAAATGTTCGAAGCCCGCTTTCAGGACTTTTCCGAATCCGCCGACCCGCGCCAGGGCAAGGCGAGAGCCAGGGCGCTGCGCAAGGAACTGCATGCGCGCAAACTCACGGGCTTCATCGTACCCCGTGCCGACGAGCACCAGAGCGAATATGTGCCGCCCTCAGCCGAGCGGCTGGCGTGGCTGACCGGCTTTACCGGCTCCGCCGGCCTTGCCATCGTGCTGGAGAAAAAGGCCGCCGTTTTCGTCGATGGCCGTTACACATTGCAGGTGCGCGATCAGGTCGATACGAAAGTCTTCGAGCCTGTAGCGATTGCGGAAACCAGCTCCGCCGCCTGGCTCGCCAAATACCTGCGCAAGGGCGACGTCCTTGGCTACGATCCCTGGCTGACGACCCCGGCAGGCCTCAAGTCCTGGGAAGAGGCGGCGCGCAAGGCGGGCGCGCGGCTCGAGGCAGTCGATTCCAACCCGCTCGACGCCGTGTGGATGGACAGGCCCGCGCCGCCGCAAGGCCCGGTAGCGCTCTATCCCGAAGACCTTTCAGGCGAGAGCGCCAAGGCGAAAATAGCCCGCATCCGCGACAGGCTCATGGACAAGGACAGCGTAAACGCGGACGCCATTCTGCTGAGCGATCCGCACGATTGCTGCTGGGCATTCAACATTCGCGGCACGGACGTGCAACATACGCCCCTTGCGCTGTGCTTCGCGCTGGTCCCGCGCAAGGGCAAGCCGCAACTCTTCATCGACCAGAAGAAGCTCGGCAAGCAGGAAGCCCGCGCCCTGTCGGCATTTCTGACGCTGGAAAAGCCGGAAGCGCTGATCCCTGCCCTGCGCAAACTCGGCCGCGCGAAGGCGTCCGTTCTCTTTGACGCCTACACTGCGCCGGTCAGACTCGTTCAGGTGCTGGAAAAGGCCGGTGGAGCGGCGCATGTGGGAGCCGATCCCGTGCGCGCCATGAAGGCGGTCAAGAACGCCACGGAACTTGCTGGCTCACGCGCCGCACATTTGCGCGACGGCGCAGCGATGGTGCGATTTCTCGCCTGGTTCGATACGGAGGCCGCCAAAGGCCGTCTCACGGAAATTCAGGCCGTCGAAGCGCTCGAAAGCTTCCGCCGCGACACCGGCGCGCTGAAGGAAATATCCTTCCCGACGATTTCCGGATCGGGCCCCAACGGGGCCATCGTCCATTACCGCGTGACGGTGGCGACCAACCGGCGCATCGCAAAAGGACTGTTCCTGCTCGATTCCGGCGCACAATATCTGGACGGCACAACCGACATCACGCGCACAATCGCCGTTGGCGCGCCATCGAAAGACATGAAGGACCGCTTCACCCGCGTGCTGAAAGGCCATATCGCCATCGCCCGCGCCGTGTTCCCGAAAGGCACGAGTGGCGCGCAGATCGACGCCTTCGCACGGCAGGCGCTGTGGGAAGAAGGGCTCGACTACGCCCACGGCACCGGCCACGGCGTCGGCGCCTTCCTGTCCGTTCACGAAGGCCCGCAGAATATTTCCAAACGCGGCTCGGTGGCGTTGGAAGAGGGCATGATATTATCCAACGAGCCGGGCTATTATAAAACCGGCGAATACGGCATCCGCATCGAAAACCTGGTTGCCGTGCAAAAGGCGGAAATCCCCGGCGCGGAAGGGCTGTTTTTCAGCTTCGAAACGCTGACGCTGTGCCCGATAGACCTGACGCTCGTCGATACCGCCATCATGACCCGCGAGGAATTGCGCTGGCTCGATGCCTATCACGCGCGCGTGCGCAAGGAACTGTCGCCACTGGTGGATGCGGAAACGAGAAAGTGGCTGGCGCAGGCGACCAGGGGATTGGGACGGGGATAGGCGGTCCCTACCGCCCCATCCCCAGCGGCCCGCCGAACCCGTTCCCGAAGCCGCGGCCAAAACCATTCGCCGTGCCGACGGAGACGCCGAAGCTGAGGGTCGCCTTCTCGCTGATGGCGTAATCGAAGCCGGCGCTGACCCGTCCGAAAGTCGGGTTCTGTCCGTTCGTGAACCGCGCCGCCGGATCGCCCACCAGTCCATACGGGCCCCCGAGCCGGCTTGCCGTTGCAGAGCCGAAGCTGGCGCTCATCCACGTCCGCATCGGCCCGGAGATATGGGCGAATTTCACCTCCGTCGCGGAAAATCCGTAGCCGCGGTTGAAGCCCGGCCCGGAAAGGCTGGAGGCAAAGCCGGTCATGGTGCGCACGCCCATGAAGGTCTTTTCGTCCAGCTTGTGCGTCAGGCCGGAGAATTGCGTGTTCGCCGGGGCAATCCCCGAGCCGAAGACCGACCATGCGAAAGGCGAACGCGCAAACACATCGCTCGTCCACGGCGAAGCCTTGGTCGTGAAGGCGGCGCTGTCCTGCGCCATCAACGGCAGGGAGGTCTCCTCCCACGCATGTGCCAGCGTGGGCGTTGCAGCAGCCAGACCAAGCGCCAGAAGATAGCGAACGGGCATCGCGAAGCATCCTTTCGTGATGCTGCCTTGTACACCAAAACGCGCGTTTGGTCCAAGCTTGCGATCCAATCGTGGCCCTCACGCCCCCACGCGCGTGAACCAGTCGTCCTCGCTGATAACTTCGACGCCGAACTCTTCCGCCTTGGCAAGCTTGGAGCCCGCCCCCGGGCCGGCAACCACGAGATCGGTTTTTTTCGACACCGAACCGGACACTTTGGCGCCCAGCCTTTCGGCCATGGCCTTGGCTTCCTCGCGCGTCATGCGTTCGAGCGAGCCGGTAAAGACAACCGTCTTGCCGGAAACCGGCGAGGCTTCGGCCACGGCCTCCATCGGCATGACGGTCACTTCGGCGAGCAATGCAGTCACAGCATCAATATTGTGCTGTTCGCCGAAAAACTCCGCAACCGCTTCGGCTACGACCTTGCCAATACCGTCAATATTGACGAGTTCCTCGCGTGCCGGCGAATCTTCTTCGCCCGCCGTAGCTCCGGCCGCCAGCAACGCCTCGAAGCTTCCGAAATGCCGCGCCAGACGCCGCGCATTGGTCTCGCCGACATGGCGGATGCCGAGCGCAAAGATGAAGCGGTTCAGTTCTATTGTCCGCCGCGCATCGATGGCGGCGAAGAGATTGCGCACCGATGTTTGCCCGAAACCTTCGAAGTTCTCGATCTTCGTCAGGCTTTCCGCATTGCGTGCTTCCAGCGTGAAAATATCGGCCGGCGAACGCACCAGACCTTTCTCATAAAACAGTTCGATCTGCTTGTCGCCGAGCCCCTCGATGTCGAAGGCGTTGCGCGAGGCGAAATGCTTGAGCCGCTCAACCGCCTGCGCTTCGCAAATCAGTCCGCCCGTGCACCTCCGCACCGCGTCGAGTTCGCCCTTGGCGTCAACTTCGCGCACGGCCGCCGAGCCGCAGACGGGACAGACCTCCGGAAACGCATAAGGCTCTGCGTCCGCCGTGCGCTGGCCCAGCACCACTTCGACAACCTGCGGAATGACATCCCCCGCCCGCTGCACGACGACATGATCGCCGATGCGAATATCCTTTCGCTTTATTTCGTCCTCGTTGTGCAGCGTCGCATTGGAGACAACCACACCGCCGACGGTTACCGGCTCCAGTTTCGCCACCGGCGTCAGCGCGCCCGTCCGCCCTACTTGAATCTCGATATCACGTAGTATCGTTACCGCCTGTTGCGCCGGGAACTTGTGCGCCACGGCCCAGCGCGGCGAGCGCGAGACAAACCCAAGGCGCTCCTGCAGCGCGAGATCGTTGACCTTGTAGACGACGCCGTCGATATCGTAGGGCAGTTCCGCCCGCTGTCCGCCAATCCTGCGGTAATGCGCCAGCAACTCCTCTGCGGTTTTGCACACCACAGTCAGCGGGTTGACCGGCAGGCCGAAGCGCGCGAAAGCCTCGATCATGCCCATCTGCGTATCGGCAGGACGCTCGCCTTCAATCGCGCCCCATGTGTACGCAAAGAAATGCAGCGGCCGCTTCGCTGTGATCGAGGAATCGAGCTGGCGCAGCGAGCCCGCAGCCGCATTGCGCGGATTGGCGAACGTCTTTTCACCCGCTTCCGCCTGCCGTTTGTTCAGTTCGGCGAATTCGTGTCGGTCCATGTAAATCTCGCCGCGCACTTCCAGAACGTCCGGCAACCCCTCGCCATGCAGCCTGTGCGGAATGGCCTTGATCGTGCGCACATTGGCGGTCACGTCCTCGCCCTCGAAACCGTCGCCGCGCGTGGCGGCCTGCACAAATTCGCCGTTCTCGTAGCGAATGGCGCAGGAAAGCCCGTCGATCTTCGGCTCCGCGGTGAACGCCAGAGGCGCATCTGCTCCCAGCCCGAGGAACCGCCGCACGCGCCCGGTGAACTCGCCAACGTCGCTGTCGTCGAACACGTTGCCGAGCGACAGCATGGCGACGCGATGTTTCACCTTGGCGAATTTCTCCGACGGCGCAGCTCCGACCTTTGCCGAAAAAAGATTGCCGTCCGCCAAATCCGGGTAAAGCGTTTCGACGTCTTCAAGCCGCCGTCGCAGCGCATCGTATTCCGCATCGGAAATCTCCGGCGCGTCGTTCTGGTGGTAGGCGATATCGTGCTTCGATATTTCGGCGGCCAGCCGCGCGTGCTCGCGCTTGGCCTCGCGCGGCGTCAGATCGGAAACGGGTACGCTTTCGCGCGCAAGGGGCTTTTTCATGCCGCGCAATCTAGCGCAGCCGAGCGCATGCTGGAAGGCAAGTGTCTCTTGGAGAGCGCTGCGCGAAGACAAAACATCAAAACAGCCCCAACGCGCGCAAGCCGCCCCACACCAGCCGCACGCCGATCAGAAACGTCAGCACAAAGACGATCTTGTAGAACGACTTCAGATCGATCCGGCTGACCGTCCACAGGCCGATGAACGTCGCGCCGATGGCCAGCGGGGCCAGCACGGCGGAGGTTGTGAGGTTCGGCACGGTCACCTGCCCCAGATGCATGAAGGCGAAGAATTTCACGTAGTTCAGAAACGCGAAATACATGGCCGCCGTGCCGGCGAATATCTTCGGCGGCAGTTTCAGCGGGATCATGTAGACCTGAAACGGCGGCGCGCCCGCATTGGCGATGAAGCTCGTAAACGCCGAGATCGTGCTCCAGAAGCTGCCCTTGATCCAGCTTTGCGGCGCAGCCTCCTCGCGCCGGGCGGCGCCGCCAAGCAGCGAAAACACGACGAAGACGATGGCGATGACGCCGACCATGATCATCACGCTCGCATTGGACACGCGCGCGGCGGTGAAATAGCCGATAGCCATGCCGAGACAACTGGCGGGAATGAGTATCTTCAGGCTTTCGGCGGAAAAGCTCTTACGGAACGCCCAGACCCCGACAATGTCCTGCACCATAAGGATCGGCAGGATGATCGCCACAGCCTGCAGCGGCGGAATCACCAGCGACATCAGCGGCAGCCCGACAATGCCTACCCCCGCAAAGCCGCCGCCCTTGCTCAGCCCCATCAAAAGGACGGCCGGTATCGCAACCGCGTAAAACCAGGGATCAGTGATCATGAATATGCCGCCAGCCTGCCGTGCCGTCAGGCAACCCCTTGGTCCTCCTGTCGCGCTCTATTCCTTAGCCTGAAGAATTTCGCGTTTCCAGCCGGGGCGCCGCCAAACCTGGCCGTTTCGAAGTTGTGGCGTAAGCGTCTTTGCTCAGTTAGAGTTTAGGCGCTCGGACGGGAGCCCGGCGATGAACCTGCGTCAGTTGCTGTATTTCGTGAACGTCGTCGACGCCGGCAACATGACGCGGGCGGCAGAACGCCTCCATGTCGCGCAAACGGCGCTCGGCATGCAGATCAAACAGATCGAGGACGAGTTGGGCGTCGCGCTCCTTGTCCGCCATTCGCGTGGCGTGGAAGCGACAAAGGCCGGCGCCAAGTTGTACGAGCGCGCCAACGAGATTCTCGCGCTGGTGGAAACAACAAAGGCGGACGTGGCCAACTGCGGTCAGCACGAAAAACAAATCATTCGCTTCGGCATTACGCCCGCCCTGATGCTGTCGTCCGGAGCCGATCTGGCTTTGAATATTCGCGATGCGCTGCCGCTGGCCGAATTGAGCATCGTCGAAGCCATGAGCCACATGCTCATCGAAGCGCTCTCGCGGGAAGAACTCGATTGCATCCTGTGTTACGACGTGCCTGCGGCGCCTTCGCTGAACCGCATCGCCCTGCTGCAGGATGATCTTGTTCTGGTGTCGGCGCCCGGTGCACAGGCCGCCGGCCCGATCGATCTTGCCGAAGTCCTGAAACTGCCACTGGCGATGCCCGAAGCCGGCGACAGCATCAGGGCTACCACGAATCGCGCTGCGCTCGACCTCGGCCTGCAAATGAATGTCGCCTACGAGGTCAGGTCGATAACCGCCATGAAGGGATTGGCCGCGCGAGGCGTCGCATCCTGTATCCTGCCCTATTTTTCGGTCGCGGAAGACGTCGCCAAGGGCGCGCTTGCCGCGCGGCCGATTGCCCGCCCCGCGCTGCGCCGCACCTTGTTTCTGGCGTCCAGCAAGCTCGCACACCCGATTCGGCAGGAGACCGAACTCCTCGGCGCAGTGCGCAGTTCGCTCGGCGGTCTGATCGGCACGCTCGGCGCACTCGGCCATCCCATGTGGTCCGGCGACTGACGAGCATGCGGAAAAACTGCGCGCTAACCGCAGCAAACGATGTTGGACTGCCGCGCCCGCCTTCTCCCATAACATGGTCGTTCGAAGTTATCGCTGAATGACGCGCATTTCGAACGCTGCACACGAACAAGGGAGAAAGCCATGTACGGAAAGATCATCGCCGGGTCGCTGGGCATCGCCATGATGGCGTTGACGTTCCAGCCGGGCGCGCAAGCCGCGAACGTTCACATTCTCGACGCCGTTCTGAACGAGAAAGCGGCTACGAACGAAGTAAGCACCAACGAGATGCGGCGGATCATGCAGAGCGGCGGCGCTATAGTCGTCGATACGCGCTCGCGGGCCGAATTCGAGGCCGGCCACATACCCGGCGCGAAAAATCTCGACGCGCCTGCGGCCGGGCAGTTGAGCGCCATGCAGCGCATGACCGGAGGCGACAAGACCAAACCGCTGGTTCTGTACTGCAATGGTCCGTTCTGTCAGGCCAGCAGGCGCCTGGCCGACAAACTCGTGAAGGACGGCTACATCAACGTCCGCCGGTATCAGCTCGGAATGCCGGTGTGGCGGGCGCTTGGCGGGCAAATCGCCATCGAAACGGGCGGCCTGCGCAGAATCGTGGGGCGCGATGCGACGGCGGTGTTGATCGATGTCAGGGAAAGGGAGGACTTCCGGAAGGGCACTTTGCCGAACGCACTCAATGCGCCGGTCGCGGAATTTCTGGCCGGAAAATTCAAGAAACTGCCGCTGCCGGAAGACGACTTCAACCGCCGCATTGTCATCTTCGGCGCTTCGGCCAAGCAGGCCCGGTCGCTGGCCGACTTCATGACAAAGCGCCCTTGGCACAATGTCGTTTATTTCAACGGCGCCTACGCGGATGCCGCCGGGACGTTGGCAGCGCGATAGCGAAAGCCTGCGCCGGCGATCGCGCCACAGAAAGCGCGCGATCATCAATGCCAGACAAGTAAAGCCCCAGGCGCGCGATGGCGTGTCCGGGGCTCAGCAGCTTCCCCTACCCCGCCGCGCTCTCTATCAGTCGCGCCGCGGCGGCGCGGGCTTCGTCGGTGATCGTTGCACCCGCCAGCATGCGGGCGATTTCTTCCAGCCGTTCGCTGTCGTCCAGTCGCGCGATCTGCGTCGCCATTGCCCCCGGCTGCCGTTTGCCGGCTTTGCCGCTTTTGCCCGGCGCGCCGGTTCCCGCTTTCGAAATACGCATGTGCGTCGTCGCCCGCGCCGCCACTTGCGGCGCATGGGTTACCGCCAGCACCTGCACCTGCTTGCCGAGCCGGCCAAGCCGCTGGCCGATGGCGTCCGCCACCGCGCCGCCGACGCCGGTATCGATTTCATCGAACACCAGGCACGGCGCCGACCCCCTGTCCGCGAGCGAGACTTTCAGCGCCAGCATGAAGCGCGCGAGTTCGCCGCCCGAGGCGACCTTCATCATCGGCCCGGGCCGCGTACCCGGATTGGTCTGCACCCAGAATTCGACGCGGTCGAGCCCGTCCGGTCCCGGCTCGCCATCCGCCGCCTCGACGGACGCGGTGAAGCGGGCATTCTCCAGTTTCAGCGGCGCAAGCTCCCGCATTACGGCAGCGTCCAGCTCCTTCGCCGTTTTCTGCCGCGCCTGCGACAGGGCCGCAGCTGCCTTGCGCAGCGCCGCAGCGGCCTGCTCCGTCAGCTTTTCGAGATCTGCGACCCGCGCCTCCCCGGAATCTATCGCGGCAAGATCGGCGGCGAACCGTTCGGCAAGCGCCGGCAGGCTGGCGACCGGCACAGCGTATTTGCGCGAAGCGCCGCGCAGGGCGAACAAACGCTCCTCGACGGCTTCCAGCTCGTGTGGATCGAATTCGCAATCCCGCATCGCCTGCTCCAGAACCTGCGATGCGGTTTCTGCGGCGTTGAGCGCATCTTCCAGCGCTTTCAAAGGTGGTTCCAGCAGCACGGGAGCCTGCGGCGCGCGGCGCTCCAGCCGTCGCAATACACCAGACAGCGCATGCGCCAGCGGCTGGTGCCCTGCAATCGATTCGTAGGCGTCGCGCAGGTCGCCGGCCACTTTCTCGGATTGCTGCATGATCGTCCGGCGTTCGGCCAGCGCTTCCTCTTCATCCGGCAACGGCGCGAGCTTTCCCAGTTCCTCGTGCGCGTGGCGCAGAAAATCAGCCTCTTTCAGGGCTTCGGCGACTCGCGCGCGCTCGGCCTGCAATTCCTCGCGCAGATCGCGCCATTTGGAATAGGCCTGCCGCACGCCGCCAGCCTGCCCCTGCAAACTGCCGAACGCATCGAGCAGGGCCCGGTGCATGGCCGGATCGACAAGCGCCCGGTCGTCGTGCTGGCCGTGAATTTCCACCAGTTCGGACCCGACGCTGCGCAGCGCCTGCACGCTCACCGGCTGGTCGTTGATGAAAGCGCGGGTGCGCCCGTCCGCCATCTGCACCCGGCGCAGGATCAGCTCGCCCTCGACATCCGCACCCGCTTCCTGCGCCGCGAACACTGCCGGATGGTTCGAGCCGATATCGAAGACCGCCGTCACCTGCCCCTGCGCCTCGCCCGTGCGCACCAGCGAGCCGTCGCCGCGCCCGCCGAGCGCGAGAGAGAAAGCATCCAGAAGAATGGATTTGCCGTCGCCGGTTTCACCAGTCAGGACGGACAGGCCGGGAGCCAGCACCAGGACGAGCTTTACGATCAGAACGATGATTCGGATCGAAAGCCCGGCCAGCATCGCCGCGTATCTCCCGTCGGCCCGATTGCGAAGACAGTCCTAGCTGCGGCGCGTACCCGGGAAGAGCCTGGTGATCCAGGACCCGGCGCTGACGCGCGGCTTGAGGCCGCGGCCGGTCAGGCGCGCATAGGCGTCCTTGTACCACTGGCTGTCGGGATAATTGTGTCCCAGCACCGCGGCCGCCGTCTGCGCCTCGTGGGTAATTCCGAGGCCGAGATAGGCTTCTACCAGCCGGTACAACGCCTCTTCCACATGCCGGGTCGTCTGGTATTTGCCCAACACGTTGCGGAACCGGTTGATCGCGCCGCCGAAGTTATTGCGCCGCAGATAATACCGGCCCACCGACATTTCCTTGCCGGCCAGCTGGTCCTTGGCGACGGTCATCTTGAACTTTGCATCCTCGGCATATTCCGATTTCGGATATTTCTGCACGAGCTGCTCGAACACGACAATTGCGCGTTCGGAGTTTTCCTGGTCGCGGGTGATGTCCGGGATTTGGTTGTAGAGCGACATGCCGGCCAGATACATGGCGTAAGGCGTGTCGGGCGTCGACGGATAGAGGTTGACGTATTTGGTCGCTGAAGCAGCCGCCTCGTCATATTTGCCGCCTTCGAAATAGGCGTAGGTCGACATCAGCAGTCCCTTGCGCGACCATTGCGTAAACGGATGCTGCTTCTCCAGCTCCTCGAATTTTTTCGCCGCGCCGCCGTAATCCTTCTTGTAGAGGCGCGCCAGACCCTCGTCGTAGATTTGCTGGCCGGGTACGTCCGGCAGAAGCTTCGTCTTGTACTTCTCACCGCCGAACGGATTGAGCGACGACAGCGAATCGACGGTGTCGCATGCGGCGAGCGGAACGGCGACCGCAATGGCGAGTGCAAGCTTTGTCAGCGAGCGGAAAGATCGCGCAACGGCACGGTCGGTGGTCCGGTCGTTCATCCCAGCATCCCTGCTTGCCAGACTATCTCGTTTCATATGCCCCGATGCCCTGAATGCGCGTTCTGCCGCCCATATTTGCTGTGCCGGCATGCGTCTTGATCGCAGTTACCAAATCTCTAACGGCTTCTACCGCAAAGCGACTTGCAACGCCACACCAAACGAATGCTTCCAGCCCGGCGGCACCTGACATGCCGATTATGGCCAAAATCAGCCAACAGTGACTGTGTCATGACGTTTATCCGCGAAGATTGTTCAAACGCCACAGCCATTTGCATGATTTTGCGCAGATGCGGACCGGCAGGACGAAAGTCCCTTCACCGGCAGCGGACGAAGGCGCCAGCGGGCCAGCCAGAATTATCCGGAAAAGGTTAATGCACGTCCGGCGAAAACACCGGCGCCACGGCAGCCATCGCCCCGCCGCGTACGACGCGCGTGGCCGCTACAGGTTCCTGCACGATCGAATAGGCCGCCGGATCGCTGAACAAAGCCTCAAGCACAGCCACGTTCAGGCGGTGCCCGCCGCAGTAGGAGCGGTAGTGGCCGATCAGCGGATGCCCGGACAGGGCCAGATCGCCGATGGCGTCGAGAGTCTTGTGGCGAACGAACTCGTCCGGATAACGCAAGCCTTCCGGGTTGAGAACGCGCTCGTCTTCCAGAGCGACAGTGTTTTCGAGCGAAGCGCCAAGGGCGAAGCCTGCTTTCCACAGACGTTCGACATCGCGCAGGAAGCCGAATGTACGGGCACGGGCAATTTCGGCGCGGTAGGAAACAGGGTCCAGATCGATCACCTTTTTCTGGCGGCCGATGATTCCATTGTCGAAATCGATTTCGACTTCGAGACGGAACCCTTCCGCCGCAGGCAGCAATTCGGCAAAGCCGCGGCCGATATCGACGCGCACGGGCTTCTCGACCTTGATGAAACGGCGCGCCGCACCAAGGTTGACCAGGCCGGCTTCGTCGATGGCGTCGACGAACTGCACGGCGGAACCGTCCAGAATCGGCACTTCGGGTCCGTCGACCTCGACCAGCAGGTTGTCGATGCCCAGCCCGCGGATGGCGGACATCAGATGTTCGATGGTGGAAATGGAATCGGCCGCGCCGCCGCCAATCACCGTACACAATTCGGTCATGGTCACTTGCGACCATTCGGCAACGACAAGCTTGCCTTCCTGCCCTGGAACGCCCGTACGCATGAAAACGATGCCGGTGTCGGCTTCAGCAGGATGAAGGATCAGATTGACGGGAACGTTGGAGTGAACACCGCAGCCGGTCAGGCGAACCCGTTCGCCGATAGTCGTCTGGCCGCTGGAAGCGTGCCGGAAGGATTTTTGCCGTACAGCATTCATGCGATATGCACCGTTCCTCACTCAAGGCCGCATTTGTCACTTCCGCAAAAGCAGATCGACTCCACGCTCAAATGCAACCTAACCCCAAACTCGCCTGCCGTGACCGGACCGGAACAACGCCACTGTTCGTTCCTGCAGCGCCTGTCCCGAAGGATTCTTGTCGGCGCCATGTCCAGCCCCGCATTCTGCCGCCGAAACTATCTCAAGCTGCAGACTGCAACGCGCGTTTGCCGGATACTCCACCCACAAACTGCGTCAGGCCATTCCCCGAATCGAAGACTTCCCGTCCTCAATGGCGGCACAATACGGGCAACACGCCTGACATCAAAATCACGCTTTCTATCGCTTCATTACAATGACACAGAGCCGGTAAACGTTCGCTTAGCAAAGCTGTATCACTTTTTATTTCAAAAGATTAAGGCCTGCCCCATGGTAAGGCAGGCCTTTGATTTTGCCGTATTCCGTGACGGAGCCCGGTCCTTGCAACGGGACTGCGCCCGCCACGGCGCCGCCGTGTTTCAGCCGGTTTGGCGGCGCAGGAAAGCCGGAATTTCGAGCTGTTCGTCCTCGATCGGCCGGAGGTTGGGCTGCCCGCGTCCGTGCAGGTCGAGCTGCGCCTGCGGCGGCGCGGCCGGGCGCGGCGCCGGCTGTGCCGGACGCTTGCCGTAGGTCTGGTGCGCCGGGCTGGGCGCGGGACGCGCAGCAGCCGCAGCCGCAGCCGGAGGAATATGTGTCTGCACCGCATGGGCAGGTGGCGGTGCGACCGTGCGCGGAGCCGGCTGGACGATTGGCGCCTGGGCAGCCGGACGCGCATGCTGCGGAGCCGGAGCGGCGGGCGCGGCATCCGCCTCGCGATTGATGCCGAACGTGGCCAGGCGCTCCAGCAGCGAGCGACGTTTCATCTCCGCGCCCTGAGCCGGCGCCTGCTCGCTGCGCTGGGCCAGAAGCTGCTGGACATGGGCCGGCAGTTCCTCGACCCCAGGCATGCGGGTCGGGCGCAGCGGTTCGTCATGGGCTTCGGCTTCGAAATGACTTTGCACTTTCGGTGCAGCCGGAGCCTGAGCGGTGTGGCCCGCCGCCTGCTGGGGCTGGTAATGGCCGGACGGCAGCGCATGTTGCGGCGCATAATGTACGGGCTCCGGCGCGCGATGAATCGCAGCAGCTGGCTGTTGATACTGTACTGCAGGCTCCTGTGCCGCGGGTTCCTCGTGCGTTTCGCCGGACATTTCGGCGTAGGCGTACTCCTGCTCGGTCTCGACAGCTTCCGGCTCTTCCTCCTGCACCGGCGGCAGCGTGGCGACCGGGGCCTTGTATTCGACCGCGGCCGGAGCCGGAACAGGAGCAGCCAGCGTTCGCACCCGCGGCGCAGGCACAGCGGCCTGTACGGGAGCGGGCTGGCGGATTTCGCCGAAGTTGTCGATACCCGTTGCCACGACCGACACCCGGATGATGCCTTCCAGGCTTTCGTCGAAGGTAGCGCCAAGGATGATATTGGCTTCCTCGTCGACTTCCTGACGGATGCGACTGGCGGCCTCATCGACTTCGTACAGGGTGAGGTCGTTACCGCCGGTGATCGAAATCAGCAGACCGCGCGCGCCCTTCATGGAAGTCTCGTCGAGCAGCGGATTGGCGATGGCGGCCTCCGCGGCCTGCACCGCCCGGCCTTCGCCGGACGCTTCGCCTGTGCCCATCATCGCCTTGCCCATTTCCCGCATGACGGCGCGGACATCGGCGAAGTCGAGATTGATCAGGCCTTCCTTGACCATCAGGTCGGTGATGCAGGCGACGCCCGAATAGAGCACCTGGTCTGCCATCGCAAAGGCGTCGGCGAACGTCGTCTTTTCGTTCGCGACCCGGAACAGGTTCTGGTTCGGTATGACGATCAGCGTATCGACGCTTTCCTGCAGTTCGCGAATGCCGGATTCCGCGATACGCATGCGGCGCTGGCCCTCGAACTGGAACGGCTTGGTGACGACGCCGACCGTCAGTATGCCCATGTCGCGCGCGGTCTGCGCGATGACCGGCGCCGCGCCCGTGCCCGTGCCGCCGCCCATGCCGGCGGTGACGAAGACCATGTGCGCGCCGCTGAGGTGATCGCGGATTTCCTCGATGGCTTCTTCGGCGGCTGCCCGGCCGACTTCCGGCTGCGAGCCGGCGCCAAGGCCTTCGGTCACCTGCAGACCCATCTGAATGATCCGGTCGGCGCGCGAGGCGGTCAGAGCCTGCGCATCGGTATTGGCGACAATAAAGTCGACGCCGACCAATCCCGACGTGATCATGTTGTTGACCGCATTGCCGCCGGCGCCGCCAACGCCAGCCACCATGATGCGGGGCTTCAATTCCCTCAGCTCGGGCGCTTGCAGTTTGATGCTCATCTTCTGGCCTCTTTGTATAAGGGCATAACCCCGGTTAACGACATGGCTGACAGGGCGCGCCCACCGCGGCGCGTGCCTGCCGCCCGATCAAAAGCTGTCCCGCAGCCACCGTCCGACGCGGCCGATATAGCCGTCCGTTCCGGTAGCAAGGGTGATACGCGAACGCTGCGGCTCGAAGCGCTCGAGACCCGCCGCCTGCGGATATACGAGCAGCCCCACAGACGCCGCGAAAGCAGGACTTTTTGCAGATTCCGGCAGACCCTGGACACCCAGCGGCCTGCCGATGCGAACCTGGTTCGAAAGAATGCGCCTGGCTGTTTCGCTCATGCCCGGCATGAGGGAAGCGCCTCCGGTCAGAACGACCCGGTGTCCGCCGTGGGCCGCATAGCCGTTTGCCGCGAGGCGGTCGCGCACGAGTTCGAGAATTTCTTCGACGCGAGGCTTGATGATCCGCACCAGATGCGCCTTCGGAAGTTGCATGGGCGGCGCCGAATCCTCGCCGATCTGGGAAATGCTGATCGTTTCGCGCTCGTCCGCCAGCGTCGCCTGGCACGCGCCGTAATGCGTTTTCAGCCGTTCCGCGTCGCCAAGACGCAGGGTCAGGCCGCGGGCGATATCCATCGAGACATGATTGCCGCCAACCGCAACGGAATCGGAATATTCCAGCCGGCCCCCGGCGAAACTTGCTACCGACGTCGTACCGCCGCCAAGGTCGACGACGATAGTCCCCATCTCGATCTCGTCGTCGACCAGCACCGACAGGCCTGCCGCATACGGCGACGCGACGACCGCTTCGATTTCGAGATGGCAGCGCTCCACTGCAAGCATGGTGTTGCGTACAGCGGCGCTGTCGCAACTGACCACGTGCAACTGCGCGCCAAGTTCGGTTCCGACCATGCCTTTGGGCTCGCGCACCGCCGTTGCGCCGTCGAGCGAAAAGCCCGTCGGCAGCGAGTGCAACACGGACCGGGCCGGATCGGACGGATAACAGGCGGCCGCTTCCACGGCGCGATGGATTTCGGCATCGCCGACCGGCGCGCCGGACAGGGCGATCCGGGCGTTGTGACGCTGCGAGGCCAGCCGCCCGCCGGACAGATTGACGATGAGACTTTCGACCTGAAGTTTCGCCATGCGCTCGGCGGCATCCACCGCGTGGCGGATGGCGTCTTCGGCCTCTTCCATGTCGACGACGACGCCGCCCTTGATACCGCGCGCGCGCTGCACGCCGATCCCCAGCACCTGGCAGCGATGCGTACGCCCGCGCAGCAGTTCGCCGCCTTCGATGGGCGCAAGCCTGCCGATCAGGCAGGCGATCTTGGTCGTTCCGATATCGAGCACGCAGATGGTGGCGCTACGACGGGCGGACAGCGCTTTCAGGCGCGGCGGTGCGAATGATCGGTCGCTCAAGCCGGCGCTCCCTTCTTTTTGCGGGAGGCGGCATTCTTTGCATCGCGCTTCTGCACGGCGTCCGCGGACAGACGGGCGATGAACCTGCCCGGCACGCGCATATCGGCAACGAGCAAATCCTTGTCGAGCAGCTTGTAGGTCTGAACCATCGCGGCGAACTTCGCCATGGCTTTGGCCGGCTGCTCTTCGGGCAGCAACAGGTCGAGCCCATCGGTAAAGCGGATCGTCCAGCGCCGCTGGCCCACCAGCGTTCCGGCCCGGATCTTCGTGTGCAACGGCCCTGCGGCAGCGAGTATGTCCATATATTCGGACAAGCGGGTATTTGCGCCCTCGCCGACAACAAAGGGCAGCCGCGCGTAGCGCTGGTCGCGCATCTTGTCGATCGGACGGCCGTCTTCTGCGACGATCGCGATTTCACCTTCGCGTTGCCACACGGCTTTTGCCCGGCGCTCGACGATCGCGATCACGAGCTGATTGGGGTAGAGCTTGCGCACGTCCGCGGACTGGATGACCGGCACCCGAAGCAGGTTCGCCCGGACTTTCTGCGCGTCGAGAAACAGTAGCGAATCCTGTTTCGATATGCCGGCCGCAGCGAGAACTTCGGTGCTGATGAGTTCGCGCTGCCCGGTAATGGTGATGGCGGCGATCCCGAAACCGGCGCCGCGCGCCAACAGGTTTCCGAGCGACCCGTTTTCCCTGACGAAGGTCTCGTAGGCCCCGCCCTGAAGGCTTCCATAGGCTCCGGTCGCCATCACGAGCATCAGGGCAAGGGCGGTTCCAAAACCCCGGCGCGTGACAAAGCGCGAAGCCCGCGCCCACGCCGTGCGTGCGGACGGCCGGGCGCGCCGGCGCGGCGCTGCCTTCGGGCGCGCGGGCGCGTCCGCTTGAGCGTCCTGGAACAGGCCACCCATCGCCTTCACCGTTTGCAGGAGGCGTCGTCCACCATCCATCGCACAAGCTCACCGAACGAAAAACCGGCATAAGCCGCAAGTTCGGGCACAAGCGACACTTCGGTCATACCTGGCTGCGTATTGACTTCGAGGACGGCGAGTTGCCCTGTACCGTCGGGCCGGTCGTCGTATCGGAAATCAGCGCGGCTAACGCCACGGCAGCCGAGTGCTTTATGCGCCCTTAACGCCAACTCTTGAATCCTTTGGTAAATATTTTGTTTAAGATTCGCCGGAACCGTATGAATTGATCCTCCGGCCGAATATTTCGCCTCGTAATCGTACCAGCCGCCGTCTGCAGCCCGGATTTCCGTCACATCCAGGGCGCGATCGCCCATAACGGCGCAAGTCAGCTCACGTCCGGCAATGAACTCTTCGGCCAGCAAATCCTCCCCGAACGTCCAGTCCGCGCGGGCGAGTTCCGGCGGCGGCGCATTGGCCCCCTCGCGCACGATGAAGACCCCGTAGGACGAACCCTCGGCGACGGGCTTCAGCACATAGGGCGGCGTCAGCACGTGGGATTTCGCTGCTTCGCTGCGGCTCACCACCCTGCCCGCCGGCACCGGAATATCCGCCGCCGCCATGACAATCTTGGCCATCTGCTTGTTCATGGCCAGCGAGGACGCCAGCACCCCCGAATGGGTGTAGGGAATTTCGAGCACTTCCAGTACGCCCTGGATGGTGCCATCTTCGCCGTAAGGCCCGTGCAGCGCGTTAAAGGCGACATCCGGCTTGAGCGCGGCAAGCGTGGCGGCAATATTGCGGTCGACATCCACGCGCGTCACCGTGAAGCCCTCCGCCTCCAGCGCCTTCGCGCAAGCGCTGCCTGAGCGCAGCGAAACCTCCCGCTCCGAAGACCAGCCGCCCATCAGAACCGCGACATGTTTGGACATGGAAAAGCAACTCCCCGGGTACAAGGCGCAGACGCCCGCAACAGCGCCGCCGATTCGCCGGCCACACTAGGCGGAAAGTTGGAAACGATTTGTTAAGGATGCCGGCGATTGCGAGCGGCCCTGGAGCATCGCGCGAAAAAGAGGCTCCGGTTCTTTGCAGAAAATGCCGATAAGCTTGCCTCGTTTCGAAGAATTGGAAATGGGAAAAGCTTATCGGTAACAATGCTCTACTTTTTGGAATCGAACAGCGTGCGTTCGCCCTGTCCCCTGCGGAACAGATGTCCGGACCCGCCCGGTGCATAACAGACCCATCGAACACAGGGGCCGAACATGAACGCGCTTTCAACCATCCGCCAACGCATGATTGCAACTGCCGGCATGCTGTTGCTGACAGCCGGTCTGGCAACTCCACTTGCGGCACAGAGCGCTGCAACGGTAAGCGTGAGCGCCGGGATGAGCGTCCAGCCACCTGCCGGCTGGCGGGCGCAGGGCGGCGAGCCCAACAAGATCGCTTTCGTCGGCCCGGACGGCTCAACCACAATCATCGCCGTGCTCGATACCGCCACCGAACAGGCTGTGACGCAGCAACTCACGCAGCCGGTCAGCCTGGGCAACGGCGTCGTCCTCACGCCGCGCCGCCAGCCTTTCGTCGCGGGGGACTTTCTCGTCAACGAGTTTACGGTTGCAGGGACAACCGCCCCGGCGCTCGGTCTGGTGACGATCAAGCGGTTCACGGACGGGCGCGCGCTGGCTCTGGTAGGCATTGCACCACAGACTTCAATCGAAGCCCTGCGCACGGCGCAATATGCACTGATGCAATCCATCCGCGTGAGCGCCATGACGCCGCAAACCGCTTCGGCTAACGGCTGGGGCACTTACCTGCGCGGCCGCTATCTCGCCCGCTTCTATAGCGGCAACGGCTATCACGAACGCCAGCAGATCTGGCTCTGTTCGGATGGGACCTACGCGCTCAAAGCCGATGGTGGCGGCGCAACGGCTGGCCTGGCAAGCGGCGCATTTCGCGGCGGCCACAGCGGACGCTGGACCGCAGCAGGCGCATTGAACGGCCCCGGCGCACTTACCCTGACGGCAACCAATGGCCAGCAATTGCGCTTCACCCTGCAAATGGGACAGGACGGCGTCTACGCCAACGGCAAACGCTGGATGCGCGGCAACAACACGATGTGCCGGTAGCTTTCGCCAACTACATCCGGCCCGCCATCGACTTCACCTTGTCCACCAGCGCCTTCGGCGCACCGTAGACGCGCTTCAGCAGCGCTTCTATTGCCTCGCCGGAAACCGGATCGACGTCGATGCCGAGTTTTGCCGCTTCGGCTTTTGCGGCAGGGCTTGCAAGCGCTTCCCTCCAGGCCTTGCGGATCGTTGCAACCCGTTCCTGCGGCACGCCTTCGGCCATGAACGAAGGCCACGCCATCGCCTGCCCGGCCAGCACGATATCGAGAATCTTCTTCTGCTCGTCCGTCCGGGCGTAATCCAGCACCAGCGGCACATTGGGCAGATCGGCCGCCTTTGCCACGCCCATCTGCAACAGCAGTTTCAGCTTGCCTTCTTTCAGCTCGGTCATCGCTTCGGTCTTGAAACTCGCCCACGACCAGGAACCGCGCCCCTGCACTTCGCCGCGCCGCACCGCCATCGCCATCGCCTTGCCGCTGCGATAGCCCGTCACGACCTTGAATTTCGTGCCAAGCAGGTTGTTCAGCACGTTCGGATAGGTGACGCCATCGGTGCCCGGCGCCGGCCCGGCCACGACGATCGTCTTGTTGCGAACGTCCTCGATCCGGTTGACGCCGGCATCCGTACGCACCGCGATTACCGAAACCTCGCGGCTGGTCGATCCGATCCAGTTCAGTTTCAGCGGATCGAAACGCACGCCCTTGCCGCCGAACAATGGCTCAAGCGCCATGCCCCGCGCGACGAAAGCAATCGCGGTCCCGTCTTTCGGCGCGATGTTGGCGACGTGATTTGCGGCGTTCAGCGTGCCCGCGCCCGGCATGTTCTGCACGATGATCTGCGGCTTGCCGGGAATGTGTCCGGCGATATGCCGCGCGATGAACCGTGCGTTGATGTCGTAACCGCTGCCCGCCGCATAGCCGACGATGAACAGCATCCGCTTGCCGGCGTAGAAATCCTGCGCTTGCGCCGTTCCGGAAAACACCGGAATTGCGGCAAGAAACAGCGTTGCACGAACCCTGCGCATTGCTTCAGCCATGTCGTCTCCTCCCGAAAGCAATTTCGGTCACCGGCGACAAGCGACCGCAGCGCCGGTTCTCTATTCGCCCGCCGCCGACACATACGAAGCGACAAGAGCCAGCGCCTCGCGTGTATCGGCTGCGCCGATATTGCCGATACAGCTTCGTATCCTGCCCGGCTCTATGCAAGCGATTTTGCTCGCGCGCACGCGGGAGGGCGCGGAGAGCCCAGCCGCCCCGCCATCGCTGATAACGACATCGGCTGGGGTCGGCGCATGCGATGCACTGGTAATCATGGCAATCCAGACAAACCCCAATTCGTGCAGGGCAGCGTTCGAGACGACGAGGCCGGGACGCCGCTTTTCGGCCCGCCGGTCGGAATAGGGAAACGGCACTACGACGACATCGCCTTGCCTAAGGGAAAGCGCATCAAAGGTCGCCATAGGCTTCGTCGTCTTCCGGACTCGCCCATTCATGGAAGGTCGCGAAGGGATCGTCCTCCGCCTGTGCCGGGACTTTCTCGATTCGAACGCCGCGCTCGTCGATAACGTAGCGCAGCCTGTCGCCCGGGCCGACATTCAGGCGCTCCCGCACTTCGCGGGGCAGAACCGTCTGGCTCTTCGACGAAATGCGGGATGTAACAGATGTGCGCCGCGGCACGGACATGGCGAGCTGCCCCGAAGAAATAATCTCAACTAAGACAGCTTACCATCTTACCGCCTTACCGCCAAACGCCCCTACCCCTCCACCACGGCAAACTTTCCTGTCGCCTGGTCGAGCCATTGCAACTGGCCTTCGGCGATGGAAAACCATGCGCCGTGCAGGGTCAGCCGGCCTTCATCGAGCGCTTTTTGCACGAATGGGAAGCCGCGCAGGTTTTCGAGCGAGAGCTTTACGGCGAGATGCTCCAGCGCCCGCTGCCGCGCGTCGCCGGTCAGGTGCGCGTCTTCGCCCAGCATCTCGTCGCGCACTTTTTCCAGCAGGCCGACCCACGGGCCGATGAAGCGGCCCACAGCAACCCCCTCGGCCGCCGTCAGCGAGGCGGCCACGCCGCCGCACAGGCCGTGCCCCATGATCACGATCTGACGCACGCGCAGGCCCTCGACCGCGAACTCCAGCGCCGCCGACGTGCCGTGATAGCCGCCACCCTCTTCGCACGGCGGCACGAGCGCGGCGACGTTGCGCACGACGAACAACTCGCCCGGTCCGGCGGAAAAGATCGTCGCTGGATCGACGCGGCTGTCGGCGCAGCCGATAATCATGGTTTTGGGGCTCTGCCCTTCGGAAAGCGCCCGATAGCGCCCTTCCTCTTCGGAAAAGCGCCCGGCGCGAAAATCGCGGTAGCCGGAATGGAGGTCGGTGGGTATCGTCATCGCGCGCAGAGATAACGCGAAATTCGCCGCAGGCAACCGGATTCGAACCGTCAGCCCCTAATCCCTACTGCCTATAGCCTACTGCCTATTCCCTGTGCACCGGGTCGATCCACTTCACGTTCTCCGGCTTTTCCACCGGCTCTATATCGAGATTCACCGCAATCGCCTGCCCGTCCGATCGCACCAGCACGCATTCCAGCGTTTCGTCGTCCGAGGCGTTGATTTCCTGATGCGGCACGTAGGGCGGCACGAAGATGAAATCCCCCGGCCCGCCCTCGGCGACGAATTCGAGGTTTTCGCCCCAGCGCATCCGCGCCTTGCCCCGGACGATATAGATGACGCTTTCGAGGTGGCCGTGATGATGCGCCCCGGTTTTCGCCCCGGCGTGGATATGCACCGTCCCGGCCCACAGCTTCTGCGCGCCGGCGCGGGCGAAATCGATGGCCGCCGCCCGGTTCATGCCCGGCGTCTGCGGCGTGTTCGTATCCAGCGATCCGCCGGGAATGACCTGTACGCCGTCGTGCTTCCATTTCGGAGCGGTTGTCTCTGTCATGGCGTCGGCCTCCTCACAGCGCGTTCGCGGGCGCATCCGCGCGCCATAGTACGTCGCGCCAGCGCCAGACGATAGCCAGCGTTGTCGCCGCACCGAACAGGCAATAGGCCAGCGCGACATTCTGGTAGCCGAAGCGGGGAATGAGAAAACCCGCCAGCAATATGCCCGGCATGTTGCCGTAAATCGCCAGCATGCGCACGCCCATGATGCGGCCGCGGAATTTCTGGTCGGAATTGCGCAGAAGGACGGTCGCAATGGAGATCATGCCCGTGGCCTGGCAGACGCCTGCGAAAAAGATCACCGCCATGCCCCATTGCGGCGTTTCGATGCGCGAATACACGAACAGCACCACGAACCACACCATCGCCGAATAGATCCCCGCGCGCGACGGCCGCAAAACGCTGCCATAGCGCGTCATGAAGATCGACCCGGCAAGCGCCCCCGTGGCGGCGCAGGCCGTGATCGCGCCCAGCGTCGCCTGATCGGCGTTGTAGACGGCCTTCACCACATAGGCCTGCAAGCCGTTGAACAGCGGAAACGCCGTCATGTTGAGAAAGAAGGCCAGCATCATCGTGCCAAGCAGATAAGGCGTCGTCCAGACATAGACGAAACCCTCCTTCAGATCGCGTAACGGCGATTGCGGCTGCACCGGCGCTGCGGGCTGCGCCGCCGCTGGCGCATCTTCCGGCGGCCGTCCGCCGGTCTGCAGCGTCAGCGCGCAGGACACCACATAGAGCGCCGTGACGGCTGCATAGGCCGGCCCCATGCCGAGCGCGGCGACAAGCCCCGCGCCGGTCAGCGCCCCGGCGATCTTCGCCGAATCCTGCGTTGTGCGCTGCACGCTCATGGCGCTCATCAGGTCTGCGCGCGGCACCGTCTCGCCGGTCAGCGCGGTCCGCATGCCGATATCGGACGGACGCACCATGCCCATCAGCGCGGCGATGCCAAGCACTGCATAGGGGTTCAGCTTGCCGGCGAAGGCGAGCAGCATGATCGCGCCCGCCAGCAGCGCATAGAAACCGCGCATCGCCGACAGCAGCTTGCGCTGGCCGATCCGGTCGCCGGCGACGCCGAAAAGCGGCGACAGCAGCGTTCCCAGATGCTGCATCGAAGCGTAGATCGTCAGCATCAGGACGGAGCGCGTCTCGACCAGCACGTACCAGCCGAGGATCAGCGTCTCCATTTCGAACGCCCAGGAGGTGCAGAGGTCCGCCGGCCACTGAAAGCGGAAACTGCGTACCCGGAACGGCGCCAGCGCGGAAGCCCGCGGCACGGCGCTCATGCGCAAACACCTGCGCGCGCTGTGTGCGCGCCGCTACAGCCGGCTGCGGCAAGGCAGAGAAAATCCATACGGCGTTCATCCCCGGACATGCCCCGGTTGGCCCGGGAGTCATGACGTTTTAGCGGGATATGCAGCGCTGCGGCAAGGAGCAGTTTCACAGACCCGAACAAGCTGCGCCCCGGAACAAACGGCGGTTCGTATCCGAATTCCAGCCGCCTATTTGCGTGACAGGTCCTATGCTATACAATTGTGATTGGCAAAGCACGCCAATGCACTGGTGAAGACATGCAAGTTTGTAAATGGGGTGACAGCCTCGCTGTCCGCCTGCCCAAGGACTTCGTCGACAAGATGGGGCTTAAGCCCGGCGACGAGCTCGAGGTAGTCGAGGCCGGCGAAGGACAATTGCACGTCGGCAAATTCGATCGCCGCAAGGCATTTCTGGAAACGATCGAAAAGTTTCGCATTCCACTGCCAGACGACTACAAATTCGACCGCGACGAGGCGAACCGGCGGTGACCGTGTTCTTCGACACAAACGTTCTTGTGTACGCCGTATCGACGGATCTTCGCCGGGACAAGGCGGACGCATTGATCGCATCTGGAGGCGTGATCAGTGCTCAAGTGCTGAACGAATTAACAAATGTCTTGCGCCATAAACTCAAGCAGGATTGGTGAGTTATAGAAGGCATTGTAACGGCGATGCGAATGCGTTTTCCCGATATCCAACCGCTATCAGCAGAAACACATGCACTGGCTCTCAGTATTGCCCGTGACCACAGCTTCGCGTTCTACGATGCTCTGATTGTAGCCTCTGCTGTGGAATCCGGCTGCGAAACTTTGTTAAGCGAAGACATGCAGGACGGCCGCGATATCTCCGGCATTCGAATTGTTAACCCGTTTGCATAAGCTCTCATATCAGGAAACAAGGCGTGAAATAGAACTTTATTTCACCCCCACCCTCTTTATCTCCCACCGCAACTCCACGCCCGAATCCGCCTTCACGCGCCGCCGCACTTCTTCGCCGAGGCCCTCGATATCGGCGGCCGTGGCCTTGCCGCGGTTGATGAGGAAGTTGCAGTGCATCTCGCTGACCTGCGCATCGCCGTTGACGAGGCCGCGGCAGCCGGCGGCGTCGATCACTTTCCACGCGCTCTGCGGTTTCGGATTGGCGAAGGTGGAGCCACCCGTGCGTTCGCGGATCGGCTGGCTCTCCTCGCGCTTTTTGGTGATCTCGTCCATGCGCGCGCGGATCGCTGCCGGATCGTCGGGTTTTCCCTGAAACAGCGCCGATGTGAAGATAACGTCCTCGGGCGCGTCCGTATGGCGATAGGAAAAACCCATGTCCGCGTGCGAAAACGTGACGATCGCGCCGGAGCGCGTCACCGCCCGCGCTTCGATGAAAACATCCGTCGTCTCGCCGCCATGCGCCCCGGCGTTCATGCGCAACGCACCGCCGATGGAGCCGGGAATGCCGCAGTAAAACTCCATGCCGGCAAGCCCCGCTTCGGCCACGCGCTTGGCGAACATCTGGTCCGGCATCGCCGCGCCGACGCGTACGCGATCGCCGTCGAGAAACTCGACTTCGCCGAAAGCCCTGCCCCCCAGCCGGATCGTCACGCCCGGAATGCCGCCGTCGCGCACGATGAGATTGGAGCCGAGCCCGATGACAGTCACCGGAATGTCCGGCGGCAGGTGCTTCAGAAAGTATGCAAGGTCCGCTTCATCCGCGGGCGAGAACAAGACCTGCGCCGCCCCGCCGACCTTGAACCATGTGAACGGCGCCAGCGTCTGGTTCCCAGCCATGCGTCCGCGCAGATCCGGCATCGTTGCGGCGAGATCGCCGGAAATATCGGGAAAGCTCATATCGGGCCTTTTCGATCCTGAATTTAAATTAGCATGCAAACTAGCTGCATGCTTCGATACGCGGCCTGCGGCCGCTACTCAGCATGAGGGCGGGAAGATATTCAACCTGGCCCTCATCCTGAGTGCCCCGCGCCAGCGGGGCGTATCGAAGGATGGCGGCGCATGCCGTCGCCGGCTCGCGGCTCCACAATCGTCATGCCTGCACCGCCGCCAGTTCGCCGGGCAGCGCATGCGCCCATTGCGTGATGTTGCCAGCGCCGAGACAGACAACGTAATCGCCGTCTTTCGCAATGCCGGCGATGGTGGAGGCAAGCTGCTCCGGCCCTTCCAGCGCGAGCGCGTTGCGATGCCCGTGCGCGCGGATGGCCGACACCAGCGTATCGCGGTCAACCCCTTCGATGGGCTGTTCGCCTGCGCTGTAGACCGGCGCGACGATCACGTAATCGGCATCGTTGAAGCAGGTCGCGAAATCGTTGAACAGCGATTGCAGGCGCGTGTAGCGATGCGGCTGCACGACGGCGATAACCTGTGTTTTCGTCGAGGCCCGCGCCGCTCGCAGCACTGCGGCAATCTCCACGGGATGGTGGCCGTAATCGTCGAATATCGTTGCGCCACGCCATTCGCCGGTCTTGGTGAACCGCCGCCCCACGCCGCCGAAAGAGGCAAGCGCCTTGCGGATCGTGTCTGCGTCGACGCCCAGTTCATGCGCTATCGCAATCGCCCCGGTGGCGTTGAGCGCGTTGTGATGGCCCGGCATCGGCAGCACCAGATCCTGCAGATAGGTTGCATCGGAAGTCTTGCGGTCCCGGATCAGCACGTTGAAGCGGCACACGCCGCCGGCAAGCTCGATGTCCATCAGCCGCACGTCTGCCTGCGGGTTCTCGCCGTATGTGACGACGCGCCGGTCCTCGATCCGCCCGACCAGTTCCTGCACCGAAGGATGATCGGTGCACATCACCGCAAAGCCGTAAAACGGCAGGTTTTCAATCAGCGCCCGGAAGGCTTCCTTGATCGCATCGAATGTCTTGAAATGATCGAGATGTTCGGGATCGATATTGGTGACCAGCGCCACGTCGGCCGGCAGTTTCAGAAACGTGCCGTCGCTTTCGTCCGCTTCCACCACCATCCATTCGCCTTCACCGATGCGCGCATTGGTGCCGTAGGCGTTGATGATGCCGCCGTTGATGACGGTCGGGTCGAGCCCGGCCCCGTCCAGAAGCGTGGCGACCAGCGAGGTCGTCGTCGTCTTGCCATGCGTGCCGGCGATGGCGATGGAGCGCTTCAGGCGCATCAGCTCGGCCAGCATTTCGGCCCTCCGCACCACCGGCAGACGCCGCTCGCGCGCGGCCAGCAATTCGGCATTGTCGCGGCGGATGGCGGTCGAGACGACGACGACCTCGGCCTCGCCGAGGTTTGCAGCATCATGCCCTATCGAAACATGCGCGCCGCGTTCGCGCAGGCGCACGACATTGGCGTTTTCCGAAGCGTCCGAGCCCTGGACTTTATAGCCCTGGTTCAGCAGCACTTCGGCAATACCGGACATGCCGATGCCGCCGATGCCGACGAAATGGATTGGCCCGAGATTCTGCGGCAATTTCATCAAACACGCTCCCACACGTCCAACTGCGGTTCCAAACCGCCGTCTCTAACGCGAAACGTCCGCTGCGGGTAGTAGCTGCGCGGATAAAGCTTAACGGGGAGCGTTAATCAGGCTTTCGACGAGATCGGCCAGCCGCGACGCAGCGTCGGGAACGCCGGCAGTTTTGGCGGCCTGCGCCCTCGCCGCCAGTCCTGCAGGATCGGCCAGCGCGTCGCGCAGTTCGGCGGCAAGCCGTTCCGGCGAGAAATCGTCCTGCCGGATCACCTGCGCCGCGCCATTCGCAGCAAGCTGCGCTGCATTGGCCGCCTGGTCCTGATCCAACGCAAAGGGAAACGGCACCAGGATTGACGGCCGGCCGATAACGGCGAGTTCCGATACGGTGGAAGCGCCCGAGCGCGCAATCACCAGTTGGCTGGCTGCAATCCTTTGCGGCAGGTCGGCGAAGAATGGCTGAATATCGGCGTCGAATTCGAGCCTTGCATAGGCCTCTTTCACCCGCGCTTCGTCCTCGCCGCGCGCCTGCTGCACCAGCACGATGCGTGCACGCTCTGCCCCGGAGAGCAACGCAATCGCCGCTGGCACGACATCGGACATCACCTTTGCGCCTTGCGAGCCGCCCGTCACAAGCACCCGTAACCGCCCATCGCCGCTATCGGGATAGGAAAGCTGTGCCGCCTCCAGCACCGCTGGCCGCACGGGATTGCCCGTATGAACGACGCGCGCCGCCAGCGCCGGCGCGATGCCGCCCACGCCGGGAAAACCTGTGGCAATCTTCTGCACCCTCCCGGCCAGAAACTTGTTGGCGCGGCCCATCACGGCATTCTGCTCGTGCAGGATGGCGGGGACCTTCAAAAGGCTCGCAGCCAGCACCGGCGGCACCGTGGGATAGCCGCCAAAGCCGACGATGCACAGCGGCTGCAGCCGCCGGATTTGCCGCATGGCGGTGAGCGTGCCCCATCCCAGCGTCAGCGCCGCCATCGCTTTCGACACCACCGAACCGCCGGTGGGTGTGGCCGCCGCAATCGTGTGCATGGCCCGGCAGGGAAACTCGCCGCCATAGCGCAGCGCGCGTTCGTCGGTCACCAGATCGACGATCAGTCCGCGCTTTTGCAATTCGGCGCTCAGGGATTGCGCCGGAAACAGATGTCCGCCGGTCCCGCCGGCCGCAACGAGAACGGGCCGCATATCGCTCATGCCCGCGCCCGCTCGTCGTCCGCCCGGTGATGGGCGACGCGGTCGACGATTTCCGACTGCGGCCGTTTGCGCGTCACCGCGATGAGAAATCCCATGCCCAGCGCCAGCGACAGCAGCGAAGAACCGCCGTAGGAGATGAACGGCAGCGTCATGCCCTTGGCCGGCATAAGGCTGAGATTGACCGCCATGTTGATCGTGCTCTGCAGGCCGAACAACACGACCAATCCAGCCGTAGCGAAGCGGCAGAACGGGTCTTCGTTACGTGAGGCAAGCAGCAGCCCGCGCAGAACGATGAAGGCGAACAGCCCCGCAATCAGCATGCAGGCGATGATGCCGAATTCCTCGCCCGTCACCGCAAAGATGAAATCGGTATGCGAGTCGGGCAGGATGCGCTTGTAGGTGCCCTCGCCCGGCCCCTTGCCGAACCAGCCACCGGACAAAAAGCTTTCCATCGCAGTGTCGACCTGAAACGTATCGGATGTGCCCGGCCCGTTGGCCGGATCGAGAAACCGGTCGAAGCGTTCGCGCACGTGCGGCAGCAGCTTGTAGGCCGTCACGACACCCAGCGCGCCGATGCCGCCGATCCCCGCCACCCAGAAAAAATGCAGGCCGGCCATAAAGAACAGGCTCGCCCACACCGTCGAAATCAGCATGGTCTGGCCGAAGTCCGGTTGCAGCACCAGCGGACCGATGGTCAGCGGCAGCAGCATCATGGCGAGCAGCGTGCCCGGCACGTCCTTGCGCCGCGCGCCTTCCGAAAACGCCCAGGCAGCAATGATAACGAAAGCAGGCTTGACGAATTCCGACGGCTGCAGGCCGAATATCCAGCGGCGCGCGCCTTTGACTTCCGCGCCGAACAGCAGCGCCGCGACAATTCCGATCATGCCCAGAACGAAGACGAACAGGGCGGCCCTGCGCACCAGCCGCGGCGACAGCATCGACGTGATGATCAGCAGCACGATGGCCGGAGCCAGATAGAACAGCTGCCGGTTGACGAAATGAAACGGCGGCAGTTGCAGGCGTTCGGCGACGGCCGGGCTACCCGCCAGTCCAAGCACGATCCCGAGCACCATAAGCGTCGCCAGAGAGAATACGAACCAGCGGTCGACCGTCCACCACCATTCCGTAAAATAGGATCGTTCCGCTCGCGACAACATCGCAGTCTCCCGGAGAATTTCGTTCGCCATGCCGGCGCCCGCGCCTGCGGCGCAGGCCTAGAGCGCAACCGTGCCCGGCAAGGCGCGAACCAGTTCGCGAAATTTATCCCCGCGTGCTTCATAATCCGTAAACTGATCGTAGGAAGCGCAGGCCGGTGACAACAAAACAGCAGCTTCCTGCGCCGTACTCTGCAGCGCTGCTTCAAAGGCTTCCGCAACCGCCCTCTCGAGCGTCCCGCTGATGCGGTTGTCCGTCACACCCGCAAGCGTGGCGGCGAATTCTTCGGCGGCCTCGCCGATGAGGAACGCCTTGCGCACCCGGTCCATCAGTGGCCGCAGGCTCGTTATGCCGCCTTCCTTGGAGCGTCCGCCGGCGATCCAGTAGATTTCGTCGAAGGATGCCAGCGCCCGCGCAGCAGCATCGGCATTGGTCGCCTTGGAATCGTTGATGAAGACGACATGGCCTGAACGGCCCGCTTCTTCCAGCCGGTGCGGCAGGCCGGGAAAGGTCCGCACCGCGTCCGCGATGACGCCGTCGCGAAACTGCCAGAGATCGGCGCAGGCCGACGCTATTGCTGCATTCTGCGCATTGTGCTGGCCACGAAGGCTGTTGACGCCGGCAACATCGCACAATTCGCGTGGACTTCCCGCCGCGACGGTCGAGAAAATTTTCGAACCATCGGCATAGACGCCGAACGGCAGGCTCCGCGTTACCGAAACCGGGATCGTCAGGCCGCCTTCCTCACGCGTATGCGCCTTCTGGCGGCGGTCGCCTATCGCCCAGCTGTGGCCGTCGTCGACGCCGACGATGGCGGTATCGGCAGCCGCGATCATGCGTTCCTTTACGGCGGCATAGCCGTCCATCGTACCATGCCTGTCGATGTGATCCGGCGACAGGTTCAGCAGAATGCCCACTGTCGGCTTCAGCGACGGCGCGAGGTCGATCTGGAACGACGAAAGTTCGATCACATGGAACCTGTCGTGCGCCGGCGGCTCCAGCGCCAGGATTGGCGTGCCGATATTGCCGCCCAGTTGCACGTCGCATCCGGCCTCGAACAGGATATGCGCGATCAGCGCCGTGGTGGTGGATTTTCCGTTCGTTCCGGTGATCCCGATAAAGGGTGCATCGGGCGCAATCGCGGCCCGCTCGCGGCAGAACAATTCGATGTCGCCGATGATTTCGACGCCCGCTGCACGCGCATGTGAAACTGTCCAGTGCGGGGCCGGATGGGTCAGGGGCACGCCCGGCGCGAGAACGAGACTGTCGAACTGCCCCCAGTCGGCGGCGGCAAGGTTCGCGATGTCGAGCCCGGCTGCTTCCGCCCTGTCCCTGGCATTGGCGTTGTCGTCCCAGACATGCACTCTGGCTCCGCCTGCCCTCAGCGCGCGCGCCGTTGCCAGACCGGATCCGCCCAGTCCAAACAACGCAACGCTTACGCCTTCGAAGCAGGTAATGGGCGTCATGTCAGCGCACCTTCAGGGTTGCCAGCCCGACCATCGCAAGCACGAAGGCGATGATCCACAGCCGGATGACGATTTGCGGTTCCTGCCAGCCCATCTTTTCCAGATGGTGATGGAAGGGCGCCATCTTGAACACGCGCTTGCCAGTCAGCTTGAAGGAAGCCACCTGAACGATCACGGACAGGGCTTCCAGCACGAACAGACCGCCGACAATGGCCAGGACGATCTCGTGCTTGATCGCCACAGCGATTGTGCCGAGCGCGCCGCCCAGAGCGAGCGAGCCCGTATCGCCCATGAATATCTGCGCCGGCGGCGCGTTGAACCACAGAAAGCCGAGACCGGCGCCGATGATGGCCCCGCAAATAATCATCATTTCGCCGGTGCCCGGCATGAAGTTGATGCCGAGATAGGCCGAGAAGATCGCGTTGCCCGCAAACCACGCGATCATGCCGAACGTCGCGGTGGCGATCATGACGGGCACGATGGCCAGACCGTCCAGCCCGTCCGTCAGATTGACCGCATTGCCGGCGGCAACGATCACGAATGCGCCAAACACGATGAAGAACTTGCCGAGGTCGAAGACAAAGCCCGACACCATGGGGATCGCCAGCCCAGTCGCTTTCGGCGAGCCGAACCAGATCATCGCAGCACACGCCAGGCCGGCGATCAGAAATTCAAACGTCAGCCGCTTGCGCCCGGAAAAGCCGTGATGCGACTGCCGCGTGACCTTGAGATAATCGTCGTAAAAGCCGATCGCGCCGAATCCAAGCAGCACCAGCAGCAAAATCCAGACATAGGCGTTCTTGAGATTGCCCCACAGCAGCGTTGCGACAAGCACGCCAGACAGGATCATCAGCCCGCCCATGGTCGGCGTGCCGACCTTCGTCAGCAGATGACCTTCCGGCCCGTCCTGACGAATCGGCTGGCCCTTGCCCTGCTTCAGTCGCAGCGCGGAAATGATTGCGGGCCCGAAGAGAAATACGAAGAACAGCGCCGTCGCAGTCGCACCGCCGGTGCGGAAGGTGATGTAGCGAAAGATATTCAGCGGACCGAAGTAGTTCGAATAATCCGCAAGGAACGTCAGCATTTAGGGGTTCCGATCTTCGTCGCCGCGCGCAGGCGCATCCGGCTGCGTGAAATGGTCCTGCAGCGCCTTGACCAACGGAGACATCCGGCTGCCGTTCGATCCCTTGATCATAACGATATCCCCCGCCCGCACAGCGCTCAGCAGATCTTCGCGTATATCGGCAGACTTGGGTTTCCACAACGCCCGCGACGAGGGATCGAGGGCATCGTATAGATTTTTCATCAACGGACCGGCGGCGAACACCATATCTATGCCATTGGCGGCCACATCGGGCGCCAGCCCGGCGTGCAACTCATTTTCGCTTGCGCCCAGTTCCAGCATGTCGCCAAGTACGGCGATCCTGCGCCCGCTCTCGCCCGGCTTGGCGAAGCCCAGCAGCGCCAGCGCCGCGCGCATCGACGCCGGATTTGCGTTGTAACTTTCGTCGATGACTGTGATTTTCCCGCCCTCGGCAGGCAGTTCGATGCGCGAGCCGCGTCCCGACGGCGGCGTGAATCCGGACAGCGCCCGCGCCGCGTCAGGCAACTCCACGCCGACCGCCCGCGCCGCCAGCAAAACGGCAAGCGAGTTCAAGGCCATATGCTTGCCCGGCGCGCCGATGCGATAGCGCAATTGCGTGTCGAGCACGCTGGCTTCAACGATGGAACCGTCCGCTTCCGGCTCGATGGACAAAAGCCGGGCGTCGGAATCGTCGTTTTCGCCGAAACTCAGCAAATGGCTGGCGCTTGATTCGCGCGCGATAGCCCGCATGCGATCGTATTGCGCCACGTCCCTGTTGATGATGGCAATGCCATGCGGTTCGAGCCCGGAGAATATTTCCGCCTTGGCGTCGGCGATTTCGTCCACCGACGCAAAGGCCGCCAGATGCACCGGCGCAACGGTCGTGACAATGGCCACATGCGGACGCACCATGCCCACAAGCGGTGTTATTTCGCCCGGATGATTCATGCCGATTTCGAAAACGCCGAATTGCGCCGACACCGGCATGCGCGCCAGCGTCAGCGGCACGCCCCAATGATTGTTGTAGGATGCTGCGGATGCATGCGTTTCCCCGCTCTTCGAAAGAACGGCGCGCAGGGCTTCCTTCGTGCTTGTCTTGCCTGCCGATCCCGTCACCGCGATGATGCGCGCGCCAGAACGCGCGCGCGCGGCGCGTCCGAGACTTTCCATCGCTTTCAGCGTGTCGCGCACGACATACAGCGCAGGTAATCCACGCAACGCATCAGCGTGCGCCTCATCGATGACAGCGGCAGCGGCGCCGGCTTCGAACGCCTTGGCGACGTAATCGTGGCCGTCGTTGCTGTCGCCGACGATGGCGAAGAACAGATCGCCCGGCTCCAGCGTGCGCGTGTCGATGGAAACGCCCGTAACGCCGCCGGGAACGGCGCCGGAAATGCGCGCCTGCAGATGGCTGATCAGCGCCAGCCCCGTCCAAAGGGTCGTATTCATGCAGTCACTCCGGCAAGCGCCTCGCGAACGCTCTCGTGGTCGGAGAACGGCAAAATCCGGTCTCCGACGATTTGACCTGTTTCGTGCCCCTTGCCCGCAACGATCAGAACATCGCCCGCTTCCAGCATCGCGACCGCTGCGGCGATCGCCATTGCCCGGTCGCCGATCTCGATTGCGCCCGGCGCCGCGGCCAGAATTTCGCGCCGGATCTGCGCCGGCTCTTCCGAGCGCGGATTGTCGTCCGTGACGATGGCGACATCGGCTTCCCGCGCTGCAATCGCGCCCATGATCGGCCGCTTGCCCTTGTCGCGGTCGCCGCCGCAGCCGAAAACGACGACAAGCCGTCCGCGCGTCAGCGGCCGCAAAGCCTGTAGCACTTTTTCCAGCGCGTCAGGCTTGTGCGCATAATCGACGAAAACCGGCGCGCCGTTGCGTGCGCCGATCTGTTCAAGCCGGCCCGGAGCGCCCTGCAGATGTTCGAGCGCGGCGAACACCGCCTCCGCATCGCTGCCGGTGAGAATGCACAGGCCTGCTGCAACCAGCGCATTCGACGCCATGAAAGCGCCCGCCAGCGGAAGCCGCAATGTGTGCGTCGCGTTCTTGTAGGTCACCGTGATGTCGGTCGCCGTCTGCCCGGCTTTCGCGTCCGCGAGCCGCAGAGCGCCCCGTTCGCCGCATGTAAGAACGTTGAGCCCGCGCTCACGGCAAGCGGCCAGTACCGTGTCCGCAACATCGCTGTCCGCATTCACGACTGCGCCAGCGCCGGGCGGCAGTAGATCCGTAAACAGGCGCAGCTTCGCAGCCAGGTAATCGTCCAGCGTCGGATGATAATCGAGATGATCGCGCGAGAGATTTGTAAAGGCCCCTGCTTTCAGGCGCACGCCGTCGAGGCGGCGCTGGTCGAGTCCATGCGAGGAGGCTTCCATCGCCAGATGCGTCACCCCGTCTCCGGCAAGGTCCGCAAGCGTCTTGTGCAGGGATACAGGATCGGGCGTCGTCAGCGAACCGTAGACAGCGCCGCTGGGCGCGATCACGCCCGTCGTTCCAAGCGCCGCCGCCTGGTGGCCCAGCCGCAGCCATATCTGCCGCACGAAGGCCGCCACCGACGTCTTGCCGCTGGTACCTGTTACCGCAACGATGGTTTCGGGCTGGCGCGCATGAAACGCAGCCGCCGCATGCGCCAGCGCTGCACGCACATCCGCCACCTGCACATAGGCGACGCCCGGTTCCGGATCGTCCGGCAAACGTTCGCAGACGATGGCGCGGGCGCCTGCGGCTATTGCCTGCGGCGCGAATTGGAGGCCGTCCGCTTTCGTTCCCGGCACGGCGAAGAACGCGAAGCCGGGCCCTGCCTTGCGGCTGTCGAGAGCTACGCCGTCAATGGACAATTCAGCGGCGGGGCCGCCCGCCGCGGAAGGAACGAGATCGGCAAGCCGCCTCAACGCCATTTCCTTCCGTTGCTTGGAAGGCCGAGACCCCGCTGGGCGATGTGCGGAAACGGCATCTGCGGGATTGCCTCGCGCGGCGGCAGGCCCAGCAGCGGCGACACCCGTTCGATGATCTTGCCGGTCACATAGCCCGCATTCCACGCCGCCGTGCGGTAGCCGTGCGTTTCGGGAATGCCCTGCGGTTCGTCGTAGATGGTAAGGAAAAGATACTTCGGCTTGTCGGACGGCGCGATGGCCGTGAACGTCGTGAACACGATGTTGTTGGCGTAGCGGCCGTTGACGACCTTGTTGGCCGTGCCGGTCTTGCCGCCAGCGAAATAGCCCGGCACGTCGATCTTCCTGGCCGAGCCGACTTCCGCATTGAGCCGCATGATATAGCGCAGCGCCTCGCTGGTCGCCGGCTTCAGCACCTGCTTTGCATCGGCCGGCGATGCGCCGGTTTCGTTGTAGAGAAAGGTCGGCTTGACCAGTTTGCCGCCGTTTACCAGCGCACTTACGGCCATCATCGCCTGCAGCGGCGCGACGGCAAGACCGTGGCCGAAGGCTATCGTCGCCGTGTTCACTTCGCCCCAGCGGCGCGGCACGATGGGGCGCGCGCTTTCCGGCAGCTCGGTGCGCATGCGGTCGAGCTGGCCGAGCGAACGCAGGAAATTCTGGTGATGCTTGACGCCGAGCATCAGGGCCAGACGGGCCGTGCCGATATTGGACGAATAGGTGAATACTTCCGTCACACGCAGCGCCCGTCCCTTGCCGTGATAGTCGCCGATCTTCTGCCGCCCGAAGCGCAGCGCATTGCGCGCATCGACCATGGAACTGAGGTTGACCCTCCCGCTGTCGAGCGCCATCGCGAGCGTCAGCGCCTTGAAGGTCGATCCCATTTCGAAGACGCCGACCGCCATCCGGTTGATGTTCTTCTGTTCCAGCGCATCAACCGGATTATTGGGGTCGAAATCGGGCAGCGAGGCCAGAGCAATAAGCTCGCCCGTATTCACGTCCATGATAGCGGCAGCGGCGGCCTTGGCCTTGAACTTTTTCATGCCCTGCGCGAGTTCATCGAGCACTGCATGGGTTGCCCGCAGATCGAGCGAAATCCTGATCGGTTTAAGATTGGCGTGGCTGACCTGAAAACCGGCCCCGCTCAGATCGTTGATGCCAAGCGTATCGATATATCGTTCGAATCCGGCAATCCCGATGTTGTCGATATTCGTTGCGCCGAGCACATGCGCGCCGATGCGCCCGTTGGGATAGACGCGCTTGAACTCGGGGAGAAAGCCGATCCCCGGCAGGCCGAGCGCGAACGCCTGCCGTTGCTCGGCCGGCGAAATCCCGCGCTTGATCCAGACGAAACCCCGCCGGGAAACGATTTTCTTGCGCAAGTCTTTGACATCGAGATCGGGAAATACCGTGAGCAGCTTCTCTATCGCATCGTCCTTGTCGACGATGCGCTTTGGCTCGGCGAACAGCGAATTGATCTTCAGATCGGTCGCCAGGATTTGCCCGCTGCGGTCGAGAATATCGGGCCGCGGTCGCGAAGACGCTTGCGCGGCCTCGCGCCGGACGGTTTCCTGGTTGGGCTTTGCGCCCAGATAGATCAGCTTGCCGCCAATAGTGAGGTAGAGACAGGCAAAACCCAGCGCCACCAGCTTGATCCGCACGCCGCTCTTGCCGATGCGGGTGCTCATCAGGTTCGAAAGCAGCGGCAGGCGAATGGCGCGAACAGACAGTGCAGGCAGCCGCGGCAGCCGGAACATGGTGCGCCACGTCCTGCGGCCCTGTTGCGCTTGCGCGACATGGCCGCCCGCGTCCGGCTGCATGTCCACATTCAGGTCGAGCGGCAGTTGCACGGGGGTTGCGCCCTTCGCCGAACCCTGACCGGAAGCATCCTGATCCGTCATCTGATCGATCCTGTCGCCTCGGACGATGGCGTCGTCATGGCCGGCGGCTGTTTGGAGTTGCGGGGCGTATTCGTCGGTTCGGCAAGGCCGAGCAGCTTCAGCTGGCGGCCGATGGAATCGATTTTCGGCGGTTTGTCCGGCAAGTCCTTGAAGTGGACGATCTGGTCCAGTTTCAACTGCTGCAGATGCAAATGCCGTCCAGCCAGAAGCTGCACACGTTCGGGGCGCGCCTGATGCGCCCATTCGGCGCGCAGAATGCCGATCTGGTCGCGCGTCTTCTGATTTGCGTTTTCCAGTTTGTGGATTTTCGCCGAATACAGGATCGTCTCGTATTTGATCGAATAGGCATACGTCGCCGATCCGAGAAGGGCGCACACGGCGGCGGCGTTGAGGATGCGCACGATCTTCATGACGACCGCCTTTCGCCGCTCTCGCATGGAGCTTCCGTCCGCAGTGCAAACCGCAGCCGCGCCGAGCGGGAGCGGGGATTGGATTTCGTTTCGAGTTCGCCCGCCGTTACCGGCTGCTTGCCCGGCGTGGCGAATGTGCGCGGCGGAGGCGGCGCTTCGCCCGGCAGAAGGCGCGAGGCGGCCTGGCCACGCCCCGTCCGTTCGGCGAAAAACTGCTTCACGATCCGGTCTTCCAGCGAGTGAAAGCTGACAACAGCCAGCCGCCCCCCGGGCGGCAGGATCTGCTCTGCAGCTTCCAGCGCCCGTCGCAATTCGCCAAGTTCGTCGTTGACCGCGATGCGAAGCGCCTGGAACGTGCGTGTTGCGGGATGAATATCCGTCGGTTTGTGCGGCACGATCCGGGCGATCAGGCCCGCCAGTTGCAGCGTATTCGTAAACGGCGTTTGCTTGCGGTCGGCGACGATGGCCCGGGCGATCCGGCGCGACAGCCGCTCCTCGCCGTAGCGGTATATGATGTTCGCCAATTCGGTTTCGTCCAGATTATTGACCAGATCGGCCGCGCTCACCCCGTCGGCGGCCATGCGCATGTCGAGCGGCCCATCCTGCCGGAAGGAAAATCCCCGCTCCGGCCGGTCGAGTTGCATGGAGGAGACGCCGATATCGAGGACGACGCCATCGGGCGCGCCCCATCCCGCAGCTTCCGCCAGAATGTCCAGATTGCCGAAAAGTCCCTGCGCCAGCGCCAGCCGTCCGGAACTTGCCTCTGCAAGTGCCCTTCCCGCAGCGATTGCGGTGGGATCGCGGTCGATGCCCAGCACGCCCGCCGCGCCGGCCTCAAGCAGCGCACGCGAATAGCCGCCTGCGCCGAATGTGCCGTCGATGAAGCGATTGCCGGCGACCGGCTGCAATGCTGCGAGCACCGCCTCGAGGAGTACCGGAATATGCGGGGCTGGTCCGCCAGTGGCGAGAACGTTAGACCCGCCGCCGCCCTGCATCATTCCTGTACTCCCCGAGGCCGAGGCTCGTTCCCCCCGGTTTCCCCACCGGATTGCGCGCCCGCCTGCCGGACCCCTAGCTGCCTGCGCAGCTCCCGCAACTGGTTTCTGGCCTCGACCAGGTGCGTCTGGAACCGGCCCGGCTCCCAGATTTGAAACTTGTGCCCGTGCCCCACGAACGTCACTTCGTTCGCAATGCCGGCATACGCCTTGAGCCCGTCCGTCAGGATGACCCGGCCTTCGGGGTCGACCTTCAGCACTTCGCTCGTACCCATCAGCGCCGTCGAATAGAGATCGTGCTCCTCGGTGTAGGTCCCATAGCGTCCCAACACCGTCTCGATTTCCTTCATCAGCGCGTTGCCGCCACAATCCAGCGCCTGCGCATTCAGCGAGGGATGGACGTAAAGCCCCTCGAATCCGTCTTTCGCCAGCACACCGCGAAACGGCGCCGGTATCGAAACCCGCCCCTTGGAATCGAGACGGTTCGTGAAATTGGAAACGAAGCGATCCAGCACGCCCAACGAACCCGCTTGTGCGCGACCGTCTTGCGAAGGCCGCAGAAACTCCCGCGAGAACTCCCGCAGCTACTCCCGGACAGCCCTTGCCGCCGGCCTCCCCGATGCGCGCCGTGCCGCCGTACAGCGAACGCTGCGGCAGATACGCGAAAACACAAGGGATGATTTGGGATATCATGGGATAATATGGGCGTCAATTAATTGAGGTGAGTCGAAACGGGACGCTCCCGTAACCGGGACATTAAGCTTTCTTAAAGTTAAAGAAGGGTTTAGGCCGCGCGCGAACCTTGCGGACGCCGCGTAACCCGTGCTCCGGCGTAAAAATTTTTTCACCGCATCCTGACGTGAGGAAATTTTCCTACAGGAAGATATTCCAGCCCAGCGCCATTCCCCTTCCCACTTTTCGAGATGAACGCACCGCGGCAGCCTGTTGGGCAGAGTTACACAAATGCGCTTTGCCCACTTGCGTATGGGCAAATTTTAGGTATAAGCATATCTTTATATGCTTAGAGGTTTACATCTCCATGTCCGGAATTGAAGATTTCGCCCCGCCGGAGCTCACCGCCCCGCTGGCCAATGTTCTCGATGCGCTGCAAGCGGCAGGTGAGATCAGCCGTTTGCGCATCCTGGCGCTGGTCGCGGAGACCGAACTGACCGTCAGCGAAATCGTGCTGATCCTCGGCCAGTCGCAACCGCGCGTGTCCCGACATCTGCGGCTGCTGGTCGAAGCCGGCATGGTTGAGCGCCATCGCGAGGGTGCGTGGGCATTCTTCCACATCGCGCAGGACGGCGCCGAAGCAGCCATCGCCCGCAATATCGTCCGGCGCATCCAGCCGGGCGACCCGCTGATCAGGGCCGACCGCCAGCGCCTTGAGGAGGTCCGCCGCGCCCGCGCCAGCCGCGCCGCCGATTATTTCGCCGCACAGGCCGAGGACTGGAACCGCCTGCGTTCGCTGCACGTGCCGGAGGAGCAGGTCGAGCAGGCCATCCTCGACATCGTCGGTGACGCCGCAATCCAGTCGCTGCTCGATCTCGGCACCGGCACCGGCCGCATGCTCGAATTGCTGGCTCCGCTCGCGGTCCGTGCCGTCGGCGTCGACCAGAGCCCGGCCATGTTGAACGTCGCCCGGACCGGCATCGAACGGGCCGGCATCGAACGGGCCGGATTGCGCAATGTGCAATTGCGCCAGGGCGATCTCTACGCCCTCCCCGTGGACGCCAATTCCTTCGACCTCGTCGTCATCCACATGGTGCTGCACTATCTGGACGATCCGGCCCGCGCCTTGCGGGAAGCGGCGCGCTGCCTGCGCCCCGGCGGACGGCTGATCGTCGTCGATTTCGCGCCCCATCATCAGGAATTCCTGCGCGAAGAGCACCAGCACCGTCGCCTTGGCTTCGACAACAAGGAGATCGCCGCGATCTTCCGCGACATTGGCATCGAACTGCGCGAACAGGCCAGTCTCGAACCGGCCCAGAACGACGCCGGCAAATTGACCGTTTCCATCTGGGTCGGGCGCGACCCGCGCATTGTCGGCGATGTCATTCACAATATTGGCGGCGCTGTCGCCTGAATTCCGGAGTATTGAATATGCATGATCGCGTTGGCCGCAGGCTGCGGTCCGGCAATCCCGGCATCAAGGTCTCGTTCGAATTCTTTCCGCCCAGGACCGCGGAGATGGACGAAGCGCTGTGGTCGTCGATCGAAACGCTGGCGCCCACGAACCCTGACTTCGTTTCGGTGACCTATGGCGCCGGCGGCACGACCCGCGAGCGCACCCATGCCACGGTCGCGCGCATCGTCCGCGACACACATCTGAAGCCGGCCGCGCACCTGACCTGCGTCGGCGCATCGCGCGAAGACATCGACGCCGTTGTCAAAAGCTATTGGGACGCCGGCGTCCGCCACATCGTCGCCCTGCGCGGCGATCCGGCCGGCGGCGTCGGCACGGCCTTCGAGGCCCATCCCGGCGGCTACGCCCATTCAACCGCCCTGGTCGAAGGCATCCGCCGCAGCGGCGATTTCGAAGTCAGCGTGTCGGCCTATCCGGAAAAGCATCCCGAAAGCGCCAGCTTCGATCAGGACATCGACGTTCTGAAAGCCAAGATCGACGCCGGCGCCACCCGCGCCATCACCCAGTTCTTCTTCGATAACGCGCACTACCTGCGCTATCTTGATCGCGTGCGCGCGAAGGGCATCGATATCCCCATCGTGCCCGGCATCGTGCCGGTGCAGAACTTCCGCCAGATCGCAAGTTTCGCCGGACGCACCGGCGCGTCGATTCCGGCATGGCTGGCCGACCGCTTCGAAGGTCTCGACAACGACGTCGACACCCGCCGTCTCGTCGCCGCCGCCGTCGCCGCCGAACAGGTCTTCGATCTCGTCGAAGCCGGTGTCGAGAACTTCCACTTCTATACCATGAACAAGGCTGACCTCGTGCTGGCGATCTGCCACATGCTCGGCCTGCGTCCGAACCGTCAACCGGCAACGGAAGCGGCTCAAAAAATCGTCATGCCGCCCAAGCCCCCTGTCCGCAGCGGCGCCGACATCCGCGCGGAGATCGAGGCAACGGCGCGCGAACGCGTCCTCGTCATCGACGGCGCGATGGGCACGATGATCCAGGACCGCAAGTTTACCGAAGCGGACTTCCGCGGCGAACGCCTCAAGGATCATCCGCACGACCAGCGCGGCAACAACGACATTCTCATCCTGACGCAGCCGGACGCCGTGCGCGCCCTGCACTATCACTATTTCAGCGCCGGCGCGGACATCTGCTGCACCAACACATTCTCCTCAACCCGCATTGCGCAGGCCGATTACGGCTGCGAGCATCTCGTCGCCGAACTCAACCGCGAAGGCGCGCGGCTGGCGCGCGAGGCTGCCGACCGCGCCGAAAAGCAGGACGGCAAGCGCCGCTTCGTCGCCGGCGCAATGGGGCCAACCAACCGCACCGCCTCCATTTCGCCGAACGTGAGCGATCCCGGCTTCCGCGCCGTAACGTTCGACGATCTGCGCGCCAATTACGCCGAAGCCGCGCAAGGGCTGATCGAAGGCGGCGCCGACATTCTGCTCGTCGAAACCATTTTCGACACGCTGAACGCCAAGGCCGCCTATGCCGGCATTCGCGACGCCTTCACCGCGACGGGACAGGAGCGTCCGCTCATCATGTCCGGCACGATCACGGACCTCTCCGGCCGCACCCTGTCGGGCCAGACGCCGGAAGCCTTCTGGAACGCGCTGCGTCACACCAACCCGCTCGCCATCGGCCTCAACTGCGCCCTCGGCGCGAAAGAACTCCGCGCCCATGTCGCCGAGCTTTCGCGCATGGCCGATACGCTCGTCTGCGCCTATCCCAACGCCGGCCTGCCGAACGAATTCGGCCTCTACGACGAAAGCCCGGAATATATGTCCGGCCTGTTGCAGGAATTTGCGCAGGCAGGTCTCGTCAACATCGTCGGCGGCTGCTGCGGCACGACGCCCGATCACATCCGCGCCTTTGCGCAAAAGCTGGAAGGCGTGAAGCCGCGCGAGATACCGCAAGTCGAGCGCCGCCTGCGCCTGTCGGGTCTCGATCCCTTCACGCTTACGGACGACATCCGCTTCGTCAACGTCGGCGAGCGCACCAATGTCACGGGATCGGCCCGCTTCCGCAAACTCATCAAGAACGGCGATTATGCCGCCGCGCTCGACGTTGCCCGCGATCAGGTCGCCAACGGCGCCCAGATCATCGACATCAACATGGACGAAGGTCTGCTCGATTCCGCCGAGGCGATGGTCCGCTTCTGCAATCTCATCGCAGCCGAACCCGATATCGCCCGCGTTCCCATCATGGTCGATTCCTCGAAGTTCGAAGTCATCGAGGCCGGTCTGAAATGCATTCAGGGCAAGGCCGTCGTCAATTCGATTTCGCTCAAGGAGGGCGAGGAAAAGTTCCTCGAGCAGGCCCGCATCGTGCGGCTGTACGGAGCCGCTGTCGTCGTCATGGCCTTCGACGAGGAAGGCCAGGCCGACACTTTCGAGCGCAAGGTCGCCATCTGCACCCGCGCCTACAAAATTCTGACGCAACAGGCTGGCTTCCCGCCGGAAGACATCATCTTCGATCCGAACATATTCGCCGTCGCCACCGGCATCGAGGAACATAACGGCTACGGCGTCGCCTTCATCGACGCAGCGCGGGAAATTCGCCGCACCCTGCCGCACGCGCATGTGTCCGGCGGCGTCTCGAACCTGTCGTTCTCCTTCCGCGGCAACGAGCCAGTGCGCGAAGCCATGCACGCGGTATTCCTGTATCACGCCATTCAGGCGGGCATGGACATGGGCATCGTCAACGCCGGCCAGCTCGCCCTGTACGAAGACATCGATCCGGCGCTGCGCGAGGCTTGTGAAGACATCGTCCTCAACCGCTCGCCCGAAGCAACCGAGCGCATGCTGGAAATCGCCGAAAACTACCGCGACAGCGGCGGCGCAGCGAAAACGCGCGATCTGGCCTGGCGCGATGCGCCGGTAAACAAGCGCCTCGAACACGCCCTCGTCAACGGTATCACGGAGTTCATCGACGCCGACACCGAAGAAGCGCGCCTTGCTGCAACACGTCCCCTCGATGTCATTGAAGGTCCGCTCATGGCCGGCATGAATGTCGTCGGCGATCTCTTCGGCTCCGGCAAGATGTTCTTGCCGCAGGTGGTGAAATCCGCCCGCGTGATGAAGCAGGCCGTCGCCTGGCTGATGCCCTTCATGGAGGAAGAAAAGCGTCTGAACGGCGGCTCCGGCAGACAGAGCGCCGGCAAGGTGCTCATGGCGACCGTCAAGGGCGACGTCCACGATATCGGCAAGAACATCGTCGGCGTAGTCCTTCAGTGCAACAATTACGACGTGATCGACCTTGGCGTCATGGTTCCGGCACGCAAGATTCTCGACACGGCGCGCGCCGAAAATGTCGATATAATCGGCCTTTCCGGCCTCATCACACCTTCGCTCGATGAAATGTGTTTTGTCGCCGCGGAAATGGAACGCGAAGGTTTCGACATTCCCGTACTGATCGGCGGCGCAACGACAAGCCGCGTTCACACAGCAGTGAAAATTCATCCGAACTATCAGCGCGGCCAGACTGTCTATGTAACCGACGCAAGCCGCGCCGTGGGCGTTGCATCCGCCCTCCTTTCCCCGGCCAGCCGCGACGACTACATCGCAACCGTGCGCGGCGAGTACAAGCGCGTCGCCGACGCCCATGCGCAGGCCGAAGCCGGCAAGCGCCGCCTGCCGCTCGCCCAGGCGCGCGCCAATGCGCTCAAGCCCGACTGGACCGCATACGAACCGGCGAAGCCCTCGTTCACCGGCACGCGCACGTTTTCAACCTACGATCTGGCTGAACTCGCCGAATACATCGACTGGACGCCCTTCTTCCAGACGTGGGAATTGCGCGGCCGCTTTCCTGCCATCCTGCAGGACGAGAAACAGGGCGAAGCCGCGCGCCAGCTTTACGACGACGCGCGCCGGATGCTCGACGAAATCGTCAAGGGACAATGGTTCCACCCGAAAGCCGTCATCGGCATTTGGCCGGCCAATGCCGTGGGCGACGATATCGCACTCTACACGGGCGAATCGCGCGGCCAGGAACTTGCGCGCCTGCACACATTGCGCCAGCAACTGCAGCGCACAGGCGGCAAACCGAACCTTGCGCTCGCCGACTTCATCGCGCCGAAAGACAGTGGCAAGGCCGATTACATCGGCGCTTTCGTCGTCACGGCAGGCGCCGAAGAAGAACGCATCGCCGAACGCTTCGCCCGCGACAACGACGACTACCGTTCGATCATGGTCAAGGCCCTCGCCGACCGTCTGGCCGAAGCCTTCGCAGAGCGCATGCACGAGCGCGTGCGGCGCGAGTTCTGGGGCTATGCAGCGGACGAGAAACTGTCGAAGGAAGACGTCATCTCCGAGCGTTACACCGGCATCCGCCCCGCGCCCGGCTATCCCGCACAGCCCGACCATACCGAAAAGAAAATCCTGTTCGACCTGCTGCAGGCCGAAAAACGCACCGGCGTGAAACTGACGGAGAGCTTCGCCATGTGGCCGGGTTCCTCCGTCTCCGGGCTCTACTTCTCCCACCCGCAGGCGCATTACTTCGGCGTCGCGAAGATCGAGCGGGACCAGGTCGAGGACTACGCCGCCCGCAAGGCAATGTCCGTGGAGGAAATGGAACGCTGGCTCGCGCCGGTGCTGAACTATAATCCGGCGGGCATTGCGCAGGTCGCGGCGGAGTAGAGACCTCCGCCCACTCTTGGGGCAATGCCCACCGGCTTGGCAAACCTGCGGCGATCGCGCCGAAATCCGCGCCGCTCTATTGCGCGCGCGCGTTCCTGTCTTTATCAGAAACGCTGAATTGCAATCGTAACGTCAGGAAACGCCCGTGCCTGCTTCCGCCAAACCGCCCTTCCGCGCCGATCATGTCGGCTCCTTTCTGCGCACCGATAAACTCAAGGACGCCCGCAACCAGTTCCGCGAAGGCAAGATCAAACGCGAGGAGTTGACCAAACTCGAAGACGAAGCGATCAAGGACGTCGTCAAGCTGCAGAAGGACGCCGGCCTGTCCTCCGCTACCGACGGCGAATTGCGCCGGCAGAGCTGGAGCGGCGATTTCCTCAACGCCATAGGCAACGTCACCACGAGGCCGTCGCAGTTCACCCTGCGCTTTCAGACCCGCGAGGGCGAACGCCGGGCGCAGCCGCCGGGCTTTTACGTCGAAGGCAAGATGAGCCTGCCCGAAGGCGGCATCTTTACCGATCACTTCCGCTATCTGAAGTCGGTCTGCTCCAGCGATGTCACGCCGAAGCTGACGATCCCCTCCCCGACCATGCTGCACTTCCGGGCCGGCCGGGCCGGCGTCGACGAAAAAGCCTATCCGACGATGGAGGAATATTTCGACGACCTTGCCCGCATCTATTCCGAGGAAATGCACGCCGTCGCAAAGGAAGGCTGCACCTATCTGCAGATCGACGATACGAATTTCGCCTATCTCTGCGACAAGGAATTGCGCGAGGAAGTAAAGAACATCATCGGCGAAGACCCCGATGCCTTGACGCCGCTCTATGCCGAGCTGCTGTCGAAGTGCACCGCCAACCGCCCGTCCGGCATGACGGTCTGCATGCATGTGTGCCGCGGCAACAGCGCCAGCGCCTGGGTCGGCTCCGGCGGCTATGAACCCGTCGCCGAGGCGCTATTCAACAAGGCCGATATCGACGGCTATTTCCTGGAATTCGACACCGACCGCGCCGGCGGTTTCGAGCCGCTGCGTTTTTTGCCGAAGGGCCACAAGCGCGTCATCCTCGGCCTCGTCAGCTCCAAGTTCCCGGAAATGGAAAAGAAGGACGACCTCAAGCGCCGCATTGAGGAAGCGACAAAATTCGCTCCGCTCGAGCAGCTTTGCATCTCGACCCAATGCGGCTTTGCGTCCACCGAAACCGGCAACGCCATCACCTTCGACGACCAGCGCCGCAAGCTGGAACTCGTCGTCGAGACCGCGCAGGACGTCTGGGGCTCGGCAGCGTAAAAGCGCGATCCGCCAAAGCCGTCGTTCCGGGCGGAGCGCAGCGATTTCAAAAAATCATCCCGCAAAATCGCGCAGCGATTTATGCGGGAGCTCGATGTTGCGTGAGGCGGTCCCGCGGTAATGCTTCGCATTTCGCGGGACGACAGGACGGTCTCAGCCGCCTCCCGCCCGCTTGCGCACGGCTTCACCGAACGCCTTGAACAAGGACTGGTTCACTGCATTGGTTTGCGGATTGTATTCGGCGTGCCATTGCACGCCGAGGGCAAAGCCGGGCGCATCGGCGATGCGGATCGCCTCGATGGTGCCGTCGTCCGCCACGCCTTCGACGATGATCCGCTCGCCGCAATCCATGATGCCCTGGCCGTGCAGGGAATTCACAAGCACGGTTTCTGCACCGAAGATTTTGGCGAAGACGCCGCCCGGTGTCAGATGCACGTCGTGCCGCTCGGCGAACAGGACGTCGGGATCGGGATGCATCTCGCCGTTTTCCAGCCGCTGCATCCGGTGGTTCATGCGGCCCGGCAGTTCGCGGATTTCCGGATGCAGCGTGCCGCCGAAGGCGACGTTCATTTCCTGAAAGCCGCGGCACAGACCGAGAAGGGGAATGGCGCGCTCGACGCACAGATGCACGAGCTTCAACGCCAGTTCGTCGCGTTCCTCGTCGTAGGGTTCGTGTTTCGGTGACGGGTCGACGCCGTAATGGCGCGGATGCACGTTGGCGCGCGCGCCGGTGAGTACGATGCCGCTGGCGCAGGCGAGCAGGGTTTCGACGTCGGTTATATCGGACGAGGCGGCGAACATCAGCGGCATCGCGCCGGTCACGTCGCAGACCGCGCGCAGGCTGCGCACGCCCGCGCCCTGCATCTGGAAACGATCCTCGATCTTGTACGAGTTTGCGATGACGCCGATGACGGGTTTACCCATGCCGCAGCCTCACGCCCCGTTCATTGCCGGAGATCGGCAAAAGCGGCATCCAGCCTGTCCAGCGCTTCCAGCAGAAGCGGGCGAGGCAGCGCCAGATTGAATCGCAGAAAGCCCTCTCCGCCCGGGCCGAACTGCGGTCCTGCATTGACGAAAATCCGCGCGTCCTGCGCCACGCGCTTTGCAACTTCGGCTTCGGCCAGGCCCGTGCCGGAGAAATCGACCCAGGCCAGATAAGTCGCATCGAGCCGCATTGAGCGGGCGCCCGGCGCAGCTGCTTCGATGCGCGCATCGAACAGTGCGCAATTCTGCACCAGATACGGCAGCAGCGCGTTGAGCCATTCCTCGCCCGTGCGCCAGGCCGCTTCCGTCGCCACCATGCCGAACAGGTTGTAGGAACCAAGCCCGCTCGCGCCGATCCGGGCGTCGAGCTTCTTCTTGTAGTCCGGATTCGAGGTTATGCAGGCGCCGACATGCGCGCCGGCCAGATTGAACGTTTTCGTCGCGGCGACACAGGTGATCGTGCGGTCCGCAACATCCCGCGCAGCGATGATGGCTGGCGTGTGCCGGTGACCCGGCAGAACGAGATCGCAGTGGATTTCGTCGGAGACGAGTATCAGATCGCGCTCGATGCACAGATCCGCAAGCGCGCGGATTTCCTGCGGGCTCCAGCAGTTTCCGCCCGGATTGTGCGGCGAACAGAAGAACACGATCTTCGTGCGCGGCGTCAGCGTCTTGCGCAATCCGTCCAGGTCCATCCGGTAACGGCCATTTTCCTCGATCAGCGGACAATCGAAAATTTTCCGGCCGTTGTTGGTGATGATGCGGCGAAACGCGTGATAGACTGGTGTGAAAAGCACCACCTCATCGCCGGGTTCCGTCAACGCCTGCAGGATCAGTCCGCATCCGGACACGATCCCCGGCGTCGCGCTGACCCAGGCAGGATCGATTTCGAAGCCGTGCCGCTTCTGCATCCACGCGGCGCAGGCCTGGGCCCAGCTGCCTGTGTCGGCGTAATAGCCGTGCGTTGCGCGCTCGACTTCTGCGCGCAGCGCCTCTGTCACACCCGGCGGGGCGGCGAAATCCATGTCCGCAACCCACATCGGGATCGCGTCCGGCGCGGTAATGCCGGAGAGCTTCGCCATCTGGTCCCACTTCGAGGAATGGGTTCCCCGGCGCTCGATGATGCGGTCGAAGTCGAACAATTCAGTCCCCCGGATGCGCAAATCTGGTCTGCGGCCATATTGAGGGTTGCGCCGCGGCGGTCAAGGCGCGGCGGTGCGTTTCAGCCGCCGGTGGATCACAAGCGTCGCGGCAAGGCCTGCGGCAGCGACGCACGCCAGAAAGCCGAACCAGGCATGATAGCCGGCAACGCCGCCATAGCCGTCGACGAAGAGACCTGCGAGCACATGGCCGAATATGTCGGGCGTGTAGCCGACGACGGAAACGACGCCGACCACCGTTCCTGTCGATGCGGCGGGAATGCCGGAGGCTTCCATCAGCGCATAGTAGACCCCGCGCAGGGCGAAGACCGCGACGGCCACTGCCGCGACCTGCACCCAGAGCGCAGCCATCATGCCAGCGTCGGCCGGCATCAGCGCCATTGCGCCGTAACCTGCGATCAGGAGAACATAGGCGCCGGCTATCGCCCGCGTCGGCGCGATACGGTCGGCCAGCAATCCGGCGCCGAGCGCCGCGAACGGGCGCAGCCAGTCGCGGAACGTCGCAAGCTGCGCCCCGAAGACCTTGCTTTGGCCATAGGCGTTTTCCGCAAAGGCGGCGAAATCGAAACTGCCGATGTAAAGCATGTAGGCCGTCATGATAATGAAGCCAAGCAGCCACGTTTCCGGCCGTCCGAGCGCATCGCGCAGCGGCGCGCCGGCGTCGGCGGCAATGGTCTGCGGCGTGGCGTCACCGATGTCGTGCGGGATCAGGAACCAGACCGCGGCGGCTGCCACCAGCGGCGCGATGGAATAGACCAGGATGACGGACACCAGGCCCGCATGGGCCGTTCCTGCGGATGCGAAGGCGAAGGTTGCTGCAGAGACAAGTAACGCATCGGCGATGCCGCGGCCACCGTCGAGCAGGCCGAAACTCGCGCCCTGGCTGTCGTGACCGCCCCACAAGCGGGTCGCCTTGATGAGCGCGGCCCAGAAGGTGAGGATCGACGTGACGCCCCAATAGGCATAGAGCGCCAGAAGTCCCTGCCAGGACGGGATCGTCGCCATGTAAAAGCCGCCGAGCGATGTGGCCACGAGCGAAAACGTCAGAAGATTGCGGGCGGAAAAACGGTCGGCCAGCCAGCCGCCGGGAAAATAGCACAGCAGCGCCAGCACGCCGAACATCGAGACGAGAAGGCCGATCTCGGTCGAACTTACGTTAAAGACCTCTTCCATGCTGGTCTGGAAGGTCTTGCGCATGTAGGGGAGCATATAGATCGCTTCGCCCGCCAGCATGAGGCTGCCGAGAAAAAGCCATCGCTGCCACCGCTTTGCCTGTTGCACGCTGGGCCCCTTCCACGCCGCCGGAATGCATTATCGGCGCAACCACCTGCAGCAGGCAAATGTTCCCGATTGCAATTGGACTGATATTCCGCAACGCAGCCGCAACTCACAGCCCGTCGTCGCGCGGCGGGATATTGAGGCCGCGCTGGACGGCGGGGCGGGCGCCGACGCGGGCCAGCCAAGCCCCGACGTTCGGATAACGGGCTATGTCGATTTCCTGCATCGTCCAGCGGTAGATCCACGGATAGGCCGCGATGTCCGCGATGGAATAATCGCCCGCCAGATAGTCGCGCGCGGCAAGCGCATCGTTCAGCACATTATTGACGCGGTTGTTTTCCTCCTGCCAGACGCCGAGATGAGGATGATCGCGGCCGGCATCGCGTTCGCGCACCTGCCAGTGCACGGCCATGCCGGCATGAGTGACATGGCCGGAGGCGAAGAACAGCCAGTTCAGAACCTCCAGCCGCGCCACGGGATCGGCCGGCATCAGCCTGCCGGATTTCTCCGCAAGATAGGTCAGGATCGCGCCCGACTCGAACAGGGTCACCGTTGCGCCTCCCGGCCCCTCGTCGTCGACGATGCATGGGATGCGGCCGTTCGGATTGATCGCCAGATACCAGTCCTGCTTCTGCTCTTTCGTTTCCAGCGCCATGGGGCGGACTTTATAGGCGAGCCCGGTTTCCTCCAGCATGATGGAGGCCTTGCGCCCGTTTGATGTTGCTTTGGAGTAGAGGGTGATCATCGGCTTGCGTCTCGTTTCAAGCATCAAAATGTCAGCAGAATGCGCCCGCGCATGCCGCCGGCTTCCAGCCGGCGATGCGCATCGGCGGCGCGCTCAGGCGGATAGGTTTCGCCGACACGCATGGACAGACGTCCTGCTTCGGCGAGTTGCCGGAGGCTGTCCAGCAATTCGAGGCGGCCATCGTAGGCACGCACGCCGGTCACGCTGAAATTGATGCCGCGATCGCCGTTGCCCGGCCAGCCGCGCACGGAGTTGAAGGCCCCGCCGTCGCGCACGGCGGGAACGGCCAGTTCCTTCAGCACAGCGCCGTCGGCGAGACAATCGACGCCATCGGGATAGCGCGCACGCACGGCCGCAGCAAAACCTTCGCCGCGCGGCAGCACGATATCGGCCCCCAGCGAACGGACCAGGGCTTCGTCCTTCGGCGCTGCGTCCGCCACGACGGTCAGTCCGTCCGCTTTTGCAAGTTGCATGACATAGCCGCCGAACGCGCCGGCTGCGCCGGTCACGGCAATCGTCTGTCCCGCCTTCGCGCCAAGCCGGTCGAGCGCCATGCGCGCCGTAAGACCGTTCATCGGCAGGGTGGCGGCCTCTTCGTGCGATGCGCCTTTCGGCGCAAGCGCCACGGAGCGGGCGTTCAGCACGATCTGCTCGCGATAGCCGCCATGCGCGCCCGCCGTCACGACGAGGCCGAAGACCGCATCGCCCGCCTTCACGCCCGTATCGACATCCGGCCCTACTTCGTCGACGACGCCCGCAACCTCCATGCCGGCAACAAGCGGCCGCGCCTCGCTTTTGAGCTGTTCGGCGCGCGACCCGTTGCGCGACATGAGATCGGTTGGATTGACCGTCGCCGCATGGACGCGGATGCGCACCTCGCCGGGTCCCGCATGGACCTCCGGCAGATCGACAACCTGCAAGACATCGGGTCCGCCAAATTCGTGAAATCCGACTGCGCGCATGGGCGTTTCCTCCAGAGAAGTTGCTTCAGGGAGACTAGACGAAATTGCGCCGCACCCAAATACGGGCCGTCATGCTGCTTCCATCAGGCAAGAAACGCATCACATATTGTCCGGCACGTACCGCGCCAGGTCCATCACGTCATGCAAGATGCGCATGCCAACCGCGCTAAACATCCCTTACGTCTCGATCTTGCGGGTCGAACTGCCAAACCCAAGCCATGCCATAAGCCCGGACAGGAGCGATCCTATGCCGCCAAGCGCAAACAGGCCGAGCCAGATTGCGTCGCTGTATTCGTCCAGAATGCCTTTACTCTCGCCGTTGATCTGGGCGACCGTTCCGATATGCGGCAGGAAGCGGCGGGTTTCCTCAAGCGAGGGCAAGGCGATGCCGAATTCGGAGCTGTCCATACCGGTAAACTGGTTGCGGATGCCGTCGAGCGCCTTGGCGAGGCCTGCAATCCTCCGCTCGTTCGCCCGCGCGCTGGCGACCACGTCGAACGTGACTGCAACCGACAACAGGTCCTTGGACGGAAGCGGCGGACTGCCGCCAAATACGCCCGCAGTAATCGTCGAATTCTCGACCGTGCGGATGTATTGCGCCAGACCGGCCGGGACAGGCGCACCGAGCAGCATGAAGCGCGCACCGGCAGCCCGGCGGGTTGCGTTTATGAGATCGCGTGTCGCGTCTTCGGCAGGGTTGCCGAGAAACAGGACCAGATCGGCGCGGCCCCGGACAAAATCCTCCTTGGCTTCGTTGAGGCCACGCACGGCCAGGCCTTCAGCGTCCTTGCCGCGATTGAAGAACGCGAGGATCTCGCGGATTGTCGGTTCGTCGCGGCTGCGGCGGCGCTGCACGATGACTCCTTTGACCTTGCCCAGGAGATCCAGAATCCCCGTTTCGGCTGCGTCGTCTTCGTCTTTGGGTTTGCCCTGCGCAGCTCCATCGTCCGGGCTTTTTGCACCGGCGCCGGAATTGGCTTTCTTGGGCAGCTGTTTGCGCGCGACGGCCAGAAACGTCCGCCGCTGCAGAATGACGACCGAGCGCGCATTGGTTTCACCTTCGTAATCGCTGCGCAGCACCGCGATATCGGCCTTGCCTGCAGTCAGAAGGGCCGCGCTGTCGGCAGACCCTCCGGTGATGACGATCCTGAAGCGAAAACGTTCGTGCGCCAGCCGAAGCGCCTTTTCTATCTCCTGCACGAAAGCCACCTGTGGCGCGCCTGCGGGGCCGACCGCCACGGTCACGATGCTCGCGCGCCGGTATAACACTAGACCGCCGGCAGTGAGGCCGACGACCAGACAGACGAAAAATATCCAGCGGAAGTAATAGGGACGAAACATGTCTGCGCCTGCCCAACTCTTCGCATGGCCTGCAGGCAGGCAATGCCAACCAGCAGTTGATGCACGATTCCGTTTGAGTTTCAAAGCAATCTATCGTGGTGCGCAAATCCGTCGAAATCGCACACCGGACTGATTCCGGCGTTTGCGCAGACTGGAGAGCGTCGTTACGCCCGGAACAGGCGCAATGGAATGTGCCAGGGGACGCACGATGCCGGTACAGGCACGGACTGCGGCGCCGGTCGCCGAACTGTCATATTAGCGCTACCGCGAACTTGAAATTGAAGCTAACTTTGCCTTGTTTTGCACCAGGCCGTTTTCCGCGGTTCGTCGCGGGGCGCAATGGCGTTGTCGGAATTCGGGAGGCGACGATGAAGCGGTTGAATTTCCGCCACTATGGCAGCGTTTTGGTTTTGGCGTGTTCTGCAGCCCTATGTGTTTCGATGCATGCGAGAGCCGGCGACGAACCTAAAAGACTATCGAACAGCAAGCCGGCGCCCTGGTCCACGCCCGGTGACGGACGTCTGGTCATGATCATGCGTACTACGGACGACTTCAAGTCGCCGATCGCCGCCCGCGTGCGGTTCTGCGCCACGAATTTTACGGGTCCATACAATTCCCTGTCCGTATACGTTTGGACGACCGGCAACCCTTGGGAAGGCACGCCAGCCGAAGCCGTTATGCAGGTCCGTCCAATGAAACTCGGCGAATGCCTGGAAATAGATCACCCCTCGGCGTTGGTTGCCCAGAATGCGACGTTATCTGGAGTTGCGAGCGGCTATTACGAATTGCTCGAACCGACCGCATTGCCACCGGTAACGAAGGGTTCGCGGCGCCCGCCGGGCAAACCGCACGGGAGCAAATTCGAAGTTACCGCACCGCGTACGACGATAGTCGCATGCAAGGACATCGAGAAGGGAAAGGAGAGCAATAATTTTCTCAGGCAGTGCCATATGCAGGTCGTGCCGCCGCCCATCGGGCCATCGCCTCGCGGCATACGCATTTGCACAGGCGCGTTTAACGCCACGAAGGCGGACGGGTCACAGGTAGCCTACCCGGCAGGTTATCTCGAGATGATAGTCAACAAGGCTTACTTGCCGCCAACCCAGAAGCCTTCGGACTACGATCACAGCTGGAGCCCCCTGATCCCGAACGGATGCCGCGACGTATTCAAGGGCGATGGGGAGAAATCAAACCTGAACGAAATCTACTTCATGGTCGCACCGAAAACGCCCACCGGCGGATGGGATGCTTCAACGATTGCATCGGTAAACGTCACAACCCAATTCATCTATTACAATACGGGGAAGCCCAATTAGAAACTCAAGTAGAAGCTCAAGTAATTACTGAGCATCGTGCGCCTGTCGTACTGTCGCAGAATTCGCGATCATATCTCCATGTCGCGCTCTTTCGGCCGCCACGCGTTCACGCGCCGGTCAATGGCGCCCAGCAGCGCGTTGATGACCAGCACGATCAGGGTCGCCATGACGATGCCGACGAAGACGCCGGTCGAATCCACCGACTGCCGCGAATTCTCGATGTAATAGCCGATGCCCTCATTGCCGACGAGAAACTCGCCGATGATCGCGGCGCTGACCGCGCGCGGCAGCGAAATCTTCAACGCCGAAAAGAAGAACGGCTGCAGCGAGCGCCAGATCACTTCGCGCGAGATCGCCGTTTCCGATGCGCCGAAGATGCGCGCCATGCTAATAAGCCGCCCGTCGACGCTGCGCATGCCCGCGACAATCGCGATATAGACCGGGTAGAAGACAAGAAGGCCAACCAGCCACAGCTTCGGCGCATCGTTGATGCCGAACCACAGGATGAACAGCGGTATCAGCGCATATTTCGGCACGCCGACCGAAGCCAGGATATAGGGCTCGACAGCCGCGCTCAGCCGCGGCAGACGCCGCAGTGCAAACGGCACAGCGATACCGGCTATGCAGCCGAGCGCGAAGCCGAGAAACGACAGGCGCAGCGTGACATAGGTGTGCCGCCACAGCTCGCCGCCCAGTCCGATCTCGACAATGCGCTCGGCCACTTTCAGCGGATCGGCGACATAATCCTCGCCGGCGTATTCCGCGCCCCATTTCCACACCAGCAGCAGCAGAATGCCGAAACCGCACTGCGCTGCGAACACGCGCCAGCGCCGCCAGTTGATGGCCATGCCCGTCCCGCCATCTGTCTGCGCCGTTGCGCTCATCGGTTCGCCTCACTTCACCTGCGCGCGGATGGCGGCGTAGAGTTTCGTGAACGCCGGCTCGGTCAGCAGTTCCTGCACGTCGCGCGGCCGCGGAATGTCGATGATATGCTCGCCTTCCACTTTCGCCGGCGCGCGCGACAGCACCAGCGTGCGGTCGCCGAGCGCAATCGCCTCCGTGATGTCGTGGGTGACGAAGACTATCGTCTTGCGGCCCATGCTCCACAGCCGCAGCAGGTCATTCTGCAATTGCGCCCGCGTCTGCGCATCGAGCGCGCCGAACGGTTCGTCCATCAGGATGACCGGCGGATCGTACACCAGCGTGCGGATCAGCGAGCAGCGCTTGCGCATGCCGCCGGAGAGTTCGTGCGGATAATGATGCTCGAAACCCTTGAGGCCGACGGCTTCGATCAGTTCCGCCGCATGTTTGCGCGAAGCCTCGTTGAGCCGGCCCTGCGCCTCGAGCGGAAACAGCACGTTTTCGAGGCACGTGCGCCACGGCAGCAGATTGTCTTCCTGCATGACATAGCCGATCTGGCATCCGAGCCCCGGCTTCAGCGCCCGCGCATCCTCGCCGGGCGCGCTGGCGCCGCGAAAGCGCACGTCGCCGCCGGAAGACGTGTCGATCTGCGCAATCATGTTCAGCAGCGTCGTCTTGCCGGAACCGGACGGGCCGACGATCGTGAGAAATTCCCCGTCGGCGACGGAGAAGGACAGATCGCGGATGATCCACGGTGCAGGCCCGTCGCCGCGCGCGGCAAAACGCTTGGCGAGTTTGTCGACTTCCAGCAACGGCGCGTTCATGGTCTTCAAGCCTCTGCCCGCATGATCTTGTCGGCCGGCGGCCGCCATTTCAGCAGGCTGCGTTCGATGGCGTTCACCAGCCAGTTGCCGATGAACACGATGATGCACACCATGACCAGCGCCACGAAGACGCCGGTCGTGTCGAAATTCATGGAATGGAACTGAACGAGATATCCCAGCCCCTGATTGGCCGAAATCAGCTCCGCCACCACCGCCCCGCCGATGGCATAGGGCATGGCCAGGCGGAAGCCGGCGAAGATATGCGGCACCGCGCCGGGAAACACCACCTGTCGCGCGACCTGGTATTCGCTCGCGCCGAGGATCTGCGCCGTCTGCACCAGCTTGGGGTCGAGTGCGCGTATGCCGCCGAGCGTCGCGAAATAGACGATGAAGAACACGGTGAATGTGATCAGCGCGATCTTGGATTCGATGCCGATGCCGAACCACAGGATGAAAAGCGGCGCCAGCGCCAGCTTGGGCATTCCGTAGCCGCCGACCATGAACGGATCGAGCACGGCCGTGGCAAACGGCAGCCGCCGCAGCAGGAACGGCAGCGCTACCGCCGGGACGCCGCCGAGAAGAAAGCCGGCGACAGCCTCCCACAGCGTGTAGGAGGCATGGCCCAGCAAATCGAGCCCCGCGACGCCCTGCACGAGCCGCACGGTCACCTGCCAGGGGGAACCCACCCAGTAGACGCCCAGTGTCCAGCTTAGCACCTGCCAGATGCCGACAAGCGCCACAAGCACCAGCAAGCGGTCGATCTGGCCGCGCGATACTTTCCATCCGCCTGCGGCTCCCGTTGCCGGGCGTTCGATTGTCTCTTCGCTCATTTCAGCACTTTCGCCAGCACTTTCGCCAGCACTTTCGCCAGCATCTTCCGGTGCGGCCGTTTCGTCGCGACTTGACAGCGCCGCAGCACCCCGCCGCCCGCAGTGCGAACGATCAGGCTCTGCCGTTTTCCCTCTGCCGGTGCGTTGTACGCATCCGCCTCTTTCTGTAGTGTTCCTTAGCAAACCTTGCCGCCGCGCGAAAGGCTGCGCCAATGGCGCCCGTCATGCCGGCCGGCCGGCGATAACACCAGGGTTCAGGGAACAGGAGACCCAGATGGCGAAAACCAAAATCATGTCCAAAATCTCGTTCATGACTGCCGCGGCGGGTCTGCTGGCGCTGCCGGGCCTGGCTGCTGCGCAGGAGCTTGCGACCGTCGTCGCCATTCCGGCGCCGACCATGACATTCTCGTCGCACTACATCGCCCTGGACGGCGGCTTCTACAAGAAGGCCGGCCTCAACGTCACCGAGCGCAACCTCACCGGCGTCGCCTCGACCAATGCGGTCATCGCCGGCAGCGCCGATTTCACCGTCGGCACCGGCACCACCTTCCTGCGCGCCGTCGCCAGCGGCCGCAAGCTCTTCGCCATCGGCACCCTGGTCAACAGGCCGATGGTCGAGCTCGTCATGCGCAAGGATGTCGCCGATGCGGCCGGCATCAAGGAAGACACGCCCATCGATCAAAAACTGAAAGCGCTGAAGGGCAAGACCGTCGCCGTGCAGGGCATCGGCTCGATCATCCACGCCATGCAGCGCTATTCCGCCCGCCGCGTCGGCCTCGACCCCGACAAGGACATGCGCGTCACCTCGATGTCGCCGCCCGCCATGCCGCCGGCGCTGAAATCGAAACAGATCGACGCCTACGCCACCTCGCTGCCCTTCACCACGGCCTCGGTCATGAACGGCAACGCCATCATGCTGCTGAGCGGCCCGCGCGGCGAGATCGCCGATTACATCCCGTTCGACTATGTCGTGCTCTACACGCGCCCGGAAGTCTGCGAAAAGCAGAAGGACAAATGCGTGCGCATGGCGAAAGCCGCGAAAATGGCGAACGAATTCATCCACGCCAAGCCGGACGAAGCCTTCGCCCTCTTGCAAAAGCGCTTCAAGCGCCTCGATCCGAAAGTGCTGAAAGAGGCCTGGAAATATGTCTCCAAGGCGCACACAAAGGACGGCATGCCGACCAGGGCCGGTCTCGAAAACAGCCAGAAATTCGCGGTCGCCGCCGGCCTTCTGGAAGAGAAGGACACGGTGAAGGACGTAACGAAGACCTTCACCGACGAATATATGAAGTGACGCATCAATCCGGAAAGTTGCAGACTTTCCGGCCCGAATTGATGCGCGAACATGTCATCCCGGACGCGACATAGGCGTGATCCGGGACCTTCCTCCACAAACCGAAAGGTCCCGCATAAATGCTGCGCATTTTGCGGGATGACACGGATTTGAGAGAGTACGTCATCCCGGACGCGCCAGCGGCGCGATCCGGGACCTTCCTCCACCAGCGCTCCCTCACCCTGAATGGCGGGCGAAGCCCGCGTATCGAAGCGTCGGAGCATGGGGGCGCGCGCGTACCAGCATCCTTCGAGACTTGATGTCTGCGCTTGCAGCGCAAATATCTACCTCAGGATGAGAGTCGTATTATAATTCACAAAGTTAGCCCTCACCCTGAGGAGCGCTGCGAAGCAGCGCGTCTCGAAGGGCGAGGGCGTGCAGTGCTTTGTCCGCCTGAACCCTGCACATCAGGACGCAGAACATTAACAAGGCAGCGCTTCTTGGCCATCCTTCGATACGCCGCCTTCGGCGGCTACTCAGGATGAGGGGAGCATGGAACCCTTGCCCAACACAACTCCCTCATGCTGAGTAGCGCTGCAACGCAGCGCGTATCGAAGCATCGAAGGGCCGCAGCATAGAAGCACGCACGTGCAGCCATCCTTCGATACGCCGCCTGCGGCGGCTCCTCAGGATGAGGGGAGCAAGCAACCCTTGCCCCACACACGCCCTCATGCTGAGTAGCGCTGCAACGCAGCGCGTATCGAAGCATCGAAAGGGCTAAAGGACGGGCAACGGAAGCCCCAACACCGCTACCCGCCCCGCGTCGCCGCAAGTATTTCGCGCAACTGGCCCGGCATCCACGCATCCACCGGCGCGAGCCGTCCCTGTGCGGCAAGCCCCTCCGCAATGGTCAATGCCTCCGCGAGAGAGACGCCGGCCTTCTCCGTGTCCACTTGCGATATCTTCACACAAGACACGATCACGTCCCGCGCCCGCTCCGAATGGCTCGGGTCCTGCTCCGACAGACGGCGTTAATTCGTAATTAAGTTTTATACTAGTTTTGCGGCAGCGCCCGATCGTAACCGCGCAGAACTCCAGCGACCGGGCGAAAAACATCTCCGGCCGCAGATGCGGCTGCGCCTGCCATTCCGGCCGCCCGGTGTCCCGGTATTCGCGGATGACCCGCTCCAGCGCCTGACACTGCGCCACGCGAGCGGACTGCGCGATATGTTCGTTCTCCGGCCTTCCCTGCAATCCGGCGAAACGCACTTTCAGCGCCCGCACATGGCCCGACAGCACGCGGTCCGTGACATTGCCCGCAACACCTTTCAGCACATCGGGGATGCTGCCGCCGAGCCACGAAATGCCCGCGACCGCCATGCGGCTATCGTAACGGGCTCGGCCAGAAACGCCTCCTTCGCGCCGGAGAATTCTGGCATAAGGCCGCGCTGGCGGCAAAGGTAAAGACGGCCGGAGCGCCCGGTTGTGCGCCAGACGAAACGTATCCTTCCCGTTGCAACCAGTTGCAGGAATGCGCGCGAATTCCTGCCCGTTCGCACGCATTCCCGGCAGCAAAATTGCAACCACTGCCTTTACGAAATCCGGTCCGGCGCGAGCGTTCGCGCCAATTCGCGCAAAGTCGCGCGTGTTTGCCCGTCGGCTATTCCGTCGCATTTGCCCGGGCGGAAATGGCGCTGGAAGGCGCGCACGGTCTGCCCGGTTAGCATGTCATATGTCTCGCCCGGCGGCAGGCCGTAACCGTAAGCCGCCAGCTCCGCCCGCAGCTTGGCGACCGCCTCGCCGCAATCGCCGGGCTTCAGGACCGGGCAGTGTTCCCCGCCCGGCGCAGGCGCAACCCAATGCCCTACGCCTTCCTTAAATAATTGATCCCAAGGGAAATTTTCGCCCGGATCGGCCTTCCTGTCCGGCGCGATGTCCGAATGGGCCAGCACCCGTTCCGGCGCGATCGGCCAGCGCGTGGCGATATCCTTGCACAGGGCGATCACAGCAGCGATCTGCGCCGCCGGAAACGGCGGCAGGCCCAAATCGTGGCCCGGATTGACGATTTCGATGCCGATGGAGGCCGAATTCATGTCCGTCTCGCCCTTCCACGAGCCCCGCCCGGCATGCCAGGCGCGCTCGGCCTCGGGCACAAGCTGTAGAATTTTCCCATCCGTTTCAATGAGATAGTGGCAACTCACCGCGGCGGCCGGATTGCAGAGCCACGCCAGCGCCGCACCGCCCGGATCGGCCAGCCACGCCTCCGCTGCATCCGGGTTAAGTCCCGTATAATGCAGGATAATCGCATCCGGCGCGCGCGGCTTGCCCGCCTCTCCGCCCCGCCGCGCGTTGCGGTTTGGCGAAGGAACGACAGCCTGGACCAGCGGGGAATCGGGTGCGAAAGTCTCCATCCCGGCCAGCTTGCCCGCCCCCGCGGCAAAAGAAAAGGGCCCCTCCGCCGGACACAGCGGAGAGGCCTGATGCAATTCCAAGCCTTTGAAAAAGCTCGTCAATCGTAATAATATTCGCGGCAGACCCGGTTGCCGTCGTAGTCGTATCCGACCCGCGCGCAGCGCCGGCGTTCCCTGTAAGCACCATCCGGCGGGGCCGATGCCGAGCCGATGATTGCGCCGCTCGCGCCGCCGATGGCCGCACCGGCCAAAGCGCCGCCGGCCCGGCCGGTCGCCAGTCCGCCGACAACGGCGCCCGTCGCCGCGCCCAGAAGGCCGCCCTGTGCAGCAGCCTGTTCGCGCGGTGTGCCTTCGCAGCCCGCCAGAGCCAGGCCAGAAGCCAGGACAAGCCCGAGAATTCCCAATTTTTTCATACACTTTCTCCTGATCGAGAACCTGCCAGAGAACCACTTGACCGCCGATTGCGGACGTCGAGCTTGGTCATCGAGACGCGGGCCAAACGCGAGAACGGCATTTCGGTTCCGGCATCTTAAGCGCGATAGCGGCGGGATTGTGATCGCGCAAGCCGTCCCGCACAGCGAAAATGCAGTGTGGTTTCCGGCACATGAACAAACCGGCCGGAAACGCCGTTTTCTCGCCCCATTGCCCGCTATGGTGCGCGGCTTCATGCCACCGTCTGCGGGTTCAAGAATGCGTTCATATCAAAATAAAATGCTGATTTTATTATCATTAATAGTCTTCGTAACGAGCGGCGCGGCGACCCTGGCCCGTGATGGCGCGGCCTTGCGCAAGTCCGTCGCCCGGCACGCGGCGGCCAACGGCGTACCGCCGGCGCTGGCGCACGCGGTCGTCGTTCTGGAGAGCACATACCGCCCGTCGATCGTGCACAAGGGCAACTACGGGCTGATGCAGATTCGCCTCGGCACCGCACGCGCAATGGGTTTTCGCGGTGGCCCGCGCCAGCTTCTGCAGCCGGACATTAACCTGCGCTACGGCATGAAATATCTCGCCAGGGCCTGGAAAGGTTCGGGTGGCAACGTCTGCGGAACCATTCACCGCTACCGGACCGGCTTTGCCGCCGGACGCCTTTCGCGTGCGACATTGACCTATTGCGCGCGCGCCAAGCGTCTGATGGCAAAGCGATAAATTCTTCCGGTTGACCCGCGCGCACGCTGCCCCTAGCGTGCGGCCACCAGTCGGCCGGGCGGCCGCTGGCCGCAAGGCCAGAGGAAAGTCCGGGCTCCATGGAGACACGGCGCCGGATAACGTCCGGCGGGGGCGACCCCAGGGAAAGCGCCACAGAGATCGAACCGCCTCAAGCGAGGGAAACCTCGCACGGGGTAAGGGTGAAAAGGTGCGGTAAGAGCGCACCGCGCGGCCGGTAACGGGCGCGGCATGGCAAGCCCCGCCGGGAGCAAAACCGAATAGGGATGGCGAGGGATGGCAACATCCCGGATGCGTCTCCGCATTGCCGTCCGGGTTGGTTGCATGAGGCGTCTGGCAACAGGCGTCCCAGATGAATGGCCGCCACGCTGCTTGCGTTCGCGCAACGGCCATACAAAACCCGGCTTACAGGCCGGCTGGTTTTTCCCTTTGTATTCAAATCTTGTCGGGATCGAGCTTGTCGTAAATCTCGCGCCGCAGCGCACTCGTGAACTTGCCGACATCGGTCCCGATATCTTTCGACAGGCCCTGCCATTTCTTGTACGCCGCGCGATAGGCGGCAATTACCGCCTGCGGATCCTTCACGCCAAACTTCTTCGCACTGGCCACGTTGGGTGCGTCCATCGTCGCCATGCGCTTTTCGACCAGCGCGTCGAAGTCCTTGCCGCCAGGCAACATCTTGACGCCCTTCTTTGCCACGCGCTCCAGCACCCGCTTGTCGTTGTTGATATAGGCTTCGATCGTCGAAAGAGCTACAAAATCAGCAGCATATTTGATATGCGCCAATTTCTGGTCACGGGTCAGACCACTCCATTTCTTGCGCCCGAGCGCCAGAAACGTCGTCGGCCCGCCAATGCCCAGCGGATAGGTGAAAATGGTGTTGACCACGTCGGCATAGCCAAAGGAAATCAGGAACGATACCGCCCCATGGACGCAATCGAGCGCACCGCGCTGCAGGGCTTGCGTTGCTTCGGCGGGATTCATCGCGACCGGCACCGCGCCGGCCAGCCGGACAAGCGCGACCCCGCCACCCACGGAACGGATTTTTTTGCCCTTCAGATCGTCAAGACTTTTCGGCGCACCGCGGCACATGAAGACAAAGGGCGTCGCCGCATAACTGCCGATCTGGATTATCCCTTGCTTCTTCGCTTCCTCAATGCATTCCGGGCAGGTCAGCAGCAGCGTCTCGTTCATCGCGCCGGCAGCGGCAACGGAATCGCTGCCGAATATCTGCGAATTGAACACGAGAGCGCTCGCCGGCAGATTGCTGGGCGTATACGGCGCAATGACAAAACCGCCGTCTATCAGCCCGTTCTGTAATCCCGCCAGCGTGCCCTTGCCATCGACAAGCTGACCTCCCGCCACCGATTTCCAGGTTACGGCCCCTTTGGTCTCTTTGGCGATATTCTTGAAGAACTGGTTCATGCCGAAACGCATGGCGCTGTGCTTCGGGCTTGCCCACGTGCCGTAGACAAGTTCCGTTGCGCTTGCAGGGGCAAGTGACGCAGAAAGTATTGCCCCGCTAAATGCCATGCAAAGGCCCATGGCTGCAAAAAATCGCTTCATCTTTTCCTCCCGCGCACCGGATTTTTCCGGCTTCATCTTCAATTGTAAGTACGCTCGACCGGATATTGCAATCGCGCAGTGCGCGGCAGGCTAGGCAAATCCTGCGCGCTTGTAGATCTCCTTGCCCTCCGGACCGGTTACAAAATCCAGAAACGCCTGCGCATCGGGCGAAACCGGCGTCTTTCCTGTAGTCACCGCATAAACCGTATCCATTTGGAGTTCCTGCGGCAGCCAGGCGGAAATTTCCACGCCGTCCACAGCCACGATCTCCGTCGATTGCGTCAGCCCGAAGTCGGCAGCGCCGTTGGCGACTTCCCGCATCACGTTGTAACCACCAACGCGCAGGATCGACTTTTCCCTTGTTGCTTCAAGGACGCCAATCCGATCCAGCATTGCAGCAAGAAAATTGCCCGCGGTACCGCCACCCGCCGGGTCGCCCCGCGAAAACGATCTCGCATTCAGCAGCGCCTCGCGGAATTTTTCCGGTGTCGAAATATCCGGCGGCGTTTCGCCCTTGCGCATTCCAAGCGCTATTCGAGCGATTCCGACGATATGGATGCCGGGCGACAGACGCGAGGCTTGTGCAAGCTTTTGAAGAGCCGAATGTGCGGCTGCCACCGCATCGAAACTCTCCCCCGCCTCGATCCTGTCCGTTACCGCTCCGGATGTCGCCCATTCAAAGTGCACGCCGACGCCGGTCTTGCGCTGAAAGTCCTGTGCGCAGCGGGTAAGCGCGGCGCGCTGGGCGCTGGCCGAAAGCACTGTCACACAGCCTTTTCCGGCATCGGCCGCAATAGTCGTTTCCTCGCTCATGTCTGCCCCTGACGTGGTATTGCTGGTCAACTATAGGCCATCCGGCGCCACCGCGCACCGGCCCGGCGCGCGGAAAGATTAAGGTTAAAAAGGGATGAATGTTGCGGGCTACCTGAAAAGCCGGATTTATGGGCGCGCGGCGGGACAACCTCTTACGAGGAGGCCCCGAAAGACTGACGATGAAAAGGACAATTATGGCAGGGACCGTGCTCGCTGCATTGGCGGCAGGCGCGGGTTCGGCGGAAGCAGGCAACGCCTGCTATCGCAAGGTGCACACAGCTCCGGTTTACGGCACCTACACAAAACACGTTCTGGTCCGTCCGGCCGAAACTCGTTTCCGGAAGATTCCCGCCGAGTATGCGACCGTATCCGAGCAGATCAAGGTGCGGCCCGCACAGCGGATCGCCCATCACGTTCCGGCCGTTACCAAGACCATCTGCGAAACGGTGATGATCAAACCCGCCCGGCGCGTGTGGCAGGTCAGCTACGACGCAGCCGGCAATCAGGTCGGTTGCTGGGTTACGAAACCCGCCGTCTACGGCAATCGCTATCGCACGGTCGTCGTACGCCAGGCCTCGGTACGTTACAGCGTGATCCCGGCGGAATACCGCACGATCTCCAAACGCGTACTCGTGCGTCCGGCCAAACTCGTGCAGCACACGATCCCGGCGGTCTACGCATCGCGCACCTATACGAAGATGATTTCGCCCGGACGCGCTGCCTGGCAGCCGGCGGCCTATATCTGCCGCTAGAAAGAAGACAAGCCGTCACCCATCGTCTTCTTCAGGGAAGGGCCGGTCCCCACGGGGCCGGCCTGTGCCTGTCGTCTAGTGGCACGTCACAAGCATCGTGTGCGACTTCGCGGCGGCGGCGAGATCGGCAACCGTGCGGTCCTTGGTCGGACTGGCCTTTTGCCCGGTCACACCGTTATTGCTCAGGAATGTCAGCAAGATCGCGGTCTTGATCCCGTAGTTGAGATTCTGCGGGACGAAATTGCCGCGATCCAGCGCAAACTTGTCGGAAAATTTCGACCGCACCACAGCCACCAGATTTCCGGCGCGATCGACAACGGGGCCGCCGGAGTTGCCGGGTTGGATGGCTGCCGTGAACTGCAACATGCGCGTGTCGTTGCGCATGCCGGTTTCAGAGCTGATGATACCTGTCGTAACGTTCAGCCCGTTATTCAGTATCGATGACAACGGATAGCCGAAAACAACCACTTCCTGGCCCAGTTGCACCGGCATGGTGCGGATCTTCAGGAAAGGAACCGGCTTCGATGTACGCAGTTTCAGCAGCGCCAGATCGTTGCGTGCGTCTTCCTGCAGCACTTCGGCCTTGCCGAAACCCTTCACATACACCGAATTGCACCCGCGCACGACGTGCTGGTTTGTGACCAGATGCCCGGTGGACGCGACAAAGAAGCCCGACCCGGTCGACTTCGGCCGCCCCGGTGGCTGGTTCGGATCGGCGATACGCGGCGGCACGGAAGGATTGCTTGGCGCTGTCGCAACGCGCGGGCCGGAACCGCCGGGATTGCCGCGCGCAACCTGCCCGCCCTGGCGCGGGCACCAATCGAGCTGGTAATAGATCTTCGACGGCTCGTGCGGATCGGTAATCACTTCGAGTTTGGCAGACCGGCGGCGCAGGGACAGAACGAAAGTTTCCTTGTCCGAACCCCGGCCGCACGTCGCGCCGACATATACGCCTCCGGAAAAGCGGACCATCGACCCAAGCGTGCAGACGCCGAAACTGCCCCATTGCATCTGGCGCGATGAAACACGCAAGGGACTTTCGAGCAGGTCTTCCCGGTCCGGCCCGGCGTTGCAGGCGCCCGGCGAGGCGCCCCATGTCCCGGCGATGCCCATGCCGTTCAGTAGCGGTGTTCGCCGGACGTTGGCGGGAATTTGCAAGGCCGGCCGGGCGAGCGACTTCGTCGCGCTCCAAGTCACTGTCTCGATCGCCTTGGCGTCGATCGTATGCGCGCCATAGGGCAATCGCCCCGCGTAGCGCAGCACTTGCAGCAGTTGTTCCGCACTCGCCTTCTGGGTCCAGCCTGCCAGCGCGACCCAGCGGCCGTCCGGCAGGATGCCTGCCGAAGCCGAGCGGAAATCCCGGTAGTATTCCTGCGCGAGATCGATCGCGTCTTTCTGGGTTTTGCGAATACCGATCACGACGAACACTTCATTCGCATTGATGATATCCGAACCCGCAGCTTGCATGTGCTGTTGTTGCAAAAGCTGAAGAGCGCGGTCGCCATTCCCGCGAGCTTGCGCAAGAGCATCGGCCCCGCCGGTCAACACCATCGCGGCCGCTGCGGAGGAAAGCAACAGTCCTGCAATAAGTCCGTCCCGGCGTTTCAACCCAAGCGTTGCCTCACGATACATGGCCCTGCTCCGACAACAGAGGAACACAAAACCGCAGACGGAGCTTTTTGCGATCATCGAGCTCCGGACCACGCAGGTTCGTACAAGGCCAGCTTGCCGGTCCGCATCCGCAGACGCTGTGCGCAAAGTCACAAGCGCCTGCGGTAAGGCCTGCCTACCTCGAGAACTTTTTGTATTTCAGCCGCTTGGGGATGACGCTGTCAATACCGAGACGGCGCTTCTTGTCCTCTTCGTAGTCCTGGAAGTTGCCCTCGAACCATTCCACGTGGCTGTCGCCCTCGAATGCGAGCATGTGCGTGGCGATACGGTCGAGGAAGAAGCGATCATGGCTGATGATGACGGCGCAGCCGGCGAAATCGGTCAGGGCGTCTTCGAGCGCCCGCAGCGTATCGACGTCGAGATCGTTGGTCGGTTCGTCGAGCAGCAGCAGGTTGGCGCCGCTTTTCAGCATTTTTGCCAGATGCACGCGGTTGCGTTCGCCGCCCGACAGCATGCCGACCTTCTTCTGCTGGTCCGGGCCCTTGAAGTTGAAGGCCGAGCAATAACCGCGGGAGTTCATCTCGCGCTTGCCGAGGTAGATGACGTCGTTGCCGCCGGAAATCTCTTCCCAGACCGTCTTCTTGTCGTCCAGCGCATCGCGCGACTGGTCGACGTAGCCGAGGCGCACGGATTCGCCGACGGTGATCTTGCCGTTGTCCGGCTGCTCCTGCCCGGTGATCATGCGGAAAAGGGTCGTCTTGCCCGCGCCGTTCGGCCCGATCACGCCGACAATGCCGCCGGGCGGCAGCTTGAAGGTCAGGTCCTCGATCAGCAGCTTGTCCGCGAAGCCTTTGTTGATGTGTTCGAAATCGATGACGTTGTTGCCCAGCCGCTCGGCGACCGGAATGATGATCTGCGCGGTCGACGGCGCCTTGTCGTTCTGCTTGGCGACCAGTTCCTCGTAGCGCTGGATACGGGCCTTGGATTTTGCCTGACGCGCCCGCGGCGAGGATGCGATCCACTCGCTTTCGGCTTCGAGAGCCCGTTGCCGCGCTTCTTCCTCGCGGCCTTCCTGCGCCAGGCGCTTCTGCTTCTGGCCCAGCCAGGACGAATAATTGCCTTCGTAGGGAATGCCGCGGCCGCGGTCGAGTTCGAGAATCCAGCCCGTGACATTGTCAAGGAAGTAGCGGTCGTGGGTGACGATCAGGATTGCGCCGGGATATTGCCGCAGATGGCCTTCCAGCCAGTTCACAGTTTCGGCGTCGAGATGGTTGGTCGGTTCGTCCAGCAGCAGCAGTTCGGGCTTTTCCAGCAGCAATTTGCACAGGGCGACGCGGCGGCGCTCGCCGCCGGAGAGTTTGGAGACTTCCCAATCGTCAGGCGGGCAGCCGAGCGCATCCATGGCCTGTTCAACCTGGGCATCGAGATCCCACAGACCCTGCGCCTCGATCTCGTCCTGCAATCGGGTCATCTCGTCCGCCGTCTCGTCGGAATAATTCATCGCGAGTTCGTTATAGCGATCGAGGATGTCCTGCTTCTCCTTCACGCCCAGCATGACATTGCCGCGAACGTCGAGTGTTTCGTCGAGCTTCGGCTCCTGCGGCAGATAGCCGACGCGGGCGCCCTCAGCGACCCAGGCCTCGCCCGTGTATTCGGTGTCCATTCCGGCCATGATTTTCAGCAGCGTCGACTTGCCCGCGCCGTTGACGCCCAAAACACCGATCTTCGCATCGGGATAGAACGACAGATGGATGTCGTTCAGCACCTTCTTGCCGCCGGGATAGGCCTTGTTCAAACCCTGCATGTGATAAATGAATTGCCGCGCCATCCGCGAATGCCCTCTTTGTCGAGATTGGAAGTTGTCCGCCTTTTAAATGTTTTCCCGGCGTCATGAAAAGCATTTCGGTTACGAATTTCGGCGCAGCCGGGAAAGTCCGCTACACTGTCATGCAATCGCCACGTTGGGCGCGGAAGACGGCTTCCGCGGTTTGATGACCGCGGCAAAGTCGTGTTAAAAACATGCAGTCGAGCTTTCGGTCGCGCAGCGAGCCCCGGCCACTGCCTGTAAACCTGGAAAATCGCGGGAGAGTCGAGCGTGGCAAGTTTTCTGGACCGGATTCGCAAACCCGCCACCCGGGATACAACCGGCAAGGCAGCGCCGGCCCAGACCACGACCGCTCCGCAGCGCGTGGAGCCAGCTCTCGCCCCTCCCGCCCAAACCGCTCCCCCCGCCTCCGTTCAGGTCGATGCGCTCGGGATTGCACCCGCAATTCGCCGTCTCGCGGAACTGACCGCCTACGCCCGCGCCGAGACCCCCTTGTCCATCGGAATCTTCGGCGCAGCCGGCTCGGGCAAGAGCTTTGCACTCTCGCAATTGCTGGCTGACGTGCAGGCATATGCCGCCGGGGCTGCCGCCCGCACTGGTGCGCCCTTTCTTGGCCGCATCGTGACGGCGCGGGTCGATGCAGCCGCCGCAGACCCTGCGCATGCGATCGCCGCCGCCATTCACGAGGCATTGCATGACGCCGGTCCCGGCGGGACCAGTTACGGCGACTGGGCCGAGACGGCGGCACTTACATCCGGCGACCCGCAGGAAGCCGTGCGCGATGCCGGCGAAAGGATCACCGATCTGCGCCGCCGTCACGATGCAGAAAAGCAGGCTCTGCAGGAAATCCAGAGCCGCCGGGCCAGATTGACCGAAAACGTCCTTTACGATGCTGCAGGAACCCGGATCGACTCCTACGCGCGCTCCAATCGCAGCGGCATCGAGAGCCGGTTGCAAGCGTTTGGCTTTGCGAATGGCGACAGCGTGGCGACATTCAAGGACCTCGTTCGCGACTATTCGGAAAACGGCGGGTTCTTCAGCCGTGCGCGTATTTTCCTGCACTCGCTCTGGGGCTTCAGCGGCCAGATGCGGCTCCTGCTGACGGCAGTCGTATTCGGAGCGCTTGCGTGGCTCATGCATCAGGGCGAAGCGCCGCAGGCGCAATGGCTGACGAACATGCTGGCTAGGCTGGAGGGCGAGTTCTCCGGAATGTCAGCCGTCGCTGCATGGATCCGCTCCAGCACCGCCACTTTCGGCCTGCTCAAACACGGAGCTCTAGCCATAGCAGCGCTCTGCGTGCTGCTGAACATTTTCCGCGCACTGCGCTTTCTCGCTCCGATCCGCCGCGGCGCAACCCTGCTGCATTCCGACATCGATACCCGCCGCCGCGATCTCGACAGCCTGATCTCCGGCCAAAGCCAGCGGGTCGACGACATCGGCCGCGAAGTGGCCGCGCAAACAGCCCGGCTGGCCGAGGCCGAGCGCCGCGCCGATGCAGCCCGGACCAACGCGGCGGCGGTCACGCGCTCGCCCTTTGCTGCACAGTCCGATGCTTCAGACGGACGTGCGCGCTCCTTCATCGCCTCCATAGCGGCGCATATGCGCGACCGGTCGGCAGATGCGCCGCAGCGCATTGTCGTGGCAATCGACAACCTCGACGCTCTGCCCCAACAACAGGCCGCGGCCTTCGTTCAACAGGCACAAAACCTGTTGGGAGCGACCGGCTTTGTTACGATCGCGGCGGTCGACCCCCAGCGGCTGAAATCCGGAACAGGAGAAGGGGCGGCTGCGGCCGACGCCATCGCGCGGCTGTTCCAGATACCGTTCCACGTCGGCGCCAGCCATAGCGGCGACTTCGGCGGCTTCGTCAAGGCCTTGCTAGGACCGGAAAAAGTTCCGGCTCCCAAAGCCCCCGACGCCTCGGTTTCTGCGCTCGACGAGCCGATGCGTCCCGGCGAAGCCGAACTTCTTGCAAATCTTGGCCCCGTCGCCGGAACGACGCCGCGCCAGATCAAGCGCTTCCTGAACGCCTACAAGCTGCTGCGTTCCGACACCGCGCTGTTCGCACCTTTGGCGCTTGCAGTCGCAATTCAGTCCGGAGCCAGCGACGATGAACAGGCCGCGTTCGACACAGTGCTCAGGGAAGCGCCTCGGGATGCCGTGGTGGCGGCGCTTTCCCTGCCCGAACGCATTGACGCAGGTCTCAAGGCGGCAAGCGCAGCGCAGGTTTCTCCGATCACGGTGGAGGCCATGCAGGAGGCCCGCGCAGCGGCGGCCCGTTTCGCAGACCGCTATTGAGGAGGCGATGCTCAGGTCACACCGGGTGAGGACCGGGCCAGTCACCGGCCGGCCAAAGCTCAGAACCGGCGCCACACCGCCGCGACAAAACCCTTGTCCCAACGCGCGTTCTGCGCCGCAATCGTGGCAAACGTGCCAGCCTGAATCGACCACGCATCGTTGATCTTGTAGACGAGGCTGGTCTGCAGCTTGTGACTGCGTTTGGCTGGCTCCCTTGTCGTGCGCCAGGCCACGAGATTGAACACCTGCCAGATCATCGTCCAGCCAGGACGCAAATGAAAGCCGAGCGTCATATCGGTGCGCCACTCGTTCGCTGCCCCCGCGCGCAGACGGTATCCGGTCTGCAGGTCGAAATAGCCAGCCCATCGCCAGACCTGAAAGCTGCGTCCGTACAGTAGCCGCGCGTCGGCCTCGTTGCGGTCCTGCCGAAGTCCCCGCGTCGCGCCGGTCAATTCCTGCGCAACGCGGCCTGTCGCCTGGACGCTGAGCACGCCGCCTGCGAAATCCGCCAGATGATAACGGCCGCCCGCCTCCAGATGGCCGTAGGTGTCACGGATGCGCATTTCCGGCGAGACGGGCGTCGGCGGTTGGCTTGTCTGCAAGCGGGTCGTCGCCGGCGCCAGGATCAGTGTCAACTTCTTGCTGTAGCCGTATTCCATCCAGGCCTGAATTTCGAACTTCCGGTAGTCGCGCACCGGACGCAGCCGGCCTTGCGCATCGAAGAATTGATCCGATTGTTCGAAGCGGCCGGAAACAATGATCTGCCCCTGCCCTTCCGGTTGCAGAATTGCCCCCGCTAGCGAGGGCGACGACAGACCCAGACAGGCAATCGCGGACGCCAAAAAGGCCACCCACATGACCGAAACGCATTCCGGAATTTTTTCCGACACAATACGCACGCCTGACAACCCGATACGTGACTGAACAATTAGCTGAGCAACTTTTACAGATTGCCGCCAGGTAAAGCTAACGGTCAAGAAAAAAGTCGAGCTACCGGGTTGGAAAGGATCAATCTGTCCTGACGGTCTCGCGCTGGACGTCCCGCGTCTCCGTTGCCGCGCGGGGCTTTTCCGGCCGGCCATACTGACGCCACGGCGAGGATTTGAACCATGCCGTGAGGTAGGCGGCTGCTATAAGGGTAGCCATACCCGACAAATTGACGAGAGCGGACGTGAGCGGCCCGCGCCCAATCCGGTCGAGTACGATGCCCAGCGCTTGCGCTGCCACGAGACCGGTAAGAAACACCGCAAGTGTTTGTTGCCCCACCTTTCGGGTTATATCGACAACTGCGCCCGTAAGGTTCCTGCCGTGTTCCCCTGCCATATACCAGGCAAGATAAACCGTCGCCATGAAATGCACATACCGCAGCAGGCCGTACTCGGTCTTGTTGATGACGGGCCCGAGCCAGTCCTGCACCTGCGATACGAAAGGAGCGTAACCCCAAAGCTGGTAACAGGAAAATTCGGACCGGCAGGAAAACGGCATCGCCAGCGCAACCACGGCAAGCGCCACCAGGGCCAGCCTCCCGTCGCGCGGCGGAGCGGGCCACCAGCCACGCATCAGGGCAAATCCGCTGAAGAAAACGATCTGCCAGCCCAGCGGATCGAAAAACCAGTTGCGCGCCCCATCGGGCTGCGCGGGCAGGTTCACTTTCCAGACATTCGCCAGCAGCCAAAGCCCCGCCATCCAGACAAAAACCAGCCGCGTATCGATCCGCTCAAGAGCCATGACCACCGGAATGGTCGCCAGAATGAACAAATAGAGCGGCAGAATTTCAAAAAACGGCGGCAGATATGTCAGCGTCATAGTCTGCAGAATACGCGCCGGGGCAGATGCAAAAAAATAATCGAGCTGTACCGCCTTGATGTAGCGATCGCCGCCAAAATACATATCGGCCGCCGCCAGCAGCGCCACGACGACGAAGAAAGAGCCTATATGCGCCCAGTAAACCTGCCAGATGCGATGCAGGATGCGGACGGTCCCCATCCACCAGCCGCGCCGTGCGTAAACGCCGCCGAAAGCGATCGCTGACGCCATGCCGGAGCAGAACACGAACATGTCCGCAGCGTCGCTGAAGCCGAACCGGGCCGGAATCCAGCTCGTCCAGGAATTGTACGGAATATGCGCGATCAGGATGATGAACATGCCGAGCCCGCGGAAGAAGTCCAACCGCGGATCGCGCGGCCGGGCCGCTTCGGGCAAATGGGGCGCTGGCGCGTTCATGGCGATCCCGTTCGTGAATGCAGGCTGCATGTGCCGCCCGTGTCAGTTTTGCAGGGCAAGCTGGCGCGGCGCAACACATCGCCCTGCGATAAAAAGAAACACGACTGGCGCGCAGAGCAAGAACCGTCACGCAACATGGAGTTGACCCAATTCCGCAATGCTCGGAATTCGCCGCGCAGTCAGCATCCGGTCGAACGAATCCTCGCGCCGCATGGAACGCCGGAGCTTGTTCAGCTCCGAAAAGGCCGCGTAATCGCGGACCGCATCCGCGAACAACAGAAGCTTGCGAAGGAACACGTCCCTCTGTGCAAAGCTGCCGCCCATGACCGGCATGGCGGAGGCGATTTCAGCAAGACACTGTGAAAAAGCCGGTTCCGGCCGGTCCATCGCGCAGGCCAGCATCGCTCGCGCCAATGGCGCGCCGGCATTGCGGGCAGCAAGGGCCTGATCGCACGCACCGTTCTCGGCTGCCTGTTCTATCGCCCCGGCGCATTCTTCCGCCGCTGCAAAGTCTTTCTTTGCGAGCAGGGACACGAGATGATGCAGACTGGCAAATACATATGTCGCATCGCACCGGCGCCGGCCCGCCAGTTCGTGCAATTCATCGAAGCGGTCGCCAATGTCCACACCCGTCTGCTGCAAGCGTTCCAGCAACGACACCGCATTGGCGACGTCGCGAAAGTCCTCGGATCGATCGATGCGCACATCACGGTCGTAAATCGCCAGGGCTTTGTCGCAAGCGCCGCGATCGGCATGAAACAGCGCCAGATGCCAGGCCAGATGTTTCGCGAAATTGTTGCAGCGCGACCAGAGCTGACGACCGGATTCCACCCACAAAACCCCTTCGCCTGTGCGGTTGTTCATCTCGTACACATGCGCCAGCGCGTGCATGGCCCAAACGTCTTCCGGCTCGTGAAAAAGCGCACATTGCGCGGCAAGTTCTGCCGCTTCGAATGCCCCGGTTTCTTCCAGCGCAAACGCGTGACAGCCGGCAACGAAGCCGAAACCCGGGTAACCGGCGCTGCGGCTCCCGGCGTAGCGCTGCGTCAGCGCCAGCATGCCTGCCGCATCGCCGGCCATGAAGCGCAAGGAGTGAGCCAGTTTGACCAGCAGAACATCCGGCGAAGCCGGATCCAGCGCGTATTCGAGAATATCGGCGGCATCGCGCCACCGCCCGCAACATGCACTGTCCAGCGCTGCGCACATGGCGCGCTCGCTCCGGTTGGGCTTGCGCTTGGCCAGCGCCGCCTGCGCGCGTCCATTCGCAGTCACGGCGACTTCCATCGTTTCGCAGCGCGCCAGCGTGATCTGCATCAGACCCCAGAGCGCATGCGCAGCGGCAAAATCGGGATCGGCGGACAGCGCCTCTACAATGTGTTCGCCTGCGCCCGGCCTGTGACGCAGGATCGCCCCGGCAGCGCTCCCGAACGCAGTCGCTGCGGCGCAATTATCGTGGACGACAGCGGTCAGTGTGTGATCGCCTGGCATTGCAAGCTCCCGGCGGGTAGCGAAAACGGGTCTCGCAATCTCTTACCCAAGCGCGCCGGCCTCCGCCTCACACAAGCGATCAGATGGATACACGAAACGGTGAAGGCCGGTTGATTGCGGCTGCGGCGAAACAACGGGAACGCGGAATGCATTGCCAGACCAGACGTTTGCGTTATTCTCGCAGGTGCTGCGATACAAGATATCTGCAAACTGCCTGTCCGGAGCCGCCAGGCGGCAGTCTTTGGGGTTACGCCATGACGCCATTTGCCAGTCTGGGCACTCGCTGGATTGCGGCGATTGTAGCCGTCGCCGCATTGTCCGTTTCCAGTGCCCGCGCTGCCGATTGCGGCGCAAACGCTTCTTGCCCTGTTCCCAACGGCAGCTATCTCGTGCGCACGCCCGCTGGCTGGGATGGAAAGTCCTCGCTACCCGTTCTCTTTTTCTTTCACGGCCATCGCGGTTCGGCGAAGCAGACCATGGACAACAAGGGCTATGCGAAGGTCGCGGACGACTTCGGGGCGCTGCTTGTTGCGCTGGACGGCAAGAACGGCACCTGGTCCTTCCCTGCAAAAATTTCCCACGATCGCGACGATTTCAAATACGTGGCCGACGTTCGCCACGACGTCATGCGCCGCTTTCCGGTCGACACAGGCTCGATGCTCGTCTCGGGCCATTCGGTTGGCGGCTCGATGGCCTGGTATGTCGCGTGCCTGATGGGCAAGGAATTCTCCGCCTACGCGCCAGTCGCGGGCGCCTACTGGCGTCCCCATCCCGTCGAGTGCACATCGGGACCGGTCAACATGCGCCACGTCCACGGGCTGAACGACCGCACGGTGCCGATGGCGGGCCGCGTGCTGCGCAACGGCACGTTGCGCCAGGGAGATGTGCGCGAGAGCTTTCGCAGCCTCGTCGCGCGCGACGGCTGCCCGGCAAGTCCGGCTTCCTCTAGCAGGCCGGGCCGGCTCACGTGCGAAACCTGGACGGCGAAATCCTGCGCCAGCGGCCGCGAAGCCGTATTGTGTCTGCATCAAGGCGGACATGAAATCGAGGCCGGCTGGCTGGCGGACGCTTTCGCCTGGATGAAGAGCCTGCCGACACGCCAGGCTTCACGCTGAACCGCCTCGCCTTGATCTAAGCGTCGCCGTCCCGCGGTGATGCTGGCGCGCCTGCCCCCGAACGGGCGCTGCCAAGGGCGAAAACCAACGCAGCCAGAGCGATCATGACCAGCGTGGCGACAATCCCGCCGGCATTGCCGTAACCACTGAGATCGGACACGACGCCGGCAAACACCGGCCCGGTGACGTAGCCGATGTCGCTTATGGTCCGCTGCAGCCCCATGCCCTCACCGTACTTGTGGCGCGGCAGCACTTCGATAGTAAACGTACCGACGGCAGCGGAATTGATGCCGCTGGCAAGACCGTACACAGTCATCGACAGCCAGAACCATGCCGGATGGCTCCCCGCCAGAACCAGCCCGATTCCGAAGATCGTCAACACACATGACAGCAGCACCGCAAATCGCGATCCCATCTTCTCGCACAACAGCGAAGCGCTGGGCAGCACGACCAGCATCGCAAATGCGATAATTGTGATCGAAAGGCCGATGTGGCCGACATCGAGGCCGAATTTGTCGACCCCCATCAGCGGCATGAGCTGGAACATGCAGGCCGTGCGCGCGAAAAACATGATGGCGCTGACAAGCGAAATCGACAGGAACGCCGGCGACGACAAACCGCGCCGGCGGCCCAGGGCGCCGGACATCGACCGCGCCGGTCCCTGATCGGCCTTCGTGTCCCGGAATGTCGCAAGTGCGAGAATGCAGGTGACGGCAGCGATCAGCAGCAAGGCCCAGAACGGCGCACGCAGCCCGAAATATTTCGCGATATAGCCGCCGATCAGCGGGCCAATGGAGGCGCCGAATTGCAGCGCCACCTGATACAGGCCGACGACCCGCGCCCGCGTTTGTGGCGTCGACACATCCGCCAGCGCGGCCAGCGAAACGGTCTGGTACATGCCGGACCCGACGCCCTGCACGAAACGCCAGAACAGCAGCCAGTAGAAATCCCCGGTGATAGCAGCGCCCACGGCGCCTACGGCCGTGATCGCCGGCCCGAGCGCCAGTAGCGGACGCCGGCCGAGCCGCTGGCTGAGCCAGCCTGACGGGAAATTTGCGACAATCCGGCCAACACCGAAGATGGTCACGAGCATTCCGACCAGCGTCGCGGAGACCCCGAACGTCTGCGCATAGAGCGAGAGCATCGGCACGACCAGCGCGCTGCCGATCATGGTGCAGCAGATAAGCAGAAGCAGCGGCCAGACTCGCCGGTCCGTCCGCAAAGCATCCATGAAAGCTGTCAGCCCGAACATGGACTGCTTGTGACAGGCGCAGGCGCGCCATGCAAGCTGCCGGGCCCCCGGATTGCTCTTCTGCCGCAGGTCAGTCGCGCACCAGACGCCCCAGATGCGGCGACAGCCGGGACGCTCCCGCCTGCCCGGCCAGCCGCTGCGCGGCGCCCCACAGGACAGCCTGGTTGGAGTTTACCACCGGCTTGCCCGTCGCCGCCTCGATACCCTCGATCGCCTCGATCTGCGACGTGTTGGTGCAGGACAGGAAAAACCCGTCCGCATCTTGCCGGTCGTTGGCGACGGCCAGATCGACCCATTCCTGCGGCGTGATTTTGGGAAACTCCGCGCCGCTCTTCAACGCCAGAGGAACATTGTGCACGGCTTCTATGCCGGCATCCTTCAGATAATCCACAGCGTCCTGATTGCTGCGATAGGGCGACAGGATGACGACCTTCTTCATGCCGAGCTTTTCCATGGCCTCGACAACCAGTCCGATCGTCGAACACGATTGCACGCCCGTATGATCCTGCACCATGCGCACAAGCAGCGCATCGCCCGTGCGGCCCTCCATCATCGACGAGCCGGTGCAGTGATAGACGATTAGATCGGGCTTCACGTCGCAGAGGATGTCGCAGGACGCACGGATGGTATCGCCCATCTGCGAGAGCGACTTGCCGCTTTCAGGCGCAATGCGCGCGCGCATGACATGCACCGACATATTGTCCGGCGCATAGCGGTTGAATTGCGGTTCACTCTCCGAATTGACCGCGGGTATCAGCAGCCCCAGCCGCGCCTTGCGCCCGGCTCCGGCCTCGCCGGTCTGCGTGTTCGACATGTCTCTTCTCCGTGCCATGCGCGTGTGCGATTTTTTGATGTCCGCGGCGCACGTCAGCTGCGCGGTTCCTGTTCCCTGTAAGCGTCGATGATCTCCGCACCGCGCGCAAACCAGACCTTGTCGTGTGAGCGCATATAGGCCAGCGCCTTGTCGAGCACCTTGATACGGCTCGGCGCGCCGATCAGAAACGGATGCAGCGCCAGGCCCATGACACGGCCGCCCCGCGCACCCTCTTCGTAGAGCACATCGAAGGCGTCGCAAATGCGCTTGAGAAATTCGTCGTTGGCGATACTCGGCGTGTTGAACAGGGGCATGTCGTTCAGTTCGATGGAATAGGGAATCGAATACAGGCCATTGTTCATCGCATAGGGCAGATCGTCGTTGACCCAGTCCGCAACGTAGGAACAACCGGCCGCCTTCAGGTTGTCGAGCGTGTCCCACGTCTCGCTGAGGCCGGGTCCGAGCCAGCCGTGCATTTTCTTGCCGAACCCCTCGATGATGTTACGGACTTCTGCAATGCAGGCCTTTTCTTCTTCCGGCTTCATTTGCGTCAACAGCGTCGAATTCGTGAGGCCGTGACCCATCAGTTCCCAGTCGAGTTTAACCGCCTCTTCCATGATGCGCGGATAATATTTGCCGACTTCGCCGTTCAGCGCCACCGTGCCTTTCACATCGTATTTCGCCATCGTCTCCATCAGCCGCCAGATGCCGACCCGGTTGCCGTAATCGCGGCGCGAATGATTGCGGATATCGGGTAACGGGCCCGGCAACTCGAGATGGAAATGTTCGATATTCGGAATGACCCACACCGCGATGCGCGCACCGCCCGGCCACTTGACCGGTGGGTGATCGACAATGGCGCGATAGGGAAAATTCGAAAACGGATCGATCATGGCCTGCTGTCCTCCTCAGGCATCGACGGTTTCAACGAGCGGCATTACCTCGCGGGCGAAGAACTCCATGCCCTCGAGCATGGGGTGAAAATGCATCATCAGCGTGCCGACCCCGGCTTTCTCATAGGCGCGGATCCGCGCAGCGATCTGCGCCGGCGTGCCCACAAGGCCCGGCCCCAGCGCCTTGGCGGCAATGAAGGAAATGCGATCGGAAGCGCCGTGCCGTTCAAGCGCTAGGGCCTGCGCTTCGGCTTCTTCCTGTGCGGGCGCGCAAATCACGTGGCATGACATGCCGAAATCGATACAACGTCCCAGCCGGGCAGCATGCGCGCGCATGGTGGCAATGTCGCGCGCAACCATTTCGATGTTTTGCGCCGCCTTGCGAAAATCCGGCTCGTAATTGACGAACCAGCAATCGCCCTGCTCCGCCACAATGCGCATCCCGGGCGCATGACGCGTGCCCGCATATATGCGCGGACCTCCAGTCTGCACGCAGCGCAGCGGCAGCACTTCGCCGTTGGTCCTGTAGAATTCGCCTTCGAAAGGAACCGTCTCGCCCGACCATATGCCGCGCATGACGCGCAGGTATTCGTCCATCCGCCGGTAACGTTCGTCTTCGTCCGCTTGCGAAGCGCCATTGCCGAACAGCGCGAACTCTTCTTCCCACCATCCGTTGACAATGTTGACCGCGGCGCGGCCGCCGCTGATCCGGTCGAGCGAAGCGGCGAACTTCGCGGCCTGTTGCGGCGCGACAATGCCGGGATGAACCGCCACCATAAGCTCGATCGCAGATGTTTCGGCCGCCATCGCTGCCGCAAGCATCCATGCGGAAAGGTCCGGCCCGAGCCAGCGTTCGGCGATCAGCGTCGTGGCAAACCCCAGTTGCTCGCCGCGCTGCGCGACTTCCAGCGCAAATTCGTGCGATGCGTCCCGTTCTCCCGCGCCGGTCCCGGCCGCACGCAGATCGCGTTCAGCCGCAACCATCCGTGGCTCAGGCCGGATGGTATGGGGTAGCGGCGTCCAGATCCCGTACCGCATGCGAGTGCCCCCGGCGGCGCTTTAGATCAGCGTGCGTTTGGATGGAATCATCAAAACGCACAAAAGCTGATCGCTTCCAAAGTTCAGAACATCGTTGTTCACGACAACCCCGTATCCGCTTTTTCGCACGATGCCCTAGCTGGCGCGCTCCTGCATCTGCTTGCCGAGCATCAGCGCTTCCAGTTCGTGCAACGACAGGACGGTTGCATATTTCGCATTCATGTCGAACAGGTTCGCGCAATGGGCGAAGTGCGACCGGTCGAAACAGCAATCATCGACGACGAAAGTCGTGAAGCCGTTGGACAGACAATCCACGACAGATGCGCGCACGCAGCCGGACGTCGACACGCCGCAAACGATCACGGAGTCGATTTTCTGCCGCACGAGATAGCTCGCCAGCGGCGTCTGGAAAAAGGCGCTCGCCTTGGTTTTTTCCAGCACCCATTCGCCCGGGCGCGGTGCGATCACGTCGGGAATATCGTTATGGCCCGGCGGCGCTTCGGCGAGCCGCTTGCCCTTCGTCGCCCGCCCTGTAAACGGGGTGTCGTCCGGCGCGCTGCGCGTGTAGATGACCGGGCGACCAAGCTCGCGGAACATCGCAATGAGCTGCTTGATTCGCGGCATCGCCTCCCATGAGGCAGGACCACAAGCCGTGGCGAATTCCTTTATGGATTCCTCGATGGTCAGTCCCTCGCGGCCGGTGAAACCGTAGGTGACATCGATCACCAGCAGGGCCGTGTTCTCGCCAATGCTTGCCGGCAAGGAAAAACCGGCCTGTTCGTAGACCTTGCGCTCGTCCTCCGGAACGATCTTGAACCATTCTTTCATCACGTTTCCTCCTGCCTGCCCTCGTCCGGCCCTGTAGGCACACCGGCGGGCGGGTTGATTCCAACCGTTATTGGGTCCTATCCTGCCGGCATATTAGGGATTTACGGCGGCCCGGTCCATGCCCCTGACTGGGCAGGCGGAGCCGCCGTGCAGCCAGAACCGGGAGGAAACAATGGCCGCCATCGAAGATTTCGAAAACCACTGCTGGAAAGACGCTGTCTCCGATGCCGACATGAAGCTTTATGCCCACTATCGCCGCGAAACGAAGGTCGGACCGGACGCGGCTTTTCTGGCCATCGACCTCTACAATGCGGTGTACCGGGGCGGTCCGCATTCGCCCTACGAACTGAACGAAACCTATCAGAACAGTTGCGGGATATTCGCCCACAACGCCATCGCACCGACGAAAAAACTGTTCGCGGCCGTGCGCGCAGCCGGTCTCCCGGTGTTCTACTGCACCCAGGATATCCGTGAGCATTCGCGCCCCGCCGGCGCCTGGTCGACACACCGCAAGATGCCGCGGCTGGACGAGGAATTGTTCGGGATCTATCACGAATTTGCACCGCATCCCGAAGATGTCGTCATCAGAAAGCAGCGCGCCAGCGCATTTTCCGGTACGCCGCTGCTATCGCACCTCAACCTGCTGGGCATCAAAAGCCTTATCGTATGCGGAGAGAGTACGTCCGGCTGCGTGCGCGCCTCGGTCGTGGACGCCTATTCCGCGGGATTTCACGTTTCGCTCGTCGAGGAATGCACCTACGATCGCTCGGCGCTCATCCACAAGATCAACCTGTTCGACATGGGTCACAAATATGCCGACGTCATGCACGTCGAGGAAGTGCTGGCGCATCTTGGCAAGTTGACAAAAAGGGATGCTGCGTAGCGGGGCGTCATCCAGCAAAATTACGATAAGTAATTTATGCGGGACCTCTCGAAACGGAGAACGGTCCCGTATAGCGCTTCGCGTTTCCGGGAAGACATCACGCCTTGCCGAAAAACGAACGCGCGCGCTCCATTTCTTCCAGATAATCGGCAAAGCCCGCGTCGATGGAATATTGCGGCTCCCAGCCCAACTGGGCCTTCGCACGGGCGATATCCATCGCCTGCGCTTTCGACTTCGGCGGCTCGCCTTTTTCGATCTCGAACGACACTTGCGGACACAATTTGCGCACGGCTCCGACGACGTCTTCGAACGGCGTCACATATCCGTTGCCGGTGTTGAATATCCGGTCCTTCGGCATGGGACTGCGCACGGCGATATCCACTGCCCGGCCGATGTCCTTCCAATAGATATATTCGTTCGCCATGGTTTCGGACGAGGGAATTTTGGCGATGCCGCCGTTCATGCCTGCTTCCAGCAGGGCCTGCATTTTCATGCCGCCGGAGGAGCCTGCAAAGAAATGGCCGAAGCCATAGACATTCGCCGGCCGGATCATCAGCAGTTCGAATTTGTATTCGTTGGCATAGGTCTCGAGTATCAGCTCTTTCGCCGCCTTGTAGTTGCCGTAGCCACGTCCGGCCCCGCGCCAGAAGTCTTCCGGAACATTCGTGTTTGACGCGCGCCGTGTGTCGTAAACGCCCATCGTGCTCATGTGGACGAGGCGCTTGACCCCGGTAAGCCGCACCGCCTCGGCGACATTGCGGGTGCCCCCGAGGTTGATGTCGAATGCGTGAAACAGCGACTTCTGCACCTTCCCGCCGATGAGTCCCGCCGTATGCACAACGGCGGAAACCTTGTGTTCCGTCATGACGGCGGTCAGCATGGGCAGATCGCGGACATCGCCCCACAGCAGCTTCCAGCCGCTGTCTCCGAGCTTGAACCGGAGGTAGTCCGCACGCGGTTCTGGATCGAGGAAAATCACCTCTTCCCCGCGTGCGATAGCCTCGCGCGCAAATCCCGCGCCGATCAAACCTGCACCCGTGACGAGAACCGCCATTCCCTGCTCTCCCTGATTGCCTTAAGGCTTGCCGCTCGCGAGCAGCTTCAATTGCTCCACCACGGCTGGCGGCGATGCATAGGCCTCGGCAATGACCTTCTCCATCTGCTCGCCTGTTTGCGGCGCCAGATCGTTATAACCGCCCTTGCCCGCGTCCTTGACGAATTCGGGATCCTTGAACGTGTCGACGAAGGCCTTGCGCATGGCGGTCAGACGATCTTTCGGCACGCCGGGCGGCATCATGAAGGGGCGGCCCAAAGCCAGAGAAGCGGACGCCAGCTTCACGAGCGCCTTGTCTTCCGGCGTTTTGACTATGTCGAGCAGGAAAGGCACGTTCGGCAGGTCTGCTTCCTTTTGCGGGCCCCATTGAACGATGACGAAAGTCTTGCCTTCCTTGAGCCAGGTCGGACGCGAACCCATCATCGAGGAATAGAAATTCGGGAACCCGTCCGCTTCGCCCTGTTCCATCGCGAGCAGGGCAGCCGTGGAGGAGCGGAAGCCCGGGATGATTTTCAGCTTCAATCCCAATGTCTTCATCAGGAGCCGCGAGTTGAATGCCGGCGTCGAGGCCATGGCTGGCACCGCTGTCGGCACTTCGATTTTTTGCGCATCGGCGATGGAGCGCACCTTCGAGCGATGATAGATCATCATCACGCCGGTCTCGACCGTAGGTGAGCCGAGCCAGCCGAATTCCGTCGGCTTGAAAGTCGCTTTCTTGTTGCCGGCCAGTGGCTCGAACGGAATGGTGTTCTGCATAAGGCCGATGACAGTGCCATCGCGGTCGCCCTTGGCGTAGATGAAGTTTGGCGCAATGATGCCGCCTGCACCGGGCATGTTCTTCACCACCATCTTCGGATTGCCAGGCACATGTTTGCCCAGATGCGCGCCAACAAGGCGCGCGATGCGGTCGTAACCGCCGCCCGGTGCGGACGACACGATGATGGTGACGGTCTTGCCCTTGTAGAATTCGGCCGGCGACTGTGCCGCAGCGGGCGAGATCAGAGCCAATGTCCCGAGTGCGGCACCTGCGGAAAAGATGCGGATCATGTTTGCCTCCCTTGGGCCGGCATTTTTGGCCGCCAGCCCCGCAGGGAGATTAGCGGCAAACGCCGCGGCTTGAAAAGAGAAAACCGGCGCTATTGCCCGGCTCGAAGCACGTGTTTGCCGTATTCGATGGCTGCACTCTCCCACACCAGGGAATGATGCGCGGCGGCAGCGAAACAATCGCGGAACTGGCGTTGCAGCACGCTGTTTTCGTAGAGCGCGCGCCCGCCGGCGATGTTGAACAGGCGCTGCACTGCGTTCAAGCAGAGCTGCGCCGCATAACACGCATTGCGCTTGCCCTGAAAATGCATGTGTTCGCTGACTTTGCCGTCGCGCGCCAGCGCCTCCATCGTCTCGCGGATCGCGCCGAGATACAGGCGCTCGGCTGCTTCGATCTCTGCGGCTGCCTGACCGACCGACATCTGGATGCCCGGCTGGATCGCAACGGACTTTTCGCGCGACGTGCGCGGCGCAGTGATCTCATAAAAATTCTGCAAAAAGCCCTGCGCCACACCGACAACGACCGCCGTGTAACTCACGGCCGAGACGCCGCCACGCGGCAGTTTCATCACGGGTGCGTCGTAGAACAACATGCCCGGCGACTCGCCGGCGTCGTTCTGCGCCTTGTCGAGCGTCCGGTGCGTTGGCACGAAGACGTCCTTGACCTCGAAGCTCTTCGAGCCCGATCCGGCGAGCCCGACCACATGCCAATCGTCGATGATACGAATCTCGCTCGTCGGCATAAGCGCCATAAGTCCGCGGCCGCGTTTGCCTTCATCGTCGTAAACATAACCGCCGCACATGACCCAGTCGGCGTGGTCGATACCACTGGAAAAACCGTGCAGCCCGTTCCAGACGACGCCGCCGTCCACCTCGCGCGCCCGACCGACCGGCGAAACGGCGACGCAGAGCTTTTTGGTCGAGTCGCCGGCCCACACATCGTCCTGCGCCTGCAGATCATACGCAGCCAGCTTCAGTGGATTGTCGGCCAGCACCATGTACACCCAGGCCTGCGATCCGCAGCCGCGCGCCAGCGTCTGGATGACTTCGCACAAGACATCGTAACCGAGATCGAACCCGCCGTATCGGGACGGCTGGCACACGCGCAGAAGCCCGCTTTCGACATAATCACGAACGGTTTCGTCCGGCGCCCGGCGCAGTTTCTCGCAAGCTTCCGAGCGGGCCGCAAGAACCGGCACGAGCGTTTCCGCCCGTGCCAAAACGTCCTCCCGGGTCGTTCTCTGCGCACCCTTGCCGCCCTGGATCGACGTCAGCGTAGCCAAGTAGGTCTCCTCAATTTTTCGGCGGGTTGGCGATTTTGCGCAAGCGCTCGATCACCTCACGCGGGGCCTTGTAGGCTTCGACGATCTGCTTTTGCAACTGCTCGCCCGAGCGCGGCTTGTTGACGATAAGCCCGATGCGGTCGGCGTCCTTCTTGAATTTCGGATCGGCCATCGTGTCCATGAAGGCCTTGCGCAACGCCGCAATCCGGTCAGCCGGTATTCCGGCGGGCATCACGAAGGGCCGCCCGGCTGCAAGCGGCGCATAGGCTGCCTCGAACAGCGCTCTGTCGGCGGCGTTCTTCGTCAGGTCCGGCCCATAGGGAACGTTTGGCAGCGCCTCTTCCTTTTCCGGACCATACTGCACGAGAATGCGGATCTTGTTGTTCTTCAGCCAGTCTTTCTTGGTGGCGGTGAGCGAGGACCAGAACGTCGTGCCGTAGCTGTCAAGTTCGCCCTTCTCCATCGCGAGATAGGCGCCGTTCTGGCCGCGGAAACCGAGCACCAGATCGATTTTTGTGCCCAGCAATTCGTTCAGCAGCCGCACGTAAAGGCTGGGCGCGGAATTGTACCCGGACGATCCAGCGCGAATCTTCATCTTCATCGCATCCTGGATGGTTTTGGCCGGATGCGTGTGCCAGACGATCAGCGTCCCGGTTTCAACCGAAGGCGTACCGAGCCAGTTCAGTTTCGTGGCGTCATATTTCGCACGGGTAACGCCCATCAACGGCTCGAACGGAACATTGTTCTGCACACCGGCAATTACCGACCCGTCCTTCGGGGCAAGGTTGGCGACCCAGTTCATGGCGACGATGCCGCCGGCCCCCGGCATGTTGCGAACGATCATGCCCGGCTTGCCGGGAATATGCACCCACATGTGTTTGGCGATGGTGCGCGACAGGGCGTCATATCCGCCGCCCGCCGAGGAGCTGACGATCATCTGTACGGTTTTGCCCTTGTAAAAGTCAGCGACCGGGTCGGCCAGCGCCGGGCAAGCGCCCGCAACCAGGGCAAAAATTCCTGCCGCCCCCTTCTGCAAATCCTGCAAGTTCATTCCACCCTCCAAAATCAGCCGGCTTTGCCCGGGACACTGCCCAAGGGACTGCCGGCTCTGTTTTTCCCACCGGAAACGATTTGACCGGCAGCTAACGCCAACTCGCCCTTAAAGGCAAGATAGCCGCCGTCCACCAGCAGGTCCGTCCCGGTAATGAAAGACGCCTCGTTGCTGGCCAGAAACGCAGCCGCCGCGGCGATTTCACCGACGTCGCCGGTGCGGCCGAGCAGATGCCCCGGCCCGCGAACACGATTGGAATTCTCCCGCGTGCCGTAATTTCGCAGGCTCCGGGCCGTGTCTATGGCCCCCGGTGAGATCGTATTGGCGCGGATATTGTCCGCCGCGAAATCCACCGCCAGGCACTTGGTGAGCTGGATCAGCGCAGCCTTGGTCGTCCCATAGGCGATACGCTTGTGCTGGCCGATCTGGCCGAAATTCGATGCGATATTGACGATGGCCCCGCCGCCCGCAACGCGCATATGCGGCACGCAATATTTCGCCGTCAGGAAACTGGCGGTCAGATTGATCGCCAGAGCCCGGTTCCAGTCCTCCAGGTCGAGCGAAACGGCGTCCTCGTTGGGTGTCACGGCTACGGCGACGTTGGCCAGTGTGGTCAGGCGGCCGAATTCCGCCACGGCGGCTCGCGCCGTGGCTTCAATCTCGCCCGGCGCGCCGACGTCAAGCGCACGGGCAGCCGCCCGGCCGCCACGCGCCCGGATATCCACCGCGACCGCTTCGGCCTTGTCCCTGTCGACGTCCGTCACAAGTACCGCAGCCTCCTCGAGGGCAAACCGCCGCGCAATGGCGCCGCCGATTTCCCCACCGCCGCCCGTTATCAGGGCAACCCGCCCGGCAAGCCTGCCCGCGCTCATGCCCGCGCTCATGCCCGTTCGCTCCAGACGCCGAAATCATATGCCTGCTGCGGCGCATTCTCGCCCTTGAAGGCGATATAGCCGCCGTCCACAAGCAGGTCCGTACCCGTAATAAAGGAGGCTTCATTGCTGGCCAGAAACACTGCGGCAGCGGCGATTTCCTCCACCCGTCCAAGCCGGCCCAGCAGATGGGCGGGCCCGCGACGGCGCTGCGCCTCCTCGCGCGAGCCCCAGCTCGAACGGCTGCGGGCCGTATCGATGGAGCCGGGCGAAATCGTATTGGCGCGAATATTGTCCGCCGCGTAGTCGACCGCCAGGCACTTCGTCAGCTGGATCAATGCCGCCTTGGTCGTGGAATAGGCAGGACGCCGGGAAACGCCCACCTGCCCCAGTTGCGAGGCGATGTTGACGATGGCCCCGCCGCCTGCGGCCCGCATATGCGGCACGGCGTATTTCGCAGTCAGAAAGCTCGCAGTGAGATTGACCGCCAGCGCCTCGTTCCAGGCCTCAAGCGGCAGATCGACCGCGTCCTCGTTCGGCGTGACGGCGGCCGCGGTGTTGACCAGAATGCTCAGGCCGCCGAAGGATTCGACGGCAGCGGCGACGGCCTGCCGGCAGGCTTCGGCCTCTGCCACATTCGCCGCGCATGCCGCAGCCCGCCCGCCGGCGGCCGTAATGTCCGCGGCAACGGCCCTTGCCTTGTCTGCAACCACATCAGCCACGAGTAGCGCTGCGCCCTCAGCCGCAAAGGCCCGCGCAATCGCCCCGCCGATTTCACCGCCGCCGCCGGTGACCAGCGCCACCCGCCCGGCGAGACGTCCTTCCGCCATTGTATCCTCCCGTCCGGGAATGCATTCGCGATTGTTCCCGCGCCCGTCCCGGTCTATCAGGGTCACAAAACACAAATTGGAGGATCAAGTCCATGGCGAGGGTATCGCGCCTTGAGAAAGAATTGTCTGCGCAGCGCACCGGACTCGTCATGTTCGATGCGCTCAACGGCTATCTGCATCCCGACAACCCGGAAAAGGTGAAATTCCTCGCCGAGCGCAATATCCTGCCGAACCTGCAACGGCTGATCGGTGGCGCACGCAATGTGGGCATGACGGTCTTCTATCCGAGCGGGGCGCATGCCCCGGACGGCTCGGATACGGTCGCGCGGCTGACCGATACCGACATGGAGCTGCGCCCGATCGACGCGGCGAAACAGACAATCAAGCCTGGATTTTACAAGGGTTCGAAGGAGGCCGAAGTTGCGCCAGAGGTCGCGCCCGCGCCGGGGGACGTCTTCGTTCCCAAGAACCGCTGGAACTCGTTCCATCAGACCAATCTCGACCTGCAGTTGCGCGTGCGCGGCATTGATACGATTGTCATCTGCGGCGGCTCGACCGATGTCGGAATAGCTTCGACGGTTTTCGCCGCGCGCGACCTCGATTACGGCATCGTCGTCATCGCAGATTGCTGCTATTCGGCGCGAGGCAACAACAATGAATTCTTTCTGACGCGCGTGTTTCCGCGCATGGGACGGGTGATGTCGGCGGACGAAGCCGTCGCACTCATGCGCCCGTAACGACGAAGGAGGCGGACATGGCCGACAGCGATTTTCACATTCACGACACGACCTGCGCCAACGGTATGCCCGCGCGCATCACCAAGCCGAAAAGCGGCGGGCCGTTTCCGGTCGTCGTCATCATGCACGAACGCTACGGGCTCGTGCAGCACACGCTGGACCTTGCCCAGCGCTGCGCCAAAGATGGATTTCTCGTCGTCAGCCCGAATTTCTTCTTCCGCCATCCCGACCAGAAAGTCCTGAACGCCGGTGACAGCCGCTACGACATCACCGATCCGGAATCGGTGGAACTGATCGACGCCGCTTTCGAACTCGCGGGACACGATGCCGATGCCGACATGACGCGCAAGGTCGTGGCCGGGTATTGCCAGACGGGCCGCCACCCGCTCGTATACGCCTCGGAGCGCAAACTGACAGCCGCTGTCGTCTGGTATGGCGCCTGCTCCCAGCGGGAGTGGTCCGCAGGCAAGCTGGCGCCGAAAAAGCTGGAAGATATCATCGCCGCTCTCGACTGCCCGGTCTTCGGCGCGTTCGGCGCCGCCGACCACATCATTTCCATTGACGATGTCTGCCGCTTCCGCAACACGCTCGAAACGCTGAAGAAGAGCTACGAAATCCACGTCTATCCCGATGCGCCGCACGGCTGGCTCAACGACACTATGCCCGGCCGCTACCGCGCTCCGCAGGCCGACGCAGGATGGGCCGACCAGCAGGCATTTTTGAAGAAGGTTACAGCGCCCGGCTACAAGCAATCCCACCTCACGTGGGAATTCGACTGCGCCTTCGCGCTGGACTACGATTTCACCCGCAACGTGCGTCTCGAATGAACGCAACGAACCGCGACGCCGCATATGGCAGGTACCGCGCGCTTTACGGGCTTCTGGTCGTCAGCCTCGGCTCGATGATGGGACCCCTCGATGCAGCGGTGAACGTGGCCTTCCCGGTCATTACCAGCTTCTTCTCCCTGCGCATCAGCGATATCCAGTGGATCGTGATCGTCTACGTGCTCGCGCAGTCGTGCCTGACCATTGTCTTTGGCAATCTCGGCGACCTCTACGGGCACAAGCGCATTTTCATGATCGGAACGATAGCCTGCGCTATCGTTCACCTGCTCGCCGGTTTCGCGCCGAATTACCCTGCGCTTGTGGCGCTGCGCGTTTTCCAGGGCCTGTCCGTAGGCATCGCCCTGTCGTGCGGCCCGGCCATCGTGACCTTTCTCTATCCGCCGGCACAGAAGCGGTACGCGCTCGGCCTGTTCACCATGCTTTTCGGCATAGGTCTCGCCATTGGCCCCGTCGTTGGCGGCTGGCTGCTCGAGCGCTATGGCTGGCCTGCCGTCTTCTGGTACCGCACGCCGATAGCGCTGTTGGCCTTCATTCTCGCCATATGGCTGCCGCTGGCGCACGAACCGCCACTTCAGAAACCGCAGTTCGACAAGCTCGGGGCGGTCTACCTGATCCTGACGCTGGCCAGCTTTGTCGCCTTCATCAGCATGACCCGCCGCTCCGAAACCATTCTGCTGCCATTGGCCCTTTTCGCGCTCTGGATCGCAGCGACGCTGCTTTTCGCCCGGCAGGAATTGCGCGCACCGCAGCCGGTGATCAACGTCCGCCATTATGGCGATCCACTCTTTGCCGGCATCCAGATCACAACCTGGGCCGTCAACTTTTTCCTGTTCGTCATCTTTCTGCTGCTGCCGTATATGATGAAAGCGCGCGGCGACGTGACGCTTTTCTGGTCCGGCGTCGTCATCGCCGTCTACCCGTGCGGCACGATCACCGGCGGTTATGCCGGAGGCAGGTTGTCGCGCAGCGTGTCCTCGTTGGCGCTGGTGCGCATCGGACTTGCGATCATGGCGGTTGGTCTGATCGCCATCGGATTCGCCGGACCGATGGCGAGCGTCGTTCCAACGATGGTCTTCCTGTATTTCACCGGCCTCGGCCTAGGCATCTTTCAGGTTGGCAATCTCGATCTCACGACATCCATTCTGAGTATCGGAGAGCGAGGCGTTGCCGGGAGCCTTGTCAACGTAGCCCGCTTGCTCGGCATCGTCTCCGGGGCGGCCGGCATCACCTGGATGTTCGACGCGCTCGACACCCATGCCAATCGCCTGCTTGCATTCCGCGACACCTATGTAATTCTCGGCCTGGCGCTGCTGGCGTTCAGCCTCATCGTCAACGCCACAATATTCCGCAGGGCCGGCCGGGCCACGCTCTCGAATGGATAGACCATGCCCCTCGACGACAAGGCGCTCGACCGCCTGAAACTTGAAACCGCCGCCGCCACCCGAATGATGGTGATGGAAGACTTGCTGGATTACTCCGGCCATGTCTCGGCGCGCATACCGGGCGAAGACGCCTATTACATCCAGCCGGCGACGGATCCGCGCAGCGACGTGGAACCGGACCGGCTCATCAAGGTGGACTTCGACGGCAATGTTCTCGACAACAAGGGCCTGCGGCCGCCGGTCGAGGTCCCGATCCACGGCGAAATCTACAAGGCCCGGCCGGACGTCAACGCCGTGCTGCACAGCCATATGGAAATGCCGATCTGGTTTACGATGATGAAGGGCGTGCAACTCGCGCCGATGCGCCCGCGCGCCGTGCGCTGGGAAAGCGGCATTCCGATGAATGGCGATCCAAGTCATATCAAGACGCGGGAACAGGGCGCACAACTCGCCCGCGATCTCGGGCCCCATCACGCCTGCCTCATGCGCGCGCATGGCTCGGTCATTGTCGCGGAAAGCCTGCCGGCCCTGTTCGTGGACGCGGTGCATTTCGCCGAGAACGCCCGCGCCCAACTGCAGGTTCTGCAGGCAGGTTGCCAGCCCTTGCCGCTGACGCCGGAAGAACTCGAACAGATCAACCGGCACGAGATGCGCGAATTTCACAACGGAAAGTTATGGACCTACTACACGAACAAGGCGCGCAAATCCGGCATGTTGCCCGTGGACTGGGAGATCGAAAGCTGACCTTGCACCGGAACCGCGAGCGGCTGCCGTCGCAACGTCAGACTGCCTCTCTCTGGCGTTCGAGTATGTCGATGATTGGCTTGCGCGCCGGCCAGATAAACCCCAGCATGGCGACGCAGAGAACCGCGCCCGCACCCTGCGCCAGTTGCAGGCCGTAGACTTCGGCGCCGACGCCGACGATGAGTGCGCCCAGCGCCGGTATGCCGCGGTAGATGAGCAGATAGAGCGAGAGAACGCGGCCGCGAACATGATCGTCGACAGCAAGTTGCATCAGCGCTTGAACGCAAGTTGACATGACATTGAGGCCATAGCCCGCAACAAACACGAAGCCCATACCGGCGTAGATATTCTGCGTCGCTGCAAAGCCAAGACCGCCCGCGGCGGTGCAAAAATATCCGACGATGCCGAAATTCGTCAGCCCGCGCACGCCCCCGCGCATGGCGACATGCAGTGCGCCGAGCAGCGCACCCACGCCCATCGCGGACGTAAGCCACGCCAGCGTGCGTGCATCGCCCTTGAAGACGGCTTCCGCAAATCCCGGCAGCATGTCCTGCACCGGGCGCACGAAAAAGGACGCGCACAGGAGGATCAGCAAAAGCGGCCGGATGGCCCTGTGATTCCAGGCGTACACAAAAGTCCGGCCGACATCCCCGAACAGGTTGCCCCGGCTGCGCCGCGAGCGGTCCGGCGGCGGAAGATCGAGCACATGAAACGCCGCAACACTGACGAACGATCCGATCGCATGAGCCACGAACGCGCCTGTTACTCCGAAGGCCGGAATAATGAACGCTGCGATCGCCGGCCCGATGAAACGGTTGGAATGAAAGCAGGCCGAGTCCACGGCGACGGCGGAGGAAAAATCCTCGCGCGGCACGGCCGAGGGAATGATCGACTGCCGCGCAGTCGAGTGAAACGGATAGACAAGCCCGTTGAAGAAGGTCAGCAGAAAGAGAAACTCGATCCGCATGTAGCCACTCGCCATCAGTGCGACCATGGCGACGGCCTGCAGCATGAGCAACGTCTGCGCCAGCCGGATCAGCCGCAACGGCTCCAGCCTGTCCGCCACGGCTCCTGCGAACGGCGCAAGCACCAGCATGGGCGCCAGATCGGCAGCCGCGATAATTCCGAGCCACGTCGGCGATTCCGTAAGGTTCCAGGCGAGCCAGCCTGCGCCAACGCGCTGCACCCAGCCCGTCAGGTACTGCGGAAACAGCCCGCCTTCGAACAATGCAAAATTGCGATGCGAGAGAACCCGCAGCAGCGGGGGCTTGCTCCGGGATTTGGCCATCCGTCAGCTTCTCTCCCTGCATGAACCGCGCATCTTTGCGCCGGCCGCTGTTAGCCTGTTCTGCTAACGCAGGTGCGACAGCCCGGCAAGCCCGGGCCGCAGAAAATCCCTGCCCGGAGAAACTCCCCGACAGGAGCTTGAGACCTGCCCGCAATTTGTCTACCCTGCCGCCACAAGCTCCTGATTGAGGGAAATCCGCAATGGCGCACAAATATCATCTGGTCAGTTCCTACACCTGACCCTGGGTTCAGCGCGCCGTGATCGCCCTGCGCGCAAAAAACATCGGCTTCGACGTCACCTATATCGACCTGCAGGCCAAGCCGGACTGGTTCCTGAAGATTTCGCCGCACGGCAAGGTGCCGGTGCTCCAGGTGGACGGCACGCCGTTGTTCGAATCCAACGCCATCGCCGAATATCTCGACGAGACAGTCGCGCCGCGCCTGCATCCGGAGGATGCGCTGGAACGCGCGCGCCACCGCGCCTGGACCGACTTCGTGCCGGACTTTTCATCGGCGCTCAATTCCATAACTTATGCCGAAAGCCGCGAGGCCATGGAGAAGGCGCTCGCGGCGGCGCCGGCAAAACTTGCCCGCGTCGAGCTGGCGCTGGAAACGCAGAAGCGAGCCGGCGGACCCTATTTCGGCGGGGACAGGTTGTGTCTTGTCGATGCCGCCTATGCGCCATTCCTGCAGCGATTTGCGCTGGTCGAAGAAACCTTGCAGACCGGGTTGCTGAAAGCCTTCCCGAAATTGCAAGCCTGGTCGGACGCCTTGCTGGCGAACCCGATCGTGACCGGGGCCGTTGCGCCGCAATTCGCCGAAGAATACGCAAAGGCGCAGAAGCGCCGGAATACCTGGGCTTTCCAGATGAAGCAGGCGGCGAAAACAGTGGCGAAATAAAGCGCGCGCAAAGTTTCGCCGTTGCGCACTCAGACGAAGACCGGCTTCTCGCCGCAATAATGAGCGCGCATCGCTTCGCGATAGGGCTCCATCTTCTCCTGGTTGAGATCGGCCGGCGGTTGCTGGCCCTCGGGCAGGAGCGAGCGGTAGCGCTCGCCGCCAAGTTCTTCGGCAAATGTCCGTTTGGCTTCTGCCAGAAGCGCCGCATCGCAGAAGAAATCCAGCGCCGCGCCCGCGAGCACCTTCGCTCCGGAAACCGCGCCCTTGTGCGCAATTGGCGTCGCCAGCGCCACACCGGCGGCCCAGTGATGAAAGCCGATGTTCGGAATATTGGACGGAAAATAGAACTTGGCTGTCGGCACGGCCCACGACACGTCTCCCCCGTCGTTGGCGGAAGCCGCCTGCCTTGCGAGCCCGCGGAACGGCGGCGCGGCAGGTTTCAGTCCATCGACGGAAACACCGGCTCGTTCCTGCAGCGTGCGCGCAAGCGCCTGTTCGTCGCTGCTCCACGACGGATGCCCGACCGCTTCGATATTGCGCTGCACGGTTTCTGCCGCAATCCTGTTCGAGCGCATCGGCCACACCGCAGACAGCACGTCGCAGCGCCACTCCGTGCGCGACATGAGCGCTGCGCCCTCCGCGCATCTTTGCGCTTGTTCGAACAATTCGCGCGCGCCATCAGCCGAGGGATCGCGAAAATACCACCATACAGCCGCCTTGCGCGCGACGACGTTCGGCTGCAGGCCACCATCTGTGATCGCACGATGCATACGCCCTTCCGGCCGCATATGCTCGCGGAATTGCGCAAGCCCCATGTCCATCAGCACAACGCCGTCAAGGGCATCGCGGCCCTTCCACGGCGCAACGCCGGCATGCGCCGTTTCACCGAGAAATGTGAACATCGCCGACACGAGCGCCGACTGCTGCAGCCCGTAGGTGCAGGAGAGCTCCGAGCCGATATGCGGATGGAATGCGATATCGCAATCGGCGAATACGCCATCGCGCACCATGTAGGGGCGCGAGAGCAGCTGCTCTTCCGCCGGTGCGCCGACGATTTTCAACGTACCCGCGACGCCGCATTCGGCCATCGCGCGCTTGATGGCGACAGCCGCCCCGATCATGACGGCTGCATTGACGTTATGCCCTTCGCAATGGCCGGGTGCGCCCTCGACGACAGGTTTTGGTTCGGGCACGCCAGGCTGCTGGCTGTTGTCGGGATTGGAATCGTATTCGGTGTGAATGGCGACCACAGGCTTGCCGGATCCATAGGTCGCGACGAAAGCCGTTGGAAAACCGCTGACGCCGCGCGTGACGGAAAATCCTTCTGCCGCAAGCAGATCAGCCATCAGGCCGGCGGTCTCGTACTCCTGGTTACCCAATTCGCCGAAATAGAAAATATTGTCCCCGGTCAGGGCGATGGCGCGGGCGTTGGCGCTGATGGCGTCCCATGCGATCTTCTTCACCCGCTCCATAGCGGCGCTCCTACATCAAATCGACGGTCAATGGGTTGTAGTTGAACAACCAACTTGAACGTTCCCGGCCCATATCGCGCTTCGAAAAAGCATCCAGGATCGCTTCGCGGGAGCGATGATGGAAAAGTTTGCCGTTGGCGGAGGACTCGCGCACCACGCGCGCTGTACGCTCGTAGCGGTTGCGCTCGTAGAGATTGAGGGCCTTGGCCAGATCGCCCTCCTCCCGCAGCGCCCGCATCAGCACCGCGCCGTCTTCCATGGCCATCGCCGCGCCCTGGGCCAGATAGGGAAGCGTTGCATGAATCGCGTCGCCCAGCAGCGTCACGCACGCTGTACTCCAGTCTTCGACCGGTTCGCGAATGTGCAGGGCCCAGACGTAACACTGGTCTTTGGGAACGGAATCGATGACCGCCTGAACGGCCGGATTCCACCAGCCGAAATCGGCCTTGAACTCCTCCCAGGGCCGCTTGAGCGTCCAGCTCTCCTCGGAGGCCTTTTCCTTTTCGACAATGCCAACGAAATTGAACAATTCCGCATTGCGAACGAAATACGAAACGGCATGGCCGCCAGCTCCCATCCACAAACGTTGCTCGATGCGCGGAAAGAATGGGCGCAAGGGCGCAGCCGGAACCAGAACACGCCAGGCCAGATCGCCGGTGTATACGGGATTGTCAGCCCCCTTCATCTGTGCGCGTACCGCGGATTTTACCCCGTCGGCGCCGATCAAAAGGTCACTGTGTGCACGCACGCCGTTGTCGAACTCGGCAGTCACGCCCGAACCGTTCTCTTCGTAGCGAAGAATACGATGACCGAGTTTGATCGCATCGGGTTTCAACGCCCGCACGCGGGCGCCCAGAATTTCGTGCAAATCGGCGCGATGCACATGATAATAGGGCGCGCCATGCGCCTTCTCGTGTGCTTCGGACAGTTCGAACGATTGCACGATCTCGCCGGTGTCCGCCATGCAGAACGTATAGGCTTCCGGCCGCACGGCCTGTTCGGCAAGCGCATCGGCCAAGCCGATATGCCGGATAACATGCATGGCATTGGCGCTGACCTGAATGCCGGCGCCGACCTCTCCCAATTGCGCGGCCTGTTCGTAAACGTCAACGTCGTGTCCGTCCTGCAGCAGGCAGGCCGCTGCAGCCAGCCCGCCCAGGCCGGCGCCGGCAATGGAAATCTTGTATTTCCGCGTCACACTATCCCCGCTTGTTTGGATCGCGACGCGGTTGTAGCGCGTGGAGGGCAAAACGCAAAGACGGCCCCGCCCAGACAGGCGGAGCCGGCTTCAAACTTGACCAAAAGGCCGACCCTATTTCCACGAGAGCCTGTTGAACACGAATCCTTCCGGCTTCTTCGTGCCATGTGTCGGCACATTCAGACTCTTGGTATGGGCGGTAATGGCCGGGATCGGAATGATCGGCATGCCGTAGCCCTCGGCGGTC
>JBFWRC010000006.1:0-172527 GCA_050249115.1 Beijerinckiaceae bacterium
TTCAGCACTGTACGGTTCCAGCTTCCATGTTCGCCGACGAATGCGCCGTTGCGGTATTTTTCCGGGAAGACCTGACCGCTGACGAAGGCAAGGCCCAGGGGTGCGACGTGCGAGCTGAGCGAATAGTCCGGCACAATGGCTTTTTTCACCATGTCCGGCCGCTGCGGATGGACGCGTACGTCAATATGGTTGCCGTAGTAACTCCACGGCCAGCCATAGAAGCCGCCATCCTTCACCGAGGTCATGTAGTCGGGAACGAGATTGTTCCCGAGTTCGTCGCGCTCGTTGACGACGGCCCAGAGCGTTTTCGTTTCAGGCTCGAAAGTCAGCCCGTTGGGATTGCGCATGCCGCTCGCAAAAATGCGCATGGCTCCGGTCTTCGGATCGACTTCGTACACGGCTGCGCGCCCACGCTCCGCGATCAGGCCGCGCTCGACGATGTTGCTGTTGGATCCAACGCCGACATAGAGCTTATTGCCGTCCGGGCTGGCCGTGAGACTTTTCGTCCAGTGATGATTGATCGGGCCGGCAGGCAAGTCGGTGAGTTTCTTTCCCTCTCCGGCGATCTTCGTATCACCGGGCTTGAAGGGATATTGCATGATCGCGTCGGTGTTCGCGACGTAGAGCGTGCCGTCCAGAACCGCCATGCCGAAGGGGGAGTTCATGTTTTCCAGAAGCACGATCTGTTCGTAATTCTTGCCGTCGCCCTTCGCATCGTGAAGAAGCACAATCCGTTGCCCCGGCTTGACGCTGCTGTGCGCGCGCGACTTCATGATGCCGTAGACGAGATCCTTTGGCCGGGTTGCCGGCGCGCCGGCCGGACCACCGGATTCGGCGACAAGAATATCGCCGTTCGGCAGGGCAAGAACATTGCGCGGCTGATGCATGTTGCGGCCGGCCGCCATAATTTCAAAACCTGCCGGAACGGTTGGCTTTTCGTTTTCACCCCAGCCCGACGGCGCGACGATCTTCATTGGCGGGAACAGGTAATGCGAAGGCGCGGGCAATTTGACATTCTTGCCGACCTGCTGTTCCGGCGGCGCGGGCTGGTCCCAGCAACCGCCGAGACCGAGGGCAATGGCTGCTGCAGCGGTCAATGGAAGCATTTTCATTGGACTACTCCGTACCGGACGTGACGGGCAACGCGAACGCCGAAATACACAAGGCCGAAGCTGAACAGGACGGTTACGGCAGACAGGGTGATGCCGAGGGGCATGACCGACGTCCAGCCATCGCGCGCGTGCACGAAATTGTTGACGAGTACGATGAGGAGAACGAACAAACCGCCTGCCGCGTGCAGCCAGACGATGGCAGGGCGCTGACGGGACGGCGTCCGGAACAGATCGACCAGACCCGCTGCTGCGGCCAAAATGCCGAAGGCAAGACCAACCGCGAGAAGCCAGGCGGAGAAGTTCGCCCATTGGATCGTCGAGGTCTGGACGTAGCAGATGTCCGTAACAAGAGCCCCGGCGAAACAAGCCAGAGGCAGGGGCACGATATAGGGGTGCAAGAGAAATCTCGGCGCATATTCGGCGCGACGGGCCTGTGCGTAGGACACTTTGGCCTCCCGGATGCTATCTGAAGAATATGTTACTGGAATGCGTGTGCGGGAAAGGCGTTCCACCGAACGGACGTTTCCACGCCGGTCATTCGGTCGCACCCCGACGCTGCCGCTGCTGCGCGAAAACTCCCCCTTGCCCTACCCCGAACTCTCCTGCCAAACTGTGCGCCATAATTCCGGCGCGGGCTGCGCTGCTAGAATCACTTCGGGAGGACGCGACTATGGTCAATCTGGCGATGGAACCTCTGGTGCGGGATGCGTGGTATGTTGGCGCGTGGTCGAATGAACTGGATGACGGACCATTGGCGCGCAAGCTGCTGGGCCAGGACATGGTCCTGTTCCGCGGCGCGGACGGCAAGGCCGGGGCGCTGGAAGATCGCTGCCCGCATCGCGGCGTGCGGCTGTCGCTGGGCGCGAGCGTCGAGAAGGGCTTGCAATGCGGCTATCACGGCATGGTGTTCGGCCGCGACGGGGCCTGCACGGTCAATCCCGGCGAGGCGCTGAACCCCGGCTTCAAGGTGCGCTCGTTCCCTGTGGTCGAGCGGCAGAATTTCGTCTGGGTCTGGATGGGGGATCCGGCGCGGGCGGATGAGGGCGCAATCGTCAACTACGATTATCACGACAGGACGGACGAATATAATTTCCACTACGCGCGTTATGATATCGCCGCGAACTACATGTTCATGATCGACAACCTGATGGACCTGACGCATCTGGGTTATGTCCATACGTCGACCATCGGCGGCAACCCGGCCGAACACGATCATGCCGAACTCATAACGGAACGGACGGAAAACGGCGCGCATTTCTGCCGGTGGATGATGGCGTCGACGCCGCCGCCGTCCTTCCAGGCCGTCGCGGGCTTCAAGGGCAAGATCGACCGGTGGGGCGATTTCGAATATGTCGCGCCGGCCTCGGTGCTTCAGTGGGCGGGCGGACACGATGCGGATACCGGCGGGCGCGAGAACCGCGACAAGCCGGGCGGGCTGGTGCTGCGGCTCTTCCACCAGGCGACGCCTGCCGACGAGCACAACTTCCATTATTTCTTCTCGACGGCCCTGCGCGGCAAGGCGAAGGACGATCCGGCCAATCTCGCGTTCCACGCCGATATTCTGAAAGCGTTTCTGGAGGACAAGGTGTTCATGGAATCGCAGCAGGACATCGTGGGGCGCGATCCGTCGCGCGCGCTGCTGCTGCGCACCCACGACAAGGCTGTCGCCTACGCCCGGCAGGCCATTCGCCGGATGCAGGAGACGGCGCTTTCCGAAGCTGCAGAATAGCTCCAACCAAGGTCAGGATGCGCGTTACGGGGCCGCAGCTGCTTGCTGCGGCCTTTTATGTCTGCGAAGCGCGATCAGATGGAAGACGGGATCATATCATTGATTTTTATGGCTCTTCTATAATTCACGTTATTATTATGGTTTTTGAAAAAAATACATTGCGTTCTTGCATAATTGATGATACAAACTTTACATATCAATTTTGTTTTGTTGGAGTTTACACATGTCGCAACGGATCATTAGGGGCGTCGACGCGCTGATCGAGGAAGCGGAAGAGCAAATCGAGACGATTTCCGTGCGGCGCGGGATGGAACTGGCCGGCCATCCGGACGTGGTGTTTGTCGACCTGCGCGAGCCGCGCGAACTCGATTGCGAGGGCCGGATGCCCGGCGCGGTTCACTGCCCGCGCGGGGTGATGGAATTCTCGATCGACCCGGCGAGCCCCAGCCACAACCCGATTTTCGCCCAGGACCGGCGCTTCGTGTTTTTCTGTGCCGGGGGCTTGCGCTCGGCGCTGGCAGCGCAGGTTGCGGCGAAGATGGGGCTCAACCCGGTTTGCCACATGGCGGGCGGATTCGGCGCTTGGAAGCGCGCAGGCGGTGATGTGGACCGTCCCGCTCTGCCGCCGGGCGTCGCCCCCTGCCCGCCCCTCGACGCGGGGCAGGAAATCGCGGCGTGACTTAGCCGAAAACCCCGATATACCGGCTGAATGAAAAACGTTCCGCCGCGCAAAAAAGAGCCCGGAGCGTATTACGCGTCCGGGCCGCGCGTTTCGGGGAGGCGACATGACACAAACAATACCCGCCGGCGGAGCGCGCCGCTTCGGCAAAACGAACCTCGAAGTCTCTCGCCTCGGCTATGGCGCGATGGAGCTGGCAGGCGCGCCAAAGGCGCGCGACCTTTCCGAGGCCGATGCGGTTCGCTTTCTCAATACGCTCGTCGACAGCGGCGTCACCTACATCGATACATCCATCGACTACGGCCTGTCCGAGACGCTGATTGGCAAGGCGCTCTCGCACCGGCGCGGCGATTTCGCACTCGCCTCCAAATGCGCCTGCGCCGTCGGCGTGCACGGCGTTGGGGACGCCCATGAGAAGCACACCTATACGGGCGAGAATGTCATCGCCGGCATCGAGCAATCGCTGCAACGGATGAAAACGGATCATCTCGATGCGGTGCAGGTGCATGGCGATCCCACGCGCAAGCAGCTCGAAGACGGCGGTGTCATCGAAGCGCTACTCAAGATGAAGCGTGATGGGAAGGTACGCGCTATCGGCATTTCCTCGCGCCTGCCGAAGCTCGCGGAGTTTGTCAGCGCGGATTATTTCGATCTTGTCCAGGTGCCCTATTCGCCGCTGCAGCGGCAGAACGAGGATGTCATTGCAGCGTTGAAACGCTCCGGCAAGGCTATCGTCGCGCGCGGCGTGACGGGTCGCGGCGCGCCGGCCAAAGACTGGGCGACGCGGCCGATCGGCACTGTGCAGGGACAGGTGCGCGAACTATGGGAGCGCGCCCGGCTTGACGAATTGCTCGATGGCATGAGCCGCGTCGAATTCATGATCCGCTTCGTTCTCGCGAACGGGGATATCGACGTCGCGCTTGTCGCGACGACCAACGCGCAACATCTGGCCGATGACATCGCCATTGCCAATAAAGGCCCGCTGGACGCGACAGTTGTGGCCGAAGCTAAAAGGCGGCTCGATGCCGCCGGCGGCGGCGCGGGCGAAGGCGAATACGCGCGGGGCGGTCCGACGCCGGTGGTCTAGCAACTGGCGAATAACCGGCCGACCGGAGTGTTGGCGAGGAACTCTTCCGGCCTGTCTTTCTTGACATCCTGCGCGGAGCGTCCTCAACTTTGTCTGCCGGGAGTCAGAGCGGCAGGAGGGTTTTTTCATGTTTCGTCTTGGCAAGGCGGCGCTTAGCGCTGCCGTTATCTCGTTATGCGCTTGCACGAGCGCTTTGGCGCAAGGGGCGTTTCCATCGCGCAACATCACCATGGTGGTCCCGTTCGCGCCGGGCGGCGGGACGGACGTTCTTGCGCGCATGATGGCGAAGGAAGTCGAAACCGCGCTCGGCAAAAGCGTCGTGGTCGAAAACCGGCCGGGCGCCGGCGGCACCATCGGCGCGATGGCGGTTCTGCGCGCGCCGCCCGACGGCCATACGATCTTTCTCGGCTCCGGCACCAACCTGGCCGTCAATGTGTCGCTCTACAAGAAGCTGTCCTACGATCCTGTGAAGCAATTCACGCCGCTGGCGCTGGCGGCGGCGACGCCGTTCGTTCTGGTGGTCAATCCGTCCGTCCCTGCAAAGACCGTGCGCGAATTCATCGATTACGTGAAGCCGCGGCAGAAGGACCTGAACTACGCCAGCTCCGGCCCGGGCGTGCCACACCATCTGTTCATGGAACTGATGGGTTCGATGGCGGGCTTCAAAATCCAGATGGTCCCCTACAAGGGCAGCCTTCCGGCTCTCAACGATGTTGTCGCCGGCCATGTGCCGATGATGTTTGTCGACATCGGCCCCGCGCTCGGCTCGATCAACGCGGGCAAGGTGCGGGCGCTGGCCGTTTCGACGGCCAAACGCGTAGATCTCGTCAAGGACGTGCCGGCCCTGGCCGAAACGCTGCCCGGCTTCGATGCTGCGGGATGGTTCATGTTCGCGGGACCGGCGGCAATGCCGCAGGAGGCGGCTGTCAAACTTCATGCCGCCATGGATGCGGCACTGGCGAAGCCGGCGTTCGGTGCAGCGCTCGTCAAGTTCGGTCTGATCCCGCAGAAGAACATGCCCGTCGCAGACCTGAAGGCGTTCATGGCCGCGGAGATCGAGCGTTGGCGCAAGGTCGTGCGCCTGGCCGGCGTCGAAGGGCGCTTCTGATCGCGACAAGCATCACGGAATGGCGCGGGGGTCAGTCCCCGCGCCTTGCAGCGTCTATCGCCGCGACGTCGAGCTTGCGCATTTCCATCATCGCCGCGAAGGCGCGTTTGGCTTCAGCACCTCCCGCCGACAACGCCTCGATCAGCGTGCGCGGCGTGATCTGCCAGGAGACGCCCCATTTGTCCTTGCACCAGCCGCACGCGCTTTCCTTCCCGCCATTGTTCACTATGGCGTTCCAGTAGCGGTCGGTCTCTTGCTGGTCTTCCGTCGAAATCTGAAACGAGAAGGCTTCGTCGTGCGTGAAGGCGGGGCCGCCATTGAGACCAATGCATGGAATGCCCGCGACAGTGAATTCGACGGTCAGAACATCGCCTTCCTTGCCGGAGGGATAATCTGCAGGCGCACGATGCACGGCTGTCACGCGGCTGCCGGGAAAGGTTTGCGCGTAGAAGTTCGCCGCCGCTTCGGCGTCCTTGTCGAACCAGAGGCAGATGGTGTTTTTCGGAATGGGCATGACAGGGGTCCGTGGCTGGAGGAGGCAGGAGGCAGCTGGGAGCAGGGAGCAGGGAGCAGGCAGTAGGCAGTAGTGAGCCGCGAATAGGGAATGGCGAGTTGGGAGCACAATTTTCAGGCCATCCCGGGGCGCGCAATGCGCGAACCCGGGATCGCTCTCCGTAACGAACCGATCCCGGCTCTCCACTGCGCTTCGGCCGGGATGACAAAACGCCCGCTCGCCTCCCGACACCAGCAAAGCACTATTGCCTACTCCCTACTACTGCCTTTCCCCTACCGCATTCCAATCAGCGAGAAATGCGCGCCTTGCGGGTCTTGCAACGGGCATATCCAGGCTTCGCCGGGGACTTGCATCGGCTCCATCAGTTTCTTGCCGCCGCCCGCGACTGCGCGGTCGACCGCTGCGTCGAAATCGGCGACGGAAATATAATAGGCCCAATGCGGCGGCACGCCTTCCATGGCTTTCATCATGCCGCCGGTAGCGTGTCCGTCGCCGGTGTGGAAGGTCTGATAGATCATGCCGCCCATGTCGTGCGCTTCGCCTTTCGTCCAGCCGAAAAGTTTTGCATAGAAAGCGAAGGATGCCTCAAGATCGCCTCCGTGCAGTTCGTTCCAGCCAATGTGTTTCGGCGTCATGAACGGAACTGGACCGGCGTCCGGTTCGCCGTTGCCCTGAAAAATCATAAAGCCGGCGCCGAATGGATCGGCGGCGACGGCAAATCGTCCGACGCCCGGAATGTCCTGCGGCGGGCGATGAATTTTACCGCCGGCGTCGACGATTTCCTTCGCCTTGGCGTCGGCGTTCTCGACGCCGATATAGCCCATCCACGCCGGTGGCACGCCCATGGCCCGGGCATCATCGGGGATGGGCATGAGACCGCCGGCCATTTTCTCGCCATCCATCAGCAGCGTGTAACCGCCGTCCGGCATGCCGGCGTCCTGCATGCGCCAGCCGACGACGTTCGCGTAGAATACTTCGGCAGCCTTCATGGCCGTCGTCATCACGTCATGCCAGACGAATTTGCTCGGCTTGCTCATGGCATCACTCCTGCTCTTGAACCTCACGGCTTTTCCGCCAGCGCCTTCAAATCGCGCAGGCCCCTCTCGAATTGCGGCCCGATCATTCGCTCCAGACTTACAATCGTGTGAATGACCTTGCCGATAAACGGCGTATTTCCGCTCATCGTCCAACTGACATTCGATCCGGCTTGCGACGGCGCTATGACGAACACGATACGGTTATGACCCCGGACAGGCTTTTCCATGTCGAGCTGCATCACCACTTCCGCCGGCGCCTTGCTTTCCACGATGGCAAGCTTTCCGGTACCGCCCCTGCCGCTGAAACTATCGGTCGCTCCCGGACCTGCCTCCGGGCCACTGTAGGAGAGTTTCATTCCGTCCTGCGCAGCGAAGGGATTCCAGGTATCGAACGTTCGGATCGTATTTATAAGCGGGAACACTTTCTCCGGCGGGGCCGCGATCTCAATCGATCGTGAGATACGAAACTGGTCTGGCCTGGTCGAGGCGTAAATCAACAGCACCGCAATCGCCACAGCTATCGCGACTGTCGCCCACATCACATATTTCAACATGCTGGCCCTATTTCGCTTGCAGGCAATTTGGTCGTCCGCGCTTCAGCCGCCGGCGAGCGCGGAGAAGCCGCCCCAGAACATGCGCATGGCGTCGAACGGCATGGTCTTTGGGTTCATTTCCTGCATGAAGGGATCGGCCATGACAGCGGCGAAGACCTTGTCGCGATGCTCACGGGACTCATAGCGGGCGAAGCCGACGACCGCGATTTCGCCCTCTTGCAACTGCAGCGCCTGGGGAAACGACGTCAGCTTTCCCGGCTTCACGTCGTCCGCAATCCATTCGGAATAATCCAGAGCGCCGTGCTTGCGCCAGACTTCGTTCGATTTTTCCGCCAGTTTGCGATATTCGCCGATCTTGCCCGCGGGGACGGGAATGACAAAACAATCGAGATATCCCTGCGCCATACTTGCCTCCCGCGCGTGCGAACGCTACTCTTTAAATTGAATGTAATACTCCTAAATCAGGAGTAGCTAATTGTCAATCGATACTTTGAAATGGCTGGAAAACGACATTACGACGATGGCTGCGCTGCCGCCCATGCGCTCGAGCTGGTCGGCGAGCGCTGGGCGCTGCTTGTCATCCGCGAACTCATGCTTGGCCCGCGCCGCTTTACGGACTTGCGCACGGCGCTTCCCGGCATCAGTCCAAACGTCCTGACGCAGCGCCTCGACGAACTCGAGCGATCCTCTATCCTCGTCCGCAAAAAACTGCCGCCACCTGCGTCCGTGCGCGTCTACGAACTGACTGATTGGGGCCGCGAGCTTGAGCCGGTCATCCGCGAGATTGGAAGATGGGCGGCGCGTTCGCCCAGTTTTCCTTTCGGCCGGCCGATCAGCGCCAATTCGCTCGTACTTTCGCTGCGCACAATGTTCGACGCCAGCCGGGCAAGAAACATGGCCGGGCGTATCGGAATCGTTTCGGGCGGCATGGAGTTTTGCGCCGACATACGAAATGGCAACATGACACTCGAGCCAGAAAGCGTCGCCGGATGCGATGTGCGGATTTCCGGCGATCCGAATGCGCTGGCGATGGTGGTCTATGCGGGAAGGCCGCTTGCGGAGGCAGAACGTTCGAAAGAGATTTCCGTAGTGGGCGACAAGGCTCTCGCCAAGCGGTTCATCGCCTGCTTTGTCCTTCCCGGCCGTGCACCCGAAACGCACGCATGCCCTGCGACGCCGGCATAACGCCCGGGCGCGAGCATTGTACGGTTTCCCTGCCTCTTGCCTGCCTCTTGCCTGCCTCTTGCCTGCCTCTTGCCTGCCCCGCGCTTTTCCCGCAATCTGTGCGCAAGCAGAACAAGACCGGGAGACGGCGCATGTTATCGCGCGAGCAAAACGACAAGCTGACACGGGTGGGACCCGGCACGCCGATGGGCGCGCTGATGCGGCGCTACTGGATACCGGCGGCTTTCGCGGAAGCCGTTGCAAAGCCGGACTGCCCGCCGGTGCGCGTAAAACTGCTTGGCGAGACATTGGTGCTGTTCCGCGATACGTCGGGCCGGCTGGGACTTATCAGCGAATTCTGTCCGCACCGCCTCGCCTCGTTCTTCTTCGGGCGCAACGAGGAGGACGGCATCCGCTGCGTCTACCACGGGCTCAAGTTCGACGTGACGGGCGCGTGCGTGGATGTGCCGTGCGTTCCGCCGTCCGAAACCCAACAGATTGCGACCGTCAAACGGGAGCTGAAAGTCAAATCCTATCCGTGCATCGAGCGCGCGGGCCTCGTTTGGACCTACATGGGGCCGACAGGGGAAGCGCCCGAATTTCCGCAGCTTGAATGGACGCTTGTTCCCGACAGCCACCGGTACGCGACACGCCATGTGCAGGAATGCAACTGGCTGCAGGCGCTGGAAGGCGGGTTCGACGCGCCGCATCTGACGTTCCTGCATCGCGGCGGCAGCCGTGTGTCGGCGGGGCGCGACGTTGTGCCGTCCTTCTACGAAGTACAGGCAACGGACTTCGGCTTCGTCGTCGCCACTGGCCGCGACACCGGCAAGCCAGACATCATGTGGAACCTCAACATCATGCTGATGCCGTTTCACAAGATCATTTCCACGACGCCGTTCGGCGCGCATATGTGGGTTCCCCTCGACGATGAAAACACCATGCTTTACAGCATCGACTTCAATCCCGACCGGCCGCTGAGCGCAGAGGAAATCGCCACCGCCAAGAGCGGCGAGTGGATTCATACCGAAAACATCGCCGGTACCGACCATGCGATCCGCAACAAGGGCAACGACTATCTGATAGACCGCGCGCTGCAGGCCAGCGGGCAGTCTTTCACCGGCATAAAGGGCTTCGGCACGCAGGATTGCGCGATCCAGGAGAGCATGGGATCCATCGTCGACCGCAGTCAGGAGTATATGCTGATGGGCGATGCGGCGATCGTAAAGCTACGGCGACTCCTGCTACAGGCCGTCGACGACAATGCCGCCGGCAAAACGCCGATGGGACACGACCCTGGCAGCTACCGTGTGCGCTCGCTGCGTTGCGAACTGCCGAAGGGCGCGGATATGGCCGCGGCCATGAACGATCTGGTGCGAATAGAAAAGCTCGCCGCGCAATAGCGGCGGAAAGCGGGATGCGGACGGAAAAGGGAGGCGTCATGTTGCGGCAAACGGGAGCGGCGATTGCGGGATTTGCAGCGGTGCTTGCCCTGCTGACCAGTTCGCAGGCGCAGGACGGGGCACAGTTCTTCAAAGGCAAGGCGATGACAATCGTCACCAGCACCGGCTCGGGCGGCAATTACGATCTCGTGGCGCGACTGATTGCCAGGCACATGCCGAAACATGTTGGTGCGGAGTCCATCGTCGTGCGCAACATGCCCGGCGGCGGTAATGTGGTCGCCACAAATTTCATGTTCAACATTGCGCCGAAAGACGGCACATCCATTGCCGTCGTCAACAATGCCATCCCGCTGCATCAGGTCCTCGACGGGCGGAACGTCAGGTTCGATGCGGCGAAGTTCAACTGGATCGGCTCCACGGGCGGGCGCAACGAGGCGATTTTCATTTTCCGCACGGCCGGCATCAAGACAGTTGCCGACCTGCAGAAAAAGGAAGCTGTGCTCGGCGGAACGGGACCTGCCTCCTCGATCGTGATCTACCCGACGGTGATGAACAATCTGCTTGGAACGAAATTCAGGATCATTACCGGTTACAAAAGCTCGAAGGACGTGTTTCTGGCGATGGAGCGCGGTGAGATTGTCGCCCGCTCCGGCAGTTTAACCTCCATCCACACGACGTTTCCGAAATGGATGACGGAGAAGAAGCTGTATTTTCTCGCCCAGATTGGCCTGAAACGCGATGCGGAAATTCCCGAAGCGCCGCTGCTGACGGAACTCGCGCAAAACGAAGAGCAGAAGAAGATCATGGCGCTGATTTCCTCGCCCGGACAGCTCGGTCAACCCTATCTGGCGCCGCCCGGCGTGCCGCAGGATCGGGTAGTGGTTTTGCGAAGAGCCTTCGATGCCACTATGGCGGACAAGGATTTTCTCGCCGATGCAAAGAAGACGCGCGTGGATATAGATCCCATCGCCGGCACCATCATCCAGTCGATCGTAGAGGGTGTGGTCGCAGCGCCGAAGGATATTGTTGCCAAGGCAAGAAAGGCCTCAGGGAAGAAATAGGGGTTGGGACAGGCAGTAGGCAGTAGGCAGTAGGCAGTAGTATCGCTGTCCTCCTGAAAAAACGCGAAGCGATTTATCCGGGACCTTTTGAATGCGGAGAGCGATCCCGGATCGCCTCTTGCGTTCGGGATGACTTCCATTTGTTTCAACTACGCACTACGCACCACTCCCTACTGCCTACGGCCTTCCAACAGGGAGAACAGCATGAACAAGATACGCCATATAGCTTTCGCCTCCGATCATCCCGGCAAGGCCGCCGAATTCTACAAGAAAGCCTTCGGCCTGCGCGAGTTGCGCCGGTTCGGAATCGACGAGAAGACCGGCGAGGCGGCGCGGCCGTCCGGCGTGTTTCTCACTGACGGATCTATCAACATAGCGATCCTGAAATTTACCAACGACCAGATCGGCAAGGGGCTCGACTATACCGGCATGCATCACTTCGGCGTCATCGTCGACGATGTGGAAGCCTGGACGAAACGGCTGGAAGAACTCGGCGCCGAAGCATTGGATTCGCAATATGCCGTGCCTCCCGGTGCACACGCGGAAACGAAATTTCGCGGTCCCGACGGCGTTGTCTTCGATATCACGGGACACCCGTGGGAAGGATGCGACGAGGAACTGAATGCGCTGAAGGCAGCGGAATAGATTTTTGCTTTCCCGGATGTCGCGGGCGATCCAGGACTACGCGGATGCGGACAGAGATCCCGGGTTCGTGCTCCGCGCACAGGGATGATGTTGGCAGCCTCGCCTTTGCCGTGGCACGCCCTATCTTCCCGGCATGCAAAGTCTTGGAAGCGGATATACGGCGGTCGTCCTTGGCGCCAGAGGCGGCATTGGCTCGGCTCTCGCCGATAGACTGGAAGCCGATGAAAATTGCGCGCGCGTCTTCCGCCTGTCGCGCAACGGGCCCGTTTCTTTCGATCTGACGGACGAAGCAAGTGTTCGCGCCGCAGCGCAGCGCCTGCGCGAGGAAGCCGGCGAGGCGCGGCTGATTTTCAACGCAACCGGCGTGCTGGACCGCCATGGATACAAGCCGGAAAAGGCGCTTGCCGCAATCGATCCGGTGGCGATGGCGGCGGCGTTTGCAATCAATGCTGTCGGTGCGGCGCTGGTGCTCAAACATTTTCACGACCTGTTGCCGCGCAGCGGCAAGTCCGTTATCGCCACCATTTCGGCTCGGGTGGGCTCGATCGGCGACAACCGCCTCGGCGGCTGGTATTCCTATCGCGCCTCCAAGGCGGCGCTTAACCAGATCGTGCGAACAAGCGCTATCGAGATCACGCGCAAGCGCAGGGAGGCGGTTTGCGTGGCGCTGCATCCGGGAACTGTCGCGACGGAGCTGAGCGCACCCCACTCTGGCGAGCGCGAGACGTTCACGCCGCAGGATTCGGCGGCGCGCATGCTGGACGTCCTAGACACTTTGGACGCGGCGGACAGCGGCGGGTTCTTTGCCTATGACGGAAGCGCCGTACCATGGTGAGCGGCGGCAGACGCATACGAAACCTGATTTTCATACTGGGCGACCAGCTCTCCCACGACATCGCGAGCCTGCAGGGCGCCGATCCCGAACAGGACGTGATTTTCATGTGTGAGGTGCGCGAGGAAGCAGCTTATGTGCGCCATCACAAGCAGAAGATTATCTTCATCCTGTCGGCGATGCGCCACTTCGCGGCGGAACTTGAGGAAGAGGGCCTTTGCGTTGATTACCTGAAGTACGATGCGCAAGAAAACCCCGGCGATTTTATCAAAGCAGTCGCCGCTGCCGCCGAACGCCACAGGCCGGATAAAATTGTGGTTACGGAAGCCGGGGAATGGCGCGTGCAGCAATTGCTGGAGGCAATCGAGACGGCCACCGGCATTGCAACCGAAATCCGCGACGACGACCGCTTCCTGTGTACCCATGACGAATTCCGCGCATGGGCGAAGGAACGAAAGCAATTGCGGATGGAGTTCTTCTACCGTGAGATGCGCAAGAAGACCGGCTATCTGATGGAGGGCGGCGAACCGGCCGGCGGCAAGTGGAACTTCGACCACGACAATCGCAAACGGGCGATGCCTGACCTGTTCATGCCAAAGCGGCGCGAGTTTCGGCCCGATTCCATAACGAAGAACGTCATAGCGCTTGTCGAGACACGCCTTGCGGGCAGCTTTGGCGATGCTACGCCTTTTCGATTTGCGGTGACGCGCGCCGAAGCGGTGAAAGCTCTCGATCACTTTATCGAACGCGCCCTTCCCTGTTTCGGCGATTTTCAGGACGCCATGCTGGCGGGCGAGGATACGCTCTACCACTCGGTGTTGTCGGGTTACATCAACATCGGATTGCTGAGCGCGCGCGAAGTGTGCGACCGCGTGGCCGATGCTTACGCGGCTGGCGATGTAGCGGTGAATTGCGCGGAAGGGTTCATCCGCCAGATCATCGGCTGGCGCGAATATGTGCGCGGCATCTACTGGCTTAAAATGCCGGACTACCGCGACGAAAACCATTTCGAAGCCAGGCGCGATCTGCCGTGGTTCTATTGGTCGGCCGAAACGAAAATGCGTTGCATGCGCGAAGCCATCGTACAGACCAAAGAGAAGGCCTATGCGCATCATATCCAACGGCTGATGGTGACGGGTAATTTCGCGCTGCTGGCGGGCATCGAACCGCGCCAGATTCACGAATGGTATCTCGCCGTTTATTTCGACGCGTTCGAATGGGTGGAACTGCCAAATACGCTGGGCATGAGCCAGTTCGCTGACGGCGGCCTGCTGGGTTCGAAGCCCTACGCGGCGAGCGGAGCATACATCGACCGGATGTCGGACTATTGCGGCGGTTGCCACTACGACATCAAACACAAAACCGGCAAAGGCGCCTGCCCGTTCAACAGCCTGTATTGGGACTTTCTGGTTCGCAATCGCAACCGGCTGAAGGCGAACAACAGACTGGCGCGCGCCTACGTAAACTGGGACCGCATGGACGGCGCCAGACAGCAGGCATATCGCGACACAGCGGCGGTGTATCTGGAGACAATCGAGGAGTTGTAGCAATGAGGAGACCTGCGCAACGCATCGCACCTGGGCCGGGGCAGGAATCTGTTTGGGACTATCCTCGTCCGCCGCGGCTGGAGCCGGTCGCCGCACGTCTGCGGGTGGAATTCGCCAGTGCGACCATAGCCGACACCATCCGCGGCCTACGGCTGCTGGAGACGAGCCATCCGCCAGTCTATTATTTTCCGCCCGAGGATGTCGCCTCCGAGTTGCTGCGGGCGGAGACAGGCTCCAGCTTCTGCGAGTTCAAGGGCGTGGCGCGCTATTGGTCAATCGCCGCCAACGGGCGTTTTTCGCGCGCCGCAGCCTGGTCCTATCCGCAGCCGACGGGCGAATATGCGGCGCTGAAAGATCATCTGGCCGTCTATGCGAGCAAAGTCGACGCCTGCTTCGTCGGCGAGGAAAAGGTACAGGCGCAGGCGGGGGATTTTTACGGCGGCTGGATCACTGCCCGCATCGCCGGTCCGTTCAAAGGCCCGCCCGGCACGCGCTTTTGGTAATCAATCGATATCCACCACCACGCGGCCACGGATCTTGCCGTCCAGAATGTCGCGCGCCACGTCCATGACGTTGGCAAACGGTACATGCGTCGTCATATCGGCGAGCTTGGTCTTGTCGAGGTCCTGCGCCAGACGCCGCCAGGCGGCAATGCGTTCGGCCAGCGGGCACATGACGCTGTCGACGCCAAGCAGCGACACGCCGCGCAGGATGAAAGGCGCGACGCTGGCCGGCAGGTCCATCCCCTGCGCAAGGCCGCAAGCTGCGACTGCGCCGCGATATTGCGTTTGCGCCAGAACATTGGCCAGCGTGTGCGAGCCGACCGCATCGATGGCCGCAGCCCAGCGCTCCTTGCCGAGCGGACGGCCGGGCTCGGATAATTCCTTGCGGTCGATGATCTCGTCCGCGCCGAGTCCCTTGAGATAATCGCTCTCAGATGCGCGGCCGGTAGAGGCGATCACCCGCCAGCCCGCCGCCTTCAGCAGCGCCACGGCAATGGATCCCACGCCGCCGGCAGCACCGGTCACGATGGCCGGACCGGCCTCCGGCGAAAGGCCGTGGTCTTCCAGCGCCAGCACGCACAACATGGCGGTCAAGCCGGCGGTGCCAATGGACATGGCCTGCGAGGCGGAAAGCCCTTCGGGCAGCGGCACGAGCCATTCGGACTTCACGCGCGCCTTCTGCGCATAGCCGCCAAGATGCGTTTCCCCGACGCCCCAGCCGGTGAGGATGACCTCGTCGCCGGCCTTGTAGCCGGGCGCATCGGAACGCGCGACAACGCCGGCAAAGTCGATCCCCGGAATCATCGGAAAGCGGCGCACAACGGGCGATTTGCCGGTAACGGCAAGCCCGTCCTTGTAGTTCACCGTGGAATGGGTGATGCGCACATCGACATCGCCCTCCATCAAATCGGCCTCTTCGAAATCCGCCCACGACGCGACGGTTCCCTTCTGGCCCTCGGGAGCCTTGTCGATGCGGATGGCGCGGAAGGTAGGCATGGGTTTCTCCGGGTTGAACCTCGTATCCCTGGTCTAGGACCAAAACCCGAATGGCTCAAGGAAACTGTCCCCTACTCCGCAGCGGCCCCCGCCATTTGCGGATTGCGCTTGGGCGGGGTTTCCTTGATCGGCAGGGAAATCAGCGCCGAGGCGACACCGAGGGCTATGGAGAAATACCAGACGAGGTCGTAGCTCCCCAGCTGCTGGCGGGCCACACCGCCGAGCCAGACGCCGAAGAAGCTGCCGACCTGATGGAACAGGAAGGCAAAGCCGTAGAGCATGCCGAAATTGCGCGGGCCGAAGATGCGGTTGACGATGGCCGACGTGGGCGCGAGCGTCGACAGCCAGAGCAGGCCGGACAGCGCGCCGAAGGTTAGCGCATAGATCGGCGATGGCGCGAGGTTGATGAAGACCAGCGTGATGACCGAGCGCGAGAAATAGATACCCGCCAGCACGTAGCGCGACGGATAGCGCTGGCACAGCGAGCCGGAGCCGATGGAGCCGGCGACATTGAACAGGCCGACCAGCGCGAAGGCCCAGTAGCCGACATTGGCGGAAAGGCCGGATTCCACCACGTAGCGCTGGAAATGCACGGTGATGAAGGCGAGCTGGAAGCCGCATGTGAAAAAGCCGATGACCACCAGCATGTAGGATCTGTCGCGCATGGCATCGCGCAGGGTCGTCCACCAGCTTTCGTCGGCCGCGCCACCATTGTCGGCACTGCTGTCCTTCATCGAGCGCGAGGCGACGAGATAGGACAGGGGCACGATGGCCCCGAGCATGCAGGCGAAGACGACGCAGGCGACCTGCCAGTTCCAGCCTTCGATCAGCCAGCCGGCGAGCGGGGAAAACACGAACTGGCCGAAGGAGCCCGACGCGCCGACAAGGCCGAAAGCCAGAGGGCGCATCCTGTCCGGCACCATCTTGCCGACGCCGGAAATGATGAGGGTGATGGAGCAGCCGGAAAGGCCGAAGCCCCAGATGACGCCTGCCGTCAGGGTGAAAGCGGCCGGCGTTGTCGAAATCGTCATCAGCACGACGCCGAGGGCGTAGAGCAGCGCGCCGCCGATCAGCACACGCTGGCTGCCGTAGGCGTCCGCAAGGCGGCCGGAAATTGGCTGTCCGAGACCCCACAAGAGGTTCTGCACTGCGAATGCGAAGGCATAGGCCTCCGTGCTCCAGCCGCGCGTTTCCAGCACGGGCAGTTGCATGGCCCCCGCCGCCGAGCGCGGGCCCCAGGTGATCATGGCGATGAGGCAGCCGGCCGCGACGATGATCTCGGGGGCGATGGAACGGCGCGATTTCTCGCTGGCGGAAGTGGTGGTCATGGGTGAGTTGCTCTTGAGTCCGTCGCTCTTGGGTCCGTCGCTGTTGGCGTCAGGCAGGAAGCGGCTGTGCGGAGCGCACGGGCTTTTCGACAATCGGCAAATTGATGAGAGCGGAGAATATGCCGAACCCAATCGACAGCCACCACACGATGAGGAACGAGCCCGTCCATTCGCGCAGCCAGCCCGCCAGTACGAGGCCGAGGAAGCCGCCGATCTGGTGATTGAGGAAGGCGAAGCCGTAGAGCGTCGAAAAATAGCGCGAGCCGAACATGACTCCGATGAGGCCCGACGTCGGCGGCACCGTCGATAGCCACAGAAGACCCGTGAGGATCGCGAATGCGAAAACGCTGAAGGGCGTGATCGGCATGACGATGATGAACAGCAGCGTCACCATCGACCGCGTAAAATAGATGAAGGACAGGACGTAGCGCTTCGGGATCATGCCCGAGAACCAGCCCGACAGCATCGACCCGATAATGTTGAACAGGCCGACCATGCCGAAAGCCCAATAGCCGATCTCCGGCCGGATGCCGGACTCGACGACAAAGCGCTGGAAGTGGATCGTCACGAAGGAAAGCTGGAAGCCGCAGGTGAAGAAGCCCAGCACGAGGAAGATATAGGACTTGTGGCTGAATGCTTCCTTCAGCGCTTCGCGGAAGGTCTGCTCCGGCACGGGCGCGGCGGCGGCGAGCGGGCGCACGCCCGGCGCAGGCTTGCGGCCGCGCGGTGGGCTCAGCGCCAGCGCGACGGGGATGGCCGTCAGCACGATGCCGGCAAAGAGATAGGCCGTATTCTGCCAGCCGATGGCCTGGATCATGCCGCCTGCCAGCGGCGAGAACAGAAACTGGCCGAACGAACCCGCCGCCGTGCCGACGCCGAACGCAAAGGAGCGCCATTCCGGCGGCAGCAGCTTCTGGAATGCGCCGATGATCATGTTGAACGAGGCAAACGACAGGGCGAGGCCGAACAGCACGCCCTGCGTCAGCACGAACGTTACCGGATCGCGCGAAAAAACCATCAGAACAAGGGCTATGCAATAGACCACGCAGCCGATGGCCATGATCTTGCCGGTGCCGTACTTGTCCGCCAGCGCGCCGGTGATCGGCCCGCCAAGGCCCCAGAACAGATACTGCAGCGCCATGGCGAAAGAGAAGGTGGCAACGTCCAGCTCCTTGAAATCGCCGAGAATGGGAAGCTGGAACTGGCCCAGTGCCGAACGCGGGCCGAAGGTGATGATGCCCACGAGGCAGCCGGCGGCGATGATGACCTGCGGGCTGAGCAGGCGCGCGGCAAGCGGCTGAGCTTCCGCATTCGCTGTCTTCGTATCGCCTTCCGCCTGTGCGCTCATGAACTTCCCCGGAACGGGCCGGCGCACGGCAATTGCGCAGCCAAATCGCTGCCGGACAATAGTGCGGCGCACCCGCGCTGGCCATGGCAAAAATGCATAGGTCGTCGGCGTGGCATGCATCAGCAGGTCTGCTGCGTCCGGCCGTTGCGCTGGAACGCGGACGCCCGATGCGCGTTAGTGCGGCGGTCAGGCTTTCCGATCACACCTTGATATTGCAGCGGGCGACCTCGTGCAAAACTTCGCATCCCTCGTTTCCGCCCATGCCGCCTGGATCAGCCTGGCACTGATCGGCGCCATGCTGGCGGCCTTTGTTTCGGAAAAGCTGCCATCTTCCGCCATAGCCGTTACGGGCGCTGCCGTGTGCCTGCTGCTAGGGCTCGTGCCGTTTGACGAAGCGGTGGCGGCATTCTCCAACAAGGCGGTCATCACCATCGCCGCCATGCTGGTGCTGAGCCAGGCGCTCGTTCGCACAGGCGCGGTGGAAGCAGCCGCGGCGCGGGTGCTGCGGCTGGCGGACACGCACCCGCGCACGGCGATCCTGACCATGTACGCCGGTGCGCTCGTGCTGTCGGCCTTCGTCAATTCGACGCCGATCGTCGTCATTCTCATTCCGCTGATGACGGCTCTGGCCTATGCGGTGGACACGAGCCAGAAGCGGCTGCTGATCCCGCTGTCCTACGCAGCCATTCTCGGCGGCGTCTGTACGCTGCTCGGCACATCAACCAACCTCGTGGTCGACGGCATCGTTCGCGAAAAGGGCCTGCCCGGTTTCGGCGTGTTCGACATCACGCCCATTGGCCTCGTCACCGCCATCACGGGCATGGCCTATCTGGCGCTGGCGGGGCGCTTTCTCCTGCCGCCGGACGAGGCGGACGAATCTGCCGGCCCCGGACAGCCGGACATTCTGACCGAGGTTCGCCTGCGCGAGGACTTTCCACAAATCGGCACGGCCTACGACAAGCTGTCGCTGCTCGCGCCGCGCGGCGTGCGGCTGATCGGCGTCTACCGCAAGGGCGAAAAGCTGGATACGGACGAGGAGGATTGCCTTGCCGAAGTGCGCGACCGGCTGGTTATGCGTGTGACACAGGAAGAACTCGCGACGCTGCGGGACACGAAAGGCCTCGACCTCGGTATGCAGGCGCGCGCCCATGCTGCGGGCGAGACCGACGACGTCTGGCGCGTCACCATCGGCGCGGGCAGCAGCGAGGGCGGAAAGACCTTGCGCGAAGCAGCTTTCCTCTCACGCGCGCCCGTCACCGTGATCGGAGCAAGCCGCTACCATCATCAGGCGGGCCCGGACCTGCGCGCCATGAAGCTGCGCGCCGGCGACCGGCTTTGGGTTACGGGAAGCGACGAAGCCCTGCACGAGGCGCTGTCCGAGCCGCATCTTGTCGTTTCCGACAACGAGCTGGCGCGGCCCTTCCGCCGGCGGGCGGCGGCTTTCGTGGTGCTGGCGTTCATCGCCGTTGTCGGCTTCGCTGCCTTCGGCTTCATGGAAATCGGCGCGTTGGCCTTCATCGGCGTCGGCGCGATGCTGCTGTTTCGCGTCATCGACACGAAGGAAGCCTGGGCCGCCCTCGACATGGACACGATCCTCTTGATCTACGGCATGCTGATCGTCGGCATGACGCTGCAGAAAACCGGCGCCGTCTCGCTGGTCGTCGACAGCCTGACGCCGCACCTCACCGGACTGCATCCGCTGCTGGTGATTTTCGCCATCTATCTGCTGTGTTCGGTGTTCACCGAACTCATCTCCAACAGCGCCGTCGCCATCATCATGACGCCGCTGGCGCTGCTGCTGTCGCAGAAGCTCGGCATGGAGCCGAAAGTGCTGGTGCTGACCGTGATGTTCGGCGCCAGCGCCAGTTTCGCCACGCCCATCGGCTACCAGACGAATACGCTGGTGTACAAGGCAGGCAACTACCGCTTCGCGGATTTCCTGAAGGTGGGCGTGCCGATGAATATGATTGTCGGAGCGGCGACGTGTCTGGCGATATATCTGCTATTTGGCAAATAATTAGGTCACTCCACCCCCAACCCATGCCCCGCCACGTCCCGCGGCGTCATCCGCCCCTGCGCGTCCATCTCCGGCCAGCCGTCGAACATCGGCTCCAGCAGCGGGAATTCCTCGATCCATTGCACACAGGGCGAGGCGCAGGCCACATGCACGAAGAGGCCGGGCAGAAAATGCGGCGACAGGGCGATGTCGAAACTTTGCGCCAGCGCGGCGAGGTCGAGAACCGGCGTCAGGCCGCCGATCATGGCGAGGTCCGGCTGGATCGTGTTGACGAGCCGTTCCGCGACGAAGGGCTGAAAACTGTGCATGCCCTGCAGATGTTCGCCGCTGGCCACAAGGCCCGGTTCGGCGGCTGCCAGCTGGCGGTAGCCTTCCACCGCATAGGCGGGCATGGGCTCTTCGACGAACAGCAGCCCCTGATCGCGGGCGCAGGCCAGCAGCCAGCGGGCGGAAGCAAGATCGCATTTCTCGTTGGCGTCGGTCATCAGATGGACATGGTCCGGCACGGCCTTGCGCACGGCCTGCAGCAGCGCCGCGTCGGAGCGCGCGCCCTTTACGCGCGGCTTGAGTGCCCTGAGTCCCCGCTCGACCTGCGGCAGGGCGGAGGCCACCGCCTCCTCCGGTGTCTGCGTGGCGTTGAAGGAACCGGAGCCATAAACATCGACAGCGCGGGCCTCGCCGCCCATGGCGGCATAAAGCGGCAGGTTCTGGCGCTTCGCCCACAAGTCCCACATGGCGACATCGAGCGCGGCAAGCGCGATGACATTCGGGCCGAGCCCCGTGCGGTTGAAGCCGGCGGCGATTTTCCGCCACAGCGCCTGCGGCGGCAGCAGCGGTTTTCCCTCGACGAATTTCGCGATCTGGTCCTGCGCTGCGGCCAGCACGGCGTTCGCGCCGCCGCCGAGCACATAGGAAAAGCCGAGCCCGGCCGCGCCGTCGCTGTCGGTCAGTTCCACCAGCAGCACGTCGACCGCAGCCACGCCGGAGCCGCCGACCGGCTTGTCGAGCTTGAAGGCATGAATGCGGGCGGTCGTGCGGGCTATCGTAACGGGCATGCGGGAAACTCCGGCGACAAGGGTTGCGAAAAACTGCCAGAAGCCGGGCGGCAGCGCAAACCCGACGCGCCGGATGACACCGGCGATCTGCACGGTTAGTCTGCGGCATGACTTGCGGAGCCATTCGAAATCGCAACTGCCCGGCGCAGCCTTCGCTGATCGTGCGCATGATCGGGGCAGCGGCGCTGGGGCTGTCGCTGTGCTGGACTGCGGCGCCCCTGTCCGGCGGCGCCTTCGCGCAAGGCTTCAAGATGCCGCCGAAACCCGAAGACGAGCGCCCGCAGAAGCCGTCTCCGGAAGCAACGACCAAGGCCTTCGCGGCAATGCGTGCCGGGAGATACGGGGAAGCTGCGGCGTTGTTCCGGCAGGGCGCCCGCGAGGGCGACGTCAACGCCTTCTACATGCTCGGCGTGATGCACCAGACCGGACAAGGCGCCCGGAAAAACTTTCGCGATGCGGCGATCCTGTTCCAGCATGCCGCCCAGAAAGGCCACAAGAGGGCGCAGTTGAAACTCGGCGACCTGTTTGCGCAGGGCCTGGGAATGAAGCGCGATGCGGTGCGCGGCTACATGTGGCTCGAGGTCGCGGCCCTGCAGTACGAAATGGAAGCTTTGGAAAAGCGCAATCGGCTCGCGGTGACGATGACGCAGGCGGATATCGATCTGGCGCGCAAACTGGCATTGGCCTGCCTGCAATCGAAATATGCGCAATGCGATCCTCCGATCGCGCAAGCGACGCCGGCCAATGCCGTGAACGGGAAATCTGCGGGACCAAAGAACGCGCAAAGCCGAAAGCCCGCGCCAGTGAAAAACAAATAGGCTACATCCCCGGATAAACCGGACCGCCGCCGCCCTCGGGCGGAATCCAGGTGATGTTCTGCGCCGGGTCCTTGATGTCGCATGTCTTGCAGTGCACGCAGTTCTGCGCATTGATGACGAAACGCGGATCGGTCTTCGCGGCTTCGTCGCCGTAGACGACTTCATAGACGCCGGCCGGACAGTAGAGCCGCGCGGGTTCGCCATATTGCGGCAGGTTCTTGTCGATCGGAATGGACGGATCGGCGAGCTTGAGATGCGGCGGCTGGTCTTCCTCGTGGTTGGTGTTGGACAGGAACACTGACGAGGGCTTGTCGAAGGACAGCTTGCCGTCGGGCCGCGGATAGGACAGCGGCGTGACCTCGGACAACTTTTTCAGCGTCGCGTAATCGGGCTTGCCGTGTTTCATCGTGCCGAAAAACGAAAAGCCGAAGAGCGAGTTCGTCCACATGTCGAGACCTCCCAGCGCTATGCCGAGGAAGGTGCCGAACTTCGACCACAGCGGCTTGGCGTTGCGGACCTTGTGCAAATCCTTGCCGATGGCGGAAGCGCGCCAGGCATCCTCATAGGCGGAGAGTTCGTCGTGCGAGCGTCCGGCCTTCAGGGCCGCATCGAGATGTTCGGCCGCGAGCATGCCGGACAGGACAGCGTTATGCGAGCCCTTGATGCGAGGCACGTTGACGAAACCGGCGGAACATCCCACCAGCGCGCCACCCGGGAAACACAGCTTCGGCACGCTCTGCCAACCGCCTTCCGTGATGGCGCGCGCGCCATAGGCGATGCGGCGGCCGCCCTCCAGCGTTTCGGCGATCATCGGATGATGCTTGAAGCGCTGGAACTCGTCGAAGGGCGAAAGCGTCGGATTGACGTAGTTCAGATGCACGACGAAACCAACCGCGACGGTGTTGTTTTCCATGTGATAGAGGAATGAGCCGCCGCCGGTGGAATTGTCGAGCGGCCAGCCGAAGGAATGCTGTACCAGACCCGGCTTGTGTCTGGCCGGATCGACTTCCCACATTTCCTTCAGGCCGATACCGTATTTCTGCGGCTCGCGGTCCTTGTCGAGGCCGAAGCGGGCGATGGCGAGTTTCGACAGCGAGCCGCGCGCGCCCTCGGCGAGCAACGTATACTTGCCACGCAGTTCCATGCCGCGCGTGAAGCCGCCCTTGTGCGCACCATCCTTGCCGATGCCCATGTCGCCGGTGGCGATGCCGCGCACGGCCCCGTTGTCATCGTAGAGCAGTTCGCTGGCGGCAAAGCCGGGATAGATTTCGACACCCAGCGCTTCGGCGCGCGCGCCGAGCCATTTGCACACATTGCCGAGCGAGCCGACGAAATTGCCGTGATTGTTCATCAGCGGCGGCATGAGGAAATTCGGGAGCGGCATGCCGTTGCTTTCGGACAGATAATAGAAGCTGTCCTTGCTGACTTCCACGGTCAGCGGCCGCTCCGGATCCTCGCGCCAGTCCGGGACCAGCCTGTCGAGCCCGGACGGATCGATGACAGCGCCGGACAGGATATGCGCGCCGATTTCCGCGCCCTTCTCGACCACGACAACCGATGTTTCGGCATTGAGCTGTTTGAGCCGGATGGCTGCCGCAAGGCCGGCGGGACCGCCGCCGACCACGACCACGTCATAGTCCATGCCTTCGCGTTCGGGCAGTTCCGCTGCGGTTTCGGTTCCGTTGTTCTCGGCCATGACGCATTCCTTGTCCCGGTCGGCCCGGATGGCGGGCAATGTCTGCCCGGTGTTGTAACGTCCGCAGCCGCCAAGGCAAAGTCCGTTGCAGCGCAAAGGCGCCAGGGCGGTTCATTCCGCGTACGAACCCTATATAAGGGAACCATGGAACGGATCGACCCGGACAAGCTCAATCGCGACGAACTGCTCGCCTTGGCGCGCTGGTACGCCGACATGGGCGTGGACTGCGCGATTTCCGAGGATTCCGTCGATCGTTTCGCCGAAAGTGCGCGGGCGGCGTCTGCGCAACCGGCATCACGCAGCCGGCCGCCCCTGCGGCGCGAGAATGGCGACGCCCCTGCCCCGCCGCCGCCGCGCGTGGAGTTTCGTCCCGGCGCAGCGCCTGCGCCCGTCCCGCCGGACCAGGCAGCGCTTTCCGCGCGGGAAGCGGCAGCAGCGGCGAAATCGCTGGCGGAACTGGAAGCGGCGCTGAACGCTTTCGACGGTTGCGCGCTGAAGCGTACCGCCAGCCGGCTGGTCTTCGCCGACGGAAACAGCGAGGCGAAAATCATGTTTGTGGGCGAGGCGCCCGGCGCGGACGAGGACCGGCAGGGCAAGCCTTTCGTTGGACGGGCCGGGCAATTGCTGGACAGGATGCTGGCCGCCATAGGTCTCGACAGGACCAGCGTCTACATTGCCAATGCCGTGCCGTGGCGGCCACCCGGCAACCGCACGCCGACACCGCAGGAAACGCAGATCTGCCTGCCGTTCATCCGCCGCCAGATCGAACTGTGCAACCCGTCAGTGCTGGTATGCCTGGGAGGTTCGGCGGCGCAGACGCTTCTGGGCGGCAAGGATGGCATCATGCGCATGCGCGGACGCTGGTTCGAATACGCGATCGACGATGACCGCACAATTCCGGCGCTGGCCATGCTGCATCCGGCGTTTCTCCTGCGTTCGCCCATCCGCAAACGGGACGCCTGGAAAGACATGCTGGCGCTGAAAAAGAAGTTCGAGACGCTGGCCTGATCGTCTTCGTACCGGAAAGTCTTCACACATGCGTGCAGCAAAGGAATTCGTCATCGGCATGATCGTTTTCGACGGCATGACGAACCTCGATTTTGTCGCGCCGGAAGATGTTTTCTGGCGCCTGCCGGACGCCAAAGTGCTTGCCCTGTCCAGGGACGGACAGCCTGTCGTCAGTGACATCGGCCGCACGATCGCAGCCACCCACGCATTCGGGGACGCCGGCGATCTCGATCTCCTGTTCATCGGCGGCGGGCCGGGCGTAAACGCGCTGATGGAAGATTCCGCAACCCTGGATTTTCTCTGCGTGAAAGCGGAGCGTGCGCAGTGGATCACCTCCGTTTGCACCGGCGCGCTCGTGCTTGGCGCAGCGGGATTGCTGCGGGGCTACCGCGCTGCGACCCATTGGGCGGCAATGGAGGCGCTGGGCATTCTCGGAGCCGAGCCCGTTCACGAACGAGTCGTGTTCGACCGCAACCACGTCACCGGAGGCGGCGTCACGGCCGGGCTCGACTTCGCTCTTGCAATAGCCGCGCGGCTGCACGGCGACCGGGTGGGACAGACCTTGCAACTGGCGATGGAATACGATCCAAAGCCGCCGTTCGCGGGCGGTTCGCCGGACAGGGCCGATCCGTCGATCACGGCGGGCCTGCGGGAGCGGCTGGGGCCAATCACGCAGGCGCGCATCGACATCGCGCGGCGCGCCGCAGCAAAATTTTCCTGATGGATTAAATCCGGCTTTGCGCGAAGCGCGGCGGGAACCCGCGCGAGACACAGGCGTTTGAATTGCGAAGAGTGTTGCTGCCGTGCGCGAGCGACGTTCGCACAACGCAGCATACGCCATGCGCGCGGCTGCCAAACAGGAGTTTGAATCATGACGGGAGCAGGGATCGGCTGGCTTGCAGCCATTATCATCGGTGGCATCGCCGGCTGGCTGGCGGAAATCTTCATGCGCAGCGACATGGGCGTGTTCATGAACATCGTGCTCGGCATTGTCGGTGCGGCAATCGCGTCGGCGCTCTTCAGCCTTGTGGGCATAGCGGTGGCCGGCAAGCTCGGTTACCTGATCGCCGGCTTCGTTGGCGCGTCTCTGCTGATCGGGGTCGCGCGCGCGATAAGAGCCTGACAGGCGGCCCGTTCCGGATGAGCGCCGCGTAACGCCAACAGGTAACAGGCGCAAACGTCAAGTCCGGCGCCTGTTATCGGGGTACAGAAAGGTCCGGCTCTATCCCCAAATCCGGTCCGCTGTTTCGACCAGAAGATCGAGTTTGCGGCGTTCGTCGTCTTCAGTAAATCCGGTTCCGAAAACATTTGTCGAAAATCCGCATTGCGGACACAGACCCAACGCATCGCCGTTCATGAATTGCGAAGCCTCCTCCACGCGCTGTTTGAGTTCGTCGCGGGTTTCCAATCTGGCATCCTTGGTGGATACGAGGCCCAGCAGTACCTTCTTGCCCTTGGGCACGAAGGTCAGCGGCGAGAAATCTCCGGCGCGCGGCGTATCGTATTCGAGCAGATACATGTCGGCGCCGATTTCGTTGAACATCAGCTCTGCAACATAATCGTAAGATCCTTCCGCGCCCCAGAAGGAATTCATGTTGCCGCGGCAGGAGTGGATCGCCGCCGTCATGTCTTTCGGCCGGGCGGAAATTGCCGCGTCGATCACGCGGCAGTAAGTCTGCGCCAGGTCCCGCGCATCTTCGCCGCGATCCTTCGCAAACTGTTGGTGGCGCGGGTCGCAAAGCCAGGCCAGCATGCATTCGTCGATCTGGATATGCCAGCATCCGGCCTTTGCGAGAGCGTCGATTTCGGCCCGCCAGGCAGCGATTATGTCTTCCCAGAACTCTTCCAGCGAACGGTAGACATCCGGCACGAAATTGCCTTCCCGCATGAAGTGTACGATGGGCGGTCCGGGCAGCGAAATTTTCGGCGAGGCTTTGGCGACGGATTTCAGAAATTCAAACGGCCTGACGTTGCAGCTTTCCTGCCACTCCACCTTGTCCCGGATCGCGATGCCCGGCGCGGGACGCTTTTCGCCGGCCGCGTTGATGAAACTGACGGGAAGCTTGCTCACGTAAGTGATGTGCGTGCCAGTAAGCGACAGGATGAAATCCGTCCACCAGCTCCGCCTGCGGAACTCGCCGTCCGTGACGATGGGCAGGCCGCAGTTCTCCTGCATCTTCACCGCATCGCGCACGAAGCCGTCTTCCAGCTCCGTCAACTCGTCATTCTTGTGCGGTCCGAGATTTGTGTCGGCATCGTGGACGCCAAGCAACCGCTGCCTTTGTTCGAAGAGTGCGGCCGGCCGCAGAAGGCTGCCGACATGATCGACGTGCACGTTGTGCGGCATGACTCCAGCCCCGCTAATTGCCGGCGCGATCGGTGAAGCGGCGGAACGCCTCCAGCGTTTCCTCGCTGACGTGATGTTCAAGCCCTTCGGCATCGCGCCGCGCAGCCGCCTCGCCGACACCGACGGCCCGCAGGAACGCTTCGACGATGCGATGGCGCTCGCGGCAGGCTTCGGCCAGTTTGCGGCCGGCATCGGTCAGGAACACGCCGCGGTATGGCCGCTGGGTGATGTAGCCGGCGTCTTCCAGCCGGACGACCATTTTGGAGACGGTGGGCTGCGCAACGCCAAGTCGGGCGGCGATATCGACCTTCCGGGCTTCGCCGCCATCGTCGATCAGATCGGCGATCAGCTCGACGTAATCTTCCACGAGTTCGCTGCGCCGCGCCTCACGCGCCTGCCGGAAACTTTCGACATGGGTTTCGGTGTCGACAAGCGGCTCGGGTGCCGGGCTCGCCGGCGCACCATGCGCGGGGCGCTGCTTTTCCATGAGCGTGACCTGACCTGCGGAAATCTGTTCGCGCACTGATTTTAGACGATGCGCCATATTTTTAGCAATGGCTAAATTTTTGAAAGCTTCGATATAGAATATGCAAATATCTTGTGTTCTTGCTCTGTATCTAAGCTTTTTGACATAAATTTAGCTCATACTAAATTTAAAATTGGTTCTGCTGCGCCTGCCCACGAGAACCCAATGCCGAACATTGTCTATTTGAGAGATCAAGACCCGGCGCCGGGATGGCGGCAGGCGCGCGGGGAGGCTGCCCTCGGGGATGTTCATCGTTCGGTACGGGTGCCGCCGGGCTATTGGCGCAAGATGGCCGCTTTCTTCGGTCCCGGTTACATGGTGGCGGTCGGCTACATGGATCCCGGCAACTGGGCGACGGCCATCGCTGGCGGATCGAAATTCGGCTACACGCTACTCGTCGTTGCGCTGATATCCAATCTCATGGCGATCATATTGCAGGCGCTGTGCGCGCGGCTGGCGATCGCCTCGGGGCGCGATCTGGCGCAGGCGTGCCGCGACGCCTATCCCGGCTGGATGATGTGGCCGCTCTGGGCCGCGGCGGAACTCGCCATTGTCGCCACCGACATCGCCGAAGTCATCGGCACGGCCATCGGCTTGAATCTTCTGTTCGGTGTGCCGCTGGAATTCGGCATCGTCATAACGGCGCTCGATGTGTTCCTCATCCTGTGGCTGCAGGGCAAGGGTTTTCGCTGGCTTGAGGCCTTCATCATCGCGCTGTTCACCGTGATCGCCCTGTGCTTTGCGGTGCAAATCGCCATGGCGCGGCCGGACTGGGCCGGCGTCATCCGCGGCTTCGCGCCGACAACTGAAACAGTGCGCAATCCGGAGATGCTGTACCTCGCGCTCGGCATTCTCGGCGCGACCGTCATGCCGCACAATCTGTATCTGCATTCGGCCATCGTTCAGACGCGGGCCTGGGGCGACAGCACCCAGGACAAGCGCGAAGCCCTGAAATTTGCGACAATCGATTCCACAATTGCTCTGATGCTGGCGCTGCTTGTCAACGCATCAATCCTGATCCTTGCCGCAGCGGCCTTCAACCACGCCGGGCGGACGGACATTGCCGAGTTGGGCGAAGCCCACAAACTTCTGGCGCCGTTGCTTGGTTCGACAATGGCCCCTGCCCTGTTCGCCATCGCGCTTCTGTGCTGCGGGCTCAATTCGACGGTTACCGCCACACTTGCCGGTCAGGTCGTGATGGAGGGCTTTGTCCGCATGCGCATCGCCCCCTGGTTGCGGCGGTTTCTGACCCGCGCCATCGCCATCGTGCCTGCAGCCGGCGTCACGCTGCTCTACGGCGAAAGGGAAACGGCGAGACTGCTTATCCTCAGCCAGGTCGTGCTCAGCCTGCAATTGCCATTCGCGGTCTTGCCGCTGGTGCTGTTTACTGCCGACAGACGCAAAATGGGCAAACTGAGCGCGCCACGCTGGCTTGTGGCGCTTGCGGCGCTAATCGCCGCAATCATCGTTGTGCTGAACATGAAGCTGCTGGCCGACTTCATTCTGCCCAAATAGCGGTTCAGTAGCCTGCGGGGAATCGGAGAGATATTGACAAGTGGCTGCCCCGCCCGGACAAGTCGCAATCCGGTCCGTTTGCAAACCGTCACACCACCGAGGATTCATGCGTTCCATCCGATCAACCCTTGCGGCCGCTGCCATCGCCTTGTGCGCAGCGGGAGCCGCACTTGCGGGACCGTTCGCCGAATACGAAGCCGACGCGCGCATTGCCTATGCGGCCTATCGGTCAGCACTGTTCCGGTCGAATACGGATGATCAAAAAGGATCGGTGGCGGCCATCACGCGCTTTTCGGCCGAATGGGGCAAACTGGCCGGCAAGTGGAGCAAGACGACGCCGCCGCAATATGCCGACGACAAGGCCTTTATCGGCGAATTGAAAAGCGTCGGCGATCTGTCCGGCAAAGCGCTGGCGCAGGCCAAGGCCGGCGATCTCAAGGCCGCCCATCTGACGCTCGAGGCGATCCGCGACATTCTCGCGACCCAACGCAAACGTAACGGGCTCGTGGCCTATTCCGATCACGTCAACGCCTATCACAGCCATATGGAAACGATGCTGAAAGCCGCATACGCCAACGACCGCACGCGGCTGATCGCAGATACGGGCGTGCTGACGTATCTGGCCGGCCAGTTGAAAGCGCATGCGCCGGAAGATTATGCGAAGAAGCCGGAATTCGGCGAAGCGTTGAGCGCGCTGGAAGCCTCTGTCACTGCAATCCAGAAGGCGATGGACAAAGGCGACATGGCCGCGGCAGTGCAAGCGGTAAAACTGCTGAAGAAGCCCTACGCCATGTTCTTCGTGCGCTGGGGCTGACCCGATCCGGTAGAGCCAGAACATGTAAAGCAAATGCCGCCGGACATTGGCCCGGCGGCATTTTTTCATGCAACGCCTGCACTTATGGTTGCTGCGGCGGCTGGCCCTGATCCGGGGCAACAGGTTCGAACTGGCCTGGCGTCGGAACCTGATCGACGGGTTGCGAACCGGCCGGGGCCTGCTGTTGCTGTTGCTGCTGGTCGCGGATTTGCGCAGCCAGCAAGGGGGTAATCCGGCGGACCGCGACGCGGCGGTTGCGCGCTTCGGCAGCCTGCGTATTCACCTTGAGCTGTTGTTCGCCATAGCCCTGTTGCAGAAGGTTTTCCGGCGGCACGCCGAATTCCTGCGTCAGGATGATGGCAACCGCTTCAGCGCGGCGGTCGGACAGGGTGAGATTGTCTTCGGCTGCAGCCGTGCCGTCCGTGTGCCCCTCGATCAGGAAGACTTCTTGCGGGTTCTTCTCAATCGCACGCCTGATGGCCTCCGCAAGCCGGGCCAGACGCGGCTTGTAGGCGGCCGGAACTGTCCAGCTGCCGCTGGGGAAGTTCACGTCGTCGAGATCGACGCGCGGCATCCTGTTACGCAGATCGGGGCTGCGCAGTACCTGATCGACCGAATAGACCGGCTCCACAGGCGCAACCGGCGGCGCCGTCAGCGCCTGATAGACAGCCTGCGGCTGGGCATCTTCGTATTCGACCACATAACGCTCACGCGGAACATTGAGCACCAGCGGCGCCAGCGCAACCGGCGCCGCGATCAGCCCACCAATGGCCGCAGCGCGCAGGCCGCGGTTGGAGAACAGCGTGAACTCGCGTCCGCGCCAGCGGCGGCGGCGTTCGATCATCCTGCCGTAGCCATCATAGACAGTGACAATCTGCGAACCGTCCGGGCGGGTTACGACCGTCGAATAGGTGCCGTCCGGATTGCGGAACGACCGTGTCTGGCCGAACCGGTTGAAGCGCATGCGGTCGTCGTTGCGAATAAAATACTGGCCGTTCTGGTTATAGATCGTCCGGTACCCCGGTTCGCGGATCACGCGCAGACCGTTGACGTTCTGGATATGACGTTGCGCGCGAATAGCCGCAATGTTCGGCTGGGTCTGGCGGTTATAATTGTAGGCCGCCGCAGCGCCGGCTGCGCCCAGACCGGCCGCCGCACCGATCCCGATCGCGGCGCCTGGGAACCGTCCGCCCGGACGGCCTGCCACACCCGGCTGACCGGGGCGCGGCTGGAAGCCGGGTTGCGGAAACCCGGGTTGCGGGAGCCCCTGACGATTGCCGAACTGGTTCGGCCGCTGGCCTTGCGGCGCGCCAAACTGGTTAGGCTGGTTCGGCCGCGGCTGGAAGCCTGGCTGGACTCCTTGCTGGACTCCTGGCTGGACTCCTGGCTGGCCGGGACGCAGGTTGGGACGTCCCACATTTTGAGGCCCGCGATTCTGCTGACCGAAGCCCGGGTTGCCAAAATTCGGTTGGCCAGGACGCTGTTGCGTTCCGAATTGGCCGGGACGTTGTTGCTGCTGCTGGATCGCCCGCTGCTGTTGTTGCTGCTGCAACGCCCGTTGTTGCATCTGCTGCTGCTGGATCGCCCGCTGCTGCTGTTGCTGCTGCAACGCCCGTTGTTGCATCTGCTGCTGCTGGATAGCGCGCTGCTGCTGTTGCTGCTGCAACGCCCGCTGCTGCATCTGCTGCTGCTGGATTGCGCGCTGCTGCTGTTGCTGCTGCAACGCCCGTTGATGCATCTGCTGCTGCTGGATAGCGCGCTGCTGCTGTTGCTGCTGCAACGCCCGCTGCTGCATCTGCTGCTGCTGGATTGCGCGCTGCTGCTGTTGCTGCTGCAACGCCCGTTGTTGCATCTGCTGCTGCTGGATAGCGCGCTGCTGCTGTTGCTGCTGCAACGCCCGCTGCTGCATCTGCTGCTGCTGGATTGCGCGCTGCTGTTGCATCTGAATGGCGCGCTGCTGTTGCTGCTGCTGAATTGCGCGTTGTTGCTGGATCGCGCGCTGCTGCTGTTGCATTTGCAGTTGGCGCTGCTGCTGCTGCATCTGGATCGCGCGCTGCTGCTGCTGCATCTGGATCGCGCGCTGCTGCTGTTGCTGCATCTGAATGGCGCGTTGCTGTTGCGGATTGAATTGCGCCAGCAAGACCGGCGTCTTGCTTTCCAGCCTATCGCCGGCGCGCGCTGGCGCTCCACTTGCAACGCATAGCGCGACAAGGGCCATCGAACCAAATTTCATAATCGAGCCTCCAAACGGAACTGGCGTCCAGTTTGAGGATGACTATGGTTTTTGCTTGTTCGCAAGCCGCCACGGCGCTTTATTTTCGGATATTCAATCGCGCTTCATGTATGTCCATTATAGGCAAATATAATAAAATTGGGCGCGTCATCCTAGCGGCGGGACCGGACATAGATGCCGGTATGGCGAGCGTCGAAGCGGCGCACCAGCCCGCCGGAGCCGTTGCGCGGTAAATCCATTTGCGGAAATGGCTTCACGCCGAAAGACGTTCTTTTTGTCGAGGACAAAAGCACGACCCCGCGCGCGGTTTTTTGCCAGCAGCCCTCGGCGACTTCGTCGTAAGCGCCGTAGCTCAACATATAGGCGAAACGGCCATCGGCATTGAGCGCGATCATCGAGCCGGTTTCCATCACGCCGCGCATCGAATAGCGGCCGGCAAGCGCCGGGTCGGCCGGCTTGCAGGAAGCGGCATGGGCTGCCGATTGCACCAGGCCGATGCAGGCAACGACGTAAAGGGCGGACTTCGGAACAGGCATGGTTTCGATTTCCTGCGGCGGAATTCAAGTCGCGCAGCACATGCTTGCGCGCCCCCTGCCGCTATCGCCCAGCTTTATTCGGGAATGCCGGCAATCGACGTGCGATTGCGCACAACCGCGAAACTCCCGTTACCGGAATCGTGCGGGCGACAATTGCGTTGCCATCACGCCGGCATCGCTCAGGGCAGCGGGCAGATTGTTCCCGCGTACCAGCGCAGCCGCGGCTTGCGCCAGCGCCGGGGCGGTCTGAAATCCGTAGCCGCCCTGCCCCGCCAGCCAGAAAAAATTCTCGCCCTTCGGATCGTATCCGGCGACAGGCGAACGGTCCGGTGCGAAGGTGCGCAGCCCCGCCCACTTGCGCGTTATTTGCCTCACGCGCATGTCGAACGCGCGCTCGATACGGTCGATACAGATCGCCACATCGATCTCGTCCGGCTGAATGTCCTGCGGCGGCATCGGCGTTTCTTCGGCAGGAGACAGCAGCAGCGCGCCTGCCTCCGGCTTCAGGTAGAACTCCTCGTCGACATCTATCGTCATCGGCCAGTCGCGCAGGGGCGGTGTCATCGCATGCGCATTTTCGGGCGCGCCGGTCACAAGGGCCGTGCGGCGCAAGGGCGTCAGGCCAAGCGGCGGCAGGCCGGCGTTGACGGCCACTTCGTCGGCCCAGGCGCCGGCGGCGTTCACGACAATGCGCGCCGAAACTTCCCCCTGCCGCGTCGAAACTTTCCACGCGCCATTGGCGCGGCGCAGATTGCCGGCCCCCGCACCGGTCCGAAGTGCGCCGCCTCGTGTGCGAAACAGTTTCAGACAGCCCTGCAACATCGCGTGGACGTCGATGTCCGCTGCGCTTTCGTCCCAGATCGCAGCAGCGGCATAGGCTTCGCGCAACAGCGGGTTGTGGCCGCGCAACGCCTGCGCATCGAGCATCTGCAGCCGCCCCGGTCCGCCGGCATTTGCGTAGACCGCGTCGAGCGCCGCGCGCTGGTCCGCGCGGGCGATCATCAACAGGCCGCGTGGCGAGAGGAGAGGATGTTCGCAGAAGCCCGGCGGCGGTTCGCGATAGAACGGACCGGAGGCGATCGACAATGCGCGTACCAGCGGATTTCCGTTGATCGTCGCATATAGCGCCGCCGACCGGCCGGAGGTGTGGTAGCCCGGCCGGTCCTCGCGTTCGAGAAGAACGACGCTGGCGTCCGACGCCAGTTCGCAGGAAATCGACGCGCCAGCGATCCCGGCGCCGATCACGGCGATATCGAAAGCCATTTGCTCGTGCGGCATGGGGGGGCTCCGGTCCGGCCGGACGGCATGCCGGCGCTTTATTGCGCCGGCCGCAGCTGTTGCAGTTCGGCGCGCAATTCGCGTATTTCGCGCCGCAGGTTTTTGACGCTGTCGCCCAGCGATTCCATATCCTCGTGCGCAGCCAGACGTGCCGCTTCGCTTTCTTCGGCAAATTTTGCCCGCTCGGCTTCCAGCAATTCGCGTTCTTCCTTCACCTCCGCCTCGTGTTCGCTTTGCATCGCGCTGACGACGATGCCGATGAACAGGTTCAGGACGGTGAAAGTGGTGCAGAGGATGAAAGGCACGAAGAACAACCAGGCGTAGGGATGCTTTTCCATGACCGGCCGGACGATACCCATCGACCAGCTTTCCAGCGTCATCACCTGGAACAGGGTGTAGGCGGCCTTGGGGATATTGCCGAACCAGGCCGGGAAATCCGCGCCAAAGAGTTTCACCGCCATGACCGAGAAGACGTAATAGACCAGCGACATCAGCACGACAATGGAGCCCATTCCCGGCAATGCCGCCAGCAGGGCGCCGACGACGCGGCGCAGCGATGGCACGGACGTGATCAGCCGCAAGACGCGCAGGACCCGCAACGCGCGCAACACCGACAGGCCTTCGGTCGTCGGGACCAACGCTATTGCCACCACGACGAAGTCGAAGACATTCCAGGCGCTCTTGAAAAAGCTCAGCCGGTAAACCGCGATCCGCGCCGCCAGCTCGATCACGAAGAAAATAAGGGCAGCATAATCGATAAACTCAAGCACCGGGCCAAAATGCTCCCGCATCCAGGCGCTGGTTTCGAGGCCGAGCGAGATGGCGTTAACAACGATGACGGCGACGACGATCCGCTCGGTCAGGCGGGCTTCGAGTATGCGGCGCAGGCGATCCACGGCGAAATCCTCTTTCGGGACTGTATGCTGGCTAGATGCGCGAGCCCCGGACGGCGGTCAAGGGGATAGATAATGGCCGCAACATCACGGGCGCAGGATGCGAAACCAGCGCATGACGTCAAGCAGGCTTACCAATGCCGCGGCCACATAAGTGTAGGCGGCTGCCTTCAGCACGTTTCTGGCGGCGGGCATGTCCTCCTCCGGCAGATAGTTTTTCAATACCGGCAGCGCGCGCTTGAAGCTGGCATCGAGCTCAGTGGGCAGGGTCAGCGCGTGCACGGCGACCGTAGTCGCCATGATTGCAAGCGCGGCCAGAATCTCGATCGCCAGGACCGCCGGCGAACGCAGCACGGCAAAAACCAGCGGCGCGCCCACGAGCAACACCGAGCCTATGCGCTGGACTGTCGCGGCGTGCGCAACAAGTTTCTGGCGATAGTAGAGCGGCGCATAGCCGTCGCGATCCTGAACGGCATGGGACACCTCGTGTGCGGCAACCGCCGCCGCCGTGACAGAACGGCCGGCGAAATTCCCCGCGCTCAACCGGACCGCCCTGGCCTGCGGATCGTAATGGTCGCCCTCTTCGGTCATCTCCACGGCGACTGTTTGCAGGCCCGCCTCGTCCAGCAGATGGCGCGCCAGTTCGCCGCCAGTGCCGGGAAAGTCCGCCCGCTCCTGGGCATGCGCCCGCATTGTCCGCTGCACCCAGAATTGGGGTCCGAAGATCAGCGCCATGAGCACGAGGCCGGCAAGAATGGCGAAAATTGGCATGGTCAGAGCCGAAACTATTGTGAGAACGCGGTTTTTCCGGGAGCCGCCGGACTGGCCTCAAGTCATCCCAGCAAAGCCTGTAAATACTGTTTCCGCGATGCTACATAAGCAGCAAATCGGGCATGTCGAGCCTCAAGTCCCCGGACGGGTGGCGCGGCCGGCAGGAGGTTTGAAGATGCGGTGGGAAGATTTTCGCCAATCGGACAATGTGGACGATCTTCGCGGCGACAGCAGCGGCGGCGGCTATGGGTCGCCGGGCGGCGGCCTGGGACTGCCGATTCCGACCGGCCGCGGCAGCGGTCTGGGCATCGGGACGATGATCGTCCTCGGCCTGCTTGGCTGGGCGCTCGGCGTCAATCCGCGCATCCTTATCGGTGGGGCGGAGGTCCTGACCGGCGGACGCTCTTCCGGCTACAGCCAGCCCGCGCCGCAGGCGCAACGCCGCAGCGCGCCGGTGAACGACGAAATCGGCAAGTTCATACGGTCCGTTGTCGCCATGAACGAGGACGTGTGGAAAGAGGTGCTGCCGGCGCAGGCCGGCATCCGGTACGAGCCGCCGCGTCTGGTCATATTCAGCCGCGTCACGCGGTCGGGCTGCGGCGTGGCGCAATCGCAGATGGGACCGTTTTATTGTCCGGCGGACCGCAAGGTCTATCTCGATACCTCGTTCTTCCAGCAGATGAAGCAGCGACTCGGCGGTGGCGGCGATTTCGCCTACGCCTATGTGATCGCGCACGAGATCGGCCATCACATCGAGAACCAGCTCGGCTATCTTGCCAAGGTCAACGCAGCGAAGCAGCGCATGAGTGCTGCACAGGGCAACCAGCTTTCGGTGCGCGTCGAACTGATGGCCGATTGCCTGGCCGGTGTCTGGGCTGCGCATGCCAACAAGAAATGGAACATTCTCGAACAGGGCGATGTCGAAAAGGCAGTGCGCACGGCCCAGGCCATCGGCGACGACACGCTGCAAAAGCAGGCGCAGGGCTATGCGGTGCCAGACAGTTTCACGCACGGCACATCGGCGCAGCGGGTCGACTGGTTCAATCGCGGCCTGCAAAGCGGCGAGATGAAGGAATGCAACACCTTCTCCCGGTGAGTTGTTGTGTGGAAGACCCCAAGGGCTTTCCGCTCACATGTTGCAAGATACGGAAACAGCGGCCATGCCCGGCATAGACGAAAGCAAGACCTTCGTTCCCCTCAACATCGCGGTGCTGACAGTGTCGGATACGCGCGATCTGGCGTCCGACCGTTCGGGCGATACTCTGGTCGAACGGCTGGAAAAAGCCGGCCACCGGCTAGCCGCCCGGGATATCGTCACCGACGATAAAGAGGCGATCGCAGGGGCAGTAAAAGGCTGGATCGCCGATCCCGGCGTCGATGTCGTCATCACGACAGGCGGCACCGGTTTCACGGGACGGGATGTGACGCCAGACGCGATCGAGCCCCTTTTCGAAAAGCGCATGGAAGGATTTTCGGCCGTCTTCCATGCCATTTCCTACGCCAAGATCGGCACGTCGACGATCCAGTCGCGCGCGACTGCGGGCGTGGCCGGAACCACCTTTGTCTTCGTGCTGCCCGGTTCGCCCGGCGCCTGCAAGGACGCCTGGGATGGCATTCTGGCCTACCAGCTCGATTACCGCTTCCGGCCGTGCAACTTCGTCGAAATCATGCCCCGGCTCGACGAGCACCTGAAGCGCGGCAAAGCCTGAACGGCGTCTGGCCGCGGAAACCGGTTCAGCCCACGACGAGCGCCCGCGTTTTCATGGTCCGCGTCTTGCCGGCGAGCCTTGCGAGATATCCAAGCCCGCTCCCGGAGGGTTCCCGCCCGACGAACGGCGCCAGGACCGCACGCGGAGCGACCAGAAGCGCCACCGGACAGCATGACGGCAGCAATCTGCCAATCAAGCCCTGAGGCTCCTCGCGCATGAGATATTGGCGCACGCCCGCCCGCATCAAACTGTCGAGTTCGTGCTCGAAACCGGCAGGCGGCACGCGCGCGGCGGCAAGCGTCAGCACATCGCCGTAACGGGCGGATTTGAAAGCCGCAGCCAGAGCGGCGCCGGCGCCTCTCTCCTCTACCAGGCGGCAGCCGGCGCGATCCGCAACTTCTCCAAGCCCTTCGATACCCGCCGGGGCGGCGATCGTTACATCGCCCAGAACGCCGGACACAGCGGCCGGCACCAGCCCCGCCAGGCTGCGCATGACGTGCTCCGCGAGGAAAGGATCGCGAACGCCAGACGGCGATATTATGACAATGCCAGACAACACTTCGTACGCGCCCCTTTAGTCGTCAGATACTTAAGCGCGGTTTCAACAAGATTGTCCACAATGCGCAATGGCAAAATTAAGTGTTTGTGTTTTGTTCTATGTTCCTGTATTGTTCCCATATTGATCGTCACGAACCGGATGCCCAGATGCGTCAGACTTTCGCGCAACCGCCTTCTTCGAACGCTGCACTGGCGCAGGCGGCTGCTGCGCCCCGGCCTTCGCCAGTTCCCTCGCCAAGGCACTCGCCCCTGGCGCCGCATCGCAGCGGGCGCGGCGCGACTGTCAACATGACAGGACGGTTCGAGCGGGAAATCCGCGAGGCTGAAGACGATGGCTGGGATGTCATGGAAGGGCGGCTACCGGAGGAGATCGCGGCCGCCCTGCGCACCGAGGTTACGATGGAGCGGCCGAAGTCCATCATAACGCGCAACGACTCGCCAGATATAAGTTTCGACCGGTCGATCAACCCGTACCGCGGGTGCGAGCATGGCTGCAGCTATTGTTTCGCAAGACCGACGCATGCCTACATGGGCCTGTCGTCCGGCATCGATTTCGAGCAGAAGCTGTTCGCCAAGCAAAATGCGGCAGCGTTGCTAGAAAAGGAGCTTTCCGCGTCCGGATACGCGCCACAGACGATCGCCATAGGAACCAATACCGACCCGTATCAACCCATCGAGCGGCAGCACCGGATCATGCGCAGCGTTCTGGAAGTTCTGGCGCGGACCGATCATCCGGTCGGTATCGTCACCAAGTCGGCGCTTGTCACCCGGGACATCGACATTCTGGCCCCGATGGCGCGCAAAGGTTTGGTCAAGGTCGCCCTGTCGATCACCACGCTCGACGGGAAACTGGCGCGTGCAATGGAGCCACGCGCTGCACAGCCCAAGGTCAGGCTGGACACGATCCGGGCGTTGGCCGATGCCGGAATACCCGTCAGCGTGATGGTTGCGCCGGTGATCCCCGCGGTGACGGACCACGAAATGGAGGCGATCCTGACTCGCGCCCACGAAGCGGGCGCGCGCGAAGCCGGATACATCCTGCTGCGGCTGCCGCTGGAAGTCGCGCCGATTTTCCGCAATTGGCTCGCCGCGCATTTTCCCGAGCGTCTCGAACATGTGATGAGTCTCGTGCGCGGCGCACGCGGCGGCAAGGATTACGACGCAAAATTCGGCGTGCGGATGACAGGGTCAGGGCCCTATGCCTGGATGATCGGCCGCCGGTTCGAGATTGCTGCGAAACGCGCGGGTTTCAACCGCGAACGCATGAAATTGCGGACGGACCTGTTCCGGCGTCCCACCCGTGCGGGAGAGCAACTGGCATTGTTCTGAGTTTCCGGCGGCGCTGGATAGCGCACGCAGCGGCCGGTTTGGCAGCGTAAGCGTGAAGGAGGGCGTATGCGTATCTATCCGGGTATTTCGATTGTGACCCTGGGGGTCGCGGACGTTCGCCGCGCGAGCCTGTTCTACCAGAGGCTCGGCTGGCGCATGTCCGTGGCTGCCAGCAATGCGGCGATCAGCTTCTTCACGCTGAACGCCATCGTGCTGGCGCTTTTCGGACGCGAAGCGCTGGCCGCCGACAGCGGTCTGCCCGCCATCCGCGGGGACGCAAGCCCGGGGGCTTTTTCCGGCGTTACGCTGGCGCAGAACCATCCGAGCGAGATCGCCGTGCGACAGGCGATGGACGATGCTCTTTCGGCCGGTGCATCGGAGCTCGTTCCGCCATCGGCGACATCATGGGGCGGTTATCACGCCGTGTTCGCAGATCCTGACGGCCATGTCTGGGAACTGGCGTACAATCCGTTTTTCGCCCTGTCCGCAGATGGCGGCGTAGAACTGCCGGATTGAAAGCGGTTCACCCGCAAGAAAAAAGCCGCCTGGCAGAACAAGCGGCTTTTCAATCTCACCTGGGTGATTACTGCGCCGTTAGCGAGAAACGCCGGGAAGGCCGAATTTCGCAGCGAGATAGAGCGCCACGAGAACAACGGCGATGCCGACGACGCCGAGCACGGTCTTGTTGAATCCGCCGGTCGAGCCTTTGCGATTGGTGTTCGCCGTCAGAAGGTTGCGTTGAACGAACTTCTCGGTTGCCGGTCCGCCGCTGACCTGCGGCCCGCGGCCTTCGAGCGTCGCCTGGGCGAGATGGCGATAGATCGCCAGCCGGCGCGGCGTGCTTTCGCCGACGATATAGGAATAGGCTTCCGATTCGTTCGGTTCGCGGTCCTTGGCCTTGTTGAACGAAACCAGCCAATCGTGCTTGTTTTGCTTGTAGATGGAATAGGCGACCAGCCCGACAATGTCTTCGTCGCCGGTGACGAGACTGCCAAATACGGCGTTGCGCTCGCGTTCTTCCGAATTCATGTGATCGTGCAGATCGACCGGTTTCGCGGCAGTAGCATCCTGCGCATTCTTGCCGCCGCCCTTCACCTCGAACGGTTCGGCGCCGGGGAGCTTCGCCGCGCCGGGAGCAGAAGCCTGCGCCGTTTTCGCGTCGTCCGGCTTTTGCATCGTTTTCGTATCCGCCATCACGCACCTCAATCTGTTCGCCGCAAGTAACCATTTGTTGACCATTTCTATACCCTGCCGCCCCGAAGCGGAAAAGGCTTGAAACGAACTTAGGTTAAGGGCGATTGGGCAGATTGTTCCGCTGCTTGGCCGGAACGGAGAATCCCGCCATACATCGGCGATGACGAAGATACGACATTCCGCACGCGCCAGCGGCGCCTTGCTGCGTCCGGCAGTGCCAAAATTCCCCGATTTCAGCCGGGAAGCGGCGCTCGCGCGGCGCGGCCTTTTACATGTCGCAGGCGTCGACGAAGCCGGGCGTGGCCCGCTCGCGGGTCCCGTGGCAGCGGCCGCCGTTATCTTTTCGTCCGCGCAGATTCCCTCCGGTCTCGCCGATTCCAAATTGCTGACTCCGGCCCGGCGCGAAACTTTGTACGCAGATATCATGGCGAGCGCTCTTGCCGTTTCCGTCGCGCTCAGTCCGGCGGAGGAAATCGACCGCATCGACATCCGGCAGGCGACTTTCGCCGCCATGCGCCGTTCGCTGGCGGGCCTTTGCCTTCGCGCGGACTATGCTTTGATCGACGGGCGCGAGGTTCCGCATGGGCTTCCGTGTCCGGGCGAAGCCATTGTCAAGGGAGACATGCTCAGCGTCTCGATTGCGGCCGCATCGATCGTTGCGAAGGTCACACGCGACAGGTTGATGACCGGATTGGGAGTGCACTTCCCTCATTATGGCTTCGAGCGGCATGCCGGTTACGGCACGAAGCGTCATCGCGCTGCCCTGGAAGATCACGGCCCTTGCGGCTATCACCGGTTCAGCTTCGCCCCGATCAGAAAAAGCTGATTGCCTGCGAAAATATTTTTCGCCCTGCCGACGTAATTTTGCATCCCTGCCGCAGCGTTCCGGTAACGCGCTGTTAAGCGCTTCGTGCAGAACGGCGAAAGTCTTTATAAAACAGGGCAAATTTTAATCTTTGCGTTCAGAAAAGAGACACAGGCCCGCGGGCTTCTTAAACGCCGTTTTTACTGCATTCGACACATAGTGTGCTGGTTAGTTGCGTAACCGGTAAGTGTCTTATGAGTCATGCACGCGCCGGGGCGGCCGGATCGAAATCCCAGATTGGAGTCTCGCGTACTGGGATTTCACCGGCGCGGCCAAAGGTCGTGCCGCACGGCTTGCCCCTGAATCAAATCGTCAACGGGGATTGCGTCCACGTCATGGACGCCTTGCCGCCGCAGTCCGTCGATCTGATTTTCGCAGATCCGCCCTATAATCTTCAGCTCGAGCAGACGCTGTCGCGTCCGGACCAAAGCGTGGTCGACGCAGTCGATGACGACTGGGACAAGTTCGACAGCTTCGCCGAGTACGACGCCTTCTCCAAGTCGTGGCTCGCCGCCGCCAAGCGGCTGCTGAAGCCGGACGGCACGATCTTCGTCATCGGCTCCTATCACAACATTTTCCGTGTCGGCGCGCAGATGCAGGACATGGGCTTCTGGATCCTCAACGACATCGTCTGGCGCAAGGCCAATCCGATGCCGAATTTCCGGGGCCGCCGTTTCACCAATGCGCACGAAACGATGATCTGGGCTGCGGGCGGTCCCGACGCCAAAGGCTATACGTTCAATTACGAGACGTTGAAGGCAGGCAACGAAGATTGCCAGGTGCGCTCGGACTGGTACATGCCGATCTGCAACGGATCGGAGCGGCTGAAAGACGCCGACGGCCGCAAGGTTCACCCGACGCAGAAACCCGAAGCGTTGCTGGCGCGCATCCTGCTGGCGGCCTCAAGGCCCGGCGATGTTGTGCTGGATCCGTTTTTCGGCTCTGGCACGACCGGCGCGGTTGCCAAGCAGTTCGGCCGCAACTTCATCGGCATCGAACGGGACAAGGGCTATATCGTCGCCGCGCAGAAGCGGATCCAGGCTGTCGAGCCGCTGCCAGCCGACGCTATCGCCGAAGCGCCGTCCAAACGCACAGAGCCGCGAGTCGCCTTCGCCAGCATTGTGGAAGCGGGCCTCATTGCCCCGGGCACGGTCCTGACCGACGCCAAAAAGCGCCACAAGGCCGTCGTGCGGGCCGATGGCGCACTGAAGCAGGGGGCCATCGTCGGCTCCATTCACAAAGTCGGCGCGCTGACACAAGGCCTGCCGGCATGCAACGGCTGGACGTTCTGGCACGTGGAGAAACGCGGCAAACTCGTCTGCATCGACGATTTCCGCAGCAGCGTGCGCGAACAAATGCGCGAAGCGGCGGAATAAGCAACGCGAAAAGCGCCGGCATTCCTGTCGATGGGGTGGACGCGAACATTGCGGGACCCAAATAACCCGTGTCAGATTGTTTGTTCATTCCGCCACGAGGTTCCGTCATGCAGCGCCGCCATTTCGTCCTCGCATTCCTGATCGCCAGCTCGGCGCCTGAAGTTGCTTCCGCCCAGGTTTCGCAGCGCTCAGAGGCTGGCCTCAGCCGCGCCAGCGCCTATGCAATAAGCTTCGAAGGCCTCGATGGAGGAACCATCGATCTGGCGAAGTATGCCGGCAAACCGGTGCTCGTCGTCAACACCGCCAGCTTCTGCGGCTTCACCAATCAGTACGGCGCGCTGGCGAAACTGCATGAGAAGTACAAGTCGAAGGGATTCGCCGTGATCGGAGTTCCCTCCAACGATTTTGGCCAGCAGGAGCCGGGCGGACCCAAAGAAATCGCCGCAACTTCGCACGAATACGGCGTACGCTTCCCGATGGCAAAGAAGACTGTAGTGCATGGCGCGGCGGCGCACAGGTTCTACAAATGGGCTGCGCAAGAGCGCCCCGGCGAAACTCCGCAGTGGAACTTCCACAAATATCTGATTGGACGCGACGGACATGTCGCAGCGGTGTTTCCGACCCGGGTAAAACCGGATGCACCCGAAGTCATAGCCGCCATCGAGCGGGAACTTCCCGCGGCCCGGCAATAATAGAAACTCCGCAGGCCCTGTTACGGATCGCGCAAACGTGCGGGATGCCCCGGTTCCTCCGCCCGCGCCCAGACTTTCCGCATCAGCGTTGGCAGCGCTTCGGCTTCGACGTCTTTCTCCGCCACCCAGCGCATGCCGGCAGGGGCTGCGGCTGCGCGCGGAAGGCTCGCGGCAAAGACCGTCAGCCGCAATGCGAAGTGCGTGAAGACGTGATCAACCGGTGTCGCCCGTTTCTTCCAGTTTGCTGCAAGCGGCGCGTGTTCCAGCGATCTGGCGGGATCGAAGTCCGCGCTCCATGCGCTGCCGGGAAATTCGGCCATGCCGCCGAGCAGGCCTTTGGGCGGGCGGGTGCGCATGAGCACCTTCTTGTCCGCGCGGCGCACGACGAAGACCGCGCCTGCACGCTGCGGCTTGTCTGCCTTCGGAGATTTCACAGGAAAGCTTTCGGGATTTCCCTGCGCGAAAGCAGTGCACCCCTCGCTGAGCGGGCAGAGCAGACACGATGGCTTCTTCGGCGTGCAGATGGTCGCGCCGAGATCCATCATGGCCTGCGCGAAATCCCCTGCCCGGTCCTGCGGAGTCAAAATATCCGCTGCCGCGCGTATGGCAGGTTTGGCTTTTGGCATCGGTTCGGCGATTGCCCTCAGGCGCGCCACGACGCGCTCGACATTGGCGTCGACGACGACCGCGCGGCGGCCGAAGGCGATCGCGGCGATGGCTGCGGCCGTGTAGGGCCCAACGCCGGGCAGTTTGCGCAAGTCCTCCTCGGTGTCCGGGAGGCGGCCGCCATGTTCGCCCGCGACAACCTGCGCACAGGCGTGAAGATTTCGGGCACGGCTGTAATAGCCAAGTCCGGCCCAGGCCTTCATCACATCGTCGACCGGCGCTGCGGCGAGGCTTGCGAAATCCGGCCAGAGCGACAGAAACCTTTCGTAATAGGCTTTCACAGCCTGCACTGTTGTCTGCTGCAGCATGATTTCCGACAGCCAGACCCTGTAGGGATCCTGCAACGCGCACGGCGGGGCGCGCCACGGCAAGGTGCGGGCGTGGCGATCGTACCAGACGAGCAGCCGTGCGGCGGGAGCTGGCGGCGACGATTTCCGCTTTTCCGCGCGCCGCGCCGGCGCTAGCATGGGTTTGGATTCATCGTCAGGTGACATCGCGTTCAGGTATAGGGCCGCGCGGCGGCTCAAGACAGGGGGAGCTCCATGCACACCATCAATATTCCCCAGGAAGTCGTCGACCGTGTCGTCAAACGGCGCGGCAGGGAGCATATCCATGACGATCTCATCCCGTCGAAAACCGCGCTTGTCGTGGTCGACATGCAGAACGCATTCATGCCCGTGCCGGTCGCCCATGCGCCGTGCGACATGGCGCCGAAGATCGTGCCGGCCATCAATCGGCTGGCTGCGGCGGTGCGCGAGACAGGTGGCATCGTGGTCTGGATCCAGACCGCCTGCACTGCCGGCGACAAGATTGCCTGGTCCAACGCGCACAAGATCGTGCGGCCGGAACGCGCCGAGATGCGTTTCGCGGCGCTGGAGCGCGGCAGCGAAGGCTATGCGCTGTGGCCGGAAATGGATGCAAAGCCGGACGATCTCTATGTCGAGAAGCACCGGTTCAGTGCATTCATCCAGGGTTCTTCCGATCTCGACGCCATCTTGCGCGAACAGGGCGTCGACACGGTGCTGATTACCGGTACGGTCACCAACGTGTGCTGCGAATCCACCGCGCGCGACGCCATGATGCTCAACTACAAGGTCGTGATGGTGTCGGACGGCAACGCCGCCGATAACGACGAAGAACATAACGCTACGCTGCGCTCGATCTATCTGACGTTCGGCGACGTTATGGATACAGACATGCTGGTCGATCTGCTCAAGCGGCGCAGCAACACCCGCGCAGCAGCCGAATAAAGCTCCGTCATTCCGAGGGCGTTACAGTTGTTTTGGTGACGTAATATTTGATCATCTGCGCCAGAAGCCGCCAGTCGACCGGCTTATAAAACACATGGCAAACGCCGGCGTCGTAGGCCGTGTTGGCTATCGCCGCATCGCGGTGCGAAGTGACCAGCATGACCGGGCATTTGAGATTTTCACCGGACCTGCGTACGGCATTGAGGAAATCGATGCCGTTCATTCCGGGCATGTCGTAGTCGAGCAGGATGAAATCGTATCTGTTCTGAGCAACTTTGTGCAACGCTTCTGCGCCCGACCCGGCGACGTCGACTTTGGTTTTTGCGTTGTCGAGGAAGGCGGATGTATAGAGCCCCTGGATCGGATCGTCGTCCACGACCAGAATGCGCATCGCCTGACCGATGATGTCGGCTATTGCTGTGGAATTCGAACCTGGCATTGCTGTTCCGATCCTGCCGGGGTTGTACTGCCTCTCTCGCCCCGACTGCGACACTAGCTGCGAAGAGCTAACGGAATGCTTTCGCAACCTGAGGAAAAACCGGAAACTTTTATTAATATGCGGGCCAAGCCGTTGCTTGACTATTATCCCCAGTTCACGACGACAGCTTGGCCAGCGCCCGGATTTTCCGCGGCGCGCATAGGAGAGCGTTTTGCAGCCGCGAGGAGTACCCGAAAATGGAATGTTTCGCCCACCCGAACCAAAGCGCCATCGCCATCTGCAAGTATTGCAACAGGGCTGTTTGCCGTTCGTGCGCGCGGGAAACGCCAGGCGGAATCGCCTGCAGCGAAGCCTGTGAAGTGCAAGTACAAAAAATTAGTCAAATGATGGACGCAGCCTGCAGGGCATATGGCATTGGCGCAGGCCGCCGCAGCCTGCCGACGAGCGTCATGATGCCGGCGCTGCTGGGGGCGGGATTTCTGCTGTATGGCCTGATCGACCTGACGTGGTGGCGAACCGGGATGGTTTTATTCATGGGCCCGATGGGCCTGATCTTGCTGTTCGGCGCGTGGTATTCATGGCGCAAGTACCGCGATCACGGAATTAACGTGTGAGACAGTCCGTGGATCAAATGGTAGTCTGCGAGCGATGACGGTTCCCCGGCGCAAAAAAGGCCCCCGCCTGCTGGCGGATTTCACGCGCGAGGCGCTCAGCCCCGCCGCGGCCAAGCTCGGTTTCGGGGAGTCGGACATCGTCCTGCACTGGGCGGCCATTGCAGGCGAAAGGCTGTCGCTGGTGAGCGAGCCCGAAAAGCTGCAGTGGCCGGTTCGGCCCAAAAACGCACCGACCGGGGCCGGAGCTGATCCGGCCGTGCTCGTACTGCGCGCCGAAGGCGCATTCGCCATCGAAATTCAGCACCTTGCGCCGGTTCTGATCGAGCGGATCAATACGCGGCTGGGATGGCGTTGCGTCGGACGGATCGTCATCCGGCAAGGGCCGGTGCGCCGCCGGCCGGCCGGACGCGGAAAGGTTCCGCCGCCGCCCCAGGACCTTCTGGAGGCCGCAGGGGAACACACGACAGGGATCGAAGCGGGCGATCTGCGCGCAGCGCTCAACCGCCTCGGCGCGCGCGTCCTGACAGAACATCCGGCGAGCGACGAGGCTTCCCCTGTGTCAGGTTCCCGTGTGTCAGTTTCCACTGGGTCAGGTTCCCCTGGGTCGGAGTAGCTGGCAAACGTCAGGCAAGCACACAGGAAAGTGAACGCTGGCGGCGACCGGCGCTTGAAACGGTTTCTTGCTGCTGCCACATTCCCGGCCGAACAAAGGATTCCGGCTCCGCTTCTGGCGCCGCAACTGTCATCGTATTCGCGTCTTGCCGAGTGCAAGCCGGCCGCACCGTGGAGACAAGGGATGAAATTCGACGCCAATACGACCCGCCGCTCGGTTCTGACCTATGGCGGGGCAGCATTGACGGCTCTTGCAGCCGGATTGCCGGCCATCGGTCCCGCGAACGCCCAAAATGTTTCCGTCGCCGACCTTCTGGCCAAGCAGGCGCTGGAAGACGTGTTTATTGGCAAGCCGGACGCGCCTGTCACGATCATCGAATATGCTGCTCTCACGTGCAGCCATTGCGGCGCCTTCCACCGCGGCACCCTCAAGGAACTGAAATCCAGATATATCGAGACAGGCAAGGTGCGGCTGGCGCTGCGCGAGTTCCCGCTGCATGCGCTGGGGGCCGCCGGCTTCATGCTGGCGCGGTGCGCCGGGCCGGAGCGGCGCACCGCGATCGTCGATTTCATTTTCTCGAAGCAGGAAGAATGGCTCAGCAGCAAGAAGCCTTTCGAAGCTCTGCAAGGCTACGCCAAACAGGCCGGTATCACGCCGGAAGCATTCGAGAAGTGCCTGAACGACAAGGAGCTCTACAAGAAGATCGAGACTGTGCGGAACACCGCCTCGAGCAAGTTTGGCGTCACCTCGACGCCGACATTCTTTGTCAACGGTACGAAACTGTCCGGCGACCTGCCGATCGCGGATTTCGCCAAGGTTATCGACCCGCTGCTGGCGGCAAGAAAGTAGCCCTTCGGGCTGCGGCCGCAGGCCATTGCACGCAGGTATACGACGCCACGTTCCGGCAGCTTGTCCGGGCGGCAAAATCGCCACGTGCGACAACCGGTCCGGCCGCAGGTTGCACACAGGATTTTCCGGACGGAACCTTGCCTAACCTGCACTTCGTCCGGCTAGGTAAGGATTGCAGTTTGGCAGTTCGAATCGGCCGCCACCGGACCCTGCGATCTCAGGGGACGGGACCGGGGAATGGCCGTGGCAGCAATCGCCGCATCCGGCGGGAAAGCGCCAACGGCGGATTCGCCGGCAATCGGGACTGTTTGCGGGGAGCGTAAGGTATGAAGTTCAACCGGTTGCGGCTCATCGGCTTCAAGAGCTTTTGCGAGTCGACCGACTTCTTTATCGAACCGGGTCTGACCGGCGTCGTCGGGCCGAACGGCTGCGGCAAGTCCAACCTTGTCGAGGCCCTGCGCTGGGTCATGGGCGAAAATTCGTACAAGAGCATGCGCGCCTCCGGCATGTCGGACGTGATTTTCTCCGGCTCCGGCAATCGCGCCTCGCGCAACATGGCCGAAGTCAGCCTGCAACTGGACAATTCCGACCGCTCCGCGCCGGCGCAATTCAACGATTCGGAAGTTCTCGAAGTTTCGCGCCAGATCCAGCGCGACGACGGCTCGACCTATCGCATCAACGGCAAGGAAGTGCGTGCGAAAGACGTGCAGCTCCTTTTCGCGGACGCTTCCACAGGCGCGCGCTCGCCTGCGCTCGTGCGGCAGGGTCAGATCGGCGAGATCATTTCCGCCAAGCCGCAGCAGCGACGCCGCATTCTGGAAGAGGCCGCGGGCGTTGCCGGCCTGCACTCGCGGCGGCACGAGGCAGAACTGCGCCTGAAGGGTGCGGAAGACAATCTGGTCCGCCTCGAAGATGTGATGAAACAGCTGGATTCTCAGGTCGAGAGTCTGCGCCGCCAAGCCCGGCAGGCGTCAAAATACAAGACGCTCGCCGCCGATATCCGGCAGCAGGAAGCGCTGCTCTATTTCATCTCGCATCGCTCGATCACGCGCGAGATCACCGAGGCCGAGCGGAAGCTGGAAGCAGATGTGCGCGAAGCGGCCGAACGCACGCGTCATCAGGCCGAAGCCGCGCGTTTGCAGGCGCTTGCAGCACACGAATTGCCGGGCTTGCGCGATGCCGAAGCCAGCGCCAGCGCCGCTCTGCAGCGTCTGACGCTCGCACGCGAGCAGCTCAATCAGGAAGAAGAGCGGGCAAAGCAGCGCGTTGCCGAACTGGAGCGCCGCCGCGAACAATTGCAGAAGGATCTGGCGCGCGAACGATCGCTGATCGAGGATGCCGCCGGCGTTCTGGAAAAGCTGGCCACGGAAGACGCCGAACTGCAGGAGGCCGCCGAATCGGCTGCCGACGCCGAGTATGAGGCCAAGGAGCGGCAGGCCGACGCCGATGGGCGGCTGGCCGATTGCGAGCGGGCATTGGCCGAAGCGCAGGCCGCCCTGTCCGACATGAACGCACGCCGCAACGCGCTCGAGCAGACTGCGGCAGCGGAAACGCAGCGGCTGCAGCGCTTTGCGAACGAGCTTGAGGATGTGCGCGGAGAGTTGGCGCGGCTGCAGGAAACTGCCGGCAGCGACGCGGATCTGGCCGCCCTTTCCGATGCGCTGGCCGATGCCGAAGCGCGAATCGAGCAGGCAGAGGAAGCAGCGAACGCCGCCGAAGAGGCCGTGGCCGCCGCGCGCACCGCCGAGCAGGCCGCTGCAGGACCGCATGCGGAAGCCGAGCGGCGGGCGCAGCGTCTCGAGACCGAAGTCCGCACCCTGTCGAAGCTGCTGTCCATCGGCGAAAGCGATCTGTGGCCTCCGGTTGTGGAAGAAATATCCGTCGAGAAAGGCTATGAGGCTGCGCTTGGCGCGGCGCTTGGCGACGACCTGGAAGCCTCCACGAATACGTCTGCCCCAGCGCACTGGGGCGGCGCGGGCGATGGACTAAGCGATCCGGCTCTGCCGCCCGGCGTCACCAGTCTCGCGGACATGGTGGCTGCGCCTCCCGCCCTGGCGCGGCGGTTGAAGAACATCGGCGTTGTGCTGCGCGGCGATGGAGCCAACCTGCAAAAGCTGCTGAAGCCCGGTCAGCGGCTGGTCTCCCGCGAGGGCGATTTGTGGCGCTGGGACGGTTTCGTGACCGCCGCCGAAGCGCCGACGCCGGCTGCACGGCGGCTGGCCGAAAAGAACCGTCTGGGCGACCTCACCCTTGAGGCCGAAATGGCGCGGGAACAGGCAGATGCGCTGAAGGAGCAATTGCTCGTCGCGCAGGCGCGGGTGCAGGCTGCCGTAGCCGCCGAAGCACAAAGCCGCAACGAGGCGCGCAACGCCGCGCGCATGCTGACCGAAGCGCACGAAGGACTGGCAGCAGCGGAACGCAAGCGCTCGCAAGTGTCGGCCCGCATGTCGGCGCTGACCGAAGGCGCGAACCGGCTTGCCCAGCAGGTGACCGAGGCCGAGCGCTCCAAGACCGAGGCGGACGCGGCGCTGGCTGAAATGGCCCCGACGCAGCAGTTGACCACCAAGCTGGAACGCGCCCGCGCGTCGGCGGCCCATGCGCGTGCGGAAGCGGGCGAAACCCGCAACGCCGTGCAGCAATTGCTGCGCGAAGCGCAAAGCCGGCTGCAACGGCGGCAGGCGATCGCCGCCGAGCGGCAGGGCTGGGAAGACCGGCGCGGACGCGCCGCACACCAGATCGAGGAATTCGAAGGCCGCATCGCCGACGCCAACGAAGAGCTGGAACAACTCGCCGCCGCGCCGGACGAATTTCTGTCAAAGCGCCGGGCGTTGCTGAGCGAAATAGAGAATGCCGACCAGGCGCGTCAGGTGGCCTCGGACAAGCGCGCTGAGGGCGAGAACAAGCTGCAGGAGGCCGACCGCATCGCCCGCATGGCGCTGGAAGCGATGGCGGAAGTGCGCGAGGAGCGCGCCCGCACCGAGGCGCGGGTGGAAGGCCTGCGCGCGCGGCGCGAGGCTGTCGTCAAGGCGATTGCGACCGACCTCGAATGCGAGCCGCAGAATGTCGCGGCAATGGCCGGTGTGTCGCCGGCGGACGACCTGCCGGACGCCGCCGAGGTCGAGGACCGGCTCAACGCCATGAAGGGCGAGCGCGAGCGGCTCGGCGCGGTGAACCTGCGCGCCGATGAGGAACTCGGCGAGATCGACACCAAGCGCACCGAACTTGTCACCGAGCGGGACGATCTGACCGAAGCCATCCGCAAGCTGCGCATCGCCATCGGCAGCCTCAACCGCGAGGGCCGCGAGCGGCTGGTCGCGGCGTTCGACGTGGTCAACGCCCACTTCAAGGAGCTGTTCACCAGCCTGTTCGGCGGCGGCGAAGCCGAATTGCAGCTGATCGAATCCGACGATCCGCTGGAAGCGGGCCTCGAAATCTTCGCCCGCCCGCCGGGCAAGAAGATGTCGACCATGACGCTGATGTCCGGCGGCGAGCAGGCACTGACCGCCATGAGCCTGATTTTCGCGGTGTTCTTGACCAATCCCTCGCCGATCTGCGTGCTCGACGAAGTGGACGCCCCGCTTGACGACGCCAACGTCGAGCGCTTCTGCGACCTGCTCGACGAGATGGTCGCCAAGACCGACACGCGCTTCATGACCATCACCCACAACCCGATCACCATGGCCCGCATGGACCGCCTCTTCGGCGTGACCATGGCCGAACGCGGCGTCAGCCAGCTCGTGAGCGTGGACCTGCAGGCCGCCGAGACGCTGATCGCGGCGGAGTGAGGGGGCGCGCGTTACGACGCGCATTCCGGGAAAATTTTGCGCCAGATCAAACCGGTCTGGCGCTTTTTCTTTTTAGGTTCCGGCCTGACGACATCCTAGAGCATCGTGCGAAAAAGTGGTTCCGGTTTTTCGCGCATAACGATGCTCTATTATCTGGAATCGATCAGCTTTTGTGCATTCAAATGATTCCATTTGAATGCACGCTGATCTAGGGAGGATTGCATGCCGAATACAGCCACCGAAATCGACAAGGACGCGGCGGAGGCCGCCATTCGCACCTGCGTGCGGGAGTTTTACAAGGTGGCGCAGGCCGACGATCTCCTGGGGCCGATCTTCAACGGGTTCGTGAAGGACTGGGACGCGCATTTGTCCACAATGGACGATTTCTGGTCGGCCGTCCTGTTGGGCACGGACCGCTATCGCAGCGCGCCGTTTCCGCCGCACTTGAAGCTCGACATGGGACAGGAGCACTTCGACCGCTGGCGCGACCTGTGGGTCGCTGCAGCCACGGCCCACCTGCCCGGCGAACTCGGAGAAAAGGCTGCCGGCACGGGTTCGAGCATGGCGCATTGCTGGGGTCGCGGCTATGTCTCTATGAAGGCGCAGATGCGCGAGGCCGAGGCCTCCGCCTGACGCAATGTGCCCCGGCTCCGGGATACGCCCGATAGACGCCGGTTCGCTTAGCCGCTACCCGGGCGCAGAAAAACGCCCCGGATGCCGCTTCACGCGCAAGCGCGTTAGCAGCGCACCGGGTCCGGGTTGCGGTTCTGCGACAGATCGCGGATTGCGCTTATTTACACTTTGCGGCGCAGGCCTGCGCTCTGCCGCCGCACTGGCTCTTGTTGTTCGTGCGTTTGAGGCAGGCCTGTTCCTGGCTGTTGCACTTGTTGCGGCAGGTTGCCTGCGCGAGGGCCTGTTGCGGCGCAAACGAAACGGTGGCGAATGTCATGAGCGCAAAAGCAGCAGTTGCTGCGGACAGCGTAATCAATCGCATGAAAACTCTCCTGATAGGGCACCGCAAAGACAATTCCGGCGCGGACCTCATCCGACCTGCCGGCAGGCTAGATCATTCACCGTTCGATGGAAACGGCTAACTGATCCAGATGTTCGCTTTGACGCATTTTCTTCGCGCCAGCCGGATTGCACATTCCGGACTGCATCACGGATGCACGCGCCCGTCCTTCTCGCTGACCAGAAACCCCTCGCCGCGGCGCAGGAAATCGGCGATGACGCTGGCGGCCGCGTCCGGCCGGTCGCGGGCGGGATCGGGCGCGTCGTAGACATACATGAGATGGCATTTTGGAAGCCGTTCGCGGTAGTGCGAAGCGTTCCCCTCGCAATGGCCGCCCGCATCGGTTCCGAACAGAGCAAGCGAATGACAGGCGATGTCCGCCGTCTTTTCCGACAGCGACGGATCGTTGAGCACGCCCCTGGCGTCGAACACATCGGGTGCGAGCAAAATTGCGCGTTGCAGCTTTTCCGGGTCGTCCGCCGCCAGATGCGCGGCGGCCTGCGTATCGGCGCCTGCGGCGCACACGCTGTAGGTTTCGAGAGACAGAGCCGCGGCAACGGCGGCGATCCGGCGCGCCTTCATGGCCGGTGTCAGCGCAGTAAATCCGCTGTCCGGCTCCAGCGCAACGACGCGAAAATCGCGCGCCAGCAACCCGGCGAGCGTATCCGTGCTTGTGCCGAGATAAATCAGCGGCGCGCCGTCGCCGGCTTCGGCGATATCCACCGGCGATCCGCCAGCGTCAATCGTGCGTTGCGGAAAGCGAACTGTTTGCGCTTCGTCGACTTCTGCGACGGGCGTTGCACCCTGTCCGGTCATGCGCTGTTCCTTGCTTGCTTGCGTTACCAGTTGGCGATGCGGGGCAGGACTTTTTCGCCCATCAACTCGATGGAGCGGATGGTCTTTTCGCCCATCTGGTGGGCGACGGTGAGATCGACGACGCCGCAATCAAGCTCACGCTTGATATATTCGAGCTGCTTCACGATGGTGTCAGGCGAACCGAGCAGGATCTGGCCAACGTCGATGCGTTCCTGCAGCGAGCGCGGCATGAGGCGGTTGCGCTGGCCTTCAATGTCGCGGCCGTAATAGCCGGTGCCGGCGATGGTCTCTTCCATCGAGCGGTTGGCCATGGACAGGCGCACGCCGGGCGCGGCCTTTTGCGCTTCCTCGTAGTCGTGGATGGCCTGATCGTCGGTCTCGCCGACATGAATGCCGACGCGGTAGATGATATCGTCCGGCTCCGGCTCCCAGCCGAAGTTTTTCGCCTGCTCTCGGTAGTGGGTCGCGGCCTTCTTCGCCAGCGGCACGTTCGTCACCGCAAAGCCGAGGCTGACCCTGTTGCGCGCAGCGAATTCTCCGGATTCCGGGCTCGAGCCCGACATGTAGATTTTCGGATGCGGCTTCTGCACGACGCGCGGCCAGATCGACACGGTGCGGTATTCGTAATAGCGGCCCTGCCAGCCGAAGGGCTCGGTCTCGGTCCAGCACTTTTTGATCAGCGCCAGCGCCTCCTCGAAACGGCCGCGGCTTTCGGCGGGGTTGATGTTGTAGGTTACGTATTCGTTCGGCGTGCCACGCAGCATGCCGGCGACGACGCGCCCGTTGGTCATCATGTCGAGCATCGCGAATTCTTCCGCCACGCGAACGGGATTGAGAATGGGGATATCGGCGCCCAGCAGGGCGATCTTTGCCCGCTTGACCACCTGTGTCAGCGCGCCTGCCGTGATCATCGGATTAGGCGTCAGGGAGAACGGCGCGAAATGATGTTCGGCAACGCTCACCCAATCGAACCCCAGCTCGTCGGCCAGACGAAACTGCTCCATCGAATTCTGGAAGCTCTCGTAGGCCGCCTCTTGGGAATAGACCCGCCCGGTGACGGGCCAGCCGCCCTGCACCGAAGGGCCGTGGTATTTGCAGGTGGAGAACAGGGCAGCTTTCATGCGGGGCGGTTCCTTCCGGCGTTGGCGGCATCATCGGCGAGACGGGTGCGCGGATCAAGAGCCCTTGGCTTGGCGCAAAGGTCCGGTAGGCCTGCCCCTTGCCATCCAGCGCGGACCGGGGCACAGAAGTTGCCGACAAAGCCACACCGCAGGAGCATGCCGGCATGAAAAAGATCGCCCTGGAGGAACATTACCTTCCGCCGGATTATCTCGATTACTGGGCGCCGAGCGTGGCCGGTCTGCCGCCAAAGGCCATCGAGACGATCCAGCGCCGCCTGCTCGATTTCGGCGAAGAGCGGCTGAAAAGCATGGACGATACGGGTATCGAGATCGCGGTTCTTTCCCTCGCAGGACCGGGGGTTCAATGCGAGCCAGACACCGCCATCGCCACGCGGCGGGCGAAGGAATCCAACGATTACCTCGCCAAGCGCATGAGCGAACACCCCACGCGCTATCGCGGCTTTGCGCACCTTGCCATGCAGGACCCGAAGGGCGCGGCAGATGAACTGGAACGCTGCGTGAAGCAGCTCGGTTTCTGCGGCGCGCTGATCAATGGCCAGACGCACGGTCACTACCTCGACGAGGACATGTATTCGGTATTCTGGGAGCGGGCGGCGGCGATCAACGCGCCGATCTACCTGCATCCGGCCGATCCGTTCCGCACCTATCACGCGCTCGAAGGTCAGCTGCAATTGCGCCGCCCGGCGTGGGAGTGGACGGTGGAGACCGGCACCCATGCGCTGCGGATGATTTTCAACGGCACGTTTGAACGCCACCCCGGCGCGACGCTGGTGCTCGGCCACATGGGCGAGACGATCCCCTACCAACTCTGGCGCTTCGATTCCCGCGCGGCCTTCAATGCTTCGCCGACCAAACGCAAGGAACCGCCGTCCTTCTACGCCAAGCGCAACCTGAAGGTGACGATATCCGGCATGTGCGACCTGCCGCCGCTGCAATGTGCCCTCACGGCGCTGGGCGAAGGCGCGGTCATGTATGCGGCGGACTATCCGTTCGAGGAGCCGGAGGCAGCGAGCAACTTCATGGACAATGCGGACATTGCCGACGCCACCCGCAAGGCAGTATGCTGGAGCAATGCGGCGAAGGTATTCGGGATAGAATAGCCGCTACCGCCTATCCCGAGAACGCCATACGGACGTGCAGGAGCTTCGCGTCGTCATCCAGAATGCCAAGCATGACGACAATCGGCGATTCGCCGGACGGAATCTCCTCGCACGCTTCTCCGATCGGTATAGCGCGGTAGGAGACGGGCGTGGACTTGAACGGCGCCCCACGCACATAACGGATAATCGAACAGAAATAGCGGCCTTCGCGGATCGCTTCCGGCCGGATGTCGATCATCTCCCAGTGCTTGCGCCATTTGCCAGGAAACTGCGGGGCCGGCAGAGGCTTCCAGCGCAGCGCGGACTGCGAGTAGCGCTCGCCAATCGCGGGGCTGTAGCTTTCGAGCGCGACAGGTTTCCAGACGGATGCATCATCAAGTTGCGCGCGGTATCTGGCAAACTGCGCATCGGTGAACCGCATCGTCGCCTCGATGCGCAGACCTTCAGGCCGGAAGGACTTCGGCGCGTGATCGAATGCGGCAAAGGCAATGTCATCCGGCAAGTGGAGTTGCCGGCGTATGGTATCCATGTCGCGCGAACGCTGGTCCCAGAAGCACCCGGTCAATGCAAGACAGATAGCGATCGTCAAAAAAAGGATCTTCGGGTTCGCGGCACGCATGTCGAACCTCCGGCAATGATTCTCGTAATGATAGCATCATCGCCGAAGGCAGCCTGAACGGGGCATCAGTCGCGGCGCGCCACAACGACATCGACCAGCGCCGGCTTGCCGGCTTTTACCTGCGCGATGGCGCGGCGGACGGCGGCCTGGATGTCTTTCGGGTCCTCGATGGGGCCTTCGGCATACCAGTCCATGCCGCGCGCAATGGAGGCGAAATCTGGCTCGGGTCCGTAGAGGTCCATGCCGATGTTGGCGCGCGCCGGATCGGTGCCGCGCGCCTTGGCCATCGATATCTGATGCGCCCAGTCGTTATAATAGGCGCGGTTGTTGTACATAATTATCAGATGCGGAATTTCGTATTTCGCCGCGATCCAAAGCGCGCCGAGATCGAACATGAGATCGCCGTCCGGCTGCATGTTCACGACCAGCTTGCCGGTTCCCTTGTAGGCGAGCGCCACGCCGAGCGACATGCCGATCTGCGTTGCGGTGCCAAGTTCGCGGCCCGGATGGCGGTAGGGCTTGTCGAAATCCCACACGCGTCGGGTCCACTCCTTCAGCGTGCCGGCCGTCAGCACCCAGTCCTCGTCCTTGATGACCTCCCAGACTTCGGCGGCGAGCCGCGCTTCGTGCATCGGGCTCTGGTCCCAGAGGTCGCGTGTCTGCGTCTGCCACTTGTCCCATTGCTTCTTGTGCTTTTCGCCAATGGCCGCCTTGCGCTCGGCGATCTTCTTCGCCAGCGCCGCATCGCCGGAAACCCTTGCGGCGCAGGCTTTCGTCAGCGCGGGGATAGCGTTGGCGGTATCCGCCAGAATGCGCATGTCCCAGTTGTGGTGCTTGTTGTAGTCGGTCGCCCATTTGGAGATTTCGATATCGGCGAAACCGACGTCGATCCATTTGCAGCCCGGCTTGCACAGGGATTCGACCTGGCGCGTTTCCCAGTTCGGCTTGTGCGAGCCGCGCGTCCAGTCGACGACATCGAGCGCCATGACGACGTCTGCCTCGCTGAAGGCATCGCCGTGCATGGACACGTTCTGCGGATGCCTGTTGGGAAAGCCGAGACGCTTGTTGATGTCGAAAACCGCTGCGCCGCAGGCCTCCGCGAGTTCCACGGTCGGCCCGAAGCCGATTGGCGCGCGGGCGGCGTATTCGGTCAGCAGTACCGGATAGTCGGCTGTCAGCAGATGATCGGCCGCTTCCTCGATCAGCGCCGCATCGGCGGCGATGCGCGGCGGTACGCGCACGGCAGTCTTCGGCGGGATGGCGATCTCTTCGGTGAGTTCGGCTTCCTGCAGGCCGGCATCGTAGACCATGTAAACCGGTCCCTGCGGTTCGGTCATCATGATCGAGTAAGCCCGGGCGAAGGAATCCGGCACGCCGTGGATCGTGCCCGGCTGATAGTCCCATTTCGTATAATCGCGCACTGCCGAGCCTTGCGCGAAAGCCGTATGTATCCAGTCGATGAAGGGGCGGCGCAGCTTTTCGTCCATCGGGCCGGTCGCGCCGATCAGAAAGACCGGGCAGCGGTCGATATAGGCGTAATAGACCGCCAGATTGGAATGCAGCAGGCCGACAACATTATGCACAGCCGCCGCCATGGGCTTGCCGATGGCTTTCGCATAGCCGTGCGCCATCTGGATGGCGATCTTTTCGTGGTTGCACAGCAGCATCGGCGGATCGTTCTCGCCGTAATTGACGAGGCTGTCGTGCAGGCCGCGATAGCTGGCGCCGGGATTGAGCGCGATATAGGGGATGTCGTAGAGCTTGATCAGATCGACGATCACATCGGATTGATAGCGCTTGTTGGATTTCCTGATGCCGCTGCCGTTTTCCCCGCTGGACATGCCCTGCTCGCCTCCCTGTTGACTGCCGTTTTCCGGCTCCCGGGCGGCATAGCACCGTTCGCACGGCAGGGGCAATTTGTGCAGCCGGTTATTCTGCAGCCTGCGCGGCGAGAGGAGCTCCGGGCGACAGCGTGGCCAGGACGTCGCGGTATTCGATCACCGCGCCCTGCCCCTTCGGCGTCAGCGCGTAAACGCCGGTCGCCACGCGCTCGAACCAGCCGTAGTGATCGTCGGCCATCAGGCGGCGGGCCTGTTCGACACCCGTTTGCGCCGCCACCAGCGCCGCCTTCATTTGCCCGCACGCGGCAAGCAGCGCCACGCATTTCAGCGCATCCTGCCGGTAGGCCGTCACCAAAGCACGCCGGGTGGAGCCGCCGGTGTTGGGATCGCCGACGCGGCGGGAGAATTCACGCAGCAGCCGCTCCTTGCGCGGTTTCGACTGGCGCGGTTTCGACTGGCGCGGCTTCGACTGGTGCGGGCTGTCGGGAGCGGGATCGAGATGCGGTGTAACGAAGCCGTCGCGCAGACGCACCGTGATCAGGCCCAGTCCAAGCCGGCGGCACAGGACCATATTGTTATGCAGCGCTTTCCGGAACGCACGGCCGGGCCCGTGCGGGACGGCGACATAGACCGCGTCCGTCAGCTTCTGCCGCTCGATAGCCTGATGAATCAGGGCGAGCGAGAAGCCGGTTTTCAGTTCGACCACCAGCGGTTCGTCTTCGCCGCGGCGGGCGACGACATCGGCCGCGCCGACCTCGGCCTTCACCTCGTAGCCTTGCCCTTCGAGAAAGGCTTTGACCGGGGCGTAGAGATCGGTTTCGCGGATGCGGGCTGCAGACATGGGCTTTTCCGGTGGCGGCGAATCGCGCCGCCCAACTTCGCAAGCCTGACACGGCGGCGCAAACGGGCGGTAAATGCGGCGTACGGCCCGCTCTTGCCAGCTGCCGCGCCGCGGTCCACTCTTGCCGCAAGGCCGCTGCACGACGGGCGCGCCATCCGGGAGGGTTCGCCATGCTGAATTCCATCAAGCCGAAACCGTACAAGCCGCTTGCCGCCGCCGCACTCGCCGCCAGCCTCTTCGCATCCAGCGCAGCCGATGCGCGCACCTACCGCCTGACCGTCGCTGCCGGACAGGTGCCGAAGGCCATCGCTTCCCTGCTTGCGGTCGAAACCTTTTTCGTTCCCGAAGTGGTGAAACGCATCAAGGCCGCGGGCCTGAAGGATGAAGTCGCCTTCCGCCAGGCCTATGCCGGCTCGCTCATCAAACCGCGCGCGGTGCTGCTCGGCACGCAGGACGGCATTTCCGACATAGGCTTCGTGCCCGGCGTGTTCCACCCCGACAAGCTGCCGCTGGCGCAGCCGAGTTTCGCAACGCCCTTCTGCACCACCGATACGGCGAAAGTGACAAAGGCCGGCGAGGCGGTGATGGAAAAAGTGCCGGAAGCGCGCGCCGCCTTCGACAAGTTCAAACTGGAACTCATCGGCTCCTCCAGCGGCGACACCTTCCAGTTCTTCACCAACTTCCCGGTTGAAAAAATCGAGGACCTGAAGGGCCGCAAGCTGGCGACCACGGGCGCGCTGCTGCAATGGTACAAGGGGCTCGGCGTCACCGCCGTCGATTCCAACATGATGGAATATTACAACTCCACCCAGACCGGCGTTTACCAGGGCTTCATCATCATGGGCTCGGCAGCCGTGCCGATGCGCTATCCGGAAGCCGCGCCTTTCGTGAACAAGGTCGATTTCGGCGCGACGTGGACGAACTTTCTCGTCATGAACAAGAACTCGCTGGCGCGGCTGCCGAAGGAAATCCAGACGATCATCCGGCAGGTCGGCAAGGAATGGGGCGCGGTTTCCGACAAGGCCACCGCAGCACGCGCCGAGGGCGGGCTGAAAGCCGTCACCAAGGTGTTCCCCAAGGCGACCGTCAAGCCGCTGGCCGACACAGAGCGCAAGCGCTGGGCCATGGCCATGCCGAACGTCGCCAAGCAATGGGCCAGCGACCTCGACGCCAAGGGCCTGCCGGGCTCGAAAGTGCTCAGCGTCTACATGGACGCGCTGCGGGCGCAGGGCGTGACGTGCCTGCGGCAGTGGGACAAGGAGTGAATACCGACAGCGGCATCGCGCAACCGCCACCGGTTTCTATCCCGTCCGGCCGAGGACGTTGCCGAGATCGTGGTAAATGGTGTGCAGGTGCAGGGCAGCGGGATCGACCGAACCAAGTTCGATCACGAATGCATCGGCGATGATGCGGTAGCCGAAGGCGCGCTCGGGCGTATTGCCGCCGTACCATGCGAAGTGGATTGCCTGCGCGTCTCCCGCGCGCAGGCGCGAGGCCTGCGCCTGCGCCAGCGCGGGGACAAGATGATCCTGCGCAAAAGCGCCTATCACCCGCCACAACAACTCCTGTTGCGCGGGGCGCAAATCGGCTGCCGCAAGTCCGGTCTTGCGGGTGTTGCTGAGCTCGGCGCCCGACATGGACATGATATTGCCGAGCGGCCGCGCGGAAACTTTGGCCGCCGCCGCCTGCTTGCCGTCCAGATCGGCGAACAGGCGGCGCGCCATCTGCGTTTCTGCATGCAGCGTCGTCAGCCCCGCATGGCGTCCGCTGCCGATACGATTGGGATTGGCGGAAAACGACGACGGCGTAACCGAGACGATGCGGTTGTCGCGCACGCTGATCGAGTGGGACAGGTGGTGTCCCTCAAGCCGGAAACCCCAGGGGCCTGTGTCCCCGGGCGTCCCGAAGAACGCAAAGGAAAACCGCTTCGACGAACGCGCCGAGGGACTGTCGCCATTAGCGGCCAGAACGTCCTGCAGCAGCATCACGTTGCGCGCCTTTGTCAGGCCGGCCGGCGAGAACACAGCGGCCAGCAGGTGCCACGCCGCATCCTGCTGCGCGGCGTTCATCTGCTCCAGGCGCAAGCCCGGCTTGATGAGCGAGAACCCGCCAAAGTAATTCCAGTTGCGCCACTCGCGCCCGTTCCACGCAAACGTTGCCGCCTTGCGCTGTTCCGGCGAGAGCATCGCCAGAAACGCCTTCGCGCGGGCGGTGAATTCGGCTGCAGAGCCGAGGCCTGGCGTGGATTGGGCTTGCGTGGATTGCGCGCGAACCTGCGACGGCAGGCTCGAAGCAGCCGCCAAGGCTGCCGATCCGGCCAGCATCCGGCGGCGGGTGGTCTCGGACGGCGTATTGCGGGCATCGGACATCGCGCTCTCCTTCGACACGGGCTACGCGCACCAGATAGGGCGCACAAGCGAGTGGTCGAGCCGGGCCGGGTCATTGCAGTGCGGTCTTCTACCCTCCTCGCTTGCGGGGAGGGTGGATCGCCGGAGCGACGCGCAGGCGAGCCGGGTGGGGCCCAGCCGTTCCTTCCGCGCATTCGAGAAACCGCTCCGGCAGATGCGCGACGATGGTGTCGATCACGCAGTCCATGTCCTGCAGGATCGTGGCATTGGAAAAGCGCAGCACGCGAAAGCCGTGTTTTTCCAGATATCCGGTCCGGCGGGCGTCGCCGGCTTCGGCCCCGTCCGTATAATGCTGGCCGCCGTCGGCTTCAACGATCAGGCTGGCGGACAGGCAGCAAAAGTCCGCAATATACGGGCCGATCCGCACTTGCCGGCGAAAATGCGTATCCTTCAGGGCCAGCCGATGGCGCAGCGCCCACCAAAGGCGCTTTTCCGCCTCCGTCATCGAGGCTCGCATGGCCCTGGCGAATTGCTTCGTCCGGGGCAGCGGTTTCGGCTTTTGCGGCATGCGATTGCTCTGCGTGTCCAACGCCGGAGCCCCACCCGGCTATCGCTGCGCGATAGCCACCCTCCCCGCAAGCGAGGAGGGTAAGGCGCAGGGCGGGGTGGGGCTCACCCCCGCCAAACACACCCCTCGTCGATCTCCCCTACCCTTTGCGCGCCCACATACGCCATGGTCCGCTTCATTTCGCTCTTCAGCAGGTTGATCGCGCGGGTTGCGCCGGCTTCGCCGCCGGTGGCGCAGCCGTAGAGCATGGCTCTGCCGGCGAGGGTGCAGTTGGCGCCGAGCGCGAGGGCCTTGACGATGTCGGAGCCGCGGCGCACGCCGCTGTCGAGGATAACCGGCAGGTCCGGCCCCACCGCTTTTCTGATGTGCGGCAGCATTTCTATGGTCGAAGGCGCCGAGTCCATGTTGCGGCCGCCGTGGTTGGAGACGACGATGCCGTCGACGCCTTCCTCTTTGGCCTTGGCGGCGTCGTCGGGGCGGATGACGCCCTTGAGCAGAAATTTTCCGGGGAAGATGTCGCGCAGGCGCTTCACGTCGTCCCAGCTCACCTTGTCGGCGCGCTTGGCGGCGACGCCGTGGGTTTCCTTCTGCTTTTCGACATTGCCGGTGATCTTGGTCTGGTAGCCCTCGGGATAGTTGACGTGGCGCGGCATGCCGCCGTTCATCATGTAGCGGCCCATGACGCCGGCGAGCCAGCCGGGATGCAGCAGCATGTCGACGGCGCTTTTGGTGTTGAGGACGTAGGGGGTGGCGAAGCCGTTGCGCAGATTGTGTTCGCGGTTGGCGCCGTGGCCGATGTCGACGGTCCAGATCAGCGCCTCGAAGCCGTTGCGCGCTGCGCGTTTCACCAGCTCTTCGGACAGTTCCTTCTCGCGCCACATGTAAAGCTGCATCCACAGCCGGCCGCCGGCCTCGTTGGCGAGCTTTTCCATCGGCGTATTGGAACCGGTGGCCAGCGTGAAGGGAATGCCGGCCTTCGACGCGGCCTTGGCCAATTCGAATTCGCCCTGAAACCAGGTGAGCCCCGCCGTGCCCGTGGGGGCGACCGCCATGGGCATGGCGAGCGGCTTGCCGAAAAGTTCGGCATCGAGTTTCACATCGGAAATGTCGACGAGGATCTTGTTGAGCAGCTTGACCGCGGCGAACCCGTCGCGGTTGTTACCAAGCGCGATCATGTCCTCGGTGCCCTTGTCGATGTAATCGAAGACCCCGCGCGGCAGGCGGCGGCGCGCGACTTCGCGCAGATCGGCAATATTATAGCAGCGGCTTTCGCGGCCCATTCTCGTTTCCCCCGTACCCTTTCCGGCGAATCTATGCGGGCTGAGGACGGCCTGTAAAGCGCGCCTTGCTGCGTTGCACGCCCGGCGCGCCCGCCATGCACAAAGACAGATTGGCGCAGCGTTTGTAACATTCTGAAATTACGGACATAAGTGTGCAATTCTGCGCTGCGGCAGCGGCTTGACAGGCCGGGGGGCCGACAATATGGTGCGCGCGCTTGCGGGAATCTCCACTTTGAGTTTTGCGCGGGCGCCTGCGTATCGTTTTCCGCGATTGCCGCTTTTCTCGCGATTGCAAACCCTGTCGAAACCCGTCGCAATCAGGCCCCGGGGGCTTGTGTTTTGCGGCGTTTTGGTTGACAGGGAGCGCGCCAACGGGCCGTTCCGTGCGGTTCCATCCGGCTTCGGGAAATCGGGATGAACGACGGAACGCGGGACGGAACGGGTCAGAACGCCGGCAAGGACGCGCAGGATGCGGCGCAAGCCCCCTCGCCGGAAGAGCTGCGGCGCGCCGGCGAGGACGCCGCCCTGAAGGCCCGGCTCGGCAAACTGTCGGCGGCGCTGGATGCGCGGCGGCAGGACGGCGAACGCCGCGAACAGGCCGCCGCTTCGGTGGGCGTGCCGGGCGGCGAAACGGGAAAGGCGCTGAGCCTCGGCTTTCGCGCGCTTTCGGAATTTGTGGCGGGGATCATTGCCGGCGGCGGCATCGGCTGGCTCCTCGACAAGGCTTTGGGTACGGCCCCGGCGTTGCTGCTGATCTTCGGATTGCTGGGCACGGTGGCCGGTTTCTGGAACGTCTATCGCGTGGCAATGAACCCCTCGGGGCAGCGGCGCGGCAAGGACGAAAAGTAAGAGCGGCGCGGCGACGCGGCGCGCAAATCGAAGGACGAAAGACGTGGCGGCTGAGGGAAAAGCGATCGATCCGATCCATCAGTTCGAAGTGCATCCGATTGTGCCGTTGAAATTCGGCAACACGGACATTTCGTTCACGAACGCATCGCTGTTCATGGTCATCATTTTGCTGGCGGTGTGGTTCCTGATGATCTGGGGCACGCGCAACCGCTCTCTGGTGCCCGGCCGGCTGCAGTCGGCGGCCGAGATGGCCTACGAGTTCGTCGCCAACACGATCCGCGGGACCGCCGGCAATGACGGCATGAAGTTCTTCCCCTTCGTGTTTTCGCTGTTCATGTTCGTGCTGTTCGCGAACCTGATCGGCCTGATCCCCTACACGTTCACAGTGACCAGCCAGATCGTGGTGACGTTCGCCTTCGCCATGCTCGTCATCCTGACAGTCATACTCTACGGCATCTACAAGCACGGCATGCACTGGTTCGGCCTGTTCGTGCCGTCGGGCGTCTCGCCGGTGATGCTGCCGTTCCTCGTGCTGATCGAGGTGATTTCCTTCGTGTCGCGGCCGATTTCGCTGTCGGTTCGTCTCTTCGCCAACATGCTGGCGGGACACATCACGCTGAAAGTTTTCGGTGGGTTCGTAACCATGCTCCTGGCCTCCGGCGCCTGGGCGGCGCTGGCGCCGCTGCCGCTGGCCGGCGTTGTCGCCATCTCGGCGCTGGAGCTGCTTGTGGCGGTGCTGCAGGCTTACGTGTTCACCATCCTCACTTGCGTCTATCTCAACGACGCAATTCATCCGGGCCACTAATAAAGAGCGTAACAACAATACGTGACCCAAACATACGAACGGAGTTCGAAATGGATCCAGTAGCAGCTAAATATATCGGCGCCGGTCTTGCCGCCATCGGCATGGGCGTCGCCGCCGTCGGCGTTGGCGCAATCTTCGGCAACTTCCTGTCGGGCGCACTGCGCAACCCGTCGGCTTCCGACGGCCAGTTCGGCCGCGCCTTCATCGGCGCAGCGCTCGCCGAAGGTCTTGGCATTTTCGCCTTCCTCGTGGCGATCCTGCTGCTCTTCGTGGTCTGATTTCCGGCCCGAACCCGACTTGCTGGCCGCGCGCCTCCGGGCAGCGCGGCCTCTCCGGCAGCGCCGCGGCGGTTCAACCCGAAGCGCTGCTGCCGATTCCGCTGTAACGTTCGCCCGGTCTCCTGACGGCGGACAGACCGCACGGACAGACTCATGCTGATTTCTTCCGCACTCGCCGCCACCGCCAAGGCTCCGGGCGAAGCCGCAAAGGGCGTGTTCCCGCCTTTCGACACGTCCACGTTCGCCTCGCAGATTTTCTGGCTGGTTATCTGCTTCGGCCTGCTCTACTGGCTGATGGCGAAAGTTGCGCTGCCGCGCGTTGCCGGCATTCTCGAAGAGCGCAAGGCCAGGATCGAAGGCGATCTGGCGCAGGCGACCAGCGCCCAGGGCGAAGCCGACGCTGCCGCCGCCGCCTACGAAAAGACTCTCGCCGACGCCAAGGCCGGCGCACAGGCCACCGCCAAGGAGATGGGCGACAAGATCGCTGCCGAGGCCGAGGCCAAGCGCGTTGCGCTGGAAACCGAACTCAACAAGAAACTCGCCGAAGCCGAAGCGCGCATTGCGCAGACCAAGGCCTCGGCGATGGGCAACGTTGCCGGTATCGCCGAAGACGCCGCCAATTCAATCGTGCAGCAGCTGACCGGCAAGAGCGCCGACGCTGCGGCGATCAAAAGCGCCGTCGCTGCGCTGAAAACGAACTGAGGAGGGGCCCGTGCATTTCGACGCAAGTTTCTTCGTCGCCGTTGGCTTTGTCCTGTTCGTGCTGCTGCTCGGCTATCTCGGCGTCCACACCGTTCTCGCCAAGTCGCTCGATGCGCGCGGCGAGGCCGTCGCCAAGGAACTCGACGAGGCCAGGCGCCTGCGCGAGGAAGCAGAGGCGCTGCTGGCGTCCTACAAGCAGAAGGCCGCCGATGCGCAGAAGGAAGCCGAGGCTATCGTTTCCGCCGCGAGGGAAGAGGCCGAACTGATGGCGCAGGAAGCGGCCAAACGCTCGGAAGATTTCGTCGCCCGCCGCACGAAGCAGGCTGAAGAAAAGATCGCCCGCGCCGAGGCGCAGGCAGCCAACGAAGTGCGCGCAGCTGCCGCCGACGCCGCCGTTGCAGCCGCCGAACAGGTTCTGCGCACGCAGGCGCGCGGCGATGCCGGCGCGGCGCTCGTCGCCAAGGGCATCGAAGACCTGAAGGGCAAATTGCACTGAGCGGCAGCAAAGAATCGTGACATCCGAAACCCCGGCCTTGCGCCGGGGTTTTTTCTCTTTGGCCGCAGGGCGCTCATGTGTTGCCCCGCGGGGTAAAGGTGCGCATACTCCCGCGACAGAAGCGCAGGCCTGCGGCCAGAAAGCTTCGCAACAGGGAGACATGCCATGCAGAGGGCACACCGCCATCCATTCGTGTTTGTGGCGCTGGTTGCAGGCGCACTGTTTGCGGCTGCAGCGCCGGGCGCGCATGGAGCTGAATATTTTGCCGGCAAGCGAATCCGCATCCTGCTGCCCTCGAAAACGTTGAATACGGGTTACGGCCTGTACGGCTCGCTGGCACAGCAGCATCTTGCGCGGTTCATTCCGGGCAAGCCGGAGATCAACATCGCGTTCATGCCGGGGGCGACCGGGCTGACCTTGCTTAACTCGATGTACACAGCGGCGGCCAAGGATGGCACGGCGATAGCGGTGATGCCGCAGGATATAGCAACGTTCCAGGCCACCAAGATCAAGGGAAGCCGGTTCGACGCTGCAAAGTTCGAGTATCTCCTGCGCATAGCGCCGAACGTGCCCGTCCACATGGTGCGCGGCGATGCGGGGATCAGGACCGTGCAGGACCTGAAGGAACGCGAAATCGTGACAGGCGCCGTCGGCGTTGTCGGCACCCACAACGACCTGCCACGCGCTACGAACGTGCTGGCGGGGACGAAGTGGAAAATCGTCGGCGGCTATCGCGGTGGCAGCGCCATTCGCATCGCCATCGAACGCGGCGAACTGCAGGCTGGCATTGCGCCGGCCGCGCTGTTCAAAAAGCAATTGAAGGACTGGCTCACCACCGACAAGGTCCGCGTCGTGATGCAATATGCAGACTTTCGCTATCCAATCTTCAAGGACGTTCCGGCCGTGGTCGAACTGGCCAAAACGGAGGAAGACAGACAGGTTCTGGCGTTTATGACGTCCGTGGCAACAGTCGGACGCGGTTTCTTCGCGCCTCCCGGAACGGATCCGGCCGCACTGGCGATCTTGCGCAAGGCCTTTCTCGATATGGTCGCCGACGAGGCCTATCGCGCGGACGCCGATAAACGCGGAGCCGACACAATCCCCATGTCCGGCGAGGAGTGGAAAGCCTACATCATCCGGATGTCGCAGACCCCTGCCGAAATCGTTCAAAAAGCCCAGAGCGTGACCGCCCAGAAGTGATGCGCGAACGCGCGCTGCAATACCGGAAAGGAACGGCTATGCGGCATCGAAGCGTCAGACTATTCGCAAGTCTCGCTTTTCTCGGTTTCTGCGCCGGGACCGGCCATGCAGCCGATGACGGCTTCTACAAGGGCAAGACGATCCGCATTGTCATCGGGACATCGGTGGGCGGATCGTATGGTGTCTTTTCGCAACTGGCGGCACGCCATCTCGGGCGGTATATTCCCGGCAATCCCGCCCTCGTGCCGGTTTCAATGCCCGGCGCCGGCGGCCTTGTGGCGCTCAACTATCTCGCCAATGTCGCGCCCCGGGACGGCACTACCATTTCCGTCATCCATGTCACGATCGTGCAGGAAAGCCTTTTCAATGCGAAGGCGAAGTTCAACGCACGCGATTTCACGTGGATTGGACGCATGGATAGTCTCGCCTTCGTCGGTCTGGCTTCGAAGGCGTCGGGCATCCGTTCGCTCGAAGATGCGCGCAAGAGGACCGTTGTCGCCGGCGCGCCGGGCGTAAACAATGTTCCGGCGCAATCGCCTCTCATCCTGAACAAGCTGACCGGCACGAAGTTCAGGCTGATCAGCGGCTACAGCGGGATCGGGCCAACCTTTCTCGCGCTGAAACGCGGCGAGGTGGAAACGTCAGTGACCTCGCTCGCCGGCATCGGATCTATCCTGGCGGCGGACGTCAGGAGCGGAGCGTTGATTCCCTTTTTCGTCCAGGCGCGCAAGCGTTTGCCGCAATTTCCGAACTTGCCGGCCATCGTCGAATTTGCAAAGACCGACGTGGAAAAAAATTTCATGAACGTCTTCACCCTGAGCTCCGACATAGGCAGGACGCTGGCAGCGCCGCCCGGCGTTCCCACAGATCGCCTCGCAATCCTGCGGGCGGCGTGGCGCAAAATGATGGACGATGAGAACTTCAAGGCTGACGCGAAAAAGACCGGTCTGGACCTAGACCCGATGAGTGGCGAGGAATTGACCAAACTGGTCCGCGACGCAACGGAGATGGACGCCGGAATGCGCGAGAAGGTAAAGGCGTTTTACGACCAGATCATCAGCAGCGCCGGCAAGTGACACAAGGTCACGTGACGCGCCGGAGAATGCCGTGACCACATCGAAACAATCCGCCGCCTTCGCCGGGTTTCCACCGGAGACGCTGAAATTTCTCAAGGCACTGGGCTTTCACCAATCGCGCGAGTGGTTCAACGAGAATCGCGATCTTTATCTGTCAGCGTTCAAGGAGCCGCTGGAGGCTTACGTGCAGGTTGCGTCCGATGCGCTCGCCGCAGCGAAACTGCCGTTGCGGGGCGACCCGAAGCGCGCGACGTTCCGGCTCAACCGCGACGTGCGTTTTTCGAAGGACAAGAGTCCGTACAAAACCAATGGCGGCTGCGTGCTGACGCGCAGCGGCGGCAAGGGCTCGCCCGGCATCGTCTATACGCACATCGACCCGCAGGGCGGCTTCTTCGCGGCTGGGTTCTATCATCCCGAACCGCCGCAATTGTTGGCGTTTCGAAAAGCCATTGCCGCAAGGCCGCAAAGGCTGCTGGATATCGAGAAGAAGTTGAAGTCCAAGGGGCTGGAGCTGACCGACCACGAACCGCTGAGCCGCAACCCGCAGGCGTTCAGGGATGTGGACGAGCGCGTGGCGCATGCGGTGCGCTTCCGCAATTTTCTGGTGCGCACGCCTTACGACAACAAACTGCTGCAGGACGGGCCGAAAATGATCGCCACCGTCACCGCATTTGCGAAAAACACGATGCCGCTGCTGCAATTCGGCTGGGACGTTCTGGGCGAGGAACTGGTGGCGGGGTGAGGTACACCGGAATACATCAAGCGGGCGGGCTCAATTTTTTGCTAAACAACGAATCATCCGGCGAAGTAATCTGTTTAAGCCCGTTGATTGTGGCTCTTTTTTCTTTCGGAATGCAGATAATGTTAAACGATGCGACATTTCCAAAAATATTTGCCTTCGTATTCGTCATGTTGTCCTGACGATATAACCGAACGATGTGCCACCAGAGATCATACTCGAGGTCCAATACGTGGCTTATCAGATCACGCGATTTTTCTGCGCGGTCATTTTCAAGATAGAGAAGAGGCCGATCACGTCGAATTAGCGCTTCGGCACCCAGCAGAACCTCAAGTTCGTACCCTTCGACGTCAGCTTTCAGAAGACTCACCGTCTTAAAGTCTGCAATCATTTCGTCGAGCGGCATGATTTCGATGCGTTCGTCCATGCCCGGAATCGCTCCGATTGAATAGGCGCCCATATTGGTATGGGTCTGTGTCGGAACGGATCCCTCAAATGTTGCCTCTCTTTTCGACCCTGCTCCGACTTGATATGTGAAGACGTTCTCCAGTCCATTGATCGCGATGTTCGCGCACAACAATTGAAAAATTATGCGGCGTGGTTCGAAACAATAAAGAACTCCGTTGGGACAAACGTCCCGAGCTAGAAATACGCTGTGAGCACCAATATTTGCCCCCACTTCAATGATGTTGGAATTTGGCTTGAGCATTTGTGCGAGCAATAATATCTCCCCGTACGACCATTCTCCGTACACTTCGAGGGATTTTCCAACGTAAACATCATTGGGATTAGTCAAGAATTTCAATTGTCCGGATGTTGTCAAACGCCTTTCCATGGAAGTCCTCAAAACGAATTCGAACATGACGCAGCCGGTATTGAACGACGACTCGCCAATTGCTGCAAGCCACCATTTGCGAAGTCAGCGAGAGCAGCACAGGGACACCGCTGTGTGGTGTACGCGAGCCGCGTCTGCCGCGCCAAGAGATGATCCCAGAACAAACCAAGAATTGATCCGGCATCATCCGCAGCTCAAGGCTTTTCCGGACTTGCCGCAGGCCGGATTGGTTGTCTTTACCTCCCCGTCATATCCGACTGGAACCGCGAAGCTTTATCCGGGATCGCACAGACACGGAGACAGTCCCGCATAACCGCTGCGCGATTTGCGGGATGACGCCCTGTTACTCCGCGGCTTGCGATGCCTCCACCGGCTCCAGCGGCGTCCAGCGCAGGACCGGACTGCGCGCGGCCCTTGTTTCATCGAGACGGCGGCGCGGGGCAAGGCGGGGGGCTTGCGTAAAGCATTCCGTTTCGCCGCGCTTCACGCGGAATGCCAGATCGCGCAGCGTCATGATGAAGAGATCGAGCGAGGCAAGCGATTCGGACTCGGTTGGTTCGATCAGCATCGCGCCATGCACCACCAGCGGGAAATACATCGTCATGGGATGATAGCCCTCGTCGATCATCGCCTTGGTGAAATCGAGCGTCGTGACGCCGGTTCCCTTGAGCCACGTATCGTCGAACAGGGCCTCGTGCATGCAGGGCCGCTCCGCGAAGGGGCCGGACATGACATCCTTCAGGCACACGCGAATGTAGTTGGCGCTGAGCACGGCGTCTTCGGAGGCCTGCCGCAGGCCGTCGCCGCCGTGGCTGAGCATGTACGTCAAGGCGCGAACGAACATGCCCATCTGACCGTGGAACGCCGTCATGCGGCCGAAGCTTTGCGTGCCAGCCTTGTGCTCGACGAGGGCGAGAGGCCCCTCATCCGTTTTGGAGACAAACGGCACTGGCGCGAAGGGCGCAAGCGCCGCCGACAGCACCACCGGGCCTGCGCCCGGGCCGCCGCCGCCGTGCGGCGTCGAAAAGGTCTTGTGCAGGTTGATGTGCATGGCGTCGATGCCGAGATCGCCCGACCGCACCTTGCCCATGATGGCGTTGAGGTTGGCGCCGTCGCAGTAAAAGTAAGCGCCGGCCGCGTGCACCGCTTCGGCGATCTCCGCGATTTCGCGCTCGAACAGGCCGCAGGTGTTGGGGTTGGTGAGCATGATCGCGGCGACATCCGGACCAAGAACCTCGCGCACTGCCGCAGCGCTGACCGTGCCATCGGCGTTTGCCTTCACGGCGCGGACGGAATAACCGATCAGCGCCGCCGTGGCGGGGTTCGTGCCATGCGCGCTTTCGGGCACCAGCACGACATTGCGGGTTGCCCCCTCGCCGCGCGCCTCGATGGCCGCCTTGATCGCCATCATGCCGCAAGCCTCGCCATGCGCGCCTGCCTTCGGCGACATGGCCACCGCATGCGTGCCGGTGATTTCCATCAGCCAGTGCGCAAGATCGTCCATCAGCGCAATCGCGCCCTGCACAGTCGATTGCGGCTGTAGCGGATGAATGTCGGAAAGGCCCGGCAGGCGCGCCATCTTTTCGTTGAGACGCGGATTGTGCTTCATCGTGCAGGAGCCAAGCGGATAGAGTCCGGCGTCGATGGCGTAGTTCTTCTGCGACAGGCGCACGTAGTGGCGCACGGCTTCGGGCTCGCTGAGGCCTGGCAGATCGATTGGCGTCCTGCGTTCGAGACTGCCCAGACGCAGTGCGAAGTCTTCCGGCTCGTCGATGTCAACGCCGGAGACATCTGGCCTGCCGGTCTCGAAGATCAGCGATTCTTCCATCTGCAGGCCGCGATGGCCGGTGAAAGTTTTTGTGTGCGCGCTGCCGTGGCCGGCTTCGGGCTGGGTGGGGCGGCCTTGATTGTTGAGCATCACAGTACCCTTGAAAGTTCGGTGACGAAATCGTCAATTTCCTCAATGTTCTCTAAGTCGAACCCGATACCAAATACTTCTGGATTCGCTCCACCTCTCATCTTCTTCGGAAAACCGGAAAAATTACTATTCCAAGTTTCTTTTCCTATAAACTTTCCCAAACTTAGGGACGTTGAGATGACGCGTGGATCAACAACAATTTGAATTTTATTTCGATCATTCAAATAAATTGTCCTACCTAGTTTGCAAAAAGATACAGCATGTGTGAGGACGCGATCTAATGAAAAGCCATGCAATCCTAATCGATTTGCAACTTTGGCAAATACTTCTCGTTCGGGTTTTTTCATTGGCTTAAGCCCTTAATCGCAGAACATAGCGCTTCCCGGTCCTCGTCCGTATTCACTTCCGTACTCGCCAGCACGATCAGATCCTCGAGCCCCCTGCCCGGCAGCAGGCGCGAGACGGGAACTCCCGCCAGAACGCCCTGCCCTGCAAGCTGTTCGACAATTGCCGCTGCATCCCCCGTCACGCGGATGGTGAATTCGTTGAAGAAGCTCTCGTTGAGAACCTCGACGTTTTTCACCTTCGCCAGCATGTCCGCGAGCTTCACGGCGTTGGCGTGGTTGACCTTGGCGAGCTTGCGCAGACCGGTCTCTCCGAGCAGCGTCATGTGGATCGAGAAAGCGAGCGCACAGAGGCCGGAATTGGTGCAGATGTTGGACGTCGCCTTTTCGCGGCGGATGTGCTGCTCGCGCGTCGATAGTGTCAGCACGAAACCGCGTTCGCCATCGGCATCGCGCGTTTCGCCGGCAAGGCGGCCGGGCATCTGGCGGACGTATTTGTGCTTTGTCGCAAACAGGCCCACATAGGGACCGCCGAAGTTGAGGCCGTTGCCGATGGACTGTCCTTCGCCGACCGCGATGTCGGCGCCCATTGCGCCGGGCGGCTCTACAAGGCCGAGCGATACGGCCTCCGTGAAGACTGCAATCAGCAGGGCGCCGTGTTCGTGGCACTTGTCTGCGATGGCCGAAAGATCGCGCAGGTTGCCGAAGAAGTCCGGCGTCTGCACCACGACACAGGAGGTCGCGGCGTCGATCTTGGAGATAATGTCTTCGCTTCCCGCCACATCCGGCGGCATGGCGAGGATCTCCGCATTGGCCATGCGCGAAACGGTTTCAACCGTGCCGGCATAGTGCGGATGCAGACCGCCGGACAGGATCGCCTTGTGTCTGCGCGTGACGCGATGGGCCATGAGTACGGCCTCGGCGCAGCCGGTGGAGCCGTCGTACATGGAGGCGTTGGCGACATCCATGCCGGTCAGGTTCGCGACCTGCGTCTGAAATTCGAACAGCATTTGCAGTGTGCCCTGCGTAATCTCGGGCTGATACGGCGTGTAGCTGGTCAGAAACTCCGAACGCTGGATCAGGTGATCGACGCTGGCTGGGACGTGATGCTTGTAAGCCCCGGCGCCAACGAAAAACGGCACGCTGGAGGCAGGCGTATTGCGCGATGCGTAGCCCGCGAGAATGCGCTCGACATGCAATTCGCTTTTATGCGCGGGCAGATTGAGCCCGCCATTCAGGCGTTTTTCTCGCGGGATGTCGACGAAGAGATCGTCGATGCCGCCAGCTCCAATGCGTTGCAGCATCAGGCCGCGATCTTCCTGGGTAAGGGGCAGATAGCGCATGGGCCTACTCCAGTGTTTTCAGAAATTCGGCATAGGCGGCTTCGTCCATCAGTTCGCCGAGCTGGTCGGGATTGGCGATTTTGATGCGGAAGAACCAGCCCTTGCCTTGCGGATCGGCGTTGACCGTCCCCGGCTCGCCTTCAAGGTCCGCATTGACGGCAATCACTTCGCCATCGACAGGCGCGTAGATCTCGCTCGCCGCCTTGACGCTTTCGACAACTGCGACCTGATCGCCTTTCTTGAAGGTCTTTCCGACCTCCGGCAGTTCGACGAAGACGACGTCGCCGAGCTGCTCCTGCGCATAGGCAGAAATGCCAACAACGCCTTCGGCGCCTTCGGCGCGGATATATTCGTGATCGGTCGCAAAATGTTCGCCGGCCATGGTCAGCCTCTCGGTTGGCGGTTGGGTTTCAGGGTTTGAAATAACGGGTAGGAACGAAGGGCATTTTCGTCACCGTGGCGGGTAGCGGCTTGCCGCGCACGATGAGATCGAGCGCCGCTCCATCCGTAGCGAAGGGCGTTTCGGCATAGCCCATCGCGATTGGACATTGGAGAACCGGCGAGAAGCCGCCGGATGTGACTTTGCCCACGACGCGCCCATCCTTCGCGGCTATCTCCGCGCCCTCGCGCGCCGGCTGGCGGCCTTCGAGCATCAGGCCGATTCGCTTGCGCGCTGGACCTTCTTTCAACTCGCGCAGGATGCGCGCGGCGCCCGGAAAGCCGCCATCTGCGCGGCGGCGCTTCTGGATCGACCATTGCAGGCCGGCCTCAACGGGCGAGGTGGTTTCGTCGATGTCGTGGCCGTAGAGGCACAAGCCCGCTTCCAGCCGCAGCGAATCGCGCGCGCCGAGACCGACGGGTTTCACGCGAGGGTCGGCCGCGAGAACAGCCCAAATGTCCGTAGCGTCTTTTTCGTGGGCGGCGATCTCGAACCCGTCCTCGCCGGTATAGCCGGAGCGGGTGATGTGTACGTCACGGCCTTCCAACACGAATTTGCCGGTTGTCATGAACGCGAGTTGCGCCGCTTCCGGCGCAAGTTGCGCCATCACCGCCGCGGCCTTCCGGCCTTGCAGCGCAATCAGCGCGGTGAAACCGTAAGCGGCCTCGATTCGCACACCTGCAGGCAGATGGCCTGCGATATAGGCGAAATCCTCGTTCTTGCGCGCGGCGTTCAGCACCATGTAGAGCCAGCCGTCGTGCGCCGGATCGCGCGAGCGGGCGATCATCAGATCGTCGAGTATGCCGCCATCCGCATTCAGGAGTTGCGAATAGCGCTGCTGGCCGGGCGCCAGGCCCAGAATATCGGCGGGCATCAGCGTCTCGGCAGCGCGGGCGACTGTCGCGTGGCTGCCGTCTTCGGCGACGAGATAATACTGGCCCATGTGGGAAACGTCGAAGAGACCGGCGCTTTCGCGCGTCCACGTATGTTCGGCGATGATGCCGTCCCGGTACTGCACCGGCATATCGTATCCCGCGAACGGGACCATGCGTGCGCCTGCCGCCACATGTTGGGCATGCAGCGGCGTCTGCAACAGCGTAGCGGAGGTTTCGTGCGAAGCCATAGCGGTCCCGGAAGCCCTTGAAGCCGCGAATCCCGCAAGAGCATGCCCTTGCCGTTCGCGCCCCCTCTGTCCGGTGACCTGAGAGATTTCCCGCCTTGCGCTGCCCGGGTCCTGCCCGTTTGGCGAATCGGCGGTTACGCCCGTCGGTGGACGCCGCAGCTTTTGCGCAGCGTCGCTTTCCAGAGTGTCATCTTCCGGCGGTCCTTTTGCCTGAGCGTTTCCGGGGCGGTTGCGCCTTCGGCGCCGGCTGCAAGTCCTGCTGGACCCCGCCGGTCTCTTCCGCAGGAAGAATGGCTGACTCGTACAGACATACAAGTCGGGCGCGCGAAGTCAACACGCTGTTCGGGGGCAGCTGCCCAATGCACAGGAAAATGGAGCGGTCCTACCGCCGCCGGCTGACCCGGCGCTTGCGCGGAGGATGGGCCTTCTGGTTTTCGAAGCCGACGATGATCAGATAATCCTCGTTTGCCTCGCGCCGGCGCAGCGGGACGAGAATCGTTTCGGAAACGACCGAAAACGTCGCATGCGGCGAGCCGGATGGAACGCTGACAGCTACGCTGTAGATCTTCGAGCTTATGATCTGGTTGTTGCCTTCGTCGCGTACCGCGATCGACACGGGAACGTTAAAGCTCGATCCACTGCCGGACGGGCCCAGCAATACCTTGCCCTCGACGCCCACGCGAATGCCGAGCTGGCCGTTTTGCAACAGGCATTCGCGCGCAGTCTGGCCGATGGAATATTGATAGCGGACGTCGTTATTGGATGTCCCGCGGCCATTGTAGACGCGCACGGCGGCGCCGCCTTCCTTGACGTCAACGACAGGGCATTCGACGTCCAGGACGGTTTGGGCCTGACGGGACGGATCGACCGGCGGGGCCTTGGTGGAATTGAATGCGAAGACGTTGCCGATGGTATCCGCCGGGTCCTTGCCCGGTGCTGTCGAACAGGCTCCGGCCAGAAGGGCAAGGCCGCCCGCTGCAGCGACGGCAATCCAGGAAATCGGCCCGCTTTCAACTCTACGCATCGTCACTCTCCCGGAAGCTTTCCCAACTCACGATATTCGCGGCCAGGACCTCGGCTTTCCGCAATGTTTGGCTTCGAACCGGCCGCATCTGCCGATCAGGCCAGCCTTTTAACACAAGTAGGACAATTTTGGGAAACCCGTCCCAACCCGATCGTCCACACGATGCGTGTGGAACACATCCGCGTCCTTGCGAGAGCTTTACGGCAATTTGCCGAAGCCGTCCCTGAAGCCCTTGAGCGTCAGCGGGATGCCGATGCCCTGCTCCGGCGTCTCGAAGACGATGAAGGTTGCGGTCGTGCCTTCTCCCAATTCGTTCAGGAGCTTGTCGTCCATGACAACTTCGGCGACGCAGCCGGAGGGCAGGCAACGGACGAAACCGGCGCGGCCCTTGTCGGCCTTGTCGATATTCAGCCCGAGGCCCGCAGGCAGCAGCACGCCGAGCGGCGCGACGACGCGCAGCAGGCGCGATTTCCCGTCCGCGGCCTTGAGGGCGATGACGACGAGATTCATGTTCGGCTTGTCCTCGGCGGCGACCGACTGCATCAGCGCGCATTGCTCGCGGCTGGCGCCGGGAGGCGTTTCGCAGCGCATCTCCCAAAAGCCGAACTTGCCCTTCACCTTGGCCTGCGCCATCGCCGAAGGGGCTGAAACCATCCCGGCGACGAAAAACATGCCCGCGGCAGCAAGTGCAGGAAAAATCTTGCGAAAAACCCTGACTGAAATGCCCTTTCCAAGGCTAAGGTTCGCTCTTTCCATCGATCGTTCCACAATTTGCGACCCGGGCGGTGTCCAGGAAAATTACGCACGCCATCTGGGCTGCGGGCTCAGGCGGCATGGCGGTCACGACTATTCCGGGACCGCGGCAGCAATTTGGCCGGACGAATCATTACTACGAACCGCCACAATAGCCCAAGCGCGCGCCGGCGCGAATTGGCAACCGCGCCCCGGTGCGAACTGGAATGGCGACCGGCCGGCAAGGCGGACAGAAAACACATATCTGTGCATTGTTTTCTCGCGCCCTTATGCCGCACGGGCCTGCGACCTTGAGAACGTTGCGCCTCAGGCGGCTTTATGGTTGGAACAGCCGGGCCCGAACGCCCGGTGCGGGCCGCCCGGATTCCGGGCCGGAGCGTACGGGTTGAGGCTGCCGCCCTTTCGCAGTAAGTCCGAAAGGCGGCGCGACTTCAGAATTCGCGAGGGCGTTTCCGGAAGAATGGGCTCCCGGCCCGCATCCGGATACGCCGGTGACAGACAACATGGGCAGAAGGCGCTTCTGCCGGGGCAGGACGGAACGGATGAATTCTCTCAGCTTCGCATCGACAGTTGAAAAGGCGCGCGGTCCCGCAAAGGTGGCCCTGGCAGCCGCAGCCGCCTTGCTCGCGAGCACGGCAGCCCACGCGCAGTTTGTCGGAGCTCCGCGTCCGGGGCAGATGGGCCTGCCCGAAGCGGTGACGCCCGTCGCGCACGAGATGAATTTCTTCCATAACGCCATCCTGCTGCCGATCATCACGGTGATCAGCCTGTTCGTGCTCGTGCTGTTGCTCATCGTGATGCACAAGTTCAAGGAAGCCGCCAACCCGGCGCCTTCGCGCACGACACATAATGCGGCGCTGGAAGTGGCCTGGACGGTTGTGCCGATCATGATCCTGCTGTTCATCGCAGCCTTCTCGTTCCCGCTGCTGACGCATCAGCTCGTCATTCCCAAGGCTGATCATACGATCAAGGTGACCGGCAATCCGTCCTGGGCCTGGACCTGGACCTATCCGAAGGAAGAAGGCGGCGGATTCGAATTCACCTCGCGCCTGCTCGACCAGGCCAATCTGCCGCCCGGCAAGCTGAAGCTGCTCGATGTCGACAACGAAGCCGTTGTTCCGGTGAACAAGATCATCCGCGTGCAGGTGACGGCGGACGTCGTCGGCATCATCCACTCCTTCGTCATGCCGAATTTCGGCATTCGCGTGGACGCCGTGCCGGGCCGCCTGAACGAGACCTGGTTCAAGGCGGAGAAGGAAGGAATATACTACGGACAATGCTCGAAACTGTGCGGCAAGGACCACGCCTACATGCCGGCTGTCATCCGGGTCGTCAGCGAAGAAAAGTACAAGGAATGGCTGGCAGAAGCGAAGAAGAAGTTCGCCGAAGCGCCGGCAAAGGTGCGGGTAGCAGCTAACGCGGCGGAGAAGTAAGGCCGCCACCAGACTATCCCGGACCGGACGAAGATAATTTGAAGGACTGAAAGATGGCCACCGAAGCACACGCCCATCACGACGATCACGCCCATCACCTGCCCACGGGCTGGCGGCGCTGGATGTACTCGACCAACCATAAAGACATCGGCACGCTCTATATCATCTTCGCGATCGTCGCCGGTCTGATCGGCTTCATCATGTCGGTGGCGATCCGCGCCGAATTGTCTGGCACGGGCATTGGCGTGTTTCCGTGGATTTCGGCCCTTCTGGCGGGCGACAGCGGCCCCGACGCCGCCAAGAACATGTACAACGCCTTTATCACCGCGCATGGCGTCATCATGATCTTCTTCATGGTCATGCCGGCGCTTATCGGCGGCTTTGGCAACTGGTTCGTGCCGCTGATGATCGGTGCGCCGGACATGGCCTTCCCGCGCATGAACAACATTTCGTTCTGGCTGCTGCCGGCAGCTTTCGCACTTCTCATTATCTCGGTGTTCGTGGAAGGCGCGCCTGGCATGAAGGGCTTCGCCGGCGGCTGGGTCATGTATCCGCCGCTTTCGGGCAACGCTGGCCATCCCGGCCCGGCGATGGACTTCGTTATCCTGTCCATGCACGTGGCCGGCGCTTCGTCGATCCTCGGCGCGATCAACTTCATCACCACGATCTTCAACATGCGCGCTCCGGGCATGACGCTGCACAAGATGCCGCTGTTCGCATGGTCGGTTCTGGTCACAGCCTTCCTGCTGGTGCTGTCGCTGCCGGTCTTTGCCGGCGCGATCACCATGCTGCTGACGGACCGCAACTTCGGCACGACCTTCTTCGACCCGGCCGGCGGCGGCGATCCGATCCTGTTCCAGCATCTGTTCTGGTTCTTCGCCCATCCGGAAGTCTACATCCTGATCCTTCCGGGCTTCGGCATCATCAGCCACATCGTTTCGACCTTCTCGAAGAAGCCGGTGTTCGGCTACCTCGGCATGGCCTATGCGATGGTCGCGATCGGCGTCGTCGGCTTCATCGTCTGGGCGCACCACATGTATACGGTGGGCCTGTCGCTGAACACGCAGCGCTACTTCGTCTTCGCGACGATGGTCATCGCGGTTCCCACAGGCGTGAAAATCTTCTCGTGGATTGCCACGATGTGGGGCGGTTCGATCCAGTTCCGCGTTCCGATGGTCTGGGCGATCGGCTTCATCTTCCTGTTCACCGTCGGCGGCGTCACCGGCGTTGTGCTGGCGAACGCAGGCATCGACCGGCAGTTGCACGAGACCTATTACGTCGTGGCGCACTTCCACTACGTGCTTTCGCTCGGCGCTGTGTTCGCCATCTTCGCGGCCTTCTACTACTGGTTCCCGAAGATGAGCGGCTACATGTATAACGAGAAGCTGGGTCACCTGCACTTCTGGATCACCTTCGTGGCGGTGAACCTGACCTTCTTCCCGCAGCACTTCCTGGGTCTGGCCGGCATGCCGCGCCGTTACATCGACTACCCGGACGCTTACTGGCTGTGGAACCATATTTCGTCGATCGGTTCGTATATCTCGGTCTTTGGCGTGGTGCTTTTCCTTTACATCGTATGGGAAGCCTTCTCGAAGAAGGTCGCGGCAGGAGACAACCCCTGGGGCGTTGGCGCAACCACGCTGGAATGGACGCTGCCGTCGCCGCCGCCGTTCCACCAGTACGAGACGCTGCCGCGCATCGCGGACACCGATCACCACTGATACAGGCTCCCGGCGGCGCAGCACGCGCCGCCGGGCCTTTCCCGACAAGCCGCATGATGCGTGCGGTTTTTCAGGCAAGGCGAACGAAACGTCTTCCGGCGAAGTCCGGAAGAACTTCCCGAAACCGGCAACCTGTGCGGCTGCCGGACCAGCTCCAGAGGCCAGCGGCCGGCGAGCGAAACCGACAGGCGAACAGGGCCGATGAGTTTAGTTGAACGTTCCGACGGGTTGACGCAAGGAGCTGGCGCAGTTGCGAACGTGTCGCTGGCCGATCCCGGCGACTTTCTTGCCCTGATGAAGCCTCGGGTCATGTCGCTTGTGATTTTCACTGCTCTGGCCGGTATGCTGATTGCGCCGGGACCGCTTCACCCGGTTCTGTCGTTCGGCGCGCTTTTCGCCATCGCCGTAGGCGCTGGCGCATCCGGCGCATTGAACATGTGGTATGATGCCGATATCGACGCCATCATGCAGCGTACCCGCACGCGGCCCATTCCCGGCGGGCGCGTGAGCCCGAACGAGGCGCTGAGTTTCGGCGTTTTTCTGTCGGCCTTCGCTGTTTTCACACTTGGCGTAGCGGCCAACTGGCTCGCGGCCGGACTTCTGGCCTTTACGATATTCTTTTACGCCGTGGTCTATACGATGTGGCTGAAGCGCTCGACGCCGCAGAACATCGTTATTGGAGGTGCGGCCGGCGCCTTCCCGCCAATGATCGGCTACGCGGCCGTTACCGGCAGCGTGACGCTCGAAAGCTTCGTGCTGTTCGCGATCATTTTCATCTGGACGCCGCCGCACTTCTGGGCGCTGGCGCTCTTGAAGAGCGAAGAATATGGACGCGCCGGCATACCGATGATGCCGAACGTCAAGGGCGAGCGCCGCACGAAGCTGGAAATCCTGGCCTATTCGATTGTGCTTGCGCCGGTCGGCGTATTGCCCTGGGCCCTGGGTTTTGCCTCGCAGGGGTACGGGATTATCGCCGCGCTGGGCGGAGCGGGCATGATTGCGTTGTCGGCTCAGGTCTGGCGGGCACGGACGGCCGCAGCGACCGTAAAGCCGGCGCGGCAATTGTTCGCCTTTTCGATCTTCTATCTTTTCGCTCTGTTCGCGGCGATCGTTGTGGAACAGTGCTGGCTGCGGATTGCAGGATGAGCGGAGCGACGGGAGTTTCTCGCATGAACGGCGACGGACCGCGCAAGGCACAAGACGACCGCGTTATCGTGACGCCCGAGCAGGCGCGTGCGCGCAGACGCCGGAACATCGCAATTGCCGTCGGGATCGCGCTTTTCGCTATCTTTTTCTACGTCCTTACCATCGCCAAGCTCGGCGTCGGCGTTCTGAACCGGTCTATGTGAGGGGATATGGATTTGCGCGGCAGGAAAGACGATGTGACGGCCAGGGCGGACATTCCGCCAGGCGGGGCATCCCCTGCTGTGGCGGCAGACCGGAAGAACGCTCGCGTGGCGTTGTCGGTGCTGGGCGTCGCCACGCTGATGCTCGGCATGTCCTTCGCGGCCGTGCCGCTGTACCGCATGTTTTGCCAGGTAACAGGCTTCGCCGGCACACCGGTCGTCGCGAAAGCAGCATCCGCAACCAAAGGCAAGCGGACGCTGAGCGTACGTTTCGACGCGAACATGTCGCCGGAACTGGACTGGTCCTTTGCACCGGAACAGACCTCGGTCGAGGCGCGCACGGGCGAAACGAAGACAATTTTCTACAAAATCACCAACCGTTCCGACAAAACCGTGACGGCGATGGCGACCTACAACGTCACTCCGGACCAGGCCGGCGGCTATTTCAACAAGATTTCCTGCTTCTGCTTCACCGACAAGACGCTCGGGCCGGGTGAAAGCATGGAACTGCCGGTCGTATTCTTTCTCGATCCGGCGCTCGAATCGGACGAAACCATGCAGCGCGTGGATTCGGTTACGCTCTCCTACACGTTCGTCCGGCCGAAAGGCAAAAAGACCGCGGCAGTTTCGGGGGCAGAAACGCCCGCGTCGCCTGCGAAGAAGGGCTTGTAGAGGAATTACGCACATGTCCGGGGCTGGGACCAATGGCCGCCTTGACATATGCGGGAACAAACGGTGCAAACGGGCCGGGATCAGGACGGCAAACGGACTGACTGGCGAAATTGAGGAAGAGCGGGCGCGCAGGCGCTCCACCAAGACGGGGTAGACCATGGCTGACGGCCACTCGAAACCGAACCACGATTATCATCTTGTCGAGCCGAGCCCCTGGCCGCTCGTTGGCTCGATAGCCGCTTTCGTCACCGCTGTCGGGGCGGTCATGTGGATGAAGGGGATGACGCTCGCCGGCATGAAGATCGGCGGCTTCCTGTTCGGAGCCGGCTTTCTCGGCATCCTGTACGTCATGCTGGTCTGGTGGTCGGACGTCATCAACGAGGCCGAGCACAAGGGCGATCACACCCGTGTCGTGCAGATCAGCCACCGCTACGGGATGATCCTGTTCATCGCTTCGGAAGTGATGTTCTTCGTTGCCTGGTTCTGGGCGTTTTTCGACGCCAGCCTGTTCGCCAACGAGGCAATCCAGACCGCGCGCGTGGAATTCACCAAAGGGGTCTGGCCGCCGAAGGGCACCGAAGTGTTCGATCCGTGGCACCTGCCATTGCTGAATACGCTGATCCTGCTGACTTCCGGCACCACAGTGACTTGGGCCCACCATGCCCTGCTGCACGGCGACCGCAGCGGCCTCAAGAACGGCCTGATCCTGACGGTTGTGCTGGGCGCGCTGTTCAGCTGCGTGCAGGTCTACGAATACGCGCACGCGCCCTTCGGCTTCAAGCAGTCGATCTACGGGGCGACCTTCTTCATGGCCACTGGCTTCCACGGCTTCCACGTTCTGGTCGGCACGATATTCCTGCTCGTTTGCCTGATCCGCGCCTACAAGGGTCATTTTACCCCGACGCATCATCTCGGCTTCGAGTTCGCGGCCTGGTACTGGCATTTCGTCGACGTGGTGTGGCTGTTCCTGTTCTGCTGCATCTATGTGTGGGGCAACTGGGGCGGCGTAATCGCGCAGCATTGATTCGCCGCTTTCGGGAAAGATGCTTTGGGGCGGCCTCGTGCCGCCCTATTGTTTTGTCAGGCCGCAGGCAGTTTGAGTGACAGTGTTACAGAGGGCCGCTGCGGGAATGGCGAAAAGGCAGACTGCCGTTTGGGAGACCAGCCGGCTCGCGGGTTTCACATTCCCTCGCAATGCGCGCCGGTACGGCGCCGGAGAGACACAATGGATTTCTACAACGATTATCCGCCGCAATCGCCCTATTCCACCGGGCTTGCGGGCCGCTGTCCGCGTTGCGGCGAGGGCAAGCTGTTCAACGGCTTCATCACGACGGCGGAAAAATGCGGCCATTGCGGGCTCGACTACAAATTCATCGACTCGGGCGACGGCCCGGCCGTTTTCGTCACGCTGATCGGAGGTTTCGTGCTGCTTGGAATGGCGTTGTTCGTACAGATGACATGGAATCCGCCGGTCTGGCTGCTGATGCTCATTTTCTTTCCGCTCACGCTGATTGTCAGCGTGGGCATGTTGCGGCCGCTGAAGGGGCTGCTCATCGCCCTGCAGTTCGCCAACAAGGCCGAGCAGGGCCGGCTGAAGAAATAGACCATGACGCGCGCGCAAAGCCCGGCGAACACGAGCGCGGCGCCAAGCGGACGCCGCTCGCTCTTGTGGCTGACTGTGTTTGCACTCGCCGGAGCCGCCATCCTGTGCAGTCTCGGCGTCTGGCAATTGCGCCGGCTTGAGTGGAAACTCGGCATCATTGCGCGCATGGAACAGCGGATGCACGCGCCGGCGGTGGCGTTGCCGCCCGAGACGGTCTGGGAAGGGCTGGCCGAGGCCGACAGCGAATACCGGAAGTATCGGCTGCGCGGCGTGTTCGAGCACGGCAAGGAAGCGCTGATTTTTCGCGCCGCCAATCCCGGCAGCCTGGGTCCGGGCTATCAGGTGCTGACGCCCTTGCGGCTGGCCGATGGCAGCCGCGTGATCGTCAACCGCGGTTTCGTGCCGGAAAACCTGCGCGATCCGGCCAAACGCCTGGCCGGACAGGTTTCCGGCGAAGTGACGATTACCGGGGTTCTGCGCAAACCGGAAGATCGCAACAGTTTCACGCCACCCGACAAGCCGGCGGAAAAGCTCTGGTACACACGCGACCCGCTGGCGATCGCCAGGGCCTACGGCATGGAGCGGGCTGCGCCTTTCACAATCGACGCCGATGCGAACGCAAATCCCGGCGGCTGGCCAAGGGGCGCGGCCACACAAATCCGCATCCGCAACGACCATCTGTCCTACGCGCTGACGTGGTTTGGGCTGGCGGCGACGCTGCTGGCAGTCTACGCTGCCTTCGTGTGGCAACGATTGAAGATGAAGCGAATTCGCTGAATTGGGACTATGCCCACTCATATCGACGGTTTCGCGAGAACTTTGGGCAATAGCCACAAAACCGGTCATTTTTGACGCACATCAAAAGATTTTTGCTGTTTTGCTGTTGATCCGCCGCATCGTAGCGACATTCTTGTGTCGCCACTAAAAAAATGGGCAGATTTATTGGGCGTCAACGACGTCCATGCAGTGCCGGCAGCATGAAGGGAGTGCGATCATGGCCGATAAAACGTTTCCGCTGAACGCCTGGTACGCTGCGGCGTGGAGCCACGAGGTCGAACACGCGCTGACCGCGCGAAAAATCTGCGGCAAGGATGTGGTGCTGTATCGCCAGAACAACGGTGAGGTCGCGGCGCTTGAAAACGCCTGCTGGCACCGGTTGCTGCCGTTATCTCTGGGCTATCTCGATGGCGACAATGTGGTTTGCGGCTATCACGGCATCGCCTTCAACGCCGCCGGGCGCTGCACGCATATGCCGGCGCAGCGCACGATCAACCCGTCCGCCGCGGTGCAATCCTATCCGGTAATCGAGCGCCACCGGCTCGTGTGGATATGGCCCGGCGATCCTGCGCTCGCCGATCCAGCCAAAATGCCCGATTTCCACTGGAACGACGGGACGGATTACACCGGCGAAGGCGGAACCTATTATAGCCTGAAATGCGACTACCGGCTGATCGTCGACAATCTGATGGACCTGACGCACGAAACATATGTCCATGCCGGCAGCATCGGCAACGAGGCAATCACCGAGACCCCCTTCGACGTCACGCATACGGAACGGACGACCACGGTCACGCGCTGGATGAAAGACATTGAGCCGCCGCCGTTCTGGGCCAAGAATCTCGGCAAGCCGGGCAATGTCGATCGCTGGCAGATCATCACTTTTCAGGCGCCCTCGACGATTTGCGGCGACGTCGGCGTTGCGCCAGTTGGAACCGGCGCGCCGGAGGGCGACCGGAGCCAGGGCGTCAACGGCTGCTTTCTTGCGGCCATCACGCCGGAAACAGACAAGACCTGTCATTACTTCTGGAATTTCGTCCGTCAGTTCAAGACGGACGACGACGAGCTGACCCGCGCTATCAACAAGGCCCATGTCAACGATGAAGGTACGGGCCTCTATGATCAGGACGCCTACGTGCTGGAGGAACAGCAGAAAGCCATCGACAACAATCCGCGTCTGCCCTTCTACAATCTGAATATCGACGCAGGTGCGTTATGGGCGCGGCGGCTGATCGCGCGGATGATCGAGGACGAACACACCGGCATGTCCGGGCCGCATGCGGCGGCGGCGGAATAGCCGGGCCGGCCGGGAGGAGAGCGCCCATGACGACGCCCATGACGACGCCAATCACGACGGCAACAAGCTGGCGGCGGGCGCGCATACGCGCCATCGAAACCCTGAACGCCGATACGCGTCTGTTCGAAATCGAGCCGGATGGCGTTTTCGCGCCGTCTTCCCCCGGCGGGCACATCGATGTGGCAGTACAGATCGACGGACGACCCGCGACGCGTTCCTATTCGACGCTTGAGGACAGCGCGCATGGCGCTTACCGGATCGCGGTCAAGCAGGTGGAAGACAGCCGCGGCGGCTCGGTCTGGATGCACCGGCTGGAGCCCGGCGCGCAAATTTCCATCTCCGCGCCGGCCAACCACTTCGAACTCAACAGGCATGCGAAACGCTATCTGCTCGTCGCAGGCGGCATCGGCATCACGCCGATCTACGCCATGGCCAATGCGCTGGCGCAGGATGGCGCGGACTTTCGGGTGCTTTACGCCTGCCGCGACAGGCAATCGGCCATTCTCGCAGATAACTTGAGAACGGCTATCGGCGAACGTCTGAGCGTTTTTGCCGGCAGCGACGGACGGCGGCTCGATCTCGCCGCCGAAATCGGCGCGCTGCCGGACGATGCGGAGGTCTATGTCTGCGGGCCCATCCCAATGCTCGACGAAGCGCGGGAAATCTGGGCGGCAAGCGGGCGTCCGATTGACCGCCTGCGCTTCGAGACATTTGCAAACAGCGGCCGGTTTCCCAACGCGGCCTTCAGTGTGAACCTTCCGCATATCGGCCGCAGCGTCGAAGTGGCGAAAAACCAGACGATCCTCGAGGCGCTGGAAGCGGCGGGGATCGACGCCATGTACGATTGCCGCCGAGGTGAATGCGGCCTGTGCGCGCTGGACGTGCTCGCGGTGGATGGCGTTATCGACCATCGCGACGTATTCTTCTCGGCGGAAGAAAAGGCCGAGGGCAAAAAGCTCTGCGCCTGCGTCTCGCGCGTTGCCGGCAAGAGCATCACGGTCGATACGGGCGAGCGGCGCGGGTGAGGCGGCAGAACCTACTGCGTCGGGTTGATCCCGTCCTTTCCGACCTGTAGCCGCATGGCGTTCAGCTTGCCGTCCTTGCCGGCGACAGTCGCAACATAGATCGCAACGCCGGGCTTGATATCAGCCTTCGTTCCGGGCGCTGCCTTCGACATGGGCGTGCCGGGCGGCACCAGCACTTTCACCTTGCCGGTCTTGTAATCGATGGTGACGAAATTGCCCTTGGGCGACTGTTCGACGGTGCCTTCCAGAACGCCATTGGTCATGGTCGATTTCGGCGCGAGGTCATAGGGCGACAGGCCATCGCGCGCGGCGGGCGGAATGGGGCGAACGTCTATGGCCACGATATCGTTGCCGCGAACCACGGTCGTGACGCCAAGCTTCATGCCCGGTTTGATGTCGGCGAGCGAAAATTTCGCCGTTGTGGAAATGCGGGTCTTGGCGTCGAGATGAACCGTCGCTTCACCGCCGCCCTTTTTGGCGACCATGACGCTGTCGCCCGAAACCTGTTTGACCGTGCCGCGGATGTTTTCGCGTTTCTGCGCCATTGCAGCGGTCGAGGCGAAGGCCAGAGAACATGCTGCCACCAAGAGTGATCTTCCGAACATGAATGCCTCCCGTTTCCAGTGACCGGGCAAAGCATCCGCCGGGTTTGCGTCCGCGGCAAAGCAATTCGGCGTGATCGGCGGCAAAGCTCGTTTGCAGAAATGCGCGCCGGGCCTGGTCCGGTCTGTGCGCGTCACCTGCCGCCGCTGCCGAGCCGCCGCTCGACAATACGCGCGAACAGCGCCGAACCGTAGGGGATCGCCGCGTCGTTGAAATCGTATTGCACCGTGTGGACCTGCGGGCTCTCTTCGCCGTTACCCAAATGAATATAGGCGCCGGGAACCTTCTCCAGCATGAAGCTGAAATCCTCGGAGGCCGCCGCCGGCAATTTTTGGCCGTTGACGTTATCCTCGCCCACGAGCTCGCGCGCGGCGTCCAGCATGTCGCGGGCTTCTGATTGCGCGTTCTGCAATGGCGCAAAAATCAGGCGGTAATCAAGGTCTGCCGTCGCGCCGAAGCCCGCCGCAACGCCACAGACCACGCGCCGCATCGCTTCTTCCATCAGTTCCATCGTCTCGCGGCGCAGGGCGCGTACGGTCCCCGACATGACAGCCGTCGACGGGATGATATTGTAGGCTTCGCCGGTCCTGATCTGTGTGATGCTGAGAACCGCCGGCTCCAGAGGCGGCACGTTGCGCGAGACGACCGACTGCAGCGCCGTCGCGATATGGCACGCCGTCAGTACGGGATCGATGGCTTTCTCCGGCCGCGCGCCGTGGCCTTCCTTGCCGGTGATCGTAATATCGAAGAAAGCTCCGCCGCTCATGGCTGCGCCCGGCGCAAGGGCGAATTTTCCCACCGGCGTGCCGGGCGCATTGTGCATGCCAAACAGGGCGTCGCATGGAAAGCGCTCGAGCAGACCGTCCTCCAGCATGGCCAGCGCGCCGCCGCAGCCTTCTTCCCCGGGCTGGAAGATGAAGTTCACGGTGCCGGAGAAACGCTTCGTCTCGGCCAGATAACGCGCAGCGCCAAGCAGCATCGCAGTGTGACCGTCGTGGCCGCAGGCGTGCATGCGCCCCGGCGTGCGGCTGGCATGTTCGAGGCCTGTCTCCTCCTGCATCGGCAGCGCGTCCATGTCGACGCGCAACCCAATGGCGGGGCCATTGCCACCGCGCAGAACGCCGACGACGCCGTGGCCGCCTATGCCCTCGTGCACTTCGATCCCCCAGCCGCGCAAGTTTTCCGCCACCAGCTTCGCCGTGCGCGGTACGTCGAGGCCGAGTTCGGGATGGGCGTGGATGTCGCGGCGGATGTCGGTGAGTTCGCCATGCCAGGCGGCGAGACGCTTCAGCACCGGTTCGGTCTGAGTGGATTCGAGCAAGGGTATGTCTGTCATCTGGACACCTGCGAATTGAAACTCGGGGAAGCCGCAGCGGTTATCTCAGTGCAACGCCTCAATCGAACGCATTGATATCTAGCACTGCACGCCCCATGACGAGGCCCTGCTCCAGCCGTTCATGGGCTACTTCCGCCTGCTCCAGCGGGTAGCGTTCTCCAACATAGGGCGTGATTTCGCCATCGGCGACGAGTTGCAGCGCTTGCATCACTTCCTCGCGGGTGCAGTAGCGCGAGCCGATCAGTTCCAGTTCGCGATTGAGAAACTCCGCCGTGCGCGCCGCGAACGTATCGCCGCCGCCGCCGAGAACGACAGTCCGCCCGCCTTTGGCGCTGGCGGCGAGCGCGGTTTCCGTGGTCCATTTCGAAGAGACAAAATCGATGGAAACTTCCGGCCCGCGCCCGTCCGTTGCGGCGCGCAGGCGCTCCGGCACGTCCTCGTTGAGGCGATCGCCGTTCAATACGTCAACGCAGGCGTCGGCCCCGAGCTGGCGGGCGAGATCGAGCTTTTGCTTGCCGCGATCCACCGCGATGACCCGCGCGCCGGCCCATTTGGCCACCAGCACCATGTTGGAGCCGAGCCCGCCGCCCGCACCGAAGATGGCGACATTCTCGCCCGGCTGGATGCGGGCGCGGCGGATGACCTTGTAGGGCGTGGCGATGGCGTCGGTGACGACGCCGACTTCCGCGGCCAGCTCCTTGTAATTGATGGCCTGCGGCAGTTTCAGAAAATTGCGTGCCGGCAGCTTCACGTAATCGGCGTAGGCGCCGTCGATCTGGCGGCCGACGAACCCGCCGAAATTGTCGCACAGGTTTTCCCGGCCCGACGTGCAGGAGGGACACGTGCCGCACGTCATGTAGAAATAGATGGTGACCGGATCGCCTTCCTTCAGGTCCGTCACGCCCGGTCCGACGGCGGATATTTCAGCAGTGACTTCGTGGCCCATGATCAACGGGAACTTGCCGGGGCTGCGCCCTGCCTTCACGTGTTGCAGCGTCAGGCCCGCACCGCAGGTATAGACCTTCGCCACCGCTTCACCGGGGCCGGGCACGGGAACCGGCAGATGCTTCAAGACAAAAGGCGCGCCTGGTTTTTCGACCACCATTGCGCGCATCGTGCTTGCTGCGGACATCAGCCTTCCTCCCGTTTCGGCGCCATCGTAACCATCGCCACGGCGATGACAATCAGCACCATGCCGGCGAAAGCCGTGGGACCGAGTTTTTCGCCAAAGACGAACCAGGCGATCAGCGCGGTCGTCGGCGGCACCAGGAAAAACAGGCTGGCGACTTTCGAGGCTGCACCGCGGCGTATCAAGGTGAAGAGCACAAAGATCGTGCCGACCGAGAGGACCAGGACCAGCCACGCCATGGCGACGATGAATTCGCCCGTCCATTCGTGGCGGAAACCTTCGTGGAAAATCGCGACCGGCGCGCAGGCGGCTGTCGCTGCGGCGAACTGCACCGCCGAGCCGGTGCGCAGATCCATCTGGCCGCCATGCCGCTTCTGCCAAAGGGTTCCCGCTGTCAGGCAGACCATTCCGATGAAGGCGAAGACCATGCCGAGCGGCGTACCGAGACCCTGCGCCAGCTTGCTTTCGGCGACGAGGGCGACTCCGGCGAAACCGAGCAGCAGGCCACCCCATTGCCGCACAGTGACTTTCTCGCCGAGGAACGGACCGGCGACAGCGGCTGTCAACAGCGGCTGCAAACCTGCGATCATGGCGGATGCACCGGCCTCGACTCCCGATTTCATTCCGTAGAACAGGAATCCGAGATAACCGGCATGGATCAGCACGCCGCCCACGGCCAACGGCAGAAGCGCCTCGCGTTTTGGCCACGGCGCGCGCATCGCAACCGCGATCAGGGTCAGGATGACGACGACAATGCCAAAACGCAGGGTCAGGAAAGTCGCCGGCTCGGCGTGCGGCGTTCCAAGTTTGCCGCCGATGAAACCTGTCGCCCACAGGACAACGAAAATCGCCGGGAAGGCCGCGATCCAGGGAGAGTCGGCCTGCTGCGGCACATTTTTTTTCTGCTCTTCAGGCGCTTGCATATCTCACCCTGTTTGCTGGGCGGCATGCGAACCACGCGCCACGTATAGTTGTTTATCGACCACGATTTATCGTTTCGTGCAACGCATTACGACAGCAGCCTGCACGGCAAAAACCGGCCGCGAGCATCAAAAAACATTCACGCATCATTCATCCCGTCCTTTCTAGCTTTCGTTTGTCTATTGGCGCAATCAATCTGCCGATGGGTATCAAGGTTGATATTACGGGGAGGCGAAGATGATCAACAAACTCGGGGCTGAAGCTTTCGGCACATTCTGGCTGGTTCTCGGCGGCTGCGGCAGCGCGGTGCTGGCAGCGGCCTTCCCGCAGGTCGGCATCGGACTGCTGGGTGTATCGCTGGCATTTGGCCTGACGGTACTGACAATGGCCTATGCCGTCGGCGGAATTTCCGGCGGACATTTCAATCCGGCGGTATCGTTCGGCCTGGCAATTGCCGGACGGTTCGACTGGAAGGACTTTGTCCCTTACGTCATCGCGCAGGTCATCGGCGGGGCGCTGGGTGCGCTGGTGCTTTATCTGATTGCGTCCGGCAAGGCCGATTTCGCCGGCGCCGGCGGCTTTGCATCGAACGGCTTCGGCGAACATTCGCCGGGCAAATATGCGATGGGAGCCGCCGTGATCTGCGAAGTCGTGATGACTGCGTTCTTCCTCATCATTATTCTCGGCTCGACGGGCAAGCTCGCTCCTCCGGGATTTGCGCCGATTGCGATCGGCCTTGGACTGACCTTGATCCATCTGATCTCGATCCCGGTTACCAATACATCGGTCAATCCGGCGCGCTCGACCGGCGTTGCGCTGTTCGCCGACGCCTGGGCGCTGCAGCAATTATGGGTGTTCTGGTTGGCTCCCCTGGCCGGAGCTGCAATCGGAGCCATTGTCTGGAAAGCGCTGCTGTCCGATGGTGAAGTCAAGCCCGTGCTCGAACGCCCTGATATCGGCTGAACCCGGGCGAATACGCTCCCGGCAGGCGGGCGGCTGCACATGCACGCCGCCCGCTTGGGACTACACCGACAGCGGCGCGGGATACCGGCGGGCCGCTTGCCGGACACACCTTTGCCCCGTCGGCCAATCCGCTGTACACAGCGCCCGGCTAACGGGAATTTTCCAGTGCACTACATCTCCACTCGCGGCGCTGCGCCGGTTTTGACCTTTACCGACACCCTGCTGGCCGGTCTGGCCCGGGACGGCGGGCTCTACGTGCCCGAGACCCTGCCGCAGTGGAGCGCGGGCGATATCGCTGCGCTGGCGGGCCTGCCCTATGCGCAGGCCGCGCAGAAGATCATGCACCCGTTCGTATCCGGCTCGATTGCCGACGATGCTTTCGCCGCGATGACTGCCGATGCCTACGGAACCTTCCGCCACGCCGCCGTCTGTCCGCTCAGCCAGATCGGCGACAATCTCTTCCTGCTTGAACTGTTCCACGGCCCGACGCTCGCGTTCAAGGACGTCGCCATGCAACTGCTCGGGCGGATGATGGACCATGCGCTGAAAGCGCGCGGCGAGCGGGCGACTGTCGTCGGCGCGACTTCCGGCGATACGGGTGCAGCGGCCATCGAGGCGTTTCGCGGGCTGGAGCAGGTGGACGTCTTCATCCTCTATCCGAACGGTCGCGTGTCGGACGTGCAACGGCGGCAGATGACCTGCGTCGAGGGCGAGAACATCCACACGATAGCGCTGGAAGGCACGTTCGACGATTGCCAGGCGATCGTGAAAGGCCTGTTCAATCACCACGCCTTCCGCGACGACATGCAACTCTGCGGCGTTAACTCGATCAACTGGGCGCGCGTGATGGCGCAGATGGTCTATTACTTCACCGCAAGCGTGGTGCTTGGCGCGCCGCACCGGCCGGTTTCCTTCACCGTGCCGACCGGCAATTTCGGCGACATACTCGCGGGCTATTATGCTTCGCTCATGGGCCTGCCTGTTGGCCGGCTCGTCATCGCCACCAACGAAAACGACATTCTCGCGCGCACACTCGACAACGGCGCCTACGAGACGCGCGGGGTGACGCCGACGCAATCGCCGTCAATGGACATTCAGGTTTCCTCCAATTTCGAGCGGCTGCTGTTCGACGCCGCCGGGCGCGAGGCCGGCGAAGTGACGGGCTACATGGACTCGCTGAAACAGTCCGGCAGATTCGAAATCAAGCAGCCGCATCTGGAAAAAATCCGCGCGCAGTTCGACGCTTTCCGCACCGGGGAGACCGGAACGGGCAAGGAAATCGCGCGCGTCTACAAGGAATGCGGCATGCCGATCGATCCGCATACCGCCGTGGGTGTGCATGCGGCGCGCAAGGCGCTTGCGAAGGACCCGGCGGCGCCGATGGTCGTGCTGTCGACGGCGCACCCGGCGAAATTTCCCGACGCCGTGCGCAAGGCAACCGGCGTCGAAGCACCCCTGCCCGCGCATCTGGCCGATATTTTCGAGCGCAAGGAGCGCTTTACCGTCGTTGCAAACGACCAGCGCACCGTTGAAGACTTCATCAAGGAACGCGTGCGCTCTGCCTGAATTATCCGGATGCGTTTTCTTGAAACGAAACGGATAGGTTTCGGCCGGAACATGCTGCCGTTCGTCGCGACGTGTGCCGGGCGTGTTTCGCCAAACTGCGAAATGCGCTAGGCTTGAACGATCCTCATTCCGACCGCGTCCCATGGCTCTTTTCCGACTGCATCGCACACCCGACACGCAATTCGTTCGCGGCGAAGGCGTTTTTCTGCGCCCGCCGGTATCCGGCGATTACCGCGCCTGGGCGGAACTGCGGCACGCGAGCCGGGCGTTCTTGACGCCGTGGGAGCCTGTCTGGCCGGCGGACGATCTGACGCGCCCGGCATTCCGGAACCGGCTGCGCCGGAACATGGAGGAAATGGAACGCGACGAAACGTACCCTTATTTCGTGTTTCGCGCGTCCGACGAGGCGCTGATGGGCGGGCTGACGCTCGGACAGGTTCGCCGCGGCGTCGCGCAGACGGCCACCATGGGCTACTGGATGGGCGAAGGTTTCGCCGGACACGGGTTCATGTCGGGCGCGGTGCGCGCTGTCGCCCGCCACGCCTTCGATAACCTGCGTCTGCACCGGATCGAGGCTGCCTGCCTGCCCCATAACGACCGCTCCCGCTTGCTGCTGGAGTCCTGCGGTTTCCAGAAAGAGGGGTACGCCCGGTCTTATCTGCGGATCAACGGCCAATGGCAGGACCACATCCTGTTCGCCCTCCTCGACACGGACCCGATTCCGCCACCGCACAACAGGCGGTCTTGAACTTGACCATGAGTCGAAACTGACCACATTTCGGGCACGATCGGCAGGCATGTGCGCCGGACACTGGCTTGGCGGCTTCAGGCGGGGATGCGGGTCCCGCCTGTCTCCCGCTACGCTCCGGCGCCAGGCCGGAGACGGGAGGCGGCGCGTTAACTTTATGGTTAAAGATTTGCTAAAAGCCTGCACCTCGCGGCCGTCTTGTTCTACAAGACCAGAGAGGGACTCGGATGGGGCCGGGCACAATCGCCGCCCGGAATACAAGATCAACGTGCGCAGATTTCTGACGATTTTCATTCTTGCGATATGGGCGGCGGCGGCCGGCCCCGCACTGGCGATCGAGCCGGTGCCGGTGCCGCTCGACACCAAGGCTATCGATCTTTCCAGCCGGACCGAACTCTATTCTTCGCAGGGCGACCGTCTGCAGGTCTCCACAGCTCCGGATCAGGACAAAATCGTCCGCCGTATCGAGGTCAGCGCCAAACAGACCGGCGCCCGGCCTTCGTGGATCGTTTTCGCACTCGCCAATGAGACCAACGAGCAGATCGAGCGCCTGATCGTCGCACCGCATTTCCGGCTGGCAGGCTCGGGCGTCATCTGGCCGGATCTGGGCGCATCGCGCATTGCCGCGATCACCGCCAGCCAGGGTTTCCCGCCCGAGCAGGAAGAGGGCGCCGACGCGGACGTCTTCCGCATCACGCTCGATCCCGGCACCATCGTCACCTATGTCGCCGAATTGCGCACGCCGAATTTACCGAAGCTGTATTTGTGGCAACCGGACGCCTACAAGGACAAGATCGCAAGCCTTACGCTGTATCAGGGCATCGTCATCGGCATCGCCGCCTTGCTGGCGCTGTTTCTGACCATTGTTTTCGTCGTCAAGGGCGCAGTGATCTTCCCGGCCGCCGCAGCGCTGGCCTGGGCGGTTCTGGCCTATGTCTGTATCGATTTCGGCTTCTGGACCAAACTTTTTGGGCCGGGCTCCCTTGGCGGGGCCGCCGATCAGGTCTGGCGCGCCGGCGCGGAGGCCATTCTCTCGGCGACCCTGCTGGTTTTCCTGTTCGCCTACCTGAACCTCAATCGCTGGCATGTGCGGTTGTCGCACGTAACCATCGTGTGGCTGGCGTTTCTTGCGCTGCTGGCCGGACTTGCCGTCTACGACGCGCCGGTTGCGGCAGGCGTGGCCCGTATTTCGCTGGCGGCGATTGCGCTCGTGGGCCTTATCCTCGTCGTCTATCTCGCTGCCTTCGGTTACGACCGCGCCGTCATGCTGATACCCACTTGGCTGGTGCTGACCTTGTGGATCGGTACGGCCGCCCTGACCGTCACCGGCAAACTGACCGGAGAACTGACGCAGCCGGCGCTGATCGGCGGCATGGTGCTGATCGTCATGCTGATCGGCTTCACCGTGATGCAGAACGCCTTCGCCTCCGGCGGGCTGATACACGGCGCCATGTCGGACATCGACCGGCGCGCGCTGGCGCTGACGGGCTCCGGCGACCTGATCTTCGACTGGGACGTGCCGGCGGACCACATCTACGTCAGCCCGGATGTGGAAGCCAGCCTAGGCATGCGGCGCGGTGCGCTGGAAGGACCGGCGGCAAGATGGCTCGATATTTTGCACCCCTTCGACCGTGACAGGTACAAGGCCTGTCTCGATACTGTGCTGGAACAACGGCGCGGCCGCATTTCCTTCGATTTCCGCCTGCGATCCACCGATAGCCATTACCACTGGTACATGCTGAAGGCCCGCCCGGTAGTAGGCGCCGACGGCGAGGTGATCCGCGTGATCGGAACTTTGGCGGACGTAACCGAGCACAAGACTTCGGAAGAGCGGTTGCTGCACGACGCCGTTCACGACAACCTGACAGGCCTGCCGAACCGGCAGATTTTCTACGACCGTCTCGACACCGCAATGAAGCTGGCGCGCAGCGCCGGCCAGCAACATCCGGCGGTTCTGAGCATCGATATCGACAGGTTCCGGCAGGTCAACGAATCCGCCGGCATGTCGGTTGGCGATTCCATCCTGCTTGCAATAGCGCGGCGGATGATGCGCATGGTGCGGCCGCAGGATACGCTGGCGCGCCTGTCGAGCGACCAGTTTGTCATGATCATCCAGTCCGAAGCCAATGCGGAGGGCGTCGTTCACATGGCCGAAGCGGTCCGCGCAGCCATAGCCACGCCGCTGACATTCAACGACCGGGAAGTCACGCTGACGGCTTCTATCGGGATTGCCCTGTTCGATGTGCAGCAACACCAGTCGGGCGACGATATCGTCAAGGACGCCGAAATCGCCGTGGTGCACGCCAAACGGCTTGGCGGCAACCGTATAGAATTCTTCCGGCCAGCCATGCGGACGCAACGCTCGGACCGCGCGGCGCTGGAGAACGACCTCCGTCACGCGCTCGAGCGCAACGAAATCAAGGTCGTGTTTCAGCCGATCGTACGCCTGGAAGACAGAACCATCGCCGGCTTCGAGGCGCTCGTGCGTTGGGAGCATCCGCGTTACGGGCGGCTGCCACCGGCCGACTTCATGCCGATCGCGGAAGATACGGGCCTGATTGTCGACCTCGGCCTGTTCATGCTCGACCGAACTGCGCGCGAACTTTCGGGCTGGCAACATGCGCTCAACGTCAACCCGCCGATCTTTGCTTCCGTCAACATCTCCTCGCGTCAGTTGCTGCGGCACGATCTGCTGCACGACGTAAAATCGGTCCTTACCCGGCACAGCATCAAGCCAGGCTCCCTGAAGCTGGAGCTGGCCGAAAATCTGGTTATGGAAAATCCGGAATATGCAACGCAGATTCTGATGCGGATCCGCGAATTGGGAGCGGGCCTGTCGCTGGACGAATTCGGCAGCGGTTATTCCTCGCTAGCCTATCTGCAAAAATTCCCGCTCAACACGATCAAGATCGACAAGACCTTCGTCCGTCACAACCAGAAAGGCGCACGGCCGCTTATCCTGCGCTCGATGATCGCGCTGGCGCACGATCTGGGCCTGGATGTCGTCGTCGAAGGGGCGGAGACCGAAAGCGATGCAATCGAATTGTATCACCTGGGCGCGGAATACGCGCAGGGATACGCTTTCGGACAGCCCTTGAGCGTGGAAGATGCGCGCCGCATCATGGGCGTGCCGGAGACGGTGGCTGCATAGTTTGCGAGGCTGGATCAGCCGTGTCCGGCCACATCGGAGAGCATGGCGGGATCGATGCCGATACGCGCCAGCGCGCCGCTGTACTTGTCTTCCGGCGCTGTCCCGAACAGGAAGTCCGTATCGCCGGGGCACGTCAGCCAACCATTGGCCTGTATTTCCCTGTCGAGCTGGCCCGGACCCCAGCCGGCGTAACCAAGCGCCAGAAGCGCGCGGTTCGGACCCAGCCCGGCGGCGATCGCGCGCAAGATATCGACCGAAGCCGTGAGCGCTATTCCGCCGTCGAGTTCGATGCTGGATTTGTCGGCGAAGTAATCATCCGAGTGCAGGACGAAGCCGCGCCCGCGTTCGACAGGTCCGCCGCGCATCACCGGCACGGAAACCGCCGGCGGCGGCAGGCGTATCGCGTCTTCCTCCTTGATGACTTCCAGTTGCACAAGCAGGCTGGAAAAATTCAAGCGGCGCGACCGGCGATTGACGACCAGGCCCCATGCGCCTTCCGGCGAGTGGGCGCACATGTAGATGACCGATTTCTCGAAGCGCGGATCGCCAATGGAAGGCATCGCGACGAGAAACTGCCCATCGAAGTAACCGTCCCCGCCGGACGTGCGTTTGAGTTCGTTCAGGCTCATGCAGACAAGGTAGTGGCGTATGTCAGGAACGACAAGATGCCGGTCCCGGTGGCTCGATTATGGTCCCTGAACTGAGCCATCCAATTGCGGCAATTTTTCCGCCGTGCGCCGACTCCGGATGCGATGCGCCGGCGATCACAACGCGTTCACCCGATCTTTAATGGTTTGCGCAGGTTTGCCTTGGTATAAACGACGCGGAATAAACGCTGTAAAAAGGCCTCCTGAACATGCAAAGGACGCAACAACCGGCCGGCCGCCGCCGGGGTAGCATCCGCAATGCGGCGGCAGGACTGGCTCTGATCGCACTCGCCGCTGCCTGTTCCGCTTCCGCACAGGCCGGCGCATCGGACTGGGTGCGAGGCAACCTGTCGCAAGTTCGGCTGATAACAGGGAATTTCGACGGGACCGCGTGGAATGCGGGCGTCGAAATCCGGCTCAAGGGCAAGGCGCACACCTATTGGCGCAACCCCGGCGACGGCGGCGTGCCGCCGCAATTCGATTTCTCAAAATCCAAAAACATCGCCGGAACGAAAGTTCTTTATCCCGCGCCGGAACGTTCCGGTTCGCCGCCCGAAGAAGTGATCGGCTACGAAAATGCCGTGGTCTTTCCGCTTCGCATCGCTCCGGCGAAAAAAGATGCGGCAATCGAACTCGATCTCGTGCTGAACTACGCAGCCTGCGAAAAGATTTGCGTACCCGAATTCGCCAAGCTCAAAATCACGCTGAAACCCGGACATGGCGATGCAGCGGCGGACTCCACTATCGCGCGGTATCGCGCTCTGACGCCGAAACCGCTTGCTGCTCCGGACGCCCCGAAGCTGGACATCGCCGCCATCGAAAACGGGAAGAGCTGGAAAGTCGCTGTTGCCGGAGCGCAAGCGGGCGCAGCAACCGATCTGTTCGCGGAGTCGCCGGAGGGCTGGTATTTCGAAACGCGCAAGCAAGCCGCAGGCGCGTTTGTCCTGACACTCGTGCAAAAGCCAGAGGCGGAAAAATCAGCGGCGATGCCGGAGCCTTTCCTCACGCTGACGACCCGCGCCGGCGCCTACGAAGGCCCGGTCAAGCTGCCATGATAATATGGATTGGTCCCGTCAGCGGGTCCAGAAGCGCGGTCTGTGCGGTTGCTGCGACCCCATGCCTGAGGGCAGTGTGACCCCACCGGGGGCGCCGCCGGCATAAGGCAAATAGCTCGCGCCGCGATAGCCGTTTTCCTGCTGCACACGCATGCGACCGCCTATGCGAACGCATCGCGTCGTGCCCTGCACGACGACATAACCGGGACCATAGATAGAGCAATCGATATTGGTCTGGACAACAATGGTCGAACCGGACTCAACCGGCGCGGCCTGCTGCGCCAACGCAGGGGCCGCCAAGGAAACCAGCCCGGCAACGAGCCCGGCAACAGCTGCTCCGGCCGAGACAAAATTTCCAATTTCGGATTTTGCATGTTGCAGTTGCATGCCGTCACGCCAAGGTCGGAGTTGCTTTTCTTGCGCTAGCCGTCCTCGTGTCCCGCCCCGGCAGCACCGCCGAATCGGACATGATTCCCGCTTAGTGATTACGGGTTTGATCGTCAAACATGGCAGCATCGTGGTCCGCCAGCAGCGCTCTGCGTTGATCAGCCCCGACGTGGCGGATTGGCAACACTTTGTTCAAGTCACTCTGGAGCGTTCCAGTCTCCAACCGCGGCCTGCACGACGGCCAGCGCCGCCACGGCAGCCGTATCTGCCCGCAAAATGCGCGGTCCGAGCGCAATCGTGACCGCTTGCGGCAGGGACTTTATCGCCTGCCGTTCGCCAGGATCGAATCCGCCCTCCGGCCCGACCAGAACGGCAAGCGCAATTGGAGGCGTTTTTTTCCCCAGCTTTTCGCGCAGGGCCGCTACCGGATCGGCGACAGGTTCGTCCTCGTCGCAGAAGACGAGAGCACGCTCTGCAGGCCATCCGCGCAGAATCGTTTCGAGCGGCCGGGCTTCGACGACTTCCGGCACGCTGAGAACCCCGCATTGCTCGGCTGCTTCGACGGCATTGGCCCGCATGCGCTCGATGTTGACCCGCGTTGCCTGTGTCCTTCGGGTCATCGCGGGGATCAACCGGCTTGCGCCCATTTCCGTTGCCTTTTGAACCATATAGTCCAGTCTGGCGTGTTTCAGCGGCGCGAAAACATAATCCAGATCGGCTGGCGGCGTCTGCGGGCGGGTTTGCTGTATGGCTTCCAGGCTTGCCGCCTTCTTTCCCTCAACGCCCAGGCGCATCAGCCATTCGCCGTGCAATCCGTTGAACGCAAGGACTTCCGCGCCATCGCCCAGTCGCAGGACATTGCGCAGATAATTGGCATGTTCGCGGCCGAGGGCCACAATGGCGCCCTCAACCAGTGCAGCCTCGAGAAACAGGCGCGGCCTGTCGAAATCGTAACGCGGCATGTGCGGTTCCCTGGCCGGAATGCAAAATCACGGCGCAGGTCTGCACAGCCGGCGTCCCGGCGCAAGCCTCGCGCGGGTCCCGCGGCAGAAGCGGCTGGGCGGGGTCACGAAATCGCCGCGATATTCTGGCATCTGCGCCCAGATGATATACAAAAGCCGGGCCTTGCCGGGCCGGGGCGTATTTTGTTAAGGAAAACGTCCACAAGTTGCAGTGGTTAGACCTCCTGCAATGGCGCCGGGCCGCTGGCAGGCAGCAACGGACACGAAAATCAGGCTCTGCATTCCGCCCGGAGCGGGATGCGGCGATACAAACCAGCCCTGGGTACGGCGCCGATCGCCCGCCGGGCGCAACGGGGAATGCCATGACGATCTGGCGGACAACTTGCCGTCTTGGACGGAATATCATTTCGCGCAGGAGCGCGATGCTGGCGAGCGCCGTTGCCGCAGCCGCCGCCTTCTTCACTCTTGCGCTTCCGTCAGGCCCCGGCGCCGGCTTAGGGATCGCACCCGCCGCTGCGCAATCGAGCTGTCAGATCGACTTCGGCATCCTGACCAAGAAACGCCTTGCCCTCGTTGCCGCCCTGAACAAGGACGCGAAACGGCGCAAGGGCAAGCTCGATCCGCGGACGGCCTGTCCTAAATTCCGCGCACTGGCCGCCGCTGAAGGGGCCATGCTCTCTTACATGAAGAAAAACAAGAACTGGTGTGGCATACCGGACGAGCCGATCAAGCAGATCGAAGCGACCCGCCAGAAGACAGTCACGATTGCCGGCCAGGCCTGCAAAGCGGCGAAAATGATGAACGCTGCCATAGCCAAGGCCAAACGTATGCAGCAACAACAGGCTGCGGGAGCCGCCGCTGCAGCGCCGCCGCGTCCGAAACTGCCAAGCGGCCCGCTGTAGTCCGGCGTGAGCGCGACGGACCCGCGCGAGTCTGCGCCCCTCCCGCATCTTCCCGACACCGCCGAACGCGATCTCTTTCTGCGCTTTGTGCCGCATGGCTGGATCCCGTTCGTGCAACTGGCGCGGTTGGACCGGCCCATCGGCTGGTGGCTGCTGCTGCTGCCGTGCTGGTGGTCGGCGGCGCTGGCAGGACTGGCGCAAGGGCGCGGCCCCGATCCTTTCCATGTCGTGCTGTTTTACGTCGGCGCCATCGTCATGCGCGGAGCCGGCGCGACCTGGAACGATATCGTCGACCGCAAAATTGACGCCGGCGTCGAACGCACCCGCGGACGTCCTCTCCCCTCCGGCCGCGTCAGCGTAAAGGCGGCCAAGATCTTTCTTGTGGCGCAGGCGCTGGTTGGCGCGTGCGTGCTGTTCACCTTCAACCGTTTCGCCATCGCCACGGGCATAGCCTCGTTGGCCATTGTCGCGATTTACCCGTTCATGAAACGCTTCACCTTCTGGCCACAGGCGGTTCTGGGGCTCGCCTTTGCCTGGGGCGGTCTCATGGGATGGGCGGCAGCTTTCGGCAGGCTCGATGCGCCTGCCATTCTCATCTACGCCTGCGCCATCTTCTGGACGATCGGTTACGACACGATCTACGCGCTGCAGGATTCGCGCGACGATGCCATAGTCGGCGTGCGATCGACGGCGCGGCTTTTCGGCGGACAGGTGCGGCAGGGCGTCGGATTTTTCTACGTGCTCGCGGCGGCTTGCGCCGTTGCGGCAGTCTGGCTGGCGCGCCCCGGCGCCGCCGGACTGATCGCGGGTCAGCTTGCGGTCGCCGCTTTCGCTGTGCATCTGATATGGCAATGGCGGCAAATTGCGCCCGGCGATCCGAAACTCGCCTTGCGGCTGTTCCGGTCCAATCGCGATGCAGGACTGATTTTCTTCGCCGGACTGGCGCTGGCAGGGTATCTCGCCTGAAGCAGTCGTGCCGCCGGAAATTTCCGGACTTGCCATTGCGCGGCTGGCGCGCGGCGGACAACCGGATTAGGACTCCGGCATGGTCAAAATCGCAATAGTGTTGCTGGGCGTCACGCTGGCCGTCAGCAAATTCGCCGGCCGGTGGATGCCGGCGGAAGTGAAGCAGGCCGCGCGCATCATGTCCTGGCTGCTGGCGGCCTATGTCGCCGTCATGCTGGCGCTGGGTGTGGTAGCCCTCCTGCGCCCCGGCGGCTAGAGCATCGTGCGAAAAAGTGGCTCCGGTTTTTCGCGCACAACGATGCTCTACATTTCTGGAATCGATCAGCTTTTGTGCATTCAAATGATTCCGTTTGAATGCACGCAGATCTAATGCTCAGTTGCGGGCGATAATTTCTTTCTCGCCGCGATGAACTTCGCTCATACGCGCGGCGTCTCCCTTGCGGCGGCGCGCGTAAAGCCTTGGACGGCGCTTGGCGATGACGCCGCCGCGGCGGCGCACTCCGGCGGATGCGCCGAGACTTACAGCGCCGCAGTAGCGAACCTCTGACGCATCGCAATCGCCATTTTCCGGCGCGCGCTCAACGGAAGCGCTCTGACGCGCCGGCGCACGTCCGTCAAGGACAGGCAGACCGAAATAGGCCGACCATTCGGTCAAGGCTGCATCGACCATCAGCGGATTGCCGCTCTCGTAGAGTTTCACGGACAGATCGGGATCGGCATGCACGAGCATGACGCGGAAGCCATTCGCGCCTTCGGCGGGATTGGGCGCCAGCACGCCAATGCCGTCGTATTTGTTCACCGGCATCGTCACGCGCATGGCGACGCCGTGAATGCGGCGCACGATGACGATGCGCTCGTTCTCGAAGTGAACCGTGCGGCGGTTGTCTTCCGCGCGCCTGTCGGTGTCTACCGAAGGACGCAGTTTCGCCATGTGCGCCGCAAGACGCGGCTCCTGTCCAACTGCCATTTTACGCCCCAATATCGCCTGTACCACCCGGCTTCCGTTTTCGGATATTCCGGCGCCGCGCCTGTTACGGCCGGCTTCCCGCGTCCATTCCTGGAATGCGAGGCGCATCGGCATTGCCGTCGCGCAAGAGGAGATTACGGGGCAAACAACGGACAAAACCCTAGCGTACGTAGTTAAAAAGCCGTTGTGCCGCAGATCGAAAAGCGGTTTGCAAAACTAGCGTCACCCGCGGGCTAAGATTCTCGGTAAAAATTTCTCGAATGCGAAAGCAACGAAATGGCAACCATTCCTGCGTGCTTTGCGCCCCATGGACGTCAGATCGTGCAATGGCCGAAAACACGCGAGATATTGCCGTTCCATTCGCCGTTGTAGAGTTCGAGCATCTCGTCTGCCGGCGACTTCCCACGCGCGATACGCATATCCAGCGGATCGAGAAGGTGCGTCTCATCGCGGCCGGCCGCGTCCTTGCGAGCGCGATTGAGGAGCCCGGCGCGAGAAATTGCCAGCACTTCGCGGCCGATATCCAGCAGACTGCGGCCTGCGACTTCCGCCGCAAGCCCTTGCGCCGGCGCTGCATCGCGCAATGCCTGCCGCTGCGCTGCATTCCAGCCCTTTACAACATCCCACGCTGCGTCGAGCGCGGTCGTGTCGTACAGCAGTCCGGTCCAGAATGCAGAGAAGGCCACGATCTGTTCGGCATTGCCGGAATCGCCGCCGCGCATTTCCAGAAAGCGCTTCATGCGCACTTCCGGAAAGATTGTCGACAGATGGTTCGCCCAATCGGACATGGTGGCGTATTCGCCCGGCATCGAGGCAAGCTTGCCGGCGAAAAGATCGCGGAAGTCCTGTCCGGCGACGTCGTGATAGATATCGCCGCGCTTGACGAAATACATCGGCACCTGCAGCGCATAGTCGACGTAGCGTTCGAAGCCCATGCCATCTTCGAATGCGAAGGGCAGCATACCGGTGCGATCGGCATCGGTATCGCGCCAGATTTCGGAACGGGCCGACAGCAGTCCGTTCGGCTTGCCCTCGGTAAAGGGCGAATTGGCGAAGAGGGCGGTGGCGAGCGGCTGCAGAGCCAGCGAAACGCGCAGCTTCCTGACCATGTCAGCTTCTGATGCAAAGTCGAGATTCACCTGCACGGTGCAGGTCCGGTACATCATGTCGAGGCCGCGGCTGCCGACTTTCGGCATATAGGCTGTCATGATCTTGTAGCGGTTTTTCGGCATGCGCGGCGTCTCCGCCAGGGTCCACGTGGGACTCATGCCCAAAGACATGAAATTCATGCCGCAATTGGCGGCGGCTTTGCGTGCGACGTCGAGATGAGCCTGCAACTCGGCGCTGGTCTCATGCAGCGTCTCAAGCGGGGCTCCGGAGAGTTCGAACTGGCCACCCGGTTCGAGCGAGATTGCGCCGCCGTTAACCGGGTCGAACAGGCCGATAAGGGCCCCTTCATCCTCAATGCGTTCCCAGCCCGTGGATTTCGCAGTTTCCTGCAGCAGGACCTCGATACCGCAGCGGCCGAGTTCATCGCCCTTGTAGGGAACCGGGGCGAGATCCGACCGGTAATAGGGAAATTTCTCGTGCTCCGTGCCGAGCCGGAATGCCGACGCGGGTTTGCACCCCTGTTCGAACCAGGCAACGAGTTCGTCGCGCGAAGTGATGGGAGTTGAGTCAGTTACGTCACGCGCCATGCAAATCTGTCACCCGAATTGCCCACCGGTCCGGGCGCCCTGGCTGTTCCGCGGTGCGCACGCCATTGCCGCCCATTGCGACACCCATTGTCAAGTCTATGGCTCCGCACCGACCCTAACGCTATAGGCGGCAATTCCGGGAATGGCAACGCCGCTACGCGCAGGGCGCAACATGGTTAACAGCCGCGCATAAAACCGGTCGCGCCGCGATAGACCAGCTTAACCCCGCTGGGCATTTATCGCCGGAAAACATGTGCTTGAACCTTGCCGTTAACCGAATATCGAAAGCTTTGAGGCAATGGTGTCGCTGTTACCGGAGCCGCGAATGCGATTGATCCAAAAATTCCTGTCCGACCGATCGGGCGCCACATCGATCGAATACGCAATGATCGGCGCCCTCATGGCAATTATGGTCATTTTCGGCGCGGCTCAGATCGGCACTTCGATGCACGATGTGTATTACGACAAGCTGGACAATGCTCTGAAGTAAGGCCTCCAAGCCGGAGCGCAGATGCTTTTGTGTGCTTAAGGTTTTATCCATCATGGCATCGTCTTTTGTTCGGACGATCCAGCCAAACCAGCAATTTTAATAAAATTGTCAGTCCTTGCCTGCAGTCTCGTACGGGTAACGGAGTGCATAAAAATGAGCAAAATAATAAATTTTCTGCGTGATGAAAGTGGCTCCGCTGGTATCGAATATTCGATGCTCGGCGTACTTATCTCGGTCCTGCTGGTTGGCGCCATGACAAATGTCGGCAACGCCACGAATACCTATTTCAGTTCGATCTCTTCCGGCTTCAAATAGGACGCATCAGCACAGCGCTGCAACGCCGGGACATCGTCCCGGCGTTTTGCGTTTCGCGGAGGTCTTCACGAAATGCACGAAAAGCCGCATCCGGTTCGAGGCCCGCAGACCTATCGCTATGAGGAACCATGGCGGCCCTTGAGACCGGCAACGACCCTGAAAGACGCGACAAGCGCCGCCACCCCAAAAATGGCGCCGCCTGCGGCCACGCCCAGAAGCGCGCCATGCGCACCACCCCAGTACGCGCCCAGAGTGACGAACGGGATGACCCCAAGCGTCGCCCTGCCCCAGTTGAAGGCCGTGGCGAGAACCGGATAACCGAGATTGTTGAATGCGGCGTTGGCGGCGAAGAGCCAGCCGAGAAACAGCCAGCCGCCCGCGCCAAACTTGCAAAAGAAGATCACAAAATCGGCGGCAGGCCCGCTCGCACCGAACAACCACACGATGCCGGGACTTGCTGCCCAGAGCACGGCCCAGATGAGCAAGCCATAGCCGGCTGCGACCGCGTAGCAATTGGTCAACGTCGCGGCGACCCGGTCAAACCGGCGCGCACCGAAGTTCTGGCCAACAATCGGCCCGACAGCGCCGGACATGGCGAAGAGCACGCCGAACGCGACCGGTACAATACGGTCCACGATCGCGAATCCCGCGAGTATGGCGTCGCCGAAGGATGCGAAAACGCGCAGCGAATAGATATTGGCGACCGGCGCAGCAAGGTTGGTGATCATCGCCGGCAGGGCGATCGCGAACAGCGGTTTCAGACACCGGCGCAAGGTTTCGCCGCCGACAGGACGCATCAGGCCATGGACCTTGTAGGCGCCCCAAAATCCGACCAGCGCGAAGGCCATGCGCGAACCGACGGTGGAAATGCCCGCGCCGGTCACATCCATTCGCAGCCACAGGATGAAAATCGGGTCGAGGATTGCGATGACCACCGCTCCGGCGAGCGTCACGTACATCGAACGCGCCGCATCCCCGGCCGCCCGCAATACACCCGAAAGCGCCATCCCAGCGGCCAGAAAAGCGTTTGCAGGCAAAGTGATGAGAAGGTAGAGCGACGCATAGTCGAGTGTTTCCCCGCTGGCGCCAATCATGGCCGCCAGCTCGCGCCGGAATGGCAGGACGAGCAGCGAAATCGCACTCGTGACGATAACGATGTGAACGAGGGAGGACGACGCCACCCGCTCGGCCTCGTCGCGGTCGCCGCGTCCATAGGCCTGGGACACCAGAGCCGTTACGGCGATCGAGAAGCCGATCTGGATCGAAATGAACAGAAACGAGAGTTGCGAGGCTATGCCGATCCCGGCCGTCATGTTGGCGTCGCCAAGGCGGGAAATGTAGATCAGCGTCAGAAGATCGACGAAAAAGATCGCGACGAGACCGGCCGAACCCGTCGCGGTCATGACGATTACGTGGCGGAGGATCGAGCCTTCCAGGAAGATTGCGCGGGCGGAACGGTTTTGCGACATTACGCGGAGCCCGGTTGCACGTCCAGCCGCTCGGAAAGGCGCGCCGTTTCGGGGCTCAGGGCCTCGGCGGCACGCGCCGGTTTGACAACCGGTTCGGGTTTGACGCCATCCGGTCCGTAGGCGCCCGACAGCACGCCTTCGGTCTGTTGCTGTGCGAGACGCTCGGCGTCGCGCTTGCGCACGAAATCCACGAGTTCGGACGCTCTGGCCGTATCGCCGGTCAGCTCTGCGAACAGCGCACCGCCGAACGCGATGGCCGACTCCGCGGTCTCCCGTTCGAAATGATCGACGCCTTTCTCCAGTAATTCGAGAGCGTGAATGCGATCATAGGCGCGGGCGTAGATGCGCGTAAGCGGGAAGCGTTGGCGGGCAATATCGACGATCTGGTTGACGCTTTCGCGCCGGTCGACGCAAACGGCCAGAACCTGCGCATTCTCGGCGCCCGCTGCGCGCAAGACGTCGAGACGCGTCCCGTCGCCGTAATAAACCTTGAACCCGAAGCGAAGGGCCGTGCGGATCCGGTCTTCGTCGCTGTCGATCACCGTCACATTGGCGCGGCCGGCGAGCAAGACCTGCACGGCCAGTTGCCCGAAGCGGCCAAACCCGACAACAAGAATGCTGCCTTTGGCGGAGTCGGGAATTTCCTCGGCGGGCCGGTGTGCTTGTGAAGGCGGTGCGCGGTTGGCCGCCAGTTCGCACGCCTTGGCGAGCAAGGGACTGAGGATCATGGTCAGAGCTGTCAACGCAGCCAGCAATCCCGCCTGCTGCAGGGTCATGACGCCGGCGGCGACGCCGACCGGAAAAACGACGAAGGCGAACTCGCCGGCCATGGTCAAGACACTCGCGCCGGCCAGCGCCTCGCCGCCGGGGCATCCCGTCAGCCGCATGAGGACGAAGACGATGGCGCCTTTGGCAAGGATCAGCAAAACCGCTGCGATGGCCAGCCACAGCGCGTATTCAGCAACGATGGCCCGGTCCAGGCTCATGCCGACAGACATGAAGAAGAGCCCCATCAACAGGCCGCGGAACGGCTCTATGTCGGCTTCCAGTTCGTGGCGGAACCTGCTCTCGGACAACAGCAAGCCTGCCAGGAACGCGCCAAGCGCCATCGACATGCCTGCAACCTGCATCAACAGCGCGGCGGCGAGCACAACGAGAAGAGCGGCAGCCGTCATCACTTCCTGCGCGCCGCTTCTTGCCAGCACGGAAAAGACCGGATTGATGATGTAACGGCCCGCGAATACGACAAGTGCGAAGGCTGCCGCGACGCCGGCGAGAGCGGCCAGAGTCTGCGCCCAGCCGGTGCCGGCCGCGCCGCCGGACAGGAGGGGAACCAGCGCCAGCACGGGCGCAACCATGACGTCCTGAAAGAGCAGGATTGCGAAGGCCTTGCGGCCGTATGCGCTTTCCAGCGCGCCGCGTTCGTTCATCAGTTGCACGGAGATTGCGGTCGAGGAGAACGCCAGCGCCAGACCCGCTATGATGGCGGCTTCGAAGCCGAACCCCGACAACGCCATCAGGGCAACGGCGACGGCGGCAGCGCTCGCGCCCATCTGACTGGCGCCAAGGAGCGTGATATCCCGCCGCATGGCGACGAGTCTGGCGGGCTTCAATTCCAGGCCAATGATGAAAAGCAGCAGCACAACGCCGAATTCGGCGATATGCATGACCGATTGCGGGTCGCCGATAAGTCCGAAGCCGGACGGGCCGATGGCGATACCCGCTGCGAGATAGCCCACGATGGCGCCCAGACGGGCGAGCCTGAACAGCGGCACTGCGATAACCGCCGCTGCAAGGAAAATGACAACGGGCATAACGACGGAGCCCGCATGGGTTGCTTCGGCCATGGCACAGTCGTCCTGTTTTGCGGCGGCGGCTGGTTGAACGACGCGAGCCGCTAGCGGCTGCCGTCCGATACGCTATATAGCGGTAATGACCGGAAACGACACCGCCTCCGCGCGCAAACCCTCCTTGCGCATCCTTCTCGCCGCGCCGCGCGGGTTTTGCGCGGGCGTCGTGCGCGCCATCGATGCGGTGGAGAAAGCGCTCGGGAAGTACGGCGCGCCTGTATATGTGCGGCACGAAATCGTCCACAACAAATATGTGGTCGACGACCTGAAAGCCAAGGGCGCAATTTTCGTAGAGGAACTGGACGACATCCCGGATACCACGGCGCCCGTGATTTTCTCAGCGCATGGCGTGGCCAAATCCGTGCCGCAGGAAGCGCAGCGCCGCAATTTCTTTGCCATCGATGCGACATGCCCGCTTGTGACCAAAGTGCACCGCGAAGCCGAACTGCACCACAGGCGCGGGCGCACGGTTGTGTTGATCGGTCACAGGGGACACCCCGAAGTCGTGGGCACAATGGGGCAACTGCCGGCAGGGGCTACGCTGCTTGTCGAAACCGTCGCCGATGTGGAAGCGCTGCAGGTTCCCGATCCGGACAATCTCGCCTGGGCTACACAGACGACCCTCTCCGTGGACGACACTGCCGATATCGTGGCGGCGCTGACGCGCCGTTTTCCGCATATCGTGCCGCCGCACCGCGACGATATCTGTTACGCAACCACGAACCGCCAGGAAGCGGTGAAAGCTGCCGCGAAACATGCGGACGTCTGCATCGTGATTGGCGCGCCGAATTCGTCCAACTCGCAGCGGCTGCGCGAAACCGCCGAACGGGCCGGCTGCGACCGCTCGGTTCTTGTGCAAAGGGCCAGCGAGATCGACTGGACGATCCTGGACGGCGCGCGCACCGTTCTGGTGACGGCAGGCGCTTCGGCACCGGAAATTCTGGTGGACGAAGTTCTGGCGGCGCTCGGGGAGCGTTTCGCCACGCATGTCGAAACGGCGAAGACGGTCGACGAGGAGATGTTCTTCCCGCTGCCGCGCGAATTGCGGTGAGGGGCCTTTGCAACGCAGCGTCCCACTTCAGCCATTCAGCAACAGCACGATCCCGGCCACGATCAGCGCCATTCCGAGATAATCGCGGGCGCTGGCGCCCTGATTGAACACCTTGCGCGAGACGATCATCGCCATCGGCACTTCGACCAGCGCCAGCGTGCGCACTTTTGCGGCGCTGGTAAGCGCGAAGGCCATGAACCAGAACAGGGACGCCAGCGCGCCCATGCTGCCGGCGAACAGCGACGGCCGCCATTGACGAAACATGCCGGTCAGCACGTTGCGGTCGAACAGCGCGAGCCAGATCAGCACCGGGACCGACTGCATAAGTTGGGCGAGCAACTGCATACTGGAGGCCGCAACGAAAATCGACGGCGTGTCGAGCGTCAGGAGCGCGCCGCGATAGGATGTGGCCGAAAGCGCAAAAAAGACTCCGCCGGAAAGCCCGAGAAGCGCGGGCCGCCAGTCCCGCGCGTCGGCATTCCGCGCCGCTTCGCCGCGCGGCCACGAAATCAACAAAACGCCCGCCGTCGCCACGAGGATGGCGGCCGCGACGCCAAGGGTAGGGATATCGCCAAGCAGAACAATGCCGCCAATGGCGATAAACACGGGCTCGGTCTTGATGAAGGCGATCACGACGGAAAACGAACGCTGCCGCATGCCGGCGAGCATGAGCGCAGTGGCGATCATCTGCGCGGCTGCGCCGGCAAAGGTCCAGCCGAGAGAGACCCACCCGAATTTCGGAAACGGGACCCCGTAGACGTACAGCCCGGCCATGACCATAAATGCCGTGAACGGCAGCGCGAATATGAAACGGACATAGGTTGCACCGCCCGTGCCTAGGGTGCGGATCAGATCGCGCTGCATGGCGTTGCGGGCGGTTTGCGCCGTTGCGGCGGCAAGCGTGAACAGCGCCCACAGCCAGCCTATCATCCATGCGCCAATCGAAAGAATCGCCCCCACCCGCCGTGCTCCTCGCGCTTTTGCCAGGCAGGGCTGAAATTTTCCCCTGCCGCGAAAATGCTCTATCACGAACCGCATAGCAGCGCTGCGGATTCGGCGCCGGACCGGGAATCAACATGGCCGTCTACACGGAAGTCAGCGACGAAGAACTCAGCCGCTTTCTGGCCGGCTACGATTCCGGCGAGTTGCTGGCCTGCAAAGGCATTGCCGAAGGCGTCGAGAATTCGAACTTCTTGTTGCACACGAGCGCCGGATTCTTCATCCTGACGCTTTACGAAAAGCGCGTCGATGCAGACGATCTGCCGTTCTTCCTTGGACTGATGGATCACCTCGCGGAGCGCAACGTCACATGTCCGCGGCCGGTGCATGCTAAGAACGGCAAGGCGCTCGGCATGCTCGCTGGCCGGCCTGCCGCCATCGTGACTTTTCTCGACGGCATGTCGGTGAAACGGCCGGACCCGCGCCATTGCGGCATGGTGGGCGAAGCGCTGGCGCGCATGCATCTGGCGGCGCAGGATTTCCCGATCCGCCGGAAAAACGCGCTCTCCGTCGACGCCTGGCCGGGATTGTTCGCGGGAGCCTGCGAACATGCGGACAAGGTGTTCGACGGTCTTGCCAAACTCGTCGGCGAAGAGCTGATTTTTCTGGAGAAGCACTGGCCGCAAGACCTGCCGCGCGGCGTCATTCACGCGGACCTGTTTCCCGACAACGTCTTTTTCATCGGCGGCAAACTGTCGGGCCTGATCGACTTCTATTTCGCCTGCAACGATTTCCTCGCCTACGATCTGGCGATCTGTCTCAACGCCTGGTGCTTCGAGCCGGATACCTCGTTCAACATCACCAGAGGCATGGCGATGCTCGACGGCTACCGCCAGGTGCGCCCGCTCACCGCACCGGAAATTTCCGCCCTGCCCGTGCTGGCGCGCGGCGCGGCGCTGCGCTTCCTGCTGACCCGGCTTGTCGACTGGCTCGACGTGCCACCCGGGGCGCTGGTTAAGCCGAAAGACCCGCTCGAGTACATGCGCAAGCTGCGCGTGCATCAGCAGGCCAGGAGCGCCGCCGAATACGGGCTGCTGGCATGAGCGAAGGGGCAAACGGCACGCGCGTTGCGATCTGGACGGATGGGGCGTGCTCGGGCAATCCCGGCCCCGGCGGCTGGGGCGCGATCCTGACCTTCAACCATCACCGCAAGGAATTGAAAGGTGGCGAGGCGCAGACAACCAACAATCGCATGGAGCTGATGGCTGCCATCGTTGCGCTGGAAACGCTGACGCGCGGTTGCGACATCGACCTCTATACAGATTCGCAATATGTCCGGGGCGGCATTACCGGATGGATGAAAAACTGGAAAAGAAACGGCTGGAAAACCGCCGACAGGAAGCCGGTCAAGAATGCCGAGCTCTGGCAACGCCTCGACGAAGCAACGCAGCGCCACGACGTTGAATGGCACTGGGTCAAGGGCCACGCCGGCAACCCGATGAACGAACGCGCCGACGAACTGGCGCGCGAGGGGATGGCGGGGTTCAAGTAGATGAGAGTTCTATTTTGCGGCGCCTTTGAAAATCGTCTCGAAATCCCGGCCACCGTAAAAGATGCCTTCGATAAGCACTGATTGTTCCGTAACGACAAAAGCGATTGTCGCTCGCCTTTCAAATCCCATTGTACGCAACCCCGGCAGAAGATCACTGCGCTTCGTACCTCGCTCCGGAAAATCCTCAAGCTTGCGGCAATCTGCGATTATCCTGCCAAACTAATTGCCCGCGACTTGTTCGGATGCCCGTTCGGCCAGGTAGTCGAAAATCTCCTGCAAATGCCGTTGAGCAAGCGGCGTGAAAATGACTTTCAAGCAAATCTCTTTCACTCAGCCGCCGCGGATCTTCCCGTAGCGCTTGCGAACAATGTCCAACATATCTTGCGCCTCAACGCCGCGAGAGGGGTCGCGCAAAAATTCTTCGTGTCCGGCAAGAACTTCCTCACGCAACCAGCGTTCGACATCCGCATCGCGAGTTTCAATTGCGTGAATTCCTTCGCAAACAACTTCGCCTTCAGAAGCATAGGCGCCCGACGCTACCTTCTGGCGAATCGCATCTGCGATTTCGCCGGGCACATTAATCGTCAGTTCTACATTGCGGCGCATTCGAAATCTCCTGAGACGCAATTTATCAGGCCTGATTGGCTGTGAAAAGAAACAAAAAAGCCGGAGCATCGCCCCGGCCTTGTGTTCATTGTTCAAGCAGGGCGCGTGCCCCGCACGCTTGCCTCACACTTGATACTTATCTCACACTTGCGTCAGCATGTTGTCGACGCCGGAGGCGGCGATGCCGGGGCCTTCCTCGACGTTGAGGGTTTTGACGACACCGTCGTCGACCAGCATGGAGTAGCGCTTGGAGCGCACGCCGAGGCCGCGCTCGGTCAGGTCCATGGTCAGGCCGAGGGCGTTGGCGAATTTGGCGCCGCCGTCGGCGAGCATCTCGACGCTGTCGCCGACATTCGAGGCCTTGCCCCAGGCGTCCATGACGAAGACGTCGTTGACTGCAACGCAAGCGATGGTATCGACGCCCTTGGCCTTCAGTTCGCCCGCCTTGTCGCGGAAGCCGGGCAGATGGGCGGCGTGGCAGGTCGGCGTGAACGCGCCGGGCACGGCAAACAGTGCGACCTTCTTGCCGCTGAAGATTTCGCCGGTCGTCTTCGGCTTGGGGCCATCGGCGGTCATGACAGTAAAGGTTGCTTCGGGCAGTTTGTCGCCAACTTTGATCATGCGTTGCTCCCGCACTCGATTTGAAATGAACTGGCTGCGGCGGAATGGCGCAGGCCATTCCGCCTCGCCGTCTTAGCAGGTCGCTTCCGCCCCCGCCAGTGCCGAAACGGCGGCGTTGGCCATGGCGTGTCTTGCTCTTCGGCGCTCCGGACTATACCTGACCCTTCGAATGCCGCCTGCGCCGGGCGCGGGCGTCCGGAGCGCGATTTGAACGATACGGCGGAATATGCGGCCCTGGCGGCGGCAATAGGCGAAGCGGCGCGCGCCGCCGGGGCCATTGCGCTCGACTTTTTCGAGCACGGCGGCAAGACCCGTGCAACCGTCGAATACAAGGACGGCGGCTCGCCCGTCAGCGAGGCCGATATCGCCGTCGACCGCTTTTTGCACGCCAGGCTGACTGCCCTTGCGCCGGAGGCAGGATGGCTGTCGGAAGAAAGCGCCGACGATCCGGTCCGGCTCGACAAGGGCCGCGTCTTCGTCGTCGATCCCATCGACGGCACCCGGGCCTTCATCAACGGCGACCGGCGCTGGGGCGTGGCGATAGCCCTTGTCGGCGCAGGACGGCCTCTGGCCGGCGTCCTTTACATGCCGGCGCTGGACGAACTCTACACTGCCGCGCTCGGGAGCGGGGCAGCGCGCAACGGGCTCGCCATTCGCGCCTCAACGCAAAGCACTTTGGGCGGCGCACGGATTGCCGGGCCGAAGAAAGCCCTCGATGCGCTAACAGCGAAGTTCTCCATCGAACAGGAGCCGAGGATTCCCTCTCTCGCCTACCGTCTGGCCCGGGTCGCTTCCGGCGAACTCGACGCGGCGCTGGCCTCGACCGATGCCTGGGATTGGGATATAGCAGCCGCCGACCTGATCGTGCGGGAAGCGGGCGGGTCCCTGACGGGTCTCGATGGCCGGCCGCCGCAATACAACCTGCCGCGTCCGCGACACGGCATTCTGGCTGCGGCTGGTCAGGGAATCCATGCCCCGCTCATGGAAGCGTTGCGGGCCGTCGTCCCGGCCAATGTCTCCGCCCCTGCCCCGCAAGCAAAAACATCGTAACGGCCATTGGGGATTACATGTCTGGCAAAAGCACCTCGGCGCGCGAATCCGCACAATTGTTGCATCTGGTTTTCGGCGGCGAACTGACCTCCGTCAGCGAGACCACGTTCCGCGACCTTTCCAAGCTCGACATCGTCGGTATTTATCCGAATTTTGCCGAAGCGGAAAAAGCCTGGAAAGCGAAGGCGCAGGCGACGGTGGACAATGCGCACATGCGTTATTTCATCGTCCATCTGCATCGCTTTCTCGATCCAGCCTGACGCCTCGAAAGATGATGGCGTCCTTCGCCCATCGGGTGCGGCCTTGTTGAAGCGTCTGGGACGTTCGGCCTTCGTGCAGAAGCTGGCGGCATTTCTGGCCGCCAATTACCTGCGCCTTGTCGAGCGCACGACCCGCTACACGATCGAGCCGGCGGACTTCCGCGCGCAGGCAGCCAAGGATGCGCCCGTTATCGGCGCGCTCTGGCATGGCCAGCATCTGATGGCGCATTTCGCCTGGCCAACGGGCCTGAAAGTTGCAGCGCTGATCTCGCGCAACAAGGACGCCGAGATCAACGCGATGGTGCTGCAGAAGCTGGGCGTCATTCCAATCCGCGGTTCGGGCGGGCGGGCCGAAAAAATGCACCGGCGCGGCGGCGTCGCGGCCCTGCGCGAAATGGTGCGGGCGCTGGATCAGGGCGTGTCGCTGGTGCTGACGGCGGACGTGCCGAAAGTCTCGCGCGTTTGCGGCGAGGGCATCATCGCGCTCGCCAAGCATTCGGGCCGGCCGATTTATCCCGTTGCAGTTGTCAACCGCTGGCGGATCGACTTCAAATCATGGGACAGGGCAAGCCTTGGCCTGCCCTTCGGCCGCGGCGCGATCGTGATCGGCGATCCGCTGCGCATAGCCGCCGATGCCGGGAAGGACGACATGGAAAGCGCGCGCCAGATGCTGGAAGCCGCCCTCGACGCCATCCACGCCCGCGCCTATGCGCTGGCAGGTTCCAGCGATCCGGGCGCGAAAGACCGGCGCGGCGCGAGCGAGCGCAAAACGTAGCAGCAGCCCCGGTCACACGCTTGCGCTATGCTTGCATCAGCTGGACCGATTCCCCGAACTTTTCCGGAAGTCCCGACATGCAGGCGCAAAGCAGGCTCGTTAGCCTCTACAGACTGGCGATGCGAGGCTTCGGTCCCTTCGCCGGGCTCTTGCTGCGCGCCAGGCTGCGGCGTGGCAAGGAAGACCCCGAACGGATCGGCGAACGCATGGGGCAGGCAGGCGTTCCGCGTCCCTCCGGGCCGTTGGTATGGCTGCATGGAGCGAGTATCGGCGAGGCCGTGTCGCTGCTGCCGCTGGCAGGTCTGCTGCGCGGCCGCGGAATCGCGGTGCTGTTCACAACAGGCACGATTACGTCCGCAAACCTTCTTGCGGCGCGGCTGCCGCCCGGGGCGATCCACCAATACATACCGCTCGACGTGCCGCGCTTCTGGAACAGGTTCCTGACGCATTGGCGGCCAGGACTGCTGGTTGTCGCGGAATCCGAGATCTGGCCCAACATGCTGGCCGGCGCGCGGGCGGCGAAAGTTCCCGTCACGATCGTCAACGGGCGCATGTCGGAGCGCTCGATGGCGCGCTGGCTGAAAGCCCCCAACGCCGCTGCGGCGATCCTCGGGCAGATCGATCTGTGCCTGACGCAGACCGAGGGCGATGCGCAGCGCTTCCACCGGCTGGGAGCGCCGCATGTGCAGGTCGCCGGAAATCTGAAATACGATTCCGCCGCGCCTCCGGTGGACAACGACGAATATGCGCGGCTTACTGCGCGGATCGGATCGCGGCCAGTATGGCTGGCCGCATCCACCCATGCAGGCGAAGAGGATATCGCCATCCGCGTGCACGATCATTTGCTGCAGCGCTGGCCGGACCTGCTGACGATCATCCTGCCGCGCCATCCCGAACGCGGCGGCGAAATTGCCGCACTCGCCGGACGCTATGGCTACGCCGCGCCCTTGCGTTCGCAGGGTGCACCGTTCCCGGACGGCGGTCTCTACATTGCCGACACGGTTGGCGAAACGGGGCTTTTCTACCGTCTGTCCGGCATCGCCTTCGTCGGCCGCTCGCTGGCCGGCGGCGGCGGGCAAAATCCTATCGAGCCGGCGAAACTGGGAACCGCCATTCTGCACGGACCCGATGTCGGCAATTTCACCGAAGTCTACGCTGAATTGCATGCCGGAGGTGGCGCAGTTGAAGTGGCGGACGCCGATGCGCTGGCAGCGACGCTCGAGGATCTGCTGACTGACGGAGCAAAGGTCCGCGCTTATTCGCGCGCTGCCCTGCAGGCGGTCGAGCGGATCGGCGGCGCCACCGGGCGCATTCTGCTGGCGCTGGAACCCTGGCTGATGCGCCTGCGCATGGAGCAGGTCTGATGCGCGCGCCTGCCTTCTGGCGCCAGAGCGAGCGCGGGCTGCCGGCGCTGTTGCTGGCGCCGGCGGGATTTCTCTGGGGGGCCATCGCATCGCGGCGCATGGCGCAAACCGGCGTCGAGGCGGATGTGCCGGTTCTGTGCATCGGAAATTTTACGGCCGGCGGCGCGGGGAAGACGCCAACGGCGCTGGCCTGTGCAGATATCCTGTCGAAGAACGGCTTCAGGCCAGCGTTTCTGACGCGCGGATATGGCGGCTCGCTGTCTTCGCAACCCACCCCCCAGCGTATTGATCTGCACCGGCATGGCGCGGCGGAAGCCGGCGACGAGCCGTTGCTGCTGGCCCGTCACGCACCGACTTTCGTATGCCGAGACCGGGCGGCGAGCGCGCAGGCTGCGGCTGCGCTCGGCGCCAATGCCGTTATCATGGACGACGGACTGCAAAACCCCGGCCTGAACAAGACGCTCAGCATAGCGGTCGTCGATGGCGAGACCGGCATCGGTAACGGTCTCTGCATCCCCGCAGGCCCGTTGCGAGCGCCGTTGGCGGCACAATTGCGGAAGGTGGACGGGCTTGTCGTGATTGGCGAAGGCGAAGCCGGCGACGCCGTGGCCGGACGGGCGCTGGCACAGGCGAAGGCGGTCTTCCACGCGCGGCTGCAGCCCGATCCGGAAATCGCCGCACAGTTGCGTGGCCGCAAGGTCGTGGCATTCGCTGGCATCGGCAGGCCGGAGAAATTCTTCGCGACGCTGGAAGAGACAGGCGCAGACATCGCGGAGGCCTTCGCTTTCGGCGATCACCAGACGCTGGATGCCGGCGAGGTCGAAACCCTGCAAAGGGCAGCAGCGTCGCATGGCGCACAGCTTGTAACGACCGAGAAAGACTTTGTTCGCGTCGGCGCCCTCTTTGGCAATACACCGCCGGTCGCACTGCCCGTAAAACTGGTTATCGAGGACGAAGCCGGATTTTGTGCGTTCCTCTTGCGCGCCATGACGCACTGAAGCACTGGCAAGCGTTGTACCGCTACCGGTTATTTCTTCTTCTTCACGCCGAGGCGCACGAGGATATGTTCGGGCGCCGAATAGGCCTCCTGATAATCGACGCTCCAGTAGCGCAATTCCTCGATTGGAATCTGCTCGCCGGTGACGGCGCAGCGCACGTAGGAGCCCGGACGTACGACACGGAAATCGCCGTCGAGGAATTGTATCTCGGCTTCGCGGGCGTCGGGCGGTTTGCGTTCGAAAATGTTCATGACCGTTCGCTAAGTCCGTCCCCCCTGCTGCGCGGCGCACACTCAATGCGGCATGAAACCGGGAGACCAAATACAGGCGTCAATTTCTAACGCAGGCCGGATGGATTTGCCATATAATGATTATCTCTGGCCAGCGCGAGCCTGCGTCTGTGGCCGAGAGTCCACACTTTCCGGCAACAGGCATTCAAAATGACGAAGTTGGGGCTGTATTTGACGGCTTTTGCGGGCTTTTTCGTCATTACAGGAAGCGCCTGCGCCGAACCCGTTGGCGCAGGGGTGCGCTTTGCCGGTGCTGACGGCCCTTTGCAAGGCGTTCTATACCGTCCTGCGGAAGCGGGGCCTTTTCCAGCAGTCATAGCGCTGCATGGATGCGGCGGGCTCAATCTGAAACCGGGCGGACGTGAGCTGGACTGGGCGCAGCGGCTTGCCGGAGCTGGCTTTACCGTTCTGTTTCCCGACAGTTTCCGCTCGCGCGGGCTGGGGTCCCAATGCCGCGTGCGCAAGCGCGCAGTACGTGCCGGGAAGGAACGCATTGCCGATGCGCATTCGGCGCTGGCCTATCTGCAAACCCGGACAGACATCAAGGCGGGCTCGATCACTTTGCTCGGCTGGTCCAATGGCGGGGCAACCGTCATCAATTCCGTGCCCCGGCGGCGCAGGCCGGACGGTCTGCGGTACGATTTTGCGGCGGCGATAGGATTTTACCCCGGCTGCCGCGCAGCGGAACGGCGCAAGCAATGGGATACCCGCATACGGCTGCTGATCCTGACCGGCCTCGCCGACGACTGGACGCCGCCGGGCCCCTGCATGGCGCTCGCAAAGCGCGCGAAGGCGGCAGGCGACAGGATCGAAATCGTTCTGTATCCCGGCGCCTACCACGATTTCGACCATCCGGACATGCCGCTGCGCACACGCAAGGGGCGCGCCTATTCCGCAGAGGGCAGCGGCCTCGTTCACCAGGGTACGGACCCGGCAGCGCGCGCCGATGCGATCGCGCGCGTCATGCGTTTTCTGCCGCGCTGAAAGATTTTCAGCGCTTCACTGGATTTTCAGCTTGTCCATCTCCGGCGGACGGGCCTGCAGCGCCTTGTCTATCGCGTCTTTCGTGACGCGGGTGCGCCTGACGCTGAGAATGCGAAGGCTCGGCGTCTTGACCAGCTTCGGAAGTATCGCGTCGGTGACCGCCGTGTTTTCAAGATACAGCCAGTAAAGCTTCGGCATCGCCAGCGTCTGCACGCCCTTGTCCGTGACGAGCGTGTCGGAGAGCCACAATGTCCGCACTTCGGGCATCTTGCGGATCGAACGAACACCATTGTCGGTGATGTTGGTCTTGCTGAGATAGAGGACCTGCAGATATTTCAGCTTGGCGATCTCAGCGACGGTTTTGTCGCCGATCCTGTTGTCCCAGATGTACAGGTTGCGGAGACCGGCAAGCTTGCCGACATCCTTGGCGGTGGCGTCGCTGAGACGCGCCGATTTGATGGTCAGCGTGCGCAACGTCCTTGCCTTGGCGAGTTTGGCGAAGCCGCTGCCGGTCACGTTGGTGTAGGAGACTTGCAGCGAATCCAGCTTCGGCATGCTGCCAGCATGAGCGAGGGACGCATCGGTGATTCCCTTGACGTAGCCCATGTCCAGACGCTTCAGCGCAGGATGCCCGGCAAGCGGCGCGATTGCCTTGTCGTCGAAGTTCTGGCTTGAGATATTCAGGCTTTCCAGCGTTTTGATGCCTGCGATGGTTGTCATCGCGCCGGGGGTAAAGCCAGTTGCGGAGGCCAGGTTCAGTTCTTTAAGGCCGGGTTGCATCGCCGCCACTGCCTTGATGCCGTCGTCGTCGATCTTCACGCGATAGAGATTGAGGCGGACAAGCGATTTCGACTTGGCGAGCTCGCCGAAACCGGCGGCGGTGATCTTGTCAGCGCCGCTCAGATACAGGGATTGCAACTTCGGCATTCCGGCCAGAAGCGCCATGTCGGCATCCGTCAGCTTCTTGCTTTCCTGGCCGAATGACAGGCTTGTGGTCTTGGCGACAAGTTCGGCCGTGGCCTCCTTGCCGTAAATCTTGCGGCCCAGTTCCTTTAGCCGCGCAACCACGGGCCCGGCCTCGAAGGCGAAAGCGGCGCCCGGTGCGAAAGCGATAGCGGCGAAAGCAACGGCCATCGCGCGGGTACAATGTGTAAAATTCATGATGTCCTATCCCTGCAGCAATGCCCGACCCACACACCGGAGAAACCGGTGCGATCAGTGTATAAGACGATCTTGAAAAAGGAATTTCAACCGCTTTCGGATGCTTTGCGTCAAATTTGGCCAAGCGTCCCGATAATCCGCAAAAAGCTGGATATGCGCACCTGTTACGTAGCGATCTGTGTCGGATCTTCCCCGGAATCCTTCGCCGGAGCGGGCGCACGCACGACGGTGACTGAGCACGGCGCCCGTGCAACAACCTCCGAAGAGACGGACCCCAAGAAGCGGCGATAGGTCGAAGCGCCACGCGCGCACAGCAGGATGTGATCGGCGTGATTGGTCTGAGCGAAGTCGATGATGGCTTCTGCCGGCGAGAAATTTTCCAGCACGTGAAATGAAATCATGTCGTTGTCGATATCGAGACCGCGCGCCCAGTCGCGCAATTCGACCAAGCGCTGGACATGGATGTTGCGGCCGGTCTCGTCGAAGGTCGCTGTCTGGAATACGCCCGACAGGCGGATAACGTTGATGCAAGCGATGCGTACATCCGACATGGATGAAATCAATCGCTGCGTTTGCAGACGCAGAGCCTCTGCGAGATATTCGAAGCCTTCCGACAGATCAACCGCGACCAGAATAATTCCGGTTCCCGCCACGGGGATGGCGTGGTGTTCGACCGGGGGCAGCGAACGCGCCTTGAACCAGCGGCTGGCGACAGTCGTCAGCCCGTCCCGCGCCAGTTTTTGCGAACGCGCCGTCAAACGGACGGCTTCCGGATTGTTCAAATTAAAGACCATCCGCGCTACGGTGGGAAACCGCGCCGAGGCTTCCGGTTCGAGGCAGCGCAGGATGATCTCTTGCAGGAACGGCGGGATATCGGGGCGCAATTTTCGCGGCGGCACGGGGTCGCGCCACAGGCGCGTACGCAGTGCCTGTTGCGAGCGCGGCACGCCGAAGGGCCGTTCTCCCGTCGCCAGATGATACAGCAGCACCCCGACAGAGAAAATATCCGAGCGCGGTTCGTCGCGGATCTGCCGCGCCTGTTCCGGCGAGATATAGGGCGCCGTCCCCATCGGAAGATGAAACTCCGCTTCCAGGAGGTCCGGCAATTCGGCATGGCGCGACAGGCCGAAATCGATGAACACGGCCTCGCCGCTGGGCCGCGTCATGATGTTCGACGGCTTGATGTCGTGATGGATGACTTTCTGGCGATGGATGTCGGCAAGGCCCGCCGCCACACGCCGGCCGATGGCAAGCACTTCGTCCGGCGGCAGCGGCGCCTGTTCGATTTTCGTATAAATTGTGTCGCCGGGTATGCGTTCCATCGCCAGATAGGGCGTCTTGGCGAAGTCGCCGACGCCATAGACGCGCGGGACATGGGGCCCGGTGAGCCGCGGCAGGATCATCATCTCCATTTCGAAGCCCACGATGATCGTGGCGTCCTCGCCCTCGCGAATTTTCGGAACCTTGAAAATAAGCGGTGTGTCGATTTTCGGATGCGAGGCGGCATAGGTGATCGCCATGCCGCCGACATGCACTTCCTGCTCGATCACGAAACCGTCGATGATATCGCCGACCTTGACCTCATGTGCGGGCATCGCGCCTGTCGCCTTTCACCGTCCGATAAACAGACGCGCGGCCAGCATCTGCGGCAGCGACGCAGCGTGGATTTTCGCGGCGGCCGACTCGATGTCGTAGGGCACCCGGAAGTAGGTCAATTCGTATTTGTCCGTGTCGAATATGGCATAGGCGGCTGCCGGATTACGGTCGCGCGGCTGGCCCGTGGCGCCCATGACCGCGAGCCATTTGCGATTGCCGACCAACGGAATTGCAACACCGGCCTGGGGGGAAAACAGGTGCGCCTGTTTCTTCGATCCCATGTTGTACAACTGCGGGACGTGTACGTGTCCGCAAAACGTCACGCGCTCCTCGACAGCCGCGAGGCTGCGTTCGGCAGACGCCGTATCATGCACGTAGCGCCAGTCGTGCGGAGTTGCGGCTTCGGCATGAACAAAGAGGCAGGCGGGCGCATCTTCATCGCGAACCGACATCGGCAATTGGCGAAGAAACGCGAGTGAAGCCTCATCGAGCGCGCGGCTTGTCCATTCGATGGCTGCGGCCGCGTATTCGTTCATGCCCGACGTATCGGCAGAAGCCGCAGCCTCATCGTGATTTCCGCGCACCACGATCGCCCCCGCTTCCGCCAGCCGGACCACTCGATCCACCATGTATTGCGGATCCGCGCCGTAGCCCACGATATCCCCCAACACAACGCAACGGTCATGACCCTGCTTGTTCGCGTGGGCAAAGCAGGCGTCGAACGCCTGCCGGTTGGCGTGGATGTCCGAAAAAATGGCTATACGCATGGCGGCCAGCGGTCTCTCCCTGCCCTCATATCGGACAAAACGGGGAAAACCGCAAATTTCAGCGTTGCCTGTTAGCTTAACCCCGGCGGCGAAGCATCGCTATCCGGCCAGGAGTTCAACGAAGTCCCGATGCACCCAGCCCGATCTGCAAGGCCCGCGATAGGGCTGCCGGCGGGCGACCGGCGTCCCGACTCCGCAGCGCTGTCCGGACTTCGTGTAGACAATTCCGATCCAGTCGCCGCGCTCGTCGCACATGGACACATGCTGGCCCATTTTCAGCCGGTCGATTTCCCGATGGCTGGTGGCGGGACCGCCGCGCACCGACAGGAAATTGTCGCCGCCGCGCTTGAGTGCCACGACATGCCCGAGACCGGCGCATGCATCAAGGCCGGCTTCGCCGCCGTAGAACACGGCAATGGTGGAAGCCGGGCCAGCGGCGGCCAGGGGAAGCGAGGCGGCCGCCAGGACAATTGCGGCGAACGCCGGGACCAGCAACGGGCGACGATTGGCTATGGGCATGACGTATGTCCTCCACATGGAACCGGGCACATGGAATCCGGCCCATGGAACCGGGCGCCGTGTCTCCGCGAGCCCGGGCGTTCAGAAGCCGTAAGCTTCCTTGCCCCAGACCGCCTTGACGCGTTGATCGCGGCCGCAGTTCCAGCGGTAGTATTTGTATTTCAGCGGGTTCTTTTTGTAGTAGTTCTGGTGGTAGCCTTCGGCCGGATAGAACGGCCCGGCGTTTTCGACGGTCGTGACGATTTTGCCCTTCAGCAACCCGCTGGCTTTCAAATCCGCGATTGCTTCTTCGGCAGCCTTGCGCTGGCGCCGGTCGATGGCGAAAATCGCGTTGCGATACTGATCGCCGCGATCGCAAAACTGCCCGCCTGCCGTCAGCGGATCGGTGGTGCGGAGGAAAATCTTCAACAGGCGCTCATAGGTGACCTTGGACGGATCGTAGACGATCTTGACCGCCTCGGCATGCCCCGTTCCGCCAGCCGAAACCTGCTTGTAGGTCGGATTGGTCGTTTTGCCGCCGATATAGCCGGAGGTCGTCACCATGACTCCCGGAACCTTGTCGAAATCGGATTCGACGCACCAGAAACAGCCGCCGGCGAATATCGCGACGGCGGCGTCCTGCACCTTTGTCTTGCCGGCTTGCGCGCCAGCAGCCGCGGGCAGCAGTGTCAGGGCGGCGGCGGTTGCCAGTGCGGGAATTGCATGGCGCATCGTTACGTCTCCTTTCGGCTGGACTGCGAGGGCGGCAGGCGGCTCACCCCGCCGAGCCGTCTTCCGGCTTGAATTCAAGGGCTACGCCATTCATGCAATAGCGCTCGCCGGTAGGTTGCGGTCCGTCCGGGAAGACGTGACCGAGATGGCCGCCGCAGCGGCTGCAATGGACTTCGGTCCGCGACATGAAGAGCGTGTTGTCGACGCTGGTTTCCACCGCCCCTTCGATCGGCTTGTAGAAGCTCGGCCATCCGGTGCCGGATTCGTATTTCGTCGCGGATTCGAACAGTTCCTGCCCGCATCCGGCGCAAGTGAACGTGCCATCGCGTTTCTCGCGGTTCAGCGGGCTTGTGCCCGCCCGCTCGGTGCCGTGCTCGCGCAATACGTAATAGGCCATGTCGGAGAGTTTTTTCTTCCATTCCTCCGGCGTGTGGCTGACAGGAAACTCCTTGCCGTGAGCGGGCGCCCCGCCGCCGGTGAGCTTGTTGAAAATGCCGCCGATACCAGACATGGCAAACCTCCACACTGCCGATTGCGCCCCGCTCCAGAAGACTGCGCGAACGCCATTTCGGACCATATGCCATTTCGGACCATATAATGCACAAAAGACGGATTTTCGCGAACGACGTTCGAAATTGCTCGCGAAATAGCGCGATTGTGATGCCCGCGGCTGGCGAGTGACTGCCAATGCGTCCATTTTCGGGCGCGGCAATGCGAGACGGCAGATTCCGCCTGCGCTATATTGGCGATATGAGCGAAGCAGTTGCGCCCCTGGCCCCAAGGCAGACCGCAACGCCGCCGGCCGATGCAGCTGGCGGCGGCGGGGCCGGCTTGCTCGCCGCGCTGTTCATCGGGCCGGCGATTATTCTGGCCTGGGTGATCGTGTCGGCGCTTGCCTACATTTTCTTTGAGCCGGGCGAGACTGTGATGGTGTTTGCACCGCAACGCGCGGCTGTGCAGGCCGCGGCCAGTGCGGATGCGCAGATACTCAGCACGGGCCAGGGCTTTATCGTCGCCCGCAGCGACAAGGGCGGCTACGTCCGCCGCCTTTACAAGAACGGCGCGTGGCTTGTGCTGCCGACCAGCGAGATGATGTGTGGCCACCCCGGCATCGTGCGGAAGATCGCTACGGGTAAATAAGAGGCCTGCTCAAAACAAGGAGCCTTGCCCCGATTCCGGAGCCCGCTTGCCTGCGCGCGGTGCAGCGGCTCTCGGCTTTTTCGGCGCCGCTTTCGGCTCCAGGCTTTCGCCACCGCCATCGGCTGTCGCGTGCACAACTCCATCGGCGAATTGCACGCTGAGGCCCATACCCGGTGCGACTGCGGCCACGCTGCGCACCAGTGCGCCGGCATCGTCGCGCACGAGCGCGAAGCCGCGCGCCAGAACTTTCTTGTGGTCCAGCGCGCCATAAACCTGCAGCACCGAGGCGAGCCGCGCCTTGCGCATCTCAACGCCGCGCGCAAACGCCGGGGCAAGACGGCGGGCGAGGCTCGCAACCTGCTGGCGTCCCACCGCAATCGCGCGTTCCTCGCTGCGCCGCGCGGTCTGCAGCGCCACGACGAGGCGGCGGGACAGGCCGGCGAGGTTTTCGCGCCGGCGGGCAAGTTCGGCCTGCGGCGAATGGCGGGCGAGGCTGCCGGCAGCCTGCGTCAACCGCAGGCGGTGCTGCTGCATGCCTGCCGCGATACGCGCCGCAAGCCGCTCGCCGGCCCTGTCCGCCCGCTGGCGGGGGATCGCGAGAACATCCTCCGGACGCGCCAGTGCGCGCGCGAGCCCGCGCAAGTCCGCCCGCGCCCGCTCGAGGAGCCGCGACTGGCCGACGCCGAGGCGGCGGGCGTAGTCCGCCACTTCCACCAGCAGTTCGGAGCGCACGGGCAGGCAGATTTCCGCTGCCGCGGTGGGCGTCGGCGCGCGCAGGTCGGCGGCGTTGTCGATCAGCGTCCAGTCCGTCTCGTGGCCGACGGCGGAGACAAGCGGAATGTCCGAAGCCGCCGCCGCGCGCACCACGATCTCGTCGTTGAAGCCCCAGAGATCCTCCAGCGAACCGCCGCCTCGCGCGACGATGATGACGTCCGGCCGGGGGATTTTTCCACCGGGCTTGAGCGCATTGAAGCCCGCAATCGCATTGGCGACTTCCGCGCCGGTCGTCTCGCCCTGGACGCGCACGGGCCAGACCAGCACATGTACGGGAAACCGGTCTGCCATGCGGTGGAGAATATCGCGGATGACGGCCCCTGTTGGCGATGTCACGACGCCCACCACACGCGGCAGATAGGGCAGAAGCTGCTTGCGCGCCTCGTCGAAAAGGCCCTCGGCCGCGAGCCGCTTGCGCCGCTCCTCAAGCTGGGCGAGCAGCGCGCCGACGCCGGCGGGCTCGATCGTCTCGATGACGATCTGATAGGTCGAGCGGCCGGGATAGGTCGTCAGCTTGCCGGTGGCGATGACCTCCATGCCCTCTTCCGGCCTGATGCGCAGGCGCTGGAACGAGCCTTTCCAGATGATGGCGTCGATGCGGGCGTTCTGGTCCTTCAGGGCGAAATAGCAATGGCCCGACGAATGCGGCCCGCGATAGCCCGAAACCTCCCCGCGCACGCGCACGAAGCCGAACTGGTCCTCCACCGCCCGCTTGAGCGCCTGGGACAGTTCGGAAACGGAAAGCTCCGCAGCGTTGGAGCCGGAGGTGGGACTGGCGGATGTGGAATCGGGCATGCCCTACAATACTGGTTTCCAGCTACGGGGAAACAGCAAGCTTCTGAGGCCTTAAGCAATTTTCTATGCGCTCTTTCCCTGATATGAACAGTCCCGGTCAAAGAAACATCAGGGAGGCGGGCATGACGCATTTCCGGCGGAGCGTATTGGCGCTGGCGGTTCTTGCTGCGGGCGCTGGCGGCGCGGCGGCGCAGCAGAGCGCTGAGGACTTTTACAAGTCCAGGCGCACGATCAATCTTTACATCGGCTATTCGCCGGGCGGCAGTTACGATCTCTACGCCCGGCTGGTGGCGCGGCATCTGGGCAAATACATTCCCGGCAAGCCGAATGTAGTCGCCAACAACATGCCGGGCGCGGGCTCGCTACGGGCGGCGAATTACATCTATTCAGTCGCGCCGAAGGACGGCACGGCGCTGGGCGCGCTGGGGGAAACGCTGGCAACGGAACAGGGGCTGAAAAACCCCGGCGTCAAATACGACGCCACGAAGCTGACGTGGATCGGCCGCATCGCTTCGTCCAACAACATCTTTCTCGTCTGGCACACGTCGAAGGCGCAATCTGTCAAGGACATGCTGACAACGGAAATGACCTTCGCAGGCACCGGCCCGGCCAACCTCGCCGAGACCGTGCCGAAAATCCTCTACGCGCTGATCGGCGCGAAGGCCAAGGTGGTTTCGGGCTATGCCTCGTCCGGCCCCGGCATGCTGGCGATGGAGCGCGGCGAGGTCGATGCGGCCGGCACGTCCTGGGCCGCCGTCAAGGCCGGCAAGCAGGCCTGGCTGAAGGAGAAGAAGGCCAAGGTCTTCCTGCAGGTGCTGCCGGCGCGCGATCCGGAATTGCCGGACGTGCCGGCGCTGCTGGAATTCGCCAAGACCGACGCCGACAGGCAGCTGATGGGCGTCTATGCCTCCGGCGGGGCGATCGGGCGGGCCTATTGCGCGCCGCCGGGCGTGCCGCCGCATATCGCCAAGGCGCTGCGCGACGCGTTCCAGCAGATGGCGAAGGACCCGGACCTGAAGGCGGAAGCTGCCAAGGCGCGGCTGGACGTCTCGCCGGCGGACGACGCCTTCCTGCTGAAGACGGTGACGGAAGCCGCCAACGTGCCGGACGCCGTGCGGGCGCGCGTGCGGCAGATATTCGGCAAGTAGCGAGCAAACGCCAAACAGGCGCTACGCCATGCGTTTTTTGCATGGCGCAGTCGCCGCTCCGCTTGACGGCAGGCTGTGCCGGGCGCATTAGATTGGCGAGAGAATCCTGCGGCCTTGCGCCGCACACAATCGGATTCCGAATTAATCGAGATCAATAAAAAGGTCCGCCGCCCATGACCTCACTCGCCAGCGCGCCGCAACAGCAGTCCGACCGTTCGTTTCTCGAAGTCTGGATCATCACCATCGGGCATGCGCTGACGCACTGGTATCCGGCGACGTTCTACATCCTGCTGCCGCTGATCGGCGTCGAACTAGGCCTCAATGCGGCTCAGATCGGCATGATCATGTCGGCGCAATATTTCGCCGGGGCGATTTCGAACCTGCCGGGCGGCATGCTGGTCGACTCCGTGCCGCGCAAGGGCATGCTGCTGGCAACATCGCTGTTCTGGATCGGTGTGCCCTATTTCCTGATGGGCTTCTCGCACAGCTATTACGTGCTGCTGCTCTGCGCAGCGCTGATCGGCGTCGGCAACAATCTCTGGCATCCGACGGCGATCCCGTGGCTCGGCCGCCGCTTCCCGGAGCGCAAGGGCCTCGTCATGGCCTACCATGGCATGGGCGGCAATGTGGGCGATGCTTTCGCACCCATGGTCGCCGGCGGGCTCATCACCTATTTCGCGTGGACATGGCGGGACGTCGTTTTCGCGAACATCGTTCCTGGCGTCGTCATGGCGGTAGCGATCCTGTGGTATCTCGGCTCGATGAGCATGGCGCCGAAGGCCGGCGCGAAAGCGGCCCCGACGGACGAAAAGCAATTGTCCAAGGGCGAGGTTCTGCGCGCCCTGCCGCAGCTCTTCAAAAACCAGGTCCTGCTATTCCTGTGCATTTCCTCGGCCTTCCGCTCGATGACGCAGAACGGCATCATGGTCTTCCTGCCGCTCTATCTGTTCGAGATGAAATATTCGGCCGCTGCCGTGGGCTCGGCGATGTTCGTGCTGCAGGCCGCCGGTTTCGTCGCCGCGCCCATCGCCGGTTACATGTCGGACAAGGTCGGACGCGGCAGCGTGATGATGGCCTCCATGGTGATGATCGCCATCGTGCTCGCCGCCATGGCCTTCATGGGCAATTCGCCGGTGTTCGTGTTCTTCGTCGCGGCGCTCGGATTCTTCCTGTTCGCGCTGCGCCCGGTTCTTCAGGCATGGCTGCTCGACGCCACGCCGAAGAACCTCGGCGGCTCGGCCATCGGCGCGATGTTCGGCATCCAGGCGCTCGGGTCGGCCATCGGCCCGGCCATCTGCGGCGTGATCGCGCTGAAATGGGGCATTCTCAGCGTGTTCTGGTTCCTCGCCTTCACCATTTGCGTGGCGAACCTGCTGGTCTTCGCCATGCCGAAATCGGCGTTTGCGAAAGAGAAACAGCCCGTAGCGGCGGAATAGGCCGATAGCTGTGACAAACGACGGCCGGTTCTCCCTGCCGGGTTGAACCCGCGGCGCGCAAACCTTACAGCCTGTGATGGAACGGCGCTTCGGGACCAGCGCCGGTTATGCGAAGTTTTCGTCCATCACGGCTGAACGATATGAACATTCTGCTTATCGGCTCCGGCGGGCGCGAACATGCGCTTGCGCTGGCCATTTCCAAATCGCCGCTGACGCGCAAGCTGTTCGTCGCGCCGGGAAATCCGGGTACGGCGGAAATCGCCGAGAATGCGCCGCTCGACCCGGCCGATCACCGCAACATCGTCGCCTTCGCCTATCGCATGCAGATCGGACTCGTCGTTATCGGGCCGGAAGCGCCGCTGGTGGCCGGGCTTGCGGACGAACTGGAGGACGCAGGCATCCCTGTGTTCGGACCGTCGAAAGCTGCCGCGCAGCTGGAAGGGTCCAAGGGCTTCACCAAGGATCTCTGCCGCGACTTCGACATCCCCACCGCCGCCTATGGCCGTTTTGCGGACGAGGTTTCCGCGCTGGCTTTCGCGAACAAGCAGAGCCTGCCCGTCGTCGTGAAGGCGGACGGGCTTGCCGCCGGCAAGGGCGTCATCATCGCCGAAACGCACGAGGATGCCGAACGCGCCATTCGCGGCATGTTCGCAGGCACTTTTGGCGCTGCGGGCGCGGAAGTCGTCATCGAGGAATTTCTGGAAGGCGAGGAAGCATCCTTCTTCGCCCTGTGCGACGGCACCCGCGCGCTGGCCTTCGCCTCGGCGCAGGACCACAAGCGCGTCGGCGAGGGCGACACGGGCCCCAACACCGGCGGCATGGGCGCCTATTCGCCCGCGCCCGTAATGACCGACGCCATGACTGCGCGCGTGATGAGGGAGATCATCGCGCCGACGCTGAAAGGCATGCAGGCGCGCGGGGCGCCCTACAAGGGCGTTCTCTTCGCCGGGCTGATGATCGGCAGGGACGGGCCGAAGCTGATCGAGTTCAACGCGCGCTTCGGCGATCCGGAAACCCAGGTCATGCTGCCGCGTCTCGACGAAGACATCGTGCCACTGCTGCTGGAGGCAGCCGAAGGGCGGCTGCGCAGCGCGCCGGTCAAGCTGAAAGAGCAATCGGCGCTCACAGTGGTCTATGCGGCGCATGGCTATCCCGATGCGCCGGAGCGCGGCACGGAGATCAACGGCCTCGACGTGTTGAAGGGCGAAGAAGGCGTGCTGGTCTTCCATGCGGGAACCAAAGCGGAGGGGGAGCGCTTGTTGGCCAACGGCGGGCGCGTGCTCAACGTCACTGGCCTCGGCAGTTCGTTCACACAAGCGCGCAAGCGCGCCTATGCGGCCATCGAAAAGATCGACTGGCCGGGCGGTTTCTACCGCCGCGACATCGGCTGGCGCGCCATCGAACGGCTGAAGGGCGAGAGCGAAACATGAGCAATATCGACGCGCTGTTTCCCGGCTTCGAAGCGCATTGGATCGGCACGGAAGCAGGAAAGATATTCGCCCGCTCGAAAGGGACCGGCCCCGCGCTCGTGCTGCTGCACGGCTTTCCGGAGAGCCACGCGATGTGGCACGGTATCGCTGCGCGGCTGGCGGGGCACTTTACGGTCGTTGCGATGGACCTGCGCGGTTACGGCTGGTCTTCCGCGCCGCGCAGCCACGGCGGGGTGGAATACACCAAGCGCAAGATGGCCGACGACGTGATTGCCGTGATGGACAAGCTCGGACATGCGCAGTTCGCGCTGGCCGGACACGACCGCGGCGCGCGCGCGGGCTATCGTCTGGCGCTCGATCATCCCGGCCGGCTGTCAAAGCTGGCCCTGCTTGATATCATCCCGACCTGCGAAGTCTGGCGCGGCATTGAGGCCGGCGCGCGTCCCGCCGCGCATTGGGGCGTTCTGGCCGCAGCCGAGCCACAGCCGGAGGACGCGATCAAGGAGGAAGGGCCGGACACATATTTCCGTGGCCTCATGGCGAAATGGGCGGCCGACCCTTCGCTGAAGGCTTTCGATGCGCGGGCGATGGAAGCCTATCGCGAGGCCTGGGGCGATTCCTCGCGCATCCACGCTTTTTGCGAGGATTACCGCGCCGGGGCTGGCCTTGACCGGCAATACGACGACGCGGACCTTGCCGCCGGCAAGACGATTGCCTGCCCGGTGCAGGTGCTGTGGGGCGAATTTTTCCTCACCGGCGGGACGGAAAGTGCGCTCGATATCTGGAAGCGGACTTTTGCACCGCATGCCGTTGGGGCAAAGATAGAGTCCGGCCATTTCGTCGCGGAAGAGAATGCGGATGCGACGCTGGCAGAACTGCAAGGCTTTCTGACGTCCTGACAGCCGCGGCTGTGGCCTTGCCAATTGTTGCAGCGCAACAGACAATGACAGCATGACTCGCGAGCAGCCAGCTGCCCCTGCCAATGGCATCGCCGTCGCGCTCGGCGGTGGCGGCGCGCGTGGCTTTGCGCATGTTCTGGTTGCCGAGGCGCTTGAGGAACTGGGCGTAACGCCCGTGCGCATTGCCGGCACGTCCATCGGCGCGGTGATCGGTGCTGTCTGGGCCAGCGGCATGTCTGCTGCGGACATGCGCAGCTTTATCGCCATGCTGCTGCGCGACCGCACGGCGATCCTCGGACGGTTGATGAAGGCCCGCGCGGGGCGGTTTACGGACGTGCTGTCCGGGCAGTTCACCAACCCGATGCTGCTCGATCCGGAAAAGGTGCTGAACGCTTTTTGGCCGGCGTTCGTGCCGGACCGTTTCGAGGACCTTGCGATTCCGTTCGACGTGGTGGCCACGGATTATTACGCGCGGCAACAGCGGCTGTTCGACGCCGGGCCGTTGCTGCCGGCGGTTGCCGCCAGCATGGCAATCCCCGGTCTGTTCCAGCCGGTCAGCATTGACGGACGCGCCCTCATCGACGGCGGCGTCGTCAATCCCCTGCCCTACGACCACCTGCGCGGGCCAAGCGTTTTTGTCGTCGCCTGCGATGTCACGGGCGGGCCGGTGGAAGGCAAGAGCCCGCTGCCAAAACCGTTCGAGGCGCTGTTCGGCGCATCGCAGATCATGCAATCGTCGATCACAGCGCAAATGCTGAAGGCCGGTCCGCCGGACCTGCTATTGAGGCCGCCCGTCGACAGCTTCCGCATTCTCGACTTCTTCCGCGCCGCAAGAATCATGGCCGCCAGCGAGCCGCTGAAGGACGAGGTGAAGCGGGCCGTGGAAAGGGTGATGGCGGGGCGGATTGGGGGGCGTGGGTGAGGACTGGAAGGCCACAAAGCCGGTCTCAACGACCCCTCGGAGGCGGAAAAGTGACCGAAGCACGCAAGGGCGTTCACACAGCCGGAACGCTGCTGCGTAAAGGCCGGAGCCAGCCTTCAGAAAAATAACGGAACAAACGACAGCGGCCAGAGCAGCAACGGGGCAAGCAACAGGCTTTCGGGCTTTTCCGCGCGCCGCTGGCCGCGCACTGTGAATATTATGGTCCCCAATAAAAGCCCGCCGATGACCAGCAGGCCGGAAAAGAAGCCGCACATTCCGTCGCCGCAGCCTCTGTTCGCATAGTCCAGAAGCTTCAGGGACGGAAAAGGAAGCAGCGAAAAGACGATGGCCAGAGCCATATTGATGGGAAACGTCTGCATGGCGCCATCCCCGGTGAAGCCGAGCCGTCCTGATGGGCCGGCAGAGGTGCAAGCGTTGCAAAAAACAACGGGCGCCGCAAACGCAGCGCCCACAAAAATTGTTTTGCCGGAAATCAGCGGCGGCGGGTCTGGTTGTTGTAGTGCTGCTGCGACTTCTTGGCGGCCTGGGAATTATTGTAGGCCTTCTGGTTCCAGCCTTGTGCCGAAGCGGCGACCGGTATCATGGCGGACATCATCGCTGCGGCTGCAAGCGCCATCACATATTTCATCATGCTCCTCCTGAAGTATCAACGCCTCTGACCGAGGTGCAGAAAAACTAATTGAGAATCATCATGTTGACAATATCCGGCAGAACCGGAGCGGTGCGCGGGACGCAGCACACGGGCGCATTTCGTTTCCAACTGGCAGCCAATATCAGGCGACAAGATCAGCGAGCCGATCAAGCGCCCACACACTCTCTCAACGCCTGTTCCTGAAAAAGTCTTTCAGCATCTCGCCTGCCTCGCTCTCGCGAAACCCGCCATACACCTCCGGAGCATGGTGACAGGTTGGTTGCGCGAAAAAGCGCGGACCGTTCTCTACCGCGCCGCCTTTTTCGTCGCTCGCAGCAAAGTAGAGCCGCCTGATGCGCGCGAAGGAGATGGCGCCGGCGCACATGGCGCAGGGCTCCAGCGTGACGTAGAGGTCGCAATCTATCAGCCGCTCGGACCCCAGCACCTGTGCGGCGGCGCGGATGGCGAGCATTTCGGCATGGGCGGTCGGGTCGCGATCCGCCAACGTGCGGTTGCCCGCGGCTGCAATGACCTTGCCGTCCTTCACCACCGCCGCGCCGACCGGCACCTCGCCGCACGCAGCCGCCGCCCGCGCCTCGGCAAAGGCGCGGGACATGGGATCCTGCCGGGCATTTGTTTCGCTGGTCCTGCCGCCGGTTTCGCTCATCGCCCCGTCATGCGGTTTTCGCGGGCGGTTTGGCAAGCCCCCGGCTGCTGCCCTCTTTCCGCTATTCTTGCTGCGCGCAAACTGCTATTGCCGCCCGCATGACCGACAATCAGGACCAAAGCGGCGAGCGTATCGCCAAGATCATGGCGCGCGCCGGACTCTGCTCGCGCCGCGAGGCCGAAGAGTGGATTTTGGCCGGGCGCGTAGCCGTCAACGGCAAGGTGCTGGACAGCCCGGCCTTTAACGTCGCCCCCGGAGACCGGGTGACCGTGGATGGCGAGCCGCTCGGCCAGCGCGAGCGCACGCGGCTGTTTCTGTTCCACAAGCCGCGCGGCATGGTGACGACGGCGCATGACCCGCAAGGCCGGCCGACCGTATTCGACAATCTGCCGGAAGGCCTGCCGCGCGTCGTCAGCGTCGGCCGGCTCGACATCAATACCGAAGGCCTTCTGCTGCTGACGAATGACGGCGGCCTGGCCCGGGCGCTGGAACTGCCCGCTACCGGCTGGCTGCGGCGCTACCGCGTGCGCGCCCACGGCGTCACGGATCAGTCCGTGCTGGACCGGCTGGCCGATGGCCTGACCATCGACGGCATCGACTACCGTGGTATCGAAGCCCGGCTCGACCGCGAACAGGGCGCCAACGTGTGGCTGACCATCGGCCTGCGCGAGGGCAAGAACCGCGAAGTGAAAAAAGTGCTGGAGCACATCGGCCTCGATGTGAACCGGCTGATCCGCGTGTCCTTCGGCCCGTTCCAGCTCGGCGATCTGGAAGAAGGCGCTGCCGACGAGATCAAGACGCGCGTGCTGAAGGACCAGCTCGGCGACAAGATCGCCGAATTGGCTGGGGCCGATTTTGACGCGCCGCTGCACGAGGAGCGGCAAGCCCAAGGCAACGACAGAAGCGACCGCAGCAGGAACCCGCGCGAGGAGCGTGGGCGCGGCGGTGAACGATCTCCCCGCGGCGGACGGGATGGCGAACGCGACGGCCGCTGGATGCGTGACGGCAAGGCTGGCGGCAAGACGGCGGGCAAATTCGCCCGCAGAGGAGACGCGCCGCGCGGCAGGGAGGCGGAAGACGAGCAACCCCGGCGCGAGACACCCAAACCCGGCAGGCGCCGGCATGTGTCCGTACTGCGCGAGCAGCGCGAAAGGCAGGCCGGTGGCGAAGGCGAAAGGCGGCGCATCGAGCGCGGTGAAACCGCCGACCGGCGCGGACGTACGGTGCCGGTGGAGCGCATCGTCGCCCCCGCAGGCAAGCCGGAACCGGAGATGGCCGAAGGGGGATTCGACGGCCGCTCGAAGCGCAACGCCGAGCGTTTTGCAAAAATGGGCCGTGACCGCACGCGCGACGACGGACAGGACACGCGCGCGCGGCGCGGTGGCGGCGACATGCCGATACGGCGCAGGCCCGGGCGCCCGGACGCGGGCGAAGCGCCCGCGCGGCGCGACAATGCAAAATTCCGCAACGACACGGGCGATTTCACCCGTCCGCGCGGCAAACCGCGCAGCGACGACTTCAAGCCGCGGGGAGACGGATACAAGCCGCGCACGGCAGGGGCAGAGGCCGATTACGACAGGCCTGCGCGCGGCGAGCGCTCACCCTGGCAAGAGCGCAAGAGCCCCGGCAAGCCGCGAGGCGAAGGTTTCAAATCCCGCGGCGAGGGCGGCGACGAACGTCCCCGCAGTGCCGGGCGCAAGCCGCCGGGGGAAGGCTACAAGCCACGCGGCGAGGGCTTCAAGCCACGGGGCGAGGGCTTCAAATCCCGTGGCGAAGGCTATTCATCGCGCAGCCGCGAAGGCGGCGACGACCGTCCCCGCAGTGCCGGGCGCAAACCGCCGGGGGAAGGCTTCAAGCCACGCGGCGAGGGCTTCAAATCCCGTGGCGAAGGACGGCCGGGCGGCGACGGACCTCGCGGTGGCAAGCGCGACTTTTCCCGCGATAGCGAACGGCGGGGCGATTTCCGAAAGGGTGGCGAACGGCCGGGACGCGGCGAGGGCCGGTCTGCGGACGGGCGGCCGCCGCGCACTGCCGGCAAACCGGGTGTCGGCAGGCCTTCGAGCAAGCCGGGCGGGCGGCCTGGTGGCGGCGGCTTTTCGGGACGGCCGGGCGGCAAGCCTTCCGGTGGTGGCAAGCCTTCCGGTGGTGGCAGGCCTTCGGGCGGCGGACGTCCGCCGCGCAAAGGTGGGCGGGATTAACCCGCGATGCGCGTGGTCGGCGGCAGCTTCAAGGGACGCGCGCTCAAAGGCCCGGCGACGCAGGCGGTGCGGCCAACTTCCGACCGCCTGCGCGAGAGCATTTTCAACATTCTCGCCCACGCCTACGACGATCCGTGCGAAGGCGCCCGGGTGATCGACCTGTTCGCCGGCACAGGCGCGCTCGCCATCGAGGCGCTGTCACGCGGCGCGAGTTTCGCGCTGCTGGTTGACGACAGCGCCGAGGGACGCGGGCTGATCCGCGCCAATATCGAAACGCTCGGCCTCGGCGGTGTCACCCGCGTCTTCCGCCGCGACGCCACGAAACTCGGCCAGATGCCGCCGCAGGAGCCTTTCACGCTGGCGTTTCTGGACCCGCCCTATGGCAAGGGTCTCGGCGAAAAAGCGCTGGAAGCCTTGCGCGATGGCGGCTGGCTGGCGGACGGCGCGCTCGTTGTTTTCGAGGAAAGCGCCGATGCGGAGATCGCCCTGCCTGAAGGCTACGAGCTGCTGGAGCGGCGGGAGTATGGGGAGAGTGCGGTGATGGTGGCGAGGGTGGGGTGAAATATCTGGTTTATTCAATCCGCTGATGTGCCTCATCGCAGTATCGGCCTTGTTTTTCCGATATGCCTAGCAATTTGAAATTTTGATAGGCACAGCGCCTGCGGCCCGAGCGCTATGCGATCCACAAGCTGATCGTCGCCGACCGGGGCGGAGCGATGGCGCGGGCAGTCTGAAATCGTCGAAAGACCGGGAACAGGCGGCGTTCTTCATAGAAGCCATTGCGGAGGACCGGCCGGACGATCTAGCGCAGGCCTATGCCGCCGCACTGGAAGGAGACCCGCGCTGGCGCGCGCATATTGCAAGATCGCTCGCGCGGATGGACGAAACGCGGCGGATCTTGGAGGGGGGGGTAAAGAGCGGGCAGTGGCGACGTCGCTACCAGTGCAGAGACTGCTCTGCCCGAGGGCCTCGCACTGCCATATCGTCAGTCATTGTACCGAGAATGTAGTAGATGCGAAACAGCCCCTACGAAAATCAGGACTCTTGATGTATGCGCGAAGTGCGGGACCTGGAGCTCCGATACACATACCCCGTCTGTTTAAGTAAGACACTCCAACCAAATTTACAAAACTTTGCGTAGTTAAGCCCCCTGAGAAATACACCAGATAAAATGCTGGGCGATCGTTCGGCGTGGAAAACGTCTCTTTCGAGGATCACGCGCCATGTTCGACTGTACCTCCTCGCTCGCTGACAGCCGGCCCATGACCGGCGCTTTTCTGCCGGTTGCGGCTGCAATGGCGGCGGATGTGGAACGATCTGCGCAAGGCCGGCAACGCCCGCCAGATTTTCGGCGCGCTGTTCGGTCGGCCCTGAGCTGCAATACTCCTCTCCCGAAAATTCCCGCACGCGCGGAGTGTGACAAATGACAACAGATATGCAGCAAACAATGCGCCTCGCAGCATCGGCGATATTTATATTGGCGGCAGCCGGACCTGCGCTCGCGCAAGCTACGGACCGCGCCAAGACCACGGCACGTTTCGAGAAGGGCAAGGCAAATTTTCAGCAGGCGGATGCCGACCGGGACGGCCGCCTGAATTACGGGGAGTTCGTTGCCTTCATCGACCTGAATGCAAACCAGGGCCTCGGTCGGGCTGCGTCGATCCGGCAGTTTCGCGCCTACAAGCGCGCGTTCGAGCACCTCGACACGAACAGGGACGGAACCGTTTCCCCGCAGGAACTCACCGCCCGAGCACAACGATGATTTGATTAGCTAGGCCAGAGCAAAATCAGCACTTTTGCAAGTTCAGCAGCTGAATGCACGGCCCCGCTATTTCGAAGATTCCGGTGTCCCTCATCCCCCGCAGGGCTCGATACAGCGCCTCATGCGTCAAGCCCAGTTCGGCCGCCCAGCTCTTTTTAGGCTGTGTGAGAATCAGCGCTCCGTTGCTGCCTTCGGTCTCGATGAAATGAATAATCCGGTCGGTCGCAGAGCGAAGCGCTAGCCGCTCGCTGTGAGCCCGGGCACGGCGCAGCTCGTTGCTGAGGTGGCGCAACCAAAGTCCCCGGACTTTTTCATGGGAAAGCACAGCGCGAAAACCGGCTATGGGTACTACCAGAACTCTCGTGCTTTCGGCGGCAACGCCGTCGCAATGGTATGCGGGTTGTTCAAGACTCGCTTCGGCGAGGAAACCGCGCCTTGCGCGCTGAAATACCACCTCCACACCCGCAGGAGAATTGCGCAACAGGCGGGCCTCGCCCGAGACAACGTAAAACATGAACCGGGGAACATCGCCACGGCAGAACAATTGCTCGCCTTTGGCGTAATCCCTCTCAGCCACGCGTCGACGAGTGGCGGCATTCAGCAGCGGGAAAAATTCTGTCGGCTCCATTGTAAAGCCTCGATTGCGTATGATCGCAATCATACTGCTTGCCTGCCCCGACTGCTAGAAGGCCGCTCGAATAGAGGGAGCCTCCATGCGCAAAACGATACTCGCCGCCTTAACTTTCACGCTATCGCTTCCCGCTACCATGTTGTTGGCTCAGCATCATGGCGGCACACCAGCTCCCCACGCCAAAGCACAAACAGGCGACGGCCCCATGGGCTCGTTCAGCGTCCGCGCCTATGGCCAGTTCCGGCTTTTTTTTCAGAGGCAGGATTACACGCCAAAAATCAGCCTTCGAGCAGCACGAGCGGCCAATCCGACAGACGCGGTTGGTGCGCTTTCAGAATTGCGCGGTGAAATCAGCATGATCGATGGCCGCTATATTATCTCATACGGCGGCGGCTGCACCAACTGTCCCCCTCCACACGATGAAAAGGCAGGCCTATTGGGCACAGCCCGCGTCAATACGTGGCACGAAGCAGTCCTTCTCCCAGACACACTTGAGGGCAAGGCTCTTGATGAGTTCATCATTGCCCAGGCGAAAGCCAAGGGGATCGATACTGGCAAGCCTTTTCCTGTGCGGCTTTCAGGCCAGCTTGTGAACGTTAAAATGCATGTGATCGAAGCCCCGAACAAAGGCTTCACCGGCCATGGCTCGGTTATTCCGATGGCCAAACAGGATGAGTTCACGCATGAGCGGATAACCGGACTGGTTGTTGGATTTTATGCTCCCCGGTCCATGTTCGCTGTGCTGACACACCCCGGTGAGCCGTTCCACTTCCATTGGATCGACGAAGGACGAACACGCACAGCACATCTTGACGCATTTGGCATGGAAAAGGGCGCAAGCCTGCTCTTACCGAAGAATTGAACCCAGCCTAACAGCCCCTGCGAAAATCAGGAGTTTTGCAAGGTTTTCAGCCCGCTTTGGCAACCCGCTTGCTTGAGATATTCTAGGCAGGTTGGTACACGGCAGGATGATGAGCACAGCGCATAAAATCAGGAATATGGCACGCGAAGATTGGGCCAAAGTCCGCGCAATTTATGCCGAAGGGCTGGCCACAGGCCTTGCCGCCTTTTCCCTCTCACCGCCCCGCTGGGAGGGATGGGACAAAGGACACTTGCCGTTTGGACGACTCGTAGCCGAGGGCCAGGGCGGGCAAGTGCTGGGCTGGGCCGCTTTGAGCGCCGTGCCTGACACCTGAGGGGCGGCTGAGGTCGCTGAGGTCTGCGTCTACGTGAAATCTGAAGCGAAAGGACGGGGCGTCGGCACGGTCCTTCTCACGTTTGATTGAAATATCCGAAGCCGAGGCGTTTTGGACGCTTCAGGCGCAGATTATGGCCGAGAACGCATCAAGCCGCGCCTTGCACAGGAAGTGCGGCTTCCGCGAAATTGGCATTCGAGAGCGGCTGGGCCACATCAACGACACTTGGCACGACGTCGTGCTTTTGGAGCGCCGCAGCCGCATCACAGGCGGCCCCCATCTACCAACCCGCACTTGCGGCAGCTAATCAGCCAATCGCGCAGAGAGAGCTATGACAACCGAACGACAGGCCCATTGGGAAAACGTGTATTCCACCAAGGGCGAGGCCGAGGTGAGCTGGTTTCAGGAGACGCCCGCGCCTTCTCTCGAATTGCTGGCGCTGGTTGGCGCAACATCCGACGCAGCCATCATCGATATCGGTGGCGGCGCGTCGCGACTCGTTGATGCTCTTTTGGCCGAGGGCTTCAAAGATATTTCCGTGCTCGACCTTTCGGCAGAGGCTTTGAACGTAGCCCGCGCGCGGCTGGGCGATGCAGGCAATCGAGTGAAGTGGATTGTTGCCGACGCCACCGAATGGGAGCCGCCACAGCTCTATGACGTGTGGCACGACCGCGCCGCCTTTCACTTCCTGAATGGAGAGCAGCAACAGCTCGCATACGTCGAGCGTATGAACCGGAGCCTTCGCATCGGAGGGCATGTCATCATGGGCACGTTTGCCCTGGACGGCCCCGAAAAGTGCAGCAGTTTATCCGTGACCCGCCACAGCACGGAAAGTCTTTCGACGCTCTTGGGCGAGGGCTTCGCCCTTGTGGATAGTCGCCGACACGAACACGCGACCCCATGGGGAGCCATGCAGAGATTTCAGTTCAGCACATTCAAGCACGGTGCATAAATGAGGACTTTTGCAATTCAGGCGCGCGGTACGCCAATGATGATAGCGGCTCCGATAAGACACGTTGCTACGCCGAGCACATCCCACCTGTCAGGTCGTACACCTTCGACGAGCCAAAGCCAGCCAAGCGACGCTGCAATGTAAACGCCACCATAGGCAGCATAGGCCCTGCCTGCCGCTTCGCTCTCTACCCAAGTCAAAGCCCAAGCAAATAGAGCTAGTGACAAGCCGCCCGGCACCACCCACCAAATTGACTTGCCCAGACGCAGCCACGCCCAAAACGCGAAGCATCCCGCAATCTCTGCCAGCGCGGCCGTGGTATAGGCAAAAAATGTAATCATCCTTCCAGCATCACACTCAAACGGAAGGATAACAATACGGTACTTTCACCAATCTGGACTTGTGAAAGATTTCCATCTCATTGAAATATCGAGCACGAAATCTTGCAATAGCTACTTCCACAATCCCCCTCACCGTCTCCCGAACAACCGCTCCACATCGGCCAGCTTCAGTTCCACATATGTCGGCCTGCCGTGGTTGCATTGGCCGCTGCCGGGGGTGGCTTCCATTTCGCGTAGCAGGGCGTTCATTTCTTCCGGCGTCAGTTTGCGGCCGGCGCGGACGGAGTGGTGGCAGGCCATGGTGGCCAGCACGTGGTCGATGCGGCGTTCCAGCGGCGTGGCGCTGTTGTCTTCAGCCAACGTGTCGGCGAGGTCGCGGACGAGTTGCCTGAGGTCGCCACCCTTCAGCAACGCCGGCGCCTCGGTGACGCTGACCGCGCCGGGGCCGAAGGATTCCACCGCGAGGCCGAGCTTCTCCAGTTCGCCGGCGTGGGCGAGCAGGCGTTCGGCATCGCCTGAATCCATCTCGACGATCTCCGGGATCAGCAGCGCCTGCCTTGCGATGCCTGTTTGCTCGCGCTGTTTCTTCAGGCGTTCATAGACGAGGCGCTCGTGCGCGGCATGCTGATCGACGATGACGAGGCCGTTCGCCGTCTGGGCGATGATGTAGGTGTCGTGCACCTGGGCACGGGCAGCGCCGAGCGGGGCATCGATGGCGGCCTGTGCCGGTTCAGCGGCATGGGCCCTTGCGTCGGCTGCGGGCGCTGCGTCGTGCAGGAAACCCGCCTGGGGCGTTTCCGCAAAGCCGCGTGCAGCCGCGTCCCGCGGGGCGGCGGGGGAATTGCGCCAGTTCCAGTTGGCGTTGCGGGAGGCGTATCCCGCGCCGCCCGAAGCGCCTGTTGCATCACCCGCGCCCTCCCCGCTGCGCATGAGCGCGTCTATGGCGCGTTCGCCGCCGGTGGTCGTGGCGCGGTGCATGGCGCCGGCCAGCGCTTCCCGCAAAGCTCCGACGATGAGGCCGCGCACGAGACCGGGATCGCGGAAGCGCACTTCGGCCTTTGCGGGGTGGACGTTGACATCGACCTGATGCGGATCGATTTCGAGAAACATCGCCAGCGCCGGATGGCGGCCCGGCGGCAGGTAGTCGATATAGGCGCCACGCACCGCGCCCTGAAACAGCTTGTCGCGCACGGGCCGGCCGTTGACGAAGCAATATTGCGCCAGAGCATTGGTGCGATGAAATGTCGGCAGGCCGGCAAAGCCTGTCAGGCGCACACCTTCGCGCAGCGCATCGACTGCAAGCGCATTGTCGCGGAATTCGCGGCCCAGCACCTGCGCCATGCGGGCAAGCCAGCCTTCGACGCCCTCCGGCGCAGGCGGCCAGGAAAAGCCGGTCAGATTGTCACCGGACAGGGAAAAGCCGACGCCGGGATTGGCGAGCGCCAACCGCTTCAGCACGTCGGCGATGGCCTGCGCCTCGGCGCGATCGGTCTTCAGGAACTTCAGCCGCGCGGGCGTGGACGCGAAGAGATCGCGCACTTCGATGCGTGTGCCGGGCGTGTGGCTGGCCGGGGTCACCGCGCCCTTGCGGCCGTTCTCGACACGGATGGCGATGGCGTGGGGCGCATTCTTCGTGCGCGTCGTAATGTCCAGCAGTGCGACGGAGCCGATGGAGGGCAAAGCCTCGCCGCGAAAGCCGAGGGTGGCGATGGAGGATAGATCGCCTGAGGCCAGCTTGGAGGTGGCGTGGCGCTCGACGGCAAGGGAAAGATCGTCCGCATCCATGCCGCAGCCATCGTCCGAGACCCGGATGAGACGGCGGCCGCCGCCCTCCACCGCCACTTCGATGCGGCGCGCGCCGGCGTCGATGGCGTTCTCCACCAGTTCCTTCACAGCGGAAGCCGGGCGCTCGACCACCTCGCCCGCGGCGATGCGGTCGACGAGAACGGGATCAAGGCGGCGGACGGTCATGCGGGTTCACGGGGCGTTAGCGACTCGGAGCCTTATTGTGGCCGCGCGCGCGGGCAAAGGCCATCGCCAATCCATTGTGCGGCCGGATTATCCAGCGCGTCGAAACTTAATGCACCGCTTTCGGCCACAGCAGCAGGAACAGAACCAAGGCCCAGACGGCGCCCCATCCTATCCAGGTTACCGCCGGATGTTCAGCCTGCCAGACAAGTATCCGTTTGTGCCAGGGCATGGAGGCTTCCCTTTCCTGGCGCGGTCCGTTCCGCGCCGTTCGGGGCTATTGTCCACGCGCGGGCGCTTCGTGCATTGATTTAGGCCAGTCCCTGCGGGCGGCCCGCCGCAACGACGGTCAGCTTCTTGCCGTCGAACAGGCGTTTGGCGACGCGGGCAAGATCGTCCAGCGTAACGGCCTCGATCAGCCCGTTGCGCTGGTCGAGAAATTCCACGGGCCGGTTCTCGAGCTGCATGTTGACAAGATTGCCGGCAATTTTCGTCGAGGTGTCGAAGCGCAGTGGATAAGAGCCGACGAGATATTTCTTCGCGCTCTCCAGTTCCGCCGCCGTTGGGCCCTCGGCCAGCATCTTGCCGATTTCCTCTTCGATGACCTGTACGGATTCGGCGGCGCGCTCGTTCTTCGTCGAGGTGGCGCCCATGAACAACGCCGTGCAGTCGTAGCTGTAGAGGCTCGAATAGATCGAGTAGGCGAGGCCGCGCTTCTCGCGCACTTCCTTGAACAGGCGCGCGGAGAAGACGCCGCCGCCGAGGATGTGATTCAGCACGATACCGGGAATGAAATCGGGATCGTCGCGGCCGATGCCCGGTAGCGAAAAGCGCAGGGTCGTCTGCGGCACGTCAAGATCGATGACTTCGCGCAGGCCTGCAGCCGCGGTGACTGGTCCGACTGCCGGCAGGTCGCCTCTGGCAGGCAGATTCGCGAACGTCTTGTCCACCAGTTCGCCGATGCGCTTTGCATCGATGGCGCCAACGGCCGCGATCTTGAGCCGGTCGCGGGTAAACAGACGGCGGTAGAGCGTGGCCACATCGTCTTTCGTTACTGCGGGAACCGACTGCAGGTCGCCATGCACCGGGCGGCCGTAGGGGTGCGCGCCGAAGCTCGCCTTGCGCCAGGCGCGGGCGACCATGGAATCAGGGTCCTTGGCGTCACGCTTGATACCGGCAATCACCTGCGAGCGGATGCGTTCGAGCGCGTCGGCGTCGAAGCGCGGCTCGTTGACGGCAAGGCGCAGCAGTTCGAAGGCATCATCGATGTGCCGTGTCAGTGTCTTGAGGTCGCCACTGAAGGAATCATGGCCGGTGTGAAAGGATATTTCCACCGCCTTCTCATCGAGAGCGCGATGGAAGGCGTCGGCGTCGAGATCGCCTGCGCCCTCGTCCAGTATGCCGGAGAGGATATTGGCAACGCCGGCCTTGCCTTCCGGATCGTGCGCCGAACCAGCCGTAAATGCGAAGTCGAACGCCACCAGCGGCACGGTGTAATCTTCCACCAGCCAGACCTCGATGCCGGCAGGGCTCTTGACTTTCTGCACGCGCGAGGCGCGCGAGACTTCGATATCCTGCTTCAATGCAGTCATTCCGGGTTCAACTCCCAAAGAAATTTCAAAAGCGCGTTTATTCCGCGGCCATTTCGGCCGGCTCTGCGTCTTCGCCCGAAGGCAGCAGGTAGCCTGTGACGGAGCGGCGGCGCTGCAGCCACGTGCGGGCGGCGTTGCGGATGTCTTCGGCGGTGACCGCGTCAATCCGCGACGGCCAGGCGGCTATATCCTCAACGCTCGATCCGGTCGTGATCGAAATGCCGTACATGCGCGCCAGCGATACCTGGCTATCCTGCGCGTAGACCGTGTCGGCGATAAGCCGTGTCTTTGCGCGGGCGAGAACATCCTCTGCAACAGGGGTTTCCGCCATTGCGTCGATAACGTCCATGATTTCGTCTTCGAGCTGCTCCAGCGAAACTTCCGGCGCGGGTATGCCGTAGACATGGAAGCGCGTCTCGTCCCAGGAATTGCCCCAGTAGTAGGCGCCGACCGCAACGGCGATCTTCTTTTCGATGACCAGAGCGCGATACAGGTTGCTCGTCAGGCCGCCGCCAAGAATATGGGCGAGCAGTTCGAGCGCCTCGCCCTCGCCGGGCGCGGCGGTGCGATAGGACGGCACGAGGTAAAGTTGCTGCGCGATCGGCTGTTCGACCTTTTCGTCCGCCAGCGTCACCAGCTTGTGGGCGCGCGGCTGCGGTTCCTTCGGCCGGCTGCGCTGCGGCGCTTGCCCGCGCGCTGGAATCTTGCCGTAGGTTTCTTCGGCGCAGGCGCGCACGTTTTCCTCGTCGACATCGCCGGCAACGATGAGCGTTGCGTTTTCCGGCGTGTAGAACCGGCCATAGTAGTTCAGCGCATCCTCGCGGCCGAGAGTCTCTATCTCGTGCTCCCAGCCGATGATCGGCGTGCCATAGGGGTGATGGGCATAGAGCGCTGCCGCCATTTCTTCGCCGAGTTGTGCGCCAGGATCGTTATCGGTGCGCATGCGGCGCTCTTCGAGCACTACGTCGCGCTCAGGTGCCACCACCTCGTCCGTCAGCACGAGATTGGTCATGCGGTCGGCTTCGAACTCCATCATCACCTTGAGGTGCTCTTTCGGCACGCGCTGGTAATAGGCCGTGAAGTCGTAGGAGGTGAATGCGTTCTCCTGACCGCCGAGCTCGGCCACGATGTCGGAAAACTCGCCCTTGGGGTGCTTTTCCGTGCCCTTGAACATCAGGTGTTCGAGAAAGTGGGCAATACCGGATTTCAGCAACGGATCGTCAGCCGAACCATTGCGGTACCAGACCATGTGGGTAACCACGGGCGCGCGACGGTCCGGAATGACGATGACGGCCATCCCGTTGGACAGGGCAAACTGCGATATTTGCGGCCCTTGTTCCGAGGCCCCGTGAGCAAGCCCGACGGTCGGCGGAGTCGTAGAGCCGGTTGCACTGTAGGCCGGAACTGTCGGACGGGTCATGATGTCTCCACGAGTCAATGTATGTGGCCGAAGCGGCCGACGGAATCGACACAAGTCACACGAATATAGGTATGCCGCGCCGCCAAGTCAGCCCCGTACCCCGGCAACCGGCCCAACGAATAAAGAAAACGCGCGGACAATGCCCGCGCGCTATGCAGCTGACAGGACCAGGCCCGAGTCTAGCGGTATTCGCGATCCCGGCGCGCTTCCTCGCGAATGGCTTCACGCGGATCGGGTACGACGGCCGTGTCCTTGACGGGCTCGAAGGTGTACTTGACCTTGCGCGAGGGCGTACGATAGCCGGTTGGCGGATCGGTCAGGTTGCGGCGCGGCGGCTCCTGACCGGCCACAAGATCTTTTGGGCCGTCCTTGAGCTTGTTGTTTTTCAACACGCTCCACATGTCCTTCACGTTACAGGGCGTCGCCAACGGATCCCGGCTCATGTCGCACTGCTCGGCATAGGGATCGCGGGAGGTATTGCGCGACAGACGGCCGGTGTTTCTCAGATATTGCGGCGTCAGGATTTCGTTACCGGCATCGTCGCGTGGCACGATCCCGCGCGGGGCGGCAGCACGGCGGGCGCGCTCGACATCGGGATCCTTCGGCCAGGCGGCGTTGCGCTGCCGTACGGACGGCATTGGGGACCGCAGCGAATTCGACGGCGGCAATACCAGCGGAGCGCGTTCGCGATAATGGATCGGAGCGTCCTGCTTGTCGCTGCCGCCAACGCCGGGAATGCCGATTTGCGTCCCCAGAAGCCCTGTAAACGTCTGGAAGATGCTCTGGTGGCCATCATCGTCCAACGCGCGGGCCGGAACGGAGGCGAGGCCCATGGCTGCAACCGCACCCATGGCCATAAGCGTGTGTTTTGCCTTATACATCAATGCGTTCCCCTGTGGTGCATGGGGCGGAGCGTGATCGGTGGCTCGTCCGCTTGGCAATTACGGCCCGATGCTGCTTGCGGCAGACCGGGAATCTGTTCAGGCCTCACTTTTGCCGCCGCTTTCCGGCGATTTGGTGGCAGTGCGCCCGGCAACGAAGAAAGCTTCATACATCAGGAGGGCCACGCCGGCAACAATCGCCACATCGGCGATATTAAAGACATACCAGGACAGCCGGCCCCAGCGGACGGTGTCGATATACAGATGGAAAAAGTCGGCCACCGCACCATAGGCGATCCGGTCGATCAGATTGCCGATGGCGCCGCCGACGATCAGGCCGAAGCCTAGGCCAAGCCAGTAGTTGGAAGCGCGCCACATGAGCCAGCCTAGACCGGAAATGGCAGCGACAGCGAAAGCCACAAGCGCCCAGCGCCCCGCTGGGGTATCGGCGCGCAAAAGCGAATAGGAAATGCCCGGGTTCCAGACCAGAACAATATCGAGAAACGGTCCGAGATGCAGCGGCTGGCGGCTGCGGATGTCGAAGATGTTCAGCATCCACAGCTTGTGGCCCTGATCGGCGGCAAGGGCGGCAAGCGCCGTCCAGACGCCGAGCGCCCGCGCAGACATTGCGCTGCCCGCTACTGCCACAGGCCGGCCGCCTTCAGTTCGCGCAGCGCTGCCGCATCTCGCGGCGTCACACCGGGATAATCCGGATCGGCGGTGGCCGGATCGAAATAGCGCCACGAACGCTCGCATTTGACGCCGGCTGCACGCTGCGGGCTCACGGCCACGCCGCGCACGTCGTCCATGCGGAAGGCGTCCGCGGGGCCATCGCCCGCAGCGATGGCAATATCCGAGACGATGCAGATTTCCGCGAAGTCGACGCTGGCGCACAGGGCGCGCAGGTCTTCATCGGCAATGAAAACCTGCGGCGCGGCCTCCAGCGACGAGCCGATGCGTTTTTGCGCCCGCTCGATTTCCAGTGCCCCGGTGACCACAGAGCGCACACGGCGGATTTTCTCCCATTTCGCGGCAAGCGCCGCATCGCGCCATGCGGCGGGGACTTCGGGGAACGTCTCCAGATGCACCGACACCGCGTCCGGGTAGCGGGCGAGCCAGCTTTCCTCGGCGGTAAAGGCGAGGATCGGAGCCAGCCACAGATTGGTGCAGCGGAAGATCTGTTCGATCGTCTGCAGCGCGCCGAGGCGCTTCCTGCTGGAGATGGGCTCGCAATAGAGCGCGTCCTTGCGGATATCGAAATAGAAGGCCGAAAGGTCCGTGTTCATGAACGCCGACACACGGGCGATGACGCGCTTGTAGTCGAAGTTCGCATAGGCGCGGCGGATTTCCTCGTCGAGTTCGGCAAGACGATTGAGCATCAGCCGCTCGAGTTCTTCCAGTTCATTGTGCGGCAGCGATTGCGCCGCATCGTAATGGGCGAGCGTGCCGAGCATCCAGCGCGTGGTGTTGCGCAGTTTGCGGTAGGTCTCGACGAAGTTCTTCAGGATTTCCTTGCCGATGCGCAGGTCGTCCGAATAGTCGGACGCAGCGACCCACAGGCGCAGGATGTCGGCGCCGGAATCCTTGATGACCGTCTGCGGCGCAACGACGTTTCCGAGGGACTTCGACATCTTCTGCCCTTTTTCGTCGAGGACGAAACCGTGAGTCAGAACGACGTCGTAGGGCGCACGGCCACGCGTGCCGCAGCTTTCGATGAGCGAGGAATGAAACCAGCCGCGATGCTGGTCGGAACCTTCCAGATACATCACTTCGTCGCGGCCGCCGTCGCGGATGCGCTCGATGCCGGCAAGGCCGGGGAAATGCACCGGGTCTTCCAGCGTGAAGGCATGGGTGGAGCCGGAATCGAACCAGACGTCGAGAACGTCGTCGACCTTTTCCCATTCGTCCGGATTGTACTCGGGTTTCAGGAAGCGCGCCTTCGCGCCTTCCGCATACCAGCAGTCCGCGCCTTTGGCCTCGAACGCAGATGCGATGCGCTCGAAGACGGCGGGATCACGCAGGATTTCGTTGGAGTCCTTTTTCACGAAAACGCAAATCGGCACGCCCCAGGCGCGCTGGCGGGACACCACCCAATCGGGCTTTGCCTCGATCATGCCGGTGATGCGGTTTTCGCCAGCGGCAGGCACCCAACGCGTTTCGCGGATGGCGGCGAAGGAGAGATCGCGCAGCGTGGGGCGGTTATTCTCCCTCTCCCCGCTCGCGGGGAGAGGGCCGGCCACGCGCGCTGGCCCCTCATCCGACGCTTCGCTGCGCGAAGCGCCACCTTCTCCCCGCTGGGGAGAAGGGGTTTCGAACGGCGCGTCCATGGCGATGAACCATTGCGGCGTGTTGCGGAAGATCACCGGCTTCTTCGACCGCCACGAATGCGGGTACTGATGCTTCAGGCGGCCGCGGCCGACGAGGTTGCCGGCCTCGATCAGCGCCTTGATGACGGCCTCGTTGGCGTCGCCCTTGTTGCCCTTGTCGTCGATGACGCGCTTGCCTTCGAAACCCGGCGCTTCCTGCGTGTAGAAGCCGTCCGGGCCGACGGTGTAGGGGATCGTCGTGTCGATGCCGCGTTCGCGCAGCATGCGGCCGGAGTTCATCCAGATATCGAAGTCGTCGCGGCCATGGCCCGGCGCGGTATGGACGAAGCCCGTGCCGGTGTCGTCGGTGACGTGATCGCCGTCGAGGAGAGGGACGTCGAATGAATAGCCATCGTTGTGTGCGGCGAGCGGGTGGGCGCAGACGAGGCCGCCAAGCTGGTCCACAGGCACATCACGCACCAGTTCGAAGGCATCCACGCGCATGGCTTTGAAACATTCCTCGGCGAGCGCCTTGGCTAGAATGAACGCATCGCCGGTCTTTGCCCAATTGTCGGAGGCCGCTTCGGTGACGCGGTAAAGTCCATATTCGATCTTGTGCGAGAAGGAGATCGCCCGGTTGCCGGGGATTGTCCAAGGCGTGGTCGTCCAGATGACAACACGAGCTTTTCGTGCTGCGTCCAACCAGTCGCGATGATCCGCTCCCTCTGCTTTCGACACAGCGATATAGGAAGCCGCCTTACTCACCGGAAACGCCACATAAACCGTATCCGACGTGTGTTCCTCGTATTCGATCTCCGCTTCCGCCAACGCGGTCTGTTCGACGACGCTCCACATCACCGGCTTGGAGCCGCGATACAGCAATCCGTTTTCGGCGAATTTCAATATCTCGCGGGCGATCTGCGCCTCGGCGGGATAGCTCATGGTCAGGTACGGATTGCCCCAGTCGCCGGTGACGCCGAGGCGGACGAATTCCTCGCGCTGGATGCCGACCCAATGCGCGGCTTCGGCGCGGCATTCCTGACGGAAGGCAATCATAGCCGACGAATCCTTCAGGTCCGGCTTCGGCTTGCCCTTGGCGCGGTATTTTTCCGCCTCGATCTTCCATTCGATCGGCAGGCCGTGGCAGTCCCAGCCCGGTACATAGTTGGAATCCTTGCCCAGCATCTGCTGCGAGCGGGTGACGATGTCCTTCAGGATCTTGTTCAGCGCATGGCCGATGTGGATGTTGCCGTTGGCGTAGGGAGGGCCGTCGTGCAGAACGAATTTCGGCCGCCCCTGCCCCGCCGCGCGCAGCTTTCCGTAGAGGTCAATGTCCTGCCAGCGTTTCAGGATATCCGGCTCTTTCTGCGGCAGGCCTGCGCGCATGGGAAAATCTGTCTTCGGCAGGAAGAGGGATTTGGAATAGTCGGGGCCTTTTTCGGCTGCATCAGTCATGACGGTCCGTTCGAACGGTTCGGCGCGGCGTCCGGCCGGGCCGGATGCGCTTGAAAAATCAGGTCGGGGAATAGAGGTTTTTCGGCCAAAGGCCAATATCCCGGCACGCTAGATGCGGGCCGGGCCGGTAATTCGGTGCGCGAGGCAAAACGGATGGCGGTTCATTCCTTCTTCTAGCAGGCAGAGCGCTCCTGTAGAAGCCCGGTTGATGCGTCACCCTTCAGGCCGGGAGAGTTCCATGCCGCCGGACTACGATTTCAGCCGCGATGTCACGGTGACCCTGCCCCGCGACGAAGCCATCGCGCTCCTATGGTATCTGACGCGCGAACTTTGGCGCGAGGGTCAGACGCCCATGCGCGCGACGTTCGAGAATCGGGCCGAGCCGCATGTTCTCGAGGCACTGCTGCAGGAACTGATCCATCCGCTGCTCGACACGGGCGGCGAAGAGGGCGGCGCCATCCATGCGGCGGCGATTGCGAGGGTCATTCAGCGGTATGGACAGGAATAAGGTTGGCCAGACGCAAACTCCCACACTTCAGGCTTTTCCCGCCGTTGGTGTGCAACAGCGCACGGACAGCAACGGCGGACCTTCTATCGTGGCGCGGTCGCCGGAGGCCCATTCCATGCACAAGATCGCCCGCAATCTGGCTGCCCTTTCTGCCGCTGCGCCCATTCTTCTCGCCGGACTGGCGGGCCATGCAGCCGCAGCATCTGCTTTTACTTCGTTGAAGGAGCCCGCCTGCCAGGGTGCGCCGGGCAATGCCGCCGCACGGCGCGACGAACACGGCCATGTCGTGTTCCAATGCAGGGGCGCAGGCGGCTGGAGCATCCGGCTGCTCTATGCCGGGACCTATGTGTCGGCCTTTTTCACACCCTCCGGCGCCAAAAAGCCGGCGTTTCAGCTCAACGCGCCCTACAATATCGGCCCGCGGATCGAGTGGGTAAGCCCCGCGGCCCATTCACGCCCCAACGCCGCCATCGTCCGCCTGCATGTGCGCACGGGAAGCGCTTCCACGGAAACCGCGCTCGCGGTACTTGGCGTTTCCGCCAGCCGAATGTGCCTGGCGGGGCTGATCAGCGGCAAGGCGGGATACGCCAACGCACTGGCGCGCGAACAAGCCAATGCCCTGCCGGCCTCCGGCGAATGTCGCGCTGGTGGTCCGTCCGTTACCGGCCCGCAAAGCGAAGCCTTGACAGAACTGCTCGGCGCCAACAGGTGACCGGACGACCGTCAACACGGGCAACGCTGGAGGTGTAGCGATGTCATCTGTTCGATTGACGCGAATACGCCGATTGCCGCCAATCTGCGCGGCAGCTCTGCTCTCGATTCTTGCCGGCATCCTGCCGCCCGGGCAGGCTCAAGCCTGTGCCTGCTGTTCGGAGGAAGGCCAGCGCTTTACGGGCATCGCGCGTTTCTCTCAAACGGGTCTGCCGGTCCTGCAGGAATTGCGCTTCGATCCCGCCGCTTCGTTGTATCAGGGTGCGGGATTTCCGGAGAGTGTGAAGGGCGTCCATGCGCCCCCGGCCAAACCATACGCCCTGAAGACCGCTCTCGCGGCAGGCGCACTCGAATTGTCGCTGTCGCGGCCGGAGTCGCCCGGCGGCCACGTGCGTTTTATTTTGCCTGAGACTTTCATGCGCCTGGAAGTCGATCCACGTGTTTTTGGCGGCCGCTCCCCCGGCGGCGGTCCCGTCCTCTACAAGGAATGGCGCTTCGACGGCACGGTCGCATTGACTGGGGCCTTCGCCGCCGCACGAAAATCTGCGAAAGGCGAACTCGTATTGCACGGTTCGGGAAATTCCTGCACGGATTACGCAAGCTTCTCGCACTGGACGCTTTCAGTGCGCGGCGAGGGCGTGGATTTCACGCTTGTCGGGACGTTCAATCGATAAGCGGCGAAGGCTTCAACGCGCCAGTATCGCCCGGGCCTCGGCCTCATCCTGTTTGATGCGGGCGGTGAGACTTTCCAGATCGGGGAATTTTTCCTCGCCGCGTATCCATTCCACAAATCCGACTTCAGCCGTCTTGCCGTAGAGATCGCCTTTGAAATCGAACAGGAAGACTTCCAGCAGCGGCGGGCCGTTGTCGACCGTCGGACGGCGGCCCCAGCTTGCAACGCCATCGTATGTGACACCGTCGACGACCATGCGCACGGCATAGATGCCGTGGCGCAGCTTGTTGGACGGATCGAGTACGATGTTCGCGGTCGGAAAGCCCAGGGTGCGGCCGAGCTTCTGGCCATGGACCACTTCGCCAACGACGAAGTATTTATGACCCAGCAAACGGCGGGCAAGCGACACGTCGCCCTTTTCCAGCGCCTCGCGAGTGGCGCCGGAATGCACCGCTTCGAGGCTGCCATCCTTGTCGGCGACAATCTTCTCGATGATCTCGACCTCGAATCCGAGGCGCTTGCCGGCATCGCGCAGAAAATCCGGCGAACCGGCCCGGCGTTTGCCGAAGTGAAAGTCGTATCCGGCGACGGCGGCGGAAATGCCGAGCTGGCCGACCAGAATGTCTGCGACGAAATTTTCGGCCTCGACGGCGGCAAGCAACGGGCCGAAGGACAGGACGATCATGGCGTCGAGGCCAATCCGCTTCATTATCAACGCCTTCTCACGCTCGGGCGAGAGGCGGAACACGACGCTCCTGCCGGCGAAGTGGTCGGCGGGATGAGGTTCGAAGGTCAGCAGCGCGCAAGGCCGCTCGAGACGCACAGCCAGGTCCATGGCGCGTTGGATGACTGCCGCGTGACCACGGTGGACACCGTCGAAATTGCCGAGGGCGACGACCGGGTGCGCCAGATCAGGCGGCATCCGCTGCGGATCGCGCAAGAGCCTGAATTTGCCTGTGGCCCGAGGTTTCTCCAAGCCGCTTTCCATCATCATCAACAGCACCAATCTGAGAGCACTCTGGCCGGCTTTTCACGGCCGGACCGGCGCGCGCGGAAACTGCATCGGGCGTCCCCGCCCGTCAAGCCGCGCGATTGCCGCGCTCGTCCGGCATTGATCGACCGCAATGCGGGAGCGCGCGCGGATGGCGACAATTGAACATGAAACAGGAAGATGAAGCACTTGCTGGCATTCGCCGCACTTACGCGGCCGCGACTGTGCGGGCCGCCGGATGTGCGGGCAGTGCTGTCGAAGCAGCGTTCGCTACCGTGCCGCGCGAGGATTTTCTGCCACCACCGCCTTGGCGAGTCTTCGGCGCCGGCGGAGACATCTCGACCAGCGATCCCGCCGACCTGTATTGCGACGGGCTGGTGTCCATCGACGCCGGCAAGGGAATCAACAACGGCCAGCCCAGCCTGCATGCAACGTGGATTGCCGCGTGCGCACCGAAAGCCGGCGAGACGGTGGTGCATGTGGGATGCGGGGGCGGATATTACTCGGCAATCCTGTCCCGGCTGGTGGGAACGGGAGGCCGCATCCATGCCTACGAGATCGAGCCGGACATTGCGCTCCTTGCCGCAAACTCCCTGTCCGCCTACGCCAACGTCACTGTTCACGCGGGTTCCGGGACAGGCGGAATGCTCCCTCATGCAGATGTCATTTACGTCAACGCCGCGGCAAACGCACCGCAAACCATATGGCTGGATTGCATGAAGCCGGGTGCGCGCCTTGTTTTTCCCTGGACGTACGGTCTCAGGGGTGCGGCGGCCATGCTTGTTTCGAATGCGCAGCATCCCGGCCCGGCCTGTTTTTCCGCGCGCTGCATCGGACAGGTTTCGTTCATCGCCCTGGAAGACGAGCACGATCACCGCTTCGCAGACATCCCGCTCCACCAGGTATTGGCCATCCGTTCGCTGTGCCGCAAAGGGCGCGCCGCGTCCGAAGCCGGAATGGTGGCGGAGTTCGACACGCTCTGGTTTTCAACATTGCCGCCGGAATAGACCGGCAGCACAAGCCGCCCGGGCGCCGTCTCGGCATAATTTCAAGAGTATCCTCGGCGCAGCAATGCGTTGGGCGGCGCAAGCGTCTGTTAACCACGGCTCGAATATCCAATTTTCATTAAATTTGAACGAGCCGCCTTAACCAGCCCCCAACGCCTGTTTGTTACAAGTTCCGTGTGGGAAACATTTTTTCGGACGCCAATTTCGTTCCGGCCGGCGTCGCCAACGGGAGACAATGATGAGCCTCGATCCCAATGCATCCATTTTGATCGTCGACGATTACAAGACGATGGTGAAAATCGTCCGCCACTTGTTGGGCCAGCTCGGCTACAAGAATGTCGATGAAGCCGCCAACGGCGCCGAAGCATTTGAAAAGCTGAAGGCGAAGAAATTCGATCTGGTCATCTCGGACTGGAACATGGAGCCGATGACCGGCTACGAACTGCTTCAGAAGGTCCGCGCGGCCGGGGAAAACGTCAAGACGCCGTTCATCATGGTGACTGCCGAATCCAAGCCGGAAAACATCGCCGCAGCCAAAAAGGCCGGCGTCAGCAATTACCTCGTGAAGCCCTTCAACCAGCAGTCCCTGAAGGCCAAGATCGACGCCGTATTCGCCCCTGCGGCGGCCGCCTGACGGCTGGTGCTACCAGGCCAGCCGCTCCATCGCAGCGATGGGGCCAAGGCCAGAAGCGGCAGCTATTTCATTCAGCACATCGGTTTTCAACCCGCCCGGCGCCCCATCAGGCCCGGGCGGATGCAGTTCGGCCCGGTGAATTCCGCTGGTGACAAAAATCGAGTCGATGCCGCGGCGGGCGGCTCCGGCAATATCGGTGCGCATGCCATCGCCTATTGCCAGAACGCGCTCCAAAGGGACCGCTCCCTTCCCGTGTTGCGCCGCCAGTTCCAGCGCCTTGTCGTAGATGGGCTCGAACGGCTTTCCAGCCTGAATGACTTTCCCGCCCATTTCCTCGTAGACCTGCGCGATTGCGCCGGAGCAATAGAGCTCCTTGTCGCCAACATGAACGACGATATCCGGATTGGCCGAAATCATCGTCATTCCACGGCGCAACATTATGTCCAGCGAAGTCCGATAGTCTTCCGGCGTGTGATCGTCGTCGAAAAGGCCGGTGCAGACAACATATTCGGCGTCTTCCAGTGGCACGCGCGGGGGATTCTTACCGGTTTCGCGGGTGAGGATTTCGAACAGGGCGAGATCGCGCGGCGGACCTATGTGGTGGACGGGAGCGTGATCGTGGGCAGCTATATAGCTCAAGGTTACGTCGCCGGACGTCACGACGGCATCGAAGGTTCCCGGCGGCACGCCCAGCCCCTCAAGCTGCTTGAGAACAGGCGGGTATGGACGCGGCGCATTGGTAATGAGAACGACCGCGCCGCCGCCTTCGCGAAAGGTTTTCAGCGCCGCACAGGCTTCGGGAAAATGCCGCTGGCCATTGTGAACGACGCCCCAGATATCGGACAGAACGACGCCGTATGCCGGCGCAAGCGCGCCAATGCCCGTTATGATTTTCACCGCCGGAGTTGATTGGGCGATTTTCGTCTGGTCGGTCATGTTGTCAGCCGATCGATGGGACTTATGGGTTTCGAGCGCTTCTCTTGGCAGATATGCGCGGCGATTCCAACCACTGCACAAGCGGACCGCGAGCGCATTGCCGCCGGGGCATCCCGGGCCTACAAATGCGGTGACAGATGCCACCCCAAGCTGGAGAAGCTCGTGCCCATGTTCCTGAACCCATCGTCCGTCGCCGCACCGTCGTCCAGCTATTCGCACGGTGTTTTAATGGGCGCACAGTCCAAGCGGCTCATCGTCTCGGGCCAGGTCGGCGTGCGGCCGGACGGGAGCATTGCCGAGGGGATACAGGCGCAAACCGAACAGGCCATCGACAATCTTTTCAATGTAATCGCAGCGGCGCAGATGAAAGTCACGGATATCGTCAAGATAACGACGTTTTTGACCAGCGCGGACGATCTTGCCGGCATGCGCGAAGTCCGTTCGGCAAAGTTCGGGGCGCATGCCCCGGCCAGCACGCTACTCATCGTCGCAGGCCTTGCAAATCCCAAGTTTCTTATCGAAATCGAAGCCGAGGCTGTCGTGGAAATTCCACGCTGAGCGATCCCAAAGTGTAAAGCATCGTTATACGCGAAAGGCCGGAGCCACTTTTTCGTCAGATGCTCCACCCAATTCAGGAGAGAAAGATGAGCGAAAGCAAGAATATCGAGCTGAAGGTGACTGGAATGACCTGCCAGGGCTGCGTCGCGGCGGTCAAACGGGTGGTGCAGAAAGCCGATCCGCAAGCCGAGGTGGCTATCGAACTCGAGAGCGGCAAGGTCGACATCCAGAGCACCGCCGATGCAGCCGTGCTAAAGGCCGCTATCGAAAAAGCCGGATATACCGCGGAAGCTCGGTAACGGCGCGCAAGCATAATCAAATAATTGGAAACGCCTCAAGCCGTGGATTGCGCCAGCTTGCCATCCACGATGTGAATGCGCCGGTCGGCGCGAGCAGCCAGGTTCAGGTCGTGGGTCACGACGACGACCGAGCGGCCTTCGCCGCCGGCAAGATGCGCGTCGACGATTTCCCGGAAGATCGACAGCACCTGTTCGCTCGAGGCCGTATCCAGATTGCCTGTCGGTTCGTCCGCCAAAATAACGGCGGGATCGTTTGCGAGCGCGCGCGCAATCGCCACGCGTTGGCGCTGGCCGCCCGACATCTTGTCCGGTGTCTTGCCGGCATGATCGGCCAGGCCAAGCGAATCCAGCAGTTCCATCGCACGTTGTCGCATTTGTGGTGCAGTGCGCCTGCCGAGCGCCCGCATGGGCAGCGTCACGTTTTCCAGCGCCGTCAATTCCGGCAGCAGGAAATGGAACTGAAACACGAAGCCGAGCACGGACAGGCGAATAGCCGCCAGTCTTTCTTCCGACAGCCGCGCTGTTGAAAGACCCTGCACGAAAACCTCGCCGCTTGTCGGCACGTCCAGCAGACCCAGAAGATAGAGCAGTGACGACTTGCCGGAGCCGGAAGGTCCTGTGACCGCTACGAATTCGCCGGGCCGGATCGCGAGATCGATACCGGAAACGAGTGTCGTCCTGATTTCCTCGCCGATAATGCGCGTTGCATTGCGCAATTCGATCAGGGGCCCGGCGTTCGCTTGCACGGAAGAACTGGCGGACGGGCCGGCAAGCGCGCTCATGTCGCGCCCCGGATGATCTCGACCGGGCGAAGCGAAGCGGCCTTCCGTGCGGGGAAGTATCCCGCGATCATGGAGGCCGCGAGTGCGACAGCGCCGGCTATCGCGTAATGCGCGGGCGAATAGAAAATCGGCAAGTGTGTCGCATCCATGAAAGGCGATTTGATTTCGATGCGCCCCATCCCGAGACTGAGAAAATATCCAAGCACCCACCCGGCCGCCATGCCTATAATTCCAATGACAAGAGCTTCGGTCACGAAGATGCGCCGAACGGTTTTCGACGGGATGCCGAGCGATTTCATGATTGCGATATCGCGCGTTTTCTCGTGGGTGATCGTCGAAACGATGTTGTAGGTGCCGAATGAGGCGACCAGCAAAATGGCGCCGACGACCGCGTACATGATGATGTTGCGGACCTGAAAGGCGGACAGAAGGTCTTCGTTCGCCTCCTGCCACGAAACGGCCTTGTAGCCGGTCTCGCCCTCAATGCGGCTGGCGATATCGCGCGCCTGTAGCGCTTCCTGCGTCTTGATGCGAATCTCGTTCACGAGGCCGGTCTGGCCGGCCAGAATCTGCGCCGTCTTCAGCAACGTGTGCACTTGCGTTTCGTCGACCTGGCTGACGCCGGTGTGCGATAGCGCGACAACCGTAACGCTCATCGTGCGGCCATTGCCGGCAGTCAGCGACAGGCTGTTGCCGATCCGCGCGCCGATCTTCGCCGCCAGCCTGTCGCCGAGAATGACGGCATTGGAGGATTTGAAAAGGTCTTCGAGCGCGCCTTGCCTGATCTGCTCCGGCAGTTTCGACACCCTGACCTCGCGCCGTGGATCGATGCCGATAACGCTGGCCGCCGTATCGCGCCCGGCGAAGCGGATTACTGCTTTTGCCTGCACGGATGGAGCAACGCCGCCGGGCAGCCAGGCCTCGATGGACGCCATGAGCGCGTATGGGTTCTTGATGCCGGGCCGGCTGGCCGGCGTTTTCAGGCCGCGGAACTCCACCGCGTCGAATGCCCCCTGCGCCGGTTGAACCGGCGGATTGCGGCGGGTGTCCGTGACCGAAATGTGCGGCATGGCGTCGATGAGCTGCGCGGTGAAATCGCGCTGCGAGCCTTCCATCAGGGCAGCCATCATCACGGAAAAGCCGACGCCGGTGGCGACGCCCAGCACGCCAACAATGGTCTGGCGGGCCCGCGCCCGCACGTGCGTCAGCGCGATGGAGACCACGAGGCTCATTGCGCTGCAGCCTTTTGTCCACCGGCCTTGCCGGCCGGCGGCTCGGCATCGCCCTCGACGCGTACACGCATGCCATCTTTCAGTTTCGCCGTCGCGGGCGCGACGATGCGGGCGCCTTCGTCCAGCCCTTCGACCACCTCGATCATGCGCGTCCCGCGTATGCCGGTTCGGACGGGCGTCTGCTTGAGAACATTCTCCCGAACGACAAAAACATGTCCGCTTGCGATGGCTTCCGAAGGAACCAGTAACACGCCCTCCTTCGCCTGCGTGACAATGTTCGCCTCCACGCTCATGCCGATCCGCAGCGGCGTATCGTCCGGCAAGGTGAGATAAACGCGAAAAGTCTTGGTGGCAGGATCGCCTTTAGGCGTGATGTCGCCGACCCTGGCCTCGATATCCGCATTCTTGAAGCCCTCGTTTCGCAACAGCACGCGCTGGCCGGATTTGACGCGGGGAATATCGTCTTCGCTGACGTCGGCGACGATGCGAAGAGGTTTCGGCGGACCGACCCAGAACAGGATATCGTTCGCACCGGTGCCGGCGATTTCGCCCACCTCGGCGTCTTTGCGCAAGACGACGCCATCGAGCGGCGCGCGCAGGGCGAGATCGCGGATGCGGTCCTTCTGCGCGGCGATGCGGGCGTCGTATTCCTGCAACTGCGTCTGCAATTGCTCAAGGCTGGTCTGGGTCGCCGCGCTGCGGGCGACAAGCCGGCCGACGCGCCCGATATCCAGCGAAATGCGTTTGCGCCGGGCTTCCAGTTCGGTCAGCGCCGCGCGCTCTTCGAAATCGTCGAGACGCACAAGGATGTCGCCCTGCTTGACCGGCTTGCCCTCGCAATCGCATACCCAGACGATACGTTTGCGCTGCAGGGATACGACCTTCGCCCAGCGCTCGGGCTCGACGATGCCCGTGGCGTAGACGACCTCGGCCGCTGTTCCGCGCCTGATTGCAGCCGTTCGCACTGGCGTTTCGAGGCCAATGCCCTCGCGCCAGGCGTAATAGCCGCCCGCGGCCAGCGTCACCGCCACCAGAAAAAGGAGAATCTTTCGCATCAGGACTGTCCCGCCGCGACCATGCGCCACTCCCATAATACATACATGCGCCTGAGGCGATGCTGTGACCGGCATCAACTTTCGTTCGCGAACGCTACGGGTCTGGCGATTTCCGGCGCGGATGGCGCTGTGATAAGAGCACGGCAGAATTCACGTGTTGTTTGCCGGAGAGACCCATGTCCAGCCAAGCCGTTTCTGCGCCGAACGATCTGGACGCCTACTGGATGCCGTTCACGGCGAACCGGGCATTCAAGGCAGCGCCGCGTCTGGTCGCGGGCGCGAAAGACATGCATTATTTCACCGGCGATGGACGCAAGCTCATAGACGGTGCAGCGGGGCTCTGGTGCGTCAACGCCGGGCACGCCCGCACGCCCATAGTCGAGGCGATCCGCCGGCAGGCCGCCGACCTCGATTTTTCACCGCCGTTCCAATACGGACATCCGGGCGCATTCCGCCTGGCCTCGCGTCTTGCGACAATTGCTCCAGGCGATTTGGACCATGTTTTCTTCGCCAATTCCGGATCGGAAGCTGTCGACACAGCGCTGAAAATCGCCATCGCCTATCACAACGTCACCGGAAACGCCGCGCGCCAGCGGCTGATCGGGCGCGTACGCGGCTATCACGGTGTCGGCTTCGGCGGCATAGCAGTCGGCGGCATGTCTGCGAACCGCAAGTTCTACGGCTCCGCCCTGCCCGCTGCCGATCACCTGCCTGCGACCTACAATCGCGACCAGCAGGCGTTTTCGCGCGGGGAACCGGACTGGGGCGGGCATCTTGCGGACGAGCTGGAAAACATTGTCGCCCTGCACGACGCCTCGACCATCGCTGCGGTGATCGTGGAACCGATGGCCGGTTCGACGGGCGTGCTGCCGCCGCCGAAAGGGTACCTGAAACGCCTGCGCGAAATCTGCGACAAGCACGGCATGCTATTGATCTTCGACGAGGTCATCACTGGCTTCGGACGTCTTGGCCACGCCTTTGCCGCCGAGCGCTTCGGCGTTGTCCCGGACATGATCACTTTTGCGAAGGGCGTCACCAACGGCGCCGTGCCGATGGGCGGCGTTCTGGTGCGCAAGGGCATTTACGACGCCTTCATGCAGGGGCCCGAACAGGCCGTTGAGCTGTTTCACGGCTATACCTATTCGGCGCATCCGCTGGCCTGCGCCGCTGCGATGGCGACTCTCGACGTCTATGAGGGCGAAGGCGTGTTCGAGAACGCGCGCGGACTTGAACAGACATGGGCGGACGCTGTGCATGCCCTGAAGGGTTTGCCTAACGTGGTTGACATCCGCACGATTGGCATTGTCGGCGCCGTCGATCTTGCGCCCATCCCCGACGCGCCGGGCAAGCGCGGTCTCGCCGCCACGCACGAGAGCTTCCACAATCAGGATATCGTCCTGCGCGTTGCGGGCGACACGCTTGTTCTCGCGCCGCCGCTGATCCTGAACGAGAGCCATATTGCGGAGATGACGGACAAGGCCGCGAGGACCATCCGCGCGGTGGCCTAGAAGGCCCTTATCCTGTCAGCGTTTCCCGGCCAGACAGCCATAGAGAGAATCCGCGTTGTTGCGCATCATTTTCTCGTAAAGGCCGGGCCCGTCCTGGATTTTCGCGCCGAGCGGGTCGAGCACGCCGGTACGCACGGCGCTGCCCTCGATCACGGTCCGCACCAGCCGCGGTTCGAACTGGGGCTCGGAAAAGACGCAGGCTACATCCGCAGACGCCAGCTTGGCGCGAATTTCGCGAAGCCGTTTGGCTCCGGGCGCGCGTCCGTCGCCCAGGCTGATCGAACCGGCGCCGGTCAGGCCGAAGCGCTTTTCGAAATACTGGAAGGCATCGTGAAATACGACGAAGCCCTTCCCGCGCACCGGTTCCAGTTTGCTGTTGATGTCCGCGATCAGAGTGTCCAGGCGTTCTTTCTCCGCCTCGCCATTCTTGCGGTAAAGGGCTGCGTTCGCAGGATCGGCTTCGCTCAACGCGCCCACGATTGCCGTGACGAACAGTTTCGCGTTCGCAGGGTCCATCCATATGTGCGAATCAGTTCCGGCGTGATCGTGGCCGTGGCTGTGATCGCGCCCGTGATCGTGCCCGTGATTTTGGCTGTGCTTGTGCGATGCCTTCTTCTTGCCGTGGCTGTGCTTCTCCCATGCGCCCCCGGAACGGAAGGGGTATGCTGTCAGCCCCTTCACGTCAGCTAGTTCCAGAACGCGCGCCTTGCCGGCGAGGGACTTGACCGGGCCCTCAAGAAAGCGCTCGAGCCGTTCTCCGATCCACACGACCACTTGCGCATTCTGAAGCGCTTTTGCGTCCGACGGGCGCATCGTATAGGTGTGCGGCGAGCCGCCCCCCTGAACGATGAGGTCCGGTTTGCCAGCGCCCTGCATCACCGAGGAAACCAAAGAGTGAACCGGCTTGATCGAGGCCACAACTTTGACCTGTGCATGCGATGCAACGGTAGCCGTCATGAGACAACACGCGGCCAGCGCCGCACGAAACGGAAAAGCCCTGCTTGCGATCATGGTAGGCACACTCCTGACTTTGACCCCGGCCTTGGAAAGCGATATGTTATTTTATAACGTTACGCAACAGGCAATTCCATGATCACTTCAGTGGCTGCGCCTCACGAGTCCGGGCTTGTTTCCGGCCGGAAGATCGGCGTGCGCCGCGATGGCCGCTGGCTCATTCGCGACGTCGACATAGCCGTTCATCGCGGCGAAATCGTCACGCTGATCGGCCCTAACGGCGGCGGCAAGTCGACCACGGCGAAGGCTCTGCTCGGCCTCACATCTCTCGATGCCGGCGCCGTCGAGCGGATCCCCGGACTGCGGACGGGATATGTGCCGCAACGCATTGCCGTGGACAGAACCCTGCCCCTGAGCGTTGCACGGCTCATGACGCTGACCATGCGGCACAGCGACCACGATGTCGCGCAGGCGCTCGAGATGGTGGGGATCGCGCATCTCGCGCAGTCGCCGGTGCAGAACCTGTCCGGCGGCGAATTTCAACGGGCGCTGCTGGCGCGGGCGATCGTCCGCAAGCCCGATCTGCTGGTGCTGGACGAACCGGTTCAGGGCGTCGATTTCTCCGGCGAGATCGCCCTCTATCGCTTGATCGGCGAAATCCGGCGCACGCTCGGTTGCGGGGTTCTGCTCATCTCGCACGACCTGCACATCGTGATGGCCGAAACGGATACTGTTGTTTGCCTGAACGGCCATGTGTGTTGCGCCGGCGCGCCGGGCAATGTCACGAAGAGCGTCGAGTACCTCCAGCTGTTCGGCGCACACGCTGCCGATGCGATCACGGTCTATCGCCACACCCATGACCACGAGCATGCCGCCGATGGCAGCGTCGTCTCGCACGATTGTTCTGCGCATGACCACGATCACGGCCATGGTCACAGCGCAGGGCAGCACCACGACCATGCGCACGCTCCCCCTCCCGAAAACGGCGCGAGCGTCCGGAAATGACGATGCTCGACGATTTTTTCATCCGCGCGATGCTTGCCGGCATCGCCATTGCGCTCGTTGCCGGGCCTCTGGGCAGTTTCGTCGTATGGCGGCGCATGGCCTATTTTGGCGCGACGATGTCGCACGGGGCATTGCTCGGCGTCGCACTGGCGTTTCTGCTCAATATCGATCCGATGCTCGGCGTGCTTATTCAGGGGCTCCTGATTGTTCCGGCCTTCCTGCTTCTGGAACGATATCAGGCGCTCTCCGCCGACACGTTGCTTGGCATTCTCGCGCATGGAACGCTGGCGCTCGGGCTGGTCATCTTCGGTTTCATGACGTGGGTGCGGATCGACCTGATGGCATTCCTCTTCGGCGATATCCTTGCGGTTTCGAAGGCGGAGCTGCTCTGGGTGTGGATTGGCGCCGCCGCGGTCCTTGCCATACTCGCCGTGATCTGGCGGCCGCTTCTGGCCAGCACCGTGAGCGCAGAAATCGCAGCCGCAGAAGGTCAGAATCCGGAGCGCAACAAACTCGTCTTCATGATATTGATTGCCGCTATCATCGCCGTTTCAATGAAGATCGTCGGAATATTGCTAATCCTCTCGATGCTGATTATTCCGCCCGCGGCGGCCCGCACATTTGCGCGGACGCCTGAGCAGATGGCCGTCATAGCGTCCGCCATCGCAATACTGGCCACTATCGGTGGCCTTTACGCATCGCTCCAATGGAACACGGCGTCGGGACCGAGCATCGTCGTCGCCGCGCTAGCCCTTTTCCTCGCGTCGATGGCAACGCGCGCCCTTGCGCCAAAAGCGTAGATCGTTTCACACCGCAATCGAAACGGTAAACCGGCGTCTGCACCGAGGCGTTTTCTTCAAGCAAACGGGACTTCGCTCCGCCTGAAAACGCCACATCAATTCGCCGCGAGAAGTTCCGCGTGAAGCTTGCGCGCGCTTTCCAGTTTGTCCTTCGGCGTCGCCATGATTTTTTGAACTTCGGCCTGCAGCGCCTCGCCCGTCATCGGGTCCATGGGTATCTGCGCCTTTTTCACGTCGGCCTGAAATTCCGGATCGGCAAGCATGGCCTGGAACGCCTTGCGCAGAATGACCAGCCTGTCTGCAGGAACGCCCGGCGGAAAGGCGAGCGCACGGCCAACCGTGCCCGCGGAGGAATAAATTTCCAGCAGCGTACGTTCCTTGTCGCCGCCGAACTCGGTTATCGCCGGGAGGTCCGGATAGGCCTTTATCCGTTTCGCGGCGATGGCGAAGAAAGGCACGATGTCGCCCTTGGCCAGCGCCGCCGCCTGCACGGTCTGCACATTGGCGACGGAAAAGCCGCCGCCATCGAGCTCGCCGCGCTCGAGCGCCAGCTTGATGCCGTTGGTGCCCTTGTAGCCGGCAATGATCTTGAATTGTGTCCCGATCAGGCGGTTCAGCATCAGCGGACCAAGTGCGAAGACATTGGACTTGCCGGTAACGCCCATCGTTACCGATCTTTTCTTCGCATCGTCCAGCGACCGGACGCCGGAGCGTTTCGTAGCAACGCCGACAGCATCCGCATCGGCGAAACGTCCTATATAGCCATATTTCGCCGCGTCGAATTTTACGCCTTTGGTCAAGAGAGATTCAAATATCACCTCAGCGTGAATCAGATGCATCATCGTGCCATCCTTCGGCGCGATGGCGTAGGAATAATTCAGCGCGATGTTGCCACCCGCGCCGGGCATGCTTTGGAGGATGATGTTCGGATTGCCGGGTATGTGCTTCTTCAGGCGGCGCGAAGCGAGCTGCGCATAAAGACCATAGGTGCCGCCGACGCCTGCGCCGATAAGCACGCGCATGTCCTTGCCCTTGTAGAAATCGGCCGCCGGCTGCGCAGAGGCGGCGGTGGCGCATGCAACGCAAGCTGCAAGGGTCAGTATTCCGGATACTTTGCGTGTCGTGCTCATTGGCGATGTCCCTCCCATGCGGCGTGCGCATCGGGAAGCCGCACGCATTGCCGGATCGGGACAGTTTGTCGAAGTGCCGCTGAGAGGGCAAGCTATCTATGCTGCACAGCTGACGGCGGGATCGAGCAAGCGCGGCTGCAGCAGAGTAATCCTGTTGCAACCAATGCAGCCCGGATGCGTTCCCAAATGCAACGACAGGAGACCGTCATGATCCGTCCGCTCAGTGCAACGCTCGTGTTTTCGCTCGCCGCAGGCGCGGCGTGGGCGCAATCCAAGGCTGCCATGCCGGCGCCAGGCCCGAAAGCAAAGACCGCGACGACAATGTACATGCTTTCAGAGAGCGGTCCGGGAAAGGTCGCAGGAACGATTGTCCCTCTGAGTTCGGGACCTGACGGCGTCACCTTCGACATCGATCTCAAAGGCGTTGCGCCAGGCGTTCACGGTTTTCATCTGCATGAAAACCCGAGTTGCGAAAACACAATAAAGAACGGCAAGACTGTTCCCGGTGACGCGGCGGGCGGTCATTACGATCCGGAAAAGACAGGCATACACGCTGGGCCAAATGGCAAAGGCCATCTCGGCGACCTGCCCAGACTCACTGCCGGTCAGGACGGAATCATCAAGAAAAGCGTCATCGCACCGCGCCTGAGCCTTGCCGATGTCGAGGGCAGATCTCTGATGCTTCATGCGGGTGGCGACAATTACAAGGATGAGCCGAAACCGCTGGGCGGCGGAGGTGCGCGCATGATCTGCGGGGTTGTTGGGAAATAGCGGCGGCTGCCTGCGTCACCCCTTCACCGCCATGCAGTCGATCTGCAGGGCGCAGCTGTCCGGCAATTCGGAAATCAATGCCAGCCGCGCCGGGCGCGAGTGTTCGTCCGGGAACAGTTCGAGCCAGTGTTTGTTGGCGATTGGCCGGTCGTTGCGATCCGCGAAGTAAAGGGTCAGCCGCACAACATCGTCCGGCGTGAGGTGCGCCAGTTCCAGCACGCGCCGCAGATGGCGGAACGCCAGTGCGATCTGCTCTTCCTTGTCCTTGAGATATTTGCCGGTTGCAACGTCGATGCCGGCGACTGCGGACGTCACCATCACATTGCCGATCATCGCAGCGGCCGGGATTGGATTTACGTGTGCCGGTATGTCGTCGGCGTGAATGTTGATGCGCTTGCTCATTCCCCTTGGTCCCTTTCCACCACACCCTCGTTCCCTGGCCCGGATGTCTCCAGCATCTGCGACAATTGCCGTATCAGCGTGCGCCTTTCGCCTGCATTGGAGGTCGACTCCAGACGGTTGCCGAGCCGCAAGACGAATGCCGCGTAATCGTTGTGCCAATCGCGTTCAAGTTGCTTTTCGTCGATGCGCCTTTCCGGCTTGCCGCGGGATTTCGGCCTGGCGGCTGCCGCAAGCTCGAACGTTTCGTCAAACTCGGGCATGAAGATCTTGTCAGCGTCCATGCCGCGCGAAGCCAGCATGCGGCGCAATTCGGCGCGCGCCTCCGGCTCGCCGTGGTTGAGAAAAAGCCCGTTGTGAATGGGGGCACGCTCTTCGATCCAGGCGATCAGCTCGCCCTGGTCGGCATGCGCGGAGTAATTTCCGATCTGGCGAATGTTGGCGTGAACCTTGAAGTCCTGTCCGTGGATGCGCACGTCCTGCGCGCCGTTTACGATGACATGACCGAGCGTGCCGGGCGCCTGATAACCCACGAACAGGATGGTGGCGTTCGCGCGCCAGATATTGTTCTTCAAATGATGCTTGATGCGGCCCGCTTCGCACATGCCGCTTGCCGAAATGATGATCGCGCCACCGTTGACCTTGTTGATCGCCTTGCTTTCCTCGACGCTTTCTACAAAGCGGAAACGCGGATCGCGAAACAGGCTGGCTTCGGGAACGGCGATGTCGTCCAGCGTGCGCGCATATTTGACGAAGACTTCGGTTACCTTGCGCGCCAGCGGAGAATCCAGAAACACGGTGGCGTCGGGGATTTCCTTGCGCGCCAGAAGGACGCCGATGTCGTGCAGCAGTTCCTGGCTGCGTTCGACGGCGAATGACGGTATGACGACGTTGCCGCCGCGGTTCAGGGCTTCGGTCAGCTCCTTGCGCAAGGCCTCGCGGCGGCGTTCCAGCGTGTAGTCTTCCCTGTCGCGGTCGCCATAGGTGCTTTCGCAGACGATGTAATCGAACCCATCAGGCGCGTCCGGCTCGGGATGGAAGACCTTCTCGTCCGGGCCGAGATCGCCGGAAAAAAGCATGCGGACGGGGTGGGATGCTTGTCCTTTTGCGGCTTTCTTGCCGGGAGTTATTCGGCTCAACTCAACCTCGATCGACGCCGAGCCGAGGATGTGCCCGGCGTTCCAGAACCGCGCGCGGACGCCGGAGCCGGGCTCGAACCATTTTTCGTAGCCGACGGTGCGCAGGCGCGAGAGAAGTTCTTCGGCGTCCTCGCGCGTGTAGAGTGGTTCCACTTCCTGCTTGCCGCGGCGGTGCTGCTTGCGGTTGAGCCGCTCGATATCGGCTTCCTGAATAGCGGCCGAATCCAGCATCATGAATTCGAGCAGATCGGCGGTGGCGGGCGTCGCGAAGACCGGACCCTTGAACCCGTGCTTGACGAGTTTCGGCAACAAGCCGGAGTGATCGATATGCGCGTGGGTCAGAAGCAGATAGTCGATTTCGGCGGGGATAAACGGAAACGGCTCGTAGTTCAGCTCGCGGACGCTGCGGTTGCCCTGAAACATGCCGCAATCGACAAGAAACGCCGCCTTGCCCTCGCGGACGAGAGAACAGGATCCGGTAACCGTGCCGGCTGCGCCGCAAAAGGAAAGTGTCGCCATTGTTCCGTCCCTGCTGCAGTTCCGCGCGCCTGCGGCTGCGTATGGCAGAGATATACCAGACGGACCCGCCCTTGCAGCATGGCAGGCGGCAAAAAATCAGTAACGCCAGACCATCTGCTGCAACCGGGTGTCGATGTGGACGATCGACTTGCGGCGATAGGTGCCCACGCCATTGATGCCGGGAATGGTCCGGGCGTAGCGGGCGAGCTGCGAGGGCGCAACGCCGGGAATCCGGATGTCGGCGGCACGGCAGAAGCGGTGCATGGAACGGCGGCGGCCGTTGGTGCGATAGCCGGAGGTCACTTCGACCTCGGCGCCGAACCGGCGCGAAATGTTTTCGAGCGCCGCACGCAAGGTGCGGTCGAAGCAATGGGTGCGGACATTGGGATAGGCCGCCCGCCAGCCGCGGCCGCTGACGGGCCCGCTGAAGGTGGGGCTTCCCGCGAGCGAGGCCATGACGGCGCGGCGCGGAGCGCCGGTGCCTATCGTCCTTATTGCGCCATTGGTTTCGACAACTGCAGGCGTGCCCGCCGCAGTCGTCTGGATCACCGGACCGGTGGATTTGGCCGCTGATTTTTGCGGTTCGCCTTCCGCCTCGCCGGCCACTCTGTCCTCATAAGCGTTGAAGGAGCGCTCCTTGACGCCAGCGGCCTCGGAGGCGGACACGGGCGGCTCGGGGTCTTCCTCGGCGGCTTGCGGCGCGGCCACTGGTTGCATCAGAGCGGCGACCTGCACCGGCTTTTGCCGCTCGACGGCGGCCATGGCCAGCGCACCGGCGGGAGCAACGGCGGCGGCCGGCGCGGTCTGGGCTGGCGCGGCGGCCGTCTTTGCAGCGTCTGCGGGCGCCGTCTTGGTGGCGACCATCACCCGGTCGCCGAAATTCGGGCGGGCAACCGGCACGGGGGCCATTGCCGGAACGAAAGCGGTGACGAGCGGTGGGGCGTCTTTCGTCTCAGCCTTGTCCGTCTGAGCGGTTTTTTCCGGAAGCGGTTTGGGCTGTACGATCACAGACTGGCCGGGCACCGGCTGAGCGGCTGCCTGCGGCGCGGCAGGATCGAGCCTTGCGGAGGTTTGGGCGTTGCATCCGGCAAGTGCGGCCGCGAGCACGCAAGACAAAAAGGCTGCGCTGCGGCGCTGATCTGCAGCAAATTTCAAATCAAACCCCCAAACCGGTCCCGGCGGGCCATTACGCAGCCTTACTTTCCGGACATCCCCAAATCGGCGCGACTGTATGCGCGGCGGCACTGGTGCGTCAACAATGGGGCGGGAATGGGGCGGCTAGCCCAATCGCAGCCGGCGGCTCCGCCAAAGCGGGAGTGCAGCGGGTATTACGTTTGGCGGAGAAACCGATTACAAGCGGCGAAACTTTCTCCCCATTGCCCGGTCAAACGGCCGGGACGCAATACCGAACGACATCGCCATGACAGAAAACATGCCCAAATCCAACGCTGTAAAGGCGCGGCTGCCGCGTGGACTGGGGGACCGGGGGCCGGCGGAACTGGCGGCGACGCAGAAAATGATGGCGGCGATCCAGGAAACCTACAAACTTTACGGTTTCGAGGCGGTGGAGACGCCGTTCATCGAATATACCGAGGCGCTGGGCAAGTTCCTGCCCGATCAGGACCGGCCGAACGAGGGTGTTTTCTCGTTTCAGGACGACGACGAGCAATGGCTGTCGCTGCGCTACGACCTGACGGCGCCGCTGGCGCGCTATGTGGCGGAGAATTTCGACAGGCTGCCAAAGCCCTACCGCAGCTACCGGGCGGGCTATGTCTTCCGCAACGAGAAGCCGGGGCCGGGGCGGTTCCGCCAGTTCATGCAGTTCGACGCCGACACGGTGGGCGCGGCGTCCGTCGCGGCGGATGCGGAGATCTGCATGATGGCCGCCGACACGCTGGAAAAGCTCGGCATTGCCCGCGGCGACTATGTGATCAAGGTCAACAACCGGAAAGTTCTGGACGGCGTGATGGAAGCCATCGGCCTTGGCGGCGAGGAAAACGCCGGACGGCGGCTGACCGTGCTGCGCGCGATCGACAAGCTGGACAAATTTCCATTCGAAGAAGTCGCCAAGCTTCTTGGCGAAGGTAGGTTGGACGAAAGCGGGGATTTTACGAAAGGCGCGGGATTGAGCGCTGAGGGGATTGACCGGGTTCTCAATTTTACCGGCTTTGATAACGAGGAATCTTCGGGAGCAGCGAGCACGTTTCGCAATAGTGCCGTCACGCTTGCGAACTTCTTCGATGCGGTGGAGGGGGTCGAGATAGGCGAGGAAGGCGTTGCCGAGCTTGAGGAAATTTCGAAACTTGTCGAAGCCGCCGGCTACGGCCCAGACCGCATCCGCATTGACCCCTCCGTCGTCCGCGGTCTCGAATATTACACCGGCCCGGTCTTCGAGGCCGAGCTCACCTTCGAGGTGAAGGATGAAAAGGGCAATCCCGTGCGCTTCGGCTCGGTCGGCGGCGGCGGGCGCTATGACGGGCTGGTGGCGCGGTTTCGCGGCGAGCCGGTTCCAGCGACGGGCTTTTCCATCGGCGTGTCGCGGCTGCTTTCTGCGCTGACAGCGATCAAGTCGCCCATCGTGACGGGCGAGGCGCAGCGCGGGCCGGTGGTCGTCCTCGTCATGGACAAGGACGCCGCGGCGATGGCGAAATACCAGTCCTTCGTGCAGCAATTGCGCGGCGCGGGCATTGCGGCGGAACTCTATCTCGGCTCGGCTGGCATGAACGCGCAACTCAAATATGCCGACAAGCGCAATTCGGCCTGCGCCATCATTCAAGGCTCGAACGAGCGCGAAAAGGGCGAGGTTGTCGTGAAAGACCTGATCCTCGGCGCGCAGGTGGCCAAGGCCGCCAAGGACATGGACCGTGACGAGTATCTTGCCATGAAAGAGCGGCAACAGACGCATGCGCCGGAGACCGGCCTGGTGCGCGCCGTGCAGGAGGTTCTGGCCCGCTATCCTTAATGGGGAGCGAATCGATTCAATTTGCCTTGTTGCATTGAACGGTCCTTGAGGCTCGCTGCGAACTTGCCGGCGCAGCGGCCCATCCGTTTCCTTTTCGTTAGCCGTCCCGGCTGTACCGCTGTCGTCCTGTCAATGTGGAGGCGGTAGATGAAAGCGGTTCTCTTTTCGGCCGGCCTGTTTGCAGCGCTGGCCGGCAGCGCGGCGCAGGCCGGTTTTGCGCAGCCCGGTTCGGGGGCCAATGTGAGCACTCCGGCTGTGGCGCGGCTGGTGCAAGTGGCCGAAAACCGGACATACCTGGACCGCAGGGCTGAACGGCGCGCCCATCGCGCCGCCGTGCGCGAGCAACGCCGGGAAGCCCGCCGGGAACGCCGGCAAGAGCTGCGCCAAATCCGTCAGGAACGCCGCGAATTGCGCCGCGAGACAATCGGCCAGCGCCGCGCCCAACGGGCGCAATTGCGGCAGGACCTGAAAGAAATGCGGCAGGAACACCGGGAACGCATGGCCGAAGAACGCCGCGGCTTCCGCGAAATTGTGCACAAGAAGCTGGAAGACGCGCGGCAGTA
>JBFWRC010000007.1:0-152381 GCA_050249115.1 Beijerinckiaceae bacterium
GCTCAATAATGCCATGTCAATCACTCCAAAATCCCCCGACCAGAAGCCAGGGGGAAGCTCAAAACATGGGTCAAATCTCAGTGAAAATTATCCCGCTTCCCGGGTCAGTTCTCAGTGGAAATCAACAATGCCAGGCTTGATCGCCGATTTGCACGCCGCTGAAGTCGCCAGCCTCATGCCGCCTCGCTGTTTACCGACAAAGGCAAAGACGTCGTGCAGTCGCTCTAACGAGTCCGTGGGCGTATCGTATATCCTGAAACCATTCGAGTTTATAACGACTGCGGGTTCACCTCCCGATATCTCGATCAATGGGCTAACGCCAAAAACGAGACCCTGGACTTCTCCCGTCCCGGGAAGTCAACCGAGAATGGTCACATCGAGGCATTCAACAGTAAGCTGCACGCCGAATGTCTAAACGAACATTGGCTTCTGGCCCTTGCGGATACACACCAAAAGTCGGAGGACTGGCTTAGTAACTACATCGAGGTTCGTCTTCACAGCGTAATCGGCTACGAAGGGCTTATTATCGTGCTAGGCTGCGGTGATGTAACCAGCCTTTCACAGCGATGACAGCTGGAACGATCTGGTTTCTGGCGCTCCAAAGAATGGGATCAGAGCAACAACAGATTAACGCAACTTATCATTGGAATGAGTTTTGGAGAGTAGATAAAAGAAGATGACTTAATTTATTCTAAGGCTTATCATCATCGCTGTCCGCTCCGTGGTAACACTATCCAGGAGTATCCCGATGGTCACGATGACGTTGGACGAATATCCCTCCTTTCCCAAGGAGATTGAGATTTCCGATGCCGTATTTGCTGCTCGGATCAACAACTCTTTGGGCGATCACTGGGACATTCACACGCTTGGGAGAATGCGTGACCTTGCCAAAGAGGGTCTGGATAGTGCGCTTGACGCATACGTAGAACAAGTCAGTTATTTGAGAATAAATCCGCCCAAGGGCATGCTGACAAAATATCGCGATGATCTCAGGCGCATTGTCACTTTTCTGGATCAGTCGCCTGAAAGACGAGATTACCTCGATCAGCAACTTCTGTTAAAAATTGCAGAGCTTTCAGTGCACAGGGCAAATGGAGTGTCTCCTTCGACAATTGTTGAGGAGTATATCCGGTTGCGTGACCCTTTGGCGGCATTTTTGAACGATGTCGAACATGCTTTGACGATATGGAGGGCGCATACCAAGGGTGGCCGGCCGGCATCAAAAGGGTTCAAGTTGGTCGTGAAAACGGCGCTTGAAATTGCGGAGATCGCAAAAATTGCGCTGCGGGTTCGCGACGACAAGGCGGAGAACCGTGCCGACACGCCCTTTGTCCGGCTGGTTTTCGAAGTGCTTGAAAGCTTTTTGCCAGATGAATTCAAGAGTGCGAGTTTCGCCGCCTGTGCGACGGCCATATCCCGCAATGAGGACTATAAGGCCGCGCGTAAGCGGTCGTGACGCCTCCACCTCAAAACCCCCTCGAATCCGCCAGAGGTTTTGCGGTGTGCACCGGCATCTGTTTTCTGCCATCTCCGTCTCCATCGAAACGGCGGGAGCCAATCTGGTCCCCCGCAGAGAAAGGAGAGCAGATATGACTGATCGCGCAGACGAATTGCTGACCGAGGCGGAGGCAGCCCGCGAGTTGAAGATGTCCAGGAGTTTTCTGGCGAAAGCGCGGGTTCGCGGCGGCGGTCCCGAATACGTGAAGATCGGCCGCGCTGTGCGTTATTCACGCGCGCGGCTGGAGGCGTTCAAGCGTTCGCGGGTGCGCACATCGACTTCGCAGAGTATCGCGTGAAGGGCCGTCCTGATCGTCTCACTTTTTCGAGCGGCGCGACAAGTAAAATGAAACACTATCCATCTCAATATACTTTGAAACACTTCCGTATGTGAAGGTTGGGATGGTTTTTATATTTATAGGTATCCGGTAAATACTATACAAAATCCCAAAAATGCAGTATATGCATCTGCAGGCATCCCAATCAACGTTCGTCCGTGTCTGGAGTATCCCAATGTCCCATACTGAAGACACTGCTTGTTGCTCTGAAATGTCTCCTGAGGACGAGGCAAGCAACGCTGCCGCCATTGTACCTGCAGGATTGCTTGAGCCTTCCTTCGTGGACGCCATTGCCGCCATCGAGGCCGCTCAGGACCTCTCTCCCATGAAAAAGCGTCACTGGGTGTGTTCCATGCGCAGGGTGGCAGAGTTCATGGATCGTCCTTTGCCTCTTCTGCCTGCCCGTCACGTAGCGATACGGATTGCCCTGAACGAATTGCACCATGCCAGGTTCGGGGTTTCCAAAAAGACCCTGGACAATCATCGCGCCAACGTTCGTGCGGCAATGGCGTGGTTGCGCGCCGGAAAGTTTTCGCCAGCCCGTGGCGCGCCGCTGTCGAAGGTGTGGGACGAGGTCAAACAAAGCTTTGGCGATCGCCGCACGCTGTCTGTGTTGTCCGGTCTGAGCCGATATTGTTCGGCGCGCGGGATCGAACCGGATGGGATGTGCGAAGGCGTGCTTGACGATTACATGGCCTATCGTGAACAGGCGACCAACCTTGCTTGCGGTCCTGGAGCGCGGCGCTCTATCGCGCGGCAGTGGAACAGGCTTCCGGTCGCGGTCAGAAGCGGAATCAGTTTGCAAGAACCGGCAATTCAGAGGCTTGGTCGGGTCGGTTGGGACGATCTTCCCCCAAAGTTGCAGCGCGATATCGATGCATACCTTGCTTTGCATTCGCAGGTCTGCCGTCTTGGAGCGCGCCGCAGCGCGCCGTGGAAAGATGAGACCTTGCGTGTTTGTCGGTCGAAGCTTGTGGCCGCAGTTGGTATGGCGGTTCAATCGCGCATCCCGCTTGATCGACTCGACAGTCTTGCTGCACTGGTTCATCCCGATATCAGCGCAGTGGTCATAGATGCATACTGGCAAAAGGACGGCGAAAGGCCCAAAACCTACACAATCGATCTCGGACGCCTGTTTCTGGCGATAGCAAGGGAGACGGCTTGCCTTGGTGAGGCTGAGATCAGGGTTTTGGCCGACATGCGCCGCCAACTCGATACTTATTCACGGCGGGGTCTGACGCAAAAAAACCTGAAGACAATCCGCGAAATCGCCGATCCTGCGAACTACCGGCTGATCCTGCAATTGCCAGGGCGCTTAAAGCAGGAGGCCCGTGATGCGCTCCATCACGCGCCGGTCAAGGCGGCAATATCGGCGCAAATCGGCGCTGCAATCGGCATCCTGTGCCGGGCCCCTATCCGGCTTCAGAACCTTGCGGCGATCAAGGTCGGTGAGAATCTCGTTCGTTACGGTCGGCAAAGCCGGTACCGGCTCTCTTTCCCGGACTACGACGTCAAGAACCGCGTCGATCTGGATTTTGAATTGACCGAAGACCTTTCGCATCTGATTGCGGAATATCTGGAAACCTTCCGGCCGCATCTGGTGCGAGGTTCCGACGCCGGCTGGTTTTTCCCGGGGGAGGGCAATCTTGCCAAAGGCAAGATGGTCGTGGGCGGCCAGATCGCGCGCCGGATCGCGAAGGCGACTGGTTTGTCCATCACTGTCCATCAGTTCCGGCATATTGCGGCAAAGGTTATTCTCGATGCGCAGCCCGGCAATTACGAACTTGCGCGCAGGGTTCTTGGCCACAAGAACATCAGCACCACCGTCAACTCGTATGTCGGGCTCGAGACGGCTCAGGCAAGCAAGGTGTTTGGCGAAATGGTCGCCGGGCATTTGCAGGGCGGCGCCAGTGATGACTAGAAAGCCGGGCTCCGTGCAAAAAGTTGATGTCCATTCGCTGCCGCCTGACGAATGGCCACCGGCGGACAGGCTGGCCTGGGAAGCCGCCTGCCGTCCTGGTATCCGGCTTAGGGCCGGGGGGCGGGCTGCGCATCTGAAACAGGTTTCACAGGCCGATCTCGCCCGCCACTATGGCCGTTTTCTCGATCACCTTGTCCGTACTGGAAAGTTCGACAGCGATCGGCAAACGGCTGCGCTGGTTACGGAAAGAAATATCGATACATATCTTGCCGAACTGAAAGGGCGCGTTTCTTCGGTTACGCAGGAGCGGTCCATCGACAAGGTTCGACAGTTCGCCGCATTTGTCGCGCCGGAGGCGGATTGGCGCTGGCTGAGCGATCTGGCACGCGATCTGGCGCTTGCTGCCCGGCCGCGCCCAAGGTTTGCCGGCGCGGTTGATACCGCCTTACTTGTAGAAGCGGGGCTGACGCTTGTAGAGCAGGCTCAGATTAGCGGGGCAAGCGGACTTGAAAGGGCATGCATGGCCCGCAATGGACTGATGGTAGCGCTTCTGGCGGTTTGTCCAATCCGTTTGAAAAACTTCAGCTGTCTGGCGATCGGTAAAACCCTGGTTCAGTCAGGGGACATCTGGTGGATCGTTCTCTCCGCCGGGGACACAAAGGCGGGCCGGGCGGACGAGAGGCCAGTTCCCGATTACCTTGGTGATGCGATAAGGCTCTATATCGAGCGTTTCCGTCCATTGCTGCTTGAACAGCCTTTATACTCACGCTGTGCGGATGGCGAAACGGAAACTTCTCATTCAGGGCCGCTCTGGATCAGTTCCAATACCGGTTTGCCGCTTTCGTACGCGGGTGTAGGGCGCATTATTGCCGATACAACTCTGCAGACCGTGGGCCATGCCCTGGGTCCGCATATGTTCAGGGTCTGTGCCGCGTCGACGGCAGCATTTTATCCCGCCGGCAATCCGAATATGGCCAGCGCTCTCCTTCAACATACCGATGCCAGGGTGACGGAAAAGCACTACAATCGCGCCCGGTCCGTCGATGCAGGCAATATTTTTGCAGATATTGTCGCCTCGCATGCTGCGAAAGCCGAATAATCGGCATGGAATCCGTTCACGACTGATCAGTATCGGTATGCGTGGAAGCAGCCATCGCCTTTGCAATCGAAGAGCCAATCTGGTCGGCAGCCTTGCGCAAGGGATCGGCATCGAGATGCGCATATCGTGCTGTGGTAGAGGGATGCGCGTGACCCAGAAGTTTGCCGATGACCGGAAGCCCCAGTGACGAACCGGCTCCTATGCTGGCAAAGGAATGGCGCAGGTCATGAAGACGCAGACCTTCGAGCTTTGCCGCTTTGCAGACTGCAGCCCACGGCTTCTTGAGGTCGGCGCGCGGTTGGCCGGGCAGGGCGCCAGGAAACAGGAATGGGTTGCCCGCCACTCGCGGTAAACCGTTTAAGACCTCCAACGCGGGGCCGGATAGATAGATCGACTTTTTGCCTGTCTTGCTGTCGGGTAGATTCAACATTCCCCGTTCGAGATCGATGTAATCCCATCTTGCATGAAGTATCTCGCGTAATCTCGCGCCTGTTAGCAGCAATAGCCGGATGGCCGCGACGGCAAACGGATCGCTCGTTTGCCGGCGCGCACCTTCTTTCGGTCCATGTTTGGCGTTGGGCCTGGAACGATCGTATTCGAATGGCAGGCCCAGAGTTTCCGCTTCCCGCAACGCTTCGCCCAGACGTCCAAGTTCTTCCCCGGTGAGATATCGTTCACGCCGCTGTTCCCGATTGCGCTCGATGCCACGCACAGGATTGTCATTGAAAGCGACTTCGTCGCGCCGGGCCGCCCAGTTCCAGATAGCGGAGACCACAGCAATACAGCGGTTTGCAGCAATGGGCGATGTCTGCGATGCAACGCCGTGCAGGCGCGCAATATCGGTACGCCTGATATCCTTGAGCTTGCGATGTCCAAGTTCGGGGAGGACGTGCCTGTCCAGAAGCGTTCGGTAGTCCTTGAGCGTTCCTGCCTTCCTTTTCGTTGCGACGTGCTCACTCAAAAATCGTTCTGCGACGTCGCGCAATGCCGGCGCCGCTCTCGAGGCTTTCCGATCTGCGCCGGGGTCTTCGCCTGCAGCCACGCGGCCAAGCACCTGCTTCGCCAAGGACCGCGCCTCATCCGGTGTCAGGAAACCATGATCGCCGAGCTTCAGCCTTCTTGAGCGGCCATCGGTACGGTATTGAACAATGTAAGCCTTGCGGCCCGATGCAAACGCGACAACGCCAAAGCCGGGCACGCCCGGGTCCCACAGGAACGTGCGATCGTAGCCGTTCTCGCACGCCAGGGCGTCGACGGAACGTTTCGAAATGTTGGCCTTTTTGCCGGTCATCGACGTGCCCCGTGTTGAGATACTGATGCTTACCGGAGCTGAATCCGGTAAGCAACCGGTAAGCAGTTCTCAGGAAAGAATGTCCATCGCCAGCAATAATGGTGCAATTAAAGGATAAATAAATCAGTAATATATGAAATTCAGGCTATACTGGTACATGCGAGTAAAGTTTAAAAATTAAAACTCTTAATCAGCGGGTCCAAGGTTCGAGTCCTTGTGCGCCCACCATCGAAGCCTTGCCCTTACCGGATCCCGCGAAATTTTCATGTCCTCTCGCGCAGGGTGGAGAAGCCGACCAGGCGCCGCTTTTCTTCGTCCCAAAGCGCCAGCCGCGGCGTGCGCAGGCTTTCGCGGATACTCATGCGGCCGATGCGGGCAATTTCCGGATAGTCCCGCAACACCGAAGGCAAACGATAGTAGGGGATGCGGCTCATCAGGTGATGCACATGATGCAGGCCAATATTTGCCGTGAACCATTGCAGCAGGGGCGGCAGGACATAGTGCGACGAACCGTAAAGCGCAGCTTGCTGGAAATTCCAATCCTTGCTTTCGCTCCAGACAGTGTTTTCGAACTGGTGCTGCAGGTAAAACAGCCAGACCCCGGTTGCGGCAGCGAGCAGGACAATCGGCATGTGGACCGTGAGAAAGTCTTTCACGCCGATCAGCAACACCAAAGCGATGACGAGCGCTGCTATACCGGCGTTTGTGCCTTGCGTGCTTAGCCATGGCCGCCATCCACCGCGCATCTGGCCAAAGGGCAGTCTCTGGAGGAGGAGGAACTGAACTCCTGGCCCGACGCCGAACAAGACCAGCGGGTGCCTGTACAGTCTGTATCTCAGTCTTCCAAGCCTGCTCAGCTCGCGGTATTCCCGCACAGTGAGCGTATCGATGTCGCCCATGCCCCGCCGTCCGAGATCGCCGCTGCTGGCGTGGTGGATAGCGTGACGCTGGCGCCAATAATCGTAAGGGGTGACGGTGAGGACCCCGATGATCCTGCCGACCCAATCGTTCAGACGGCGGCTTCGAAAGAACGCGCGGTGCCCGCAATCGTGCTGGATCATGAAGAGGCGGAGGAGAAAGCCGCTCGCCGGGAGGGCCAGCAGCAGGCTCAGCCACCAGAAACCATGGGAACTGGCCAGCCAACATCCAACCCACAGCACCACAAACGGCACTGCCGTGACGACAAGCTCGAGTATGCTGCGGCCGGTGTCCGGACTGGTGTAAGGCCGCAGCAGGCTTGGCCAGCTTGTGGGCGACTGCGACGGGATTTCCGGCGGCGAGAGCTTTGAATCAGATGTCATTGGCAACAGTTCGTCGATGCGTAGGAATTGCTGCGTGGGCGCGCGGCAAAATGCGGGGAGCGAACAGATAAGCGAGCGTGGTCATGTCTCGAAACTTGAAAGTGCCGGCTTCATTCTGCATCGTACTTCGTTCGAGATGGGACAGAGTACCGCCCGACTGCGGCACGAATCGTATAGCGCTTTCTAGCACATAGACGCGGCGGAGCCCGATACGCTTGCGATGCGCGACTGCAAATACTTGCCGTTGCGCGTATTTCCGCCCAATATGCCGGGGGCGGGAGACCTGCTGGAGGAAAAATGTTCAAGTCAATTCGTGTTGCGGGAGCCGTTGCGCTCGGGATTGGATTGGCCGCTCCCGCTTTCGCGCAGCAGAGCGTCGCCGACTTTTACAAGGGCAAGACGCTCACGATCACGGTCGGGCATTATACCGGCACGGGGTTCGATATCTATTCGCGTGCGCTGGTACGCTACATGGGAAAGCACATTCCCGGCAATCCCGCGATGCAGGTAAGGAACCTTACCGGAGCGAGCGGTGTCATTGCTGCGAACTGGCTCTACAACCAGGCGCCGCGCGACGGGACGGCGATGGGTATTTTCGTTTACACCGTTCCGCTTGAAAAACTCTTCGGCAATAAGCAGGCCAAGTTCGATCCGGGCAAGATGATCTGGATCGGCAACATGGAAAAGGCGAGCGCCTTTTGCGGCGTCAACAAGCAGTCGGGCATAAAGACCTTCGCGGAGCTGCAGAATTCTCCGAAGGAAATTTTGTTCGGCGGAACCGGCGCGACGGGGCCGCTTGTTACGGCTGTCAATGCGATGAAGAACCTGCTCGGGGCGAAGGTGAAGGTCGTCCCCGGCTACAAGGGCATGCCCGGAGTCAAGCAGGCGATGGCGCAGGACGAGGTGCAGGGCATTTGCGGCGTTTACTGGTCCAATCTGCGGACTGTCTGGAAGGGCGAACTCGAACGCGGCGAATATGTGCCGATCCTGCAGTTCAGCGGCGACCGGATCAAAGAGCTGCCGAATGTCGCCCACGTCAACGATTTTGCGAAAACCGAAGAGCAGAAACAGATATTCCGGCTGGCGTTCGGCGTGGCGGAAATGGCGCGCAATTACGCCATGCCGCCTGACGTTCCGCCTGAGCGTGTGGCGGCAATCCGCAAGGCCTTCATGGATACGATGAAGGATCCGGCGTTCGTCGAGGAAGCGAAGAAGCTGCAGATCGAACTGGTGCCCGATAGCGGCGAGGAGGTTGCCAAAGGCTGGAACGCCGCCAACGGGACGCCTGCAACGATCGTCGAGAAAGCGAAGAAAGCCCTGTATTCACGTTAATTCGGGAATCAGCTGCCAGAAGGTGAAGCCGCGTGCGGCGAGCCGTCTTGCCGCCGGGAGCGGCGTGGGCCGGCGGCTATGCCAAGTGCGAATGCGGCCAGGCCTGTGGCAAACACGCCGGCGCAGAGGATGAGCAGCTTGGTGTACTTGTGCTCGTAGCCGAAGAGCGGGCCAAGCAATTTGGCGCGCGCCGGATCGTCGTAGTAGAAATAAAGTACAGAGGCGGCGATGGCGGCGACGAAGGAAACAAGATAGCTCCACACGGGGACGTCGTCGCGTCCGAGCCACAGCGAAACGATGACGACAGGCGCCAGATACATTGAAGCAGTGCCGGATATCGCAACGGCGGCATAGAGATCCTTCGATCCGATCAGCACCATGACCAACCCGCCGGCGAGGAAAAACGCCATGGCGATGCGCCCGTTGCGCACGCTGCCGTCGCCAATGCGCATGTCGACGGCGGCGAGTTTTGCAGCGCTGGCGAATGTGGAATCCAGCGTGGACATGCAGGAAACCACAAGGGCGATGTTGAACAAGACGACAGGCCAGACTCCGAGCAACCTTTGCAAGGCCGGGATGATCTGTTCGCCGGGCTGCTTGGCCAGGCCGGCCCAGACGCCGACGAGGCCGAATGCGAGAATGCAAAAGAACGATATCCATGCCGCATGATAGAAACTGCCGCGTGTCGTCTGCCGGTCCGCCACGAAGCCGCGATCCATCATGACCGGATCGTGCATCGGGTAGCTCCATATCTGGAGCAGAGCGACGGCGGCGAGCACCCAGCCGGGACTTACCGGATCGGGAGACGAAGCTACGAGTTTCGGAAGGTCGACCGTGCCGGTCGCCAGCACGCTGGCGAGCAGGGCCGCGAGCACGGCGAGGAACAGCCACATCTGCATCACGTCGGTGCGGATGGAGGCGTGCATGCCGCCCAGCATCGAATATCCGGCCGTTACTGCGCCAACCAGTACGATAGCGGCAAGATAGGCGATGGAGCCATCCGCGCCGAAGATCAGGCCGATGACGAGGAGGTTCGCGAATACTTCCGACAGGAGCCGCAGGCCGACCACGAAGTTGTAGCACCATGTGCCGGCTGGTCCGAAGCGGGCGTGCAGACAGGCCTGAACGCTCGTGTAGCCGTGGCGAAAGCGCAGGGAGTCGATAATCCACGCCCCTGTGAGAAACGACAGGTAGTAGGCCGCGTAGGCGAGCGCACCGGCGATTCCGTAGAAAAAGCCAAGGATGGCGGCGTTCATGATCGAGCGCGCGAATATCCACGTCGTCACCTGGCTCAACGCCAGCGTCCAGACACCGGGCGCGCGGCCATCGGGGGCGTGGCCTTTGTAGAAGGCCGCCGCCGCATCGACTTTCGGCGACAAAGCGATGGAGAGCAGGGCAACCAGAGCGGCCGCCGCCGACACCGCGTATAGCGACATGAGTTTCTTGTCCCGGCCTATCCTAAAGAAGCTTTGTGCTTTCTGATTTACCGGGACGGTGAGGTCAACTCACGAAAGCTTTATCGGCAAGAGGCGTGGTCACAACAGGGCAAGGCTCAACTTCGGAAATGCGATGATCAAAATCAGAACGGCGAGCATGATCAGGGCGAACGGAAGGGCCCCCGCGAAGATGTCTTTCAGCGTGATGTCCGGAGAGTTCAAAGTGCTCTTGATCGTGAAGCAGGAAATGCCGAGGGGCGGGGTCAGCAGTCCGATCTCCGCGCCGATGACGGTGACTATGCCGAACCAGATTATGTCGCCGCCAAGGGCTTCTACTGCAGAAAGAAACAATGGCACCACGATCAGAATGATGGACGCGGTATCGATAATGGTGCCGAGCGCGATCAAGAGCACTACGTAAATGATCATCAGGCCGGTCATGCCGATATTCAGGCTGGCCAGCCATTCGCCGAACATCGTCGGCAAGGCGGCAACCCCCAACATACGGCTGTACATGGAAGCGGCAATGATGAGAAAGAGAATGGCCGCGGTTATGTGTCCGGTCTCCACCAGAACGCGCCAAAGCCCGCGCCAGGTTACGCGGCGTTTCAATATGCCGATGACGAGTGCGCCGAGTGAGCCGGCGGCGCCGGCCTCCTCTGGCGTGAAAAAGCCTTGGTAAATGCCGCCGAGTACGATCAGCACGAGCGCAAGGATGGGGATGAGTTTGTTCGCCGTTTCGCGCCATCCCATGAGCGTGGTTTGCGTGGCGTCGTCCTTGTCCCGCGCTGTCCCGCCGACGAAGCCCGGAACAAAATGGGCCATGGCGAATATTGCTACGCCGTAAGCCGCGGCGAGCAGAAAGCCCGGCACGAAGCCGGCGATGAACATTTTGCCGACCGATTGTTCGGTGACGATAGCGTAGATAATCAGCATGGCCGACGGCGGTATGAGCATGCCAAGAACCGAACTTCCGGCGACCACGCCGACGGAAAAGCGCTTCGTATAACCGTAACGCAGCATCTCAGGCACGGATATACGGGTGAATACGGAGGCCGATGCGATAGAGGAACCCGTTATCGCCGCAAAGAGCGCGTTGGCCGCCACTGTGGCGATGCCCAACCCTCCTTTTACGCGCCGGAACATCTGGTGGGCGACCTGATATGCGTCGGCGCCGAGCCCGATCTCGCTGGCCAGGATGCCCATCAATGCGAAGAGCGGCACCGTGGCGAATACCTCGTGCGAAACGGAGTCGGCGGTTGCAAGCGCCAGGAGGTTGATGGCTGTGTCGATCGACCCACGATAGAGCCATACGCCGATGAAGGATACGAGGCCGAGGGCAACCGCGACATAAACGCCGCAATAGATCGCAATAACAATGGCTATGACGGAGGCTATGCCGAGTTCGACCCCAAACATATGCTCATCCCCCGCCGTTCGGGTGACGAGCTCCGGGAGCCGGCCGCAGATAGCTGGCGGTAAACAGCAGGAACTGTATGAGGGTGAAAAGCGATCCGACCACTATGATGAGTTTTACCGGCCACGCGGGTGCGGTAAAGACATGCTGCACGCCCACGTAATGGCCTTCTGTCCAGGCTTCCGTCAGCAGTGGCCAGCTGCCGTACAGGATCAGGGCCATGAACAGGGCGCCCAGGAGATTGATAACGACGCCAAAGAGACGCCCGGCGGCCGGCGAGCGGTCCATCAGCGTGTTGAAGAGCCCATCGGACTGGGTGAGTATTTTCTTGCGGGTGGCGTCCGCCAGTTGCAGGAATACGATTCCGACAATGCCGATTTCGATCAGTTCGATCACGCCTTCGAAGGGCCGGTTGAGAAAACTGCGAGAGAACGCTTCGACATTGATCAGAACCACCAGGGCGACGATCAGCAGCGATCCCGCAGCGTTCAGCGCCGCGACGGTGTAGCCAAACAGCGAGTCGGCGCGGTCGCCGCCCGGGGGCGAGTTTGCGCTTTCGCGTATTGTGTCCAAGCCTTTATTCCCGGTCCCAGTGACGCAGGATAGGCTGCTTTGCTGCACGCATCGTGTCCATGTAGGACTTCAGAACCGCCTTTGCAGGATAGCCCTTCTTTTCCCAGTCATTCGCCCAATCGCCGGCAACGTTCGGCATAGTCTTCGCCCAGCGTTCACGTTCCGATTGCGGCATTTCGATAATCTTGCCGCCTGCCTTTTTGAAGTCGTCGTACGCGGTCTTCGAGATTTCGTTGACCTTTTGCTCCGTGTAATCGCGATAGCCGATGGCCACCTTGCGGATGACGTCCTGGACTTCTTTCGGCAGCCGCTTCCACGAATTCGCGTTCATGGTGATCGACTTGGAATTCGCCGTCCCGATGTCCGCTTTGAGCATGTGGGGGGCGACCTCCACCAGCTTGAAGGTAATGGCGCCTTCGGCCCACAACATTGAGGAGTCGATCGTGCCGGTCTTGATCATGTTGTAGTAATTGACCGCACTGTTCGGCACACCGGCGGCGCCGGTATTTTGCAGATACCGCAGGTTGATCCCGGCGCTGCCAACTTTCTTGCCCTTGAAGCCCGCCAGATCCTTGATCGGCTCCTTGAAGAACATCTGATAGCTGTCGAGAACGGCAAGATTGGTCAGATAAACCTGATTGTACTTCGCCCACGCCTGCTTGTAGGCGGGAAATTTTTCGACAAGTTCGTCGATGGTGCGCGCCAGCAGGGCGGGATCGGTCGTCACGAAGGGTGTGACATAGGCGACGGCCTGCAGGGGCACTTTGTCGTGGTGAAACACGCTGGTGACGATGCCGATATCGCCAAGCCCTTTCTGAAGGCCCTGAAACACGTGGCGCGGCTTTACGATTTGCCCGCCCCATGCCTGGTTCCAGCGGATCTTGTATTTGCCGCTTTTCGCCAGCGCCTTGTCGACCTCCGGAATGAAATAATCCACGAATGTCTTGATCCACAACGATCGCGGCGGATAGCCGTCTATGGCGGTAAGCTGGATGACCTGCTGGGACATTGCGGGCGCGGCCCAGGCCGCAGTTGCGACGGAAATCGTGGCCGCCATAGCGATGCGGCGCGCGGACTTGCCGGAAACGCAGAGACGTCCAATTTGTGTTCGAGATGCCGATTGCATGGCTGCTACCTCCCTAAGGCTTCGATTGGCCGTTCTTCTTTATCGTTAAGCGATATATAGCATACCTTTCGCGGCATGGTGTCAACTGCGCAAAAGCCGGCGCGCACGCACGGCGCCGGCGCCGAAAATGGCTGACGAGGCGTGCCGGATTGCCTAAACTCTTTCTAGCGCCGCGTGCGGGAAGGAGCAGAAGCGTGCTGAAACTGGGTCTGTTCGTGCAAGGGGGAGGGCACCATGTAGCAGCATGGCGGCATCCGACCGTGCCTTACGGTGCGACGCAGAGCTTTGCGCATTACAAGGACATTGCAAGGCTCGCCGAACGCGGCCTGTTCGACATGATTTTTCTGGCCGACACGGTCGGCACGTTCGGGCCGGACGATATCGAAGTCTGGCAACGGGGGGCGGCAGCCTCGCGGCTCGAGCCCGTTACGCTTCTGTCAGCCCTGTCCGCCATCACAGAGAACATCGGTTTCGTGGCGACCATGTCGACCAGTTTTCACGAGCCTTACAATGTCGCGCGTTTCTTCGCGTCGCTCGACAGGATCAGTGACGGACGTGCAGGATGGAATCTGGTGACGTCGGCAGCGCCATCAGAACCGCCGAATTTCGGTCTCGACAAACATCTCTCTGCCGCCGAGCGTTACGAACGGGCAATGGAGTTCGCCAAGGTCGTTCTCGGACTCTGGAACACGTGGGACGATGACGCCTTTGTCGAGGACCGCGAAGCCGGCCTGTATTTCGATCCGGAGCGCATGCGCTTTCTCAATCACAAAGGAAAATACTATTCGGTGCGCGGGCCGTTGACTGTCCGCCGTTCGCCGCAGGGCCATCCGGTGCTGGTCCAGGCGGGTCAGTCGGAAGCCGGGAAAGAGCTGGCGGCGGAAACTGCGGAGGTGATCTTCACCGTACAGCAGGAACTTGCCGTGGCGAAGGCGTTCCGGACAGACGTTCGCGAGCGGGCAAAGGCGCGGGGACGCGATCCCGACAGCATAAAGATCATGCCCGGCATCGTGCCGGTCGTCGCCGAAAGCGCATCCGAGGCGCAGGCAAAATTCGACGGGCTGCAAAATCTGATACATCCCGTACTGGGCGTGAAAGTGCTGTCCGATCTGGTCGGACTGGACTTGCGGCAATATCCGCTCGATGGGCCAATGCCGGATGCGCCGCCGAACGGAATGCAGGAGGGCCGCCAGCGCGTGGTGCTGGACATGGCAAAACACGAGGGGCTGACCATTCGCCAGGTGTATCAGCGTGTGGCCGGGGCGCGCGGACATCGCATCGTCATCGGTTCGGCGAAGGACATCGCGGACCAGTTCGAAACCTGGCATGGCGAAGGCGCCGCAGACGGCTTCAACGTGATGCCGCCGACCTTTCCGGATGGATTGCGGGATTTTGTCGATCTGGTGATCCCGGAATTGCAGCGGCGCGGGCTCTTCCGTACGCAATACGAAGGTAAGACTCTGCGCGAAAACCTTGGTTTGCCGTTTCCCCATTCTCGCAGGGCCCAAACGCGGGCCGCGGAATAGGTTGCAATCCGTTGCTTCTCCGCGCGCCCTGTAGCACAATGCAGGTACCGAAAAGCAAAGGGAGGATATCGTGCGATCGATAAGAACACTTGCCGCCAGCGCCGTCTTGTGTGCTGCTGCAATGGCGTCTGCAACCGCGACCGAACTGGTCTACGGTACGGGCAGCGGCGCCAAGAGCCGCATCAATGTCGACGCCATGGAGCCGTTTTTCAAGGAAACGACGGCGGCCAGCAAGGGCTCGATCACCTGGAAATATCTGCCGGGCAACCAGATTGTCACCATCCGTACAGCGCTGAAAGGCACGCGCGACGGGCTGGTCGACGTCGGCATGGTGGTGCCGGTCTTCGTGCGCAAGGATCTCATCAACAACAACATCATCTACGACACAATCCATCTGGGCCACGAGGATCCGGTCGCAGCGGCAGGCGCCGCCTACGAAACAATGATGCTGAATTGCCCGGACTGCCAGAAGGAATGGAAGAAGAACAATCAGTTTGTACTGGCTCCCTATGCCGGCAGTTCCAATGTGCTGGTCTGCCGCGATCCTGTGAAGACAGTGGCCGACCTCAAGGGCAAGAAGGTGCGGGGCGGCGGCGCGACCCATCGTCTGGTGCGCGCCATCGGGGGCACGCCGATTTCCACACCACCGCAGGAACTGGCGCTGGCGCTCGAACGCGGCGGGCTGGATTGCGCCGTGATGGCGCTCAACTGGATGGTGAGCTTCGGCATCCACGATCTGGCAAAGCACGTTCTCGACTATCCGATGGGTTCGTCCCGCGGCCTGGCCCTCATGACCATGCGCTACGACAGCTGGTACAAGAAGCTCAACAAGGAGCAACGCAAAGTCTTGTGGGATCACGCGCCGATGGCTGCGGCTCGGGCAATCATGATTGCCTATCTGCAACTTGACGAGAATTACCGGAAGACGATCGGACCGTCGAAAGGCGTGAAATTCTATCAGGCCGGTCCGGACATCAAGAACGCCATCGACAAGATGATGGTGGGCGAAGAAGCGGCAATCGCCACCGCCATCAAGAAGCAGGGCGCGAAGAACCCGGAAAAGGTGCTGAAAGCCTACCTCGCAAATCTGGAAAAATGGAAGAAGATTTCCTCCGGCGAGATAAAGGGCAATGTGGAAGCTTTTGCAAAGGCCCTGAAGCGGGAAGTTTACGACAAGGTCGATCCGGAAAAGATCTAAACACGCATAGTGCGAATTGGAACAGGGATCCCGGATGCAGTGCATCCGGGATTTTTGTTGCTCCCGATGACCCGGAGCATCGTGCGAGAAAGCGACTCCGGCTTATTGCTCGATGCCCTGCTTTTTGGAATCGGTCAGCCCTTGTGCGTTCAGATGACGCCATTTGAACGCATGCTGATCTAATCGTTCATCAGGTTTGGCAGGTAAAGCGAGATTTGCGGGAAGGCGATTAGCAACGTCATGATGACAACCTCGCAGGCGAGGAACCACCCGACGCCTTTGAAGATTGTCTCGAGGCTGATTTCGTCGCCGACAACGCTTTTGACAACATAGACCTGAAAGCCGACAGGCGGGGTCAGCAGACCGATTTCGAGGTATTTTACGACGATAACACCGAGCCAGATAAGATCGAGTTGCAGGCGTTCGAACATCGGCAGAAGGATCGGCAGCGTTAGCAGGAGAATGCCGAGCGGATCCAGAAACATGCCGAGCACGAGGTAGATTATCGACGTGCCGATGACGAGGAGCAGCGGGTCGAGCGACCAGGCTTCCATCAGGTTGCCCATGTATGTCGGTACGCCCGCCAGCGCCATGAAATGCGAAAGCAGGATTGCGCCGACTGCGACGAAGAGGAGCCGCGAAGTTGCGCTGGCAGCTTCGATAACCGAATCCTTTGCGATTTTCCAGGTCAACTGGCCTTGCGTTGCGACGATGACGAAAGCGAGTGCAGCGCCGAAGGCTCCGGCTTCCGTCGGCGTGACGGCGCCGGAATAGAGACCGCCGATAATGCCGAGGATGAGCAGGACAACAGGCCAGACCGGCCCGAGCGAACGCATTTTGTCGGCAAAGGAGACAACTTCCTTCGTCACCGGCGCAATGGCGGGATTCAGCGAACAGCGGATCAGGATCATCGCCGCATAGACGAAGGCCGTCAGGAGACCAGGCAGAATGCCTGCGATGAGCAGCCGGGTAATCGACTGCTCGGCGAAGATGCCATACAGGATGAAGAGGATGCTGGGCGGAATGAGTGCGCCGAGCGTGCCGGCGCTGGCGACGACGCCGGTTGCAAGGGACTTGTCGTATCCCTGTTTCAGCATTTCCGGAATCGCGATGCGGCCCATTGCTGCAGACGTCGCGACACTGGAGCCAGACGCCGCAGCAAAGCCCGCGCAGGCGAAGTTGGTGGCGACCGCAAGTCCGCCGGGTAGCCGTCCGAGCCAGACGCGCGCCGCCTTGAAGAGATGGCTGCTGATGCCAGAGTTGTGCATCACCGCGCCCATGAGAATGAACATGGGGATCGCCGATAATTCCCACCCGGCGGAAAAATCGTAAGGGATCGAGCGCAGCGTGCCTACGGCAACGGAAACGTCGCGAAGCAGCGCTATGCCCGTGAGCGATACGAGACCCAGCGCAACGCCAATTGGGGTGCGCAAAGCCAGAAGCACAAGAACGGCAAAAATGCCGGCAAAGCCAAGTCCAACCGAAGACACGCGTTTCCCCCCAAGTTTCGTTTGTTCTTATTTTGCCGCCGTTTCGGACGAGTGCGCGAAAGGCCTGCCGAATGCCTTGCCGAAATCCTGAATCAATTGCGCCACAACCGCCAGCGCCATGATCGCGCAGCCGGCCGGTACGAACCAGCGTCCCGGCCAGACGATCAGATAGGCGTTGGATGTTTCCTGCAATTCGCCGTCGCGCGTCGTGACGATGGCTTCCTCGGCCGAATACCAGGCGATCATCAGCAGCCAGATCAAGGTAAGGACGCCGACGAAAACATCGAGCCGCGCGCGGGACGACGGACGCAAATTCTGCGTGAAGAGCTCCACGCAGATGTGTCCCTCACCGCGCGCGATATAGGCAATAGGGAGAAAGACCAGCGCCACCATGTAGTAAAACTGCACAGTTTCCTGCGTTGCGTAGACAGGCGCAGCCAGAAGATATTTGCCGATGGCGTCGGCGGTGACATGCAGCATCATCAGGACGACCGCAATGCAGGCCAGCAGCATGGCCGAATTGCTCAGCAGCGCCGCGATGCGATCGATCATGCCAGCGCTTTTTGGTTCCCCGGATTCCGAATGCGCTGCCGGCGCGTGTATGTCGGGCGCATTTTGTCGTTGCTGCATGGGTTTCCTCTCTGTTGGCGATTTTCTAACATGGCGAGCGATTTTGGGCTAGGCGGCAGCAGCATAGCCCGGTCCGTCGGCGGTGTTGCACACGGGTATTTAACGTGTTAACAATCTGTCGTGTCCGCAGCGCGCTAAAAGCGGGGGAGGGCTCCGTGCCACACTTTCTGATCGAATATTCGCGCAATCTCGAAGACGATGTCGACATGCAGGCGCTTTGCGAGACTGTACGCGAGGCGGCTCTTGCAACCGGCGTTTACCCGCTGGGGGGCACGCGTGTGCGCACGCATCCATGCGGCCATTGGTCGATCGCAGATGGCGGCCGCGAACATGCGTTCCTGCACATGATGTGCCGGATGGGCGAGGGCCGTTCCGAACAGACGCGCAAGGAAGCCGGCGAGGCCGTGTTCGCTGCGCTGGAAGGCTTTCTCAAGCCGGTGTTCGAGAAGCGCACTTTCGCGTTGTCGTTCGAAATCTGCGAAATCGACGAGCGCTTCTCCTGGAAAGCGAACAATATTCACAAGGCGCTTTCGAAAGCTGCCGAATAGAGACGAGAGTTGGCGGAGTTGAATGGCGATGACTATCGGCGGCGCGCGATTTGCAATGGTAACGGCAGGCGGTCAGCGCCGGTGGGGGCTCGTGCGCGACGATGGTTTCGTCGATCTGTCCGTGCGGCACAAAGCTTATGCGGATTTGAAGGATGTCGTGGAAGCCGGCATGCTGCGACGTTTGGGAGGTGACGGGGCGGCATTTCCCGCCGATTTTCCGCTTGAGGCGTTGACCTATGAAATTCCGCTGGCGGCGCCGCAGAAGATAATCTGCATCGGCGTCAACTATCCCGACCGCAACGAGGAATACAAGGATGGTCAGGCAGCAGCGAAGTATCCGAGCATTTTTTTGCGATTTCCAACCTCATTTACCGGGCACGGACAGCCGCTGATCCGACCGCCGGAATCGGTCCAACTGGACTACGAAGGCGAAGTGACGCTTGTCATCGGCAAGCCGGGGCGGCGGATTGCGGAGAAGGATGCGCTGGATCACGTCGCCGCCGTGACGCTGTGCAACGAAAGCACGATCCGCGACTGGCTGCGGCATTCGAAGTTCAACGTCACGCAGGGAAAGAATTTCGACAAGACCGGATCCATCGGACCCTGGCTCGTGCCGTATGTGGACGAAAGCCAGATTGCCGATATCAGGCTGACGACCAGGGTCAACGGCGAGGTGAGGCAGGACGACCGCACGTCGCGGATGATCTACAATTTCCGCTTCCTGATTTCCTATGTCTCGACGTTTGCGACCCTGCTGCCGGGAGATATTATCGTTACCGGCACGCCGACAGGCGCGGGCGCGCGCTTCGATCCGCCGATATGGCTGAAGCCCGGCGACAGTGTTGAAATCGAAGCTGAGGGTATCGGCATATTGCGTAACGGCATTGCCGACGAAACGGTGTGAGGGCGGCCATGTTATCGCAAACCGAAATCAGGGCCGCCGCCGCGAAGCTCGATGAGGCCGAGCGCAGCCGCAGGCAGATTCGCATGTTGTCGCTGGACCATCCGTCGCTTGACATGGCGGGCGCCTACGCGATCCAGAGCGCCTGGGTCGATATCAAGCTCGCGGCGGGCCGCACGATCAAGGGGCACAAGATCGGCCTCACATCGAAGGCGATGCAGAATGCACTGAATATCGATATGCCGGATTCCGGCGTATTGTTCGACGACATGTTTTTTCAGGACGCTGGCGATGTGCCGACGGATCGTTTCATCGAAACGCGGATCGAGGCGGAACTTGCGTTCGTTCTGAAATCGCGGTTGCAAGGTCCAGGCTGCACGATCTTCGATGTTCTCAACGCAACGGATTACGTGACGCCCGCGCTCGAAATCCTCGATACGCGCATTCTGCGTGTCGATCCGGAAACGAAGAAGACGCGCAGCGTGTTCGACACGATTTCGGACAATGCGGCCAATGCAGGGCTTGTGCTGGGTGGACGCGCGTTCCGTCCGGGCGAGACCGACATGCGCTGGGTTGGCGCCATCGTGTCGCGCAACGGCAAGGTGGAAGAAACCGGCCTGGCTGCTGGGGTTCTGAACAATCCGGCAATGGGCATCGCCTGGCTCGCCGACCGTATGGCGGCTTATGGCAAGGCGCTGGAGCCAGGACAGGTCGTGCTCGCCGGTTCGTTCATCCGGCCGATCGAAGCGCGCAAGGGCGATACGATCGTCGCCGATTATGGACCGTGGGGCACGGTCAGTTGTTATTTTGCATGAGGATGCGATGCCTGCACCGAAAAACCGTTTCAAGGCGGCGCTTGCCGCAAAGCAAGCGCAAGTAGGCTTCTGGCTTGCTCTCGCCAATCCATACACCGCGGAGCTTTGCGCCGGCGCCGGGTTTGATTTTCTCGTCTTCGACGGTGAGCATGCACCAAATGACGTGCCGATCCTGATGTCGCAATTGCAGGCGGTGGCGCCCTATGGCGCTGCGGCTGTCCTGCGTCCGCCCATCGGGCAAACCCATCTCATCAAGCAGTTCCTCGATATCGGTGCGCAGACCGTTCTGGTGCCGATTATCGAAACGGCAGAGGAAGCCGCCGCCATGGTGGCAGCTGTCCACTATCCGCCGCGTGGCGTCAGGGGTGTTGCAACGCTGACACGGGCGTCGAAGTTCGGCCACATACCGGACTATCTTGCAACGGCGGGCGAGGAAATCTGTCTGTTGTTGCAGGTCGAGACGCGCAAGGGGCTCGACAATCTCGACGAGATCCTGAAGGTCGACGGCGTGGACGGAGTTTTCATCGGGCCGTCCGATACTGCTGCGGCGCTTGGCCATCTCGGCAATCCTGGTCATCCCGAAGTGCAAGCGGTGATTGAGGACGGTATCAAGCGCATCGCGGCTGCCGGCAAGGCGCCGGGCATCCTCATGGTCAACGAAGAACTTGCGAAGCGCTACCTTGAGCTTGGTGCGCTTTTCGTTGCCGTGGGTACCGATGTCGGCGTTCTCGTGCAGGGCACGCAAGGGCTGGCCGAACGCTTCGGCGTGCGGCGCAAGCCCGTGTAAGGAGAATTGCAATGGGCAAGATAGTGCTGGCTGCGAAGATTACCCATGTGCCGTCGCTTCTGATATCCGAGCGCGAAGGTCCGCTGAAAGGCAAACGGCAAGAGCCAATCAATTCTCTGAAGGAGCTGGGCAACCGCGCACGGGCGCGTGGCGTCGACACGTTCGTCGTGTTCGACATGCACTGGATTTCGAATTTCGGATTTCACATCAACGCAAATGCGGTGCACGAGGGAGTCTATACGAGCGAAGAAGCCCCGCACATGATCCAGAACATGGCCTACAAATACGAGGGGTATCCGGCACTGGGAGCTGCGATTGCTGAAGAAGGCCGCGCCAAAGGCCTGGACGTGCTCAGCCACGAGGTGCCAACTTTGGCGCTGGCTTACGGGACGATCGTGCCGATGCACTATATGAACGGCGATGCCAGCATGCGGGTGATTTCCCTGGCAGCCAATCTGTTCGCCACGACCGAACAAAACAGGCAGCTCGGCGAAGCTGTGCTGAAGGGTATTGAGCGTTGCGACGGGAATGTCGCCATTCTCGCCAGCGGGTCCATGTCGCACCAGCTTATTTCGGCGAGCGAGACCGGGCCGGACCAGTGGGACAAGATGAGCACAGAATTCAACCGGCAGGTCGATTTGCGCGTGCTGGAGCTCTGGGAGCAGGGCCGGTATGCCGAATTCGTCCACATGCTGCCGGAGTATTCGAGGCTTTGCCGCGGCGAGGGGCTTATGGCCGATACGGCGATGATGTTCGGCGCACTGGGATGGGATACGTATGCCGGAAAATCCGAGCAGTTGTGCGAGTATTTTCCCTCCAGCGGCAGCGGTCAGGTGACCGTGGAATTTCATGTTTGATCGCGCTGTCGAAAGGCCATGTCATGCGCTCTCTCGATCAATCCCTGCCGCTGATGCTATTGCGTGCGCGCGAAGCGGCGATGGAGCATTTTCGCCCGCATTTGCAGGCGCACGGCGTGACGGAACAGCAATGGCGTGTGTTGCGTGCTCTTGCGGAGATTGGTCCGGTCGAAGCAGGCCCTCTGGCCCGCCGCGTTTGCCTGCTTATGCCAAGTCTGTCGCGGATACTCCGCGACTTGGCACAATCGGGGCTTTTGAAAAGATCGCGCAAGGATGGAGACGGGCGGAGCGTCATCGTTTCATTGACTGCGCGCGGGCGCGTCCTGTTTGCGCGTATGTCGGAAGAGTCCGAACTGATATACGCTACGCTGGAGAAGGCTGTCGGCGCGAAGCGGTTTGAGGCACTCAAAGCGGAACTGGAGTCCCTGATTGTCTGCCTCAACGCCGTACCCGTCCATCAGCCGCAGAAGCCCGATGCACGCAGCGAGGCCGTAGCATCGCGCGAGCATCCGATTGTGTCCATCTGACCGAGGCCAACGCAGGAAAGGATTGAAACATGGGCGTCCCAACTCTGCAGATTGATTACGGCGAGCCGCAACTCGACGGCATAACCAACGAGGAATGGCAGGCGCGCGTACAACTGGCGGCTTGCTATCGAATCTTCGATCACATCGGCTGGACCGAGATGATCTACAATCATATCACCTTGCGCATTCCGGGCGAAGACAGGCACGTATTGATCAATCCGTTCGGCCTGCACTATTCCGAAGTCACTGCTTCCAATCTCATCAAGATAGACCTCGACGGGAAAATCCTCTCGAAAACCGACCATGCGCTCAACCCGGCCGGGATAACGCCGCACACGAATATTCACGCCAATATCGAAAATGCCCATTGCGTCATGCACACGCATACGACGGCGGGCCTTGCCGTCGCCTGCACCAAGGGCGGCATCTCGATGACGAATTTCTATTCGGCGCAACTGGAGGGCAAGATCGCCTACCACGATTTCGAAGGCATAACGGTCAATCGGGAAGAAGGCCCGCGCATGCTCGCCAGCATAGGCGACAAGCCCGTGGTTGTTCTGCGCAACCATGGATTGCTTGCGTGGGGTCCGACGGTCGCAAACGCCTTCGTGACCTTGTGGACGGCACAGCGGGCTTGCGAAATCCAGATGGCGTCGCAGGGCCTCAACGACGAATTGATCGAAGTGCCGAAACATGTGCGCGAGCAGTGTTCGCGGGTTTCGTTGCAATACGACAAGGCCTATGGTGGCGGCTGGGACGTTTTTAACGCGCTCGTGCGGCAGATCGACCGCAAGGACATGAGCTACCGATTCTGATAGCTGTTACGGAAAGGCGCATGAAAGTTCTTGTTGCAGGAATAGGCGGTATCGGCGGCTGGCTTGCCGGGACGCTTGCGCGTGGCGGCGCGGATGTGACGTTGTATGCACGCGGTCTGACGCTGGCGCGCCTGCGCGAAGACGGCTTGCGCCTGATCGGCAGCGATGGGGAGGAACGATTTCGGCTGCCGGTCTGGGACGGTGCGGGAAGTCCTGCTTCTATACCGGACGTTGTCCTGATCTGTTCGAAAGCACAAGACGTTGGCGCCGTTGCGCAAGGCTTGGCTTCGGCGCTTGCGCATGGACCGGCAGTAAGCGCCGTTGTGAACGGGCTGCCTTGGTGGTTTCTCGATGGGCTGAACGCCCCCCTGGCGAAGCGCGATCTGGAAAGCATCGATCCCGGCGGCAGGGCGCGCGCCGCGTTCTCGGGCCTGAAAGCCATTGGCGCGGTCGTGCATGCCTCGAGCCATGCCGTGGAGCCCGGGGTCATCCGCCTCAACAAACAGGACAGGCTGATACTCGGCGATCCCGACGGCGGGTTGTCGCCGGCGATACAGGACCTGGCGCGGCTGTGCGAAGCGGGCGGATTGAGTTGCCCGGTGACGCCAGACATTCGCACCGAAATCTGGATCAAGCTCTGGGGCAACATGAGCGTCAATCCGCCGAGCGCGTTGACAGGTCTGTCGACAGGACCGCTGCACGAATTGCCGGAGACGCTGACGCTGATCAAGGATCTGATGCGCGAGTTCGATGCGGTCGGACAGAAGCTGGGTCTGCGTTTGCCGATGAGCATCGACGAGCGGATAGAGGTGACCCGGTTCCTCGGCGATTTCCGGCCATCAATGCTGGTGGATGCGCAGGCCGGACGGACGCTGGAACTCGACGCCGTTCTCGGTTGCATCGTCGAACTGGCGGAGCTTTTGGGCGGCATGCCGATTCCAGCGAGCCGAGCTGTCTATGCGCTTGCAAAGGGTCTCAATCGGCGATTTGAACTGGCCCGAGGCGAGGACAGATAGAGAACTATTGCGCGACAGCCGGCTGTGCCACCCGGCGACAATGCAGCCATGCCAGGCCAGCTCCGGCACCCGCTACAACAATCGCTGCGATTGTCAGTTCAAGTTGCGGAATGCCGGTGTGTCTGCCGCCCGGCAGAGCGAAGAGAAAGCCGCCGGCAAGCAGGAACAGCCGGGCCAGCCATGAAAGGGCGCCGCCGGCGAGCGAACCAATCCCGATCAGATATCCTTGCAGCGATGCGGCTATCAGCACCACGCCGATGACGGCGGTGATCGTGACGAAGAATATTTCGCTCCATGCGCCGTGGAAAATCAACGCAGGGTTCAGCACGAAGAAGAAGGGAATGAAATAGATGATCGCGCCGAGACGCATGGCTTCGAAGCCCGTGCCCATGCCGTCTGTCTTGGCCAGCGAAGCCGCGACATAGGCGCCGACTGCGACGGGTGGTGTAATGAAGGACAGCATGCCCCAATACATCAGGAACAGGTGAACGGCCATCGGATCGAATCCGAGTTTCACCAGACCGGGAGCAAGGACGACGGCCAGCAGGATATAGGCTGCAGTGATGGTGAGACCCATGCCGAGGATAAACGAAGCGAATGCGCCGGCGAGCAACAGAATAAAGCCGTTGTTGCCGGCCAGGACTATCATGTCGTTGGTGAAGGTTCCGGCCATGCCGGTCATGATGAGCGCGCCAACGACAAGACCGATACCGGCCAGTATCCCGATCAATTCGATAAAAAGAATGCCGGTCGTCTGAATGAATGCGTAGAGGTCGCTCATGCTCCAGCGGGAATGCTTGCGGATCTGGTTGATGCCGATCAGGGCGACGGTCGCGATATAGGGGGCGAGTATCTCCTCCTGCAGGATCGCGAGCATGTAGATCAGGAACGCAAAGACGAAAATATACTGCCAGCCATCGAGAATGGCCCGCTTGAGATCGGGCAATTCTTCCTTTGGCATGCCCTTGAGGCCGCGCCGCGCCGAATAGGCGTCGATGGCGACGAAGAGGCCGAAGAAATACAGCAAGGACGGAATGGCGGCCGCGATGGCGACGTCGATGTAGTCGACGTTCAGGAACGTCGCCATGACGAATGCCGTCGCGCCCATGATCGGCGGCATAAGTACGCCGCCGGTAGAGGCGCAGGCCTCGACGCCGCCGGCATACCGGGCCGAAAACCCCAGGCGCTTCATGGCGGGAATCGTCAGGGCGCCGGTGGTCAGAATATTGGTCGTTACGCTGCCGCTGACCGAGCCCAGCAGGCCGCTGGAAAAGATTGCCACTTTCGCAGGTCCGCCGCGGACGTGACCAAGCAGGGCGAACGCAAAGTCCATGAAGAATTTGCCTGCGCCGGTATGTTGCAGCGCCGCACCGAAGACGAGGAAACCCATCACGATGCTGGCGAAGGCCTTCATGGGGACACCCAAAAGACTCTCTTCGCTGAAAGAGTGATAGGCGGCCGTGTTGAAGAAAGTGAAATTCAGCCCCTTGAACGGGAAGGGCATGGAGTTGGCGTAGAGCGGGTAGAGAGAGATTACGACGACCACGGCGAATATGGCGCCGCCGCCAGCCCGCCGGACCGCTTCCAGCAGAAGCGCCCAGACCAGAATGGTGACTGGTATGGCGAATGATGGCGGACTGAACTGCCAGGCCTCGTCGGCCATTTGTTCCGCGAACCACGCATATTCCAGGAATGCTGCAAGCGACAGCAGACAAAGCACGATGTCGTACCAGGGCACACGATCGTGCGGCGCATTCGCATGGGCCGGAAACAGGACGAAGACGAAGGGCAGCAGAAGGGCGATCAGCAGAAACAGATAGCGTGTCTCGATCAACACCACGCCGGCGAAGAACTGAAGATTTAAAAGCTGATTGAGAGCCAGAACGATGCAGGCGATCGTAGTGACTGCGATCGCCTGCCTCCACGGTCTGGACAATGCACGGTAGCGGCGAATTTCCGGAGACTCGATTACGTCCGTTTTTTCGCCTGGCAATTCCTGCGCGCCCGTGTTGCTCATGGAACGCCTTATTCGGTGAAGGTCTGCAGGCCTGCCGCTTTCAAGGCAGCGATTCGCGCTTTGGCCCAGCCCTCGCGGAATGCGGCGCCGCTGTCCTTCGTGGATTTCGAAAACGCCGCCCAGGCATCGGCCAGCACCTTCTGGCGCTTCAGGTTCGCCTGCTGGCGCTTTTCTTCATCCGCGCCCCATATGCCGATTTCCTTGTAATACTTGATCGCTCCGGCATGGTAGGGGTGGATCGAATTGAAGTGGCTCTTCGTCGGCTTGTAGCCGTGCGAAGAGGGAGTTGCATCCTTGTACTCGGGATACAATTCCACAATTGCCTTTGCGAGGCTGTAGGCAAAATCAGCATTGGTCTTGTCTGGATAGGCGATGATTACTGGCAGAGGGTAGTGGCCGCCTTCGAGCGGCTTGTCCTTGGAAACACCGGTTCCCGACGTCACTTTGATGGGGATGTTAAACGGCACGATGTTCTGCATGCGGCCCCATCCGGCCTTGTCCGCCAGAGGCGTCGGCAGCCATTTGATCGGACCGGCGGGCGAAGCGTCCGCGCGCTTGGGCACTGTCGAGAGGGTTGTCGCGATGGAGGCATCCACCTGGCCTTGCATGAAGGCGCGCTGCATCGGGCCGAAACCGGCCACTTCCACAACCGTCACGTCTTTCCACGTCAGGCCGCCGAAGGCGAGGTAGGCGCGCGCCAGCTCCGACAGGGAGGGCGCATTGCGCACGCGCGGCACGCGCTTGCCCTTGAGATCGGAAATCTTTGCGATGCCGGATTTCTCCGACACGAAAAAGCCGCCGCTGGCGTTGGCGAGATTTACCGCGATGACATGAAACGGCTGCGGTCCCCATTTGGAATCGCCGAACTCGAACATACCTTCCTGGGCAAAGAAAACGCCGGAGCCCATCGAGGAAACCTGCACCTGTCCGCTGCGCAGGGGTGTCATGCGGGCGATGTCGTTGTTGGCCGGAATGATGCGGAAGTCCTTGCCAAACTTTTTCTTAACCGCTGCGCCGATGGCGACCGTCTCGTTGTAGGAGCCTGTGCCGAGATTGTAGGCCGATATGGAAATGGTCTGCGGCAGGTTGATCTCGGCTGCCATGGCAGCGCTCGCGGCGATGGCGGCCGTACTGGCCAGACAGGCGGCAAAGGCAAAGCGTTTGCGCATGGTTTCCTCCCTCCGGAACGATTGTGTGTCGTCTTGCGTCTCTGCCGGTTGTGCGCTCCCAGGGATGCGCCGGTTCAGGACGTGCCTGGCACCATCGCACAGGCTCCCGCGCCGGGCAAGAATGCATCGCAGACAGAACAGGTTTTACAGCGACCATCCTGTTCAGAAGCCGAAACTCGATGCACCGTCGATATTCACAAGCGCGCCGCTGATATAGCCGGCCTGTTGCGAACACAGGAAGGCGACAAGGGACGCGACTTCTTCAGGCAAAGCGGGACGGCCCATGGGAACGCCGCCCACGGAGATTTTTTCTTCCTCTTCCACCGTGCGGCCGGAGCTTTTGGCGCGCTGCACCAGCAGATCGCGCCAGCGCGGCGTGTCGACCGGACCGGGGTTGACGGCATTGACGGAGACCTTGTCCACAGCGCCCGCCTTGGCCAGGGATTTCGTGATGGCCAGGCATGCGGCGTTGATGGCTCCGCCGGTCAGGTATCGCGGATTGGCCTGATACGCGCCAAGGCCGACCACGTTGACGATGCGGCCCCATTTGCGCGCCGCCATCTCCGGCATGATCTCGCGGGCGCACCGCACATATCCCATGAGTTTCAGGTCGAAGGACTTCTGCCACACGCTGTCGGGCAGATCGGAGAGGCCTCCTGCCGGGGTCGAGCCGGCATTGTTGACCAGAATGTCTATCTGCCCGAGCGCTTCGCGTGCCGCTGCGACTGCGCGCGAGAGGTCTTCGGCGCTGTAGAGGTCGGCGGCTATGGCGACGGCTTGCGGTCCGTCCGCCGTGCGCAGGCTTGCAGCGAAATCTTCCAGCCGCTCCTTGTTGCGGGCGACAAGGGCGACGTTGACGCCGGCGCGGACAAGCTCTTCGGCCGTCGCCTTGCCGATGCCGAGGCTGGCGCCGGTGATAAAGGCGTTGCGGCCCGCGATGCCGAGATCCATCAATCCTCCCGATATTGTCTTGCGGCGTGCGAGCGGCCGCATTGCATTTGCGGCAACGATAGACATAAGCTGGCGTCCGTTCAATCCGGACTCACAAGAAGACAACGGGCGGAGGCATCATGGCGGGCGAAGTCATTCTGGTTACGGGCGCAGGCGGCGGTCTAGGCGGCGCGATGGCGCAGGCGCTCGCGGGAGCCGGCCACACGGTGGCCGCGGCCGATGTCGACAAGGGCAGGCTGGACGCGCTGGCCGCAAAATGCGCAGGCGCCGCGGGAAAGATCATGCCGTTTCAGGTCGACCTTGGGGACAAGGCCGCAGCAAAAGGATTGGTGCAGCGTGTCGTTGCCGAATGCGGCGATCTCTTCATGCTTGTGAACAATGCCGGCGTCGGTCAGCAGGTTGTCGATCCCGACTATTCCGGTGCTTCGAAACCTTTCTGGGAAACCGACATCGACGACTGGGAAAAGCTGATCCATGTGAACACGCGCGCGCCCTTGATCCTGACCCAGCAGGCCGTGAAGCATTTCATGGGCAAGGGGCGTGGCCGCGTTATCAATGTCACGACCTCGTTCAACACCATGATCATGCCGGGCGTGTGGGCCTATGGCCAATCGAAGGCGGCGCTGGAAGCCGCGACCGCGAGTCTGTCCGGCCTGCTGGCCGGGACGCCGGTGACGATGAACATTCTGGTTCCCGGCGGGCCAGCCAATACAGCCCTGCTGCCGGATAATACCGGCATGGACCGGGCCAAGATTATCCAGCCGCCGGTGATGGGGCCGCCTATCGTATTTCTGGCCTCGCCGGAGGCGGCGGACTTCAACGGCAAGCGTTTCATCGCGCTGATGTGGGATTCATCCCTGCCGGGGAAGCAGGCGGCTGAGAAAGCTTCGGCGCCCGCCGCCTGGCCGGGGTTTGGCGTGCAATCGGCGGCGCCCAAACCGGCCTGATTACGTACTGCGATTGACCTTGGCGCGCGGGTTCTCCTATGGTCCGCCCGCGCGCCGGAGTGCGCACGAACCAAGATGCGGTCACCTCGAAGCTGTCCGCGAGCGGAGCGGGACGCAAGGGTCATGGCAAACGAAACGCAGTCTTCTCAAGTACCGGCAGCCAAGTCTCAGGCGCCCGATGTGCCGGAGGAAGCGCGCGCACTGGAAATGCCGGACAAATTCCGCCAGCTGACCCCGGCTCTGGCGCGCCTGCAATACGCGAACTTCCTTTGCTTCACCATTATCGGCGTGCTGTGGGCGACCGAGGTCCACTTCTATTTCAATTTGCAAATCCACAAGGAGCAATATTTAGGGCTGTTTTTCATACTGGGCATGATGCCGATCTTCCTTGGAGTCAAATCATACAAGAGCGAGCGGCGCTCCACTCCGCCATGGTATGACTGGCTTGCTGTTGCAGGCATTCTGGCCTGCGGCGGATTTATCATTCTCTACTATCCGCAAATTCTGGACGATCTCGGCCTGGTTAATGCGCCGCGCGTGATTTTCGGACTTATCGCCGTTTTTCTGGTGCTTGAGGCGACGCGCCGTTCGATGGGCTGGGCGCTCGTTATCGTGGCGCTGGTGTTTATCTTCTATGCGCTGTTTTCCGATTATTTCCCCGGCGTGCTGAACGTGCCGGCCACACGCTGGGACCGGCTGACGACGTATCTTTATCTCGATTCGAATTCGCTCTTCGGACTGCCGATGTTTGTGACCGCGAGCATTATCGTCGGTTTCATACTCTTCGGCCGGTTGCTTTATGCGGTGCATGGTGACGAATTTCTCACCGATTTCGCCATGGCGGTAATGGGCAAGTATCGCGGCGGCCCGGCGAAAGTCGCGGTCGTGGCGTCTTCCTTGTTCGGCACGACTTCCGGCAGCGCCGTCTCCAACGTCGTCATGGACGGGCCGATCACGATCCCGATGATGACGCGCGGCGGCTACCGGCCGGAAACTGCTGCGGCCATCGAAGCTGTCGCCTCCACCGGCGGACAGATCATGCCGCCGGTCATGGGTATCACGGCGTTTCTGATCGCCGAATATCTGAACCTGCCCTATGGCGACATTGTCATCGCTGCCGCCGTTCCCGCCATGCTGTATTATCTGGCGCTGTTCACGCAAGTCGATCTGGAGGCGGGCAAGCTCGGTCTCGTCGGCCTGCCGGCCGCAAGCCTGCCGAAGCTGCGCAATATAATGGGGCGCGGATGGGTTTTCGTAGTTCCGATTGTTGTACTGCTATGGACGCTCGTGTTCGAGAACTGGTCGCCGGGAAGAGCATCGGTTACCGCAGCTGTCCTTGTGGTGATTATCGGCTTTTTCCATCCAGCCACGCGCCCGACATTCGCCTCGCTCGTCGACGCGCTGGCGGAGACCGGGCGGACGCTGATCGACCTTGTGGTTATCACGGCGATTGCAGGCATCGTGATTGGAGTCTTGCAGGTTTCGGGTCTTGGCTCGAATTTCTCGCTCGTGCTGGTTACTGCGTCGGGTAACAGTCTGTTCGTCCTGCTGCTGATGACTGCGGGCGTTTGCATCGTGCTCGGCATGGGAATGCCGACAGGCGTTATTTACATGATGCTCGCGGTGCTGGTCGCCCCGGCGCTGAAGCAATTCGGCGTCGTAGATATTTCCGCGCATCTGTTCATCTTCTACTTCGGTTCGCTGTCGATGATTACGCCACCGGTTTGCATGGCGACGTTCGCCGCCGCGGCAATTGCGCGTACCGATTTCTGGGCGACGGGCTGGGAGGGTGTGCGGTTGTCCGTCGTTGCCTATATCGTGCCGTTCGTGATGATCTATCAGCCGGCTCTCGTGATGGAAGGTGAATGGTGGCGCATAATACTCGGCGTCGGCACGGCGAGCATCGGCGTGGTCGTTCTGTCTGCAGGTGTTGCGGGCTATATGTACCGGACACTCACTTCAATCGAACGGATTGCATTTTTCTTCGCCGGCTTCCTTTGGATCGTGACGCCTGCGCGCGGCGAGATGGGGCTCTACCTGCATCTTGCCGGCGCTGCCGTAACGGCAGCCCTACTCTGGTGGGTGCGCCAATCGAGCGGCAAACGGGCTATTGCAGCACAATAGAATCTTTCAGCGGCGCACCAGCGCCAGCCAGAGGCCGCCGCCGATCAGGAAGCTGCCGGCAATCCGTTCTGTCCAGCGTATGCGCTGACGCGTGAACGCAAGACCCGCGCTGCCGGCAATAAAGGCGTAGGCGCCGTCGCAGACAGTTCCGATCAACATCGCGATTCCGCCCAGGATCAGAACCTGAGGCGTGGGGTCGTGCAGGGGCGAGACGAATTGCGGAATGAATGCGCCGAAGAAGAACAGGGCTTTCGGATTGGATCAAAGCACTGCAAAGCCTTGCCAGAAGAATCGCCTGAATTCGACGGAGCCGCGCGTGCTCCCGAGTTTGACCGGTGCAAAGACAACGCTCTCGTTCCGGAAGCTGGAACGCCAGAGATTGACGCCTATCCAGACAAGATATGCCGCACCAAAGAGTTTTATCCAGAAGAACAGAGCGGCAAATGCAGAAATGACAGTTTCCAGTCCGAAGGCCAACACAAGCACCATGCTGCCGACTGCAGCTTGCGTGCCGGCCACATTGGCGATGCCAGCCTTCGTACCCGACCGAAGGCTGTTTGCGACGATGAGGGTCACCGTTGGGCCGGGAACAAGGACGATGACGACCCATGCAAGTGCGAACGTCAGCAGCGTGGCTGCTCCAAGTGGAAACAGTTCCACCACAGTCTCCATTGCAGGCGGACAGTTCAATTGCTGCCGCTACCAGCGTTATTTTTCTGCTGCGACTTTTTTGGCTTCCTCAAGATAAAAATCCAAAGCTGCATTCGCGTCTATCCCGAGCTTGCCGGCTTCGGCGGCCCAAGCCTTCCGCAATGGGTCCCAGATATTCTTGAGTTCTGCATTGAAAGCAGGCGAGGCGTCGACAACAACGCCACCGTTGCCAATATACGCTCTAAGCGCGTCCGCATCCGATTTGTCGATCGCGGCCGACCGGCGGGCGAGCGCTTCGCCGGACAATTGATCTATGATGGCCCTGTCTTTCGGCGAAATCGCCGCCCATTTCTTTTCGGACAGGAACATGGCGAACTTGGCGGAAAAGACGCCGCCATCCACTTTGGTGACCGCACCGATAAACTGCGTCAGCTTGAGTGCGTTGAGATCGCCGAAATCGAGACAGCACGATGCATCGACCACGCCTTTCGACAGGATGTCGTAGGAGCGCACGGCGGGGCCGGGCACGACGACTGCGCCCGTAGCGGCCATGGCCTGAGCTGTAATGCCAGGCAGCGACCAGGTTTTCTTGCCCTTGTAGAACGCGAGCGAGGTGATCGGCTCCTTCTTCAGATTGAACAGGTGGGTCGGCGGCACGCCGAAGAAGCCGAGAAGCTTGACGCCTTTGACCGGATTCTTCGCTTTGAAGTGCTTTACGTAGGTGCGCCACAGGGCGACGGAATCCGCCACGCCGGACTTCATCGTGCCCGGCAGGAACGCCAGTTGGACCGTCGGATTGGACTTGAGCAGGAAGCCGGCGAACATGTAGGCGCCATCCGCCACGCCGCTGCGCACCATGTTCATCTGTTCGGGCGGTGGAGCCAGATTCTGCGGGGGTATGGTAAACTTCACGCGGCCTTCGGTTGCCTTCGAAACAGCCTCGATCCAGGGTAGCAACACGCCGGTGTGGATGGTCGAATTGTGCGGTGCGAAGCTGTTAAACAGGATCGCCTGAGCTGCTGCAGGTGCGTTTGAAACAGCGCTGAATGCGGCAGTCAAGGCGGCTGCGGCTACGGTTCTTGCGATTGCTGGCTTCATGTTTTCCTCCCCTGTCGAAACTTAAATCCTGGCTTGATTTCAGGTTCGCGCGTGATCATTGCGCCGCCAGACGCGCGTGCAAGTCCAGCAAGGCTCCGATGCTTTTCGGATCGCGACGGCCGAAGCCGCATTCTGTCGCAATGCCGTATCCTTGTGCGAACCTGTTCGCGGCAGACATGCGCCGCCGGGCGCCTTCCTCTCCATCGGTATCGTGGACCAAACCCAGATAGAGTTTCGTATGCTCCGGCAGTTTCAACTGCGCCAGCGGGGCGAAATAAGCCTCGTCGTCGCGTTCGACCGGCACCGGCATGTGCAACCATGCAACCGGCCGCCCAATGCGCGGCAGGATAGCGTTGGCGAGGTTGACCATCGCCCCGGTGTCCCTGGGTTCGACGAAATGCTTGCCGCCAAAGCTGCCGTAACAGAAATGATAGCCCAATTCGATGGATGCAGGAACACTGTCGCCCAGACGCGCCAGCCTGTCTTCGATCCCCCTGTGCCGGTCTTCGAACCAGATGTCCCGTGCGCCGTCGTAGGCCTGCATGTCGTGCGCGCAATCCCATTGAATCGCGATGCGCTCGTGCGGAAGGGTGGCAGCGATGGATGCGACCTCCGCCAATATGCCCGCTTCGTAAGCGGCTTCGATCTCAGCCTTGTTTGCTTCCGCGCCGAAGCGATGGACGGCGCAGAACGGCGTGGCGATTGCGATCATGAATTTCACATGCGGCGGGACAGCGCCTGCCGACCTGGCCTGCTCGAATTTCTCGAACGACGCGATCGCGTGACGGGCGTAGCCGATTTCCGGAAATGTCAGTCCCCGCGCTGCCTGTGCCGATTTAAGCCTGTACCAGGTCGTGTCACGGTTTGCCGCCGGGGCGGTGGCATTGCGCCAGTCGCCTTTCGAGGCTGTCGCTTCCAGCGCCGGATTGCCTGCGAAATTCGGTTCGAGCCACTCCAGCCAGCCTGCCCGTTCTCCGGTTTCGCCATCGGGTATCCGCTGGACGTAGGCGCCAAGTTTGCGGCCCGCGACGTCGAAGACTTCGGCAGCATTTGCAAGTCCTATGGACCCGACGAGCAGCATATCCATGCGATCGTTCCCTCCCAGGCAAAAATGAAACGGGCAGAATGTCTGCCCGTCAAGCTTGTTGTGCGCTGCGGCGGATGCGGCCGGGTTATTTCACTTGCGCCGCAACCGCGGCGTTGGCCTTCTCCTGCTTGTCGCCCCACAGCTTCTGCGCCTTGTAAAATTCGATGGCGGCGGGGTGATAGGGCACGACCGGGATTTCGCTGGCGGCGTCTTCTTTGACAAAGCCTTTCAGCGAGCGGTGTGCGGCCTGCAGATCTGGCGTCTTGTCCCACAAGGTCTGGAGAATGCGCGTTGCGTCTTCTTTCGAAAGTTTCGGGCTGGCGAGAATGTAGGATTCATAGGTGATGAGGTAGGCGTCCTTCGGCAGGCCGATTTTCGGCTCGGCTTTGGTCAGGCCCAGCTTGATACCGGGGAAAACCTTTTCGCGGAGGGTTTTCAGCGTTTCCGGCGTGTTTTCGAAGCCGATGTAGCGCACGCCCATCTTGGCGTGCAGTTCGCGCGTTTTGGGCATGCCATAGGAGGACCAGGACGCAACGGCACGACCTGCGGCGATCGCGTCGATGCCGCCTGTGACGCCTGTCACGGGAACCTGCACCACGTCGTTCCAGCTCAGGCCGACTGTCGCCAGCGCACCGGCGATCGTCGGCACGATCACGGCGTGGCCGCCGTAGCTGGAGGCGACTTTCTGCCCCTTGAGATCCTTGTAGCTGTGGATGTTCGAGCTGGCCGGCACGACGAAGGTGACTTTCAGCCCGCCGTCGCCAGCGCGCAGTATCCGTAGTCCCTTATAGGCCGTTTTCTGCTTGTTTTTGCCGTGGAACGCATAATAGGCGCTGGTGGAGGACAGGACCGCAAGGTCCACTTCGCCGCTTTCGAGGCCGCGCAGATAGGCTTCCGGGCCGCCAAAGGCCTTGACGACAACGCGGTCCTTTCCGGCCGCGGTGATGACCTTCGCGACGGCTGTGCCCATTGCGTTGAAGGTCGAGCCGACCTTGTCGGTCGCCATGGTGAAGGTTTTGGCGTTTGCGGCTGACGCCGACAACGCAGCGAATGCGACTGCTGCCGGGAACGCAACGAAAAGATTGCGTCGAGCCAAACGGGCAGCGTGAATTTTTCTGGGCATGATGTTTCCCTCTCTGCCGGTCCGGCTTGTCCGGACCTTCCTGGTTTTCGGCGGCCGGGTCGGGTAGCTCCGCCGTTTGCGAGGGTATCCTAGAAAACCGGTCCGCGGCGGTCAAACGCGGGATTGTCGCCGGGGAACTCATTCGTCATTCGAAAGTTCAGATAGAGATTGTCCGATTTGCGGGACAATTCCACCTGCAAGCCTGCTGCTCTTCATATTGCGAAAGGACCAATTGTGTTTTTGCCGCTGCAGACTCCGGCTTATCAGCCGACTTTTGCTGAGGGGCTCTCGCTTTCTTCAAAAAAGGTCTCAGGGTGGCTGACAGGTTTTGTCGGCCTTCTTCCAAATATTTTCGTCGCGCTTGTTGTCTTGCTGGTTCTGGTGGCGGCAGGCTGGGCCCTCTCATACGGGGTGCGTTCTTCGCTGATCCGCCGCCGCCGGCACGATCTTGCCGCGATATTTGGTGGTCTGATCTTCTGGAGCATGGCGCTGTTTGGAACGCTGATCGCCCTGACAATCATTCTGCCCTCGCTCAATCCCGGCGACCTTATCGCAAGCCTCGGCATCGGCTCGATAGCCATAGGCTTCGCCTTCAAGGATATTCTGCAGAACTGGCTTGCCGGCGTGCTGATCCTCCTGCGGCAGCCATTCCGGCGCGGCGACCAGATCAAGGTCGGCGACCATGAGGGCACGGTAAGGCGCATCACCTCGCGGGCAGTCTACCTGAAGACGTACGACGGGCGGCGCGTCATCATCCCCAATGCCGAGGTTTATTCGTCGTCGTTACTTGTACACACGGCCTACAAGGAGCGGCGCGTAACGCTCGATCTGACGGTCGGTTACGACTACGATTTCCGGATGATCGCGGGAATAATCGAGAACGAAGTATCGCGCATTCCACGCGTGCTGCAGGAGCCGAAGCCGCAAATCATGGCGTGGGACCTCGGTTCGACGTCTCTTGGGATTCGCGTGCGCTGGTGGATCGAGCCGCAACGCTCGCAGGAAGTGGCCACCCGCGCAATGCTGGTTCAGGCTATCAAGGAAGCTTTTCAGGCCAACGACATCGACCCAACCGATCCACAACTTGTTTTCTATCACGAGGCCGACGCCAACAGTCCTGACGAACAGGACACTGCGCAAAAGCCGCGGCAGCTCTCCGATATCCGCCCGGCACGGCGCGCCGCACCCAACGATCCGCCGAAAGCCGCTCCCAATCTGGCGGCGTTTGCGGAACATCCCCGCGATCCGGAGAATGAGAAACCCGTGCGGGAGCGAACGGACGCCGATCCGGAGGAATTGGCGCCTTCCGCCACCTGACAGACGCCGATTCTGGCGCTACTCGCGAATCCGGCGCTGGCGGCCACTTGCGCCCGGCCCGGTTTTGCCGGAATAGATGCGGCTCAATCTCGCAAGGGAGCGCAGCCGTGAGCATATCCATGGAGCTCGGCCTTATCGGTTTCGGGGAAGTCGGGACGACGTTCGCCCGCCAGTTCATGGAACGGGGCGACATCCGTATTTCCGCATACGATATCCTTTTCGACGATCCGGCAAAGGGGCCGGACAGGAAGGCCCTGGCGCAGTCCATCGGCGTACGCGCCGCGTCCAGCGCCGCCGATGCCTCCAGGGATGCACGGGTCGTGATTTCCGCCGTCACGGCTTCCTCGGCGCTCGATGTCGCCTCGCATGCGGCCGGCTATCTGCACCAGGGACAATTCTTTTTCGATGTGAATTCGGCTTCGCCTGGGACGAAAAAGAGTGCAGCGCAGAAAGTCGCGGCAAGCCACGCAAAATATGTCGAAGGCGCCGTGATGCAGCCGGTGGCGGCGCCGGGTATACGGGTGCCAATTCTTGGCGGCGGACCGCATGCGGAAGAGCTGGCCGGGATCATGAACAATCTCGGCATGAACATCACGCCCGTAACAACCGAGCCGGGCCGCGCCTCGGCGATGAAGCTGTGCCGTTCGATCGTGGTAAAGGGGCTGGAAGCAATCATGGTCGATTGTGCGGCGGCGGCGAAGCATTGGGGCGTCGAAGACGAAGTCTTCGGCTCGCTGCAGGAGACCTGGCCGTCGATCGATTTTCGCGAGCTTGCGGACTACATGGGCGAGCGTGTACGCACGCACGGGATACGCCGCGCCGCCGAAATGCGCGAGGCTGCGGACATGGTGAAAGACATGGGCATGCATCCGGGACTGTCGCAGGCGATAGCGGATGCGCAAGAAAGGGGAGCTACAAAAAAATGAACACGCACAAGAATCCGCCGGGCGATTTCACGCCGAGCATTCCGCCGCCGGATCCGAACACCAAGACGCCAAAATTCAAACTGCCGCCAAAGTCGACGGACGCCCATTGCCATATCTTCGGGCCGGGCGACAAGTATCCATTCGCGCCGGACCGGTCTTACACGCCGCCGGATTCGGGCCTTGAAAAGTTCCGCGCGCTGCAAGCGAAGCTGGGCCTCGAAAGGGCGGTCATCGTCAATGCGAGCTGCCACGGCAACGACAATACGGTCTGTCTCGACGCCATAGCCGCCAGCAACGGCGCCTATCGCGCAGTCGCCAATATCGACGACACATTCACCGAAAAAGAGATCGAAGAGCTGCACAACGGCGGCATCCGCGGTTGCCGGTTCAACTTCGTGGCGCATCTGGGCGGCGTGCCGGACATGAAAGTGTTCCACAACGTTGTCGACAAGATCAAGAATTTCGGCTGGTCGCTCGACGTGCATTTCGACGCCATCGACTTGCCGGACTATGCCGACATGCTCGCCAAACTGCCGGTGATCTACACAGTCGATCACATGGGCCGCGTGAAGGCGGGCGAGGGTCTGGAGCAGAAGCCTTTCGAATGCCTCATCAACCTGATGAAGGACGACGAAAAGTGCTGGGTAAAGGTTTGCGGGTCGGAGCGCGTGTCGTCGAAGGGCTACCCCTATACCGACAGCGTTCCTTTCGCACGCAAGATCTGTGAGACAGCGCCCGACCGCGTGATCTGGGGCACGGACTGGCCGCATCCGAACGTCAAGGAAATGCCAAACGATGGCGATCTTGTGGATCTCGTGCCTTTGTTCGCGCCGGAGCCGGAATTGCAGCTGAAGCTGCTGGTGACCAATCCGGGCCGGTTGTACTTCGACGAGAAGTAGGCCTTTCGGTCGAGAGAACAAACGAACGCCCGGACTTGCGCCGGGCCAGGCGTCCGACTACGAATCTCCACGCCCTCGCCCTTCGATGCGCAGGCTTCGCCTGCTACTCAGGGTGAGGGCTAACTAATTAATTTAAAATAGACCCTCATCCTGAGCAGCCCCGCTTTTGCGGGGCGTATCGAAGGATGGCCGCCCAGTGCTCTGCCATCGGTCTCACGCCCGGCCCGGAACCGGGCATTACCTCTTGCTGATCTTCAAGACCCTTGCCGCTCGATATGATGCCGCGCCTTCGAGACGGCGTGAGCGACGTCCAGTTCGTAGTGCACATGCGGCGGCTTCAGGCCCAGTGCGAACAGGCTCTCGCGCACTGCGTGACTGGTGCCGGCGAGATAGATTTGCACGTTCTTGCGGTGCGCCTTGCGGGCAAGCCCTTCGATTGTGTTCGCCCCGGTCGAATCCACAAAGGGCACCGCGGTAAAATCCAGCACGAGCGCCTTGTGGGTGTCGGCGATGGAATCGAACACTGCGCCAATGGATGCGGCTGCGCCGAAGAAGAAAACGCCCGATATGCGGTAGACGGCTATGTCCGGGTCACCTGCGGCCGGGTTGTAGGGCTGGCGCGGGCCGTCGGCTCCGTCGGCGCGATCTTCCGGGACAAAAGGCGCATGGCTGACAATGGCGGTGGCTTTCGACATGCGGTGGATGAACAGCACCGAGCCCAGTGCGAAGCCGACGACGATGGCTTCAGTCAGGTCGCGGAACACAGTCAGCAGGAGAGTGACCAGCAGGACCGCCGCATCGCCGCCGGACGCGCGCAGGAGGTTCCGGAACGCCTGCTTTTCCACCATGTCCCAGGCCACAACGGCGAGAATGCCTGCCAGCGCGGCCAGCGGAATGTAGGACGCGAGCGGCGCCGCCACCAGCATGAACAAGAGCACGAACAGCGAATGCAGCATTCCGGAAACGGGACCATGCGCGCGCGCGCGTACGTTGGTCGCTGTCCGGGCGATGGTGCCGGTTACGCAGATGCCGCCGAAGAGGGAGGATCCGACATTGGCGACGCCCTGCGCAACCAGTTCGCAATTGGAGCGATGGCGCCGGCCGCTCATGCCATCGGCGACGACCGCCGACAACAGCGACTCAATGGCCCCGAGCAGGGTGAAGGCCAGCGCATTGGGGAAAACCTCCGATATCTTCGCCAGCGAGAAGGCCGGCAGATGCGGGGCGGGCAGGGCGTTGGGAATGCCGCCGAACTTGGTGCCGATGGTGGCGACGGGGAGCTTGAACGCCCACGCCGCAAGGCCTGCGAGCGTTATCGCGATCAGCAGGACAGGCCAGTGGGGTCGGGTCTTCTTGACCATAATGATAACAAGCACCGTGCCAGCCGCGACGGCCGCAGTCACAGGATCGAGCGAGGGCATGGCGCGCCACAGTACCGGCAACTTTTCGAGTAGCGGTCCCGGTTCCGTACCGGTGAGCTTGAGGCCCAGAAGCTCTTTAATCTGGCTGGAAAATATGATCACGCCGATGCCGGCAGTGAAGCCGACCGTCACCGGATAGGGAATAAACTTGATATAGGCGCCGATGCGCGCGAGGCCGGCGAGCGACAGCATGATACCGCTGAGGAAGGTCGCGAGAATCAGCCCGTCCATGCCGTGCTGCTGCACGGTGCCGAACACGAGGACGATGAACGCTCCGGCCGGACCGCCGATCTGGAAGCGACTGCCGCCCAGCGCCGACACGAGGAAGCCGCCGATTATCGCCGTGTAGAGCCCCTGCGCGGGCGTTGCGCCCGATGCTATCGCTATGGCCATCGACAGCGGCAGAGCGACAATCGCGACCGTCAGCCCGGCGAGGGTGTCGGCGCGCAGATGCTGCAGCGTGTAGCCCTCGCGCATAACGGTGACGAGCTTGGGCGTGAAGAGCTCGGAGAAGCTGGCCCCCGCGGGTTGCGGCGGATTTGCAATCGCCTGTGTCATGGCGTCGTCACCTCCGGGCTTCTCGCAACCGTGCGGCCCGCTCATTGAATCCGTGTCGCGACGCAGGGCCGCGCTTGTGCGGCACTCTACGCCAATTCAATCCTAAAACCATTGCGCCGCGTGCAACGGAAGGTCGCACCATGGCATGGCGGGGATCTGATCCCTCAACAGGCAGACGCCCGGTGTGTATGCTGAACGCAAAATCCAACCGGGAGGCCTGCCAATGGCTGAAAATCCAAAAATAACCGGGATGCTTGAAACCGGCGTCTGTGTTGATGATCTGGAGAATTCGGCGCGCTTTTACCGCGATGTGCTTGGGCTTGAGCCGGTGCTCGCCATCGACAGGCTGCATGCATTCGCCGTTGGACGGGGAGAGGTTCTGCTGCTGTTCGACCGCGCGCTGGCGCAGCACGATTCGCACATGCCCAGCGGTGTGGTGCCGGGCCATCGCACAGACGGAATTGCCCACTTCTGTTTCCGGATCGTTGCGCAGGATTACGAGCCATGGAAAGCGCGTCTGGCCGCGCAGAATGTTACTGTCGTCAGCGAAGTCGAATGGCCGGCAGGCGGAAGAAGCTTTTATTTTCACGATCCGGAAGGCAATGTGCTGGAAATTGCGACACCCGGATTGTGGGCGAATTATCCGAGAGATTTCGAGGAGCAGACATCATGAGCAATACGGGCCTCCTGGCGGAGAAAGCAAAGCCGCGCGGGAAATATCCGCATGTGAAACGCGCGGGCGACTATCTGTTTGTTTCCGGCATTTCCTCGCGCCGTCCGGACGGGTCTTTCGCCGGGGCGGAAAGCGACGACATGGGCAATCTCACGCTGGATATCCGGGCGCAGACACGGGCAGTGCTCGAAAACATCCGCGATATCCTGCGATCGCAGGGGGCCGACCTCACCGACCTTGTCGACGTCACCTGCTTTCTCGTGAATATGGCCGACTTCAAGGGCTACAACGAAACCTACGCGGAGTTCTTCGATTTCGACGGGCCGGCTCGCACGACGATTGCGGCGCATCAACTGCCGCACCCGCATATCCTGATCGAGATCAAGGGCACGGCGTACAAGCCGGAAAGCTGACTACGCCTTGCGACGCACCGGAACTTCCGCTGTCAGTTGCTTCTTCGCTTGCGCCGGGAAGTCTGCGGTTCGGGCGCTGCCGGACGCGGCGGCGGAGCTGCGCTCTCGCGCCGGATGGCTTCGGTCAGCAGGCTGGCTGCCGAAACCACAAGCAAAATGAGCCTCCGGCGTGCGGCGTCGTCCAGCGCCGCTTCTTCGCAGACGAGAGTCAGGCTGGCCGTAATACCCGCCTCGGAGATAACGACAGGCGCCGCAATGCCGGCAAGGCCGGGGTCGATTTCGCTGGCTGTCGCCATGAATCCGGCACGCCGGATGGCCTGCAGTTCCTTGCGCAATTCGATCGTCGATCCGCGCGGGCCGATAAGACGGGTCAACTCGCGCGGTTGCAGATTGGCGAGAATGACTTTCGACGTGGCGCCCCGCGTCATCGGCATCGGCCGTCCGCGTTCGTAACTGGAGCGGAATCCGGCTGTGGGGGCAGCCTCGTCGGCAACGCACATCACCTCGCCGTTGTAGAGGCGCGCCATCAGGGCGACAGACGGCACGGCGGCCTGACGCAGCAGATCGGCGATCACGTCGCGCCCGAGCCGCACGAGCGGATCGTTGAGACGCAGGAGGCGTTCGAATTCTATGAATGCGGGACCAAGGCGGTAATGGGCCTCGCCGGCCTGTTCCAGAAAACCCGCCTTGGTCAGTTCGCGTACGGTCCGGTAGAGGGTGCTGGATGGCGCCGACAGGGCGGCCGCCATGCCCGGAACTGTCCAGCTCTCGGCGTTGCCGGGAATGCCTGTGTCGAACAGGCGCAAGACTTCTATGAATCTGCTGAGTCCGGCCATTTGTCTCGATTTCGCAGGTTGTTTTGCTGAATTTGTTCTCAGCCGCGCAATATAGTTGAAAAATTTATCATAAAATGATAATTTTGCAAAAATTATTTTTTGTGATAATCATTTTATGAGGAAGCTGCTTTCTACAGTCCAGACGCCAGATGGGATCGCCCGGATACCGGTTTCGGCAAAAGGACATTCGGGTTATCCTTGGCGGCAAAAGAACGGGCGCAATTAAGGGCATAATCGCGGGTGTTTGGTCCGCGCGGGAGGTTTACATGTCTCTTGCCACGTTAAAGTTTTCCGCTGTGCTGTTCGGCATGGCGCAATCGCTCAAGCTGGCGCGGGCGCGGTTTCCGGCGTTTGCCGAGCGTCTGAAAGAGCGGAACCTCGTTGCTCAATTTCTCGCCAAGGATGAGGAAACCGGCCGCTGGGTCGAAATCCGCAACGGCAAGGTGAAATCGGGCGCCGGCAGGCACAAGAACCCGGATGTGACGCTCGGTTTCAAGAATGCGGAGATTGGCGCGCGCCTGCTGACACCGCCGATCAACTGGCTCGAGCAGATCAACGCGCAAAAGGATTTCGTGCTGACCATGGACGGATCCGAGGACCTGTCGAACTGGTTTGCGCAAACGATCATGCAAAGCCAGACAGCGGGCTGGAAATATGGCGTGCCGCGCCCGGACGGTTCGATGCGCTATTGCAACATGACCAATGGCGGGCCGGTCTTTCTCGACGTCAAGGACGGCAAGATCGTCCGCATGATGCCGATGGATCTGGGCGACGACGATCCGCCGCCGTGGACGATCGAGGCGCGCGGAATGAAGTTCACGCCGCCGCGCCGTACGACGCTGGCGCCGCACGGACAGAATGCGAAGTCGATCATTTATTCGCCGGACCGGTTGCTGTATCCGATGAAACGCGTCGACTTCGATCCCAACGGCGAGCGCAATCCGCAGAATCGCGGCAAATCCGGCTACGAGCGGATTTCCTGGGAAGAGGCGCTCTCCATCGTCGCGGGCGAGATCAAGCGCGTCAAACGCGATCACGGGCCGGGCTCGGTCGCTGTTTCGCACGGCTCGCACCATACCTGGGGCAATATCGGCTATTACCTGTCGGCGCTGTACCGTTTCTCCAATGCCGTCGGCATGACGCGCGTGCACCACAATCCCGATTCGTGGGAGGGCTGGTATTGGGGCGCCGTGCACCACTGGGGCCATACGCTGCGCGTCGGCCAATCGGAAACCTACGGCACTGTCGAAGACTGCCTGCAGAACTGCGACATGATCGTGTTCTGGTCCGCCGATCCTGAGACGACGTCCGGCTCCTACGGCGCGCAGGAAGGAACCATCCGCCGCCAGTGGCTGAAGGACGGCAAGCTCGGCATCAAGGTCGTGCATGTCGATCCGTTCTTCAATTCCTCGGCGCAGTTCCTGCCCGGCAAATGGTTCGCGCCCAAGCCGACGACATCCGTCGCGATGGCGATGGCGATTGCCTATGTTTGGATCAAGGAAGGTCTGTACGACAAGGAATACGTGAAAACCCATACGGTCGGCTTCGACAAGTGGGCCGCCTATCTCACTGGCGAGGAAGATGGCATTCCGAAAACGCCGGAATGGCAGGAAAAGGAAACAGGCGTTCCGGCCAAGGACGTGCGCGCGCTGGCGCGCGAATGGGGCCGCAAGCGCGTGTATCTTGCGCCGGGTGGCTGGGGCAACGGACACGGCGGCGCATGCCGCAACCAGACCGGCATTCAATGGGCGCGGGTGATGGTATGTCTCGTCGCCATGCAAGGCCTCGGCAAGCCGGGCGTCAACATGGGCAATCTGCAATGGGGCTGCCCGCTCGATTTCAACTTCTATTTCCCGGGCTATTCCGATGGCGGCATGTCGGGCGATCTGGAAAACACCGGCATGCCGGTGGAGCTCTATCAGCGCATGCCGCAACTCGCCTCGATGAATTCGACCTTCCAGCGCATTCCGCGCATCTGGATGCCGGAGGCGCTGGCGGACGGCAAGGCGGAAGGCTGGCCGTGGGTCGGCAAATCCATCGAGCATCAGTTCGCGAAGTTCGCCTATCCTGCGCCCGGCCATTCGCCGGTGAAAATGCTCTACAAATACGGCGGCTCGATCTTCGGCACGATGAACAACACCAACCGGCATGTGCGGATGTACCAGTCCGACAAGCTGGAATTCATTGTCAACCAGTCGATATGGTTCGAGGGCGAGGCGAAATTCGCCGATATCATTCTGCCGGCGTGCACCAACTTCGAACGGCCGGACATTTCGGAATGGGCCGGTTTTGGCGGCTATGGCCATCACGGCCAGCAGCAGCTCAATCACCGTGTGATCGTGTTTCAGGCCAAGGCCATCGAGCCGCTGGGCGAGTCGAAATCCGACTACTGGATTTTCAACGAAATCTGCAAACACCTTGGCCTGGCGAATTATTTCTCCGAAGGCATGAACGAGATCGACTGGGTCAAACGCTACTTTGACGCGTCCGATCTGCCAAAGGTCATTTCCTGGAAAGAGTTCATCCGCCGCGGCTATTACATCGTCCCGGCGGAGAAGGAAAAGCTGCGCGCGCCGCTGTCGTTCAAGTGGTTTTACGAGAACCGCAAGAAGGACGTGCCGGAGCCGCATCCGCTGCCGTCGGACTATACGGAAGAATATCTCAAGGGTCTGCAGACGCAGTCCGGCAAGCTCGAGTTCGAATGCAACAGCCTGAAGCGGTTTAACGATCCCGAGCGCCCGCCGATCGTGAAATACGACCCGGCGTGGGAAGGCCCGCATACCGCGGACCTGTTCGGCAAGTATCCGCTGCAGATGCTGACGCCGCACGCGAAATATTCCTTCCATACGCAGGGCGACGGCAAGGACTCATTCCTGCTCAATATCGAGGATCACCGCGCCAAAGTGCTCGACAAGCGGCTCAACGCCGATGCGCATGGAGAACCAGTTCCCTATTATCTCTGGATCATGCGGATGAATCCGCAGGATGCGGAAGAGCGCGGCATCAAGAAGCACGATGTCGTGAAAGTCTTCAACAACCGCGGCGCAGTGCTGTGCGCAGCGCTGCCGACGGAGCGCCTGCCGCGCGGCGTGTGCCACGGTTACGAATCTGCAGCGGTTTACGATCCGATGGGCGAGCCCGGAAAATCGATAGACCGCGGCGGCATGCTGAACCTGTTGACGCCGGAAAAGACGCAGACGAAAACCACGCACTCCCTTGCTGGCGCGAACGCGCTTGTGCAAATCGAATTGTGGAACGGTGAGACGGAATACATGTCGGAAGTGTTTGCCCGGCATGCGATGCAGGAACCGCCGCAAGCGCAGGCAGCACCCTCCGGCGAACCGCAGCCATTGACCACCAACGTTTACGAACCTGCGAAGTAAGAGACAGAATCATGGCCGAAGCGAAAACCACGCAGGACAAGCCGGAAACTCCGCCGCAGAAGTGGAACGTAATCGTCGACGTCGCCGAATGCACGAACTGCAATCTGTGCGTCCTCGCCAATCTCGACGAACATGTCGATAACGACTTCCCCGGCTATTGCGCGCCGATGCAAAAGCACGGGCACAAGTGGATCAATATCCTGCAGAACGAGCGCGGCCAGTCGCCCTATATCGATATCGCCTATGCGCCGACGGTCTGCAACCATTGCGACGATGCGCCGTGCATGAAGGAAGCGAAGGATGGCGCGATCACGAAGCGCCCGGACGGCATCTTGCTGATCGATCCGGTAAAGGCAAAGGGTCAGAAGCATCTCGTCGACGCCTGTCCATACGGCCACATCTGGTGGAACGAGAAGCTGGAGCTGCCGCAGCACTGGACATTCGACGCGCATCTCATAGATGGAGGCTGGAGCAAGTCGCGAGCCGACCAGGTGTGTCCGACGGGCGCGTTCAAGACATTGAAGGTTACGGACGATGAGATGGCGCGCATGGTTCGCGACGAAGGTCTCGAAGTCATGAAGCCGGAGCTGGGAACCAGGCCGCGTGTCTACTATAAAAATCTGTGGCGCTACTCCACCGCCTTTATTGCCGGAACGCTGTCCACCGAAGCCGATGGCGTCGTGGATTGCGTTGAAGGGGCTAAAGTCCGCCTGTTGAAAGATGGACAAAAAATCGCCGAAACCCGGAGCGATAATTACGGCGACTTCAAATTCGACAGGCTTGCCGAAGATTCGGGGGCATATTCGCTCGAGATCGAAGTCGACGGGCTGGTGAAGAAAACAATCGATGCTCAGGTGGCGAAAAGCATAAGCATCGGAGAAATCAGGTTGTAAAGCTCTGCCGCTTCGACACTGGCGGCAAGCGAAAGCTGACGAGACAAACCGAAAGCCTGCGCCCGCGGAACGGACCCAGGTACAATGCAAAGGAGCCCATCATGAGCATGGCATTGGCTGAAGCCCCGGCTGCCGACCGGCAGAAGTTTTACGACAAGATTGCGCCGCATCATCTGTCGCCCCTTTGGGAAGCGCTGAAAGGCCTCGTACCACTGGAGCCGAAGAGCAAATTCGTGCCGCATGCGTGGAAGTTCGACCCGACGCGCGAGCTGCTGATGGAAGCTGGCGACCTGCTGACGGCTGAGGAAGCAGAGCGCCGCGTGCTGGTGTTTGAAAACCCGGCCATGCCCGGCGGGTCGCGTATTACCGCGACCATGTATTCGGGCATGCAGCTCATCATGCCGGGCGAGATCGCCGTTGCGCATCGCCACACTGCTTCGGCTCTGCGTTTCGTGCTGGAAGGCAGCCTCGGTTATACGGCGGTGGCGGGCGAGCGCACGACAATGGAGCGCGGCGACTTCGTCATCACCCCTAACTGGGCGTGGCACGATCACGGTCAGGAGCAGGACAAGCCGGTGATCTGGATCGATGGTCTCGATCTGCATATCATCAACTTCTTCGAGACGGCGTTCTCCGAGCACCTGAATTCGAAGATGCAGATGGTGCAGAGGAAGGAAGGCGAGTCCGATGCGCGCTGGGGTTCCAACATGGCGCCGTTCTCGGCAACGCAATCGCCGTTCGGCGCGACCACGCCGATCTTCAACTATCGCTATTCGAAATCCCGCCCTGCGTTGATGACCATTGCGGGTGCGGACAAACCCGATCCGCACATGGGTTACGCCATGCGCTACACCAATCCGGTCGACGGCGGCTGGCCTATGCCGCTGATCGCGGCCTGGCTGTCGCACTATCCGAAAGGTTTCGAGACGAAGGAAAGCCGCTCCACGGACGGTCAGACGATGATCGTCGTCGAGGGCGAACTCGAAGTCGAAGCCGGCGGCAAGACTTTCGTGCTCGGCGAAAGCGACGTCATGGGCATTCCGAGCTGGCACTGGAGGCGTATCCGCGCTTCGAAGGACGCCATCGTTTTCACCTTCTCCGACCGCAGCGCGCAGGAGAAGCTGGCAATCTACCGCGAAGAGAAGCGGTAACATCGGCCAGGCGTCCCGGAAAATTGCGAAGCGATTTTTCCGGGACCTTCGTGTTCCGGCGAACGACCCCGGATATTGCCTTCGGCAATTCGGTTACGCCTCGAACCCGTGCAGCCGTACCGGATTGTCGACCAGTATTTTCCTGAGCAATTCCTTGTCGCCGTCGGCGTAGCGATACAGCAGCTCCACCGGCTCGGCCTCGTTCATCATGCGCTTTTTCCGCCATTTCACATGGGGCCAGTCCGAACCCCAGATCGTGCGGTCCGGCGCTGCTTGCACCATGGCGCGGCCGAATGGAACGGCATCGTCCCACGCTTCCTCCATCGGCGAAATGCGGCAGCCGTTCGACACCATGATCCACCACCCTTCGTTTTGGAGCAGATCGAGCAGCAGCTTCATGGCCGGTTGTTCCAGCCCGCCGGCGAAACGCAGGTGACACATATGGTCGACGCTGTAGGTCAGGTCCTTCACTGACAGCAGGAGGCCGCGGTATGCAAGCAGGTCCTCGCCGGATATATGCAGGCGAGCGTGCCAGCCCAACTCCCGAACGCGTTCGAGATTGCGCTTAATCCCCTCCGGCGTGTGCTTTTCCTCCCAACGCTTGCCAATGTTAAATCGTGCGCCGACGACACCGAGCGACTTCAGCCGCTCCAGCTCGCTGTCTTTCGAATCGTCCTTGACGATGCAGGTGGCGCGGAAATTTTTTGCGTCCTGCGTGCCCCTGATGGTTTCGAGCACGTCGATGAGAAGCCGGTTGTCCGTGCCGTAGGGCATCGGGTAGACGATGACGCCGCGCTGGAAGCCGATCTTTTCCAGAACTTCTTTCATGTGCCAGAAGGTGGCGTCGGGCGGCTCGTACCAGGCGTTGGCGATGGGCGGGTACTTCTTCGGATCGCCGTAAATATGAAACTGGCTGTCGCAGGCCCCCCGCGGCGGCAGGGGATTGGGCGCGCGCGGGTTGCGGTCCCATTCCGGAAAAGTCTCCGTCGCGGTCATTGGCGTTGCCTCCAGGAGTTTTTCCGAGTGTGGGGGCAGGAGAGGTCCAAGGCAATCGTATTTTCACCGCTGGAGTGCGCACGCGGGGAAGTTGACGCCTTGCGCGCAAGAGGCCAAAGTTCGCCGCGAAAAAGCAACAAAAGACCTATTCGGGAGGTATTGTGCCTAATCCTTCAAACTCGCCTTTTCGATCGGTTGACAGCGTGCTGCGGCCGAAATCCATCGCGCTGGTCGGCGCGTCGGAACGTGCGCGCTGGCCGTCGGATATTTACGGCAGCCTGACCGAACACGGATACAAGGGTAAAATCTACCTTATCAATCCGCGTCAGAGCGAGGTATACGGCCAGAAGGTTTATCCCAGTCTGCGCGAGCTTCCTGAGCCGGTGGATCACGCTATTGTCATCGTACCCGGCGCGGCTGTTAACGGTGTGCTCGAGGATGCAGCAGCACGGGGCATCAGGTCCGCGACGGTTTATGCGGGGGGTGTCGGCGATGGTGCTACCGAAGTATCGCGCCAGCGCGGCGAGGCGCTGAAAGAACTGGTTGCGCGTACCGGCCTGCGCGTGAGTGGCCCCAATTGCATGGGCGGTTTGAGTTACCGCGAGAAATTGTTTGCCTATCCGAATCCGCGCCTGACGCATTTCGGGCCGGGTCCGGTCGGCTGTCTGTTCCAGTCCGGAGGCACGCTGCAGTTTTTCATGTCGACCGCCGGCGCTCGCGGAGTGCGCTTTTCGTATGGACTTTCCACAGGCAACGAACTCGATCTCGATCTCGCCGATTTCATCAACGATCTTGTCGAAGACGAACACACGAAGCAGATTGTGCTGTTCATCGAGGGCATTCGCAGGCCGGAAGCCTTCATGCTGGCGGCGGGGCGTGCGCTGGAAGCAGGCAAACCGGTCATCGCCATAAAGACCGGCGCAACAGAGAGTTCCGCTCTTGCGGCTGCTTCGCACACGGGCGCAATTGCGGGCGATTATGAAGCTTATCTCGCCATGTGCGACCGTTACGGTATCGTTAATTGCACGCAGCTCGACGATCTGGTGGAGACGGTGCTGGCCTTCCAGAGCGGACGCAGGCCCAGGGGCCCGAAAGTCGGCTGGGTCACGACGTCAGGCGGCACGGTCGATCTGCTTTACGATTGCGTCGAACAGGAGGGCACGCCATTGGCGCAATTTTCGCCTGCGACGAACGAAGCAATAGGGCCTTTCATGCAGGAGGGCATTGTGCCGAAGAACCCGCTCGATGTCGGCATTCCCTCGACATTGAAAGCGGCTGCCGATCTCTGCGCTGTCGTTGCGCAGGAAAGCGATGTCGACATTCTCGCCTGGGCGAACCAGTTGCCCGGCCGCAAGGACCGCTGGCCGGACCTCGACGAACTCCGCAAAATGGTGGAGGCGACAGACAAGCCTGTTATCGGCTTTGCCCGCATGGCCTATCAGATGGGCCCGGAAGCTATCGACCTTCAGGATGCTGTGGGTTTTCCCTTTCTGCAAGGTCTGCCGGCAACGTGCCGGGCGCTCAATGCGCTGTGGTTTCATGCGCAGCGTGCGGACAAGTTCCCGCCACAGCCAGGGCCGGCGCCCGAAAGCGGCGTCGACCAGGCCAATCTCGAAGCCATTCTTGCAGGCTATGGCATTCACGGGCCAAAGTCCGGCATGGCGGTGACTGCTGAGGAAGCGGCGATCCTTGCTTCGGAGATCGGCTTTCCGGTGGTGCTGAAAATCAGCTCGGCGGATATTCTGCACAAGACGGAGGCGGGGGGCGTCGTTCTCGACCTCAGGTCGGCGGACGATGTTATAGCTGCGGCAGAGCAACTGTTGCAATCGGCGAAGGTCGCGTATCCTAATGCGGCGATAGACGGATTTCTCGTGCAGGAGATGGTTTCGGGGATCGAGGCGATCGCCGGCGCGCGCAGTGACGCTCTGTACGGGCCGATGCTGCTGGTGGGGTCAGGCGGGGTATTGGTCGAGTTGTTGAAGGACGCTGCGCTGAAACTTCTGCCGGTTTCGGACGCAGAGATTGGCGACATGATCGACGGATTGAAACTGGCAAAGTTGCTGAAAGGCTTTCGCGGCAAGCCGCCAGCGGACATCGCGGCACTGAAATCCACGATAGCCGGTCTTGCCCGGTTCTATCTCGATCATCGCGCCAACATCGCCGATATCGAGATCAATCCGCTGATCGTGCGGCCCGAAGGAAAGGGCGTTTGTGCGGTCGACGTCAGGGTGATCTGGCGGGGGCAGTCGCCAGCGTGAAAGAACGGTTTGCAGTTATGCGAGTTTCCGGGCTGACTGGATTGTGGCTGTCGTCCCGGACAATGCGAAGCATTGATCCGGGATCGCTTCGATGCGGAGAAAGGTCCCGCAGAATGCTGCGCATCTTGCGGGATCATGGGCGCCGGCTCAGGCATTCCCCGGCATGATGGCCGTGCAGCCGCCGTCGACGAACAGCGCCGTGCCGACGACGAATTCGGATTCCGGGTTGGCGAGATAGAGCGCTGCGCGGGCGAGATCGTCCGGCACGCCGGGCCGGTTGGCGAGGTTCAGCACCGGGCGCGTGGGATCGAATTCGTCCTTGCCGACGGGCGAGCCGATTTTGTTCGGTACGACGGCGTTCACGCGGATGCCATGCGGGGCAAGCTGGATCGCCTGGCTCTTGGTCAGATTGACGACGCCGCCCTTGGCCGCCGTATAGGCAATGGCGCGGTCGCGACCGAAATAGCCGGACGTCGAGGACACGTTGACGATCGTCCCCTTGACGCCGTTGTCGATCATCCAGCGGGCGACGTGTTTCACGAACAGGAACGGCGAGGTCAGCGTCACGGCGAGCGTGCGGTTCCACTCTTCCGTCGTCAGGTCGAACATGTTCTTGTTGTCGGAAATCGCCGCATTGTTGATCAGCACATCGATGCGCCCGAAGGTTTCAGCGACTTCCTTCGTGCAGCGCACGATGTCGTCTTCCTTGCCCACGTCGCAGACGAAGCCTTTCGCCTTTCCGCCTGCCGCCACAATGTCGGCTGCCACCTTGTCGGCGCGGCCCTTGTCGAGATCGAGAACGGCGACGCTGGCGCCCTCGCTCGAAAACAGTTTGCAGATGGCTTCGCCGATATTGCGGCCAGCGCCTGTGACGATGGCGACTTTGTCCTGAAGTCTGTTCATGGCTGGTTTCCCTGGTTTGCGATTGGTTACTCTGTCGATGAGGCGCGGAGTTTTGCTGTCGCCGCCTCGTCGAGTTGCCATCCGTCGGCGCCGACGGTTACAACCACGCTGTAGTCGGCTGCTGCGGATTGCGGCGAGACATAGCCTTCATTCACGTCGGTCAGCACGCGTAGCGGATCGCGTTGCCTGGCATTGCCCAGGCCGCCGCCGCCGGGTGTGTCGAGGACGAAGCCGTCGCCTTGCTTCAAGGGGTAATCGGCGTAGCGCGTCGGCAATTGCTTTTCATCTTCCCGGCCCGGGTTGACGACGATGTTTCCTGTGCGACCGTTGCCGCCATCGGACGCGCCCAGCGGTGCGATGATATGTTTGGCCGAACGGATGGAAAAGCGCGCATCTTCGAGGTTGAGATACTCGCGCCTGATGCCGAGACCGCCGCGGTATTCTCCCGCGCCGCCGGAATCGCGGATCAGTTCGAAACGCAGGACGCGTGTGGGAAACTCGCTTTCGATAATTTCGACCGGCGCAATCTTTGCGTTCGACTGGTTGACCGAAGTGCCCGATGCGCCGTCCCTGCTGGCGCGCGCGCCGCCGCCGCCGCCGAAGATCTCGTACTGGACATAGCTCTTGCCGGCCTGGGTTTGACGTCCACCGAGGATGATCGAGCGGCTGCCGCAACCATCGGCGCGGGCCTTCTGCGGTACGACTTCGGTAAGCGCCGCGAACAGGCACTCGACGAGCGCATGAACCGTGGGGTTATACGTATTGACCGGCGCGGGATAACGCGGGTTCATCACGCTGCCCTCGCGCGTCGTCATCTCGAAAGCGTTCATCAGGCCGCTGTTGATGAAGATGTGCGGATCGACAAGGCTGATGAGCACGAGCGTGCAGGCGCCGCGCACCACCGGTGGGCGGATGTTGGCGGGGCCACGGGTCTGGTCCGCCGATCCTGAAAAGTCGAAGTGGATTTTGTCGCCCTTTTTTTCGATGACGACGTGGATGCGTACGGGCTTGTTGAGTTCGACCCCGTCGTCGTCGACGAAACGCTCGGCCTCGAAGCGCCCGTCTTTCCACTCGGCAATGGCCGCCAGCATGCGCTGACGTGCGAGGACGAGCAGTTGATCGAATACGGCGAGGGCGCGGTTGTGGCCGAACTTGCCGAACAGTTCCAGCAGCCGCTGCTCGCCAAGGCGCGACGAGCCGAGCTGTCCGCGGATGTCGCCGAGAACGAGTTCGGGCGTGCGCGAATTGGCGGCGATGATGCGTTCGATGTCGGTATTGCGTTCGAAATTGCGCTGATAGCGCACGGCCGGCAATTGCAGTCCTTCGTTGAACACCTCGCGCGCCTGACCGGAGCATGAGCCCGGCACCGGGCCGCCGATGTCGCTCTTGTGCGCGATGGAGGCGCAGAATCCTACGAGTTGTCCGTCATGAAAGGCAGGCGTCAGCACCGCCATGTCCGGCGCATGCGGGCTGCCGCCATGATAAGGGTGGTTGATGAGAAAGGCGTCGCCCTCGCGGATGTCTTCGCCAAACTCGTCGATGACGGCGCGGCAGCAGGCGGGAAACGAGCCTATATGCAGGGGCAGCACCACATGCTGGGCGATGACTTCGCCGCGCGCGTTGAGGATGGCGCAGGAAGCGTCCTGCGACTCGCGCACGATGGTGGAGAAGCCCGTGCGGAACAGCGAGTTCTGCATTTCCAGCACGATGCCTTCGAGGCTCGCGCGAATGATCTCGAGATCGACGGCGCCGATATCCTGTGCTGCGCGCGTGTCAGCTTCTGCGGTCATGTCACGTCCGCTCCATTGTGATGATGATGTTGCGGTACTCGTCGATGCGCGCACTCTGGCCCGGGAAAACGACCGTGGTGCAATCGAGCTGGTCTATCACGGCGGGCCCGGAAAACGTGAGGCCCACGTCGAGTTTCTCGCGCTGATAGACCGGGCAGTCGCGCATCTGTCCGTCGAAGCGCGCCTGGCGGGTTTCGCGCAAGGCAGCGGACAGGGGAACTCCCGTGCTGGCATAGGTTTTCATTTCCACCGGCGGAACGACGCCGACGCCGCGCAACCGCCAGGAGACGATTTCAACAGGTTCTTCTGGCGCCGTGTGGCCGAACATCGATTTGTGGGTCTCGTCAAAGGCCTTGCGAACGGCGGCAAGTCCGCCTTTGTGCAGCGGATAATCGCAGAGCAGGGTGATCTCGTAGCCCTGGCCTGCGTAGCGCAGGTCAAGCGCAGGTTCGATGCGGATGGCGTCTTCGCCGAAGCCTTCACCTGCCAGTTCCTCGCGCGCGTCTTTGGCGAGGTCTGCGAAGACAGCATTCACCGCTGCTTCATCCGTTTGCGAGAGCAGAGTCATGCGTGAGCGGATGTAATCGTGCTTCACGTCCGACATGACGAGCCCCATCGCCGAATAGACGCCGGGGAAGGGCGGCACTATGACGCCGGCCATGCCGAGGTCCTGCGCCATCTTTCCGGCGTGCAGCGGTCCCGCACCGCCAAAGGCCAGCAGCATGAAGTCGCGCAGGTCGTGGCCGCGCATGGTGGAAATCGCCTTGATCGCTTCCTGCATCTTCACGTTGATGATGCGCACAATGCCTTCGGCGGCTTCCTCGACACTGATTTCGAGGGGTATTGCGATATTGTTTTCGATAGCGCTACGCGATGCTGCCGGATCGAGCGCCATGCGGCCGCCGAGGAAATTGTCCGGGCTGAGATAGCCGAGCACCATGTTGCAATCGGTAATGGCAGGCTGCGTGCCGCCGCGCATGTAGCACGCAGGGCCGGGCACAGCGCCGGCGCTGTGCGGGCCGACTTCGAGCTGGCCGAAGCGGTCGACTTTCGACAATGTGCCGCCGCCTGCGCTGACGGTGTTGATTTCGATCATCGGCAGGGCGATGTCGCGGCCTTCCACTTTGCCGCGGCTGGCGAGGGAAGGTTCGCCGTCCTTGATCAACGCGACGTCGCAGGACGTGCCGCCCATGTCGAATGTGATGAGATTGCGGAATGGCGTGGTGCGGCAGGTCTGCAGGCTGGCGACGATGCCGCCGGCCGGGCCAGACAGGACCGTGGCGACGGCTTTCTTCGCCGTTTCGCCGAAGGTCGACATGCCGCCATTCGATTGCATGATGTATTTCTGCGGCGTCGTTACGCCGGTTTCTTTCAGCCGCGCATCGAGATTGGCGATATAGCGGGCAAGAATGGGCGAGAGGTAGGCGTTTATGACCGTCGTGGAGAGGCGGTAATATTCGCGGATCTGGGGAACGACATCGCTGGAGAGCGAAACGTTGCAGCCGGGTATTTCCTCTTCGATAACCCGCCGCGCCGTGCGTTCGTGCCCGGGCATGAGAAAGGAAAACAGAAAGCAGACGGCGATGGCCTCGACATTCTGCTTTTTCAACGCGCGCACTGCTTCACGTAATTGCGTTTCGTCGAGTGGGGTCACCACGGATCCGTCGAAGGCCACGCGCTCGCGCACTTCTGCGGTGCGGCTGGCGGGCGCGAGCATGGGCGGGCGGTCGTAGAAAATGTCGAAGATTGCAGGTCCATGCGGGCGCGATTGCTCGGCCACTTCGTAGATGCCGCGAAAGCCTTCCGTTACGAGCAGGCCGGTTCGCACGCCCTTGCCTTCGAGCAGGGCATTGGTTCCGACGGTTGTGCCGTGGCAGAAATAGCCAATGTCCTGCGGCGCCACGCCTTTGGCGATCAGGTTTTCGATGCCGGTGAGTATGGCGCGGGACGGATCGTCGGGCGTCGAGGGGAATTTCGCTACCTCGATCTCGCGCGTGTCTTCATTCACGTAGACAAAATCGGAGAATGTGCCGCCGGTGTCGACGGTAACCCTGTAGCGCCCCATAATGTCCCCGGGTCCTCTCTATGCGGCAGCGCTCGAACAGCTGCCTTGCGGCGGCAAACTAGCCAGAGGCGGGGGCGAGTCAAGCGCGCGGCGAACGCACGGGAAGTGCGAGCTTGCGCCGCTGCGTGCCTGCGTTCATGACTGTGCAGACAAGAGGCGGAGCGCCGGGCATGCGGGAATTTCTGGAAAGTCTGTTTCGCGCTGCGATATCGGCGGCCGACCCGGCCTTTGTCCTGCCCGGCCATTTGCCGCCTCCGCCCAAGGGCCGAACGCTCGTGGTTGGCGCCGGCAAGGCCGCGGCCAGTATGGCGCAAGCGCTCGAGCGTAACTGGAACGGCCCGCTTGAAGGGCTGGTCATTACCCGTTATGGCCACGCCGCGCCTTGCGAGCGGATCGAGGTGGTAGAGGCCGCGCATCCCGTCCCGGATGCTGCGGGACTGGCGGCGGCTCGGCGCATTCTGGATATGGTTGCGGATCTGGGCGCAGACGATCTGGTCATCTGTCTCATTTCCGGCGGCGGCTCGGCGCTTTTGACGCTGCCCGCGCCGGGGTTGACGCTGGCGGACAAGCAGGCGGTCAACACGGCTCTGCTGCGTTCGGGCGCGCCTATCGGTGAGATGAATGTCGTGCGCAAGCACCTGTCGGCGATCAAGGGCGGACGGCTTGCGGTAGCAGCCGCGCCGGCGCGCATCGTGACATTGATCATTTCGGATGTGCCGAGCGACGATCCCTCGGTGGTCGCGTCGGGGCCGACCGTAGGCGATGGGTCGACCCTGGAGGAAGCCCGGGCGATCCTGGAGAAGTACGGGATCGAAGTGTCTGCCGGCGTCGCTGCTGCGCTGGACCGCCCGCACGCGGAAACGCCCAAGCCGGGCGACCCGCGTCTTGGACGGAGCGAAATCAACATAGTTGCATCTGCGGGGCATGCCCTGCGCGCGGCTGCTGTTGCGGCGCGCGAACGCGGTTTTGCCGTACTCGATCTTGGCGACAGGATCGAAGGCGAAGCGCGTCTCGTCGCGCGCGAGCACGCCGCGCTGGTTCAGGAAATTCTCGCCGGACGAAAAGACATCCGCCCGCCATGTGTAGTTCTGTCGGGCGGCGAGACTACCGTGACGATGAAGGGCGGCGGCAAAGGCGGACGCAACAGCGAGTATTTGCTGGCGCTGGCGATTGCACTGGATGGAAAGCCGGATGTCTGGGCTCTGGCGGGCGATACGGACGGTATAGATGGCAGTGAAGACAATGCGGGTGCTTTCATCGGACCCGATACGCTCGAACGGGCGTCCGCGAAAGGCTTTAACCTGGTACACGTGCTTGAGAAAAACGATGCGTTTACCGTATTCGAAGCCCTGGGCGACCTTGTTTACACCGGTCCCACGCTGACGAACGTCAACGACTTCCGCGCAATTTTCATAAATCTGCAGTGATTTTCGAGCGCTATATCGCTTCTCCCGACAATTTAAACTCAAGTTGTGTTTGGAATTACTAATCGAATATTGTCTCGATACAAGAATATCGCGTCTGGCTTTTATCCTCCGGTAATTTTCGGCGAGCTAACTCTCCATCCGGCACAAATATTCTTGGCTATTTGCCGATGGAGGATAGTTTGAGAAATACTTCTGAATTTATTTCCGACTGCAACGGCAATGTCGCAATGATGTTTTCATTGGCCGTCATTGGCCTGGTCGGCATTAGCGGTCTCGCGATCGAATATACCCAGGCATCCGCCGTCCAGTCGCGGATCGCGGCTGCAGTGGACGCAGCAGCGCTCGCGGGCGCCAAGGCCACGGGTGATGTCGCGGAACGCAAGAAGATTGCAAGAGACATGTTGAAGGCGTCGATGGCGTCCGTTTCCGGCGCCTCGGGTCTGAAAGTCAAAGCAATCCCGGTGTACGACAACGGCAAGCTCGTTTCCTTCAAAGTCACCGCAAGCGTGCAGAAGAGTACATCGCTGGGTAAGGTCTTCGGCCTGAGCTCCCTCGATGTCGCCGCAAGTTCGCAGGCGACGATCGGCTCAAGCGGAAAAATCGAAATCGCGCTTGTGCTGGACACCACAGGCTCCATGCAGGGGGCAAAGCTGGACGCGCTGAAACTGGCGGCGAAAGATCTTGTCGCTGCTCTGGCGGCAAAGGCCAAAACGGCGGATCAGGTTAAGTTTGCTCTTGTGCCGTTTTCGCAGTGGGTCAATGTCGGTATGGCGAACAGAAGCGAAACCTGGATAGACGTGCCGTCCGACTATTCGGAGACGAAGACGGTAACGGAAACGACGTATCCGAACCAGGTTTGGTCGAATTGCGTAACGCAGCAGTACACCGGTTATAACGACGGCGTCCCATACACCTATGACGCTCAAGTTTGCGATTGGGAGCCAGGCACTCCGGTCGAGGTGACGAAGGACGTCACGTACGATCACAAATGGTACGGCTGCGCGGGTTCGCGGAATTTCCCGCTCAATACGCAGGATGCGCAATATACCACCAGTCGCGTGCCCGGCATTCTGGACGCATGGTGCCCTGGCGCATTACTGCCGCTCACGACGGACGTCACAGCCATCAACACGGCGATCGACAGCATGTCGGCATATGGCCAGACCTATATTCCTTCCGGGTTGATCTGGGGCTGGCGCGCGCTTTCGCCCGGCGCTCCGTTTGCCGAAAGCGCAGCCGGCGGTAGCGAAAAGGTTACGCAAGTGATGATCCTGATGACGGATGGCGCCAACACCCAGTCGGCGGATTATCCCAATCACTGGGGCTCGGACGTCGCCGACGCAAACAAGATCACCTCCGAAATCTGCGCCAATATCAAGGCAGCTCCGGCCGGCATTGGCGTCTATACTATCGCTTTCGGCGTGACGGACACGGCGATCAAGTCGATCCTGCAAGGCTGCGCATCTGGCTCTGCAAAATATTACGACGCTGCCGACTCCGGCCAACTCACCGCTGCTTTCAAGGATATCGGCGAAAAGCTGACGGCGCTCCGGCTGGAGAAATAGTCCGGCAGCCGGCGCGCCCGGTCATCGGGGCGGAGCACAGAGTCTTGCTCTTACGCCCTCAACGGAAATTCTGTCTTGCAGTTTTGCAAGCTTGCCGGACTTGGCTTCTCGGGTAAGATCGCCGCCGGACTTCGAGTCTGGAAGGGTCGATCGAGCTTCAGGGAGAAATCGAATGTTGCGTGGAATTATGTTTGCGAGCGCTGTTGTCCTGTGTGCCGGCGCGGCGAATGCCGACGTTGTCAAGGACCGGGAAGCTGCGATGAAAGCCATGAGCGCAGCTGTCAAGCCGGCTGCGGGCATGTTGAAAGGCGGGAAATTCGATCTGGCGACGGTCCAGAAAAGCCTTGATGCGATTGCCGCCAATGCACAGGCTTCGCTCAAGCTCTATCCTGAAAGCTCGAAGGGTGCAAAAAGCTCGGCCCTGCCGGCGGTCTGGGAGAAGAAGGCCGATTTCGATGGCCGCCTGAGAAAGCTTGCTGCTGATGCTTCTGCCGCCAAGAAGGCGATCGTCAGCGAGGCGACGTTCAAAGCCAATTTCCCGAAAGTCATCGGCAGTTGCGGCGGATGTCATAAGGAATATCGTGCCAAAAAGCAGTAATTTTGCGTAAGTCTTGCGCGGAAGGGCGGCTTCGGGCCGCCCTTTTCGTTTCCCGGCCTTTGCATCGCGATTGACCGGCGTGCCGGGAAAGGTTCTGATTGCGGCAGGAAACGGATGGAGGCGAATGTGCGAAAGTGGTTGCTTGTCCTTGCAGTGCTTGGCGCCGCCGGTCTGGCTGTATTCTGGTTCCTGACGATGCCGCGTCTGGCGATCGCTGCGGGCGATACGTCGCTGGAGACGGGCGGCGACGCAGCGCGTGGGCGCACCGTGTTTTTTGCCGGCGGCTGCGCGTCCTGCCATGCGACGCCGGGACAGCCCGATCCGCTAAAGCTTGGTGGCGGTCATGCGCTCAAATCGCCCTTCGGCACGTTTTACGCTCCGAACATCTCGCCGCATCCGGAAGACGGCATCGGCAAGTGGACCGTGGCAAATCTCGTCAATGCGCTGAAAGAGGGCGTTTCGCCGGACGGTTCGCATTACTATCCGTCGTTTCCGTTCACTACCTATGCGAAAATGACCAATACGGACGCCCGCGACCTCATGGCGTTCCTCAAGACGCTGCCGCCCGTGGCGCAAAAATCCAAGCCGCACGACTTGCCGTTTCCGTTCAACATCCGGCGCGGACTTGGATTGTGGAAGCTCGTCAATCTGGACACATCGCCACTGGAAAGCGTGCCCTCCAAAAGCGCGGACTGGAATCGCGGGCGCTATCTTGTCGAGGCGCTGGGCCATTGCGCCGAATGTCATTCCACACGCAATTTCATGGGCGGAATCGTGCCGAAATACCGTTATGCCGGCGGACCCAACCCGGACGGGAAAGGCCTGGTTCCCAACATGACGCAGGCCAAGGGCGCATTGGCAGACTGGGCCGTCGCGGACATTGTGCTGATGTTGCAAACCGGCCTCACGCCATCGGCGGATTCCGTTGGTTCGAACATGGCCGACGTGATCAAGAATACCTCGCAACTGAGCGATGCCGACCGCAAGGCGATGGCGGAGTACATCAAGACTATACCGGCGCTCGAGAGTCCGCCCGCGCCAGCGAAGAAGTGAGCAAATCCGGCGCGTCAGGATTCCGTTAACCAAAGGTTTCCGAAATTGGGCTCCTATGGGTGCGGACACTCCTTCGGCAACGGATTCGCGCACGATTATGCTGGACACAATTCCGCCCCGCAGCGATCGGGAACTGGCCTTGCCCGAGGGCATCCAGGCCAGTGATTATCATCTGATCGAAGACGCGGTGATGGATACGGCGCGCGGACGCTGGTTTCTGCGCGAATATGCGCGACGGATACGGGCCAATGAGACGGCGCAGGTCCTCGATGCCATCGGACGGCTGGAGGCCATGGTCGCCAATCGACCGGTCGAGGCGACCCCTGCCGAAACCGATGCTCCCGCCGGCTTTGCGCCACCAGCCGTTCCGGCGGGCTGCAACACGGCCTTGGCGGTTCAGGAAAAGCTTCTGGATATTGTCTGGTACATGCGCGAACGCGGTTTCGACGGGCGATTGTGCGCGGCCATTCGCGGCGAGGCGATGAAGCTCGGGCAGATTGCCGAAGTGCGGCAGAGCTCCGACCAGGACGCTGGCCGGCACGATGCGGCGGCCCCTGCACCTTCTCTGCCACCTGCTGTGCCGGCAGAAGTCGAGGTTGCGCCGCAAGCGCAAGCGCTGCGCCCGGCTGCAACGGACGATGACGCTCGCCACTCGCAGCGTATGGATGAGCGGCCTGAGTTCGGCGCACAGGACCCGAGGCCCGCAACCTCTTCGGCTGCCGCTCCTTCGCGCGCCGCAGTCATTGCGCAGAAATCCTCGGCGTTTTCCGCCATAGATGCGCTGCCCGAACGCGAGCGGCTGGCGCTGTTCGCCTGAGGGCGTTTTTCCCGCTGTGTCCGAAATTCGGTTTCCCCTTTGCCGCCAGACGGGATAGGGGCTAGATCGTTTTACCGCTTGTTCGAAGTGGCGGAACGATCCCTGTCGCGCGGAGAAATGGATATGGATTTCGGATTGCAAGGCAGGAAGGCTATCGTCTGCGCCTCCAGCCGCGGACTGGGCCGGGCGTGCGCCACGGCGCTGGCGCGCGAGGGCGTTGCTGTCACGATCAACGGGCTCGATCCGGACCGGCTCGCCAAAACGGCCAGCGACATCGCCAGCGAGACCGGTGCGGCGGTTGACCCCGTCCCCGGCGATGTCGGGACGCCGGAGGGGCGCGCGGCGCTCCTTGCGGCATGTCCCGATCCGGACATTCTTGTCACCAACAATGCAGGACCGCCCCTGCGCGACTTCCGGCAGTTGACGCTCGACGACATGGCCCGGGGCGTAAACGCGAACATGTTTACCCCGATCGCGCTGATCCAGGCGACGATCGACGGCATGCGGGCGCGCAAGTTCGGGCGTATCGTCAACATCACGTCCAGTTCCGTCGTCAGTCCGCTGGCGGGGCTCGATCTTTCTTCGGGCGCGAGGGCGGGACTGACGTCTTTCCTGGCCGGCGTTGCGCGGCAGGTAGCGGCGGACAATGTGACGATCAACAACATCATGCCCGGCGCTTTCGATACGGATCGCCTGGCCGCGGCCGCAGCAGCGCAGGCGAAAATGCGCAACATGGAGATCGCGGAGCTGCGGGAGGAGCGGCGGCAGCATGTGCCGGCGAAACGTTTCGGAAACCCCGAGGAATTTGGCGCGCTCTGCGCATTCCTTGCCAGCGTGCAGGCGGGCTACATCACCGGTCAGAGCATACTGATCGACGGCGGCGCGGTTCCGATCGCTTTCTGAACACCGGAAACGCTCTGGAATGGCGCAGCCCGAATCCCAGCCCTCGCCGTCCGCACCCGGGCAGCCGCAGAACATGGCGCTGCTCGGGATTTGGCTGAAGCTGATCGCCGTTCTGCTGTTCACGGTCATGCTGGCGCTCGCCAAAGGCTACAGCCAGTATCCGCTGGCGGTGATCATATTCTTCCGGTCGTTTTTCGCACTTGTCGTGCTCGTTGTCTGGCTGGCCTGGCGCGGAGCTTTTCCGCGCGCGCTTCATACCCGGCGCCTGCCGGCCCATCTCGTCCGTTCCATTGCCGGCATCGGCAGCATGTTCTTCATCTTCGCCGCTTACGGAATGATCCCGCTGGCAGAAGCTACCGCCATCGGCTACGTGCAGCCATTGATGGTGGCATTGCTTGCAGCGTTGATCCTTCGCGAGCGGATTACCCGGCTGCGGATCGCGTCCATCGCGGCCGGTTTTGCCGGCGTCATTCTGATGTTGTGGGAAAGCATTGGCGGCGTGGGCGGTGGCGGACAGCAGCATGCGCTGGGGGCTTTTTCCGCACTCATGGGCGCTGGGCTGGTGGCCATCGCGTTCATCCAGATTCGCCGTCTGACCCTGACGGAAGACACCGGGGCAATTGCCTTTTATTTTCAGGCGACAACAACGCTGGCGGCGCTCGCCGTTCTGGGCGCAGCGGTGCTGTGGCCGTCCGGCGCGCCATTGGCCGAAACGATGCATTCCCAGGTTTGGGTGTGGCCGAGAGGCTTCGATTGGGTTGCATTGATTCTGATCGGCGTGTTGGGCGGCGTGGGGCAAATCCTGATGACACAAGGGTTCCGCTATGCGGATGCTTCGATTCTGGCGGTTTTCGACTATTCGTCTTTGATCTGGGCAGTCCTGATCGGTCTGGCGATTTTCGGCGAGACGCCGACCTCCTATGTAATGGCCGGGGCGGCCATCGTGATTGCGGCCGGACTGGCTGTCGTGTGGGAGGAAAACCAATTGCGCAAGGCGTGGCGGAACAGTCGAAAATGATAGCGCCGGCTGGTTTCGCCGGACAAATTCACCATCTTGTCTGTTCATTATTCCGAACAATTCTGTATATTAAAAGGAACGATTGCGGGCTGTGGCCCGCCGCGTTGGGGGCAATTCCACATTTCCGGGTGCATCGCGTAATGGGCGTCGAGGGCAAGGACAGGCAGAAGTCGCTGGATGCTGGCGCACAGGCGCTTTCGGGCCAGTTGGGCAAGACCGTTCAGCGGTTGCGCAAGGCCTACAATCTTTCGCTTTCGGAACTGTCGGAGCAGTCGGGTGTCGCCAAGTCGATCATAAGTCAGATCGAACGTAACGAAACCAACCCGACGCTGGCGACCATCTGGCGCCTGTCGCAGGCGCTGGACGTGTCCATTGACCGCTTTCTCAAGACCGCGGAGGACGAGCCTTTCCTCGAGAAATCCACCCGCGCCGATACGCCCGTTCTGACGACAGACGACGGCAAATGCTCGCTGACCATCATCGGCTGGATCAAGACTGTCGAATGGCTGCAATGGTACGACTTTCGCGCCGAGCCCGGCGGAGCGCTCGAATCCGACCCGCATCAGCGCGGTTCGGTCGAATGTCTGTCGGTGATCGAGGGCGAGCTCGAGGTGGAGGTTGGCGGGATCAGCGAACGCGTGACGGCCGGGGAGACATTGCGCTATCGCTGCGACCGGGTTCATGTCATTCGCAACGTTGCGGCCACGCCAGCGCATGCGACACTCGTCTGCATGCTGAAGGCGGCGGTTATGGAATAGATGCGGCAGGGGTTCGCGGCCGGGACGCGAGAGCCCGAAAATCTCTCCTGAAGTTGCCCACAGTCAAGGCGCTTCGAGGCCATGTGGACTAGACAGCTCCGATTAAAGCCCAGGGAGCTGCACATGGACGAATTAAGGGAAGGCGCCGCGGAATTGTCCGAGGAGACCGGCGCGAGCATTGCGGATGGCGAAGCTACCGTAGCGAAATCCGGACCAACAGGCGGCCAGAGTGTCGCGGAAGCGTCGGCCACCCGTGCGGCCGGCGCGCACAGAATAGCGGAGATGCGCCACGATGCGGCTGCTATCCGCAGGATATTCGAGACGGGAGAATATCCGTACCGGAGCAGAATCAGCCGCAAGGTTTACGAAAATCAAAAGGCGATGCTCCAGGTCGAGTTGCTGAAGGCGCAGGAATGGATCAAATCGACCGGGCAAAAGGTCGTCCTGCTGTTCGAGGGCCGCGATGCGGCCGGCAAGGGCGGGACCATCAAGCGCTTCACCGAGCATTTGAACCCGCGCGGCGCGCGCGTGGTGGCGCTGGACAAGCCGACCGAACGCGAGCGGACGCAATGGTATTTCCAGCGCTACATCCATCATCTGCCGGCGGCTGGAGAAATGGTCCTGTTCGACCGCTCCTGGTACAACCGCGCCGGCGTCGAGCGCGTGATGGGTTTTTGCAGCGCCAACGAATATCTCGAATTCATGCGCCAATGCCCTGACATCGAGCAGATGATGGTGCGCAGCGGTATTTCGCTGTTCAAGTACTGGTTTTCGGTCACGCGGGCAGAGCAGGCGCGGCGCTTCAAAGCGCGCGAAAGCGAGCCGCTCAAAAGCTGGAAGCTCTCGCCGATAGACCGGCAATCGGTCGATAAATGGGATGATTACACCGAGGCGAAAGAGGCGATGTTCTTTTACACGGACACCGCCGATGCGCCCTGGACGATCGTTAAATCCGACGACAAGAAGCGCGCGCGCCTCAACTGCATGCGGCATTTTCTCGCCAGCCTGCCCTACGCCGGCAAGGACGCGCATGTCGTCGGCCACCCCGATCCGCTGATCGTCGGCGCAAGCGGCGATGTGATAGGCGCCTCCGAGCATATCATCGGCAAGTCGATGCATCCGGACAAGCGGCGGGCCGCGGGGTGATCCAACCAGTCGGGCTGACGCGTTTTCTATACGCAAGCTCAAGTTTGACTTGCTTGCGAGCGCGTTAGCCCCAGAGCGCAGCGTCCGGCGGCTGGATCGTGCAGCCGTCGTAGCGCAGACCGGGTTCGCGGTCGCGGGCGAGCAGGAGCGGGCCGTCGAGATCGGTCCAGCGGGCGAAAGGTGTCAGCAGCATCGCGGGCGCCATCGACAGCGATGTTCCCACCATCGAGCCGACCATGACCGCGAAACCGAGTTCCTGCGCCCGGCGCACCATCGCCAGCGCCTCGGTCAGCCCGCCTGTCTTGTCGAGTTTGATGTTCACCGCATCGTAGCGCTTCCTGAGCCCGGCAAGCTCCGCGCAGGTGTGGACACTCTCGTCGGCGCATACCGGGACGGGATGCGGGATTTCGGCAAGGCATGCGTCCGCGCCGGCCGGAAGCGGCTGTTCGACCAGGCCGACGTGGGCCGCTGCGCAGGCCGCCAGTAACTTTTCAACCTGGTCTTCGCGCCAGGCCTCGTTCGCATCCGCGATCATCTCGCAGGCCGGCGCGGCGCTGCGCACGGCGGCAATTCGTTCGGCGTCGCCGTCTCCGGCCAGCTTGATTTTCAGAACGGGCTTGTCCGCATGCCGCCGTGCCGCAGCCGCCATGGCTTCGGGCGATCCTGCCGAGATCGTGAAAGCGGTAACTGCGGGCGGCAGACGATGCAGGCCGGCCAGGACATGCGCGCGCAAGCCAAGTCTTTTCGCTTCCGCATCCCAAATGGCGCAATCGAGAGCGTTGCGGGCAGCGCCCGCTGGCAGAAGGTCTTGCAGCTCCTCGCGCGTGCATCCGCTTTCGATCGCGCTGCGGACGCTTTCTATGGCGGCGGCGACGCCCTCGGGCGTTTCGCCATAGCGCGGATATGGGATACACTCGCCTTGCGCGCGCGAGCCGCCGGCTGTCAGGCGCACGGTCACGGTCACGGCCTGCGTCTTGGCCCCGCGGGAAATCACGAAGGCTTCGCGGAGTGGAAAGGCCTCGATGGAGACGGCTAGCTGGCGCTTCACGATTGCTTCTGGTTCCTGCCTCACGCGTGCCGGTAGGGCCTCGAATCGCCCGGGAACTAGTCGATACCGGCCGCATGGTATAAGCAAGGCGTTCCGGCCCGACTTCGTCGGCATGCAACCGGGACACATGCGGAAAAGGGGCGATGCCGGCGCAGCCTTACTACACCCTCGATCGAACAGCGGACGGCGTGCGGGTTGCGCTTGCCGGGGACTGGACCATTGAGGGCTCCAGGACGCTGGAGGAAACGGCTGCCGCCCTGCAACGGGATTTGCAAGGGGTGGGCCGGGCTGTGCTCGACCTCTCCGCCGTCGAGGCGATCGATACGGCAGGCGCGTGGCTCGTCGACAAGGTGCGCGTATTGCTTGCCGAGGCCGGCGTTCAGGCCGAATATGCCCATGTCGATTCCGGGCGGGCAAAGCTGATCGAGGAAGCAAAATTCCGGCGCTTCGAAGCCCAGCCGCACGATTACGGATATTTTTTGGTCGATGTGCTGGTCGATGTGGGAACAAGCGTGGCCAGCGCCGTTCGCGATCTGGTCAATGGCATCGCCTTTCTAGGCGAGGTCATTGCCTCGCTCGCCAAGGTGATGATGCGGCCGAGCCGGCTGCGGGGGACGTCTGTCGTCTCGCATATCGAGAATTTTGCTTTTCGCAGTCTGCCGATTATCGCGCTGATCAACTTCCTGGTCGGCTGCATCGTGGCGCAGCAGGGCATTTTCCAGCTCAACCAGTTCGGCGCCTCGACATTTACGGTCGATCTGATCGGCATTCTGGTGTTGCGCGAACTGGCCGTGCTGCTGACGTCGATCATGATCGCCGGGCGCTCGGGATCGGCGATCACCGCGGAACTCGGTTCGATGAAAATGCGCGAGGAAATCGACGCCATGCGCGTGATGGGCCTCGATCCGATCGACGTTCTGGTGCTTCCGCGCATCATAGCGCTGATCATCAGCATGCCGCTGCTGACTTTCCTGGCCGATATTTCCGGTATTTTCGGCGGTCTTCTGGTGAGCTGGGTTTACGGCAACATCTCGCCCGAAATCTACATGTCGCGCCTGCAGAGCGCGGTCGCCATGAACACGTTCCTGGTGGGGATCATCAAGGCTCCGTTCATGGCGCTGGTGATCGGCATGATCGCCTCCATCGAAGGCTTCGAGGTGCAGGGCTCTGCGGAATCTCTGGGTTCCCAGGTGACCGCGTCGGTGGTGAAAGCCATCTTCATGGTGATCGTGGTGGACGGCTTGTTCGCCATGTTTTTCGCCTCGATCAACTATTAAGGGGGTATCGGCGGCGCGCCATGAGCGATTTGCCCGACCATAGCGCCGCCACAGGCGGAACAGGCCTGCCGCCGTTGCCGCAGGAGGTGTCCGTACGGCCAGGCGATCTGCGCCCGGCTGCGCCGGCAGCTGAGGAGCCGGTGATCCGGGTGCGCGATCTGGTGGTCGGCTTTGGCGAGCGCATCATCCTCGACGGGCTCAACCTTGACGTTCAACGGGGCGAGGTTCTGGGCTTCGTGGGCGGGTCGGGCACCGGCAAGTCGGTGCTGACCCGGACCATTCTCGGCCTGATCGGGAAACGGGCAGGGCGGATTGAAGTTTTCGGACGCGATCTCGACAGTCTCGGTTCGGCCGAACGGAGGTTGATCGAACGGCGGTGGGGGGTGCTGTTCCAGCATGGTGCGCTGTTTTCCGGCCTGACAGTGCTCCAGAATATTCAGGTCCCGATGCGTGAATACCTCGACCTGTCGCAGGAACTGATGGACGATCTGGCCCGTCTGAAGCTGGATCTCGTCGGGCTGCCGCAGGATGCGGCGGGCAAGTATCCGTCCGAACTGTCGGGGGGCATGATCAAGCGGGCGGCGCTGGCCCGGTCGCTGTCTCTCGATCCGGAGATCGTGTTTCTCGACGAGCCTACTTCCGGTCTCGACCCGATCGGCGCGGCCGATTTCGACGATTTGATCGCCACGCTGCAGCGGACGCTCGGGCTGACTGTTTTCATGGTGACGCACGATCTGGATTCGCTGTTTTCGATCTGCAACCGCATTGCCGCTCTGGCGGAAAAGAAAATCATTGCTGCCGGTTCGCCGGCCGAAATGTTGCAATCCGATCATCCCTGGATCAGGTCCTACTTCCACGGATCGCGCTCGAGGGCGGTTCTGGGATCGAAAAACAATGGCGCCGCCTGAGGCTGGCTGCCGTATCGCCTTGAAAGGGCCGCGAAAGCCTGTAGAAAGGTGCGGATTGGCATGGTCGGGGCCGTAGCCCGGATCAGGCGTGGATTTGTTTTGCGTCCTGTTGCGCAGGCCGGCGGGAAAGCCGGCGATCGGCGGCTCGAACATGGAAACACGCGCGCATTTTGCGATGATCGGAGCGTTCACCCTGGCGGTGATCGCTTCCGCGTTCATGTTCGTTTTCTGGTTTTCCGGTGCGCGGACTCGCGAGGGCATCAAGACCTACAACGTCGTGTTCACGAGTTCGGTGTCGGGCCTTTCGCGCGGCTCGCGCGTATTGTTCAACGGCCTCAGCGTCGGCGAAGTGAAAAAGCTGGATTTCGTAGCCAACGATCCGGGAAAGGTATTTGCGACAATCGAGGTGGCGGGCAATACGCCGGTCAAGACCGATACGCGGGCGCGGCTGGAATCGCAGGGTCTGACCGGCGTCGGCTCGATCGCGCTTATAGGCGGCGATCCCAAGGCCCAGGACCTGCCGGGCAATGTGACCAATCCTCCCGTGATCACAGCGGAACAGTCGGAAATCCAGAATATTCTCGAAACCGTGCAGCGGCTGTCGAGCAAGATCGACTCGGCGCTCTCGCAGGTCGAAAAGCTGGTCACGGCCAATGCGGATTCGATCAACAACACGATCAAGAACGTCGAGAAATTCTCCAACGCGCTTGGCGAGAACTCCGATGGCATCAAGGATTTCATGGCGAGTGTTTCGGAGCTCGGCAAGACGCTGAAACCTGCCGTGACGAACATCGAGCAGCTTACGAAGAACCTCAACGAGCGCGTTGCCGTGATCGATCCGGAGCGGCTCAAGTCGATCGTCGCCAATGCCGACAAGATCGCCAATACGTTTGCCGGTTCGATCGACCGCTTCGACAAGCTGGTGAAGGACAATGCCGACGCCATTACCGATACGGTGAAGAACGCACAATCCTTCGCGCAGGCGCTCGGCGGAAATACGGACAATGTCAAACAGGTGATGGCGGCGCTGGGCGACGTGGCAAAGTCGATCAAGCCGGTTATCGCCAGCATCGAGACGGTGACGAAGAACATCGACGAGCGGATCAAGGCCATCGAGCCGGACAAGCTTGGTTCGGTCGTGACGAATGCGGATGAGGTGGCGAAGAAACTGTCGGGCGCCATCGCGAAATTCGACAAGTTCATGGAGACCAATTCGGGTCCTGCGACCGAAACGGTGAAAAACGTTCAATCTTTCACGAAGACGCTCGCCGACAACAAGGAAGGTATCGACAAGCTGATTACGTCGCTTGCAGATCTCGGAAAGACGCTTGAGCCGGCGGTGAAGAATTTCGAGCAGATCACAAAGGATATTTCCGCCAAAGTCGCCGCGGTTGACGAGAACAAGGTCAAGGCGATTGTCGGCAATGCCGAATCCCTGTCCGGGAAGCTCCTCGTTTCCGCCGACAAACTCGACCGGGTTCTCGTCTCGCTCGACAAGCTGCTGGGCTCCGGCGACACCAAGGGCGTGATGGCGGAATTCAAGGAAGCGGCGCGCTCTATCCGGGTTCTGGCGCAGAATCTCGACAAGCGCACCAAGACGATGACCACCAACATCAACCGCTTCACCGGCACGGGGCTGCGCCAGTACGAAGCGCTTGCGGCGGACGGGCGGCGTACCCTGCGGCAACTGGACCAGACCATCCGGTCGTTGCAGAAAAATCCGCAGCAGGTCATTTTCGGCTCAAAGCCCGCCATCCCCGAATACAGCGGCCGTTAGAACGCGCGGCGCGAGAACGCCATGCGCCGAATCTGGTCGGAGATGGCTGTCCGCCGGAATCGCGCTAGTTTGCAATCGATGTCCCGTTTCTGTAGGTGTAGGGGCGAAAATCGCGGCGTTGCGGGGTGTGTTGCGTTGGGTGGTTCGCAGAGCAGAGAGCCTGAAACCGAGACGGCGATGGGGCGCAGGGCGTTTTTGCGTCCGGTTCCCGTCCTTGCCGCCATGCTTCTCCTCGGCGGATGCGGAAGCGCTGCGGTGGAAACGTTCAATCTCTCCGCTCCCACGCAAAATCTGGGCGGCCGCGCGGGACGCGGACAACTTGTCGTCATGGAGCCCGTGGCGACGGCCCCCTACGACAGCGACCGGATTGTGGTCCGGACCGCGCCAGGATCCGTCGCCTATCTCAAGGGTGCACAATGGTCCGAGCAACTGCCGCGCTTGCTGCAAAGCCGTATTGTGCAGACATTCGAGAACAGCCGCCTGCTGCGCGCGGTGGGTCGGCCCGGCGACAGGCTTGTTGCTACAGTCAGCCTGAACATGGAAATCCGTCGCTTCGACATTGATGTCCAGAGCGGGCAGGCAGTCGTCGAGATTTCCGCGAAAATGATCAGCGACGCCGCCGGACGGATCAGGGGTGCGCGGATTTTCCGCGCCAGCGCGCCAGGCTCGGCATCCAACGGCCGGGCAGCGTCGGCCGCGCTCGATCAGGCAATGGAGCAGGTACTGCGCGAGATGATCGCGTGGTCGTCCGCCTACGTGTGAGCTGCGGCAGGCGTAGCCAGTCACGAATTTTCCGGGAAAGAAAAAAGCCGGGCGCGGTTGGCAGCCCGGCTCTTTTTTCTTGCCGGATGTCCCGTTTTACATGCCTTCGAAGCGTCCCGAGGCGTGGGCGAGCATCGTGTAGACCTTGCCGGAATCCGACGTCAGATAGGAGTGCAGGATTGAACCGTCGCGGTCTTCGCGGCTGATTTCCTGCAGCAGTTTCTCGAATCCTTCGTTGTATTCGTCGACGGCAGCGCGGAAGGTTTGGTCCCCCTTGTACTGGCGCTGGATCGTCTCGAACGTCTGCTGGCCGCGCGGCGTGTAGAGTTTGCGGCTGAAGATGTTCTGATCGCCGCGGTAATACCGTTGCCAGACTTCTTCGACAGCATCTGCTTCGACCATGCGGGCGATGTTGCCCGAAATCGAGTCCAGCGTTTCGGTGACGGGAGCGGCGGGCTGCGGCGTGCGCGGGCGCACGGGCGCAGGCGGACGCGGGGCATCGTCTTCCGATTCCGAGGCGCGGGCAAGCAGATCGGATAGCCATCCGGACTGCCGGTTGGCAGGCTTTGCTTCCTGTCGTGCCTCCTGCCGGACATCTTGCCTGACTTCAGGCCGTGTCTCCGGCTTCGGTTCGGGGCGAATTACCTCGCGCGGCGGTTCGGGCGCGCGAGGAGCCGGCGCACGCGGGAAGGCGGCGGTCTGGCGCGGCAGCGGCGCTTCGCGCGCGTCCGGTTCCGGGGCCGGTGGTGCAACGGGCGCTGGCGCTAGCGGGGCAGGGGCCGGCGCTGGAACTGGCGGCGTATAGGCGGCAGCAACCGGCGCAGGCTCCGGCTGCTTCTGCGCGGCCGGGCGTGGTTCGGCGACGTCGAAGGCGCGGCCGGACTTCGTGACGATGTCCGTCAGGTCGTTCAACGCGCGAACCTGATCGTCCACGACCTTGCGCATGGCCTCGGTTTGAGCCGCTGTTTCCTTGGGCAGGTCGAGCGCGCCGCGGCGCAGTTCCTCGCGGGTGTTCTGAAGCTCTTCCTTGATCTTCGCGGACAGGCCAAGCATCTCCTCGGCGCTGGTCCGGAAACCGTTCAGCGAGCTTTCGAGAACCTCGCGCATCTGGGCGTTGGCCTGCTCGTAGGCCGAGCGCAATGCGGCGGCCGTGCGTTCGCGTTCCTTGCCGGTTGTCGAGCGTACCTCGTCGAACTGGCTGGTGATGGCCGACGTAACGCCCTGTGTCGCCTCGGTGAGGAATACGCCGATGTCGCGCGCGCGCCGTTCGGCCTGGGTGAAGGAATCTTCGACCAGCGCGGAGAATGACGAGGTGATGGCGTTGAGGTCGTCGGTGCGTGTGTTGACGGTGGCGATGAGGTTTTCGAGACGGCCCCGGCGCGCCTCAAGCGACTCGTCGAGTCCTTGTTGGGCCTGCATCAGGCCGGCCGCACTCTGTGCGAGGGCCGTCTTCTGCTCCTCGATGCGTTGCGTCAGGCTCTGCGCACCCTGCAGGGCGTCGCTGGCGCTGCGGTTGAGCGCGCCAACCTGGTTCGCCACGGTATCTAGCGCTGCGCGGAAGTCGCCAAGGCGGTCGCCGAGCAGGGATTCGACCCCGGCCAGGCTGCCACCTGCCTTCGACGTGAGTTCGTCGAGTTTCGCATTTGCCGCTTCGAGCGCTTGCAGGGTATCGGCGACCTCGGACTTCAGGCGGTTGTTGGCGCTGAAGAGCGACTGCACGGAGCGGCCGGCGGCCTCTTCGATGGCGGAGCGCAAGTTTCCGGCAGAGGCGTCGATTGCCTCGGTGAGCTGTTGCTTCTGGCCTTCGAGAGCTGCGGCGGCTGCTTCGCTTGCACGGCCAACCTCGGAAGCGATTTCCGACCCGCGCTGGCTCAGCAATTCGACCAATTGCGGTCCGGACTGTTCGATCAGCGCCGCAATTTCGCGGGCGCGGCTGCGCAGGGCTTGATTCAGGTTGAGGCCGCGCTCGTCGATGGCGGCCGCAGCGGCCTGGCTCGACTGGCCGATCTGTTCCACCAGCTCGGAGCCGCGCTGGCTGAGGAGTTCGACGAGCATCGGGCCGGAGCGGTCGATCAATTCGCGGATTTCGCCGGTACGGCTGGCAAGCGTGTCGTTGAGCGCGCGGCTGCGCGTATCGATTGCACCTGTGACCGACTCGGTGGTTCTGGACAATTGGTCGGCGATCTCGCTGCCGCGCTGGCTGAGGAGTTCGACGAGCATCGGACCAGAGTTGTCGACCAGCTCGCGGATCTCCGATGCACGGCTGGCCAGCGTTTCGTTGAGAGACCGCGCACGGCTGTCGAGGATGGAGTCGGCTTCGGCGATGCGTTGCGTGAGAGCCTCCTGGATCGGGGCAATATCGAGCGCAAAGCCGATCTGCTGCGCACCTTCGCTGAGCGCTTTCGAAACTTCCAGCGCATTGGCGGCGAGTTGCTCGCGCATGGTCCGCGCCCGCGCTTCGAGACCGGAGTCGATTTTTGCAACCAGCAGTTCCAGCGCCTGCGTAACTTCGGTGCTGCGGGCGGACGCCTTTTCCTCGAATGCGGCGAGGCCGCTGTCGAGGGCCTGGCCGATGCCATTGGTTTCGACGGAAGTGAGCTGCTCGAGACGCTCCAAACGTCCATGCAGGGCTTCGCCTATCGTCTCGGCGGCTTTGCCGGCGATTTCGTCGAGCGTGCGGATTTGTGTCTCGAATGTCGCCGATACGGTTTCGGCATTGCGCTGTGCAACCGTATCGATAGCGCGCAACCGGTCGTCGAAGGACGACAGCAGGCCGGTGGTTTTCTCGGCCATCAGCGTGTTGAGCGCTGAAGTCTGCTGCTCGATTGCGACGGCTGTCTCGCGGGCGCGATTGAGCGCCGTCTCGCCGAAGCTCTGGATGCGCTGGTCGAGGATGGCGGCAACCTGACCGGAGCGCTTTTCGGCCGTGCTGTCGAAGTGGCCAACCTGTTCCTGCAGCAGTTTCGTGATTTCCGCAGCGCGCAGGGTCGAGACGACTTCGAACGAGTCGATCTGCTGCTGGATGATTCTCGCCATGTCGGAGGTGCGCGATCCGGCGCTTTCCTCGAACAGGCGCGATTTTTCGTCGAGTTGTGCAGCGGCAGCGTCGGCGCGTTCGGTGAGCCGCTGCGTAAAGGCATCGCCATGCAGCGTGAATGCCTGTTCCACTGCGGTCAGCTTGTCGGCGACTGCGCCGGTGAAGGCATCTGCGTGGGCGGCGACGCGCTGGCTGACGTCTTCGCCGTGTGCGACGATTGCCGTCTGGAAAGCGTTCAGGCGCTCCATCAGGGATTCGTTCACCCGGTCGCTGTGAACGCCGATGGCGTTGATTGCTTCGGTCGCTGTTTCGGCAAAGCGCTCGTGCAACTCGCCGGCGTGGGCGTTCAGCCTGGCGCTGACGTCGTCCTGATGGCTGCTCAGCATGCCAAGCACATTGTGGCTGGCTTCGCTGAACAGGGTGTGGGCCAACTGGGTCTTCTCGGCGAGCGCGATTTCGATCTGCTGACTGGCTGCAAGCAGGCCCTTTTCGAGTTCAGCGCCGCGTACTGCTACAGTATCGTGCATGCGGTCGGCTGTTTCGGCGAGCCGGACGGCGAGAGCGTCGCCGCCCGTGGCGATGGTTTCGGTAACGCGGGCGCCGGTTTCTTCGAGGCGCTTTGTTAGCCTGTCGCCGTCGGCGCCAAAGCGCTCCGTGATCCGGTCGCTGGCTTCGACGAGGCGGCTGTGGATCGAGTCGCCGCCGGCGGATATCCGTTCGGCGGTCTTCGCGCTTGCCTGCTCGATGCGGGCAGCGATGCCGTCGCCCGAAGTCGTCAGTTTGGCGATCATTTCATTGCCGCGTTCGGCGAGACCGGCGACGATGTTTTCGTTTGCGGCATCGATGGCCTGGGTCAATTGTTCGCTGGTGCTGCTCAAACGCGCGGCCATGTCGTCGTTGACAGTGACGAGGCGGCTCACAAGATCGTTGCTCTTGACGACAAGGTCGCCGACGACGGCTTCGCCCGTCAGCTTTAGCGAACCAGCTACATTTTCCGACACAGCCGTCAGGCGCGCTTCCATGTCATCGCTGAGGCGCGTGACGCCGCCGACGAGATCGTTGCTGCGTTCGGCCAGGCGTTCGAGCATGGAATCGCTCGTAGACGTCAAGGCTGAATTGAGCTGCGAGGCAGTTTGCGACAGCCGCGAAACGGTATCCTCGTTCATTGCCTGGACGCTGGCGACAAGTTCATTGTTCCGGTTCGCCAGTTGCTCGAGCATGCTTTCGCTGGTGGACGACATGGCGGAGGAAATCTGCTCCGCGGTCGCCGTCAGGCGCGATGCCGTATCGTCGTTGATGCCGGAAATCCGCGACACGAGATCGTTGCCGCGCTCGGCGAGCTGGCCGAGCATGCTCTCGCTGGTGGACGACATGGCGGAGGAAATCTGCTCCGCGGTCGCCGTCAGGCGCGATGCCGTATCGTCGTTGATACCGGAGATCCGCGACACGAGATCGTTGCCGCGCTCGGCGAGTTGGCCGAGCATGCTCTCGCTGGTGGCGCTCAACGCGCCGGTAAGTTGAATCGATGTGTCGGTCAGGCGGTTGGTGACGTCTTCGCTGGTCGAGGTAATGCGCGAAATAATATCGGTGCTGTGGCTGCCGATACGCTCCATCAGCGCATTGCCGGTCTGCGTGAAATTGCCGGTCAGTTCGCCGGAAAGGCTCGTAAGTTTCGACGTGACGTTTTCGCTGGTTTCGGTCAGGCGGGCGGTGATTTCGTGGCCGTGTTGGGATACCTTCTCCGCGATGGCGGCGCTGGTTTGCTCGAGCTGGCTCGCCATGTCCTGCGAGGTCGACGTCAGCTTGCCGGTCACTTCCTGGCCGGTGCTGGTCAGGCGCGAGACGATTTCGGTGCCCTGCGTAGCGATTTGCGACAGCAGGTTTTCGCCGGCGCCGGCCAGCGCCAGGCTGATTTCCTCGCCCTTTGCGCCCAGTTGCGCGGTCACGCGGCCGCCTGCATTGCTGACGCTATCGGCGATTTTTGTGCTGACTGTCTGCAAATCCTCGGAAAGCGCTTCGTGCGCTCCTGCGATGGCTGTACGCACGCGTTCGGCATTGCCGACGATCGCCTCGCGTTCGGAGGCGAGTTCGTCAATCAGAGAGCGAATACGGCGCTCGTTATCCGAATAGGACCGTTCGAGGCTCGCGACCTCCGAACGCATCACCGTTTCGAGTTCGCTGGCACGGGCGAGCGCGCGTTCGATGCCGTCGCCCATGGAAGCCACTTCGCGGCGGATCGCCTGCGACAGGGTGACGACCTGATCGGAGGCCATTGCTTCGGGCTCGGCGAGGCGCACGGCCACCTGCGCGATGGAGCGTGACGTCGCGCGCAATTCCTGAGCGCGGCGCGTCACCATCGCCATGACAAAGAAGAAAATGACGGGGCCGACAACTGCCAACGCCATGACGGCAAGCACATGCGGCGGCAGTTTCAACAATTCGCCGCCCTGCCAAAGCGTCCAGCCATAGAAACCGGCTGCGCCAAGCCAGGCCAGCGCGGCGATCCAGGCAAAGAACAGCGGCGCCTTGCCGGGGCCCTGCTGCATGGCCTGCAGCACCTGGCCGGCGGAGGGACGGTCGTCGTTGGCCGCCGGAGCATTCGGACGCGGCGTGGCCTCCGCGCTGTCTTTTTTGCCCTGCTGACCGGCATGCGGCTTTTGCTGGGTTTGATTGCCGGCCTCAGGGTCTTTGTCCAAAGGCTTGAGGCCATCCAGCTCGTCGTCGCCAATTCCCGGCAAACGCGGGCCGGTTGCTGAAGCAGTGTCCGGCGTCGCGGTAGCCGGCCGTTGCCCGGGGCTCTCGTTGGCCGTGGGGAACAGCGCCTCTTCTATCGCGGACAGAGCTGCCGAGTCGGCGGCTTTGGGAGCAGTGGCCATTATATTGCCTCGTAATACGCATCTTTGTGCCGGCCTGAGCCGGTTCGAAGGAAAACACCCGGAGTCCCGGGATTCCCAGCTATTAACCAATTGTCAATCTACAGTGGGGCGGCGCGGATTGGAACCTGGACAGCCAGACTTTGCGTAAACGTCGTTAACGCCTGATTCACCAAGTTGGGCGAAACTGACCGATAGCGATACCGGTCCGAGCGAGAGTCGATCCCCTGATCGGTCAGGCCGAACGGGTGTCCGTTGGAGAATTGACGATGCACAATACGGCAATCCGTATGGAAACCAAGGAAAAGGGCGCTCGCGCTACATATCCTGAAGGCCGTACTCTCGATCTTGTCCACCTCTCGCAGCAGTCGCTGGGCGACCGCGATCTCGAAATTGAGCTGTTAACCCTTTTCGACCGACAGGCCGAAACCATTGCTGCCCGTCTGGTGCAGCCGTTGTCGGCCGGTGACCGCAAATGGCGGCAGGACCTGTGTCACACATTGAAGGGGTCCGCCCGGGCGGTCGGCGCATGCAAAGTGGCGGCCTGCGCCGAAGCTTTCGAGGACGCTCTGCGCTCGGCTGCAAGCGAAGCCGACCTTGATGCGCATGCAGCTCAGCTCCGGATCTTTGTAGAGGAAGCACAGGGTGTCATCCGCGAGCTCATTGCCGGCAACTGAGCAGATAACTGAGCAGGTAACTGACCGGAAGGCAGACCGGTTCCTGTCCGGCGTTCGCCCATTCGCCGCATCGCCCGTCAGGCTGGCAGTCTGGTCGCTGGCCCTGCTTGCCGTGGCCTTGCGCCTGTGGGCCGCGCAAGGCGAGCTTTGGCTGGACGAAATCTGGTCGCTGGACCTCGTCGCCCCGTTGCATTCGCCGCTCGAGGCGCTTTGGCGCGTTTCGCACGACAACAACCATTTCATAAACAGCATGTGGATGGCGCTGCTGGGGCAGGATGCTTCCGCGCTGGCGTACCGGGCCTTGTCGATCTGTATTGGCGGCCTGACAGTTCTGGCCGCCGCACGGATCGGATTTCAGCACTCGCAGGCGGCGGGACTGGCCTGCGCGCTTCTGGCCGCCACTTTGACGCCGCTGGTCGCGCATGGCTCAGAGGCGCGCGGTTACAGCGGGCTGATCCTCTTGACGCTGATCGGCTTCGATGCCTGGCTACGGGCTGTGCAACCCGGCGCCGCGGCGAAATGGAAATGGATACTGGGGGCGGCGGTCTGCATCGGCTCCTGCTTCCACCTGACGGCCGTCGCCATAGCGGCCACGGCGGGTCTGGCGACTGTTCTGATGTGGTTGCCGTCGATGGGAGCGAAGAAAGCGATTGCGTCGGCGGCCGAGCTTTTCCGCCCCTGCGTATATGCGCTGCTTCCTGTCGTTGCCGCGACGGCGGCAGGAATCGCCACGGTCGGGACATACACTGTTGGCGGTATCGATCCGTTTACAATCGCCAATTTTTTCAAAGGATACGGCGGCATGCTGGCTTCGGTGGCCGGCGTGCCGGCTGCATCGGGAGGCTGGCAGGCGGCAGCGATCGCACTCGCGGTTTTTGCTGTCCTTGCTGTTTTTCGCGCGATTGGGCGGGAAATGACGGCGCTTGGAATTGCCGCGCTGATTGCCATGCCGGTAGCGATGGCGGCGCTGCGCATGCCAAATCTCGAAAATCCGCGGTATTTTCTGGTTCCGGGCGTAGCGGCCATACTTGTGCTGTCGGCAGCGTTCGGCCGGGTCTGGCAGCAGGGTGGGGTGGCGCGGGCGGCTGGCGTTGCGGCGCTAGCCGCGATTGTGGCAGTCAACCTGTGGTCTCTGGCGCTCTTCGCCAGCGCTGGCCGCGGCCTGAAAACACCGGTGGCGCAAGCGATGGCTGCCTCCGGCAAGACAGCCTTTACCGCTGATAACGGGTTTCGCGTTCCCTCGACGCTGAAATATCTCTCGCGGCGCGCCGGTCTGAAGCTCACCTTCGTGAAGACTGCAGACGCCTGCCGCCAGCCGCCCGACTGGTTTGTCGTGGAGGGCGATATCGCCCGGGCGCCGGTTCCGGTGGCTTTCGAGCGGAGTTTCGGCGACTGTAAATTCCGCTTTGCGCGACTGGACGGTTTCGACCACGCGGCGACCGGCGGCTGGATCCTCTTCCGGCGCAAGTGACGCCGAGCGTCGAGAATTTGCCCCGCATTCTTTGACCAAGGTCAGGGTCTCGCCAAGCCAGCCATTATTGGTTACACAGCGTTCCGGCTCGCCGGGCGGACCGGCAATCGCGTGAGATACCAAGAAAGACGATCCAGATGACGAAAATCACCTTTGTCGACCACACCGGAAAATCCCAGACGGTCGAGGCCGAGGATGGCTCGACAATCATGGAAACCGCGATCCGCAATGACATTCCGGGGATCGTGGCCGAGTGCGGCGGTTCTTGCGCCTGTGCGACCTGCCATGTCTATGTCGACGAAGCCTGGATCGAAAAGGTTGGCAAGGCCGGCCCGCTTGAGGAAGACATGCTCGATTTCGCTTTCGATGTGCGCCCGACGTCACGGCTGTCGTGTCAGATTACGGTGTCGGCAGAGCTGGACGGGCTGACAGTGACGACGCCCGAGCAGCAGGGCTGACGCGTCCGGCAAACACGCCAAGCTTTGACCGGATACAAAGAATAGCGCCGCTCGATCGGGATAACCGGGAAGCGTCGGAGCTCCGGGGCGTTTCAGCGCCGGCTTCCGTCCGAAAGCGCGCAGGGACAGACAGAAATGACCGAGACGATCAAGACCGACGTTGTTATTGTGGGCGCAGGGCCTATTGGTCTGTTCGCTGTGTTCGAACTCGGTCTTCTCGATATCAAGGCGCATCTCATCGACATCCTCGACCGGCCGGGCGGGCAATGCGCGGAACTCTATCCGGAGAAGCCGATCTACGACATTCCGGGTTTTCCAATGGTGACCGGTCAGGGCCTCATCGACAACCTGATGCAGCAGATCGAACCGTTCGGTCCGCAATTCCATTACAGTGAAATGGTCGAAGCGCTTGAGACGGTCGGGACGGCCGAAGCGCCTTCGTTCCGGGTGCGGACGGACAACGACAAGGTATTCGAGTGCAAGGCCGTTGTTATTGCGGCGGGCGGCGGCTCGTTCCAGCCGAAAAAGCCGCCGATCGCCGGGATCGACGACTATGAGGGCAGGTCGGTCTTCTATTCCGTACGCAAGATGGAAACGATGCGCGGCAAGAAGATCATGATCGTCGGCGGCGGCGATTCCGCTCTCGACTGGACGCTCAACCTGCACCCGCTCGCCGAACGCATCACGCTTGTCCATCGGCGCGACGAATTTCGCGCTGCGCCGCATTCTGTCAACGCCATGCGCGAGCTTGTGGCCGCGGGCAAAATGGACCTGATTATCGGCCAGGTGATGGAAGTGAAAGGCGCGGACGGACAACTCGCGCAGGCCGTCGTGCGCGGCAACGACAAGTCGACACAGGACATCGCATGCGACGTGATGATGCCGTTCTTCGGCCTCACCATGAAGCTGGGTCCGATCGCGGAGTGGGGCATCAACCTGCATGAAAACCTGTTGCCGGTCGATACGGAAAAGTTCGAAACCAACGTGCCCGGCATTTTCGCGATCGGCGATATCAACACCTATCCGGGCAAACTGAAACTGATCCTGTCGGGCTTCCACGAAGGCGCGCTGGCGGCGCAGAAGATCCACGCCTACGTCTATCCGGACAAGAAGCTGACATTCCAGTACACGACGTCTTCTTCCAACTTGCAGAAAAAGCTCGGTGTGAAATAGGGGCCGATCACGGCGCCGTCACGCATGTTTCAGGTGCGTGAAACCGTGCGCTCGTCTAGATTGCGGGGATGAGCGCAGTTGCAGCGAGAAATTGGATCCCCTGGAGGGACCGGGCCGGCGTATTCTCCGGCCTGCGGCTGGCTGTTTTCATTTTGAGCTGCCTTCCGGCTGTGTGGATGGGCTACAAGTATTTCGGTGGCCGGCTGTCCCCCAAACCCATTACCGACCTGTTGCGCGAGAACGGCGACTGGGCGATCCGGTTCATCTTCCTGACGCTCGCCGTTTCGCCGCTGCGTGCCATGACGCGATGGAACGGCATTATCGGCATACGCCGGATGCTGGGCCTGTTTGCGCTATTTTACACGGTTGCGCATCTGTCGTTTTACGTGATCGACCAGCGTTTCGTCGTCTGGCGGATCGCGCTGGAAATCGTCCTGCGCACCTATCTGACGATTGGCTTCGCTGCCGTTGCTATTCTTGCCGTCATGGGCTGGACGTCCAACGACGCTGCGGTCAAGCGCCTTGGCGCGCAGCGCTGGCAGAAAATTCATCGCTGGATTTACGTTGCTGCGTTTCTCGCGCTGTTGCATTTCTTTATGCAAGTGCGCATCAGGGCGTACGAGCCTTCGCTGCTGTCGGGCCTGGCGATTCTGCTTGGCGGTTACCGGCTTTTGCAACGGCGAAGCCGTGATGTGCCCATGTGGCAGGTGTTTCTTCTTGCGGCCCTAGCGCCGCTAGCGACGGCCCTTGTCGAGGCGGGTTATTATCATTTTTCCATGAATGCACCACTTGCACCGGTTCTGAACGCGAACTTCGATTTCTCCTACGAAATACGTCCGGCCTGGTTCGTCCTCGCGGCTGGCGGCGCGATGGTGCTCGTGAAAGGGTATGGCTTGTGGCGCAATCGCAAGGCGGCACGGCAATCCATGCGTCGAGAGGTTGTTGCCGCGCGTTAAGTCCGCTCAGGACTTCGCTTCGTCCTTGCCGCCCGAAAACAGGAACGGCGCAACGTCGCCGACGCCGGGCTGCGGCGCGATCTCGAAAGCCATCGGGCGGCACACGGCCATGGCCGACAGGCCTATGCGTGTCGTCAAGAGGCCATTCAGCACGCCTTCGCCCAGCCGTGCGGAAAGCCGTGCCGCGATACCGTGGCCGAGCAATTGCTGAACGATGGAATCGCCCGCCGCCATGCCGCCGGTCAGCACGAGATGCGCCGTCACCGAGCGCAGCAGCTTCATGAAGCCCAGCATGCCAGGCCGTCCGCCGTAGATATTGGCGATATTGCGGATAAGACGGATGCTTTGCGCGCCTACGAAAAGTACGTCGACAATCGCGCGCGGACTGACGGCCGTCACGACCGAGACGCGCTTGGCGGCTCGAGCGATTTCCGCCGCAGCCTGTTGGTCCAACGGCAGCATGAGTTCGCGCTCGGCAATGTCGATCAGATCCCGGCCGTCGACGATCTCCTCGGTCACCGCGCGGACATGGGTTCTTGCACGAGCCGTGTCCGGCCGTGAAGCGTAAAGCGAAACCAGATCGAGCATCAGGTGGCGGGCGCGTTTGGTGTCGTCTGCGGCGCGCGCCTTGCCGATGTCGATGTGCATCTGCGCGATGTGGCGCTGGCGCATGACGGCGCGCAATTCGCGCAGGAACATCACCAGCAGCGAAAGGACGAGCAGCCCGGCGAGGCCAAGTCCGATGTAGCCAAGCGTCTGCGAGCGCCGGAACATGTCTTCGATGAGATTGGCGAACCACAGGCCGAGCGCAAACATTACCAGCGACGACAGCGCCGACCAGAACAGGCCTGCCCACGACAGCAGCGTGCGCTTGACGACGCCTTCCTTCTGTGCAGCGACAATAGCCGCATCCCCTTCCGGGTCCGTTTTCGCGGCGGCTTCCGCTGCGAACGCATCAGGCGCCTCTTCAATCACGGGCGCGGGTCCGGCGCCTGAGGAATCGAGGCGGAAGACTTTGGGGCGGCGGGAGACGGTCTGGCTCATGGCCGGAATGTGGGGATTTTTGCAGCAAGGCGCAAGCCGCCGCGAACCTGGGCAAGCGTCACGCTACGCGTTTTCTCGCATCGCCATCGATCAGCGCTTCAAGCTCGGCGGCCGGGACCGGGCGGCTGATGAGGTAACCCTGGATTTCGCCGCAGCCAAGGCGTTTCAGACAGGCCATCTGTTCCGCCGTCTCGATGCCTTCGGCGATGGTATCGACCGCAAGCGTCAGCGACAGGTTGACGATAGCGCTGAGGATCGGTTCGCAGCTGGCGCTTTCGCCGATGTTGCGGACGAAGGACTGATCGATCTTCAATTTGCTGAACGGGAAGCGGTGAATGTAGCTGAGGCTGGAATAGCCGGTGCCGAAATCGTCGAGACTGATGCGGACGCCAAGGTCGCGGATCTGGCGCATCTTGTCGAGCGTGCCGTTGTCGTCGTCAAGCAACAGCGACTCCGTGATTTCCAGTTCCAGCCGGTGTGGCGGCAGGCCGGACGTGCGCAGCGCCGCCTCTACGATCTCGACGAAATTGCTCTCGCGGAACTGCACGGGCGAAATGTTGACCGCGATCTTCCGGTCGTTTGGCCATTGCGCCGCAAAATTGCAGGCCTTGTACAGGGCCCATTCGCCGAGTGGCACGATGAAGCCTGTCTTCTCCGCGAGAGGAATGAAATCGAGAGGCGAGACCATGCCGCGGGTTGGATGCTTCCAGCGCAAAAGCGCTTCGCAACCGGTGACGGCGTCCCTGTCGAGATTGTAGAAGGGCTGGAAATACAGCTCGAACTGATTGCCCAGCAGCGCCTTTTCGAGATCGTTCTGCAAGCGGCGACGCTCGCGCGAGCGCGTGTTCATGTCCGCTTCGAAGAAGCACAGCGCCCCCGGCGCGTCGCCTCTTGCCTGGTTCAGCGCCAGATTGGCGTTTTCCAGCAGCAGGTCCGACGTTGCGCCGTCGGTTGGGGCGAGCGCCACGCCGGCGTTCGCCTGCACGGCGATCTGCGCGTCCGGCAGGGCATATTCGCCGGTGATGGCGTTGCGCAGATTGGCGGCGAGCATTTCCGCATCGGCCGGGTTGCGCAGCCCGTTCAGCAGCACGGCGAACCGGTTACTGCCGATGCGCGCAACGACATCGCCCTCGCGGCTGGCGTTGGTGAGCCGTCCGGCGGCGGCGCTCAGGATGGCGTCTCCGGCGGCGTGGCCGTGGGTTTCGTTGACAGCACGGAACTCCAGAAGGTCCAGCAAGACGAGGGCCGACAGAATGCTGTGGTGCTCGGACCGGCGCAGGGCGAAGCCGATCCGGTCGCGCAGCAGCATCCAGTTGGCAAGGCCGGTCAGCGGATCGTGAAACGCCATGTGGTCGGCGCGTTCTTCCTGTACCTTGCGCGCGATGATTTCCTGTTCGAGCGTGCGGTTCAGACTTTCCATCTGGTGCAGCGAGTGCTGCAGGGCGCGGCGGGCATGCAGGCTTTCGAGCTGGACGGCGATGCGCGCGAGCGCGACCTTCCGTTCGACGGGTTTCGTCAGATAGTCGTTGGCGCCGCTTTCGAAGGCCTGCAGGATGTCCTGCGACGTTGTGCGGGCGGTCACCATGATGACGGGAAGTTCGTCGCGCGTATAGCGCAGGCGCAGGCGGGCCAGCACTTCAAAGCCGTCGAGGCCGGGCATCATAACGTCGAGCAATACGAGATCGTACGCTTCAAGCCCGATCATCTGCAGGGCGGTCATGCCGTCGGCAGCTTCCGCCACCGTGCAGTCGAAATTCCTCAGGCTGCGCCGGAGTATAACCCTGTTGTCCTCGACATCGTCGACAATCAGTATGCGGCTGCCAGCCTGCGGCCCCATGCGGCCTGCTCCCCGAAAAAATCCTGCTCAAACATGGTTCTAGCCGTCTTGCGTGGAGAAAACGTAAATAACCTGAGTGTTGGGCGCGGGCGGTGGAGGGGGGGAAGCGGCGTGTGACGATTGGGCTGCCGGGTGGGCCAGGAGAGTGTTTGAGGGGGGATGTGCCAAGGGAGTGTTTTTTATTATATTGCAGTGAGTTGTATTGGCATATCCAGGGCTTAGCTTCTGAGAACACGTGACTTTTGACATATGCACGGAACTCCGTGTTCGCGGAAAAACGGCCTCCGACGAGCCCGGTGCAGTTCAGGCAGGCGCACTCGCGTTACGCTGGTCAGGCAACGTGACCTGCAAAGGTCGGGGACCAGGATGTCGGGGTGAGCGGACGTTCGCGCGGTAACTGCGTTCTTGTAGCGACCCGATTCAGAAATGGTTCTCCGGAGAGCGCGGTATGAATGGACTATCTTTTTGCGTGTGGTCGGCATTGGCGAAAGCGCTTGATGACCGCACATGGCAACACGGTAACGAAAGTCGATTGCGCGAGCTGTTGACGCCTTACGCGGAAGGCGCTGTGTATCTGCGCAGCAAGGACGATGGAAGTCCTTGTACTGGCGATGTCATGCTTTTCTCGGACGAGGCGCGAGCCTGGGCCGCCTATTTGGAATGTCCATCGCAAATGCCTCCTCACGAACCGGTCCGGTGGCGACGAACTTCCCCGGTTAGGATTGGAGATTGTCTCAACGATGATGAGTTCTTGAGTAGCGTGTTCAGGCGGGTGAAAACGCTATCGCTTTATGATCCCGAAGAGCTGCCGGATTTTCCGGAATGGCATTGGTGTTTCGAAGGCAGCCGTCATAATTTTCTGGTCTCCAATCATCGGCTGGTGCTGCCGCCTGGCTGGGAATATCGCGGGTGCAAAATTGGTCCGATCTTCTGCCGAACAACGCATTTGCGGATATTCGACGGACAGGGCCGGATGGGCCTGGTTAACCTGAGCGGAGAGGTAACCACGCCTTGTACGTTCGCTTATCTCGGCGAGCCGGACGGTTGGGGTCGCATTGTCGCCTGCGAGGCTCACCGGACTGAAATACCCTTGCACAGCGGTGCTTGCGACCTTGTCGATGAGCAGGGCGCACGCCTTAATCCCCCGAATATCAAAGTCGTGCCAGGCACCCTGTTTCATGGATTTGCGCTCGCAAAACGTGAGGGAGACAGTACCGGTCTCGTGGGAATGATGGCTTCGGACGGAAAGGTGCTCGGCGATATTCGTTGGAGCAAAGTTAAGGAGTTTTCGTGGCAGCGCGCGGCTGTTCAGGATCCGGAAACGGGCCTTTGGGGTTTCATCGATCAGGAAGGGCGGGTCGTCATAGCACCTTCATTCGAGATAGCCGGCGCGTTCGACGATGAGTGCGCCTTCGTCAGCCCAAGCGGTGGTGGAGGCTTGCTTGGCGTCATTGATCGCGAGGGCCGTTTCGTAGTCCCGCCGGTATGGAAGGAATTGAAGTCTTTCGCGAGAGCCTACTTTCATGTGACTGCCCCGGGTGGCGAGATAGGGCTAGTCGACAAAGGCGGACAAATCGTCATTGAGCCGTATCATCCCGGCGCCGAAGAACTCCAGCAGATCGAAGAAATGCGGCACTACGAACGCGGGCATCCGTTTATGCTGACGCTCGGACGGCGTCTACGCGCACGCGTTGACGAAGCCTTGGCGGGCTCGGCGACACTCGCGCCGGTTGCTGGACTGATGGCGAATTCCGGCAGCGACTTTGAACTTCGCTTCAGCGGTCTGCGCGGACGCAGCGTGGTGCTTGTCGAGGATTACCCGATATTGTCACGTAGCGGGAGCGCGAAAGCGGGCGAGCGCGGAACTATCGGATTCAGCTATCCCGCATCGGCCTCCATTTTTAACTTTGCGATTGAAGCACCAGTTGAGGGGCTGCCTTCTTGGCCGCAAGGAAGCATCGGGATTCCCTGGAGGCTACTCAAGCTGGATGAGAGCTATCAACTGCAATCCGGCGAGGCTCCGTCATAATAAACGCAACCGAGGCTGTTAGTGATTCAATATGCTGGCTTGCAGCAAGTAGCCGTATGTGTTTGCATGGTCCTGCGCTTTGCAACTCAATGCTCAAATACCCGTACGTTTTCACAAGTATACTTAGAGGCTCTACCGATGTCAATTTTCGCATAACGTTTGGAACCGGACAATCGCATTGAGCCTGTACAAAGTTTCCACCGGCCGTCATGTTTGGTGGAACATGTATATGTGAACCGCCCTGCGGCCACGCCGCCTCTGCGATGCATAACTGTGACCCACGCGCCGCTGCGAGTGAATTCAAAATTCGTTCGATCGCCTCCTATTGACAACGAGGTGTCGCGACAAAAAAGACAGGCCTCACATACAACCGAGACACTTGAGAAAGGCCCTTTATTTGGTGTTGTGAGTTTTTCATGCAGCTTTTGACCAGAATTGATCGACTTGCCGATTCCAAGATTCAAACCGCCGCCATCGATAGCGATGTCGTCTGCGTTCACTGATACGATGCTTGCGACCAGCGTTAAGGGGACGAGAACTAATCTCATCGGTTCAATTCCGTTATCGAGAGTATCCGGGCTTTGGGCCTAACCGACGAGACTTTCGTGGTTGCGAGCAGGCTCGCTGAAAATGTCGACAACCGGCCGAGACTAACGTGCGATGACGCGCTGAAATTGTTGTCGCGGCTCAACACAACGGAGACGGTCTTTCTTATATCGCGCTTTGTGGAAATGCCGATCCAACCAGACGATGTGCTTTCGCCCAATTCGACAATCGTCTCGAAAACGATCCTGTACCGGCGCCCACTCAGAGATACTTTGCCGGACGGCGAGAGGCTGTAGCGAAGATTCAAATCGGCGTCCGCATCGACAACCGTTGCCTTGAATAGAAGAAAGCCGATGTTGGAACTCGCCGCAGGCACTGGGGTTGCCCCGAACGCCAGTCGCAATGCAAAAGCATTGGAGGCCACGGCAGTTGATTTCGCATCCGGAGATCGGCCCGGGACGTAGCTGATATTTTGAATCCATCGCTGACCATGAATATATATGCTCAGTTTGTCGATTTGGACCGTATCCCGGAATGTCCATCTTGCTCCCGTAAAGAAGCGCATTTCTCCGCTGACAGGTACGAAGCCACCTGCCACGACGCCTTTAAACTCGGCAAAGGGCTGACCCGCCAGCATAATCTTCGCGACCACGTTTTCCTTGGAGGCTCCCAGGTTGCTGAAGCCAAGCGGACGTGGACACGATCCCAAATACTCCACAGAGAACTTCTTGGAATGCGCCAGCATTGCGTTGATGGGTAAAATGAACTCGCAAGGGCGGCCGTTTTTGGGAGACTGAATTGCGAGGCCGAACACACGCGCGTCGGGGAGATAGGGGCGCAGATCGAATCCAGCTTCCAGATCGACGTTTTCCGAGGATACAAAACGACCGTTCTTGTTCCAGCGGCGAACGCCACGGCCCCAGGCCAGACCTTTGCTACAGCCCCCCGTCCATTCGATCGTTTCATTCGGTTGTGGCCGCGGGTTCACGTGGGCGCAATCCTTGCGGGACCGGATCAGCATGCTAGCGGGAATCACGAGACCCAAGGCTCCAGCGCTCGTTCCGGCCGGTGGCGTTGATGCCACCCTTGCTTCTCCCGAAGGTCTATCGCACGTGACCGCAAGAGCCATGCTGTAGATAAATCCACGTTTGACTTTGGCGCCGGGGCGATCACGGTAGGCAATCTTCGCCCACTCGAATCCCTCCGAGTTCTTTAGTACCTGCAAGACGATTGCGCTGGTGTTGTTAGGTACGCTGTCCAGGACCGCATGAGTCTTGGTGCTCGGGCCTGAACGAATATTTGTGACCTGCTGCTGACGGTTGCACACAACGACGCGCCGGTGCCCGGTTATGCCACTGTTGACGGGCTTGATCGTTGGCACATTTGATAGCGGCTTTTGACCTCCGATCAGGCCCGAAATTTTGCAGTTTTTCGCGACCTTGTATGCCAGCAGAAATCCTGTTTGCGGTTTTGAAAATTTATCTTCCCTGAATTCGATTTTAACCCATTTGGAGCGATTCCACACTTTTTGTTCGAGAACTCTTACTTTGGCGTGATTGCCGAGCGAAAAAACTACATTTTTGTTCGCGACGACAGACGGTTCCGCAGCGATAGCGGTTATATCTGCCCTTGGATTGCAAATCACTTCTGCAGCCAGGTTGGAAGAGAAAGAACAAAGCGCAATAATTAACAGGGCCCGCATATATGCAAACCTTCTACCGGATATCATAATTTTGCGTAGCTTTCGCTAACTTGTAAACAAGTGTCAAGAGTACATGCCTCGTTATAGTTGTACGCATGCTTTCGTGGGGTCGGTGTGTGCCCTTTCCAAGTTGACAGTTGGGCGTAAGGAAATGCCAATACGTTTCCCAACCCGTGAGGCCATGTAAACTTCGACTCCAAGGGCAAGCGCAGGGCAGAGATCTATACGATTACGTACATATGTGCTGCAAATCTCAGGACTTTTGAACGATCCGCATTATCCAAAGTTTCGAGCATCTCACGCCGTGCAAAATTCACAGCAAAACTCCCCCTCACACCAGCCTGTCCCCCAACAGATACTCCAGCGCCCGGTCCAGCCGGATGTGCGGCAGGGGTGCGAAGTGGCCGTCCTGCATGGGGCCGGGCAGGGGCGGGCGGAAGCGGACGAAGCGGTAGGGGGCTTCGGAATCCGGGGTTGCTATGCCCTCGCCCTGAAAGACAGCCTTCGGGTCGGCGGGCAGTTCGCCGGGAAAGATCGCGGCTTCGGAGTTTCCGTCGAAGGTCTCGCCATGCACGGTTTCGCCGGCTTCGGGAAAGCCGCTGATGGCGTCCAGCGTTTCGCCGCGGTCTTTCACCGTCACTTCGCGCGTGGCGCGGACGGCGGCCATCGCCAGCACGTCGACCTGCGCGCCGAGATTTTCAGCCCGCGCGATGGCGCGGCCGACGAGCAGGCGCAAAATCTCTTCCAGCCGGTCGTGGCTGGTGTGGTGCAGGCGGTCGGCCTTGGTGGCGGCGAAGAGAATGCGGTCGATGCGCGGACGGAAGATGGAGGTCAGCCACGAGGGCTGGCCGGTGCGGAAGGCAGTCATCACGCCGGCCATCGCCGTTTCGAGATCGCGCACGGCGGCGGGGCCGGAGTTCAGCGCGGACAGGGCGTCGACCAGGACAATCTGGCGGTCGAGGCGCGAGAAGTGATCGCGGAAAAACGGCTGCACGACGTGGTGCTTGTACTTCTCGAAGCGTTGCTCCATCTCCGCCGCCAGCGAACCGCTCTTGCCGCCTCCCTCTGCCTGCGGAAGCGGCGTGAAGGTGAGGATGGGCGATCCTTCCAGTTCGCCGGGCAACAGGAAACGTCCCGGCGGCAGGGTAGAGAGCGCATAGCGGTCGTCTCGCGCCGCGCGCAGATAGGCAGTGAAGAGCGCGGCGGCGGTTTGCGCCGCGGCTTCGTCGTAGGGCGCTGCAGGGTCGAGCGAAGCGACAAAGCTGCGCCAGTCCCTGGCGAAATGCGCCCGGGCCGGACTTTCGGCAGCGCCCAGCGTCTCGGCCGACCATTCGGCATAGGTCTTTGCCAGCAGCGGCAGGTCGAGCAGCCATTCGCCGGGGTAGTCGATGATGTCGAGGGTGAGCGAGTCCGCGCCGCGCCGCCAGCCGGTCTTGCGCTCGAATTCCAGCGTGATGCGCAGTTCTGAAATCCGGTTGGTCGATTGCGGCCAATGCCGCGCGCCGGGGCCCTGCGCGCCGCCAGTGAGGGCGGCGAGATGGTTTTCGTAGTCGAAGCGGGCGACGTTGTAATCCGGTTGCGGTTCGAGAAAGCTGCGTGTCAGGCGGTTTTCGGCATGGACGCGAAAGACCGGAAACACGCGGCCCGGCTCGGCCGCGGACAGCTTCGACAGGCGCAGCAGATTGTGGATCAGCGCGGTAATGAACACCGTCTTGCCAGAGCGCGACAGGCCGGTCACGCCGAGCCGCAGCCCGGTGCCCGCGACGTAATCGTACAGACTGCGGGCAGCGATGCGGGTTTCGTCGGCGAGGCCGGAGAGAAAGGTCACAGGTCGGGTTCCGGAAATGCTGGCAACGTCAATGTAAGCGTGCGTGACGGCATTGCCAACTTGGCGCAATTCGCAGTCGCAAGCGGCAACGGATCACGGACCGGAAGACGCCTGCTGCAGTGCCTTCTGCCTGTTTTCGGTGCTGGCAGTTGCTGCGGCAATGGCGGCGGCAATGAGCTTCTCGTCGACCCTGTAGGGGCCGATTTCGACAGCGGCCATGCGCGCAAGAACGCCCTTGAGATTTGGCCCGGGATTTCCGTCGGCATCGAAGAGTTTGAGATCGTCCTTGATGTCTTTTGCAACACCCTCGCTCATTTTCGCGGCGTAATTGCGGATGCGCACAGCTTCTGACGTGCAGCCGATGCGCGGGATGGCGCGCTCCCTGGCAGCGCCGGGCTTCGGCGGCGGCGGCAGCGAGGCCACGCGCATCGGCGCGATCGCCACGGACTTTTCGCCCATGCCGGGCGATATCGACGGCGCCCGCATCAGCACCGGCGCGTTGTAGGGCACACGCGATGCGGCCACCCGGCTGCGGCGGGCGGGGCGGGTTTGGCGCGCAGGGCGGGCCGAAGAGGTGAAGCGGGGCCGGACTGCGATTCCGGCGCGTCCGTGCCGGGCGAGAAAGCGGGCCCGCAACGTGTTGCCGATGCCGCGCTTGCTTAACTTGCGCAGATTGGGGTTCTCGCGGACGCGAACGCCGCCGCGCGCGATGGGGCGCGAAACCGGCACGCTTACATAGCCGCATTGCGCAGGCGCCCAGCGCGAGACAATGGCGAGCGCCGACTTGCGCTTGTAGTCGACGTAATAGCGGCGCAGGAGCCTGACGGCGACGACTGCCCCTTCGAACGAGGAGGAAAAAGCAACATGGCCTTCGGAATCCGAAGCGACTTCGCCGATCCAGCCGGCGCGCTTGATGCACCAGTAATTGTTGAGCCGGATGCATCGCGGCAGCCGTTTCGGCTCCAAGCCGGTGACAAAGGCGAGGAGGCTTTCGCTCTTGAGATCGAGATGCGTCGCTGCCTGCCAGCGCCAGTTGGACGTGGCGCGGGCGGCCGGTTCGTAAACGACCGGATCGCCGGGCAGGGGCGGCAGCGCCGGTCCGGCGATCGTCATCCAGGCGGTGAGGACTTCAGCCAGCATGGCCGCTTCCGAGCGCCTGTCCTGTGCCTTCGCGCAAGGATTTGGCCGTGACGCAGAATTTCAACTCGCCGCCGCCCGGCGCCACGCCCGTCCAGTCCGGCGCGTCGAAGTCCAGCACCGCCAGCGCAGCAGTGGGGAAGCCCCCGGCCAAAGTGCTGCGCAACCGGCGTTCGCCTGAGCCTGCCAGTTCGAATGCCAGTTCGTGAATGCCGGGATTGTGACCGACAACGAGAAGCGTTTCCGCATTGGCCGGCGTGGCCCAGATTTCGTGCAATATCGCTTCCGGCGGGGCGAGATAGAGCGAACCGGAAAAACGAACATCTGCGCCTTCCGCCAGGGCCGGTTTCAGTTTGGCCATGGTTTGACGGGTGCGCGCCGCATCCGAGACCAGTGCGAGATCGGGGCGTATGCCGTTTTCCGCGAGCCATCCGGCGATGAGATCGCTGTCGCTGTGTCCGCGCTCCATCAGGACGCGCGCATGGTCGCCGTCCGGATTGCTCCGTTCGGTCTTGGCGTGGCGCATGAGGACAAGGCGTCGCATCGTTTCAGAATAGGGTATGGGCACTCATATCGCCAGTGCCTGCAACTGCTGCCCGGGTGCGGCCAAGCGCCATGCGCCCGCACTGCGCGTTACGGCCGGCCAAGCGCCTTTTTCGCGCGCGCGATGCTTGCAGGCGTGGCTTTGTAGGCGTTCTCGATAAACGCCTGCACGTCCTTGCCGTTCTGCCAGTTGATGTCGAGGTCGATTTTCTTCGCCTCGGCGACAAGCGCCGGATCGGTCATGGTTTTTTCGAAAGCTGCGCGCAGGACGGCCACCCGTTCCGCCGGAACGTTCGGCGGCGCGGCGAAGGAACGACCAAGCCCCTGTACGCCGAAAATCAGGTCGAACACCTGTGTCTGCTCCGGGGATTTTGCATAGGCATAGATGTGCGGCACGCCTTCCAGCATAGGGTGCTGCATTGGTCTGGGGCCAAGTTGCACGAGAAGCTTTATTTTTTTCTGGTCGAGCAGGCTGCGGTACTGGGTGCGAACCGTGGAGAAGGACACGCCGCAAATGCCCTGCACCTCGCCACGCTCCATGGCAAGCCGCACGGAGGCCGTGCCCTTGTAACCCTCGACCAGATTGATCTTCGCCCCGGCAAGATTCTTCAGCGCCATCGGCGACTGGCTGATCGGCCCGGCCCTGCCGGTGCCGCCGATCATCACGGTTTTGCTCAGCATGTCGTCGAAGGAATTCACGCCCGCATCCGCGCGCACGGCGCAGACGCTGACGGAGGAATCCATGTTGCCGATCCAGTTCAGTTTCGTCGCGTCGAAGCGGGCGCTCTTGTTGCCGAACACCGGCTCTACGGGAACGGAAAACGAGCCGGTCGCGATGACGGTCCCCTCCTTCGGGGCAATATTGGCGAGCCAGTTGAACGCCACAAGGCCGCTGGCGCCGGGCATGTTATTGACGATAACCGCCGGGTTGCCCGGAATATGGCGGCCGATATGGCGGGCGAGCGTGCGGCCATAAAGGTCGTAGCCGGTTCCCTGTTCGATGCCGACGAGAACGGTGAACGTCTTGCCCTTGTAGAATTGCGCGGGTGTCTGGGCTCTGGCAGGCAAGACGGTGCAGGCCATGGCGCAGGCGAGGACAGATCGAGCGAAAAGCGAACGCGCAAGCGTCCGCAGCGATACGGCAGTCATTTCAACTTTCCCGCTTTTGTTTCCGATGTGGCTTGCGGGCCACATGATGCCTCTGACGGGCACGATGGTGCGCCAGGTTGGCCTTTATGGCAAGGCGCTTGCCAAGCGCGTCATTTTCCGCAAACTGGCTGCAACAAGAAAAGCGAAAAGTTTGCGGGAGGCGCAGATGCTGTCGAAAGAGGACAACGAACTGCTGACCCGGGTGGGTCCGGGCACGCCCATGGGCGAGTTCATGCGCCGGTACTGGATACCGGCTGCGTTCACAGAACAGGTGGCCGCGCCGGATTGCGATCCCTTTCGCGTGCGTCTGCTGTGCGAAAACCTCGTGCTCTTCCGCAATACGGACGGCAAGCTCGGGTTGATCGAAGAAGCCTGTCCGCACCGGCTCGCCTCGCTCTTCTACGGACGCAACGAGGAAAACGGGCTGCGCTGTGTTTATCACGGCTTGAAGTTCGACATTCACGGCGCATGCACCGACGCGCCCTGCGCCCCCGACAGCAATGCTACGCAGCGGCTGAAGGTGAAGTCCTACCCGGTGGTGGAAAAAGGCGGCGTCGTCTGGACCTATATGGGCCCGCTCGAGCTGATGCCGGAGTTTCCCGATCTCGAGTGGACGCTCGTGCCGGAAACGCATCGCTTTGCGACCCGCCACATTCAGGAATGCAACTGGCTGCAGGGGTTGGATGGCGGCTTCGACGCCAGTCATCTCTCGTTCCTGCACAGCGGGCAGGTCGATCTGCGCAAGGGCCGCACCGATCACGACCGCCGCATCGTGCCGTCCTTCTACGAGGTCGAACCGCTGGATTTCGGCTTTGCCTGTGCGGGCGGGCGCGATCTCGGCGACGGAAATATCTCGTGGCATGTCGATGTGATGTTGCTGCCGTTTCACAAGATCATACCCTCCGTGCCGAAAGGCGCGCATGTGTGGGCGCCGATCGACGACGAAAACACCATGCTCTATTCGATCAACTTCGATCCGGACGAGCCGCTCACGCCCGAGAAGATGGAGCGCGAATTCGAATGGCGCGGCATTCACACGCTGAACGAGGAACACTCGGAATATGCCGTGGCGCGCAAGTCGAACGATTACCTCATAGACCGGCAGTTGCAGCGCAGCGGAAAGTCCTTCACCGGCATTCGCGGGCTCGGCGTGCAGGATTGCGCCATGCAGGAGAGCATGGGGCCGATCGCCGACCGGACGAAGGAAAACCTGCTGCCGTGCGATGCCGCCATCGTGAAAATCCGCCGGCTGCTGATCCGCTGCGTGCGCGACCATATGGCGGGAAAACCTTTGCTGGGCATGGACCCTGCGTCCTACCGCGTGCGCTCGGCGCGCTACACGCAGGCCAATGATATTCCCTTTGCCGAAACGGTCGGCGACAAGGTTCGTCAGCATACCAAGCTCGCGGCCGAATAAATCTTCGTCGCGCGCGGCTGCATTTCGCGCGCGATAATTGCTCCCAAATAAAAGAACAGGAAACGCAGCATGAATGGCGCCGAAGCTGTTGCCGAAATTCTCAAACGCGAGGGAACGGAATTCATTTCCTGTTATCCGCGCAATCCGCTGATCGACGAATGCGCGAAGAAGGATATCCGTCCCATCCTGTGCCGTCAGGAGCGCGTCGGCGTCGGCATCGCCGACGGCTATACGCGCATCAAGCGCGGCCGGGTCAACGGCGTGTTCGCTGCACAGCAGGGACCGGGCATCGAGAACGCCTTTCCGGGCGTGGCGCAGGCCTATAGCGAAAACGTGCCGCTGCTGGTTATCCCGGCCGGCATGTCGCTGGCGCGCCAGTACAACCGGCCGGTATTCCGCGCGGCAGATGTGTTCCGCCCGGTGACGAAATGGTCGGCCGTGGCGCATTCGCCGAAGGAACTGCCGGACCTGTTTCGGCGCGCCTATCAGGCGATGCGCTCGGGCAAGGGCGGGCCGGTGCTGGTGGAAATTCCGAATGAGGTTTTCGAGGCCGAATTCGAGGGGCCGTTGAACTACACGCCCGTGCCCTTCGTGCGGACTGCGCCGGACCCGGATAACGTCAAGCGCGCGGCGCAAATGCTGCTGTCCGCTCATTGTCCGGTATTGTGGGCCGGGCAGGGCATTCATTATGCGCAAGCCAGCGAGCAGCTTGCCGCGCTCGCGGAACTGCTGCCTGCTCCCGTCGTTTGCACCAATCCCGGCAAGAGCGCCATTCCCGACACGCATCCGCTGTCACTCGGCGCTTCGACCCGTGTGCAGCCGCGCATGTATACGGACTATATGAAGCGCGCGGATGTTGTGTTGGCGATAGGCTCGAGCCTGACGCGGACATCGTTCGGCCCGGCGCTGCCTTCGGGCAAGACGCTGATCCATTCCACCAACGATGCCGACGACATCAACAAGGACATCGCGTGCGACCTGTCTGTCGTGGGGGACGCGGCGCTGGTGCTCGAAGCGCTGATCGAGGAAGTCGCCCGCCAGCGCGGCAAGGCGGATGCAGCGAAAGCGCAGGCGCTGAAAGACGACATCGCTGCCCAGAAGCGTGCATGGCTCGAAGGCTGGACGATGCATCTGGATTCGGATGAAACGCCGCTGAACCAGTATCGTGTCATTCGCGATCTGATGCGCACGCTCGACATGAAGAACACCATCGTGACGCACGACTCGGGCAGTCCGCGCAAGCAAGTGCTGCCGTTCTGGCAGACCGAGACGGCCGGTTCCTACATGGGCTGGGGCAAGTCCACGCAACTGGGCTACGGCCTTGGCATCAACATGGGCGCCAAACTCGCCGCGCCGGACAGGCTGTGCATCAATATCATGGGCGATGCGGCTATCGGCATGACGGGCATGGACATCGAAACCGCAGCGCGCAACGGCATTGCGACACTGACGATAGTCTTCAACAACGGCGTCATGGCAGCCGAGCGTCACGTGATGACGAATTCCATCGAGAAGTACAACGCCATCGACGTCGGTGGAAATTACGCGAAACTGGCTGAAGCGCTGAACGTCCCGTCGCTGCGCGTTGAGAAGCCAGCCGACATTGTGAAGGGCATAGAGACTGCGGTAGCGGGTGTCGAATCCGGCAAGCCATTCCTGCTCGAATTCGTCGTGAAAGAGGGATACGATTTCACACCATAGGCTTTATCGCCTTCTGAAGGAATCAAGCGGCCGCCCAGAGGCTGCGAAGGGAGGAAGACATGATTGCACGCCTGATCGGCACGGGCGCGATTGTTCTTGTCACGACAGCTCTTGCCACGACTTCTCTTGCAGCCGCGGAAGATTTTTACAAGGACAAGACGATCACGATCATCGTCTCTACCGGCGCCGGCGGCAGTTATTATAATATCGCACAGGCTTTCAGCCGGCACATGCCGCAATATATTCCCGGCCGGCCGAATATCATCGTCAAGGCGATGCCGGGGGCGGGCAACGTCAGGGCGACAAACTTTCTCTACAATCAGGCGCCGAAAGACGGCACGACGATTGGCACGATCAACAATTCGATCCCGCTGCATCAGGCGCTCGGCGGCAAGGGCGTGCGCTACGATGCGACGAAGTTCCACTGGTTCGGTTCGACAGGCACGTACAATTCGGTCGCCTATGTCTGGCATGACAAGGGCATCAAGTCGTTCGAAGATCTGAAGAAGAAGGAGACGGTGCTGGGTGGAACGGGCGCAGGTTCGTCCATTGTCATCTACCCGCGCGTGATGAACACATTTCTGGGCACGAAGTTCAGAATCGTGTTGGGCTACAAGTCGACAGGGCAGATCGACATTGCCATGCAGGCGGGCGAGCTGGCTGCACGCACCGGCAGCTATACCGGCCTCGTGAGCGATCATCCGGACTGGCTGGCGGAGAAGAAGGTGGTTATCGTCGCGCAGATTGGCTCGAAGCGCGATCCGCGGCTGAAAGACATTCCATTGATTACCGAACTGACGGCCAATCCGGAACACAGGAAAATCCTGGAGCTCATATCCTCGCCCATCGCTGTGGGCCGGCCTTATATCGCCCCGCCCGGTGTGCCGAAGGACCGGATCGCCATTCTGCAGAAAGCCTACGACGCTACGCTACGGGACAAGGCGTTTCTGGCGGAAATGAAAAAGCTGCGCACCGAAATCGATCCCGTCCCAGGCGATGAAGTGGCGAAGGTCGTCAACGAGACGATGGCGGCGCCGAAGGACATCGTCGAAAAGGCGAAAGCCGCGATGGAAGGGCGGTAGATCAGCGTGCGTTCAAACGGAATCATTTGAACGCACAAAAGCTGATCGATTCGAAAGATTAGAGCGTCGTTACCAGCGAAAACCGGCCCCATTTTTTCGCGCGATGCTCCAGACGCGCCGCCCGAACGAGTTCCGGCGACTGCTTCCGCACCCGTCACTCTGCCGCCAGTTGCGCGGGAGGCTGCGACACGGTTGCATCGTCGGCCATCGGCACGGGCGGATGGACGGCGCGCGGATCGTCCTGCTCTCGCTTGATCATGGCGTTCAGCACCCTGCGTCCCTGCACCGGCGCGACGTCCACGTTGACGGCGGTTTGCGGGATTTGCGGCGCGTGGCCCAGCGCAGCGGCTTCTTCCTGCAGGCAGGTGTCCTGCAATTCCAGCAATTCGCGGTCTTCGTTGAACGTGTGGGTCGCGCCCTTGTGCAGGCCTGCGGTGAGTTCCGGCTCATTCAGACGGAAATTGCGCGCAAGGCCCCAGAAGTAATGGGCAGTATGCTCCGTCTCCGGCATGATGATGTGGATGGCGCGCAGGATCGACGCTTCCTCGCGCGGGCTTCCGACGGCATGAAAGGCAGCTTCCGTCATGTTGTAGCCGGGCGGCTGGTAGATGGCGATCTGCCAGCGGTTGATGCGGCCTTCATGGCCCTGCATCATGGCGAAAAAGGGCGGCGGATCGATATCGGGCATTTCGCGATGGGCGCGAACCAGCTTGCTGTCGATCACGCTGGAGAAAACCGGCGAGTCCGCAACCGACGCATGGCCGACGGTGTGCTTGTGTATGTAGGTCTCGTGCGAAAGGTCGAGCAAATTGTCGTTGATCAGCCGGTAGTCGCATTTGAAGTGATGATAGCCCTTCGCGACGTCCCAGCCGTCGGTCTGCAGCCAGTGCAAATCGGGTATCAGGTTTACGTCCGCTACCTCCGCAAGGCCGGGCCATACCCAGAGGAGACCATGCCGCTCGGCTGCCGGAAAGGTTTTGACGCCGGCGCTTTTGGGAATTGTGGTCTGGCCCGGCACAAAGCTGCACGCGCCGCGGCCATCGAAGCGCAGGCCGTGGTAGCCGCATTCGACACTACCGTCCACGATCTTGCCCGTGGAAAGCGGTACAAGGCGGTGCGGGCAGCGGTCCTGCAGCGCGGCGACCTTGCCTTCGCGCGTACGCCACATGACGAGCGCCTGTCCCGCGATCTTTCGCGCGAGCAGCCCGTCTTCGATCTCGTTGGAGAAGCCGGCGACGTACCAGCAGTTCTTTGGCCACATGGCGATCCTCCCCGCGAGTATTTCTGCGTCACACTACCAAGCCCGCGGGGAAGCGGCAATCGCGCCAGAAGGGCGGAGCGACCCGTCGCAAACGTGGACAAAATGTAATCCACCTTACCGTGAGTTCACTTGAACCGGCGCGATGGCGGCGCGACACATTTGCATTGTTTGTCACAGGAGCTTGCGATGCAGATTACACGTCGTTTCGCGATTTTATCGTCCTTCGCCGCCGGACTTACCGGCGCTACGTCAGCCTTCGCACAGCGCGGCGGCGGACGACGCCGCGGCCCCGCCGCCAGTTCGGCGCCGCCCCTGCCGGCGGACGATTTCGAAAGGAACGCGCTCGCGGTTCTCGATTCCATCGACAGGAACCAGCGCTACCTGAATGTCGGCCGAGACGACGGCCGGCTGTTGCGGATGCTCGTTGAAAGCGGCAACGCCAAACGCATCGTCGAACTGGGCACGTCGACCGGCTATTCCGGCATCTGGCTGGCGCTGGGACTGAAGAAAACCGGCGGCAAGCTCACGACGTTCGAGATCGACAGGGAACGCGCCGCGATTGCGGGCGAAAACTTCAAGCGCGCTGGCGTCGCCGATATCGTGGAAATCGTCGTCGGTGACGCCCATACCGAAACGAAGAAAGTGTCCGGTACGCTCGACATGGTGTTCAGCGATGCGGACAAGGAAGGTTATCTGACTTATTTCCGGACCCTCGCTCCGTTGCTGCGCAAGGGCGGACTGTTCGTGTCCGACAACATGCGACGCCCGAGCCCGGAGCCGGAATACGTCAAGGCGATCACGACCGATCCGGCGTTCGACACGGTGTTCATCAACATGGAAAGCCAGGGCACGGGCATCAGCCTGAAAAAGCTGTAACGGGCCTTCGGCGGGGCGCCGTCACGCCCCGCGCCTGTTCAAAAACGCCAGCCGCTCGAACAAATGGACGTCCTGTTCGTTCTTCAAAAGCGCGCCGTGCAGCGGCGGTATCAGCTTTTTTGGATCGCGCTCGCGCAGCGTTTCCGGCGAAATGTCCTCGTTCAGGAGCAGTTTCAACCAATCCAGCAGTTCCGACGTCGAGGGCTTTTTCTTCAGGCCCGGCACATCGCGCACGTCGAAGAAGATTTTGAGCGCCTCTTCCACGAGCCGTTTCTTGATGCCGGGAAAATGCACATCGACGATGGCCTGCATCGTCTCGTAGTCCGGAAACCGGATGTAGTGGAAAAAGCAGCGGCGCAGGAAGGCGTCGGGCAGTTCCTTCTCGTTATTCGAGGTGATGATGACGACGGGGCGCTGCGCCGCCTTTACGGTCTCGCCGGTTTCGTAGACGTGGAATTCCATCCGGTCGAGTTCGAGCAACAGGTCGTTGGGAAACTCGATATCGGCTTTGTCTATCTCGTCGATGAGCAGAACGGGACGCTGCGCATTGGCGAAGGCTTCCCACAACTTGCCGCGCTTGATGTAATTGGAAATGTCGGACACGCGCGGATCGCCGAGCTGGGAATCGCGCAGGCGCGATACGGCGTCGTATTCGTAAAGGCCCTGCTGGGCCTTGGTGGTCGATTTGATATGCCACGTCAGCAGGGTCGCCTTGAGAGCCGTTGCAATCTCTTCGGCCAGAACCGTCTTGCCGGTGCCGGGTTCGCCCTTCACCAGCAATGGGCGTTCAAGGACAATAGCGGCGTTGACCGCCACTTTCAGGTCGTCGGTTGCGATGTAACTGTCCGTGCCTTCGAAACGCATTTTGGCCTGTCTCCCGCTTTGCGCCAAACTGCCACCTGCCGCTGCATGCGGCAAGAGGCCGGGTGGTTTGCCGGCACGCCGGAAAAGTGAACGGAACGTTAACCTGGATTTGCCAAAAGGTAGCGGTTGAATACCTTTCCGCAGGAGACCGGCATGACGCCTGCCGCCTATCTCGAAATGGCCGAAACGGAAGACCGCCATTGGTGGTTCGTGGCGCGGCGGCAGATTCTGTATTCGGTGCTGGAAAGCCTGAAACTGCCGCAGGGCGCCGCGATCCTCGAAGTCGGATGCGGCACCAGCGGCAATCTCGACATGCTGGCGCGTTTCGGGCGGGTCAGCGCGATCGAGATGGATGATCGGGCGCGCGCAATCTCGACGGAAAAGACCGGCGGGCGCTACGATATCCGGGCCGGCGTGTGTCCTTCCTCGATCCCGTTCGCGCAAGAGCGGTTCGATCTGATCTGCATGTTCGACGTGCTGGAGCATATCGAAGAAGCACCGGAGACGCTTGCCGCCTTGCGCCGTCTGCTGAAACCGGGCGGGCGTATCCTCGTCACCATTCCGGCCTATCGCTGGCTGTGGAGCGCGCACGACGAATTCCTGCATCACAAGCGCCGCTATACGGCGGGCCTGTTGCGGGAGCAGGCGCGCGCCGCGGGTCTTTCGCCGGAGCGTATCAGCTATTTCAACACGCTGTTGTTTCCGCTCGCTGCATCCATGCGGATGGTGGACAAGCTTCTCGGCCGCAAGACCGCGAGCGGCAACGAGGTTCCCTCGCCGCTCGTCAACGGGCTGTTCCGCGCCATATTCGCTTCGGAACGGCAACTCCTGAAAGTCGCCGACCTGCCGTTCGGCGTCTCGTTGATGGGCGTTCTTCGGGCGGAGTGAGGACCAGTCCCCGCGTCAGACTTTCTTGATCAGCCGGATCAGAAACAACAGGATTACCGCGCCGAGCGTCGCATGCAGAATTGCGCCGACGACGGGGCCGCCAATGCGCAGACCAAATCGTGGAAAGAGCCAGCCTGCGATGAAAGCGCCAATCACGCCGACGATGATGTTACCGATCAGCCCCATGCCGCCGCCGCGCACGATGAGCGAAGCCAGCCAGCCGGCAACGCCGCCAACCAAAAGGAAAATCAGCAAAGCCTGAATTTGCATCGCACCCTCCGCTGTTGCCGGCTGCCGCGATATCGCAAGGGACAAATTGCGGGCGCCAGCCGGCCTATCTTGCGCCGATCACCTTCAGATAGGCAAGCAGATCGGTGATCTTCTCGGGATCCAGCTCGAACGCCGGCATTTCCGGAGCGCGGTGGCTTACGGTTATCCCTTCGGCGAAAGCTTCTTCCAGATTCTCCAGCGGATATCGCTTTGCGAGCGTGCGCAGAGCCGGGGCGCGCTTGTCTTTGCTGACGTCTTTCGCGCCGGTCGCATGGCAGGGCGAACATTGTTTTTCGGCGATGTCCCTGCCGCGGGTTTCGGAGGGGGTGAGCGCAGCTGAGGGCGTCGACAGCATGGCGAATCCCGCCAAGACCGCCAGAATGACCGCGGCCCTGGCGGAATTGCTGCGGCGTGCGGGTGTGTCTCGAAGCATGCAAGCGGTCCTGTCCTGAGTGCGGGCGTCGAATCACCCATTGTCTCAGCATCGCCAATTTGCCGCATCCCGCCATGATGTCCGTCAAAGCGGGCCGCGCTTGTTTCGCTGTTGCCCGGGATCGGGTAACAATCGGGAAACGCCGCAGGCGCGGCTCTGCACATATATCAGGGGAGGATACCGGGATGGCCGAGAGGGCAGGCAAGATTGACGTACACCACCACGTGCTGCCGGAATTCTACAAGGACGTGCAACGCGCCGCCGGTATTGGCGGCACGGCCTATCAGGGATTTCCTGCATGGACGCCGGATAAGTCGCTTGCACTGATGGACAGGCTCGGCATCGCGCAAACGATTTTTTCCTTCACGTCTCCGGGCATCTATTTCGGCAATGTTGCGCAGACCCGCCAGCTGGCGGTGCAGTTCAATGATTATCTGGCGGAGCTGAAGGCGGGTTCCGGCGGGCGCTTCGGCGGCTTCGCCTTCCTGCCCTTGCCGGATATCGAGGCTGCGATATCGGAAATCGGCCGCGTGCAGGAAGAATTGAAACTGGAAGGCGTGTGCCTTCTGACCAGCGTCGACGACCGCTACATCGGCGATCCGATGTTCTGGCCGCTTTACGAGGAACTCAACCGGCGCAAGATGACCGTGTTCCTGCACCCATGCTATCCGCCCGGTGTCGAGGCAAAGGGGTGGGACATCCCGCGCATGCTCATCGATTATCCGTTCGAGACTACGAAGGTCGCGACCAACCTGATCTTCAACGGCGTGATGGAAAAGCTGCCCGACATAAACTGGATATTGTCGCATGCCGGCGGCACGCTGCCGATGCTGGCGCACCGGATTTCGATCTTCGACACGCGCACGAAATTCAAGGAAAACTATCCGAAAGGCGCGCTGCACTATATCCGGCAGTTCTGGTTCGATACGGCCTTGTCGGGCGACAAGGCGCCGCTCGATGCGCTGATGGCCTTCGCCGATCCTGCGCGCATTCTGTTTGGCACCGACTATCCCTACGTTGTGGAAGATATCGCCGAAGCGGAAACACGCGGCTTCGAGGCCTACGGCGGCTGGACGCAGGAACAGCGCAGGGCGGTCGAACGCGGGAATGCGGAACGGCTCTTCGGCATACCATAGGGGCGCTGTTTTCCCGGACGCCGAAGGCGATCCGGGATCGCTGAATGCCGGAGACAGGTCCCGGATCGCCTTCGGCGTCCGGGAAGACATGCGTCGCAATTTTGCTGCGTCCGGTGTAAGATACCGCAATGTTCCTGCAATTCTTCACGTCCCTGCGCGATGCCGATATTCCCGTTACGCTGCGGGAATATCTCACGCTGATGGAAGCGCTGGACAAGGATCTTGCGGCCAAGTCGATTGAGGATTTCTACTTTCTTTCCCGCGCGCTGCTGGTGAAGGACGAACGCAATCTCGACAAGTTCGACCGGGTCTTTGGCGCGACGTTCAAGGGACTCGAATCCCTGCTTGCGGCGATGGAAAAAGCCGAAATTCCCGAAGACTGGCTGAAAAAGCTCGCCGAAAAATACCTCACGGACGAAGAGAAGGCGCAGATCGAGGCGATGGGCTGGGACAAGCTCATGGAGACCTTGCGCCAGCGGCTTGCCGAACAGAAGGGCCAGCACAAGGGCGGCAACAAGTGGATCGGGACGGGTGGCACATCCCCATACGGCGCCTATGGCTACAATCCCGAAGGCATCCGCATGGGGCAGGACAAGAACCGCAACCATCGCGCGGTGAAAGTCTGGGATCAGCGCAACTTCAAGGACCTCGACGGCGACGTCGAACTGGGTACGCGCAACATCAAGATGGCGTTGCGGCGATTGCGGAAATTCGCGCGCACGGGCGCGGCCGACGAACTCGACCTCGACGGCACGATCCGCTCCACGGCCAACCGTGGCTGGCTCGACGTGCAGATGCGGCCGGAACGGCGCAATGCGATCAAGGTGCTGCTGTTCTTTGACATTGGCGGCTCGATGGACTGGCATATCAAACAGGTGGAAGAGCTGTTTTCGGCCGCGCGTAACGAGTTCAAGCACATGGAACATTTCTATTTCCACAACTGCCTGTACGAAGGGGTGTGGAAATCCAATGCGCGGCGCTGGCAGGAGCGTACGCCGACATGGGATGTGCTGCACACTTATGGAAACGACTACAAGGTGATATTTGTCGGCGATGCGTCGATGTCGCCCTACGAGATTGCGATGCCGGGCGGTTCGGTCGAACACAATAATCCCGAGGCGGGCTCGCTCTGGCTGCAGCGGGTGGCGCAGACCTGGCCGCGCATGGTGTGGTTGAACCCGGTTTCGGAAAACCAGTGGCGCTGGACGGAGTCCATCGGGATGATCCGTCAGCTCATGACAAACCGGATGTTTCCCCTCACCATCGCCGGGCTCGAAGACGCCATGCGCGAGCTGTCGCGGTAAGGCCCTGCTCGCCAAGGCATGGTGCGAAAAGTGGCTTATCGGTAACGATGCGCTGATCCAGCCCGACGTCAATCGCCGACCTGACCCCAGTTCGCCTCGGCGCGGCGATGCGCGACGTTTTCAATCCGTTCGCGGACTTCCGGATTTCTTTCCATCAGAGCGTTCAGGTCGGAGGCTTCAAGAATGAGCAGTTTGGTCTGACGCACGGCGCGTACGGTCGCCACGCGGCGTGTCTTGTGCAGGACGGCGATCTCGCCAAAGAAATCGCCGCTGCCGAGGATCACTTCGCCATCCGGCGTTTCGACGACGACCTCGCCGCTGGCGATGAAATAAATGCTGTCGCCCTCGTCGCCGCGGCGCATGACGAGCGTTCCGGGCTGCACGGTCTGCGACCTGAGGTAGTGCATGAGGTCGGCGATTTCGATGGCCGAAAGCGAGGCAAAGATCGGGACGCGCGCGAGCATGCCCCAGGTAACGACGAACTCTCGGCGGTGGATTTCCTCCGCGAACGCGGTCGCGATAATGCCGACCGGCAATGCGAGCATGACCAGTCCCGAAATCATGGTGAGCGCTGCAACGATGCGGCCAAACGCAGTGACCGGCACGACGTCGCCGTAGCCAACAGTCGTCAGCGTCACGATGGCCCACCACATGGATTCGGGGATGGTGCCGAATTTGTCGGGCTGGGCTGCCCCTTCGAGCAGGTGCATGATCGAAGCTGAAATCAGCACAACACCGGCCAGCACCACGGCCGAAGCGAAGAGCGCCTTGCGTTCGGAATCCAGCGCGTTGAGAAGCGAGCGCATGCCGGGGGAATAGCGCGCCAGTTTGAAAAAACGCAGCAGGCGCAGCATCAACAGCGCGCGCAGATCGATGCCGGCGAACAGCGAGAGAAAGAGCGGCACGATCGACAAAAGGTCGACGATCGCCATCGGCGAGATCACATAGCGCCAGCGCGCCTCGGCCGGATGCATTTCGGCATAGGGCGTTGCGTCCGGCGCACTCCAAAGGCGGGCGATGTATTCGAGCGAAAACCCGGCGATGACGAAAACCTCGACGCCGTAGAGCCATTTGCTCCAACGGTCGGTAACATGGGGCATCGATTCCACGATCATCGCGGCGATGCTGACGAGAATAAAGGCAACGATGATGCGATGCGTCCACGACGACCAGCGCTCGCCCTCGATGCTGGAGTCGAGCGCCATGTGCACGCGGCGACGCAACGCAAGGTGGCCGGCGCGCGCGCTCCCGGCCATCAGCCCGTCGTCCGCGCGCGCAGGGCTTCGGCGATCGCATCCAGGGCCGCCTGCGCTTTCGAGCCGTCAGGTCCGCCTGCCTGAGCCATATCCGGGCGGCCGCCGCCGCCCTTGCCGCCGAGAACCGGAGCGGCGATGCGCACCAGATCGACAGCGTTGTTGGCCTTTGTAAGATCGTCCGTGACGGCGACGACAAGTCCGGCCTTGCCGTCTGCGCCGGTGTTGGCGATGGCCACGATGCCGGAGCCGACTTTCGCCTTGGCTTCGTCGGCCAGCGATTTCAGGTCCTTCATCTCGACGCCTGTAACGGCCCGCGCATAGAACTTGACGCCCGCGATGTCCTTGATCGCGTCGTCGGAGCCGGCCGCAGCGCCGCCGCCGCCCATCGCGAGTTTGCGCCGGGCTTCGGCCAGTTCGCGGTCGAGTTTGCGCCGCTCTTCGAGCAGCGCGGCGAGACGATCGGCGCTTTCGGCCGCCGGCGCCTTGAGCAAGCCCGCCAGGTCGCGGAGTTGACGAGCCTCGGCGTTCAGATGCTGGCGCGCGGCATCGCCGGTCTTGGCTTCGATGCGGCGCACGCCTGCGGCGACCGCGCCTTCGGAAACGATGGTGACGAGACCGATTTCACCCGTGCGGCCGACATGAGTGCCGCCGCATAATTCCACCGAGAATGGCCGGCCGGCATTGTCACCGCCTTCGATGTGGCCCATCGTCACGACGCGGACTTCCTCGCCATATTTTTCGCCGAACAGGGCGCGGGCGCCCGAGGCCATGGCGTCGTCGACGCCCATCAGCCGCGTTTCGACGCTGCCGTTCTGCAGGACATAGCGGTTGGCGATATCCTCGACACGGGCCATTTCCTCATCGCTGATCGGCTTGGGATGGGCGAAGTCGAAGCGCAGGCGCTCGCTGGCCACGAGCGAGCCCTTCTGCGCGACGTGATCGCCCAGCACCTGGCGCAGGGCTTCGTGCAGCAGGTGGGTCGCGGAATGGTTCGCCCGGATGGCGCGCCGGCGGCCATGGTCGACGCGCAGTTCGACGGATTGTCCGTTGCGCAATTCACCGCTGTCGACGCGTACTTCGTGAACGAAGAGATCGCCGAGCTTTTTCTGCGTGTTGACGACGGTGAGCGCCGCATCGGCTGTGCGGATCGTGCCTGTATCGCCGATCTGCCCTCCCGATTCTCCGTAGAACGGCGTCTGGTTGACGACGACGAAGCCGGTTTCGCCGGCCTTGAGGGATTGCGTCTCGGCGCCGTCGCGCACCAGTGCGGCGACTACGCCTTCGGCCTTTTCGTGTTCGTAGCCGAGAAATTCGGTCGCGCCCGTGCGCTCGCGGATGGCGAACCAGACGGTTTCCGTGGCGGCTTCCCCCGAGCCCGCCCAGGCGGCGCGCGCCTCTGCGCGCTGACGCTCCATCGCCGTGTTGAACGCGGCGAGGTCAACACCGATGCCGCGGCTGCGCAGGGCGTCCTGGGTCAGGTCCAGCGGGAATCCGTAGGTGTCGTAGAGTTTGAATGCAGTGTCGCCGGACAATTGTGCGCCCGATTGCATGTCCGCGGTTTCGTCGTCGAGAATCGCAAGGCCGCGCGCCAGCGTCGTGCGAAACCGCGTCTCTTCCAGCCGCAGCGTTTCGGCGATGAGCTGCTCGGCGCGGGCCAGCTCCGGAAAAGCCCTGCCCATTTGCGCCACCAGTGCGGGTACGAGGCGCCACATCACCGGGTCCTTCGCGCCGAGCAACTGGGCGTGGCGCATGGCGCGGCGCATGATCCGGCGCAATACGTAGCCACGGCCTTCATTCGAGGGCAAAACGCCGTCCGCGACGAGGAAGGATGTCGCACGCAAGTGATCGGCGATGACGCGCAGGCTGGCGATTTTCGACGGGTCGCGCGGATCGGCGCCGGTTGCAACGGCGGCGGCTTCGATCAGGGCGCGGAACAGGTCTGTCTCGTAGTTGGAAGTTACGCCCTGCAGGATAGCGGAGATGCGCTCGAGCCCCATGCCGGTGTCGATCGAGGGCCGCGGCAGGTCGATCCTCTCGCCCGGCGTCAGCTGGTCGAACTGCATGAACACGAGGTTCCAGAATTCGAGAAACCTGTCGCCGTCCTCGTCCGGCGAGCCCGGCGGGCCGCCGGCGACGGATTCGCCCTGGTCGAAGAATATTTCCGAACACGGGCCGCATGGCCCGGTTTCGCCCATGGCCCAAAAGTTATCCGAGGAAGCGATGCGAATGATGCGGTCGTCCGGGAAGCCCGCAATCTTCTTCCACAGGCCGAAGGCTTCGTCGTCGTCGTGATAGACGGTCACGAGCATGCGGTCTTTGGGCAGATCGAATTCCTTGCGGATCAGGTTCCACGCAAGTTCGATTGCGCCTTCCTTGAAATAGTCGCCGAAAGAGAAGTTTCCCAGCATTTCAAAGAATGTGTGGTGGCGCGCGGTATAGCCGACATTGTCCAGATCGTTGTGCTTGCCGCCGGCGCGCACGCATTTCTGCGAGGAAGCGGCGCGGGAATAGGGCCGTTTTTCGACACCGGTGAACACGTTCTTGAATTGCACCATGCCGGCGTTGGTGAACATCAGGGTCGGGTCGTTGCGCGGCACCAGTGGCGACGACGCCACGACCTCGTGGCCTTCTTTGGCAAAGTAGTCGAGGAAGGTTTTTCTGATATCGTTTACGCCGCTCATTCTGTCCCGATCCAAATGCTCAGTTTGCGGTGTCTCGCGCTGTCTCGACCGCAGTGCGGAAACTCTGTCCGGTCGCGGCAGGTCGGCGTGTGTTCGTGCGGCCTGCTATAGAGCATTTTCCGGTGTTTGTGTGAACTGCCTGCTTGCACCGGGCCGGGCGGGGCAGGGGACATTTGGCAGCGCGCCGGTCATGAGATCGATTCTCAGATCGCCATGCATGAAAAAGCGGGGCGGAAACCCGGTACGCAGGTTTCCGCCCCGTCTATGAAGCGATGTGCGGGTGTCCGTTCTGGTAGAGGGGACCTTTCTACAAAACCACGACCCGGGCCAGCGGCGGCGGCGGGTGCCGCCGGCCCTTCCGAACATGCTTCATGTTGCAAATTCCGGTAATCCGGGCGTTTGCCCGGAGGCTGGTGGCCTATTCGGCCGCTTCGCCGTCCTCGTCCGGCTCGGGGCCGGTGTCCTCGAGAATGCGTTCGGCGATAAGACCGGCGTTCTCGCGAATCGTGGCCTCGATTTTCGCGGCCGCATCAGGATTGTCGAGGAGGAATTGTTTGGCGTTTTCACGGCCCTGACCGAGGCGCTGGCTGTCCCAGGAGAACCAGGCGCCGGATTTCTCGACCACTCCGGCCTTGACGCCCAGATCGATCAACTCGCCGACCTTGGAAATGCCGGTCCCGTACATGATGTCGAATTCGACCTGCTTGAACGGCGGCGCGACCTTGTTCTTGACGACTTTCACACGGGTCTGGTTGCCGGTGACCTCGTCGCGGTCCTTGATGGAGCCGATGCGGCGAATGTCGAGACGGACCGACGAATAGAATTTCAGCGCATTGCCGCCGGTGGTCGTCTCCGGGCTGCCGTACATCACGCCGATCTTCATGCGGATCTGGTTGATGAAGATAACCATCGTCTTCGAGCGGGAGATCGAGCCGGTCAACTTGCGCAGTGCCTGGCTCATCAGACGGGCTTGCAGACCCGGCTGCACATCGCCCATCTCGCCTTCGATTTCGGCCCGCGGCGTCAGCGCCGCCACTGAATCGACGACCAGCACGTCGATAGCGCCGGAACGGACAAGGGTGTCGGCAATTTCGAGCGCCTGTTCGCCGGTATCGGGCTGGGAGATGAGCAGGTCGTCGAGCTTGACCCCAAGCTTGCGGGCATACACCGGATCGAGCGCATGCTCTGCGTCGACGAACGCGCAAACGCCACCGCGCTTCTGCGCTTCTGCGACGACATGCAGGGTGAGAGTCGTCTTGCCGGACGATTCCGGTCCGTAAATCTCGATCACGCGCCCGCGCGGCAGTCCGCCGACGCCCAGTGCGATGTCCAGCCCAAGCGAACCGGTCGGAATCGTTTCGATTTCAACAGCCTGCTCGTTCTTGCCGAGGCGCATGATGGAGCCTTTGCCGAAGGCCCGCTCGATCTGCGACAGCGCTGCGTCCAGCGCCTTGGTCTTGTCCACTGAGTTTCCTTCCACGAGGCGAAGATTCGATGCGGCCACGATACGGCTCCTTGTGTGTCGAGTGCAATTGGCAGGTTCAAACTGGCTGTTGAAAGTCAATGTACCGTATTTGTTCTCGTCCGCAAGTTCTTTTTTTGTTCTTCTTCATTTTTCCCGGCTGCAGGGTTAACAGGCGTTCGGCCGGTCTACAGGCCGAGGGAGCCGCCACCGTTGACGGCGACGATTTCGCCATCGACATAGCGGGCAGCGTCTGAGGCGAGGAAGATGGCGACCTCGGCGATTTCCTCGGGCTTGCCTATACGCCCGACCAGAGTGCGCGCTGCGACGCCTGCCAGCGCTTCGGGCGAATAATCGGCCGTCATGGATGTGGCGGTCGAGCCGGGGCTCACAGCATTGACGCGGATATTCAGCGGCGCGAAGGAGCGCGCGAGCGCCCGCGTCAGGCCTATGATGGCGGCCTTCGAGGTCACATAGGCGGGACCGCCGCGGCCGTCACCGCCAAGTCCCGAGGCCTGTATCGAACCGGACATCGCCAGCACGATGGCGCCGCCGCCGGTTTGCTCCATCGCCCGGGCCACGGCGCTGGCCATGAGAAACGACCCGGTGACGTTGATTTCGAGCGTGCGGTTGAATTCGGCGGCGTTCGCGTCGCGCCAGGTCTTGGTGGAATGGACAGCGGCCATGTGGATCAGCGCATCGATGCGGCCGAATTCTTCAACGGCGGCCGCCACCGCCTGCGCGCACGAGGTTTCGCTGGCGACATCAGCTTTCAAGGCCAGCAGTTGTCCGGGCGCGGCGATTTCCGCCAGATGCGGGGAAATTGCATCGCGATCCAAGGCTGCGACGTTGCAACCCTGCTCCAGCAGGAGCCGGGCGCAGGCTTCGCCGATGCCGCTGGCAGCGCCGGTGACCAGAATGCTGCGCTGTGCAGGCGATTTTGCTTTGGATTTCACGTGCCGTCCTCCCCGGTTGTGTCGCTGCTATTTGCCGGAGAGTAGGCGGCAAGCCGGTTGCAAATGCAAGGGCGCGGGCTCGTTGCCGCTGTCCGGTCAGTATGGGGTTTGCGCGTTCAGGCGCTCGCGCCGGAAGCCGCCACCGGACGCACGTCCATTGCCGCAATCGTGCAACCCACCGCGAAAATCGGAATTGGAGCGTAGAACCAGAGATCGCCCTTTGCCCCTTCGCACAGGCCGGCCAGAGCGACATAGGTGCGAATTTCAAAGCCGCCCTGGCCGGCGCGGTCGTAGATTTCCGCATCGGAGTAGGAGGTCAGCGCCTCGTGGTCGTTGGCGAGAAAGCGTTCGAGAAATTCGCGGTCGAATTCTTCGTTGATCTTTCCCGAATCCGGGGTCGCCGGCCAATGGGAAATGCCGCCGGTGCATACGACGGCGATCTTTTCCGGCGCGGCGTCGATGGCCTTGCGCAGGGCGCGACCGAATGCGTAGGCCCTGTGCAAGGGCGAAAGCGGCGGCGCCTGACAATTGATGATGATAGGGATGACGTTCATGTCATAAGCGGGCGTCAGAAAGTGCAAGGGTACGCTGACGCCGTGGTCGAACTGCATCTCCTCGGCGAAGGATACATCGACGTCCTGCATGACCGCTTCGATGAGCCGTTTCGAAAGCGCAGCATTGCCGGGAACGCGGGCCTTCTTGATCCCAAGCCATTGTTCGTCCTCGATCGGCCCGGTGTAATAGTCCGCCATGCCGATGATGTAGGACGGCATGTTGTTCTTGAAGAGATTGGCAAAATGTTCGGCCGCAATCACGACGAGCGCTTCTGCTCCGGACTGCCTGATCGCAGCAGCCATGCGGTGAAACTGGGAATAGAAGGCGTCGCGCACGTTCGGGTCGGCGCGCTCCGCGCGGCCGGTGATGCCTGGAGCATGCGAGCAGGCGCCTGCAAAAACCAGTGTCATACTGCGCCTCCGCCGGTTCGTGCATACAGGCCCGCGCGCACCGGGCCATGCTCTTCCAGGCCGTCCTTCATAGCCTGGATGTAATCGTTCCACTCGTATTTGCACAGCGCTGCATAATGCATCAGAAGTTGGCCGTTCACGCCCAGCACATACAGCAAGCCGATATCCGGCGCACGAATGGCGTCCAGTTCTTCATCCGTAAGGTCGTAGTCTTCCAGCACGCTCTCCATATCGTCCAGAAAGCGCTTGCGCACGGCGGGATCGCGGTTGAGCTGGTAGATCAGCTTTTCAACGTAATACAGGCTCATGTCGTCTCCGCATACGGATGCGCTCACGTCCAGCGCCGGCTCGCGGCACGAAGCCGCAGCACGAACGCTAAACCGGATCGCCTGGCCCCGAACCGGAACCGGCCGGGGCAAAGCCGCCGGATTTTGGCTATAATAATAGCGCTTTTGCGGGAATGCGGAACCGCCAAATCGAGCAGTGCTTGCACCAAGGACCGGCGCGTTAGTTCCCGCCAGTCGCTCTTACGCTATTGCGGCGTCCACTTGGGAATTTCGCGGAAGCCTGGCGCTTGAGCCGCGGGGCGCACCACCTGGAAGCCCGAGGAGAGCTGGGGGATGCTGGCGGTCGGCATGCGGTCGACATTTCGTGCAGCGAAAAGCTGGCTGGCGGCCTCGCGCCGTTCCATCGCCAGACGTTCCTCGATTTCGGCACGCAGTTTGCGCTCGGCGATCTGCTCGGGCGTCAGAATGGCCATCCGGCGCTTGTTCTCGAGTGCTTCGTTGGCCTTGTGCATGCTGGCGGCGATCTGCGTCGCAATGGGAATTTGCAGGATCGGCTCGCTGCGCGCGATGCGCTCGCGCAACATCGATGGCGTGCTGTTGGGATTGTTCATGGTCACGAAGACGCCGCCGCCGACGGCGGTGCAGAGCGCAAGGAGAACGATGCGCTCGGGCGTTACCTTGCGCCGGGGCTTTCGGGTCTTGACGAGGGTATATCTGCGCAATGTCGCCACGGGCGCGGTCTCCTGAACGCTGCTTTACCGGAAAATGTAAACGGGCAGGGTGAACAAAGGGTTTAGGCGGCGGGCATTTGCTCCGCCGGACCCGGGATTGCCGCGCATCTGGCCAGAGCCTATAGTCTGCGTCACCGTTGGGGCGCCCTGCCGGGCTGAGAGGCGTTTACGCCAACCCATCGAACCTGAACCGGGCAATGCCGGCGTAGGGAACGGGCTTGGCGACGAGACGCAAGGCGTTGCTCCGCTGGCCGGTTTCCGGCGTGAGCGGAGGAGAGATCATGTTTGTGCAGGCTGCGATTGCCCGTTTGACCGGGCGCAGGGCGGGAAAGCGGAACCGCAACAGAGCATTGGCGCAGGCGCTTGTTGCGACGGGTTTCGTTTTTTGCGCCAGCGCTGTCCCGGCAGCGGCGCAGGACAAGCTGAGCCTGATCCTCGACTGGTTCGTCAATCCCGATCACGGGCCGGTCATCATCGCGAAGGAACGCGGTTTCTTCAAGCAGGCCGGCCTCGACGTAACTATCACCGCGCCGGCCAATCCGGCCGATCCGCCGAAGCTTGTCGCAGCCGGACAGGCCGATCTGGCGGTGTCCTACCAGCCGCAACTGCACCTCAATGTGCATCAGGGCATGAAACTGGTGCGGGCCGGGACGCTGGTTTCGACGCCGCTGACGTGTCTGGTGACATTGGCGGAGGGGCCGATCAAATCGATCGCCGATCTCAAAGGCAAAAAGGTCGGTTTCGCGGTTCCCGGCGTGCAGGAAGTCTTGCTCGACGCGATGCTGCGGCACAACAAAGTCGATCCGAAATCGGTCGAACGCGTCAACATCGGCTTTTCGATTTCGCCGGCGCTGATGAGCAAGCAGGTTGCAGGCGTGATCGGCGCGTTCCGGAACTTCGAACTCAACCAGCTCAAAATTGAGAAATCGGCGGGGCGTTGTTTCTATCCGGAAGCCGAGGGCGTCCCTGCCTACGACGAACTTATCTATGTCGCGAATCCCGAGAAGATGAACAAGGACCGGGTGCGCCGTTTCCTGGCTGCGACCGAACTGGGCGCCCAGTTCATTCTCAACAATCCGCAGGAAGCCTGGAAGATATTCTCCGCGACATCGAAGGAATTACAGAACGAGTTGAACCGGCGGGCGTGGCTGGACACCTATCCGCGGTTCGCATCGCGTCCCGCGGCGATGGACCAGGGACGTTACGCCGCTTTCGAGGCGTTCCTGCACAAGACAGGGGCGATTCCGTCGCAATTGCCGGTGGCGAAACTGGCTGTGGATGTGACTGCGCCGTGAGTCCGCCTGCCGTCGTCCTGGAGGGCGCGGCCGATATTGCCGGTGCGCCGCTGTTCGGACCATTGCGTCTGGAGCTGGCGGCGGGGCAGTGGACGGGTCTGCTCGGCGCTTCCGGCACCGGCAAGACGACCGTTCTGCGGCTTATCGCCGGGCTTGAGACCGGCGCGCGCTTCACCGGGCGTATCGAAGCAAGCGACGGGGCGCCGCTGGCCGGGCGCATTGGCTTCATGGGGCAGAGCGATCTTCTCGCGCCGTGGCTCGATGTGCTTGGAAATGTCGTGCTGGGCGCGCGGCTGCGCGGCGAACGGCCTGACATGGCGCGTGCGCGGGCGATTGTCGAACGCGCCGGTCTGACGCCCCATATCCGCCAGCGTCCGCATACGCTCTCGGGAGGCCAGCGCCAGCGGGCGTCGCTGGCGCGCACGCTGATGGAAGACCGTCCGGTCGTGTTGCTCGACGAACCTTTTTCGGCGCTGGATGCCCGCACCCGGGCGGAAATGCAGGAAATCGCCGGAGAGCTTCTTGCCGGCCGCACGGTTCTGCTCGTTACGCACGATCCCGCAGAGGCGGCGCGTCTCGCCCACAGGGCTTTTCTAATGCACGAGGGCCACATTGAGCAGCTTGATGTGCCTGTGGCGCCGCCTGTCCGGGCCGCAGACGATCCGGCGACAATGGCGGCACAGGCGGCCATGTACCGCAAGTTGCGGGGACTCGCATGAACGGCATGGTTTCAGCCTTTACCGCGGCCGTTTTGCGCTTTCTCGCCGGCGCTGCGTTTGTCGCCATTCTCTGGCAGACGGTCGTGAGCCTGACTGGTGCGCCGCATTTCATACTTCCGGGGCCGATGCGGGTAGCGCGCACGTTCTGGGCGTCGCGGGAGTTGATCTGGGAGAACGCGCTGATCACGTGGACTCAGATTGCCGCCGGGCTGGTGCTTGGCGCCCTGTTCGGAGCTGCGACGGCGATCAATCTGGCGATGTCGCCGCTGTCGCGCGTGCTGATGCGTCCTTTCATCGTCTTCGCACAAGCTGTGCCGATCTTCGCTCTCGCGCCGGTCCTGACGCTGTGGCTTGGTTACGGCATGGCGTCGAAAATCGTTGTCGTTGTGCTGATGATCTACTTCCCTGTCGCTTCGGCGTTTTTTGACGGTCTGATGCGAACGCCGCAGGGCGCGCTCGATCTGGCGCAGACGATGAACGCGAAACCGATGCAAATCATGTTCAGGCTGCGCGCCCCACACGCCCTGCCGGCGCTGGCTTCCGGTCTGCGGCTGGCAGCGGTGGCTGCGCCGATGGGAGCGGTGATTGGTGAGTGGGTCGGGGCTTCCCGCGGCCTTGGCCACCTGATGCTGCTTGCCAACGGGCGGGCGCAGACGGACCTGATGTTCGCCGCCCTGCTGGCGCTGGCGGTGTTCACGGTCTTGCTCTACTTCGCCGTGGACCGGTTTGGCCAGTGGCTGGCGCGGCGCTACGGCGAACCGGCGGCTTGATGCAGGAATGCCGGCGCTTCGCCGGCTTCAGCCCAGATTTTCCTTCACCGATTCGATCAGTTGCTTCAGGGTGAACGGCTTCGGCAGGAAGCCGAATGCCTCACCCTGGGGCAGGTTCTTCGCGAACGCGTCTTCGGCGTAACCCGAGACAAAGACGACCTTCGCCTTCACGCCGCGCTTGCGCAATTCGCCGAACATCGTGGGACCATCCATTTCCGGCATGACGACGTCGGAGACAATGAGATCGATTTCGCCTTCATGCTCCTCGACGACTTCGAGCGCCTCTGCGCCGGAGCAGGCTTCGAGCACAGTGTATCCCCGCGAGGCAAGCGCACGGGAGCCGAACGCCCGGACGGCCTCCTCGTCCTCGACAAGGAGAATGGTTCCACTGCCGGTCGCGTCGGCCGCGGGGGCCTTCGCCTCTTCCTTCTTCTGGATTTCTTCGGGAGCGGGAATGTACCGCGGCAGATAGATCCGGAACGTGGTTCCTCGCCCAACCTCGCTGTCGCACGCGATGTAGCCGCCGGTCTGTTTGACGATGCCATAGACCATGGAAAGGCCGAGACCTGTGCCCTTGCCAACGCCCTTGGTGGTGAAAAACGGTTCGAAGATTTTTTCCTTCACCGCTGCGGGAATTCCCGAACCGGTATCGCTTACCTCGATCGCGACGTAGTCAGCGGGGACAAAGCCCGGTTCATCGAACTTGGCGCATTCGGCCGCGGTGACGTTCTTGGTTTCGAGCGTGATGTGGCCGCCATCCGGCATGGCGTCGCGCGCGTTGACAACGAGGTTCATGATAACCTGGTCGAACTGGTTGTCGTCCGCCTTCACGAGCCAGAGGTCGCGGCCATGCTTGATGCTTATTTCGATCTTCTCGCCAACGAGCCTGCGCAACAGCATCTGCATCTCGGATAGCGAATCCGACAATTGCAATATCTCCGGGCGCAGGGTCTGACGCCGGGAAAATGCAAGAAGCTGGCGCGTCAGGCCGGCAGCGCGATTGGCGTTCTGCCTGATTTGCATGATGTCCTGAAACGACGGGTCGGTTGGCCGGTGGCGTGCGATGAGAAGATCGGAAAAACCCAGGATCGCCGTGAGTATATTGTTGAAATCGTGCGCAACCCCACCGGCGAGCTGGCCAACGGCCTGCATCTTCTGCGACTGGGCGAAACTCTCCTTCAATTTGCGCTGTTCTGTCGTGTCGAGCGCGAATACGGTTGCCGCGCCGGAGCCCTCGGCGGGCGCGATGAACAGACGTGCAGACCGGCGATTGTCTTCGCCTTCCGGTTCGCTTGCATCTCCTGCGCCGGGTTCGGCACGTCCGTCCGCCAGGGTCACGTCAATTGGGGGAATGTCGCTGCGGTCCTGATCCGCGGCAACAAGGGCTGCGCGCAGCGCTTCGTGATCGCGTTCGGCCACGCCGGCGAAAATTGTGTGGCCGGCATCGCCGGGCCTGCCTTTCAAGGCCTCGGGCATCAGGCTGGCGAAGGCGGCGTTCGGGTCGGTTATGCGGCCATCCTTGTCCAGGGCTGCGATGGCGACAGGCGTCTGGTTGTAGAAGCGGGCAAAGCGCACTTCGGCGGCGCGCAGATCCTCGCCGGGCTCTTCGCCAGGCGCGCGGTTGATCACAAGCGTGCGCGACGGGCCGGGGCTCTGGTCCTGTGCAAAAGCTATGCGATGGATCAGGCGTGCGGGCAGATTCTGCCCGCTCCGGCGCTTGAGGTCGACGTCGAACTGGCGGGTCAGAACTTCGCCGGGCGCGCCGGTCAAAGTCGACAGCAAGGCGGAGCCATCGCCAGCGATGACATCGGAAACGGCCAGGCCGCCGGTGCCTACCTGGGCGAGATCGTAGTCGAGCCAGTTGGCCAGCGTCGCGTTCATGTAAGAGATCTGCCCGCCAGGATCGGCGGAGAAAAAGCCGGCCGGTGCATGATCGAGGAAGTCTATGGCGTGCTGCAATTCCTGAAAAACGTTTTCGTGCCGGTCCCGTTCGCGGGTGATATCGGCTACCGACCATAATGCGGCGCGCTTGTGCCCGAAGCGTTCGAGCGGGCGAACACGAATGCGATACCATCCGACCTGTCCGTCGCCATTCAGGGGCGGGGAAAGGCGCAATTCCTCGGATCCGCGCTTGCCTTCGCGGGCAGCCTGCGAAAGCCGGTAGACCGCCTCCGATACTTCGGGGGTGCCCGAGAAGAGCCGCTCGACGGTGCGCAGATTGGCCGGATCCTGACCGCCGGACAAAGCGAGGTAGGCGCTGTTGGCGTAGAGGACGCGCGTATCGCCCTCGGTGACGAGCAATCCCTCCGAACCGCTGTCGGCAATGAGTTTGGTGATGTCGTTCCGCGCTGTGCGGGTCGACAGTTGCAGGTAGCCGATGGCATAGGCGCAAAGGCCCAGAACTCCGGCGGCGGCGAGTACCGCCAGCAGGGCGAGCGTCAGCTGATTGCCCAGTTGCCGCGGAACGAAAGCCAGCGTGGTGATCGCGCCAAGCATCACGATGGTCAAGACGAGGAGCAGCAATGGGCTACCGGACCTCTCGGTCCGGTCCAGCACGGCGGGGACTGCTTGTTGCTGGCTCATATCGCAATTCCGCTGGGGTAACAGGCCGGGGCATTCCGGCTGGGCCGAATCGTCCAACAGTGAAATTTTACGTTGCCATTTGCAACGGCAAACACGCCCGGAATGATTGCCGGCCAGGGTTTTCGCTGCGAACGTTTCCGTTCGCCGGGAGCGTCTCCGCAACGATGAACGAAGCTGCCATATTCCCTCCGTGCCGCTTTTTGGTTAACCATTTCCTAACGAAAGAGGTTACCGGACGCCGAGTTCTGTTACTATGGAAGCGTAGCCGGGCGAACCATGTCCAATTCGGGCGGCGTACGTCTAGAGCATCGTGCGAAAAAGTGGCTCCGGTTTTTCGCGAATAACGATGCCCTAATCTGTGGGATCGATCAGCTTTTGTGCGGTCAAGTAATTCCATTTGAACGCACGCTGATCCAGCCGGCGCGGCAGTCCGGTGGCCCGCCGGGACAGGGCGCGTGGGAAAACAAAGGCCTGACGAGATGGAATTTATCAAAAACCTGTTTGGCGAAGGCGGTTCGATCGTTGGCATGATCGGCGCCGCTATCGCGATTCTGTTCTTTCTGGTCGTTGTCTACGTATTGTGGAAGCTTTTTGCCGGCCGGAAATTGCGGGGACCGGGCCGCAGCCGTAACCGGCAGCCGCGTTTGGGCTACGTGGACAAGGAAGATCTCGGGCGCGAGCGGCAGCTCGTGCTTGTCCGGCGCGACAATGTCGAGCACCTGATCCTGATTGGCGGCCCCAACGACGTTCTGATCGAATCCGGCATCGTGCGGTCGACCTATGGACAAGAGACGCGCCCGCTGCGCGAAGGCGGCGAAAGCGAAGTGACGTCGGCAATCATGGAGCCGCCGCCTGGCCGACCGGTGATGCCGGCTCCGCCGGCGGCGCCCGAGCCGGTTCCGGCCGCGCCGCCGGCAGCGCCTGCCGCGCCGCCTGCTGCGCCGCCTGCACCCGCGCCGCGTCCGGCGCCGTCAGCTCCGTCGCTGCCGCCGGTTGCGCCCGCGCCGCAGCTCAGGGCGCAGTCGCCGGAACGGGACGATGCTGCGGAAACTGCGGCGATGGTTCCGCCGCCGCCGCCATCTCCTGCGCCGCAAAAACTGCCACCTATCGTGCCTCCCGCCCGCAGACAGCCGCCGCCACCGCCGCCCATTGCTGCACCGCCAATGCGGCAGCCGCCGCCGCGCCCGCTCCAGACGCCCGGACCGGGCCCCGCGCCATCTGCGCCGCCGCCCGAACTGCCGCCCGCGCCGCCAACGGCTCCGGCTCCACAGGTTTTGGCGCCGCAAGCCCCCGCTACGCCGCGGCCGGCGCCGGCAGCCCCAGCGCCCACGCCCACACCTGTTTCCGCCCCGCCCGCGAACGATGCGCTCGACGATCTGGAAGCCGAAATGGCGAAATTGCTGGGACGTCCGCCGGGCAACTGAAGCGATGGCTGCCCGGCAAAACAAAACCCCGGAAGAACGCTGCTTCCGGGGTTTTCGTTTGAATGGAACGCATTGACGGGGCCGGGCTGTGCGCCCGCTATCCTCAATCGTCGCGATACACTTTTTCGCGCCTCTCGTGACGCTCCTGCGCTTCCAGCGAAAGAGTTGCGATAGGGCGGGCGTCGAGGCGCTTGAGCGAAATCGGCTCGCCGGTTTCTTCGCAATATCCGTATGTGCCTTCGGAGATACGCTCCAGAGCCGCATCGATCTTCGCGATCAGCTTGCGCTGGCGGTCGCGGGCGCGCAACTCGATGGCGCGGTCTGTTTCCGACGACGCGCGGTCCGCGATGTCCGGGAGTTGCTCGTTTGTGGCCTGTAGGGCTTCAAGCGTTACCTTTGCCTCGCGCATGATCTCTTCGCGCCAGGAGATCAGCTTGCGGCGAAAATATTCCTGCTGCCTCTCGTTCATGAAGGGCTCGTCCTCGGAGGGCCGATATTGATCGTCGGTCACGTCAGTCGAACTCATAACCGTCCTTCTCCCTGAACTTTGCGGCGTTATACAGACAAGAATGAATCGGCGCAATCGCAGGAACGCTCTGCTTTGCAAACGTTACAGGCGCATGACAAGAGCACCGGCAGATGCGGTTATGCCTTCGCTTCAGCCTGCGCTTCAGCCTGCGCCGCAGCTAAAGCAAGTCCGGGCGATGGCGGCGGATCACGCGCAGGATGTCGTTCTTGCCGCCGTCGATGCGGTTCAGCAATACGTGGATGGCGTATTCGCCGAGCCTAAACCTGCCGCTGCCGCCATCGAGGCGGAAGAAAAACTTCGTCACCGGGTTGCGCGGTTCGCGCACGAAACGGATGTGGTTTTCCGCCACCTCGACCTCGTAGAGTTCGTCCCATTCGATCTCGCGCCAGAGCCCGCCGTGCAGGCCGCGGACCCCGCGCGCATCCAGAATGAGCGCCGGCCGTTCGAGGCGGTAGGCTCTGATCTGCATCACGAAATCGGCAAAAATGGCAAGCCAGATCGCAGAAACGCCAATGAGCATGGTGCGGCGTTCGTCGCGGGCTACCGAAAGGCGTGCGAAAAAATCCCGCGCCCGTTCGTCGACATAGACGAATTGTAGGAATGCGCCGACGGCAACGAGTGCGGCGGCATAGTAGAACAGCACGGACGCTCTGCCGCGGGTATAGCGGTAGATCTCCGGCCCCGGCCGGGCGCGTTCAAGCTGCATGCTCATGGGCGCAGCTTAGCCGCGACGGGTTAATTTTCGGAGACGACGCGCCGGCCTGTCTTCCCGGAAAAGCGAAGCGTTATCCGGGATCGCCCTGAAGCGGAGAAAGGTCCCCGCTCGCCGCTTCGCTTCGGCCGGGAGGGCATCGTCAGGCGCCTAGATCAGCGTGCGCTAAAACGGGATCAATTGAACGCACAAGAGCTGATCGATTCCACATGGTAGAGCATCGTCAGGCGCGAAAAACCGGAACCATTTTTTCGCGCGATGCTCTACGCCATCGCCTTCTTCAGGTTCTCGTCGATCTTGTCGAGGAAGCCCGTGGTGGTAAGCCACTTCTGGTCCGGGCCGACGAGAATCGCCAGGTCCTTGGTCATGAAGCCGCTTTCCACCGTATCGATGCAGACTTTCTCCAGCGTTTCGGCGAAGCGCTTCAGCTCCTGGTTGTCGTCAAGCTTGGCGCGGTGCGCGAGGCCGCGGGTCCAGGCGAAGATGGACGCCATGGAATTGGTCGAGGTTTCCTCGCCCTGCTGGTGCTGGCGGTAGTGGCGCGTCACGGTGCCGTGGGCGGCTTCGGCTTCCACGGTCTTGCCGTCCGGCGTCATCAGAACCGACGTCATCAGGCCGAGCGAGCCAAAACCCTGCGCCACGATATCGGACTGCACGTCGCCGTCGTAGTTCTTGCAGGCCCAGACATAGCCGCCTGACCATTTGAGCGCCGAGGCCACCATGTCGTCTATCAGGCGGTGCTCGTACCAGAGCTTTCTCTTTTTGAATTCCTCGGCGAATTCCGTGTCGTAGATCTCCTGGAAAATGTCCTTGAAGCGCCCGTCGTAGACCTTGAGGATGGTGTTCTTGGTCGACAGATAGACCGGGAAATTGCGCTGCAGGCCGTAGTTGAACGAGGCGCGCGCGAAATCGATAATCGATTGTTCAAGGTTGTACATCGACAGCGCCACGCCCTTGGCGGGAAACTGGAACACTTCTTTCTCGATGACCTGGCCGTCCTCGCCCTCGAATTTCAGCGTCAGCCGGCCCTTGCCGGGGATCAGCATGTCGGTGGCGCGATACTGGTCGCCATAGGCGTGGCGGCCGACGACGATCGGCTGGGTCCAGCCTGGCACGAGGCGCGGAATGTTCTTGCAGATGATCGGCTCGCGAAAGATCGTGCCGCCCAGAATGTTGCGGATCGTGCCGTTGGGCGACTTCCACATTTCCTTCAGGCCGAATTCCTGCACCCGGCCGGCGTCCGGCGTGATGGTGGCGCATTTCACCGCCACGCCATGCTCGAGATTGGCCTTCGCCGCGTCGATGGTGATCTGGTCGTTCGTCTCGTCCCGCTTCTGCACCGAAAGATCGAAGTAGATCAGCTTGATGTCGAGATAGGGATGGATCAGCTTGTCCTTGATGAACTGCCAGATAATCCGGGTCATCTCGTCGCCGTCCATCTCGACGACGGGGTTTGCTACCTTGATCTTTGCCATGTTTCGGACCTGTCCAATTACGCGGGGCCGGCCCGCGAACGGGCGGCCGGGATTGTTCCTCGGGGATGGGATTGTCGAGGCCGCGCGCGCCTTCGCGTGTGCTGCCGGAATCGTTGCAGGCGCTATAGCAGAGGGGGCGGGAGCGGGGAAGGTGGGGGCGAAGCCTGGAATCGCACCGCACAATTCCAATACGAGCCGGAAGTCCGCAGGCTGGCCGGGGCGGCCAATTCTGTTACCCTGCGATGCAGGGCACTGAAACGGGACTTGCTCGCATGAACAGCGATCTTGCCGACTGTCTCGACCGGTCTGGCATCGCGTACGAGACGCTCTCAAAGGCGCAGAAAGTGAAACTGCTGGCGCGATGGGCGTCCGAATTCTCCCACCTGTGCAGCCGTGCGCGGCACGGGATCGATGCGCCGGACGTGCTTGCAGGCAATCACGCCCAGGAGCAGATGCGCGCCCTTGCTGCGGACAGCTTCCATGTGCTGCCGGACGACGCCAGCGACATGCCATCGCTGCTGTGCCGCCATGCGTCCGTCCCCGATCTGTCGGCGCTCGTATCGGACACTTTTGCCAAGTGCGAAGAGATCGTGATCGTCGATGCCGGTTTCGAATGGTCGTGCGTACTGGTCAATCACGGTGCGGCGGGGCCGGGGTGGTATTTTATGCGCGCGGGAAACTGATGCTTCTTCCTGGCAGGGCCTTCCCGCGCCGGACGCCCTGACGGCCTAGTCGCTTTTTCCAAAAGTGCCGGCCGGAATTTCCCTGCCGCCAATGAGTGTGTTGAAATGCTCGCCGGAAATGGCGATCGCGTGGACGGCGCCGTTTTCGTCCAGCCAGACTTCGCCGGAACGCACCTTGCCGTCATTGAATTTCGCGACCGCCCCGGACCGGTCAACGCCGAGGGCCTGGCACCGGCCATTCACGCGCACATGAACCGTCTCCGATCCGCGATCGGTATCGTCATCCGCGAGAACGCAGATTTCCGCTGGCGAGCGCACGCCCGTCCGGACAAGTTCGCTGCGCTTCCAGACGAAACGGAGCGAAGCAATACCGCCATAGACAAGCGCTGCGCCCGCCACGAACATGACGGCAAGGATGGCAAACGGCGGAGCATGGTTGTCGAAATATTCCGGCTGCAGGGCGAACCAGACGAACATCAGGCCAATCACCAGCGCCATAACGCCGCGATAGCTTATCCTGCCTTTGCCCGGGTAACGCGGCATCGTTCGACCAATCCAATGAGGAAACCGCAAATCAAGATCGTTGTCAGGGTAGCTCGCCACTATGCGTCGCTCAAGCCGGGGATAACGGCAGGCCCGGGTGTGCTCCTCTGTGCTGGGATGGATCGGCCGCGCCTTGGCGCTGGTTGTGGTCGTGATCACAAGTTTGTTGTCCGGCGAATCGACGATGCGCCCCGCCGGACATTGCTTGTTTCCGCATATTGCCTGAACGCAGGGAGCGCTCGCCGAGTTCCGAGCCCGGCTCAGCGATCCTTACTTCGTCAGTACGGCGATGTCGCGGATGTCGCCGGATACTCCGTCGACCTTGCCAACCATCGCCGCCTTGCCGGTTTCGATCGACACTTTGTAGATGGTGTTGTCGGCCACCAACCAGGCGGTGTTGGCGCCAGCGGCACTGGTGTGGATATCGAAGGCATAGGAACCGGCCTTGCCAATACCGAGTTTGCCGATAGCCTTCAGCGTTCCGTCGTTCGGTTTTGTCTGCTGGATCAGGGCGACGATGGTCGCATCGATGTCGTACATCGCCGTTTTCTTGGGTTTGCCGAACGAGTTGGAGTAGGCGGCTGCAACAATCGCCGGCTTTTCACCCTGGTGCATGTCGCCTTTTTCGAAGGCGAGGCTACCATCCTTCGTCACCTTGCCGTTATCGACATCGACGCGCAGGTTGGTGCCGTCGGTACCCATGAAACGCAGTTTGTCGGCTGCAGGATTAAAGTCGACGATGGCCCAGGTTGGCTTGCCGGGCAGCATAGTGTCGAGTTGCGCGACCTTTTTTGCAGCGCCGCTGGCGGTATCGATCGTAAAGATCGCGCCGTCGACGTTGACGCCGTACAGCGCCTTGCTGGAGGGACGCACGTCGATGCCGAGAAGCCGTCCGCTACCTTTCACGGTCATGGTTTTCGGCGAACCGGGCTTGGCGAGATCCACCATGACCAGCGTGTTGTCGCCGACGAGCGCTACTGCCTGCTCGGCCCGGCTCTGGACCGAACCAGCAGCGAGTGCAAACGTGACTGTCGTGAGCAAATATAAAGGTTTCATGATTCTGTCTCCCTTTCATGCAGCCGGTGTGGTTGCATTGCAGCAGACGCCGGGGACCGCTGCGGGCGCACTCCTTGCGGCAGGGGCCGGCACTGTCCGCCGTCTGTACTAGGAGAACACGCGGGCTTGCCGCTTTGGATGCAGCTGGAAGGAATTTTTTTGCGGCGGCCGTTGCGTCTTCAACGAGGCATTGCCGCGTGATACAAAAAACGGCAGAAGCCATACGACGATGCAAAAGGCGGCCGGATGATATTCGATTATGCGAATGTGCTCGAAGGTTGCGCTGCCGGCAAGCGTGATGCGTTGAAACACCTCTACGACGAAGAAGCCGGCCGGCTTGTTGCCGTTGCTATGCGCATCGTGCGGCGGCGAGAGCTTGCCGAGGAAGTTGTGCACGACGCTTTTATCTCTATATGGAACCGGTCTGTCTCGTTCGATCCTGCGCTGGGTTCCGCACGCGGCTGGATTTATACCGTGGTCCGCAATCGTGCACTGAACGTCGTGCGCGATAACCGGCGCGAGGATATTGCTGATCCTGCTATCGTATCGGCCGCACTCGACGCGCGTGAGATTGTGGCCGATGCCTTCGCACAGCTCGCGGACGCCAGCCGGCTGCGTCAGTGTCTTGAGAGACTCGACGAAAAAAAGCGTGAAAGCGTGATGATGTCCTACGTCACAGGGTATTCGCATGGCGAAATCGCCGGCCGCCTCGGCGTTCCATTGGGCACTGTCAAAGCGTGGGTCAAGCGCGGGCTCGCCTCACTCAAGGACTGCATGGCATGACGGACGCAAGCGGCAGCGACGATGATCTGGACGTGCTCGCGTGCGAGTACGTGATGGGCCTGCTGGACGATGGCGAGAGCCGGCGCTTCGAGGAACGGGTGACTGGCGAGCCGGCGCTTGCGCGCGCGCTGAGCCGGGCCCGTGAGCGCTTTCTGGAGATCGATACCAGCGCACGCCCTGTGGCGCCCACTGACGGGCTTTGGAGCCGGATCGAGCAGAGCCTGGATGCGCCGTCGAATGTTGTCGGCCTGAATGCGCACCGCAACGAAAACAGGCGCGCGACAAGTCAGCAAACAGCGGCCGTTTCACCTCGCCGCTTGCAGCCCGGCTTCTGGCAGGGCGTCGCCGCCTCACTCGCGGTGGTGATAGCGGCTGGGCTTGTCTGGTCGATGATCGGGTTGCAGAAGCCGCAATTGATCGTCGTGCTGCTGGATTCGCAGGCGCAGCCGGTTTCCCTCATAGAGGCCTATGCAGGCCGGAAGGTCCGCATTGTGCCGCTTGGCCGGATCGATGTCCCGGAGGGGCGGACGCTGCAGGTGTGGACGCTGCCGAATGCGGCGACCGGTCCGGTTTCCCTCGGGCTTCTGCGCGCGGTCACAGCCACCACGCTCGAAGGTCCGCAGCTGCCCGTTCCCCAGCTCAATCAGCTATATGAAATAACGCTCGAGCCCGCCGGCGGCTCGCCGACCGGACGGCCAACCGGACCAATTATCGGCAAGGGCTACGCCAAGCGGCCCCAGATATAAGCTGGCCTGCGTTTTCCCTTGGTTTGCTGGCAGCCCCTCACCACGACCTTCTCGCCACTGAACCCGGATATATCCGGGTTCAGCGTTTAGATTGTGCAGATCGGGCAGGCGTGATCCGCATGGGGAGAGGGGGCGTAAGCCCTCAAGCCCCCGCCAGCGCGTCGTTCAGCGTCTTGCTCGGGCGCATGGCGGCGGCGGTTTTTTCGTCGTTGGGGACGTAATAGCCGCCCATGTCGACGGGCTTGCCCTGGGCGCCGATCAGTTCCTCGTTGATCTTCGCTTCGTTCGCCGTCAGCTTTTCGGCCAGCGGTTTGAACTTCGCGGCAAGCTCTGCGTCCTTGCTTTGGGCGGCCAAAGCCTGGGCCCAGTACATGGCGAGATAGAAATGGCTGCCGCGGTTGTCGATCTGGCCGACCTTGCGGGCGGGCGAGCGGTTGTCGGCCAGCACCTTGCCGATGGCGGCATCCAGCGTATCGGCCAATACCTGCGCCTTGGCGTTCTTGAACATGTCGGCCATGTGCTCGAGCGAGGCGCCCAGCGCCAGCATTTCGCCGAGCGAATCCCAGCGCAGGTAGCCCTCTTCCTGGAACTGCTGCACGTGCTTCGGCGCAGAGCCGCCGGCGCCTGTTTCGAACAGGCCGCCGCCGGCGAGCAGCGGCACGATCGACAGCATTTTCGCGGACGTGCCGAGTTCCATGATCGGGAACAGGTCGGTGAGATAGTCGCGCAGGACGTTGCCGGTGACGGAGATCGTGTCCTGCCCCTTGCGGATGCGCTCGAAGGAGAATTTGATCGCATCGACCGGGGCCATGATGCGAATGTCGAGGCCCTTGGTGTCGTGGTCCTTCAGATAGGTCTCGACCTTCTTGATGAGTTCGGCGTCGTGGCCGCGGTTCTTGTCGAGCCAGAAGACGGCAGGCGTGTTGGTGAGCCGCGCGCGGCGCACGCCGAGCATCACCCAGTCGCGGATCGGCGCGTCTTTCGTCTGGCACATGCGGAAGATGTCGCCTTTTTCCACCGGCACTTCGAGAAGCTGATTGCCGTTGCCGTCGACGACGCGGACCTTGCCGTCCGCAGCGATTTCGAAGGTTTTGTTGTGCGAGCCGTATTCTTCCGCCGCCTGGGCCATCAGGCCGACATTCGGCACGGTGCCCATGGTTTTCGGGTCGAACGCGCCATTTTCCTTGCAGTCCTCGATGGTGGCCTGGAAGAGGCGGGCGTAGCTGCGGTCGGGGATCACGGCGAGGGCATCGCGCGGCTTGCCGTCCTTGTCCCACATCTTGCCGCCTTCGCGGATCATCGCCGGCATGGAGGCGTCGATGATGACGTCGCTCGGGACATGCAGCACCGTGATGCCCTTGTCGGAATTGACCATCGCCAGGTCCGGGCGCTTTTGCATTTCCGCCGCGATGTCGTCCTTGATGGCTTTCTTTTCGGCGTCCGGCAGGGTTTCGATCTTGCTCAGCAGGTCGCCGAAACCGTTGTTGAGGTTGACGCCAAGTTTCTTCAGCGTCTCGCCGTGCCTGGCGATCACGTCCTCGAAGAAGACCGACACGACGTGGCCGAAGATGATCGGGTCGGAGACCTTCATCATCGTCGCCTTGACGTGCAGGGAGAACAGCAGGCCTTCCTTCTTCGCGACCTCGATCTGCTCGGCAAAAAACTTGCGCAGGGCCTTCACGCTCATGGCGGAGGCGTCGATCACCTCGCCGGCCTGCAGCGCCAGCTTGTCCTTCAGCACCGTGACCTTGCCATCCTTCTCTACCAGTTCGATGCGGGCAGTGGTGGCGGCAGGGAGCGTGGTGGAAACTTCCGAGCCGAAGAAATCGTTGCCCGGCATGTAGGCGACGTGGGTTTTGGAGTCCTTGCTCCATGCGCCCATCTTGTGCGGATTGTTTCGGGCGTATTGCTTGACGGCGGGGGCGGCTCTGCGGTCGGAATTACCTTCGCGCAGGACCGGGTTCACGGCACTGCCGAGCACGACGCCATAGCGGGTCTTTATTTCCTTCTCCGCGTCATTCGCCGGATTGTCCGGGTAGTCGGGAACCTTGTAGCCCTTGGACTGCAGTTCCTTGATGGCTTCCTTGAGCTGCGGCACCGAGGCCGAAATGTTCGGCAGCTTCATGATGTTGGCTTCGGGCTCAAGGGTGAGCTTGCCGAGATTGGTGAGTTCGTCCGGGATGCGCTGCTCGGGCGTCAGGTTCTCGGGGAAATTGGCGATGATGCGGCCCGCCAGAGAAATGTCGCGCAGCTTCACGGAAACGCCCGCCGCGCCGACGAAAGTCTGGACGATCGGCAGCAGCGAATAGGTCGCCAGCGCCGGGGCTTCGTCGACCTTGGTCCACATGATTTCGAGATTCGCCATGAGATGCGGCCTTTCGCTTGGTTCCGGCTCTGATGTGCCGGTTTCTAATGTAGATTACCGGGAGCCGTGCTTCAGCTTCGGCGCGGTTCCTCCGCGCGCCCCATTAGCACGGGCGCGGCGCTTGGCAAAGGGATGGTGGACGGATCGGGTGGGGCGATTCCGGCTGGTTTCCCGGGTGCTTTGGCGTTAGGCTCTGACGCCCGGGAGAAGGAGAATGCTATCATGCGATCCACCAGCGAAACCGCCCAGGCCCTGCTGCAGCCGGCGCAGCTCATACCCCTCCTGCATATCGAAAATCTTCAGGATGCAGTCCCGCTGGCCCGTACGTTCGTAGAGGCCGGATTGCCGGTAATCGAGGTCGGCTTGCGCACCCATGCGGCGCAGGATGCGATCGGAAAGATCGCCGCCGAGGTTCCGGGCGCGATTCCGATAGCCGGCAATGTCATGACGGCACACGACCTGTCCATAGCACGGAGAGCCGGAGCGAAACTGGCGACGAGTCCGGGGGCGCCCGACGACGTGATGGAGGCGGCGTCGCAGGAGGGTTTCCCCTTCGTGCCGGGTATCGCAACGCCGACCGAACTGATGCACGTGCTGCGCATGGGGTATCACGTGGTCAAATTCTTTCCTGCCGTGCCGTTCGGTGGGGCGGGAGCGCTACGCGCCATGCTCGCACCGTTTCCGCGGGCGCTGTTCATACCGACCGGAGGCACGGGCGAGGGCGAATATGACGAATGGCTGTCGCTGCCGAATGTCATTGCCATAGGCGGGGCCTGGCTCGCGCCGCGCCAGGATATCGAAGCGCAACGCTGGGATCATATCGGGCTGCGGGCCCGCTATGCGGTGTCCAAGTTTCATGCGTATCGCCCGGTGTACGCCGAAGAAGGTCTGGTTGCGGGCCGTTACTGAAATTTCGAACAACCCTGCTTTGAAACGGAGGCGTCGAAAAAGGAGGATCTCATGTATCTGCGCATCATCAACGGAAAGTTGAAACCCGGAACCTGGGACGCTTTCGAGAAAGCCTACCGGGATGTTGTCGGCGAAGCCGGAGCCGTGCCGGGCTTGCGTGCACGCTGGCTGACGCGCGATGTCGACAATCCGGATGCCGGCACCACCATAAGTTTGTGGGAAAGCGAAGCGGCCATGGATGCCTATGAGAACAGCGATGTTCTCAAGAACAAGATCAATGCGACGCTCTCGCCCTATTTCGCTGGAGAATACCGGACCTCGAAGACGCGGGTCCAATTTGCCGACGGAGTGCCCCCGCCGAGCGAATGGACTAAATAGGAGCGCGTCCGGGCGCTTTCGGCGCCGTCACTCCCACGGCGTCTGCGCGCCTATCAGGACGAACGCTATGATGCACGGTTCGCTCCCGCGATTGGACCAGGCGTGATACGTTCCCTGCTGCACGATGACGTCGCCCTGCTTGAGCAATGTCTCGCTGTCGTCGAGCATCAGGTAAATTTCGCCGGATAGTATGATCGCGTAGTCGATGCTTTTCGTGCGGTGCATGCCGTGGTGTCGCGCGCCGCTCTGCGTCTGGATGGCGTCGCCGCCGCTGTCGGGCCGTCCTTCAAGCTTCCAGTCGCGGGCCTCTTTCGGCATCTCCTTAACGCTCGTGTCAGGCGCGTATTCGACGACGCGGAAGATCGATCCTTCCAGGGGTGGAGGGATGCCGATGGTGCGGTCCGCCCTGTCGTTTGCATCGTCCAGCTTTGCCGGCGTCTGGTCGGTCACCCAGAACAGGGTCGAGACGACGCCGGCGCGGGGTGGGCGCTGGACGTTCCTGGCTTCCGCGTCGTGCAGGAAAATCGCCTTGCCGGATTCGTCGTGGCCAGTCACCACGCGGCGGAAGGGTTTGACCTTGTTGTCGCTCATGGTCGTTTGCTCCGGGAGGCTCTTGTTTACCGTGTGCAATCTTGCCCGGAATCGGCTTCCTGTCCATCGGCCGGACAGGGTGGCCGGACGGGCAAAAAGTGCTACAGGGGCGGCGCAACAAGATACGGAAAGCGATGACAGGCGCGGGCACCAACCAGACGGCGGACAATATACAAGGCGGGCCTGCCGTCATTCTCGTGCGTCCGCAGCTGGCGGTGAATATCGGAATGTGCGCGCGGGCCATGGCGAATTTCGGCTTGTCGGACCTGCGCCTGGTGAACCCCCGCGAGGGCTGGCCACGCACCGGCGCGCTGCGCAAGGGGGCCTATGCGGCGGCTGCGGGCGCGGTGCATCTGCTGGAACAGGCGAAACTGTTCGACACTCTGGAGGAGGCCGTCGCCGATCTGCAGTTCGTCTGGGCGACGACAGCGCGTGAGCGCGGGCAGGGCAAACGGATCGTGCCGCCCGTAACGGCCATGAGCGACAGTGCGGCGGGGATTGCGGCCGGCGAAAAGCACGGGGTTCTGTTCGGTCCGGAACGGACGGGGCTGGAGAACGATGAAGTCGCCCTGGCAGATGCGCTCATCACCTTCCCCGTCAATCCTGCCTATGCCTCGCTCAATCTTGCGCAAGCCGTTCTGCTGACCGGCTACGAATATTTCCGCGCCTCGCAGGGTGATGTTCTGCCTTTCCAGCAGGCCGAGCGTTCACCGCCCGCCTCGCGTGACATGGTCATTTCCTTCTTCGAATATTTCGAGGATGCGCTCGAGGAGAACGGCTTTTTCAAGCCGGAAGGCAAGCGCACGATCATGCAGCGCAATCTTCGCAACATGTTCCACCGCATGCATCTGACAGAGCAGGACGTGCGCACGTTCCGCGGCGCACTGGTGCGATTGATCGAGGGGCCGCGCAAACTGGGGCGCAAGGAAAGAATCGCCGCAGAACAGCGGGCGCAGGCGGCAGCCGACAAGCTGGCCGGCGAAGACGAATAGTCAGTCCACCCGCGACAGGGGCGGGGCCACCTCTTCCAGCGGCTTGCGCTCGGCGGCGACGGCGAGAAACCAGACGACCAGCGCAGCGCCGAACATAAGTGCCGATCCCAGCGCATAACCGGCGAATACGGCGTTGCGCGAACCGCTCTCGATGAGCAGGCCGAATATCCAGGGCGCTGCCACGCCGCCGAGGCCAGTGCCGCAGGCGTAGAATATCGCTATCGCCAAAGCGCGTATTTCGAGCGGAAAGGTTTCGCTCACGGTGAGATAGGCCGACGAAGCGGCAGCAGAGGCGAAAAAGAACACCGTCATCCAGCACAGGGTCATCTCCATAGCATCGACAAGGTTGCGGCGGAAAAGTTCGCCGCTCGCCAGCAGCAGAACGCCCGAGGCCACGAATGTGAAGACGATCATGGGCCGGCGGCCGAGCGTATCGAAGAGGCGGCCCAGCAACAGCGGTCCGAGAAAGTTACCCAAGGCGAAGGGGAGGATGTACCAGCCGACATCTCCGGCCGGTACGCGGTAGAATTTCGTCAGCACAAGCGCATAGGTGAAGAAGATGGCATTGTAGAAAAACGCCTGCGCGGCCATCATCGACAGGCCGACAACTGCGCGCGTGCGGTGGCGCAGAAACAGCGTATCGAAGACCTCGCCGAGCGGCGTATGTCTGCGGGTGCGCAACGTCAGTTTTGTTTGCGGCAGCGGCGGCAAAACGTGTCCCCGCGCGACAAGACGCCGTTCGATATCTTCGACGATTGCTTCGGCCTCGCCCGCACGTCCGTGCGTCATCAGCCAGCGTGGGCTTTCCGGCAACCATGTGCGCAGGGCGAGCACGGCAAGACCGAGAGCCGCTCCAATGAAGAATGCGATCCGCCAGCCCATGTCCTGCGGTATAAGCTGCGGGTCGAGCAGTATGATGGAGCCCGACGCTCCTATGGCTGCGCCTATCCAGAAGCTGCCGTTGATCGCCAGATCGCTCCAACCGCGGAAGCGGGCCGGAATCAGCTCCTGTATGGCCGAGTTAATGGCCGCGTATTCCCCGCCAATCCCCGCGCCGGTGAGGAAGCGGAACAAGCAAAAACTCCAGAGATTCCACGAAAGGCCGGTTGCGCCAGCGGCGGCGAGGTAAACCGCGACGGTCACGAAAAACAACTTCTTGCGGCCTAGGCGGTCGGTCAGCCAGCCGAAAAACAGGGCGCCGGCGACCGCGCCGGCGAGATAGGCGGAGGCGGCCAGGCCGATGCCGCTGTCGGTCAATGCAAGGCTGTCTTTTACCGCTGCGGCCACGGCGCCCGCGAGCGTTACTTCGAGCCCGTCGAATATCCACGTTATTCCGAGGGCTGCCACCACAAGGGTGTGAAAGCGGCCCCAGGGGAGGTGATCGAGACGGGACGGGACATCGGTGACGACCTGCTCGCCAGGCCTCGTGCGGGAGGGCGCCATGCCTTTCCCTTTCGTCGATTTTCCATTTCTCTATCGTGCAAGGTAGGGATATATGGCTGGAGAGGGAAGCTTCCAGACCGGCGCGGAGGCGGCCTGCCTCGCGAATGCTTCGCAGCCTGTGCCGATTGTTGCATCGGTTCTGGCAAAAGAGCATCGCGGTCTTTCGCCGGACGGTTCGCTGGCCGGGAGTGCCATTGGGATGGGATTGCCGCTTACGCGCAGGCAGATGCTCGCCGCGCTTCCAGTAACACTTGCTTCGGCTCAAAGCCTGTTGGCGCAAGGCGCGCAATTTGATTTCGATTGCATCGTCATCGGGGCCGGCGCCTCCGGCATTGCGGCTGCCCACGCGCTGCGGCGTCAAGGCAAACGGTGCGTCGTGCTCGAGGCGCGCGCCCGCGTCGGCGGCCGTATTTTTACCGACCGCTCCCTTGGCGAGCCGTACGATGCCGGAGCCTTCTATATCCACTGGGGCGAGAAGAACCCCTGGCTCGAAATAGCCAAGAAGGCCGGCGCCAATCCTGTTTATTACGAAGACGTGCCGCAAGGCGACCGGCGGTCCTACGATCGCGGCAACCCGCCGGCCCCGGAAGGCGCGGGCAAGGCCTGGGCGGAAGCGCAGCAAAAGTTCGAAGGGCCCGATGTTCCAGACGTGTCGTTAATCGAATATGCAGAGCGACTTAATCCGCTGTCGCGCGATCGCGCCCTGCTGACGGCGCGTCTGGCGCTTGGCGAGGAGGGCGAGCGCGTATCCGCACTCGACTATGCGCGGCTTTGGTCCGGTTACGATTATCTTGTGAAAGGCGGTTTCGGCTCGGCGGTCGCGTGGCACGCCAAGGGCTTGAATATCCGGCTCGCGACGCCGGTGACGGAGATAGACTGGTCGGGCGCGGGCGTGAGGGTGACGACGCCGAAAGGCGTCCTCACCGCAGCAAAAGTCATCATTACCGTGTCCGTCGGAGTGCTGAAGGCGGGTGCAATCCGTTTCTATCCGGAACTGCCGAAGATCAACCGCGACGGGCTCTCCGGGTTGGAGATGGGCGCATCGACGCGCGCGGCGCTCAAGTTCAATGGCGAACGCTTCGACCTCAAACCGAATTCGAACCTGCGGCTGCGTTTCAGCGAGAGGGCATTGCTCTCCTACGGCTGTTTCGCCTTCGACCGCAACATCGTGACCTGTTATTTCGGCGGCGATCATGCGCGCGGCATTATCGGCATGGGTGAGAAGGACGCGCTGCAATATCTGCTGTCGCAATTCGCCTCGCTCGCCGGTTCGAAGGCCAAAAAGGCCTATGTCGACGGCAGGCTCAACGGATGGTGGGCGGACCCGCTGACCCGCGGCGGCTACTCGCATGCAAAGCCGGGGCAAGCCAATGCGCGCTTCAAGCTGGCGACGCCGGTAGGAGAACGCATCTACTTTGCCGGCGAAGCAGTCGGCTGTTCGCACAAGGGCGGCGACGCCGGGTGCGCTATCACGGCGGGCGGGGCATTCATGTCCGGCGAAAAGGCTGCGGAGATGGCATTCAAAGCGAAGTAGCATCACGAGCTGCAACTGCCGGGCCGGAAAGCAGGGCTCCGTCCGGCCGATCGAATGACGAAGAATACATTGGAGGAGCGCACGCAATGCCCATAGTTCTCGTTCACGGCGCATGGTCTGGCGGATGGTCGTTTCGCGATTGTGCGCGGATCTTGCGGTCGCGCGGTTACGAGGTTTATGCGCCGACGCTGACGGGGCTTGCCGAGCGCAGCCATATCGCGCCGGAGCATGTGACGCTCGACAGCCATATCCGGGATATCGCCGGCCTGCTCGAATACGAGGACCTGGAAAACGTTTTGATCGTCGGTCATTCCTATGGCGGCATGGTCATCACGGGCGCTGCCGACAGGCAAATCGGACGGATCGCCGGCATGGTCTATCTCGACGCCTTCCTGCCACTGTCGAACCAGTCGCTGTGGGACCTCGCCGGCCCCGAAGCTGCAGCGGCGCAGATGAAGTCGGCCCAGCAACACGATGGCGGCAAGTCCGTGCCGAGGCCGTTCATTCCGACACAGAACGCGCCGGAAGCGCAGAAGTGGGTGAAGCTTTTTGTGCCGCATCCGGCTGGCTGCATGTCGGAAAAATTTATCTCCGTGCGTCCGGCCGACGAGCGTACGTGGCCGCGCCGCCATTACATCCTGTGCAACCAGTACAAGGGGTCGGTCTTCCACATGTTCGCGGCGCAGGTGCAGGGACAGGAGGGCTGGGAGTACAGCGAATTCGACGCCTTGCACGATGTCGTGCGGTCGCATCCGCAGATGACGGCGGACCGCATCGACGCCATTGCCAAAGGTTGGGGGATTTCGACGTAGATTCAGACCACGTCGTCGGGCGCCAGATGGCAATTGGCGTTGGGGTCGGTTTCGATCTGCAACGTCGCGTGGGCGATGTTGAACCGCGCCCGCAACTCCGCGCATGTTTCCGCAATAAACGTATCGCCGGGATGCCCGGCCGGCATGACGAGATGGCAGGTGAGAGCTGTGTTCGACGTGCTCATCGGCCAGATGTGCAAGTCGTGCAGGCTTGCGACGCCGGGGCGTGCTGCAATCCAGGCGCGCACCGCCGCTGCATCAATGTTGCGGGGCACGGCTGCCAGCGACATGACAACGGATTCTTTCAGCAGATCCCATGTACTCCAGACGATCACGGCGACGATGACAAGACTCACAGCAGGGTCGATCCATTGCTTGCCGGTCAGCATGATGGCGATGCCGGCCACGACGACGCCAAGCGACACCGCAGCGTCGGCGGCCATGTGCATAAAAGCGCCACGAATGTTGAGATCGTCGTGGCCGCGCATGAAAAGCAGCGCGGTCCCCGTATTGATGACGATGCCGATGGCGGCGACGACGATGATCGTCATACTGGCGACGGGCTGCGGTTGAGCAAAACGCTGGATGGCTTCCCAGCCGATTGCGCCGACAGCCAGGAGCAGCAGGATTGCGTTGAAAAGCGCCGCAAGCACGGTCGATCCGCCCAAGCCGTACGTGAAGCGCTGTGTCGGCGGACGTTTGGTCAGCACAATGGCAGCCCACGCCATTATCAGGCCGAAGACGTCGGACAGGTTGTGGCCGGCATCGGCCAGCAGGGCCATGGAATTCGCAAAATATCCGTAGAGCGCTTCGATTGCGACGAATGCAATATTCAACCCAATGCCGATTGCGAAGGCCGCCCCGAAGGAGGCCGGCGCGTGGACATGCCCATGCCCATGCCCATGCCCGTGCCCGTGCCCGTGTCCATGCCCGTGGCCATGAGAATGTCCGTGCGAATGTTCGTGTGAATGTTCGTGCGAATGCGCATGAGAATGATTATGTCCGTGCAAGTGAGCGTCCGCATCGTCGCGACGGGAGTCGTGTGCGGCCGCGGCGTTGCGGGCGGTAGCGGCGGTTTTCTCATGGTCGTTCGGCATTTATCCGGGTTACATGAAAGCCTGCCGCAAGCCAATCGCTCTTGTGGGGCGCTTTTGCAGTATTTATAGTATGTTATATCGTTGTCTTCAGGATATGGCAGTTGAAATTCATCGTGCGCACCGGCTCCGGGCGCTGTCTCCGCAGGGCATGATTTGAGCGAAAACCGGTTGATCCTTGTATTTGATTCCGGCCTTGGCGGGCTGACAGTCTATCGCGAACTGGCGAAGCTCGCGCCGGATACGCCAACCGTCTATCTCGCCGACGATGCCGCCTTTCCATACGGGGCGCTGGACGAGGCTGCCGTGACGGAGCGTGTCATGGCGGTGATGGCGGCCGCTTTCGCGGTGCACATGCCGGACGCGGCTATCGTTGCATGCAATACGGCTTCGACTTCGGTTTTGCCGCATCTGCGCGCGCAATGGCCGGAGATCGCTTTTGTCGGCACGGTCCCGGCGGTCAAGCCGGCGGCAGAGCAATCGCAGAGCCGGATGATAACGGTTCTGGGAACCTCCGGGACGGTAAGGCGGGACTACACCCACGGGCTCATCCGCGACCATGCCGGCCATTGCGACGTGAAGCTGGTTGGAAGCGAGAACCTTGCCGCATTGGCCGAAGCCCATGCACACGGACAAGCCGTGACGGACGACGCCCTGATTGCAGAATTGGCGCCCTGTTTTGCAGAGATCGAGGGCAGGCGCACCGATCATATCGTGCTTGCCTGTACGCATTATCCGCTGTTGCTCTCCCGGTTCGAAGAGTTGGCGGGCGAGCGGGTCGGTTGGCCGGTGACATTTGTCGATCCGGCCGCGGCAATCGCCCGGCAAGCTGTCAGAGTTCTCGAGCAACGGCCTGCGCGGCGTGAAACCGTTCGGCTTGAGCCGGTCCGCCAGGTCTGGACGAGCAGCGGCCAGGCCGACGCGCGGTCGCACGCACTTTTTGTAACTTTCGGGCTGACTTTCGCGCCCGGCTTCCGGCTGGATTTTGATCGCAGCAGGTGATCGGGTACAGGCAATGCGAATTCGTGCGGGCGGGCCAAACCGGATGCTCGCGAAGCTCGCAACCCGCACGATCTGTGCTATACAGCGCCCTGTTTTGGGGTGGCTGCTCTGGCCGCGTCCGCGAAAGCGAAGGCATGAACCGGATTTTTTGCCGCGTGGGATCCATTGCTGTGCTGGCTGCAGGCCTTGCCGCCTGCGCAGGTCGTCCGCATGGGGTTTTGAACGAATACCGCGGGACCGTTCCTGTACAGCCCAACGTGAAAGTTCTGGTCGCGACCACGCGCACTGCTCTGGCTGCGGGCAATGGCGAATTGTTCGGTGGCGGACGCGGGCGCGGCCTGCGCTTTGCGGACATCCATATCTCGATCCCGCCAGCCGGTAATCGCAAGATCGGCGAGGTGCAATGGCCCAGCCGGCTGCCGGGCAATCCGGCGACGGATTTCATCACGACCTATTCGCGCGTGATCGACCAGAAGGAAGCACTGGGCCGCTTTTACGGGCGCTTGCGCCAGACTCCGCACCGGCATGTCCTGCTCTTCGTGCATGGCTACAACACGCGGTTCGAGGAGGCGGTCTACCGGTTCGCGCAGATCGTGCACGATTCGCAAACGCCTGCGCTGCCGCTCCTGTTCACCTGGCCGTCGCGTGGCGACCTGCTTGCCTATACTTACGACCGGGAAAGCGCGAATTATTCCCGCGATGCTCTCGAAGCCGTGCTTCAGCACATGGCCAAAGACGGAGCGGTGCAGGAAATCTCGATCCTGGCGCATTCCATGGGCAATTGGGTCACGCTGGAAGCGCTGCGGCAGATGGCGATTCGCGACAAGCGCATCGCGCCGAAGATCAAGAGCGTCATGCTGGCGGCGCCCGATGTCGACGCCGACGTTTTCCGGCGGCAAATCGCGGAAATCGGCGAAATCCGGCCGCCGTTTACCCTGTTCATTTCGCAGGACGACCGGGCGCTCGCCCTGTCCCAGCGCGTCTGGGGCAACGAGGCCCGCGTCGGCGCAGTCGATCCCACAAAAGAGCCTTACAAGAGCGATTTCGCGAAGGCGCGGATCAACGTGATCGATCTCACCAAACGCAAGGGCTTGGACAATATCAATCACGACAAGTTCGCGACCAGCCCGCAAGTCGTGCAGATGATCGGGCGGCGGCTGGACGCCGGCCAGACGCTGACGGATGCACAGCCGGGGCTTGGCGAGCGGGTGGGGCTTGCCGCGACAGGGGCGGCCAAAACGGTTGGCAGCGCTGCAGGCCTTGCGGTTTCGGTACCGCTGGCCGTCGTCGATGGACGCACGCGCGACAGCCTGGGATCGCAGGCGCGCAACCTCGGTGGCAATGTTTCCGATACGATAGGATCCGTTGGGACTCTGGCGCCGGGTCAATAGCCGCCGGCGCCAGCGTTTGGAACAGCAAGTCTGCCGACTTACTTTCCGCCCAGCGCGGCGCGCAATTTGGCGATCGTCGCCGGCGGGGCTTGGTGCAATTCGTCGACAAGTTTCTGAACGAAAGCGCCATCCGTCGCCACGGCTTCGGTTTTCTGCTTTTCCGCTTCGGCCTGCAGCTCCTTGCTCTGCATAGCGTCCATGAAGGCCTTGCGGATGACGGCCACCCTGTCTGCGGGAACGCCCGGCGGCAGGATAAACGGCCGCGTGATGATGCCCTGGGCGTACATCAACGTCAGCGCGTCTTTTTGTTCCCTGGTCTTGGCGAAGTCTATGGCGAGCGCCGCCTTGCCCTTCAGCTGCGGATGGACCTTCGTGTCCTCCATGACCAGGACCTTGAAGTCGCCCGCGCCGGTTTCGACGCCGGCGTACTGCTGTTTGGCGCTCGACCACGCGAGGCCGCATGCGCCATGCAATTCGCCCTTGGCGACGGCGAGGCTGACCTGACGCGAGCCCTTGTAGCCCGGGATCAGTTTTATTTTGGCCCCGAGGATGGCCTTGGCGACATTGGGATAGTCGACCATGGTACTGCCGGGCCCCGTGCCGCCGACGATCAATTCCTTCTCGAAAACATCCTTGAATTCCTTGACCGGTGCGTCCTTGCGGACGACGCAGACGACGGTTTCGGAATTGGCGTTACCGACATAGTTGAGCTTCGTCGGGTCGTAGGCCGGACGAATGTCCTTCTTCAACAGGTTGTAGAAAAGCGCGCCGGGGAGAACGATGCCCATCTGGGTGCCGTCTTTCGGCGATTTCGTGAAGACGTAGCGGGCCGCGACAAGGCTGCCGGCGCCGGGCATGTTCTGCACGACGACGTTGGGCTTGCCGGGCAGGAAGCTGCCGATGTGGCGTCCGACCAGGCGGGCATAGGTATCCAACCCGCCGCCGGCGGACGAACCGGCAATGATGGTGACCGTCTTGCCCTTGAAGAAGCCGGCGGAATCTTCCGCCAGGGCGGGTGGCGCGATGAATGCGAGGCCGGCAAAGACCGGGGCGGCGAAGCGGGACGCGTGCATGGTACCTCCAGTTGTTCCCTCGGGAGCCGGACGTTCCGCCAGCTCATTGATCCATGCCGGTATTACCGGAAAACGGCACTGGCGCAAATCGCGGGTAGTTGCCGGGGCTTGGAAGGAACCGCTGTCCGGCGTGCTGCGGGGGGCACGCTTTCGGCCAAAATCCCCGCACATGTTGACATTTTTTGCCCGTTCCCGTAGGTCCCGTCGGTCCCGTGCGGCTCTGGCTGCCGGGTTCTTGCACCCGTGGCCGTTCCCTTTTCGCCATCCGGCGTCCGGTGAGCAGCCTGTCGGCCCCTGGCGGGGCAAAGGAGGGCGCTTTCCTCTCTGCGCGACGGGAGGATCGCGGTTTGACGACGCGCCAGCGGAACGGGCTCCGGCCCGATGCCGTGCGCGGGCGTTTCCGGGTCTTTTCGCCGCCAAAACCTGTGAAAGACCGAAATGACGAAACGCGCAAACGCCAAATACAAGATCGACCGCCGCATGGGCGAAAACATCTGGGGCCGTCCGAAGTCCCCGGTGAACCGCCGCGAATACGGCCCCGGCCAGCATGGCCAGCGCCGCAAGGGCAAGATGTCCGACTTCGGCACCCAGCTCCGCGCCAAGCAGAAGCTGAAGGGCTATTACGGCAACATCTCGGAAAAGCAGTTCCGCAAGTACTACGAGAAGGCCATCCGCATGAAGGGCGACTCGGGCGACAATCTGATTGGCCTGCTGGAACGCCGCCTCGACGCTATCGTCTACCGCTCGAAGTTCGTGCCGACCGTCTTCGCCGCCCGCCAGTTCGTCAACCACGGACATGTGAAGGTCAACGGCCGCAAGGTGAATATCGCCAGCTACAGCGTGCGCGTCGGCGACGTTGTCGAAGTGAAGGATGCCTCGCGCGAACTGGCTCTGGTGCTGGAAGCCTCGCAACTGGCTGAACGCGACGTGCCCGAATATTACGAGACCGATCACGGCAAGATGACGACCAAGTTCATGCGCATTCCCGGCCCATCGGAAGTGCCCTATCCGGTTATGATGGAACCGAACCTCGTCATCGAATTCTATTCGCGCTAACGCGCGCCGGCGCTGCCGGAAACGGACGAAAGAGAGGCGGATGCTGCGGCGTCCGCCTTTTTGTTTGGCGCAATACGGGCGCCTATTTCTTCTTCGGCGGCTGCAGGAGCGCTGCGACTTTGGCGGCGATGTCTTTCGGCATAGCCAGGGTATCCTGCGCGACCTTGTCCATCTGTGCGCCGGTAGCCGGGTCGAGCATGACCTTGCGTTTTTTCGCCGCTTCGAGATAGGCGCTATCCTTCACCATCGCGTCGAAAGCCTTTCGCAATATGGCAATGCGTTCTGCGGGGACTCCGGGCGTCGAAATGAGTGACCGTCCGATAACGGCGGTTGACGCGAGTGCGCGCATCACCGCCTTGCCGGTGTCGCCATTGGCCAGTTCTACGATCGTCGGAACATGCGGGATGGCGGGGTGACGCTCGAGCGCCGCCTGATACAGGATCGGGGCTTCCCGTTTCTCGATCCACGATGGGTGCCGCGCAAGCGTGCTGGCAAGGCCGCCCGCGCCGGCGATGTCGGTCTCGCCGCGTTCGACAGCGAGAAGGCTGTCGGCGATGCCGCGATAGCCTAGGATCAGCCGGAATTTCGTGCCCGCGTACGTGTTCAGCGCAGTCGGCAGCAGAACAGCCGGCGATGCTCCGCCGGTTGACGCCGTTTTGATCTCGCGCGAACGGGCGTCCTCAATTGAGAGTTTAGCGCCGGGCTTGCCAATGCCCAGATCGATGTTGCTGGTCAGGCGGCCGATATAGGGCATTTTCGTTACGTCGATGCCCGTGGCGCGACCCGTAGCGGCGTCCAGCGGAAGCGATTGTACGAGCATGCCGAGGGCGGTTCCGTCTTTCGGCGCCACCGAATAGAGATATTTTGCGGCGACGAAACTGCCGGCGCCAGGCATGTTTTGCGGCACGAAAACCGGATTGCCGGGAATATGCCGGCCCATGAATTCAGCGGCCATGCGGGCGTAGAGATCGTAGCCGCCGCCTGCGCCGTAGCCGATGATAATGCGGATGCTCTTGCCCTTGTAAAATTCCGCCTGCGCCTGTGCAGCGCCCGCGGACGCCAGCAGACACGCTGCCACGCACGTAATCTGTCCGAAACGCATGAAAGCCTCCCTGTGTGCGGCGGCCACTGATCCGCCCGCACCGGTTGTGCTGCAATGCCGCGGATTTGGCAACTCACGACAAGGCCGTAACGCTTGACCTTCACACGGCTCATACCGGACTATCCGGCGAGGTGCGCAATCCGGCGTATACAGAGAAGGGGATTCGAAACGATGCAGGGTTTTCTGCGGACCGTTGCCGTTTGGCTGTTTGTCATGCTCGCGCCTGTCGCGATTGCGCAGCCTGAGGCCACGCAGAAAACCGCATCCGCGCCGAAAAAGCCGCACGTCACTTTCGTACTCGTCAGCGACACCTACAAGATGGAAGAGCAACGCGGCCGTGGCGGCTATGCACGCATTGCCGGGGCGATAAAGGCCGAGCGTGCGCGCGGCGGGACGGTGATCGCCATTCACGCCGGCGACTTCCTGTCTCCCTGCCTGATGTGTTCCTTCGATGGCGGCCAGCATGTGGTCGACCTGATGAACGGAATCGGGTTCGACATGGTGGTGCCGGGCAACCACGAATATGACACCGGCAAAGACGGCTATTTGAAGCGCATGGCGGAAGCGCGCTTTCCGGTCTTCGCCGCCAATCTCCGGTTTGCGGATGGTTCGCCGCTTCCCGGCCATCGCGACAACATGATAATCGAAGCGCACGGCGTGAAGATCGGCATAGTCGGGCTGACGGCGCAGGACAGCCACGAAAAATCCAATCCGGGCGATCTGAAGATCGCCGGTGTGCGCGAAAGTCTTGAAAGTCAGGCGAAGGCGTTGCGCGCCGCCGGGGCGCAATTGATCGTGGCGGTCATTCATGCTGTCCGTACGATCGATCAGGAGATCTATGACAAGGGCATCGCGGATGTCCTGCTCAGCGGCGACGATCACGACATTCGCTATATTTACAACGGAAAGGGCGTTTTTCTCGAAGGCGGTGAGGACGGTCATTACGTGCAGGCGCTGGACATCGTGTTCGAAAACAAACCGAGCGCCGGCGCCCGGCTGAGATGGTCGCCGCGCATTCGTGTTATCGACACGGCAGACGTGGCGCCCGATGCAACGATAGCGGCGCGGGTCGCGCACTATCAGTCGTTGTTGGGAAAGGAACTCGATGTCGAGCTGGCGAGCCTGGCTGCGACACTCGACAGTCGTAGCGCGACCGTACGCAGCGGCGAAGCGGCCTGGGGCAATCTGATCGCCGACGCGGTGCGGGAAGCGACGAAAGCCGACATGGCGATCATGAACGGCGGCGGCATTCGCGCCGGGGCGCTGTATCCGGCGGGAAGCAAGCTTACGCGGCGGCACGTTCTGGCCGAATTGCCGTTCGGCAACAAGACATTGGTCTTCCGTTTGCGAGGCAAGGACATCAAGGCGGCGATGGAAAACGGTCTGGCGGCCTATCCGCGGCCGTCAGGCCAGTTTCTGCACGTGTCGGGGGCGAAAGTACGTTTCGATGCAACGCGCAAACCGGGCGAGCGCGTCGTCGCTCTGGAAATCGGCGGCGCAGCCGTGGACCCGATGAAATATTACTCGGTCGCCGCGAGCGATTTCTTCCTGCGCGGCGGCGATGGCTTCACCCAGTTTACCAATTCGGCTCTTCGCACACGCGTGGAGGATGCGAAGCTGATCGCCAACGACGTGATGATCTATGTGCGCAAACTGGGCGTCGTGAATGCGCGGGCCGAGGGGCGGGTGACAGACAAATAATTTCGGCCGCAGCGCAGTCAGTAGGCAACCCGGCGAAGCCAGGTACGCGTTGCACAAAGAGTGAGCGCTTCGTCAGAGACCCAGCTCGCTCAGACCCGGATGATCTTCCGGACGCGGGCCTTGCGGCCATTTGAATTTTCGCTCTGCTTCGGAGATCGGCTTGTCGTTTATGCTTGCAAAGCGAAGCGACATGAGGCCGTTCTCGTCGAACTCCCAGTTTTCGTTGCCGTAGGACCTGTACCATTGTCCGCTGTCGTCACGCCATTCGTAGGCGAAACGCACGGCGATCCTTTTGTCCGCGAAGGCCCATAATTCCTTGATCAGCCGGTATTCCAGCTCGCGAGCCCATTTGCGCTGTAAAAATTCCACAATCTGTTCGCGCCCGCGGGGAAACTCGGCCCGGTTACGCCATTGACTGTCCGGCGTATAGGCGAGCGAAACACGAGCCGGATCGCGGGTGTTCCATGCGTTCTCGGCCATTCGAACTTTCTGTCTGGCGGTTTCGGGATTGAACGGCGGTAGAGGCGGTCTTGCTTCCATGGTCGGCTCCGGTTTCAGTGCTTTCAAGCAAGCGCGATACCACTTGCCAGCGCAGACAAGTTCCGCGACGATAACAGTGGTCAGAGGCGAGCGTTTGCAAGCGCTCGCGTGGAGGGAATGCCATGAGGTTTTTTCTGCGGTGCGCGGTCTACGCCGCGTGCTTTTCTGCTGCTCCGGCTTTTTCGCAGGCGCAGCCGGTGTCTTTCGAAGGCAAGACAATCCGCCTCGTCGTAGGGTTCGGTCCTGGCGGAGGCTACGATTCCTATGCCCGGCTGCTTGGCCGGCATTTCGGCCAGTTTCTGCCGGGCAAGCCCAGGGTCGTTGTCGAAAATATGCCCGGCGCAGGATCTTTCACTGCGGTTCGCTGGCTCGACGGGCCGGCTCCGAAGGACGGTACTGCAATCGTCGCTTTCAATCCCGGGCTTATTACCCAATCGATTCTCGATCCGAAAAAGATGCGTAACGTCAATTTCGCCAACTACGCCTGGCTCGGCAATCTCACACGCGACCAACGTGTCTGCTACGTCTGGGCGGCGAAGGGGATCAAGACGTTCGAGGCCTTCCGCAACGGCCCGCCCCGTGTGTTTGGCGTACCTGCGCCCGGTGTTGCAAGCTGGGTCAATATCAAAACGATGGAAGGGCTGCTCGGCCTGAAAACGAAGATCATCGCAGGCTACAAGGGGTCGGCGGACATTCGCATCGCCATCGAACGGGGCGAACTCGACGGCGATTGCGGCGCCTGGACGTCGATCCCGCAAGAGTGGACGGACGGCAAGAAAATCGTACCCTTGCTGAAGTTCTCCGAGAAACTTCCGGAGGACGCACCGAAAGACGTCACCTATGCGCGCGATCTTCTGAAGAGCGACGACGACAGGGCGGTGCTCGACGTGCTGGCTGGGGCAGCGGAAATCGGGCGTCCGTATATTGCTTCGCTGAAAGTGCCCGAAGCCACAGTTGCCGCTCTGCGCAAGGCGTTCGACGCGGCCGCGAACAGTGCGGGCATCAAGGCGGATTCGCAGAAGGCGCGCCTGCCGCTCGATCCGATGACGGCGGTTCAGGTGCTGGCCGAACTCAAAAAAATCTACGGCGCATCGCCGCAAGCAGTCGCGCGCGCGAAAGCGATGATGGCGGCGAAATAGCGTGTCTACAGACGAAGACGGGCTCCCGCGGTTTGCGCAGGAGCCCGAACCATTGCGACTGAATTTTTCAGGCGGACCCTATTTCAAACCCGAAATCCGCTTGGCGGTATCTATGACTTCTTTCGGATAGGCGTAGGCATCGGCAACCGCCTTGTCGACCTTTTCGCCGGAGACAAGTCCGACATCACGATTGGCTTTCTTCGCATCGGCGATGAATTCCGGGTCGGCCATCGTCTTGGCGAATGCGTCCCTGTAGGTCTTCAGCAGCGCCGGACTGACGCCCGGAGGCAATACGACGGGCCAGGCGACGAGGGTGTCGATCACCATCAGGTCAATCGCCTTCTTTTCCGTATCGTTTTTCAGCAGATCCTGGATCAGCGGTGCATCGGGGAACAGGGGGCTCTTTTGCAGTGCGAACTGCGCGATGATTTTCAGCCTGCCGTCCTTCACCCAATCGAGGCGCTGCGCCTTTAGCCCCTCCCAGGCATAGCCGCATACCGAATCCACTTCGCGCTGCTCCAGCGCCGGGCCCAGCTGGGTGAGGCCTTTGTAACCGGTCACGATCTTGAATTTTGTTCCAAGCAGCGCATTCATCGCGGCAGGATAGGTGTAGGTGCGAGAGCCGCGCCCTGTCGAACCGGCCGAGACTTCCTTATTTTTCGCATCCTCGATAGTGTTGACACCGGCTTCGCCCCAGACCGTGCAGAGGTTGATCCCTTCGGACATGGAGCCGAGCCAGCCGATCTTGCGCGGGTCGAATTTGACCTTGGTGTTGCCGAACAAATGCTCCAACACCACGCCGGAGCTGATGACGCCCATGTAGGAGCCGTCCTTCGGTGCGATGTTGGCGAGGTAATTGGTCGCGACGATGGATCCGGCGCCCGGCATGTTCTTGACGATCATGTTAGGCTTGCCGGGCAGATACTTCGGCATGTGCCGCGACACGAGCACGCCGGTGATATGATAGGCGCCGCCAGCGCCGAACCCGACAAGGATCGTCACGGGTTTGGAGCTTTGGGCCGAAGCGCTGTCTGAAAAGGCCAGCGCTGCCGCGAGGCCGGCGATTACGGCAATTCGCATGTTTCCCTCCCTGTGAACGCCGCTACGCAGAAGCGCGTCGGCACGTTGTTTCTCCCGGAAGGGTTTATAATGCCCGAAACGGCGGGTCGAGTGCAATTGCCGTCTTGTGCCGTGCGACGGTCAGAGTTTTTTCTCACCGCTGTCGGATGGCGGATATTCAGAGACGATCGTGTAAGTTGCGTTGGCGCTTACCGAAATCTGGCGCGCGCCATTGCCGCGGTCCTGAATGAAGCTGCGGACGTTCAGATGGGTCATCCTGCATTCGCCCTTGAACACGGCCTTTATGACATCGCACTCGCGCGCCGCTATCTGGTAGAGCGCCTTGCGTGCGGATTCAGTGGCGCGCGCTTCCTCTTCGACGGACATTTGCCCGGTAACCGGCACAGACGTCTGGAAAGAAGAACTGATCTGTACCCCGGGCTTTCCCATCAGGGAGCGGATATCGCGCGCCTGCGCGCCCGTTGCTGTTGCGGCGGATAGAAGGAAAGCGGTGGCGGCAAGGGCGGGAAATTTTCCGTACATGCAAATTCCTTTCGTCGCTATCGGAGTCAGAGGATCGATGGTCGGCAAAGATAGCGGTCATATTGCGGCAGCAACGGCCACCGGAGAATAACCCAGGGCGCGATGACGCCTGTGCGCCCGGATACGGCGCCAGATGAACGCTCGAAGCGCTAACAATTCGAAAATTGCCGGGCCGATTTGCTGCTTGTGGTTAACTGCCGCGCGCGTGCGCCACACGATTTACACGCGCGCCATGAATGTGGCGAAGCGCATCAATCCTTCGGGCCAGGGGCCGTGGCCGGATTCCGCGTTGAGATGTCCTGCCTCGCCCGCATCGACGATCTGCGCTCCCCAGTCCAGCGCCATGCCTTCGGATTCGGCCATGGTCGCGTAAGGGTCGTTACGACTGGCGACGAGCAGGGACGGGAACGGCAGCGGCGCGTTGGGAACGCCAGCAAAGGCCGGATCTATGGCCGGAATGCCAAGAAGCGTCCGCGGCGCAGGCGGGGCGACGAAAAAGGCGGCCCGGACCGGAGTTTTCGGCGGCTTTCCCGGGTCTGGGCCTTCGCCGAGCGACGCAATCGCATGCACGGCGGCAATAACGCCCAGCGAATGAGCCAGCAGAACAACCGGGCGTTCGCAGCCCTGGATCGCCGACGTTATGGCTTGTGTCCAGCCCAGGCGGCTTGGCCGTTCGAAATCGGGAAGTTCCAACGTCCGGCCGGTTGACAGTTTCCGGGACCAGCGGATCTGCCAATGATCCGGTCCCGAGCCGCCAAGTCCCGGAATGAAAAGCAAATCTGCCTCGGATACGCGCATGCTTCCACTTGTCCCGTAAGCGCGCCGACAGTCTGGTGAGCCAGCGCAAGATAGTTTGGAGGAAGTTCCGGAGCAAAAGTCGATTTTGCTCGCGGCGCCGCCTCCATGTCGCAGATGTATGCATCAAACGCAGCGATTGCCATATCCGATTGCGGCGACGCCGTCCGGCTGAAACCAGCGCTGGCCTGAACGCGGTGCGGCATTCCAGAAAGGCGCGCATCACGACAGTCTGCCGAATCACGCTAAAGATATGAGACCTCTCTTCAGCTCGCGCCGGTGACATGCGCTATTCGGACTTTGTAAATCGCGTAGCGGTTCCTGCCATCGGCGGCATGATCGGCATCGCCTGCATGGTGGCCTTCGACAGGGTCACGCAGGTACCGCTGATGATGGTGCCGTTTGCGACGTCCATCGTTCTGGTGATGGCGACGCCCTTGAGCCTGTTTGCGCGGCCGCGCAACCTCATCGGTGGACATGTCATTTCGGCGATTGCCGGATTTGCCGTGCTTTGGTCGTTTGGCTCTAACCCCTGGCTGGCGGCGCCGGCTGTCGGGCTTGCGATCGCGCTGATGCAAGCGACCAATACATTGCATCCACCAGCCGGCATCAATCCGTTCATCATCGTGACGCAGGCGCCGGGCTGGCAATTTCTATTCATACCGGTTGCTGCCGGCGCGGTATTGCTGGTGTTGATCGCCTGGGGCTACCACAAGCTGACGCAACCCGGCGTCTATCCCATCCGGCCAAAAAAATAACTGGTTTTCGGCATTCTCCGCTGCAACGCATCAGGAGAAATGCGGCATGACTTCTTTCGAGAAGAGCCGCAACGAGGCGCGGACGCGTTCGACGGGTAATTGGCCGAATTTGCATTGCAGCGATACGATATCGATGCCTCCCACGCTTTCTGCATAGGTCTCGAGCTGCCTGGAGATCATATCGGGTGTACCGATCCAGGCCGATCCGTTGGCGACCTGCCCGTCGAAAGTCGCCTTGTCGAGATGTTCGACGATCTTGTCGTATCCAGCGTAGTCCTTGGAACTGGTTCCGGTAGTCCAGGAGCGCGTTGCATCGGCGAATGCTCTCAAATAGCCCATCAGACTGGGTTCGCCGATTTCGCGGGCGCGTTCCGCGCTGGCATCGCAATACATATGAAACACCAGCATAACGCGGCCATTGCCGGGATGGCCGGCCTCGCGCCAGGCCTTGCGGTAAAGATCGAAATATTCGCGCATGCGCCCGCCCGCGAAGGGCACGGCCATGATGCCGTAGCCGTTGCGACCGGCAAATTCGAAACTCGCCGGCGTCTGCACAGCTGCAACCCAGAACGGCGGTGCTGGCTGCTGAACCGGGCGCGGCAGGATCGTGGTCTCTGGAAAGCGCCAGAAGCGCCCGTCGTGCGTGACGTTTTCCTCCGTGAAGAGGCGGCGCATGATATGCATCGCTTCGTCGAAACGGGCACGGCTTTCGTCCAGCGCAACGCCGAAGCGTTCGAACTCCAGTGGAAGAAATGCCCGTGCGAAGCCGATCTCAAGACGGCCGTTCGACAGGGAATCGAGCAGGCACAATTCGCTTGCAAGTTTCAAGGGGTGCGAGAATGCTGGCAGCACGGCTCCGGTGAAGAGTCGCGCTTTCTTCGTGCGCATGGCGGCGGCGCTCAAAAAGGCAATGGGCGAGGGGCTGTAGCCGCCGTAATCGGTGAAGTAATGCTCGACCGTGCGGACGTGGGTGAGATTGAGTTCGTCGCACAGATCGACGCAGGAAAGCGCGTCCGCCCAGTATTGCGCGCCGGTTTCGTGTTGCGGGCCGCTGGTCGGAAAAAAGTGAATGCCGAACTGCACCGGGATGTTCCCTGTTTGATGTGATTGGCCTGTTACGTGAAACGGGGCATGACTTCTTTTGAGAAAAGCCGCATGGATTCGTGCGCCTTCTTTTGGTCCATCAGTCCGAAGTTGACCTGAATCGAGGCAAGATCGAAACCGCCGACAGCATCGTTGTATCCCTCGATCTGTTTCGCGATACTGTCGGGCGTGCCGACCCAGGCCGATCCATTTGCGACCTGACCGTCGAATGTGGCCTTGTCGAGATGTTCGACAATCTTGTCGTAGTTGGCGTAGTCTTTCGACGACGTACCCTGTGTCCAGGCTCTGGCCGCGTCGGCGAAGGTGCGGAAATAATCCATCAGCTCGGGCTCGGCGACTTTGCGCGCCTCCTCCATAGACGTCGTGCAATACATGTGGAAAGCGAGCATGATCCGGCCGTTACCCGGATGGCCAGCATCCTTCCAGGCCTTGCGGTAGACTTTCACGAGTTCGTTCATGACGGAACCCGTCATTGGGATGGCCATGATGCCGTAGCCATTGCGGCCAGCGTTCTCGAAGCTGGCGGGCGTCTGCACCGCAGCGATCCAGACAGGGGGACGCGGTTGCTGCACCGGACGCGGCAAGGCTTCTGTTTCCGGGAAAGACCAGAACTGTCCCTTGTGCCCGATTTTCCTGCCTTCGAGCAGTGGGATGATGATGCTCATCGCTTCCTCGAAGCGCGCCTTGCTGTCGTCGAGGGAAACGCCGAAACGTTCGAATTCGAGCGGCAGGAAGGCGCGGGCGAAACCGGCTTCGAGCCGTCCATTCGAGAGCGCGTCTAGCAGGCACAATTCGCTGGCCAGTTTCAACGGATGCGAAAAGGCTGGCAGCACGGCGCCGGTGACGAGCCGCGCGTTTCTGGTGCGCATTGCCGCCGCCGACAGGAACGCGATTGGCGATGGGCTGTAGCCGCCGTAACGGTTGAAATAATGTTCTACGGTGCGGATGTGCGTGAAGCCGAGTTCGTCCGCCAGATCGACACAGGCCAGCGCGTTGCTCCAGAACTCCGCGCCGGACTGCTGATCCGGCCCAAGGGTTGGGAAAAATTGCATTCCGAATTTCATGGGTGTCCTCTTGGCTGTCCTCTTGGCGGGCCTACCGGGCGTTCCGTTTTGCGTGGCGTCGACTTTTGCAGGGTTTGGCAGGGCGGATCAAGCGGGCGGCGATGCGATCGGCTCGTATTTCGGCTTGTGGCGCATCTCTGGCCAACGGCCGGCGAATGGTGGACAATAATTCGATGGAAACGGCGGATAACGGAGGTACGCTTGCGCGCTGATTATATCGTGAGGATCTTGGCTTTGGCTGTTTTCTTATGCTTTTCCAGCGCTGCCCACGCGACAGCGTGGTGCGAGGTTGCGGGCGCGCCTGTCTCCGGGGCGGCCATGCGCCAGGCTCCGGCGCCGAAGTCAAAGACAGTTCGGCTGATAAAACATGGCGAGATGGTTTCCCTGCTGGAAAATGACGCTGAAAAGCGTCCAAAGGGCTGGTCGCGTATCGCCCATTCGGCGAAACAAGAAAGTGTCTGGGGAAGCGGTGAACGCGGCTGGATCGAGACGAGGTTCTTGAAGGATTGCGGGTAAGGGCATCGCGGCAAAGCCGATATGCCTTTTCACGTGGCGCGCCGCTACTTTTTCGCGCCGACAACTGGCTTCTGGATAGCGTCAAAATCGACCACGTTCGCCTGCAGCCCTGCCTGGCGGTAAATGCGCTTGGCGCGCCGGGGGTAGTCGCCGACGTCATGGGGCAGGCGTTCGCCGACGACAATCATCCGCAGCGTTTCGGTTCCGGTATTGCGGATCGTGTGCGCCTGTCCGCCCTTGCGATAGCCGACAAAGTCCCCGGGTTTGATCTGCACCTGCGTGTCGCCGATTTCCGCAGTCGCGGTGCCGGCGAGGACGAACACGGCTTCGTCCTCGTGATAGTGCAGGTGATATTCCGTCGTCTCGTGGCCGGGCTCCACTTCGATCACGTGGAAACCGATGCCCGTCAATCCGGTCAGGTCGCCGAGCGATTTGTTGATGCGGACCGCGTTCGGATTGAGAAAATGCGTCTTGTGCAGCCCTTGCATCGCTGCAATTTCTTCTGCTGTTACCAGATATTTCTCTTCGGCCATGCGGTCAGCTTTCCCCGAACACGCGCCGGAAAATTGTGTCGACATGCTTCAGGTGGTAGCCGAGGTCGAAGAGGTCTTCGAGTTCGGCATCAGACAATTTTGCCGACACGTCCTTGTCGTTTTTCAGCAGGTTGAGAAAATCGCCTTCGCCACGCCACACCGGCATGGCGTTGCGCTGGACGTATTTGTACGCGTCTTCGCGCGATGCGCCCTTCTGGGTCAGCGCCAGCAGCACGCGCTGCGAGTGAATGAGCCCGCCGAGCCGGTCGAGATTTTTCTGCATGTTCTCAGGATAGACGATCAGCTTGTCGATGACGCCGGTGAGGCGGGCCAGCGCGAAATCGAGCGTTACCGTGGCGTCGGGGCCGATCATGCGTTCGACGGATGAGTGC
>JBFWRC010000008.1:0-150276 GCA_050249115.1 Beijerinckiaceae bacterium
AAATCAACGGCCTGACCTGGTTGGTCGGTCCACCTGATTTGGCTAACACTTCGAGCGCTTCGCGTTGGCGGATTGTCACCAGCTTGTTATCCCAAGCCAATAGATTGGCGCGCTGCAGTTTGCGGAGCGTCTTGTTTGTATGAACAAGGGACAACCCCAACGCATCGGCAATGTGCTGCTGGGTAAACGGGATCTGCATACCTCTTTTTGTAGTAAGACCCACCGCCTCCGCGCGATCATAGAGATGCAAAAAGAGAAACGCCATCCTCTCTGCCGCGGAACGGCGTCCGACATTCAATAGATGTTCATCTACAAGGCGTTCTTCCCGTGCTGCAAGCCACGTAACGTCGAAGCTCAGCGAAGGCGAGTATTTGAACAACTCCCAAATTCGCTCACGCTGGAAGACGCAAAGCAACATGTCGGACAAAGCTTCAACAGAATGGTCCATCTTGTTCATGACGGCGGCCTGCAGGCCAATAAACTCGCCGGGTAAGACGAAGTTGAGGATCTGCCTTCTACCGTCCTCCAGAGTCTTGTAACGAAATCCCCAACCTGCAAGTATAGTATAGACATGGGCGCTGTTGGCGCCCTCCGTCAGAATTGTGGATCCCTTCTCCGCAACCAGTTCGCCGGATTTGAGCTGGGCCACAAATTCAAGCTCTTCGTTGGTAAACTTCCGAAATACAGGCTTGCTTTTGATTGGGCAGAGGTGGCAAGGGTATTGCCGAACCGATCTAATGACATCTGAAAATGCTTTTCCTGCCATGTTGTCAGCAACTCCTGCCTTTCAATCGAGTGCGCGATTAGACAATCCAACCGATATCGCAGATCGCGTTCCGGTGTGATTATACGCTGTGTATGGAAAATAGTATAACACTATGCGCATTTTCTCAGGCAGGCATGATCAATAATTGAAATATCGGGCACTCAAACGTCTGCGTCGACCCCGAGAAGGGTAACCAGCTTGTTTCGGGCTCGGCTGACCCGGCTCTTTATGGTGCCAACAGCAGTACCGCAGATTTCCGCCGCCTCTTCGTAGGAAAGTCCGGAGGCGCCGACGAGTATAAGTGCTTCGCGCTGATCGTCCGGCAATTGAGCCAACGCAACACGCATCTCCTCCATTTCTATACTGCTTTCCTGAGCGGCGGGCGCTGTAAGTTGTGATGCGAACACGCCGTCCGCGTCTTCGACTTCCCGGCGCCGCTTGCGCATTAGGCTGTAGAACTCATTCCTGAGGATCGTGAATAGCCACGCCCGCATATTTGTCCCCATGCTGAACGAGTCCTGATGGGACCAGGCTTTGACAAGAGTTTCCTGCACCAGATCATCTGCCCGGTGAAAATTTCCACTCAAGGAATATGCGAAGCCCCGCAGGTCGGGCACAAGGGCCAGCATATCATCCTTGAAGGAACCGCTCGATGGCGACGTTTTGCCATCATTCATTGGACTGGCCTTTCTTCTTGCCGGAATCCAATTGATTCAGAAGGTCGGTGAATCGGTCCGGAATTGGCGCTTCCGCCGCATCCGAATAGAGCTTCCGCAGCTTGCTCCCAATTGCCTGGCCAATGTCGGCGCGAGCATCTGAACCAACGCTGGAAGTTGGGCCGGCGCCTTGGTCGCCGGAACTCCGATGCTTGCCAATGTCTTTCTTCGACACGTTGAATGACCCCCGTGAATAGGTCGTCCCACAAGTCTACCTATGTGGACTTTTGTATGCAGCCGTCGCGGTTGCAATGCCGCTGAAATCAGAAAGTTCCCGACTTTCGGAATTTATTTTTGCCCCATACGGTAACGCTCCGTTGCCGGCCAGCGCCGCCGCGGGTGAAGGACTTTAAGTACGTGACAAAACAACCGCTTATGCACGATCGCCTTCGGGATACGCCGTAATCTGCCGTGGCTCCAGGCATACACGCCGCGTCCTCGTTATGCGCCAAGCGCCGACCGGGGGATCGTGGACGGAAACGTCGCCTCCCTCTTCCGGCGCTTTCGCTGGTTCACCGGCATGCTGGCCGGGCGCTTCATGGCCGATGAACGATGCCATATCATCCCGTTCGTTTTCCCGAGCATGGCATTCTTGGAAATGGCGCTTCTTTAACGCGCACCATCATCGTATCCGAAGGAACCTACAATAGGTGACCGGCTGCCAATTCACGGCCTGATGTTTCGAACCCTAGCTCTGGTGATGGGCCTTCCGGCTACGCGTGCTTGACGGAAGCATAAGTCAGGCCCCGCTCCATTTGGTATGTCGGTACTTTTGTGGCAGCCCGGGATGCCGTGGGGCGCCGGGCACACATCACCGCGGAGTCCACCTGGCAGGCGCGACACTTGGCCATGTCAAAGGGAGCGCAGCTTCATTCCTCCACCCTGCCGAAGGCTCCTCGCGGAGATTGGTCCCCTATGAAATCGTGAATGCTCTTGCATACCCGGCATGGAACCAATCCTGTTGCACAACTGTTCAACTGCATGGCTTCCGCCACGCGGAGAACCGAACTTTGGAGAAATAAGATGTTGAGCACCGTTCTGATAGTCATTCTGATTCTGCTGCTCATCGGCGCCTTGCCAAACTGGGGTTACAGCCGCTCCTGGGGCGCCGCTCCGTCGGGAGGCATCGGGCTTATCCTGTTGATCGTGATCATTCTGGCTCTCATGGGCAGGTTGTGATCGCACTGCAACAGCCCGGCGACAAGAGCACGTGAATTTGCAGATACCCGTGATCGATTTGCCTTTGCGGGTTGTTGTCCCATCGTATGGAACAGTATGGCTTTCTTAAACGCCCGGATTTCTTGGGCGCTACACGCGTTGTTGAAAGTGCGCGCCAGCGGGCTGCTGCCGTCAAAGTGCGCATTTGGCGCGTTGTTGGACAGACATAACAGTCCTGTTGTTTCCGGCGGCTGCAAAAGCCTCTCATTATCCTGTATCAAGTGGACGCGTGGCTTTTTGCCGTCAGAATCACTGTCGTGGAAAATAGACCCCAAGAGATACGGGAACCGCCGATATGTTGTGGCGTTCGTTTGATAGAAAAGTTTAAGAGCGATACATGGTCCTAACGAACCCGGTGGTCAGAGTCTTATATATGAACGATGTGGCGTCTGCGCGCAGCAACCATCGCTTGCGCTGTGAGCTGGAAGCTGGTCACCTCGGAGACCGGTCCCATGATGATCGGGGCCTTTCTATCACCAGCAAGGAGAGTAAGACCGCTGCGGGCATGAGCGTGCCTGGAAGCGGACTGGAAGTTCAGGCAAGGACGGGGATTGCATCCTGTGCCTCATGGCCTGATACGAAAGGCTGAACTCGGATGCCCGATCATGATCAAACTTCTGTCACGGGAGCGACTGCACTGTCAGCCAGCGACGCAACGATATGGCTGGTATCTTCCGAGCCCTATATTCGCACGGTCGTAGCGCAAGAACTGGGCGATGCCGGGCTAATCGTACGGACAGCCGGCGATGATCTCGAGTTCTTGCAGAAATTGAACCAGAGTGAAACGCCCAGCGAGAACACTGTCGTCATCTTCGGCCCGCCTCTGGATAGCGGCGCGGGCATCCAGAGGGCCCGCCAGTTAACCCATGCTTACCCGGGCTTGCGTGTTGGATTTTTCACTGAGCATGCCGAATATTTTCTCGTATCCGGTTTGGTAACCGGCTTCGCAATTCTTGACCGATCCCTGCGGTTGGAGGCGCTTGCAACTGCCTTGCGGGCGTTTATCGAAGGTCATGTCCTGATAATTACTCAGGAAATGCGCCAGCAACGCATCGATGCTGTATTGAAACGCATGGCTGCTGCCGAAAATCTCGGCTTTGTCCGGCAGGCATTCCGCCGAAAATACCGAGAAGTTATCGACGAGCCGTTGCCGGCGGATATTGAAGAGCGTCTGGACAAGCTGAAATGACAAGGTTGCAGGCTCCAACCACATCCTGCCGATTAATATACTGACATCCTGACAAGGGATATGCACGTGGCTGGAGAGGCGAGCACATCGGGCTGCAGCGGCGAATTTGTCTTGGCCTTTTGAAACTTCGCGCCTCACTCTTCCTTCCGAGTGGTGCATTGGCCCTGAAGGATACACGCATTGCGAGGCGGACACGAATAACACGAACGGTCTTTCACATTGTTTCCTGCTGCGGCATACGAACATCGTGAGTGGCAGCCACTCAACTCGGTGGACGAGAACTCGTTGGTGTCGAAGCAAGTAAAGTTCCGTGAGCCAGAACGCACAGGCTTTGGCTCGAAGCTGATCATAGCATCGAATCCGCGTGTAAATCGACATTTCGACAATGCTGCCCTGTCGATCACTATGCCCCGATCATTACACCCATCGTCATGCACGCATTCGCTAAACATTCCAGCGATAGCGAGGCCCATTCGCGGATCAATTAGCGAAGCCAGCACTCACTCGCGGATGCTGCACACGCTCGCGGACGGCAGCGCCGCTATTTATCATCCGCAAGAGTGGACCAAACATCGCAGTGATCGGGAACCCGATGCGTTGCGCTCCGTTTATCTACCAACCTTGAAAAAGGAAGGAGCTGACAATGAACGGAATCATTTATCTTGTGGGTCTCGTGGTCGTGGTCCTGTTTATCCTTTCCCTGCTGGGTCTGCGATAGATCGTGAACAATCTCATACCTGTATTGGAAGGAAAACGCATGACCGACCAAGTTGTAGCGGTTGAAACCACGTCGCGCCCGCAAAACACGAACCAGTCCTATGTGGATTGGTCCGCCATACTCGCCGGCGCGATAATCGCGGCGGCTATTTCATTTGTTCTCCTGTCATTTGGCGCTGCGCTTGGCCTTACGCTTTCGAGCGCTTTCAGCGGCACGGGCGCGAGCCTGACGATGTATGTCGTTGCTATAGGACTCTGGCTGATCTGGGTGCAGGTGAGCAGTGTGATGGCGGGAGCGTACATTGCCGGCCGCCTGCGTCAACGAATGCACGATGCCAGCCAGCATGAAGTCGAGGTGCGTGACGGCGCTCATGGCCTCGTCGTATGGGCGTTGGCGACAGTGATCGGCGCCTGGCTCACGGTTGGTGGTGTATCCAGCGCTGTCAGTTCTGGTGCAAACGCAGTCGGCTCCGGCATCGCGTCCATCGTCTCGGGAACTGGCGTGGGCGGCAGAGTGCGCAATATTGACCCACGCACCCTTGTTCAGAACACACTGGATCAGTCGCTCGATGTGCTGTTCCGGCCGGCGGCCGTGGCAAATGGACAGGCTGCCAACGGATCTCCGGCTACAGCTGCGCGGATAGTTAGCGATCAACAGCGAAACGAGATTCTGCGCTTGCTTGCCACGGGCGTTGTCAAAGGCGAAATCTCTCAGGAGAACAAGGCGTATATCGCACAGGTAGTGTCGCGGGAAACGGGCGTTAGCCAGAGTGATGCGGCGACCCGTGTGGACACGTTCCTCAAGGCGCGCAACGAAGTTGTCGCGAAGGCCGCGGAGATTGCGGAGAATTCACGGAAGGTGGGGATCATCCTCGCGTTTGTGACTGCTGTCTCCCTGTTGCTTGCAGCTGCAGGTGGCTGGTGGGCCGCCATCATGGGTGGTGGCCACCGCGATGAGGAAACGCTGATTCCTCTTCTGGTCTGGCGCCGCTAAATAACGGGAGATCGAACATGGCTGGATTGATAATGTGGCTACTTGGTGTTCCACTTAGTGTCATCATCCTTCTCTATCTCATTTTTTGAGCTCGATGCAGAGACCCCGGGTAAACGCCCGGGGTTTCCTCTACGGTCCCAATTGCTATTGGAAGCAGCGCGCCTGCGCTTCGGTTAGCGATGACGCAGTGTCGACACCGCAAGCAAAGGGAGATCAGCGTGGCGGGTAATGGCGGCAGCGGAAGAATTGGGAGGCTTGCGGTTGGTTGGAGCCAGTGCGATCTGGCCCCCGAACGCGCCAATTAACCGCGTGTTGATGACAGCAACGGGAATGTTCGAGATAAGCAAATCCCGTGAATTCTGTCCGGACGTGGGTACCGGGACATGGCTTTCAGCAAGCGCCGCGGCGACAACATTTGTGTCAACGTTCAAACTGGAAAGTACGTCAGCCCGACCCTTTTGTCTTGGAGTAGAGTAACAGCCGATATTCTCTCGCCTTTCGGGGTGTTTGTTTCTTCCACTGCTTTCGTTCGCGACGGCCTGAAAGGATCGACGCGTGGCAAAGCCAGTGTAACCGCAGTTCCCTGCGCGGGCGTGCTGTCGATCAGCACCTTGCCCCCCAGACTCTCGGCGAATTCAAAGGCCGACGTCAGGCCAAGCCCTGTACCCTTGCCCTTGTCTTTCGTTGTGAAGTGCGCGCGCGTCGAAGGTCCAAGACCAAGTGTGGACCAAGGGCGGGGCAAGGTTGGATCAGCCATGCAACCATGCGGTCGTACAGACGTTGCTCGCCAGAATTGTCAGTGCCAGCAATTTGCAGATCCGGCAGGATACGCATGACCAGCGAATCAAGAATGCATCGTTTCATCGGCGTAGCCTCCAAAGCAACGCTGAAAGGCCGGATCAGATATTACCTGGCGACTTGGTCATACATGCGCAAGGCAATCGTCCTGGCGGTAGTGCTCGGCGGCGGCTGGCTGACCTATTGGTCCATGAATGCGATCGTCCGTTGGGCCATCCTCCCCGAGGTCGTTCGCATCGCTGTACTTGCTGGCTCGCCTGAGGAAAGTGTTTTCTCCCAGGTTGCGGCACTGGAATCGGGCGACGACGACAAGACGAACATTAAAGTCGTTCCGATGACAAGTTACGAAGATATCGCGAAAGAGCTTGCCGCGAAAAAGTCGGCACTGGCGATTGTGCGCACGGATCGCAGCTTTCCCGACAACGCTGAATCTGTGGCCATTATGCGCGAACTGGTCGTCATGACGATTGCCTCAACGGCCACGACCCACGATGATGTGGCCGATCTTGCAGGCAAGAAGGTAGGTGTCCTCGCATCGGACACCCGGAATGCAGATCTCGCGCAAACGGTGTTTCGGGCCATCGATGAGACTTCGCCGCGATTCATGCAGATTCCCGACGCGACTGCTGCAGTTAGGGCTATCCAAACGAAGACAATTGAAGCGCTCATGGTAGTTGACACGCTCAACAGCAAGTTGATGCGGCAGATATTGAAGGTCACGCGCCGTAATCCGGGGGTTTCGTTCAAATTCCTGGCCAATTACGACATAGACGCTCTCCATGCAGAGAACCCTGCCTTTGGCGGAAAAGAGGTAGCCAAGGCGGCCTTTTCCCACAACCCGCCTGCGCCGCCGGAAAGCGTGAAGGTCCCCTACGTCGACATTCGGATCGTAGCCCGGCCGGATACCGATCGTGGTGTTGTCGCGTCCGTACTTGCCGATCTGTACAAGTACAGGGTGCGAGTCGCGAAAAAAGCACCATCCGTAAATACTCTCGCCACCGTAGACAGCGATTACGTGACGGCATCGTTATTTCCGGTGCACAAGGGTGCGATCGACTATTTCAGACGCGAGCAAATGAATTTCTATCAAAGGTACAGCGATATCATCTGGCTGGCGCTGTTCTATGGTGGCGCGCTTGGATCGCTGCTTCTGTGGAGCGGACGGGCGCTGATTGGCGACGAAACTGCCGCGGACAAGCATTTGCTCCGGTTTCTCGCCGGTCGCGTGGATGCATTCAAATCGGCCAGGAACGACGAACAACGCCGGCTGATTTTGGACCAAATCTACCGGTCGCAGATTGACGCAATCGAGAGCATAACGCGGGACGAATTCAACGCACCGAGCGCGATTGTCCTGCTCTTGCTCAATAACATGGTACAGAATGAAAAATGCGCACTTGGCCACACCCGGACACAATTGACTAAAGACACATAGAAAGAGGGGCGAATTTTGCTGGGAAGTGTGAATGAAACCCGGATGCCATTCTGCAAGGACTTGCACAACAGGCTGACTGCGCCTTCGCGTAGCGCTCAGCACCCAGCTGGTTTTATACGAGAGGCCGGGTGTGTGTTACAGACAGGATAGAACGCCACTTGCTAGAAGTAGTGCGCCGTGTGTGGTTTCGCGCTTCGCTATTTATAGCCACCGGAGTAGCCGGTGCATCTTTGCCGGTTTGCGCACGCCCTTTTATTCGAACGTTTCTCGCTTCCAGGATAAGCGCGAATTCTGGGTCAACGATTCTTGAAGTTGTGGCGACTGGCCCCTGGGCGTGAGTACATTCCCCTTGAGCATCCTCGAAGCGCATTTTCGCAAGGCAAAACCGTCTACTCGGACAAACAAATGGCACGCCTCGGAGGAGAAAGTCCGAAACGGGAAATCGACGCGCGAGCGGCCGAAGAGGCCGCCGAGCGGTCAGCCCGCCCCCGCGGGGCGGGCGAACGAAGTGAGCTTCGCGTGAGCGAAATAATGGCGCGCCTGTTCGAACAAAGTTCGAACTCTCTTTTAAAATTTGGGCGACCATTTTCTTCGAAAATGGCGCGCCTGGAAGGAGAAAGTCCGAAACGGGAAATCGACGCGCGAGCGGCCGAAGAGGCCGCCGGGCCGACAATCCGCCCCCGCGGGGCGGGCGAACGAAGTGAGCTTCGCGTGAGCGAAATAATGGCGCGCCCGAAAGGAGGGCACCCCATATTTCGCAGGCCTTGCTTTTTCAGGAATTTAGCGTCCGCTTCTCCTTGAGCAGTGGGATGTTTTGTACCAGTTTACTGGCCAGTGGCCAGCAGTTTGGCAAATTGCGCCCTCGTCGGGGGTATAACCGGTGGGCTTTGGTCCCTCTTAGGGCGGCGCCCATCTGCTTCATTTGAACTTGGACCGGCACATTGTCTCAACACGAGAGGCAACCTCGTTCGGCGGGACATAGCGCAAGGTGCTGTAAAGCTCCTTCACCATCCAAGTCATGATGTCGTGCAGAATGAGAGGGCCTCCGGCGCGGCGAAGCAACACCCCAAGTTCGACCTCTGATTTTCCCGCTTCGCGCAACTTTGCAAACTCCGCTGCCATCGGCGCAAGCTGCAGGCAGGTGCCCTGCAGACTTACTCCGGTCTGAGCGATAGCGGTGCGGCCAAGAATTGGGATTAGACCGATCAGCAAAAGGGCAAAACCCGCGGCAAGTCGAAAACGGCTCTTTTTCCGACAGCCTGGTGCGATTTCGTTCGGACGGCTTCGTGTCGAGTGGGATTTTAGTGTGCGCAACCGCTGAGAAATTGGAAGGCAGAATAGGGAAAGAAACATCGTATCACTCCGTTAGGATCAAAATGATCCGATAGCTAAGCACGAAATGGACATAGCATGAAGTGTTTTGTCAGCTCATTTTGTTCCGATGAAAATCTTCGGAGAGCGCCTAAAGCAGCAGGCTCAAAGCCTCGGCATCTCAAACGCCGTGGCGGCGCGACGTGCTGGCCTAGCGGAGCGCCGGTTTAACAACTACTGCAATGACGAGAGGGAGCCAGACCTTGCGACGCTAGCCAAAATTGCCAGGACGCTGGAGACCACGCCCAATTACCTATTGGGCTTTGGCGAGGTGACCGAAAAAGGCAAGCGCGCCCAGCTCATCGCACGCTTAAACTCAGCTGCACGGATGCTGCCGGACAATGAGCTGGAATTGGTCGCGGTGCAACTCGACGCTCTGGCGGCGAAACACAGGCTCCCTCCGACGGGTGGATGAATGCCGTCAAATTCCCCACCAATTTTTTTGCGCCAGACGTCGCCGTCACGATGGCGGGGCCTGAGCGGGGTTCAGATTCATCAGTTTCCGTGAAGCTGCGCCACAGGTGAACTCGGGGCCGTCGACGCGAGCCAGCCCCTCAAATAGCGGCCTGACAGGGGTGAAATCGCTCAGGAGCGCCGTAGTCGACGGCGGCTGATGGGTTGGATGCTGACTGCTTCCGGCGACTGGCGGGGCTGTGGCGGCCTTGGCAAGGTAGATCGAAATTATAGAATTGGGCGAAAAGTAATATACCAATACGAAGGAATTTGTGGTTAAGTTTAATCAGTAGGTCTATTGTGGAGAACGAATTTTGCCCCTGCCTCCCTTCGACATGCGTGGTTTACTGCCGCCAGTCAACGGCGGTGATGACACGAACCCCGACCGTTCGCCCTATTTCTGCACGATGACTGAACTATGCTTAGCATTAGGTACATCGGACCACCGGAGGTTGCTGCTTCGCAACCTTATCGGCTATCGTGCGCTGATCGCCTCCGACGACTTTGTCAACGGTGTCCAATTTGTGAACGGGAGCTTCGTCGAGGATATCGAGGCGACTGAGAGACGGCAGCCAAATGACATTGACGTCTTCAGCATTCTTACGCCTCCCGCAAAATATGTTAGCTCACCCGCACTCTGGCAATCAACGGGCAGCGTCTTCTGGCAGAACGAGATCATCAACAACGCCAAGAATAAGACTAGGTTCTCAGTGGACTGCTACGCTTTGATGTTGGACGTAGGTAATCTCGGCGGTTTCCTTCGGCAGTCGCTCTATTGGTACAGCCTTTTCTCGCATAAGCGCACGAACCACGACTGGAAGGATTTTGTTGCCCTTCCTCTAAATACTGCAGATGACCAAGCTGCCTTGGCAGCAATTGCAGGAGGCCCCTGATGGCAACCCTGCTGACAATTGAAGCACTAGAGGCGGACAAGCAGTACGTCGAGCATCAGCTTGCTCAACCAGACAGCGATCCGTGGGGCACGGTGCGCCTCATGTGGCAAAGTCGGCTGGCCGAGATAAATCGACAGATTGAGGAACTCGGCGCAAAGAGCTCAAGCTATGCTTCTGTTGCCCTTGTTTTCAATGGCAACCCCGTTGTCGGGTCGACCGACATTCGAGTTGACTTTACGACAGACGCTCTCACCTCGTTTCAGAAGCTCGTATCCGCTCGCTTGGCTGAACGTGAGCGTCAGGCAGCCGGTGATGCAACTGCACTGCCCAAGCGTGGCAAGCTACCGGGTGCAAGGAGCACCAATTTATTCATTCGCGACCTCGTGCGCGGGTCGATGGGGTTTATCCTCGAAGAGTTGCCTGAGCAGGCTGAGCTTCTGCCCACGAAGTTGAAAGAGGCAGTCGAGAGCACAACCGAATTGCTGGATCGTCTGAATGGGGCCACTGATGACGAGTTTCAAAGCATCGTAGCAGATGCTGAACCTCGGGTCGTGCAGGCCATTCAAAAGTTCACCAAAGTGCTGTTTGAGGCTGGCGCCAGTACGCGCATCTCTGGGGACCGTCACCGCACAGACTTGAGCATCGCGGACGTCGACCGCCTATCCAAGCGCCTCAATGAAGTCGAAGTTACCGAGGACGTAGAAGTGCTGGATGGCGTGCTGCAAGGGCTTCTGCCCGAGAAATTGGAGTTTGAGTTCAAGGTGGCCGGGGAAGATGGCGTTACACTGCGCGGGGATGTCGCCGAAGACCTTGCGCGCAAGTATACCATCGATCCAGCGTTCGTTGGGCAGCTCCTGCACAAACCCGGTCGCGCCCGAATCAAAATCGTGCGGACTAGTCGAAATGGCGTGCAGACCAAGGAACAGCGCGTCATGGAGGTGCTGGAGCCGGCATCACCTCGTTGAGGCTGTAGGTCCGGTAGGCTCCCGAATGTCCAACCCCGGTAGGGCGCGGACGATCTTCATCGTCTCAAGGCTCACTGTGATAATGCTGCAGAATAACTTGAAGGGGTATGCCGGGTCGCCCACGGTCTCGATGGCGTATCGGTTGGCATCGTTAACTATGCCGCTGGCGGGGTCGGTTTTCACGCACTGGCGTTCCATCACCCATTCCAGCGCTGGCTTGCCGTTGACCACATAGTCATAGGCTTGTAGCGGGATGCCGGTGATGGTGATTTTCGGGTTGTAGATAACGGTGGTCTTGTCGAGGTTCGGACGCTTGCCGCCGAACTTCATCTTCTCGACCCGGTAGTAGGCGACGGGGTCCGGGATGTTGGCGAGGCGCAAGTCACCCTCCCTGATCGTCACCGGGAACGGCTCCACGCTCTCGAAATTGACGTGCAGGTCGCCCAGCCTGCGGCCAGCCGCCACGAAGGCGCGGAAGTCCTCGACGCGCTTCATCAGGGGGATGCGCGGCAACTGCTTGGTCAGGTTGTCGGCATAGCGCTCGCGATACTCCTCGGAGTGCAGCAGGCCATAGACGTAGTAGAACACGTCATCCTTGGTGATGGCCTCGCCGGGGTAGGCATCCGTGAAGTGCTTCAGGCCCTCATCCGTAATGGCATCGCGGCGGGTGCGCTGTGCCGGTGCGGTGCTGGCGAAGAGTTGCGGCGCAGCATCGAAGGGCCCTGCTTCGGGCCCTTCGAAGACGTAGAGGGGGAAGCATTGGGTTCCTCCATCGGTTTGCAATTCGGGTATTACATTCAACATGAGTGCAATCTGACTGCCTTCCGGCGGTCTTTGCTTGATCATAATGGTCAAATTTTTTGTATCCGTATCGCCTACAGGGAATAAACGAGGCATTTGACCAACTACTTCATTAAATGTACGATTATAGTACAATAATTGCATATTAAATGGCCTATACATACTCTTAGACAAGCAAAATTCATCATATGAAAAACGCTTATTCTTTACCAAATCGGCCTTCAATGCGCGTGTCCAACTGATTTTGCTTGCATCAACATTTATGAAATCATCGACCAATTCTTCACGCATACTACGATCTGCATTCGGATATGAATCGTTTAACCGGTCCAATTCTGAGTTATAAAATTCGATCATCCGTCTCATGTTATCACCAAGAGCCGCACAGCTGGAATTGTAAGCCCAAGTATCGCGCTGCGTTTTGACGCCGTGGGAATAGTTCCCAAACAGAACAACCTTCTCCTTACCGCTCTTATCCCCTAGGGCCACGAACTTTTCGAATCTGGGATCGCGTTGTTTCAGCCAGTCGCCATGTTCATCGGGCGAAATGGCCCGCCAGCCGCCCGCCGCCGCTATACCGCTGATGCTGCCGAAGTCCGCCGTGATGGCCAGCTTCCGTTCGCGGGTCAGATAATCGCCGATATCATGGAAGCGGATAGCTCCCTTTTGCGCCGTATCCGGATTTTTGACCATAATGACGATGGCAACTGGAGTGCGGCTCCCTGATCCGAAGGTTTGGCCACCTTCTTTCCGCGCCCGCTCGCCAGAAGTACGCGTATTGCCCCGCAAATGGAACACATGCAGGCTGGAGAATTCTTCTGCAAGACATTTGCGTAGACCGTCGGCGGCGTTACCATCGACCCAACCTGCATTGCTTACAAATCCGATAACACCTCGATTGCCAATGCGGTCACTGGCCCAGCGAATAGCGCGGATATAGCTGTCGTAAAGCGCATTTTTTAAAGTCGCTTCGGTGCGAGCGGCATAAGTGTCTCGGATGCGGCCATCCAGCCGGGGATAGGCAATGTTAGCCGCATTTGCGTTGGCGTCGCCTTGCCCGACCGAATAGGGCGGGTTACCAATGATGACACGGATGTCGAGTTCTTTCTGGCGGGTGCGGCGGTTGGAGTTCACCGCCATCATGTCGCTGACAAGGTCGCGGTCCTGCTCGTAGAGCTGGAAGGTGTCGGTGAGGCAGATACCGGGGAAGGGTTCGTAGTCCCCGCCCATCTTCTCATGATACACCGCCTCGATGTTGATGGCGGCTATGTAATAGGCCAGCAGCACGATCTCGTTGGCGTGGATTTCGTGGCGATACTTGTGCGCCATCTGCTCCGGCTTGATCAGCCCGGATTGCAGCAGCCGTGTGATGAAGGTGCCGGTCCCGACGAAGGGGTCGATGATGTGGACGCCCTCGCTGCCCAAGGTCTGGCCGAACTCGGATTGCAGCACCTCGTCCACGGACTTGATGATGAAGTCCACCACCTCGACCGGGGTGTAGACGATGCCTAGCCGCGTCGTGAGCTTGGGGAAGGCCGCCTTGAAGAACTTGTCGTATAGCTCGACCACGATCTTCTGCTTGGCCGTGGCATCCTCGATGCCCTGCGCCCGCATCCTGACGCTGGCGTAGAACTTGTTGAGGGCCTCGGCCTCCTTCTCAAGGTGCTGCCTGTCCAGCACGTCCAGCACACCTTGCAGGGCCTTGGAGACGGGGTTGTTGGCGGCAAAGCTGTAGCCCTCGAACAGGGCATCGAACACGGGCCGGGTGATGAGGTGCTGGGCCAGCATCTCGATGCCCTCGTCCTCGGTGATGCTGTCGTTCAGGTCGTCGCGGATTTCAGCTATGAACGCTTCGAACGCCTTGCGCTCTTCTGTGCCGGGAGCTTGCACGGCAGCGCGGATGCGCGTGACATGCACCTCGGCGATGCGGGCGATGTCCGCCGCCCACGTCTCCCAATAGGCGCGTGTACCGCATTTCTTGACGATGCGCGCCATGATCGCTTTGGAAAATTCATCGAATTGGAAACCAAGCTGGGTTTCCGAACTGACCGGGGACGATGAAATGCTATCTCCCGGTTCTGTGTCGCCAGCGCCGCCACCGGAGCCAACGTCGATGCCGGTCTTGTTCGTAGCGACACGGTTTGGCAGTTCATTGGTTACAGCGACGATCTCGATACGATCGCCGGGATTAACGCCCAAATCGATCTTGTTGATTGTCGCGTCCAGTCTGTCGTCATGGGCACGCAACGCATTCAGAATTTGCCAAACTACGCGATAACGTTCGTTGTCATCCAGCGCTTTTTCCGGCTCGACGCCCGCCGGAACTCCAATCGGCAGGATCACGTACCCCATCTTCTTGCCTTCGGCGCGGCGCATAACGCGGCCCACCGATTGCACGACGTCGATTTGCGATTTGCGCGGATGTAGAAACAAGATGGCGTCAAGCGCAGGGACATCGACGCCTTCAGACAGGCAGCGTGCATTCGTGAGGATGCGGCATTTTCTCGCGTCGCCCGTTTCCTGTTTCAGCCAAGCCAAACGTTCGTTGCGTGCGTGGGCGCTAAACTTTCCGTCAACATGCTTCACTTCGCATTGAAGGTCCGGAATGGAAGCATCAACCGCTTCGTCCAACGTGTCACGCCACTCATCGGCGACGCGGGCAAATTCCTTTTCGACAAGTTTTGAGCGGGCAATATCGCGGGTGAAAGCCAATGCACGGCGCATCGGGCCGGTATCGTCGCTAACGTCGGTTTTCAGGTCAACTTTCGTAAGCGCCTTATAACAGCCGATTATTTTGGTGGCGTCGTCCAGGCGCAGTTCATTGTTCTCATCAGACAAAAGCCGTTGGACGCCCGAGCTGACAGCTTCCTCATCTACCGCGAGTACAATCACCTTGTAATCGGTCAGCAGACCATTATGCACCGCCCAAGAGAAATTGCGCGTGAAGAGCGTTTCGCCGAACAAGCCCGCATCATCCATCGAGCACAGGACGGCATCGGCCTCGTCCGCCGTCTTCTTAACCGCATCGCCAAAGATGCGCGGAGTTGCGGTCATGTAAAGGCGCTTCGTGCCGCGGATGTAGGCAGCATCATGCACCCGGATGAAATTGCTCTCCTCTTCATCTGCAAGCTTAACGCCCGTGGTGCGGTGCGCCTCGTCGCAAATGATCAAGTCGAAATCTGGCAGGCCATAGGTGAGCTGGGCAGCCGATACGGCTTGGATCGACTGGTAGGTTGAGAACACCACCGTTAGGCTGTCCGGGGCCTCCGGGGTGGCCTTCGCGGCAATCGTTGCGCCGTGCGTTGTCGCTGGAATTTCGAGGTCGTGAACATCGATGTCCGCAACGTCACCATCGGCTGCCTTGCGGACGCCAACCTGAACGTCAGAGCACACGGCGAAAGATCGCAGGGGGATGTTCGCATCAATCGACCATTCCCGGATAGACTGCGACATGAGAGACAGAGACGGCACAAGAAACAGGACACGCCCCCCTTTACCCACCATCTGCTCAGAAATGTGCAGGGCTGTGTAGGTCTTGCCCGTGCCGCAGGCCATGATGATCTTGCCACGGTCCGCTTCGGCAAAACCATCCTTGACTGCTGCCAGAGCCTCAATTTGGTGCTGGCGCGGCTTCTTCTTGTCGAGCAGCTTGACCTTCTGAGTGGCTGCGAATGCCTGCCAGTCGATACCGCTGTCCTCAAGATCGCTGAGGCCAATGCGGATGGTCTCAACGATCTGGTCACGGAGGGCCTCCTCAGCGTGCACGCTCCACTGCACCCCAGTTGTGTCCACGATCAGACGGCGAGTAAAGGGGCGCTTGCCGGATGCCGTGAAGAAGCTGTCGATGTCGGACTTCTGGATACGGTGGCCTTCGCGGTAGAACTTGCATTGGATAGCGCACCAGTCTTCGGGGCTGTCTGCAAGCTGAGCGACGAGGTCAATTCCGGTATCTCGCTGGTCGAAGCGATTCTCTTTGGCCCAGTCTGCAAACATTAGGACACGGCTGAACTGCGCCTTCTGGGTCGGAGCATGGTCCAACCAGACCTTCACCAAGCGCTCGAAATACGTTCCCTTCTCCCGTTCGGAAGTTGAACCGGCGCGATATGTTTCGAGAAGACCGCGTAAACTCAAGAAATGCCTCCGGGCCCCAAATCAGCAGGAAGCATTATAGCCGGGTTCAAGTGATGCTGCACTTATTACCGTAGGCACGGAGTCCGAGTGCTGTGGAAATCATAAGACTGCTGCCGCAGCGTTACTGATGAATAGCTCTCCATCGCGGATGTAACGGCTGAGCATGGCGTCTGAGGTATGGCCGGTTTGGGCGCGGATTTTCAGCGTGGAAGCCCCGGCATTTGCAGCGCTGGTAGCCAAGCCCGCCCGGAGGCTATGGCCTGAGTAACCTTCTGGGCCGATGCCAGCGGCGGTGAGGTGGTCACGGATGACCCCCGAGACAGAATCGCCAGACAGGCGCTCAGGCTGAAGCTGGCCGTGCCGGTTGATAGGGCGGAAGATTGCGCCCTCATCGATGCCGGAGTGCATCAGCCACTCAGAGACGGCAGTGACGGGACAATGGCGGGTGCGGCCAAGCGGTATGCCGATTTTTCTCCCTGCGCCTTCCTGATCTGTTTTGCTGTGCCGGAGCGTGATGATCATGCCTTGCCGGACATGCTCGATGTCGGCCACGTCCAGCCCTACCAGCTCTGAGCGCCTGAACCCGCCCGCGAAACCGAGGAGTAGCAACGCTCTGTCACGGGTGTCCTTCATGCTGTCACCCATGGCGTCGAGGATAGCGAATAGGTCTTCCCGTGTAAGGGCCTTCGCTTGCTTCTGCACCGTGCCGAATTTGCGGCGCAGGCCCTGCAGTGTCGCTTTCACCAGTGCCGACTGACAGGGATTCTCCCCCGCCATGGCCTGATGGGCTTTGCTGAGAGTGGCAACGCGGCGGGTGATGGTTGCTACCGACAGCTTTCCGGCAAAGGCGGCCACATACGAAGCGATCACCTGCGGTGTGGCGGGGAGCTTCCCGCCCCACTCGCGAAAGTGCTTCAGGTCGGAGGCGTAGGCGATACGCGTGTTGCTGGCGATGGAATGCCGCACAAGATCATCGATGGCCGCGCTGTCAGCAGTCTCCAGAGGTCTGTTTTGCGCAGGGAACGCTGATAGGCTCAATTTGTGCGTGCAATTAAGATCAATTTGTTCTCTTTCAGCTTCGCTGGGCTCCATTGTAAGGCTCGATAAGTGAAGGTTATCCGGGGTTAGGGACATCTCATGCATGGGTCTGACCCTCCAAGATGTCGGCCCTGATGGTGTCAAGGCGCGGCAGGTCATCCCGCAAGAGGTGCAAAGCATCTTGCGCAAGCTCTGGAAGAAGCCCCAGGCATTCACGCTCGTTGGTGGCGCGAAGGTCTTCGGTCAAGGCTGAGCGGCACCGATTCCGCAATAGCCCGCCCTCTACGTGGAAGAGGGCGAGGGCGGTCACTGTGCGCTGCTGGGAACGCTCGACACACGCTTGTAGACACCGGGTATAGGGTGAGTCCCCGTGCAGAAAACGGCTGATGGCACCCTTGCCCTCACGTGTAAAAGCATCCAATGCCCAGCCCGGCACCGGGCCTGTAATTGTCTCAGGCGGGATGTCGTCGTCAATCTGGGTCTCGCACACAAATCCGGCCGGTTCTGCCGCCAGCAACCCCATGAGCAGCCACAGGGGTTCACGGCTGACCCGATACCCCTCACGCGCCAGTTCCAACACGGTGAGCGGCGTCCCCAGCTCATCCAGCACGTCGAAGGCCAATGCTGGGTCACCCCGGCGCGATAAGAGATGGTCCAAAGGCTTGCCTGCTGTCCCGGCCAGATAGAGCAGCGCCAGAGCGCGGACATGCAGGCTCTCAGTGCCGAGCAGGGTAAGGCGCAGGTGATGATTGCTGAGACCGGCAAGCCGCTCACGCTCGCCCTGGAGACTGGGGAGCAGTTGCGCGGCCATCAGCAGGTCGTCCGTCGCCCGGCTCGTACGGGCCTCGCACAGGCGCTGGGTAAGCCATGCGGCAATAGTCCATTCCCCGCCGATTGATCCGCGCAGACGCTTGCCTGCCATCATGCCGGCCATTGCTCCCGTAGCGCAGATGTCGGCAAGGCCGATATCCTCGGCAGCGATGCCTGCTAGACGACGCCAGAGCTTGTCTGGAGCCGCGAAGAATAACGTGGCTGCCGCAGCGGTACCCCATACTTTCTCCCCGCGCCTGATGCCCTTTTGAAGGAGACTCATCGCAATCCATGGAGAGATAGCCAGCGGTGTCGGGGGCGGGGCTTTGTAGCCATCAAGGGAATTAGCGATTTCCTGTCGAAATGTGGTCAGTACGTCCGTCCTGTCTATCATTTGAACCTCCTTGCTCGGGGGTCCAAAACAACTTGCCCTCTATGACGATGGCACAATGACTGCTGCATGAAAGGAAAATGCGCATAGGGCTGCCGAATTCATCCGCCCCGAGAACCAGCAACAATGTTGAAAAACGTCCCCAACGCCGTCACCAAAAATCAAACCGGCGCACCTGCAAGAGTCGGAGCCAGCTGGGTCACCTCAAGTTGGCGACCTTCAATCGATAGGGCGTTTGCCGTTGCTGCGGGATCATGAGCCGTATTTGTCCCTGGCGTGTCCTGGCAACGCAGACCGGGACAACGGGAGACAAATTATCCTTTGGGCATGTCGGGAAACTACCAAATAGCAATGACTTGAACGGGGACACTTTGTCTCCGAAAGTGTCCCTGGCCTGCGCTTGAGAGCTAATCAAATTCTCAACGGTGGCACTGCTGTGAGAAGTGTCAGCAATCCAAGCCGCTTTGCGCCGTCAAAGTCGAAGCTAGTGGCAACTCTCATACCGTTTGTCGGGGAGTGTCCTCAGTGTTCCGCAGTGGTCCAAGCGTTGTACCACGACACACAATCCCGCTTGCGTTCTTCAAATTGCTTACTCATTCTTTCCCGCACGTCACTGATGCACGTCCGGTCAACATTGGTTGCATCGCATGAAAAGGCACATTGTAATGAATATTCCCAAGCCTCCCATGCCCCTCAGGCTCCGCGTCAAGGATGCTGCAGCATACATCGGTCTGTCAGCTTCTACCCTCAATAAGTACCGACTGCTAGGTCAGGGCCCCCGGTTTATCAAGGCTGGTCCCCGCTGTGTACTCTACGCCATCAACGATCTCGATGATTGGCTAGCGGAGCATACTCACACTTCGACCGCCGAGTACAATGCGCGGACACATACGGCATCGTACTGATCGATATGTGACACTGAATTCATTCACACCCCACGCACGGCTCCGTCTCAAGGATCACTCCGATGCAATTCTCACACGATGATTTTTTGGCCGGGACGGCACTGGCAAGCAAGTTCAGCACGGTGAAATATTTCAATGCTACTCACTTGCCCACAAACGTCATATCTCTCGACAAATCCATCGGCCTTAACCCTGAGGTGATGGAAGTGGCGGATAGCCTTTATTCCGTAGCAAAGGCGCAAACAGCAATTCAAACGGCCAAGTACCTTTCCGCAGTCAAAGCTGGAGATGCAAGCGGGAAGGCGGAAGCAGTCCAAAACCTAATCTCGAATCCCCTTTGCTTGTTCACGGCCGCGCTAGAAGCGAATGCAAAGCTACCGCCAAGATATCAGGTCCAGCCCGCCACCTGCCTTTTCATCGCAAATGACATGGATGTGACGGCTCCGCTCAATGAGGTGCAGCGCGGGCTAGTCGTTCCGAAGAGCAAGGGTGGCTTCCGCGTCCTTGTCGATCCGGGGATAATCCTTAGGACCGCTGGCGTAACGGCAATACGCTTGTTGACGCCTTATGTGAAGCTGCGTCCTTGGCAGTACACCCGCAAAGGGACGTACTGCACCATCAGGGCAATTCGGGAAACGATAAACAAGTCATTGTCGAGCGCTAAACCGTCCATCTACGCGGCGCGGCTTGACATTACTTCCTTTTTTCCCAGCCATGATCCGGAATGGCTGGTCAACGAGCTACCCCTCCCCAAGGAGGTGGTGGAGCATGTCGTCATTGGACGACATTTCGAGGTGAAAGTCGCAGAGGCGAATGCAGCGAAGACCATCCTCGCTACATACTCTCTCTCCTACGAGCACTTCAATGACCTGGCCCGTCAGGGATTGCCCCAGGGCCTTGCAACTTCGTCACTCATTGCCATGATGACCATCGCGCGCCTCAAGTGGCCTGCCACGTCCGGTGTCGCGATGTTTAATCTGGCTGACGATTTCTTCCTCCTTGCGCAGACTGAAAAGGACCTGAGCGAGGCAATAGAAAAGTTGCAAGGAGCTGTCGCAAAACTCCCTGGCGGGCAATTCGAACTAAACTTGAAGCAGGTTGGTTCCCTTTCAAAAGGCATCGACTTTCTCGGACATACTCTCCGCATTACAGAAAGCGGTCTGCGCGTGAGCCCAAGCCACGCCAGCATGGAAATTATCATGTCAAAGCTGGATAAGCTTGAAGAAGAAATTTACAGCAAGACTGGCAAGCCTACGAAAAACCCCGAACGCGCTGTCGAGCTTGGGGCACGATACGTCGCTCTAGTAAGAGGATGGCGTGCAGCGCACCAGGCCTGCGACGATTTAGAGACGCGCTGGTGTGCTGAATTTATTGCACATATGGATGAAATCCTTGCAGCTCTCGGTGTGACGCTTCAGCAGGCCAAGGCAGGCTGCAAGCCGTGGATGACCTACAAACACATCGTCTCCTGATCTCAGACCGCCAAAACTGGCGCGACCGCACGCTTCCGGATTGGCCAAGGGCTTATCATGGGCGGAGTCTTAATCAACTCGCCCCCAAACCACATTGCTCATCTTGTTCGGACGACCGTAGTGGTCAACAGTGCGACGTCCGCTTGCGAAAATCCGACGGTTTAAGCCGTGGATTAGGATTCGGCATTACGATTTTATTGATCTGAGCTTTAGTCAGAAGCGATACAAGGTCAATGGGTGGCTTAATCTGGTCCATTTCCTCCTTGAGCGGTAGGATGGACATCCCCTTGCCATAAAGGCCTCGTGCACCGGGCAGAGTGTGCCCGATCACGCGATTGCTCGCTTCCAGGCCGAGTCTTGCGTCGCGAGTTGTATCTACCATGTTATGCCGAAATGAATGGAAAACGTTATCTGGCGTGTGAAAGCCGATGATCTTGCCATAACGGCTCCAGAACTTTGAGAAATTTTTAGAGGGCGTCCCATCGTGGCCAAATCGTATCTCGGGGAACAGTCGCCCGCCTTGCTCCGCACGTTTCACCATCTCTAAGAAACCAAGCTCAATCAGGTCGTCGACAATCGGAACCTGTCGGATGGCTGCTTTGTTCTTGACCCGCTTCAGTTCGCCCGTTTTTGGAATCGGGCCAGGCTGAATGTCAATGAACCAGATGCCTTCCTGCCGTTTCACATCATCGGCGCCAAGCTGGACCACTTCAGCCAGTCGCATGCCGGTGTAAAAGCCTATGATCGGTACCCAATACCAACCGTCCTTGAATATGTAGGGTCCTGGCTTCGCTCTGCGGCTTTCGCTGGCACAGCCGGTGAACAGCGGCGATGAGAACATCAATTTCAATTGGGCTTCGTCGAACGGTTTACGTCCGATATCCGAATGGTCGAGCCGCTTGAGTGCGGAGATAGTGATGCTCGAACCTGGTACAGACGCGATGTAGCTCTCTTTTTCTGCCCAGCGGATCGGCATCATGAAGAAACGGAACAGCTTCGCTTGCGTTGTACGAGCTATCAGGCGAACCTCAGCCTCCTTGTTCTTCTCAACCGCCTCGCGTGCGGACATCCCAGCGAAGGCCTCGTCTTTATCGAAGTTCGCGGGCAGGGCTGCTATCAAGTCGCGCACCGCGCGCACGTCCTCTGCCCGAATCTGATTGATCGGACGGGTACCTTCGATAACCTCCGAACCCAAGCGGAAGGCCCGCTCGAATTCAAGGATTGTACGCGGAGCGAGGTTCTCAGTCTGTCTCTGAACACGATAGCGGCGGAATAGCTCCTCGTAGGCGATAGCGTCCTCGTCGTCCCCAGCGCGCTGGGTCGCGACGTTGCTGCTCCTGCGTGCTTCGCCGGGCAACAGCGGAAATTCTGGCCCTCTCAAACCCTCAAACATCGGGTCACTGGGCCCTATAGGCTCGCCCATCAACTCGGCAGCTAAAAGTTTGGCGTCTTGTAACTTGGCCCTCAGGACGAGAGCACAAGCGTATCTGAACGTATCGAGATCGCCTCTCTTGGCATCTGGCTCATCGCCATGCAGAATTTCGAGCACATCCTGTTCCAGGTCCCGCGAGAACTCGCGATTTGTCAGCGCTAGCGTAAGTTCGGAAATCCGCTTGCGAAGCGTAGCAACCTCCGCATCTCGGTCCCATGTGCGCCGATCCATCGGCAGCATATCTGCAAGCTCATGAGATCGGTCGATACAATGCAAAAAATAGGTCCTGACGCGGCGCTCGACTTGTTGGCGCGTTAGTTCGGGCATCCGTCTCAACTCCTCGAACAGAGCTTCTATGGCGCTGCTCAACACACGACTGCGTTGTCGCGCCGTCAAGAGGTCAGTAGTTCTCAAAGTTGTCTTGATTTCCACCTTGCCGACGCGCGCGACCAACTCGCGTGGTACTGCCATACGGAAGTGGAAGATGCTCCCGCGCCTGATGAGATGGGGCGAAGCTGACACGCGGATGGTCCATTTCTGGCCAAATTTCTGGCCAATGAGGACAAACGGTCAGCTAATTTCCGAAAAACCCAAGCGAGATTAATATGTTGCGAAAAATATGGCGCGCCCGAAAGGATTCGAACCTCTGACCCCCAGATTCGTAGTCTGGTGCTCTATCCAGCTGAGCTACGGGCGCCTGGCGCAATTTTGGCCGGCGTGCGGCGCTTGCGCGATCTGCCGTCGTGCGGCAGGCGCTCCATGTAACGGTTCCGGCCCGGCATTGCAATACGGGTTTTTGACGATTTAACGAAATCCCGGCCGCGCCGCCCGCAGCACCCGCGGGCGCGTCACGCACCTGGCAAAACGATCCGGAAGGTCGTGCTGGCCCCGTCCTCCGGCTCCACGAGCTCGATCTGGCCGCCGTGCGCGCGCACCAGTTCTGCAGCGATGGCCAGCCCCAGCCCGGAGCCGCCGGCGCGGGTCGAGCCCTGAAAGGCCTGGAACATACCTTTGCGCGCATGGTCCGGCACCCCGGGGCCCGTATCGCTCACGAGAATTGTAACCGCCCCGCCGTTCCCGCCATTGCCATTGTCATTTCCGCCTGCCGCAGCCCCGTTTCCGGATATACCATTTCCGGACTTGCCATTCGATGCCGCCGTGCGCACGGCCGAAATCCGGACTTCGGACGGCTTTCCGGGCTGCGGTCCGGCGTTTTCCAGCGCTTCCACGGCGTTGCGGAAAAGATTCACGAAGACGCGCAGAATCTGTTCGCTGTCGGCGGAGAATTCGAAGCCCTTCGGTACATTGTTGGCGATCACAGGGCGGCCGCCCCCGGCGGGCGAAACGAGTTCGGCGGCCTCTGCGGCCAGTGCGTGCAGGTCGGTCTTCTTGCGTTGCGGTGTCCGCTCGACGGCCCGGCCGTAGGTCAGCGTCGACTGGCAGAAGGCGATGGCGCGGTCGAGCGTTGCGATCAGCCGCGGTGCGATACGCCTGCTCAATGGATCCGGGGCCTCGACCAGGCGGTCGGACAGCAATTGCGCCGACGCCAGCATGTTGCGCAGGTCGTGGTTGATCTTGGCCACGGCGAGCCCAAGCGCGGCGAGATGCTTTTTCTGGGCAAGTTCGTTCGCCAGCGCCTTCTGCATATCCGACAGTGCCTCCTCCGCGCGGCCGATTTCCGTCTGCTTGCCGGATGGTTCTATGATGCGCGAGGCGTCTTCCGGATCATCGGCAAACGCCATCAGGTTCGACGTGAAGCGATGCACCGGCCGCAGCACCATCAGGTGGATGGCGGCCATTGCGAGCCCGGCTACTATCAGAGAGATCACCAACGACAGCAGCAGGATGTTGCGCGAATAGACATACATGGCCATACGCAGCGGCTGCTCATGCAGGGTGATCTCGACGAATTCGCCGCCCATCGGCGCGTTGCCGCGCACGCCCAGCACCCGGTCGCCGGAAGCGGCCAGAGTACGGAATGCCGCAGAAATGGATTCCCACGGCGAGGCACTGCGCAGATCGAACCGTTCGACAACCGCGGGCGGCATGTCCGATATAGCCAGCAAGCGGCGCGAATCGCCCATCTTCAGGGCGATCGTATAGGCCCCGACATGGTTGAGCAGGTCGCGCTTGAGACTCGCCGGGATAGCGCTGTCGGGCGCAACCTCCAGAACCAGCGCGGCGGTATAGGCGGCGCTCAGCTTGTCGCGCAGCCAGTTGTTGCGGAAATTGGCAATCGAGGGAACGTAGATCGCGATTTCCGCAAGCATCACAAAGGCGACAGTCAGAACAAGCACCCGCTCGGCCAGACCGAAACGCAGGAAACGGCGCATCGGTTTGGCTCGGCTTGCTTGGCCGGGCGGGAGAACCGCGGAAGTCGCTGCATTGTCAGGGTCGCCATTCATGCCTGAACCGCCGAATCGGGCCGCAGCCTATCCGAACATGCGAAGGAAGCGCAAAAGCCGCCCCAGCCACGGGTTGGCGAGGCTCTTTTGGTAGTGCAGCACGGCGGCCCGGCGCGAAACCTCCTGCAGGGTGGGGTAGGGCATGACCGTGGAGGAGATGTCGGCCAGTGACAGGTTTTTCGCAATCGCCAGCTGCCACAGGCCGAGCAGCTCGCCGGCATGCGGGCCCACGATCCCGACACCCAGCACGCGGTCTTTCTTCGATGCGACGATTTTGATGTGTCCCTGGATTTCCCCGGCCGCACGGGCGCGGTCGTTCTCGGAAAAAGGCCAGCGGTAAATGTGGACGGTCTTGTGTGTCTCGCGCGCCTGTTCTTCGGTGAGGCCGGCGACAGCGATTTCGGGGTCCGTATAGGTAACGCGCGGGATGAGCCGGTCTTCCGCCTTTACCCATGCGCGGAACAGGGCGGAGCGGATGACGAGACCAGCGTGATAATTCGCGGCATGGGTGAATTGCAGCCCGCCTGCGGCATCGCCGATGGCGTAGATGCGGCGGTTGCTGGTGCGCAGGCCCGCATTCACATTGACGCCGCGCCGGTCGAAGGTCACGCCGGCCTGTTCCAGCCCCAGATTGTGGACGTTCGGGCTGCGGCCGGTCGCCACCAGCAGGTGCGAGCCGTCGATATTCTCCTCAATGTCCTTGAACTTCAGCACCACGCGCGCGCCGCTTCCATGCGCCTCAATGCGCAGGATTTCGGCGCCTTCGCGAATATCGACGCCTTCCGCGCGCAGGCGTGCGAGGACGATATCGCGCAGCTCCGGATCCTCGCGGCCGAGCGCCGTCGCGCCCTCCAGTACAACCACATCGGCTCCGAGCCGTCGGAAGGCCTGCGCCATTTCCATGCCGATAGGCCCGCCGCCGATCACGATCAGCCGGTTCGGCATGTCTTTCAGGTCGAACAGGGTTTCGTTGGTCAGGTAGCGCACCTGGTCGATGCCGGGGATCGGCGGCACCGCTGGCGATGAGCCAGTGGCGATAACGAAACGGCGCGCCTTGATCGTCTTGCCGCCGGCCTCCAGCGTGTTCTTAGACACGAACTTGCCGGCGCCGCGGATCACCTGCACGCCGAGCGCGCCGAAACGCTCCGCGCTGTCGTTGGGCGCGATGCCGTCGATGACGGAGCGGATATGCGCGTGCACCTTGCCCATGTCGACGCGCGGCTCGACCGCATGCACACCGAACGGTTCAGCGCTGCGCATGGCGTGGGCACGCGCGGCGGCGGCAATCAGCGCTTTCGACGGCACGCATCCGTAATTCAGGCAGTCGCCGCCCATCTCGCCTTTCTCGATAAGGACAACGGGGACCTTCATCGATGCGGCAATGGCGGCAACGCTGAGGCCGCCGGAGCCGGCGCCAATCACGCACAGATCGGGAGTCAGAATATCGCTCATTGGGCCTCCGGAGGGGCGCTTGTCTTGGCGTTCCGTGACCGGAACTTCTTTAAGGCGACAGGAATTAGCGCGGCAAGTCCGATCGCGGCGAAGGCCAGGATAAGCTCCCGCGTCACCAGTTGCTGCGGCGAGATGTCGAACGAACAGCCCGCACGTCCGGCGGCAACGCAGGCCTCGTAGGCTTTACGCTGGGCGGCGGCGACGGAATCGAGCCCTGCGCCCGCCAGCGAAAAGGCGAAGGTGCCGGGAGCAATGCCGGCCAGTGTCGTCCATACAAAGGTCGAGAGCTTCACGCCGAACAGGGCCGGAGCGAGATTGACCAGCCAGAACGGGAATACCGGCACCAGCCGCAGAAAAAGCAGGTAGGAGGCCGCATCTTCCTTGAACCCGTCTCGCAATTTACCGGTCCATGGCCCGGCCCGGCGCGTCAGCGCTTCGCCCAGCGACGTCCGGGCGGCGAGAAATAACAAGGTTGCGCCAATTGTTGCCGACACAAGCGTCACGGCGCCGCCGAGCCAGCCGCCGAACAGAAAACCGCCGGCGATGGTCAGCACCAGCGCGCCCGGCAACGACAGTGCCACGGAGCCGATATAAATCCCGGCATAGAGCAGCAGCGCCAGAACAAGATGCGCGTCGATATAGCCGGCCAGCCTGGCGCGGCTGGCGAGCAATTGCTCGAACGTGAGATATCGCGTCAGGCCGGCCGCCCAGACGCCCGCAAGCGCCAGCGCAATTAGCGCCAGCGGCGCCCAGCGCCAGAGCGCGGCGCGCGCACCCTTTGCTGCCCCTTCGGACGAAGTCCCTTGCGTTGAGCGATGTTGCATCCATCGTTCCTAACGGTTTCCGTCCGGCAAAGCACCCCGTTCATGGTTACGTTGCCGCGAGCGTGGCGTGATGGAGCGGGCAGGCCAATAGCGCGTTTTCGCGCCGGGCTTTTCTGCCAGTCGGCGCAATTGACTTGCGCCCGGCCTTGCCACTATAAGACTGCTCGAATTTGGCGGCAGCACCGCCAGTATCGGCATGTCTGTCCTCATCGCCCGGGTTCTGCAGGAACCAGCCAGCGCTAAATGGCCGGATGCCGGTGAATTTTCGTATTTTGCCCGCCGCGCTGCGAAAAGCGCCGGGATCGACCGGAGTTAGATCGTGAAACGGACCTATCAGCCCAGCAAGCTCGTGCGCAAGCGCCGCCACGGTTTTCGCGCCCGCATGGCGACCACGGGGGGCCGCAAGGTCGTCGCCGCACGTCGCGCCCGCGGCCGCAAGCGCCTGTCCGCCTGAGCGGGACACGCGAGTTTGGAGCCAGGCGGATGGCCGGCACGCGCCCGGATACTGCCGCATTACAGTCCGGTCCGTCCGGCGGGCTCTGCTGTTATGGCCGGCTCACAAAGCGATCCGATTTTCTGAACGCCGCAAAGGGGCTGCGCGTGCATGGCGCAGCCTTTGTGCTGCAATGCGCTCCCGCAACGCAGACGCATGGCCATTTGGATGGCCAAACAGATGGCGATATCGCTGCTGAAACCGCGCGAGCGCCGCGCGTCGGTCTGACGGTTTCGAAAAAGAACGGTAACGCGGTGAAGCGTAACCGTATTCGCAGGCGCCTGCGCGCTGCCTTGGCGCAAGCGGCGCAGCCGGCCGGAAATGCCGAAAACGGGCAATGCGGCATGGACCTGAAGCCCGGACACGATTATGTGATCGTCGCGCGGCCCGATGCACTCACCCATTCCTTCTCCGGTCTGGTAACCGGTCTGCAACAGGCCGCGGTCAGGATCGGTCAAGGCAAGACTGGTCAGGGAAAAACCGGGCAACGCGGCGGCGCACCAGGCAAACGGCGCGGTAGCGGCCGGCAAGGCGGCGCGCGCAAGCCGCCGGCCGGGAAAACGGCAAACTGAAAAACGGGCAAATTACGCCATATCCGCCGCTGTAGAGCGGCAAAGCGGGTTTCGACAGGATGAAAGAAGATCAGAAGAATCTGTTCCTCGCCATGGGACTTTCGCTGCTGGTGATCATCGCCTGGCAGTATTTCTATGGCGCGCCGCAGATGGAAAAGGCCCGCCAGCAGCAGCAGGCCCAGCAACAGGCCGCAAGAACAGCGCAGCCGCCCGCGCCCGCCAAACCCGCCGCGCCGCAAACGCCGGGCGGACAGGCCCCCGCGGCCCCCGCCGCTGCTCCGGGTGCGCAGGCTCCGGCGGCAAACGCTCCGGCCACCGCGCCGCAGGCTCCCGCCCCCGCCGCCATTCGCGACCGCGCCGCTGTTCTGAAAGAGGGCGAACGCATCGCCATCGACACGCCGAACCTGCAGGGCTCGATCAATCTCACCGGCGGGCGCATCGACGACATCTCGCTTAAGAAATACAAAGAGACGCTGAAGAAAGACAGCGACATCGTGCACCTCCTGTCGCCGCAGGGCACTGCCAATCCGTTCTATGTCGAAACCGGTTTCGTGGCGCAGGACGCCAACCTGAAGCTGCCGAAGCCCGACACGAAATGGACAGCGGATTCGCGCCAGCTCACTCCCGGCAAGCCGGTCAACCTGACCTGGGACAACGGCGCGGGCCTCGTCTTCAAGCGCACCATCTCGGTCGACGACCGCTACATGTTCTCGGTCAAGGAAACGGTCGAGAACAAGGGTTCCGCCCAGGTCACCCTTTTCCCCTATGCCCTGGTGGCGCGCACCGGCAAGCCGAAGACCGATGGCTTCTACGTCCTGCATGAAGGTCTGGCCGGTGTGATCGGCGATTCCAAGGTGCAGGAAATCACTTACGACGGCATCGCCAAGGAAAAGAATTCGACCCGCATTCTGAAGGGCACGGGCGGCTGGATCGGCATTACCGACAAATACTGGGCGGCCGCTGTCATTCCCGAGCAGGACAAGCCTTACGACGGCCGCTTCTGGGCAAGCGCCGGAACGCGCAAGACCTATCAGACGGACGTTCTCGAAAAGGGCCAGACGATCGCCCCGAACTCCACCGGTTCCGCAACGTTCAACGTCTTCGCCGGCGCCAAGGAAAGCCAGATCATCGATTCCTATCAGGACCGTTACAAGATCAAGAATTTCGACCTCTTGATCGACTGGGGCTGGTTCTACTTCATCACCAAGCCGCTGTTTTGGGCCATCGACCACATCTACAAATATGTCGGCAATTTCGGCTTCGCGATCCTCATCATCACCGTGCTGATCAAGCTGCTGTTCTTCCCGCTTGCCAACCGTTCCTATGAGTCGATGGCGAAGATGAAGGCCGTGCAGCCGGAGATGAAAGCGCTGCAGGAGCGCTACGCCAGCGACAAGGCGCAGATGCAGAAAGAGCTGATGGCGCTCTACAAACGCGAGAAAATCAATCCCGTCGCCGGCTGCTGGCCCGTACTGCTGCAAATTCCAGTGTTCTTCGCGCTCTACAAGGTGATTTTCATCACCATCGAGATGCGGCACGCGCCGTTTATCGGCTGGATCCGGGACCTGTCGGCGGCGGATCCTACCAATCTGTTCAACCTGTTCGGTCTGTTGCCCTACGATCCGACGCAATTGCCTGTTCTCGGACCCTTCCTGCACCTCGGCATCTGGCCACTGATCATGGGCGTTTCCATGTTCGTGCAGATGAAGATGAATCCCGAGCCCACCGATCCGGTGCAGAAGACCATGTTCGCCTGGATGCCGGTGATCTTCACCTTCATGCTTGGTTCGTTCCCGGCCGGCCTTGTCATCTACTGGACGTGGAACAACATCCTGTCGGTAGCGCAGCAATATTACATCATGAAGCGCCAGGGCGTTAAGGTTGAGCTGTGGGACAATCTGGCGGGCTTGTTCGGAAAGAAGAAGTCGGCGTAACGCGGGTTGCGCTGGCGGGAATGATATGACGCCGGAACACGATTCCGATAACGCTGCTCCGGCTCCCGGAGCAGCCGGAGAAAACGCGGAGCATGAGCGGCTGGTCGAGGCCGGACGCAAGCTGTTCGCCGGCGAGTGCGCCTTCTTCTGGGCCGCGAATAACATCTCCAGCCTGCCGGCGATGGGAGCCCCGGAAATCGCCTTCGCCGGGCGATCCAACGTCGGCAAGTCCTCGCTGCTGAACGCGCTGACCAACCGCAACACGCTGGCGCGTACCTCCAACACGCCCGGCCGCACGCAGCAGCTCAATTTCTTCGCCCTCGGCGGACCACCCGGCGAAGAAGTGCTGCGCCTCGTCGACATGCCCGGCTACGGCTATGCGGCGGTCGCCAAAAACAAGGTCGAGGCGTGGAACCGGATGATGCGCTCCTACCTGCGCGGCCGGGCGACGCTGCTGCGGGTCTATATCCTCATCGACGCAAGGCACGGGCTGAAGCCGCCGGACATCGAAATGCTCGACATGCTCGACCAGACCGCCCAGTCCTACCAGATCGTGCTGACGAAAACGGATTCGGCGAAGAAGAGCGAATTGCAGGGAATAGTGGCAAAAATCGAGGCCGAACTCGGCAAGCGCCCGGCGGCTTATCCCGCCATCGCAGCAACCTCGTCTCGCGATGGCGAAGTGGCCGGGCTGCGCGCCGCCATCATGAAATTGCTGGAAGAGCAGGCGGGCGGCGGGGGAGCCCGTTCGTAGGCAGGGGGCCATTGCCCCGGTTCCTTCCGGCGTCGATCCGCGATATAGGCTTGCCCTGACCACCGCCAAACTTCGATACGCCAGTAACCGGGTCTCCCATGAACGCTTCCCCGAAAGGCTCCCCGCAGGAGCAGGCCGAAATCCTCATGCAGGCGTTGCCGCATATGTTGCGGTATGACGAGGCGACGATTGTCGTGAAATACGGCGGCCACGCCATGGGCGACGAGCATGTGGCGCGGGAGTTTGCCCGCGACATGGTCCTGCTGGAGCAGTCCGGGGTCAATCCAGTGGTCGTCCACGGCGGCGGGCCGCAGATCGGGGCGATGCTCTCCAAACTCGGCATCAAGAGCGAATTCGCCGCCGGCCTGCGCGTGACCGACAAGGCCACGGTCGAAATCGTCGAGATGGTGCTGGCGGGCTCCATCAACAAGCAGATCGTCGGGCTCATCAACGCCGAGGGCGGACGGGCCATTGGCCTGTGCGGCAAGGACGGCAACATGGTCACCGCCGAGAAGGTGACGCGCACGGTCGTCGACCCCGATTCCAACATCGAGAAAGTCGTGGACCTCGGCTTCGTCGGCGAGCCGAAAAAGGTCGACACAATGGTCCTCGACCAGGTGCTCGGCCGTGAACTCATCCCTGTGCTGGCGCCGGTGGCGCAGGGAACGGATGGGGAGACCTACAACGTCAACGCCGACACGTTCGCTGGCGCCATCGCCGGCGCGCTCAAGGCCAAGCGCCTGTTGTTCCTTACCGACGTCCCCGGCGTGCTCGACAAGGACAAGAACCTCATCAAGGAACTCAGCGTCTCGCGCATCCGCGAGTTGATCGCCGACGGCACCATCTATGGCGGCATGATCCCGAAGGTCGAGACCTGCATGTATGCGCTGGAGCAGGGCGTCGAGGGCGTCGTCATTCTTGACGGCAAGACGCCGCACGCCGTGCTGGTGGAATTGCTGACCGACCATGGCGCGGGCACGCTGATAACGAAGTAACATTGGCTAAACGCGGAGCTGCCGCGAACATGGAACCGGGTACGAACGCAGAACGCTTCGCCCATATCGACACATGGGTTTTCGATCTCGACAACACGCTCTATCCGCCCCATTGCGATCTCTGGCCGAAGATCGACATGCAGATCACGCGCTTCATGTGCGACATGTTCGGCCTCGACGGCATGTCGTGCCGGGCGCTGCAGAAATATTACTACCTGCGCTACGGCACGACGATGCACGGGCTGATCGCCGAATACGGCATTGCCCCGCAGGTCTATCTCGATTTCGTTCACGACATCGACCGGTCGTCCATCGAGCCGGATGCCGCGCTGGCGCAAGCCATCGCCGCGCTGCCGGGGCGCAAGCTCATCTTTACCAACGGCTCGCACGCCCATGCGGAGAAAACCACCGAAGCGCTGGGGCTCTCCGGCCTGTTCGACGGCGTCTGCGATATCGTCGCGACGAATTACATGCCCAAGCCCGAAGCCGAAGCCTACCGGACTTTCTTCGCGCGCCATGACGTAAACCCGGCCACCGCCGTCATCTTCGAGGATATCGTGCGCAATCTCGCCGTGCCGCATGCGGCGGGCATGACCACAGTGCTCGTGACACCGAAACAGGGCGCGCACGATCACCGCGAGCCGTGGGAAATCAGCGAAGACCGCCCCGGCCACGTACATCACGTCACCGACGATCTCGCACGATTCCTGCGCGGCATCGTGCCTGCCAACAGGGCGTGAGGCGGGCCGCGCCGTTAGATCAGCGTGCGTTCCTGTTGGCCAGCGCCGCTTCGATCGCCTGATCGGCCCGGCCCTCCCATGCGCTGGAGCCCCGGCGACCCTCGTCGCGCCAGCTGCGGGAGCCGCCTGCTCCGTTTGAGGACGAATAGGACCGGGTCTGGCCGCTGCTTTCGACGGGCGAAGAGCCCATCGCGAACAGCACATATCCAAACAGGATGACGGCGATGCCGCCGCAAATAATGGCGTTGTCCTGGCTGCCCGAATTGTACAGTACGAATGCGGCAACGGCCGCCAGAATGCCAAGCAGGCCGGCAAAGCGCACTCCGAACGCCCAGAGCATGCTACGTCCCTTGCTGCGCGCAAAGCGCCGCATGCGGACGAAGCTGAGCGTCAGCGCCAGGCCCAGTCCGATCCAGGAGCGCATATCGAACCCGCTGTTCTTCGCCAGTGCGAAGAGATCCAAAGACCAGGCCGCGTAGATGGCCAGCGGGATCGCGATAACGGCCAGTATGGTCCCCAGCACCGATCCGCCGCCAGCATTGTCCCGTGCGCTGAAACTTGCCATCTTCCTACCTGTCCCGCGTTTTCCGGTTTCCCGCGCCCGGATGTATCTTGCTGCGAGCGGGTTTCGGCCATCTTGACGCGGTGCGAAATCGGGTGGCGTCGTTAACAAAACACTATCCATTGAACGCTAGGTTGCCTCGAGTTCCGTTCCCGCGAAACGCAGGCGAGAGGCCGCATGAGCGATTCCCTGACCGCGCGCCCGGCGCCCAAATCCCTCGGCGAAATCCTGACGCCGCTGGCCGCTATCGCAGGCCGCCGCGAAACAGCCTTCGCGATTGTCCTGTTCGCCGTGCTGCAACAATCTCTCGGGCATCACAATGCCGACAATTCCTGGCTCTTTACTGTCGCCGAAAAATACATGGACGGCGCCCGCATCTACACCGATGTCATTGAGACCAACCCGCCGGCCTCCTTTCTCATCTACGTCCCGGCGGCGGCGCTCGCCCGGCTGCTGCACCTGCCGGTGGAATTTATGGCGAGCGCTTTCGTATTTGTCGCGGCCCTGGCGTCGCTGGCCTTTGCCTCCAGCGTGGCCGCCCGCACGGGCCTTCTGAACCAGGCCGAAAGAGGCGTCTTCTTCAACGCCGGCATTTTCGCACTGCTGCTCGTTCCCGGTCTCTGCTTTGCCCAGCGCGAACATGTCGCGCTGTTGGCAATGCTTCCAGTCCTTGCGGTTTACGCTGCGCGGGCGCGCGGAGCAGCCGTTCCGGTTCTGGCGGTTGTCGTGTCCGGTGCGCTCGCCGGCCTCGCGCTGGCGATCAAGTTTTATTTTGCAGCCGCACTCGCCTTGCCCGCGCTCTTTGTGTGCTGGCATCGGAGATCGTTCGCGCCAGCGTTTGCGCCCGAGAATTTCGCTGCCGCCGCCGTGGCGTTGGCCTATGGCGCATTCGCGTATTTCTTGTTTCCCGGCTTTTTCGAAGTTCTGCCCGCTCTGCTGGATACATATGTTGCAGTCAAGCTGCCGCTCGCCGCGATGCTGGCAAGTCCGTTGCTGTTGCTGTCCCTGACTTTGCTCGCGGTCGCCGCCTATGGACTGACAGCCCGCATGCGGCAGAACGGTGCGACGCTATTGGCTGCCATGTTCGCCACCGCAGCAGCAGGATTCACCTTCGCGGCGGTTGTGCAGGGCAAGGGCTGGCTCAATCATTATCTGCCGGGTCTGGCGCTGGGATTTCTGGCGCTGGCGGCGTGTCTGGCCCCGGCTGTCGAAGCGGCCACCAAGCCGGAAGATGCCGCCCCCTGGACAATCCGCCAGCGTGCCGCTGGTTATGCGGTGCTGGCCGCTGCGCTTCTGCTGCCGCTGCTCTATGGCGCGCCGCAGCAACTGGCCATGACCGAAGAATATCCCGGCCTGCGCGCCAGCGTGCAGCGCCTTGCGCCAAAAAATCCGAAAATCATGGCCGTCGCGGTCGGTCTCGATGTCGGCTTTCCCCTGACCCGGCAGGTCGGCGGCGTCTGGCCCGGCCGCCAGAACATGCTGTGGCTGATGGCTTATGCGCGCATACTCCGCGACAGGCCCGGCAGCGACAAGGCGAAAATGCAGGCCTATATCGACGCCGACGCAGCGATGTTTTCTGCCGATGTGGCGCGAACAAAGCCGGATGTGATCCTGGTCGGGCGCAATGCGCATGTCGAAAAGATTCTGGCGCACCCGGTCATGGCGGCGGCGCTTGCGACCTATACCAAGAGCGGCGAAGCCAGCGGAGTCGATATCCTGAGGCGCGATTAGCAAAGCCCGGGATTGGGGAAAATGTAAACCAGGTTTGCCTAGCTAATTCATAAATGCAAGATTTTTCAGGAAAATTTCACGATTATGGGTGTAGGCTGGTCCATCAGTTCGAGCAAGCGCCGCGACGTCCGGACCAAACATGCGCAACATCCCGAACCGCCGTCTTGGCGAAAGAAAAAAGCTCCGCCTTCCTGCAACTGTCGTCAACGGTTCAGGAACCGTCACGAAGGTGGTCGTGGTCGACATGTCTTCCAGCGGGGCAAGGCTTGAATTGCCGTTCGACGCCGAAATCGAATGGGTTCACAAGCTCAACTTCGATTTGAAGCATCCCGAGGAAACTTGCGAGCTGGTCTGGCGCGATCACGCCAACGCAGGCGTGCGTTTTCTCCGGGCAGACGAACTGGAGGAGAGCCCTCGCAAGCGGCACTTCGCGGTCCCGGCGAAAACGCCGCTGGCCGAGTTGAAAGCAAAAGTCAGCTTCAAGCGCCGGTAGATCAGCGTGCGTTCAAATGAAATCATTCGAACGCACAAGAGCCGATCGATTCCAAAGTGGAGAGCATCGCTACCGATAAGCCACTTTCTCGCCGATGCTCAAGACCTGCGCTTCGCCGTCTACTCGCTCCAATCGATAATTGGCGTAAACATATCCTCTATCGGCCGCACGGCTTCGATAAAGGCCTGATCGACCAGATAGGACATGAAGGCTTCGAGTATCTTTCGGTTGGCAGGCACGCCGTAGGGCCAGGGATTGGACCCCATCAGCGTATCCATTTCCGCGATCTCGTCGTGAAGCCAGGGGAACATGTACCGCTGCGCGCCGGAAAAGCGCATCTGCTGAAGGATCCAGCGCTTCGACTCCTCGCAAGCCTTGTATATGCTTTCGGGAATCCACGGCTGCTCGCGATAGAGATCTTCACGGATGACGAGCGTGTGCATGATCGGATGGAAGCCGGTGCGGCTGTAAAAGTCCTTCTCGCGGGCGCGATAGTCCGGGAAGAGGCGCGCAACGTTCTTGCCCCTTGTCAGTGCGCCGGGCGTCCGGGCTCCGAAATAGGCGTCGATCTCGCCGGCCTCGAGCATATCGTTGAGCGTCCGGTCCTCCGGGATCAATTCCAGCGAGATCGGCCGCACGGGACGCAGGTCCATGTCCTCATCCGGCGCGCGCGGTTCGTTGACGCCACCTTCGACCCAATGGATCGTGTTCAGGTCGACGCCGTAATCGTGCTGCAGGATGCCACGCAACCACACCCCCGCCGTCTGCCTGTATTCCTGAACGCCAACGCGCTTGCCTTCGAGGTCTTTCGGCTCGTTGATGCCCGCATTCCTGTTGACGAAGATGAAGCCGTGCCGGAACACGCGGCTCGGAAAAACCGGGATCGCGACAAAAGGGAAATCGCCGCGGATGCGCGAGATCATGTAATGGGCCATCGACATTTCGGCGATGTCGAAAGAGCGCGACTTGATCATGCGCGCAAAAATCTCCGGCGGCGACTGGATCGCGATGTAGCGCAGGTCGATGCCTTCCGGCCGCACATGGCCCAGGGACAACGCTTCCATCCGGTCGTAGGGGCCGCAGGCCATTGTGATGGGCAATCGGGACATGGGGTTTCCTCCATTTATGCGTGTTGTCGCAACCGGCTTTTGCCGGCAGGAACAGCGGATGTTCCGCGGACTCTAGAAGATACGACCCAATCTGCGCAATCGATGCCGCCGTGCGCGCCCAGCGCCCGCCAGTTGACCTCATCTTCCCAAAGCCGCATATGTCCGCTCGAATTTCGCAGCCCGGGCGGCAGGCCGCCCTTGCCTTTTGAGGGACCCCCATGACCGACCTAGCCAGCCTCGAAAAGATCGTCGACGCCGCATTCGAGAATTCGGCCTCCGTCAACGCCCAGACCAAGGGCGAGGTGCGCGACGCCGTGAACGAGGCGCTGTTGCTGCTCGATTCCGGCAAGGCGCGGGTGGCCGAGAAGATCGCGGGCAAGACCGGCAAGGAAAGCTGGAAGGTCAACCAATGGCTCAAGAAGGCAGTCCTCCTGTCTTTCCGCCTCAACGACATGTGGGCCATCGAAGGCGGTCCGGGTGGCGGGTCGTGGTGGGACAAGGTGCCCTCCAAGTTTGATGGCTGGACGGCGAAGGAGCATGCTGCTGCGGGCTTCCGCTCGGTGCCGAACTGCGTCGTGCGCCGCTCGGCCTATATCGCGCCCGGCGTCGTGCTGATGCCGTCCTTCGTGAACCTCGGCGCCTATGTCGATTCCGGTACGATGGTCGATACGTGGGCGACGGTCGGCTCCTGCGCCCAGATCGGCAAGAACGTGCATCTGTCCGGCGGCGTCGGCATCGGTGGCGTGCTGGAGCCGCTGCAGGCCGGCCCGACCATCATCGAGGACAATTGCTTCATCGGCGCGCGCTCTGAAGTCGTCGAGGGCGTCGTCGTCGGCGAAGGTTCGGTCCTGTCGATGGGCGTGTTCATCTCCGCCTCGACAAAGATCGTCGACCGCGAGACCGGCAAGGTTCACATCGGCTATGTTCCGCCCTATTCGGTTGTCGTGCCCGGCTCGCTGCCCGGCAAGGCGCTGCCGGACGGCTCGCCCGGCCCGTCGCTCTATTGCGCCGTGATTGTAAAAACCGTGGACGCGCAGACGCGCTCCAAGACCGGCATCAACGACCTGCTGCGGGATTGATCGCAGCATGGCCGGCATCCTGTCCCGCGAATCCTTGAGTTTTCTGTTCCGGCGGGATCAGGGCGAGATTTCCGCGAAGACCTGGTGGGCCGGGCTCGCCATGCTAGCCATCGTTCTTTTCGTTTTCGCGCTCGGCTGGATGACGTTGCGTCCCTGGGCCGGGCGCGGCCTGGACGAACGCGCGATGATCGATCCGCGAACGATCGCCGCCTATGTCTACGCCATCATTTTCACGTTCATGACGATCCTGCTGGCGGTCTGTTATCTGAACCTGTCGGCAAAGCGCTTCCGCGCCCGCGGTTTTGCCGGGGCCTGGCCGCTCGGTCTGTCCGGCGTTCCGCTGGTTCTGTTGCTGATCTGGGGCGCCGCGCAATGGCTGAACTGGCGCGTGCCGGAAAGCGTGCCCGCATGGGCCGTCTATACGGCGATGACCCTGTGCGCCCTTGCGGCGCTGTGGCATGTGGTGGAGCTCGGCTTGCGGCGGGCCGTTGACCGCCAGCGTTAACCCTTGATTCACTATGCGCGCCGTCGCGCGCGATCCGATGCTAGATTTGGTCCGTGAGCCCGAAAGACCGGGTGGGACGGGCGGGTCATGACCGAATTGCGCTTCTTCTACTATGAATTCTCCGGCCGCCTGAGCCGGCTTGATTTCTGGTGCGCCGGGTTGGCGCTAGCCGCAGCCTTGCTCGGCCTGTCGCTGGCGACGGAGCCTTTGCCGGAAACGCCCCGCCATTTCATCATGGGCGTGGCCTATACTGCTTCGATCTGGCCGGGGGCCGCGCTGGTCTCCAAGCGTCTGCAGGACCGTGGCCGAAACGGCCTGCTATGCTGGTTGTTCGTCGGCCTGCCGGTCTTTATGAGCGCTATCGATCTCGTTTTCCGGCCTTCTCCGTTCAATCCGGTCGCGGTTGCCCTCTCCGCGCTCTATGTTCCAACCATGCTCTGGGCGGCGGTCGATCTTTGCCTCCTGGAGGGAACGCCGGGCGTCAACGCATGGGGCGAGGATCCGCGCGAGGCGGATGCCGGGCAGGGGCCTCGCCAGCAAACCGGCGGGCCGCAAATCGCGGGTTGAAACATGAACTGCAAGAGCTGTTTTTCTCGTGGCGGGGGCGAATCAATCGTCTGGCCTTCCTGATCCGGCATGCCGTTCTGGTCGGCGTTCTGCTTGGATTCTGGCTCGCAGCTTCCGTTTTGGCCGCCGCAGGTTTGGGCTTCCTGGGCTATCTGCTGGGTTTCGCCGTTGGGATTGCGGTTGGCATTTCCAGCATCATGCTGTCTATCCAGCGCTGGCACGACCGCAACCTGAGCGGTCACGTCGAATGGCTCTTCGCCGGCGGGCCGTTTGCCATTGGCATTCTCGCCTCGCTCATTCAGGCGCCGGCAGGCTCGGTCGTTCAACGCGCGCTGGCCACGCTCTATTTGGTCATCATGCTGTGGGGTCTCATCGAACTGCTGTTCATGCCCGGCACGAAAGGCCCGAACGATTACGGCCCGGATCCTCTGGAGGAATGATTCTTTTAGCGCTGGCGATTGGCCTGCAGCGCGGGAAACGTTATGGCTGTTTCCTCAGACATAACGGCTTGGCGATGAACTGGCACAAACTCTTTTTCGAATTCGGCGGCCGCATCCGGCGGCGGGAGTTCTGGGCCGGGACCGCCATACTTATAGCCGTCCAGCTCGTCGTTCTCATGCCGCTTGCCGACGCATACGGGGTCGACCTGTCGAAGCAACCGCAGCCCGTCTGGTTCCGCAACATTGTCCTGTTCGTCGACATCGCGCTTGCCTGGCCGACTATGGCGGTTTTCGCCAAACGCCAGCATGACCGCAACCAGACGGCGTATTTATCGTATCTCGCCGTCGCGCTGAATGTCTTCTATTCCATGCTGGATGCATTCGGCGTGTTGCAAACGGCGAAGGGGTACACGCCACTGGGCTATGCCGCGGGCCTTCTGGTTCTGGGCATTCTCGCCGTTATCGTCGTAGAACTCGGCTTTCGTCCGGGCACGCCGGGGCCGAACGATTTCGGCGACGAACCACAAACCTGATCGAGCGCTGCGCCATGACTGCACCGAACGCCATCGACATCGCCCGCGATCTTATCCGCTGCCCATCCGTGACCCCGGAGGACAAGGGCGCTCTGGGCGTGCTCGAAAGCCTTTTGAAAACGGCAGGCTTCGAGACTCACAGGCTGGTTTTCAAAGAGGAAGGCTGGCCCGATATCGGCAACCTCTACGCCCGCATCGGCGGAGGCCATCCGCACCTGATGTTCGCCGGCCACACCGATGTGGTGCCGCCCGGCAATGCGGCCGACTGGCGTTTCGATCCCTTCTCGGCGGAAATCGCCGAAGGCATGGTGTGGGGACGCGGCGCCGTCGACATGAAGGGCGGCATCGCCGCCAGCGTCGCAGCGGTCCTGTCGTTTCTGGCCGAACACGGCGAGCCCCGCGGCGCAATCTCGTTCCTGATTACCGGCGACGAGGAAGGCCCGGCCGTCAACGGCACGATCAAACTTCTCGAATGGGCGCATGCGCGCGGCGAGCGCTTCGATCACTGCATTCTGGGCGAGCCGACCAATCCGGACACGCTCGGCGACATGATCAAGATCGGCCGCCGCGGCTCGCTGTCAGGTGCGCTCGCCGTGCACGGAAAACAGGGCCACGTCGGCTATCCGCATCTGGCGGATAATCCGGTGCATCATCTGGCGCGCATTATGACAACTTTGCGAAGCGAGCCTTTGGATAATGGAACGGAACACTTCGACGCCAGTAATCTGGAATTCACGACCTTCGACACAGGCAATCCGGCGGTAAATGTCATTCCCGCCGAAGCCCGCTGCGCTTTCAATGTTCGCTTCAACGATCTGTGGACGCCCGAAAGCCTGCGGGCCGAAATCGAAAAGCGCGTTTCGGTCTGCGCGGACGGGGCCCGTTACACGCTGACTTTTCAGCCGACCAATGCGGTGGCCTTCCTCACGAAGCCGGGTCCGTTTGTCGAAAGTTTTGCGGCAGCTGTGGAAGCAGAGACGGGACGCAAACCGGTATTGTCGACGACGGGCGGCACCAGCGATGCGCGTTTCATCAAGAATTATGCGCAGGTGCTGGAATTCGGTCTCGTTGGCCAGACCATGCACGCTGTGGACGAACGGGTCGCCGTGGCCGATGTCGAGGTTCTGGCCAAAATCTACCGGCGCGCGCTGGACCGGTATTTTTTCATGGACCGGTAGCGATCGGCAAAGCCGATGCAAAATCCGCGCATAAACAAAAACCCCGGAAGCAGGACTTCCGGGGTTTTGTAAATTTACTGAGGCTTATCAGGGGCTGACGAAGCCACCACCGGGGACGCCAACGAAAGCGCCACTTCCGCCCTTGTTTGCACCGGAGATACCCAACGCCACGATGCCGATTGCGCCGCCACCGATGAGCGCCAACGGCAGGAGGTTTCCGCCGAAGCCTTCTTGCGCCTTCGAGCCGCAAGGTGATTTCGTTCCAATGGTGAAGATGCCCGGCTTAGCAGCGATCGAGCAATCCTTGGAGAACTTCAGGCTCGCGCCGCTATTGGCGGAAACCATGACCCGGTCGCCGGTCTTCAGCGTCTGACCATCGCGAACCTGAACGAAGCCAGCACCGGAATTAACCAGCACGCTGCCTTTGACGTTGGAAACCGTCGTCTCGGCGAAAGCGCCGCCCGCCATGGCAAGAGAGGCCACCGCAACAACAGCTCCAATAATTGCTGATCTCTTCATAAATGCACTCCAAATGACAAATTTCCGTAGATCGCCGCGTCCCCGCCACGATACGTGGGAAACTCATGCCTCAAAATGCGCAGCGAGTCTACCGCCCGTCGATTAGTTTTTGGCAGGTGTGCCGGATTTGCGACAGGTTAATACCAGAGGGCCGCCGCGGCGAGTTACATGTCTCGCGCTTCGCTACTCTCGGGTTTGATTAACGTTTTCGAAATATTCGCGGCCGCTATGCGTAGTATCGCTTCTAACGGTGCGGTAGGGGCCTCTCGCGATTGAATCTAGTAAGATATTGATTTAGAATAAAAAAATCGCATTTTTGCTTTTTTTATACAGGAGACGCAATTTTTCTTTCCGGTACCGCTTCCGCGGGCCAGCATATGGCGGAAATACGGCTTGGAATGCCGTATTTCGTATTCACGCTACCGTTATCCGGACCTGATTCCTTCAGATGATTCCGTTAACCATGCGAGTGATTCGCCAATAGCAAACCGCTTCGAAGACCATGGAGCCAGCCTGTCTGGCCGATGTGGGTGCTCGCTCGCAGCGCCTCCGAACTTGTGAATCTCGGCCGGGTACCGTGCTGTGAAAAGTCGGCCAACCACGATGAATTTGTTAAGCTTTTTTGGCTGCTTGCAGTTCTCGAGGCTTGGCGCGCGATGCGGCGCCCGATGGCGGAAAAAGCAGCGGGCAGAGATCGATACTAGTGATTTTGTTCTGTTATTTGAAAGCAATGCCTGTGCGGCGGCGCGGTCGAAGAGTCAGTAGTCGACGCCGGACAGATAAAGCCCGAACGGGGGCGCAACCGAGCCGCAGCGTTTTCTGTCCCGCGCATCCAGTGCTGCCTGCAAGTCCAGTCGCGTCCATTTTCCCGAGCCGACATGCTCGAGCGAACCGGCAAAAGAACGGATTTGGTGGTGCAGGAATGAAAGAGCTGATGCACGGATTTCAATCCGGTCGCCGGTGCGTTGCACATCGAGAACGTCGATCGTGCGCACCGGCGAATTGGCCTGACATTCGGAAGCCCGAAAGGTTGTGAAATCGTGCCGGCCGACAAGCAGTTGTGCGGCCTCGTGCATGGCTCCGGCATTGAGTCTGCGCGCAACGTGCCACACGCGTCCGGCCTCGACGGCTGGCGGAGCCCGCCGGTTGAGAATGACATACAGATAATGTCGCTTCACCGCGGAAAACCGTGCGTCGAAATCGTCCGCGACCGGCTCGGCTGCAAGCACGCTGACAGGATGCGGGCGCAGATGCGCGTTCATCGCATCGCGAATGCTGTCGGTACGCCAATCCTTTGCGAGGTCGATGTGGGCGGCCTGCGCCAATGCGTGGACGCCAGCGTCGGTGCGGCCTGCGCCATGTACGCTGCGGATCTCTCCGCTCATGGCGGTTACGGCTTCTTCCAGCGCCTGCTGCACCGAGTACCCGTTGGTCTGCCGCTGCCATCCGACGAACGGTCCGCCATCGTACTCTATGATGAGCTTGTAGCGCGGCATCTCACGCGAACCTGCAACCGGGTTCCAGCGACACGCCATTCAGGAAATCGCGGGCGGAGACGATGGCTTTGCCGGCACGCTGCAACTGCAGCAACCGCACGGAACCGGTTGCGCAGCCTATGGCAAGTTCGCGGTCGAGAACTTCGCCCGCATCTCCGTTTGCATCCGCGAGCGCAGAGCGCAATACCTTGATGCGCTCCGGCCCTTTTCCGAGATCGGCCTCGAACCAGGCGCCGGGAAATGGCGACAGTCCGCGGATGCGATTGTGGACTGTCCCGGCATCCTGCGACCAGTCGATGCGCGCCTCCTCCTTGCGGATTTTCTCCGCATACGTCACGCCATCGTGCGCCTGCGGACGAAACTGCAGGCCGCTGCGTTCAAGCGCAGCAAGCGCCCGCACCATGAGGTCAGCGCCAAGCCCCATCAGTGCATCATGCAATTCGCCCGCCGTCATGTCCGGGCCGATCGCGATGCGTTCGGCCATCGCCACGGGGCCGGTGTCGAGCCCCTCGTCCATATGCATGACCATGACGCCGGTCTCGCGGTCGCCGGCCATGATGGCGCGCTGGATTGGAGCGGCCCCGCGCCAGCGCGGCAGCAGCGAAGCGTGCAGGTTGAGGCAGCCATGCCGTGGCGCATCCAGAATCGCCTTGGGCAGAATGAGGCCATAGGCCGCGACAACGGCCACATCGGCGTCATGCGCAAGAAACGTCTCCGCGCTAACTGCGTCGCGCAAGGTCCGCGGCGTGAGGACCGGAATGCCGAGGCTCTCTGCAGCGCGATGGATGGGCGATTTCAACAACTCCAGCCCGCGCCGTCCGCCGGGCTTTGGCGCGCGCGTGTAACAGGCCGCGATCTCGTGCCCCTGTCCGGCAATTTCGTGCAGCAGCGGCACGGAAAAGTCGGGCGTGCCCATGAAGACGATGCGGAGGGTCATGACGCTGGCTTTTCGAAGGGGTTGATGAGATCGACGCCTGTACCCTCGAAATCGCGGGCATTCCGCGTTGGAAGGATGAGACCGTTACACGAAGCATTTGCAGCACTACCCGCGCCGCCGGGCTTCCTTTTCGAACTTCTTGACCACCCTCTCGCGTTTCAGCCGGGAAATATGGTCGATAAACAGCACGCCGTTCAGATGGTCGATTTCATGTTGCAGGCAGGTCGCCAGCAGGCCGTCCGCCTCGATTTCCTGCCGTTCGCCCATCCGGTTGAGAAAGCCCACTTTCACGCGGGCCGGCCGCTCCACTTCGGCGTAATAATCCGGGATCGAGAGGCAGCCTTCCTCGTAAACGGACTTCTCGTCCGAAGCCCAGGTGATTTCCGGATTGACCAGAAAGACCGGATCGCGCTTCGGCGGCGCATTTTCCTCGGCATCCTCGCCTTCGTCGCGCTGGGCCACGTCGCACACGATCACGCGCTTTGCGATGGCGATCTGTATCGCGGCCAGGCCGATGCCGGGCGCGTCGTACATCGTCTCCAGCATGTCGTCCATGAGCTTCCGGATGCTGTCGTCGACGAGGCTGACGGGATCCGAGACCTGCCGCAGGCGGTTGTCGGGCAGGATGATTATGTTCTGCAGGGACATGACGGCTCGGCCGATCCTTCTCTCGCGTTTGCCGTTTTCGGGCGTGACGGGAGTCAGATAAGCGCGCTGGCATGGCGCGTCAAATGCCGGCGCCTTGCCGGGTTTTCGGTACGGAAATTTTTTAGCTGCCTGGCCGCCGGGTCAGATCGAAGGTGCGGATCGTGCCGGGCCGCGCGGCGCGCGGGGCTGCGCCGAAGCGGTTGCTGCGTTCCACGACGACAGCGCGGCTTGCCCGGCCTGTCCGCTGCACGACGACCGCGCGTGCGCCGCCTGTCTTGTCGCGCACCATCACCTGCGATCCGGACTGGATTTTGGCTTCGGTGCGCTTCTTCTCTTCGGCGAGACGCAGCACTTCATCGCGCACCTCTGCAGGCTCGACGCCCATCAGGCTGGCGGCGATCTCGATCTGTCCGTCGATATCGTCCTCGGCGATGTCGCGCGCGGCTTCCACCGCCTCTTCGATGGACGGGGGCAGAAATTTCACGCGCACCGGGCCCGGGCGAAACGCGGGCTTTTCGGCGGCCTTCTTGGAAAGGTTGCGTGTCTGGGTCTGGGTCATGCCGTTCTCCCGCGGCGGTTCGCTCGCCGCTGTCTCGTTTTCTTTCGACTATCCAGAGCTATACGCTGAAATTGTGCGTTGCACAATAGTGACTGTAAAAATTGTGCGCTGCACACTCAGTTGTCCGGGAGCCGGAACTCCAGCTGCTGCTTAATCCTCCCGGCCAAGCCGCATAGCACCGACCGACGACAGAATCATTACCCGAATCGGGGCAATGCGTCATCCGCTCAATCCGGCGGATAGGGACAAACCTGCAGTGGCCGCCAGACGAGACGTCCCGCCACATAGGTTTGTTCGCGCGACCAGTAGCAATCGGAGGGGTTGCCGCCATCTGTTCCAAGCCTGCCGGGCGACGACGGATCGTAGGGTTGCGGCGCATTTACGTCCGGATTGAAGGCGGGGTGATGCCGCCGGCCCCAGAAGGCGTCGGCGGGTCCGGCGAACGCGCCGGCGAAAAGCGCAACACCCAGAACGGCGCCAAAAAGTTGCAACAGCCGTTTCGAAATCATGGTCATTCTCCTGCGCGATCATACAAATGTCCGGACCGGCCAGACATATATCGGTCGCTTTTTCCGAATGGCAAAGGATTCCGGTCAAATCCGGCGCGATTTTTGCGCAGGTTCAGAAAGATGTCCGCTGGCGGACCGCCGCATTGAGCGTTCCCTCGTCCAGATAGTCGAGTTCGCCGCCCACCGGAACGCCGTGCGCCAGCCGCGTGATCTTCACCCCGGTATGACCCAGCAGGTCGATGATGTAATGGGCCGTCGTCTGCCCGTCGACCGTGGCATTGACGGCGAGGATCACTTCGCGAATTTCGCCGGATCCGGCCCGGGCCACCAGCCGTGCAAGATTGAGGTCTTCCGGGCCGACGCCGTCAAGCGGCGAAAGCACCCCGCCCAGAACGTGGTAGCGCGCCTTCAACGCGCCGGAGCGCTCCAGTGCCCACAGGTCGGCGACCGTCTCGACGACGACCAGCGTCGTTGCGTCCCGCGCGCCATCGGCGCAGATGGCGCAGGGGTCGCTGGTGTCGATATTGCCACATGCGCTGCACGTCAGGATGCGATCTTTCGCCGTCTGCATCGCGGCGGCGAGCGGGCCCAGCAGTTCCTCGCGCTTGCGGATCAAATGCAGCACGGCGCGCCGGGCCGAGCGCGGCCCAAGCCCCGGCACCCGCGCCAGTAATTGCACCAGACGTTCGATTTCGGGACCAGCAACCTGTCCGGCCATGAGGATAGACTCTCCGCGGTCGCCGCCTAGCCGAAAGGCAACTTCATGCCCGGCGGCAGCGGCAGGCCTGCAGTCATTGCTTTCATCTTCTCTTCCATCAGCGCCTCGGCCCGTTTGCGCGCGTCCTCATGCGCAGCGATGATGAGGTCTTCGACGATTTCCGCCTCGTCTTCCTTCATCAGCGACGGATCGATCGAGACCGCCCGCATCGCGCCTTTGGCGGTGAGCTTCACCTTCACCATGCCGCCGCCGGACTGGCCCTCGACCTCCGTATTCTCCATCTCGGCCTGCATTTCCTGCATGCGAGCCTGCATTTCCTGGGCCTTTTTCATCAGTCCCATGATGTCTTTCATCGGTTAGCTCCGTTCGTGCACATGAGTTTCGGTTTGCGGCGTCGATCAGAAGTCGAGTTCGTCGTCGTCGCCGTCGATGCCCGTCTGATTGTCGAAGGCGATGTCTTCGCCAGGCCGCTCGCCATCGGCATCTTCCGCCGGCGCGTCTGCCGGGATGCCTGCCGCCATTTCGCGCGTGTTGCGCACCTCGACAATTTGCGCGCCGGGAAAGCGGTCCAGAACCGCCTTCACGAGCGGGTCGCTGCGCACGCCGACGATTTTTTCGCGCGCCTGCGCGTCCTGTTGCTCTTTCAGGCTGGGCGCGCCGCCGTTCCCGGCAAGGCTGACGGTCCAGCGCTCGCCGGTCCATTCCTCCAGCCGCCGCGCCAGCTGCTGCGCAAGGCCCGGCGAAGCGCCGGGACCCGGCTCGAAAACGATCCGGCCATGCTCGAACTGAACCAGCCTTGCGTCGCGTTCCAGCGCGATCTTCAACTGGATGTCCCGCCGCATCTGCGCCAGCGCCACCACGTCCTCGAACGCGCGCAATTGCACCCGCGGCCGGCCCGCGGCGGCAGGCGCAGCCGCAGCGCCGGACCGCGGCGCCACAGCCAGATGTGCGCGCGGCGCAGAAGAAGGCGCCGAAGCCGGCGCATAGGCCTGTGCCGGCGCCGCCGCCTGCATCGATGCGCCGCCACCGCCGCCCGACGGAGTCCGCGGAGCAGCACCCTCGCCCGCAGGCATGGACGCCAGACGCCGCACGATATCTTCCGGGCTGGGCAGGCCCGAGGCGTGGCACAGACGCACCAGCACCATGTCGCCGGCCGCCAGCGGACGCGGCGAATCCTTCACGTCCCCAATACCCTTCGAAACGATCTGCCACGCCAAGGTCAGCGTCTGCAGTGACAGGCCTTTGGCGAATGTCTCGCCGCGCGTACGCTCTTCCTCGCTGATGGCGACATCGGACGCTGTGCCCGGCGCAACCTTCAACCGCGTGACGAAGTGGACGAACTCCGCAAGATCCGTCAGCAGCAGCAGCGGGTCCGCGCCGCGGTCGTATTCTGTCTTGAATATCGTCAGGGCTTCGGCGGTGCGCCCGTTCATCGCCGCCTCGAACAGATCGACAATCCGCCCGCGCGCGCCCGCGCCGAGCATGCGCAGCACGCCCTCCGCCGTGATCGCCGCGCGTCCGCCTTCGCCGGCGACCGAATGGGCGATGGCCTGATCGAGCAGAGACAGGGAATCGCGCACGGAGCCTTCCGCCGCCCGCGCTATCAATGCCAACGCGGCTTGCTCGATGATGACGCCTTCCTTTTCGCAGATGCCGGCAAGGTGCTGCATGATGAGGCCGGAATCGACCCGGCGCAGATCGAAGCGCTGGCAGCGCGAGCGCACGGTGACGGGAATCTTTTCGCTTTCCGTCGTCGCGAAAATGAAACGCACATGTTCCGGCGGCTCTTCCAGAGTCTTCAACAGGGCGTTGAAGGCCTGGTTGGTGAGCATGTGCACTTCGTCGATGATATAGACCTTGGTGCGCGCCAGAACTGGCCGGTAGCGAACGCTCTCGATGATCTCGCGCACGTCGCCAACGCCGGTGTGCGAGGCAGCGTCCATCTCGATCACGTCGACATGGCGCGATTCGATGATCGCCTGGCAGTGGACGCCCGGCTCCTTCATGTCGATGGTCGGCTGGTCGATGGCCGGATGGCCATCCTTCGCAGGCAATTCGTAGTTGAACGCGCGGGCCAGAATGCGGGCCGTCGTCGTCTTGCCGACGCCGCGCACGCCGGTCAGCAGATAGGCCTGGTGGATGCGGTTCAGCTCAAAGGCGTTGGTCAGCGTGCGGACCAGCGGCTCCTGCCCGATCAGGTCCTCGAAGCCGGACGGCCGGTATTTGCGCGCCAGAACCAGATACGATCCGGCCGGCGAGGCGGAAGATGGCGAGGCGGATGCAGCGGATGGCGAGGCGGATGCAGCGGATGGCGAGGCGGCCGGAGCAGCGGGGACATCGGGCGAAGCCGCAGGCGCGAAGCCGGGGAGCGCAATATCCTCTTCAGCTCCGGTCTGGCCGGAATGGTCCTCGCCGGGGCCGTCGTTCATCGCTTGCTCTGCGCGTTTTTCGCAAAAACCCGGCGCGAACACGGCCGGACGCCGGGAAAAGTGGGAGGCTGGACAGAGACCCGCCCGGTCTCGTTAGGGCTGCTTCCTTCCGGACCTGACCCGGTTGGCGAGTGGTGCGTCCACCGCCAACCTCCCGCGCCTTATGTGGACCATCGGGACGCGGGATGCAAGGGCGGGGGGACCTGCTGGACGTGCTTCACTAAAGTGGCGAGGGATTTGTCAGCCGTTGGCCAGCCTTTCGAACTGGACCGGACATGGAGAGGAGCGGGATCGCGAACGGCTGTTTGAGAGTAGAACAAGCGGCTGCAACACGCGCATCCCTTCTCCCCGAATCTCGGGGAGAAGGTGGCCTTGCGAAGCAAGGTCGGATGAGGGGCCGCTGAGTCGCTATCTGAGCCGGTTTCGCACCAAGACGCACCGCCCCCTCATCCGTCGCATAGCCCGTCGAAAGACGGGCGTCTTTCGACGCCCTATCGCGACACCTTCTCCCCAAGGGGAGAAGGGATGCGCCGCCGTGTCTGCATTCGGCTACCGGTCCCACGCGGCTCGCCTGCGCTGCGCTCCAGCGATCCAAGCAACTTGCCATCGTTTCCGGGTGGCGTTGCGGCGGCGGCGCGCGCATAGTTGCGGCATGATCGAAACAGCCGAAAATCTCGCCCGTGAAGAGGGCCGCCTTGCCGATTACCGGCGCGTGGCCGCTGCTATCGCCTATGTCTCGGAAAGCTGGCGCGCGCAGCCAACCGTGGAGGAGATAGCCGCCCATGCCGGCCTGTCGCCGTCGCAGTTCACGCTGCTTTTCCGGCGCTGGGCCGGCCTTTCGCCGAAACAATTCCTGCAAGCGGTCACCATCGACCACGCCCGCCGCATCCTGAAGGAGTCCGGCTCCGTGCTCGACGCCGCCTACGAGGCGGGCCTGTCCGGACCGGGCCGGCTGCACGATCTGTTCGTCGCATACGAGTCCATGTCGCCCGGCGAATACAAGACCGGCGGCGAAGGCCTGACCCTGACCTTCGGCTTTCATCCCTCGCCGTTCGGCGAAGCGCTGGCCGTCGCCAGTCCGCGCGGTCTGGCCGGTCTCGGCTGGGTCGACGACAAGGCCGAGCCGGGCCGCGCCGGCGACACGGGCAAATCCGCCGGCGGGCGCGACGGGGCGCTGGCCGATATGGTCCGGCGCTGGCCGAAGGCGCGTTTCGTTCGCGACGACGATGTGGCGGCAACCTATGTGACCCGCGCCTTCGATCCGCGCGAATGGCAAGCCGGCCGGCCGCTGCGCGTCGTGCTGATCGGTACGGATTTCGAAATCAGGGTTTGGGAAACGCTGCTGCGCATCCCGCTCGGCAAGGCCGCGACCTATGGCGCCGTCGCTGAAAGGATCGGCAAGCCGAAAGCCGCGCGCGCCGTGGGCGCAGCTGTTGGCCGCAACCCGATTTCTTTCGTTGTGCCTTGTCACCGGGTACTCGGCTCCAGCGGCGTGCTGACGGGCTACCACTGGGGCATCGCCCGCAAGCAGGCGATTCTCGGCTGGGAGGCAGGGCAGGTCGCGGCAGACGCTGGCTGATTCAGGCGCGGGCCGCTGCGAAAAAGGAAAATCAGTCGCCGCCGCCGCACCCGCCGCCGCAACCGGAATCGCCGCCGCCGGAATCGCTCGAGGAATCGCCGGAAGAGTCGCTGGAAGAATCGCCCCAGCCTCCGAACAGGCCCCCGAACCAGCCGCCCGAACTGCCGCTGCCGCTGTCCGCGCCACCGGTTTCGACAGGCGGATTGGATGGTTCGGTTGTTGGCTGGCCGTCTTTCGCCTGCGCCTGCGAAGCCGCTATCGCAGCCCCGGCAACGCCGCCCACAACCGCTCCGGTGGCGAGGGCTGCCGCCGTTCCCATCGCGGGCGAGCTGCTGCCGGACGCGGGACCGCCCTTGCCGCCATCGGATGACGAGGTTTCGCCGGGCCGGTCGTCGCGGGAAGGCGTGGAGCTGAAGGCATCGGAATGGGTGTGGTCGTAATAGCTGTCGCGCGTCCTGCCACGCCGGGGCGACCGCCGGGCCTTGCCTGCTCTCTGGAAGAATTTGATCGCCAGCACCGCGGGAACAGCGATGAAGATGAGCCAGACGCCGAAGGGAATGCCGAGCCATTCGTCGCCGCCGCTGGCGGCATAGGCGGCACCGGTCGAGGCGGCGATTGCGCCGGCGAAAAGCGCCTTTGCGCCGAAGGTCCGGGCAAGCAGCTGGAACGGGCGTTTCGGGATCACCCAATAGGCCTGGGTGTCGACTGGCCTGACTTTCTTGCGGGCGAAGCGCGCATCCGTATCCGGCCAGATGTCGCACGGCGGTTCTTCGCCGAAGGCCCTGCGATAGGACGCCAGGGTCTGCGCATAGAGCGCGCGGTATTTCGCGGTTTCGGCCAGGCCGCCTTCTGTCGGCTGGTGATGCAGTTCCCGTCCCAGCGTATCGCGGCACAAAGCCTGCCAGTAGGAGCGGGTATAGGTCATGTGCATGTGCCAGACCGCGTCCACTTCCTCCGAGGGCGTTACAATATGGCCCGCTGAGCAGGCGAGATACAGAAAGCGCCGGTATTCCTCGATGGCGCGCGAGGTGAAGTCTTGCGGCCAGCACATGTCCCGGGCCAGCCGGGCGGAGAACGGCAAACTTGCCTGCGGATCATCGAAGGAAAATCGCGCCAGTTTGTCCCGAAGGCCGGTTTCGTCCGCCATGTTTCGCTCCTGTCCTGGATCGATACGGGGTGCGCCCGCGCTGCGGCGGCGTCTGCATACACCAGAGCCTGGCGTTGGCGGCACGGTTCGTCACATGCGTTGGCGCACATTGCAAACTCGAAAATGGAGGGCGGCCGGTTAGCGGTTGCGCCGCTTTGCCTCGCGTTCCTTTTTCATATGTTCGTATTCGGCAGACCGGATCTTGATCATTTCGTTGAGTTTTGCGCCGAGCTGGATCGCCCGCGCTTCGGTCACGCGCGAGGCGCAGAAACCGTGGACATGCTCGCGCAGAAAGTCGCGGCAGCGCTCTTCGCGGCGGGCGGAAAAGCCAGCCTGGTCCGCGGCCACATCGCGCACGCGCTGCTTGTTGCCCTGGGCGGCGCGCAAGAGCGCCCGGAAATTGGCGCGGGCGTCCTTCTCCGACTTGCCGCGGGCTTTCTCGATCAAGCGATAGGAACTCTTGCCGATGCTGCGGCCCGACGGCCCCCAGAACCCGGCCAGATAGCCACGGCAATCCTTCTTTTCGAACTGGCAGGTGCCTGCCCCCAGGCCGGTGCTCGCCGTCGCCTTACCGTAGGTGGCGACAATTGCGCCGTCCAGAACGGTGAAGCTGAACGGGCAGGAATTCACTTCGACATTGTATTTCCGCAAGCCCTCGGCGAAACCGGTGAACTTCACAGGATAGGGGCCGCCGGGAATTTCGAATTCGCAGGTCTCGCCCGGCTTGGAGATGACATCGCCCCCCAGCTTGATTTGAGTCAGGGCAAGCCCGCTGGCGGCTTTCTCGAAACGCAGAGAGCCGCGTCTGCCAAGGTGCATCAGGGTCTTGCCGGCCAGCGTATCCTCGCTCGGCGGGTCAAGTTTGACCGGCTTGGCTGCGGGAGGTCCGTCCGAAGAGTGGCTCCCGGACCGGGGTCTGGACCGCGACGAACCGGATGGCGCCGGCGCCGATGCCGGGCGGCTGGCAGGCGCGGAGCGGTAATTCGCGCCGGGCAACTGGATTTGCGCTTCTGCGGCCGGCGGCAATCCCAGCAGAGCTGCGGTGGCAAGTGCGGAAAAGTATTTCAACATTCGGGCCATCTAATTCCAGGGCGGTCCGGATTCGGCTGCTGGACGGCCCATTTCCGTGATCTCTACACGAGGCGCATATCGTTTTCTATCAATGTCTCAGGTGCGCCACTGTAAGCGAAGATTTCCCTGCGTCAAAGGGGCGCGAGTCTGGCCTCGGAAGTCTTGCGGCGTGTGAGGAGCCTTCCTATATCCCGGCCAGACTGCTTGTGAAGCGCAGCCACCACGAACGAAACAACTTTGGGGGCCGGTCGGAATTCTGCCGCAGCGTTGAAAACGCTCCGGTTGTCCGCCCAGGCCGGGCCGCTTCGGGGCCCGGTGGTCCTGCCAGGAAAGGAATGAATTATGGCGAAGGTTATCGGTATCGATCTGGGAACGACCAATTCGTGCGTTGCGGTCATGGAAGGCTCGACGCCGAAAGTGATCGAAAACGCGGAAGGCGCGCGCACGACGCCGTCGATTGTGGCCTTTACCGACGAGGGCGAGCGCCTTGTTGGCCAGCCAGCCAAGCGGCAGGCCGTCACCAATCCGGAGCGCACCTTTTTCGCAATCAAGCGGCTCATCGGCCGCCGCTTCAGCGATCCGCTGACCAAGAAAGATATGGACCTCGTCCCCTACAAGATCGTCAGCGGCGGCAACGGCGACGCGTGGGTGTCGTCCGACGGCAAGGACTACTCGCCCTCGCAGATTTCCGCCTTCACCCTGCAGAAGATGAAGGAAACCGCTGAAGCCTATATCGGCAGCCCGGTGACCCAGGCCGTCATCACGGTCCCGGCGTACTTCAACGACGCCCAGCGTCAGGCCACCAAGGACGCCGGCAAGATCGCCGGCCTTGAAGTCCTGCGTATCATCAACGAGCCGACTGCCGCCGCACTCGCCTACGGGCTCGACAAGAAGAGCACGGGCATCATCGCCGTCTACGATCTGGGCGGCGGCACGTTCGATATTTCAATTCTTGAAATCGGCGACGGCGTCTTCGAGGTGAAATCGACCAACGGCGATACATTCCTGGGTGGCGAAGATTTCGACATGCGTCTCGTCGAATATCTGGCAGCCGAATTCAAGAAGGATCAGGGTATCGACCTGCGCAACGACAAGCTCGCTCTGCAGCGTTTGAAGGAAGCTGCCGAAAAGGCGAAGATCGAACTCTCGTCCGCATCGCAGACCGAAATCAACCTGCCCTACATCACGGCCGACGCTTCGGGGCCGAAGCATCTGACCCTCAAACTGACTCGCGCGAAGTTCGAAGCGCTCGTCGACGATCTGATCCAGCGCACCGTCGAGCCCTGCAAGAAGGCGCTCAAGGATGCGGGCATCAGCGCTGGCGAGATCGACGAAGTGGTTCTGGTCGGCGGCATGACCCGCATGCCGAAGGTTCAGGAAGTCGTGAAGAACTTCTTCGGCAAGGAGCCGCACAAGGGTGTCAACCCGGACGAGGTCGTCGCCATCGGCGCTGCGATTCAGGCCGGCGTGCTTCAGGGCGATGTCAAGGACGTTCTGCTGCTCGACGTGACCCCGCTGTCTCTTGGTATCGAAACGCTGGGTGGCGTCTTCACCCGTCTGATCGACCGCAATACGACGATCCCGACCAAGAAGAGCCAGGTGTTTTCGACCGCCGAAGACAACCAGACGGCCGTGACCATCCGCGTATTTCAGGGCGAACGCGAAATGGCGCAGGACAACAAGGCGCTCGGCCAGTTCGATCTCGTCGGCATTCCTCCGGCGCCGCGCGGCATGCCGCAGGTCGAGGTCACCTTCGACATCGACGCGAACGGCATCGTCAACGTGACGGCGAAAGACAAGGCCACCGGCAAGGAGCAGCAGATCCGCATCCAGGCTTCCGGCGGTCTCTCCGACGCCGATATCGAGAAGATGGTCAAGGACGCTGAGCTGCACGCCGCCGACGACAAGAAGCGCCGTGAACTGGTCGACGCACGCAATCAGGGCGAGGCATCGGTCCACCAGACCGAGAAGTCTCTGGCCGAGTATGGCGACAAGGTTCCGGCCTCCGACAAGAGCACGATCGAAGCAGCTGTCGCATCGCTGAAGTCCGCTCTCGAGGGTGAAGACGTCGAAGCCATCAAGGCGAAGACGAACGAACTGGTGCAGGCGTCGATGAAACTCGGCGAAGCCATGTACAAGGCGCAGCAGGACGAAGCGGCCTCGACGGGCGCTGCCGAAGCCGGCGCCGAGAAAAAGGACGAAGATGTCATCGACGCGGACTTCAAGGAAGTCGGCGACGACGACAAGAAGAAGTCGGCTTGATAAGGGCCGTAAAAGGCTTCGAAAGTGCGGCCCGGCATTCGTGCCGGGCCGTCTGCGGATGTGGGACAGGTAAAGATTGCGTTAGCGTTCCGGGTGGAAACTGTTGCTGCGAAATGTGATTCGCTTTCCCCCGGATGTTTTGCGTTTTCGGTCCGGTCGCAAGACAGCGGCGGGCGCAAGGGCTTTAATCGATGACGGCAGATCTCTACGAAACGCTCGGCGTCTCGCGCACCGCGGACGAAAAGGAACTGAAAGCCGCTTTTCGCAAGAAGGCGATGGAATTCCATCCCGACCGGAATCCCGGCAATGCATCGGCGGAACAGAAGTTCAAGGAAATCAACCAGGCCTACGAAGTTCTGAAGGACCCGCAAAAGCGCGCCGCCTATGACCGCTACGGCAATGCGGCTTTCGAGCAGGGCGGATTTGGCGGCGCCGGCATGGATGGCTTCGCGTCGTCCATGGCCGACATTTTCGAAGACCTGTTCGGTGGGTTCGGGGGTGGCGGCCGCTCGCGCGGCGGCGGTCGCGAGCGCGGGGCCGACCTGCGCTATAATATGGAAATAACGCTCGAGGACGCCTTCGCCGGCAAAGAGACCACCATCAAGGTTCCGACTGCGATGAAGTGCGAGGCCTGCGCCGGGACCGGGGCCAAGGCCGGATCGAAGCCCAAGACTTGCGCGACCTGCGGCGGCGCCGGACGTGTGCGCGCGCAGCAGGGCTTCTTCGCCATTGAGCGGACCTGTCCCTCCTGTCACGGACGGGGCCAGACCATCGACGATCCGTGCCCGTCCTGTTCCGGTAGCGGCCGCGTCACCCGCGAGCGGACGCTGACCGTGAAAATTCCCGCCGGTGTCGAGGACGGCAATCGCATTCGCCTCTCCGGCGAAGGTGAGGCCGGATTGCAGGGCGGGCCAGCCGGCGACCTCTACATCTTCCTGTCGGTAAAGCCGCACCCGTTCTTCCAGCGCGACGGGGCCGATCTTTATTGCCGCGTGCCGATTTCGATGGTGCAGGCGGCGCTGGGCGGCGAATTCACCCTGCATGCGCTCGACGGATCCGAAGCGACGGTCAAGATCCCCGAGGGAACCCAGTCCGGCCGCCAGTTCCGTCTGGGTGGCAAAGGCATGCCCGTTTTGCGGGCGCGCAAATCCGGCGATCTTTACGTCCAGGCAGTGGTCGAGACGCCGCAGAACCTGACGCGTCGTCAGCGCGAGCTGCTATACGAATTCGAGAAGGAGTCCTCGACGAAAACCCAGCCCGAGGCGTCCGGATTCTTCTCTAAAATGAAAGACTTCCTTGACAAGGTGAGCGGTTCTTAGAATTCGCGCCGGCGCGGAAATTGCCGGCAAGCCAAATATTTAGCTGTCGAAAGTGGCGACAGGCGCATGACGATTTCTTGACGCCGCTATGTATTTTGGTGATTCTTTCTGCTAATGCGGCGGCGCTCCATGAAATTGCCGCACGGACGGGCGACCAAGCCCTGGCTGTAACAGGAAAAGAACCCGCCAATGGCGCACGCCGATTCCAAGCGCACGCGTAACGCACCCTTGCAATTGCGCTTTGCCGACGAAGCCCGTTTCTTCAAGGCCTGGGTTGAAAACCCCGTCGCCACGGGCGCTGTCTCGCCCTCCGGCCGATTTCTCGCCCGTACCATGGCGCGCTATGTCGATCCGGCTCTCCCCGGGCCGGTCATTGAATTGGGGCCGGGGACGGGGCCTGTCACGCAAGCCTTGATAGAACGCGGCGTCGCGCCCGAGCGTCTGGTTCTTGTCGAATACGACGAGGCCTTCTGCACATTGCTGCGCAGCCGTTTTCCCGGCGCGACCGTCATTCAGGGCGACGCCTACGATTTGCCGGCGACGCTTGCCGGCCGCCTGAGCGAACCAGCCGCCTCCGTCGTGTCATCGCTGCCGTTGCTGAACAAGCCGGAAGCCGACCGGATTTCCATGCTGCAGGCGGCGTTCGATCTGCTCGGCCCGCAAGGCAATGTGGTGCAATTCACCTACGGCATGGTGTCGCCGGTCCCGCGCCGCACGAAGCATGGCGAACCGGTTGCCTGTCAGGCGGAAGCCTCGCCTCCGGTGTGGTTGAACATCCCTCCGGCAAGGGTCTGGGTCTACCGTCCCGCAGGCGATGTGGTGCAGATGACGGATGGCCGCGCAAAGTTCTTCGGCAAGCTGAAAGAGCAGACCATCCGCGTCCGCGACGAAATTCTTGAAAAGCGTGACCGGATCGAGACCGAGTTGCGCCTGGCGCGCGAAACCGTTCGCATCGATTTCGAACTGCGGGCAGCGCACCTGCGCGAAGTCCATCTGCGCGACGCCAACCGGCTGGAAGCGCAATTCGACAAGCATTTCGGACCGGCGCTTTCCCTTCTCAGGAAGTTCGGCGAGAACCGTCGGCGCGAGCGCTGAGCCCGGGCGGGCGATACGGGGATAACGCAGCGCTCCGCTGGCCATTCGTCTCGCCATGGACCGCAGCTTTCGCTACATCTTCACGATGACCACAAAGAAAATCCCGCCGCGCGACCGGCTGATCGTCGCTCTCGACCTGCCCTCGCCCGATGCCGCCCGCGATCTGGTCGCCCGGCTTGGCGATTCCGTCAGCTTCTACAAGATCGGCATGGAACTGGCCTATGGCGGCGGCCTGCCGCTGGCGGCCGAACTGATCGCGGCGGGCAAGAAAGTCTTTCTCGACCTCAAGCTGCACGACATCCCCAACACCGTCGCCAGCGCCACCCGCCAGGTCGCCAACATGGGCGCGACCTTCCTGACAATCCACGCCTATCCGCAGACAATGCAGGCTGCGCGGCAGGCACTGGGAGAGTCGCAACTGCAATTGCTGGCCGTGACCGTGCTGACCTCGAGCGACGATTCCGATCTCGCGGAGGCTGGCTATGCGCTAGGTGTCCGCGATCTGGTCGCCAAACGCGCCGGGCAGGCGAAGGCTGCTGGCGTTCACGGCATTGTTCTGTCGGCGGAGGAAGCCTCCGCCATGCGCGCCGCGCTCGGTCCGGACATGCTGCTGGTGACCCCCGGCATTCGTCCGGCAGGCGCAGAGACGGGCGACCAGAAGCGCGTCATGACGCCGGCGCGGGCGATAGCCGCGGGGGCGGATTATCTTGTGGTGGGGAGGCCGGTCACGCAGGCTCCTGACCCGAAGTCGGCTGCGGTGGCGATTGTTGCGGAGATCGCAGCGGCGGCGGGGTGACTGAACCCCGCAAGTAAAACAAACGCCCGGCTTTGGGGGGAGCCGGGCGTGTAGGAGTATTCCAAGGGTTCCATGCCGGCGTTTGGGGGGAAACCGGTTGTCGAACCTTGTACCGGAAGCAGCCTGGAGGAACCGCCGCCGACCATTTGATAATGCTGGCCGATTGCAGCGGAATCGTGGCGAATTTGTCACAGCCTAAAGAATTTTTTATTCCGTTTCATTTGAAGACAGGCGGCGTGTCCGGGCCATTGCCGGGAACCAGCAACCGTTTGATTTCGAACATCTTCGAGCCATTGCCCAAGGCGTCCGGATGGACGGTGACAAGAGCGCCATGAACGCGGGCTTCGCCGTCGACCTGCAATCGCCGCACGTTCGGGACCGGATTTTTCTCCATGTTCCGGAAGGCGTCGACGTTGAAAAAATGAAAATCGCCCGAGATGACGAGAATGGGTTTGCGAAAGTCTGCGGCAGCCCGTTCGATAGCCGCAATCGTGCCGGCAAAAGCGCTGGAATAGGCCGCTCCGCGGTTCAAACGCGGCGTGGCGTGGACATTGGCCTGCCAGGCGAAGACAAGGCCGGTTGCTTTCGACGTGATGGCCAGCCGCACGCAGTCCGCGATCCAGGCCAGATTTGCGGCGTTGCGCGCATCGTGTTCCGGCCAGGATGTTGGCAAAGTTTCCGGCCGCCGCCTCAGCCGGTTGTTGTTCGAGCCGACGACATGCACCGTCGCGAAGAGAATGCCATTTTTCGCAAAGCGCCGGTTTTCCACATAGGGCGCGAAACGCCCGCCCATTTCGCGCGATTGGGACTGAAGCTGCAGCGGATTGCGGCCCAGCGACAGCCCCGGATCGGGAAAAAACGTGCGCCGCACGAAGGCCAGCCGCTCGAGCGGGTCATAGCCGCCGCCGAACATCCGGTAGCAATCGGTCCACTCGTTGTCGCCGGGGGTGTAGATCAGCGCATTGTCGAAGCGGCCGAAGCGCTCCTTTACCAGCGTATAGAACCGGTCTTCGCATTTCGTCGCGCCGGAGAAAATATCGCCGACATGCAGCGTAAAGGCAGGTGCGGCCTTGTTGACGGCCTCAATCAGCCGGTCGAATTTTTCCGGCGGGTTGGGCAGTTCGTAAGGCATGTCTCCGATGGCTGCGAACGTGAATGGCTGGCGTCCGGCGGTGGATTGAGCCCGGGCGGGACCAATGGCCGCGGCGCAGAGGCTGCCAATTGCAACGGTCAGCAATGCAAAAAAAACGGTGCGGGCAAAGCGCATGGTACGATCCTGGAACGATGCTGCAATCTGCTTTCCCACAAAAAAGCGCCAGGCACTACTCGCCTGGCGCTAAGCTGCTGAGTTTGGGGGACGTTTCGCCGGGGGAAAGGCGATAGCAGCAATTATCAACGTAATGCCGGTGTGCAACAGACGCGTGACAGCTGAGGCAATGCGTCAGGCGGCTGTGGAAAAGTCCCTCATCGCATTGAATCGCCGCCATTGCGCGGCGCCGCGAAAACGGACGCACGCCTCGTGCATTTTCGGACGCCTTTGCTGCGGCGGCGAAACGCCGGTTGATCTGGCGCTCGCAGGTGCTATGCAGTTTTCCGCGCAGGATTTTGCCGCACAAGCGCGGCGATCGGAGGGGGCAGGGAATGAGCGACATGCGCCTTGTAGTGGCCGGAGCGGCCGGCCGGATGGGCCGTATGCTGGTGCAGACGATTGCCGCCACCGAAGGCGCCGTACTGGCCGGAGCGCTGGAACATGCGCAGTCGCCGGCGCTCGGGCAGGATGCGGGGGTGCTCGCTGGCGTTGGTGAACTGGGCGTACCGGTCTCGTCCGATTCCCTGCCGCTGCTGGCGAAGGCCGACGGCGTCATTGATTTCACCATTCCCGCGTCGACCATTGCGCTGTCTGCCGAAGCGGCGCAGGCGCGTATCGTCCACGTCATCGGCACGACAGGCCTCTCGCCGGACGATCTGGCGAAAATATCCGCTGCCGCCCGCCACGCCGTTGTTGTCCGCTCCGGCAACATGAGCCTCGGCGTCAACCTGCTGGCAGGTCTCGTACGGCAGGTCGCGGCAACCCTTGGCGAGGAATACGACATCGAAATCGTCGAGATGCACCATCGCAACAAGATCGACGCACCCTCGGGCACCGCGCTGATGTTCGGCGAGGCCGCCGCAAAGGGCCGGGGTGTCGATCTGGCGTCCGCCGCGGTGCGCGCCCGCGACGGCCATACCGGCGCGAGACCCAATGGCGCAATCGGATTTCAGGCGCTGCGCGGCGGCACGGTCGTCGGCGATCACGATGTCGTTTTCGCAGGTCCGGCCGAACGGCTCGTCCTGAGCCACAAGGCGGAGGACCGCGGAATTTTCGCGCGCGGCGCCGTGCGGGCCGCGCTCTGGGGCCGCGACAGGAAGCCGGGAGAATACACGATGGCCGATGTTCTCGGCCTGACGTCCTGACCGAAGTTACGAAACGCACCTTAAACGAACCTTCCCAACCAACAGACAGGAAAGCCATGGACCGCCTGCTCGTTCTCATCCGCCACGGCCAAAGCGACTGGAACCTCAAGAACCTTTTCACCGGCTGGAAAGATCCCGACTTGACGGAAGTCGGCGTGAAAGAGGCGCGCGCTGCAGGCCAGCGCCTCAAGACCAAGGGCATTGGTTTCGACAAGGTGTTCACCTCGGCGCTGACGCGCGCGCAGCACACGACCGATCTGGTGCTCGAGGAACTCGGCCAGAAAGACCTGGCGCAGGTGCGCGACTGGCGCGTCAATGAACGCGATTACGGCGACCTCTCCGGCCTCAACAAGGCCGAAGCCGCGAAGAAGTGGGGCGATGAGCAGGTCATGATCTGGCGCCGCTCCTACGACACGCCCCCGCCTGGTGGCGAGTCCCTGCGCGATACGCTGGCGCGTGTGCTTCCCTATTACTGTCAGGACATTCTGCCGTGTGTTCTGCGCGGCGAGCGCACGGTCGTTGTGGCGCACGGCAATTCGCTGCGCGCACTGCTGATGGTGCTGGAGCGCGCGACGCCCGAAACGATTCCCGGTATCGAGCTGGAAACCGGCGTGCCGGTCGTCTACCGGCTCAATGCGGATTCGACCGTGGCGTCGAAGGAAGTGTTGCATCCGGAGAAATGACGGCATTCCGGCCGGAACAAATTACCTGCGAGGACTTCATGAAAAACAAGATCGGTCTGGAAGAACATTTCGCGTTGGAAGATACGCTGGGCGATTCCCAGCCGTTTGTCCCCGCCGATTGCTGGCCGGAATTGCGCGCCAGATTGCTCGATTTCCAGGAGCGCCGCATCGCAGAAATGGACAAGCACGGCATCGAAATGATGCTGCTGTCGCTGAACGCCCCGGCCGTGCAGGCCATTCCCGACCGCGCAAAAGCCATCGACATGGCGCAGCGCGCCAACGATCTCATGGCCGAGGAAATCGCCAAGCGGCCGGACCGCTTTCAGGGTCTGACGGCTTTGCCGCTGCAGGACCCGGACGCCGCCTGCAAGGAACTCGAACGCTGCGCGAAAGACCTTGGCTTTCGCGGCGCGCTGGCCAACGGCTTCTCGCAGGTCGACGATCCGGAAAACTGCGTCTATCTGGACGATCCGCGTTACCGCGCTTTCTGGGCGATGTGCGAGAAGCTTGATCAGCCGTTCTATCTGCATCCGCGCAATCCGATTGCGTCCTGGGGACAGATTTACAAGGGCGCCGAATGGCTGCTTGGCCCGACCTGGGCATTCGGCCACGAGACCGCGGTGCACGCCCTGCGCCTGATGGGCTCTGGCCTCTTCGATGAGCATCCGGGACTCAACATCATCCTCGGTCACATGGGCGAGGGCATTCCGTATTCGCTCTGGCGCATCGACAACCGCAACGCCTGGGTGAAGGCCAAACACAAGTATCCGGCCAAACATCCGATCCGCCATTACTTCTCGAACAATTTCTGGCTGACGGTGTCGGGCAACTTCCACACGCCGACGCTCATGGACGCGATCACCGAAATCGGCGCCGACCGCATCATGTTCTCGACGGACTGGCCGTTCGAAAATGTCGATCACGCGGCCGAATGGTTTGACGCAACGCCGATCAGCGATGCCGACAAACAGAAGATCGGCCGCGACAATGCAGCAAGGCTGTTCAAACTCGATTCGAAAGCCTGAGGAAATAACAATGGCCGGCATGCAGCGCACCAAGCCACCCTTCCGCGCCGATCATGTCGGCTCCCTGCTGCGCCCGGCGGCGCTGGCCGAGGCCCGGCGCAAGCACAAGGCGGGCGCACTCTCTGCAGAAGACCTTCGCAAGACCGAGGACGAACATATCCGCGCTGCGATCGCCATGCAGGAAAGCGCCGGTCTGAAAGGGATTACCGACGGCGAGTTCCGCCGCGACTACTGGCATCTCGATTTCCTCGAAGGCTTCGACGGCATCGATATCCGCAAGGAATATTACAATCAGGCCTTCTCCAGCGGCATTACCGTGCCGACGCCTTTCACGGCGCGCAAGATCACGGCGCACAACGGCGCGATGCGCGATCACATCCGCTTCGTTGCGCAGAACACGAACGGGACCGCGAAATTGTCTATCCCCGGCCCGGGCATGACGTGGCTTCGCGGCGGCCGCAAGGCGGTCAGCGAAGAAGCCTATCCGGACATTGCGGAATTCTGGGACGACCTCGCGAACGCCTATATCGGCGAAATCCGCGAACTGGGCAAAGCCGGCTGCACCTACCTGCAACTGGATGATGTGAGCTTCGCCTACCTTTGCGACGAAACATTCCGCGAGGGCGTGAAAGCCCGCGGTGAAAATCCCGATGAAATGCTGGCGCAGTTTTCCCGCATAACCAGCCGCATCGCCGCCGGCCGCCCCGAAGGCATGACGGTGACCGTACACATGTGCCGTGGCAACAACCAAAGCACCTGGATGACCGAGGGCGGCTACGATAGCGTTGCAGAGATCATGTTCGGCAATCTCGATGTGGACGGCTATTTCATGGAATTCGATTCCGAACGCGCCGGCGGTTTCGAGCCGTTGCGCTACGTACCGAAGGGCAAGATCGTCGTTGCCGGCGTGGTGACGTCGAAATTCCCGCAGCTCGAAAGTGTCGACGAAATCTGCCGCCGCATCGACGAAGCGGCGAAATACATGCCGCTCGAAAATCTGTGTCTCAGCCCGCAATGCGGCTTCGCCAGCACCGAAGAGGGTAACAAGCTGACACCGGACGAACAGCGGGCGAAGCTTGCGCGCGTTGTCGAAGCGGCGAATGCGATCTGGGGATGACGCGCAGCCTGATTTACCGGAGGAAACGATGCTGACGCTCTATCACGCCGATACGGCGGTCTGCGCCGCAAAAGTGCGCGTGACGCTTGCTGAGAAGCAGCTTGCTTACGAGGGCAAAATCATCAACCTGCACGCCGGCGACCAGTTCAAGCCGGAATACATGCAGCTCAATCCCAACGCTGTCGTGCCGACGCTCGTGCATGATGGAAACGTACTGATCGAATCCGGCGTCATCAACGAATATCTGGACGAGGCGTTCGCCGAAAAGCCGCTGCGGCCTGCCGACCCACTGGACCGCGCGCGCATGCGCCTGTGGACCAAGCGCGAGGATACGGTCCACGACGCCATCAACACGATGACGGCTGTGATCGTCTTCCGCCACGAGTTGATGCAAAAGCCGCCGGAAGAAAGAGCAAAGCGTTACGAAAAAATCCCCAACCTCGCCAAACGGGCGAAATGGGCACGCATGATGGAGGAGGGCATCGACTCCGGTCTGGTCCGCGACGCGCTGCAGGTCTTCGCCAAACAGTTTCGCGACATGGAGGCAGCGCTTGCGAACGGACCGTGGCTGCTGGGCGATAATTTCACCCTCGCCGATGGCGGTCTGATTTCGTTCTTCTACCGTCTCGAAATGCTGCGCTGCGCCGGCCTGTGGCGCGATCATTTCCCGCGCGTGACGGACTGGTTCGAGCGTTGCAAGGCGCGTCCGAGTTTCAAGACCGCCATTCTCGACATGGTTCCCGAAGGCGCCCACGAAAAGTACAAGGCGATTGCCGATCCGCTGTGGCCGAAGGTCGATGCAGTCTGGCGCGACGTGCTGGCGTAGTTGAAGCATATTATGATCGAAGTCGCGCCCGGGCTGCTCTACTTTCCGGAATTCTATTCCCGGGAAGAGCAGCGCGCGCTTGTTGCGGACATTGCCGCAGCCATCGCGGCTGCTCCGCTGTTCACCCCATGCATGCCGCGCACGGGTAAGCCGTTTTCCGTACGCATGACCAATTGCGGTTCGCTCGGCTGGATGTCCGACGCCGAAGGCGGCTACCGCTATCAGGGGCGGCATCCGGACACAGGCGCGCCCTGGCCGCCCATACCCGAAAACGTGTTGCGCGCGTGGCGCGAAACGTCCGGCGTAGCGGCGCTGCCGGAAGCCTGCCTCGTCAACTGGTACGGCGCAAGCGCACGCATGGGCCTGCATCAGGACCGCGACGAAGCGGCGCTCGAAGCGCCTGTCGTGTCTGTCTCTCTCGGGAGCGATTGCCTGTTCCGTTTCGGCGGAACATCGCGCGGCGGCAAGACGCAATCCATCCGCCTGCGCTCCGGCGACGTGCTGACCATCGGCGGCGCCTCGCGCCTGTGCTTCCACGGCGTCGACAAGATCTATCCGGGTACCTCGCAGCTCGTGGAGGGCGGCGGCCGCATCAACCTCACGCTGCGGCGCGTGGCGGCGATCTGAGCCACTTCACACCCGCTCCCACGTCAGGCTCCGCCGCGTCACCTTGCCGTGCAGGAAGTCTTCCGACACTGGAGGGCTCAGGACGAGTCGATTGCCCTCGAAGCGGAAGCCGCGCACCTGCTTCGTGCCCTTCCAAGGCGCGCGGGCCGCCAGATCGATGTCGTGGATCACATGCTCGCCCTTGACATGCCACCGCGCCGCATAGCAGGTGATTTCGTCGTCCGCATCCGGCTTGTGCCGCGCGATGATCACCATCATCCGTCCATCCGGGGTGTAGGAGATGTAGCCGGACTGGCGCATGCCGACATCGAGCTGTTCGCCCGTTACCGCGTCCTCGCGCTCGACGCCGACGAGCCGCCAGCAACCGAGGAACTGTTCGTCGATCGCGCCTGCCATGTCCGGCCTCCTACCGCGCATCTTCCAGCATCATCTGTGCTGCTTTTTCCGCAATCACCATCACCGGCGAATTTGTGTTGCCGGAGGTAATCCGCGGCATGGCCGAGGCGTCTGCGATGCGCAGCCCGGCAATCCCGCGGATGCGCAGGCGTGCATCGGCGACGGCCATCGGGTCCGTATCCGCGCCCATTTTCGCCGTGCCGACCGGATGGAAGATCGTCGTGCCGATATCGCCAGCAGCGCGGGCAAGCTCCTCGTCGGTCGTCAGGTGATCGCCCGGCTGGTATTCCTGCGGTCTGTATGGCGCGAGCGCCGGGGCCGACACGATGCTCCGCGTCAGGCGGATGGAATCCACCGCAACGCGGCGGTCTTCCTCGGTGGCAAGATAGTTCGGCGCGATGTCGGGATGTTTCAGCGGATCAGGCGAAACGGCGTGGATGGAGCCGCGACTCGTCGGGCGCAGATTGCAGACACTCACCGTAATAGCCGGAAACGTGTGCAGCGGGTCGCCGAACTTGTCGAGCGAGAGCGGCTGCACATGGTACTGCACATTGGGCATGTCGTAGTCTTCGCTCGACTTCGCGAAAATGCCAAGTTGCGAAGGCGCCATAGTCATCGGCCCGCGCCGGAACAGCGCATACTCGACACCCATCCACGCGCGTTTCAGAAGATTCTTGTAGTCCGCGTTCAGCGTGCGCACGCCGGAGACCTTGTAGATCGGCCGCAATTGCAGATGGTCCTGCAGGTTCTCGCCGACGCCGGGCAGGTGATGCACGGTTTCGACGCCGAGCCCCTGCAGCCGCGCGCCGTCGCCGATGCCGGATAGTTCCAGCAACTGCGGGCTCGCCACCGCGCCGGCCGTCAGCACGGCCTCGCCCTTCACCAGCGCCACGCGGCTTTCGTTCCCGTGGCGGTACTGCACGCCCGTCACGCGGCCGTTTTCGACGATCAGCCTTTCCGCATGCACGCCCGTCGCGAGCGTCAGGTTGGGCCGGTTGAGGATGGGCTTGAGAAACCCCCGCGCCGCGCTCCAGCGCCGGCCGGTCCTGTGGTTGACCTGGAAATAGGACGAGCCGAAATTGTCGCCGGTGTTGAAATCGCCGACCTTCGGAATGCCGCATTGCTCGGCGGCGTCCTGCACCTTGTCGAGAATATCCCAGCGCATGCGCGCGGGCTCGATCCGCCATTCCCCGCCGGCTCCGTGCAGATCGTTTGCGCCGCCGAAATGGTCCTCGTGGCTCTTGAAGACGTCCAGCACGTCGTCCCAGCCCCAGCCCGGCAGGCCGAGCTGCCGCCAGCCGTCATAATCGGTCGACTGGCCGCGCATGTAGATCATGCCGTTGATGGCCGAACAGCCGCCGATCACCTTGCCGCGCGGATAGGCGAGATCGCGCCCGTTGAGGCCGGGGACCTTATTGGTGCGGAACATCCAGTCCGACCGCGGATTGCCGATGGCGAACAGATAGCCGACCGGAATGTGAAACCAGATCCAGTTGTCGAGCCCGCCCGCTTCCAGCACCAGAACGCGATTTTTCGGGTCCGCGCTAAGCCGGTTCGCCAAAACGCACCCGGCCGACCCCGCGCCGATGACGACGTAGTCGAATTCAGCCCGGTCCGGGGGGAGTGTGTGGGGCATGGGGCGTTCCTGCGGGGCATTTTCGATTTCCGCAGGTGTATGAGAAGCCGAACCGGGTTGCAACGCAAGCCTCACGCTTGTTTTGCCGGCTATCCCTCGCGGGTATAGAAGGGTTAGCTTGCCACAGCGCCAGCGCTTGGTTTCCCGTCCCAGAGTCCCGCCCCATGACCAGCCAGCCCCAGGACAGCCATATGAAGGAAAGCGGCTCCGGGCAAATGGTCAACCCCGAGAAGTCGGCCACCCCCACCCGCCCCTCCGACTACGCCCTCCCCCTCTTCATCCCCTTCCTCATCCACGCTTTTGTGGCGCAGCTGGCGACAGTTCTTACGCGGATCGACACGTCCTACCGGGCGATCGAGTTGCAGGTGCCTGTGGTCTGGTACGGGCTCATCAATTCCGGCTATGCGTTGCTGCCGATATTTCTGGCGGTGCCGGTCGGGCGCTACATCGACAAGGGCAACGATGCGCGGATTGTCTGGGCCGGGTCGGCGCTGGCTCTGGTTTCGAACGTCGGCTTCTGGGGCCTCGGCCATTCCGGGCTCAACCTGTTGCTGTTCACGGTCGTCGGCGGCGTCGGCCACCTGTGCCTGATGGCCGGCCACCAGTCGATGACCTTGCGCTGCTCCGGGCCGAAGAGCCGCGAGGGCGTCATCGGCACCTATATGGTGGTGTTGTCCATCGGCCAGATGATCGGACCGATCTATATCGCTTGGGTGGCGGGGGACTCGAAAATTCCGCCGACGCAGCTCCTGTTCAGCGTGGCGCTGGGGCTTGCGGTGCTCGCTTTCGCGCTCGGCTTTCTGCTGCGCCCATCACCGCCCATGAGCCAGGAGGCGCGGGCGCAAAAGCCCGTGCCGGTGATGGACCTCGTCCGCACGCGCGGGCTGGTCGTCGTCATCATCGCCAGCGTCATGACGGTCACCTCGTTCGACCTGCTGGTCGTCTACCTGCCCCTGCTGGGGGCGGAACGGCACATTCCGGCCTCCACCATCGGCTGGCTTTTCACGGTGCGGGCGCTGGCGTCCATCGCCGCGCGGCTGGTCTATCCCTCGCTCATCCGGATGTTCGGCCGCACCAACCTGTCGCTGATCACCATGCTGCTTGGCGCGTCCGGCTTCGTCCTGACAGGGCTGAGCCAGTCGATACCCGTGCTCTACGGCGCGGCTGTGCTGATGGGGATCGGGCTTGGCATATCGGTCACGCTCGCCATGTCGAACGTGGTCGATCTCGCCCCGCCCAGCGCCCGTGGCACGGCCCTGTCGCTGCGGCTGACGGGCAACCGCATCGGCCAGTTCGTCATCCCCTCGCTGGGTTCGCTCGTGGCGGCGGCGGCAGGCACTGCCGGCGTGTTCCTGATTATCGCCGCGCTGCTGGCCGCCTCCGGCATTTCCGTCAAGACGACGATGAAATCCCGCTGATACGGGGAACGGACAGGGCCGGGACCCCTTGCCTAAAGCCGGATTTTGTCCGATCACAGCGCCGGAACCCGCCGGCCGCAGCCGGGCGAAGAATAGGGGGAGGCGACATGAAAGCAGCGGTTTTCCACGAATACGGCCCGCCGGACGTGCTGAAATACGAAGACGTGCCGCTGCCCGAGCCGCGCCTTGGCGAAATCCGCATCAAGGTGCATGGCGCGACGGTGAACCGGGTGCTGGACGTCGCCCTGCGCAACGGCACGCAGATGCACCGCAAGGCGCAGATTCCCTGCATTCCCGGCGTCGATTGTGCCGGCGTCGTGGACAAGATCGGCCCTGGCGTCACGAAGTGGAAAGTGGGAGACCACGTCGCAGCCGCCGGCGGCATGCCGCTCGATATCGTCACCGAGGACGGCAAGGGCGAGGACGGCAAGCCGTACAGCGGCCCGAAAGGCATGATGGGCATTCGCCGTCCGGGCGGCTTTGCCGAATATGTCTGCGTGCCCTCCAGCGAAACCGTACCGCTGCCCAAAACGCTCGATTTCCACGAAGCGGCGGTGGTCATGCGCCATTGCCCGACGGCATGGAACCTGCTGATGAACGAGGCGAAGATCAAGCCGGGCGAATGGGTGCTGATCATGGGCGCCAGCGGTAACCTCGGCTCGGTCGGCATCCAGATCGCCAAGAATATTGTGGGCTGCAAGGTCATCACCTGCGCCGGTTCGCGCGCCCGCGCCGATCTTGGCCTGAAACTCGGCGCGGACGTCGCCATTGATTACTCCACGCAGGATCTCACCGCCGAAATCCTGAAAGCGACCGACGGCAAGGGCGTCAACGTTCTCTATGACAATATCGCCAATCCGGAGGTGCTGCCGAAGGCCTTCATGGGCCTAGGTCTCGACGGGCGCATGGTCACGGCGGGCGCTCATGGCGGGCCCGTCGCCCCGATCAACTTCTTCCACCTCTACGACCGGCGCATCACCATCCGCGGCATGCCTGGCGCCAAGGCCGAAGACCTGCCGAAATGCTTTGCGGCTGCAGCCGAAGGCAAGATCAAGGTGCAGATCGCCCACGTCCTGCCGTTGTCGAAAGCCGCCGAGGCGCACCGTATGATGGAAGCCGATCCCGGCATGGGAAAAATCGTCCTCGACCCGACAATGGGTTAGGCTGACGCACGAACCGGACTTTGCCGCCCGGCTGCCGCGGCGGCGCGATCAACAACGCGATCGACAAGATGCGAAGGGAAACAGAATGAGCGCAGACTTCAAGGGCCGCCGCGAGGACTTCCGGCTCGTCACTGGCCAGGGCCGTTACACCTCCGACTGGGACCTGCCGAAACAGGCGCACGGTTACTTCCTGCGCTCGGACCGGCCGCATGCGAAGATCAAGTCCATCGATACAAGCGACGCCGCAAGCGCACCGGGCGTACTTGCAGTACTGACCGCGAAGGAGACCGGCTCCATCGCGCCGCTGCCGCAGATGATCCAGATTCCCGGCCGCGACGGCAAGAAGATCATCGAGACGGGCCGCGACGTGCTCGCTGGCGATCGTGTGCGCTTCGTCGGCCAGGGCATAGCCTTCGTCGTTGCGGAATCCCTTTCGCAGGCGATGGATGCGGCGGAGCTGATCCAGATCGACTTCGAGGATCTGCCTTTCGTCATCGACCGCGAGGAAGCGTTGAAAGACGGCGCGCCGCAGCTCTACGATCACGTTCCCAACAACTGCGTCTACAATTTCCAGTACGGACAGGAGGACGCAGCCGATGCGGCCTTCGCCAAGGCCGATCATGTGACGAAGATCGCGCTCGACGCTCCGCGCATCGTCGGCAATCCGATGGAGCCCAAGGCCTGCCTCGCCAGCTACGACAAGAAGCGCGATCGCTACGATGTATATGTCCCGACGCAGGGCATCACCATGATGCGGCCCGGCCTGTCCGGCGCGCTCGGCATTACCGAAGATCAGGTCAAGGTGCATACGTTCGACGTCGGCGGCGGCTTCGGCGTGCGCAGCGAGGCCTATGCGGAATATCCGGTCGTCATGATGGCCGCGAAAATGATTGACCGTCCGGTGAAATGGGTCTCCACCCGGCAGGAGACCATGATGAGCGACCATCACGCCCGTGCCGCCAAACTCTATGGTGAGCTGGCGCTGTCGAAAGACGGCAAGATGCTCGGCCTGCGCGTCGAATGGATCGTCGATTGTGGCGGCTATCTCTCCGGCGCTGGTCCATTCATCAATACCGCCGGCCCCTCGCGCCATCCGACCAACGTCTACACGATCCCGGCCTTCTACGGCGTGCATCGTCTGGTCCTGACCAACACGACGCCGACGACAGCCTATCGCGGCGCGGCGCGGCCCAATGTCGTTTATCTGATCGAGCGTCTCGTCGACGAGGCGGCGCGCGAGATGGGCATCGACCGCGTGCAATTGCGCAAGAAAAACCTGATTCCGAAAAAGGCCTTCCCCTATACGATCCCGACCGGCGCGCAATACGACAGCGGCGATCCGGCCGGCCTGCTCGCCGAGGTGCTGGAACAGGCCGACTGGAAGGGCTTTGCCCGCCGCCGCAAGGCGTCGGAAAAACAGGGCAAGCTGCGCGGCATCAGCCTGTGCACGTTCATTGAGCCGTCGGGTGGCGGCGTCCTGCCGGAAGACGGCATGATCCGCTTCGGCGAAGCCGGCAATCCGGTACTTTACACCGTGTCCGGTCCGTCCGGCCAGGGCCACGAGACGGTCTATCCGGAAGTCGTCGCCAAAGTGTTCGGCATCGATCCCGAACTCATCACCTACCGCCACGGCGACCCCGAAATGACGCAGCTCAAGGGCTCGGGCACCATCGGTTCGCGCTCGATGATGAACCACGGCGGCGTGCTGGTTAAGACAGCGCATGAAGTCGTGCGCAAAGGCAAGGAACTCGCCTCCAGACATCTCGAAGCAGCCGAAGCAGATATCGAGTTCGAGGGCGGCCAGTTCCGGGTGCGCGGTACCGACATGCAGGTTGGTCTGATAGAACTGGCGAAAACCTACGCGACCAAGAAGGGCAACCCGCTCGATTCAAGCGAATCCATGCCGGTCGCCAACTCCTTCCCCACCGGTGCGCATGTCTGCGAAGTGGAGATCGATCCTGCCACGGGCGAAGTCGACATCGTCTCCTACATCGGCGTTGACGATGCCGGGAACATCATCAACCACATGCTGGCCGAAGGTCAGGTCATCGGCGGACTGATGCAGGGTCTCGGCCAGGTCATGGGCGAGCACTACGTCTATGACCAATCCAGCGGCCAGATCGTCAGCGGCACTTTCATGGACTACTACATGCCGCGCGCGGACAATCAGCCGCCGCTGAAGTTCTTCGACCGTCCTGTGCCTTCGCCAACCAACCCGCTCGGCGCCAAAGGCGTCGGCGAAGCCGGCGCGACGGGCGCCGTGCCGACGATCGCCAACGCCGTCATCGACGCCCTGCGCCCTCTGGGCATCAACGAACTGGATCTGCCCTACAGCGCCCACAACGTCTGGAAGGCAATCCAGGCGAAGAAGGCGTCTAAAGTGATGTAAGGGTCATCCCGGCTGGAGCGACGCGCATGGCCGGGACCTTCTGGATACGGAGAGCGGTCCCGCATACATGCTGCGCATTTTGCTGGAAGACACGTTCCCGCGTCATCCCGGAACGCGCAATGCGCGTAACCGGGAGCTTTCTCCGCATACCAACGATCCCGGTTAAGTGCTGCGCATTTTCCAGGAAGACAGGGAGGTAAAAGTGCAATCACTCTCCGGCAAATGCGCCCTCGTCACCGGCGGCAGCAATGGCATCGGCGCAGCGGCTGTTCGAATGCTGGCGGACGCCGGCGCGCGGGTGATGATCGGCTATTACAACGGCGCGGACAGGGCCGAAGCGCTGCGGGCGTCGCTTTCCGGTAACGGTCACGCGATCCGGCAGATCCGGCTGGAAGAGACAGCCAGCACCAAAGCCGCAGCCGCCGCCGCCCAGGCTGCCTTCGGAAGGCTCGACGTGCTGGTCAATTGCGCCGGTTTCACAAGGCCTATCCCGCACGCCAATCTCGAGGCGCTGGACGAGGAATTCATGGACGCCATGCTGGCCGCCAACGTGCGCGGGCCATATTCCATGATCCGTCATTGCGCGCCCTTGCTGAAAGCGAGCGGCGACGGCGTCGTCATCAACGTGTCGTCGATCTCGGGCTTTACCGGCTCGGGCAGCAATATCGCCTATTGCGCCTCGAAGGCGGCTATCGACACCATGACGCTGTCGCTGGCCCGAGCGCTTGGCCCCGAGGTGCGGGTGCTGGCGGTTTCGCCCGGCGCAGTCGCAACCGATTTCGTGGCCGGACGTGGCCGCCCCGAGCTCGAAAAACTGGCGCAGGCGACGCCGTTGAAGAAAGTGACCGAACCAGAAGACGTAGCGCTTGCGATCATGGCTTGCATAACCCATCTCAAGGCTTCGACAGGCGGCCGGATCATCGTCGATGGCGGGCGGTTTCTGGTATAGAAACGGGTAGTTTCGGGCGTGTCGCGTCTGCCGGGGCGGGCGCGATGCTATCGAGGAAATCCGCATGACCCGCCTGTTCCGCATATTTCTTGCTGGCCTGCTGGTGCTGTTGCCGATCTTCATCACGGTCGCCATCGTGATCTGGCTCGGGCAGTTTCTCTTCGCCTATGCAGGGCCGAACAGCTGGCTTGGCAAATTCGTGATCTCGCTCGGCTTCGGCCTGACCGCTTCGATATATGCGGCCTACGCCCTCGGTCTGTTCATCGTCGTCACGCTGATCCTTATCCTTGGCTACGTTGTCGAATCCGGGGCGCGGCCGTTGTTCATCGGCTGGGTCGAGCAATTGCTCGACCGCATTCCCATCGTCTCGAAAATTCTCGAAGTGGCGAAGCGGCTCGTCGGGGTCTTCTCGCAAGACGGCGCGACCGACATGAAGAACATGCAGCCGGTCTGGTGCTTTTTCGGCGGTGACAATGGCGCGGCGGTATTCGGCCTTATGCCGTCGAGCGAACCGGTTCTGGTCGGCGGCGAACCTTACGTTGGCGTCATGATCCCGACCGCCCCGGTGCCGATTGGCGGCGCTCTTGTCTATGTTCCGTCGAAATGGGTCATCCGCGCCGAAGGCGGTGTCGAGACGCTGATGAACGTCTATATTTCCATGGGCGTCGTACCGCCGCCGGATGTCCTGCGGACGATCGAAAGCCAATCGAAAGAGTAATCGGTCACGCGAAGGCGCGCTGTGCCTGTGGGTTCAGGCTTTCTTGAGAAATTCAGTCCTGAGCACGAGTCCCTTGACCTTGCCTGTATTGCAGTCGACTTCTTCAGGATTGCCGGTCAGCCGGATATTCTTGACCAGCGTTCCGCGTTTCAGCACCGTTGAAGTGCCTTTGACTTTCAGATCCTTGATCAGGGTGACAGAATCCCCATCGTTCAGGATATTGCCGTTGCTGTCGCGCGTTTCGTCACTCATGCCTGCAGTCTTTCCGATCGGATCAGGGATTTCGGCGTTGCACCGTCGTCATTGAAACAGCGCCCGCGCCAGCATCTGGAACGCCCGCGCACGATGCGACAGGGCCTCGCTGCCGTCTTCGGGAATGCCGTGCTTTTCTTCGGAGGACATCTCGCCGAATGTGCGGCTGTGTCCATCGGGCAGGAAGAAGGGATCGTAGCCGAAGCCTTTCGCGCCGCGCGGCGGCCAGACGATTTCGCCGAAGACCCTGCCTTCGAAAGTTTCCTGATGCCCGTCCGGCCAGCACACCGCCAGCGCCGAGACGAAATGGGCCCGCCGCTGCGCTGGTTGCGTGGCGGCTTCTTCGCGCATTTTCGCATCTACAAGTTCCATGGCTTTCGCGAAGTCGCCGGCTTCTTTCGCCCAGCGCGCCGAATAGATGCCCGGATCGCCGCCCAGCGCGTCGACACAGAGGCCGGAATCGTCCGCGAAGGCCGGCAGGCCGGAGGCAGCTGCTGCAGCCTGCGCCTTTATGAGCGCATTCGCGATAAATGTTGTGCCGGTTTCTTCCGGCTCGCCGAGACCGAGTTCCCCCGCCGACACCGCTTCTATACCGTACGGGGCCAGCAATTCGCGCATTTCGCGCAGCTTGCCGGCATTATGCGTAGCGATAACGATTTTCCCGCTCAGGCGGCGGTGCGTGTTCCCGGTCATCACGTCATCCAGCCTGTTTCAGCGCCTGCTGCTGCAATTGCGACAGCGTCGCGATGCCGCCGCGGGCAAGACGCAGCATCTCGCTGAACTGCTCCTCGGTGAAGGTTGCGCCTTCCGCTGTCGCCTGCACTTCCACGAGCTGCCCCTTGCCGGTCATCACGAAATTGGCGTCGGTATGGGCATTTGAATCCTCGTCGTAATCGAGGTCCAGCACCGGCTGGCCGTTGAAGATCCCGCAGGAAATCGCTGCAACGCTGTCGCGCAGGGGCATGTTCTTGATCATCGATCGCTGGAACATCCAGTCTAGACAATCGCGCAGCGCGATCCAGCCGCCCGTGATGGATGCGGTGCGCGTTCCGCCGTCGGCCTGCAGCACGTCGCAATCGATGGTAACCTGCCGTTCGCCCAGCGCTTCCAGATCGACCACTGCCCGAAGCGAGCGGCCGATCAGGCGCTGGATTTCTTGCGTCCGGCCGGACGGCTTGCCGGACGTCACCTCGCGGCGGGTGCGGGTGTGGGTGGCGCGTGGAAGCATGGCGTATTCGGCAGTCACCCAGCCGCGGCCCTGGCCGCGCAGCCACGGCGGCGGCTTGTCTTCCAGCGACGCGGTGCACAGAACCTTCGTATTGCCGAACGAAATCAGGCAGGAGCCTTCGGCGTAGCGGGCGACGTTTCGCTCGATGGCGACGGCGCGCAATTCGTCGTTCGCACGTTTCGATGGACGCATGACAGGTTCCTCATTGAGTTTGGGGCGTCATAAAGCATTTCCGGGCGCGATAGTATGGGCAATTTGTCCACGGTGCAGAATTCGACCCCGGCAGCTATAAAGCCGCGCATTTTCCCGGTTTCGCCGACAAAATCCCGGCGCGGACCCAAAGGCGTTATGGTAGACAGGACCATGAGCAGTGTCATAGTCGCAGATTCGGAAAACGCCGGTTCGCGCCGCCGCGCCCGGCCCATGCAGCCATCGGCTGCGCGCGCGGCCATCATCGACCGCGATGCACTGGAAGCGCGCATCGAAGCGCTCGTCGCCAAGACGGGTGACGCTGCCGCGCAGCGCACTTTGGTGTTGGAGGAGTTTCGAACCGCGCTCGAACTGGGCCGGGCGAAGACCCGACAGATATTCGAAGCCGACGGGCAGGGGCTCGCTTGCGCGTCCAATCTTTGCCACATCGAAGACGAACTTATCCGCGCCATCTTTCATTACGTCACTACGGCGCTTTACCCGAACCGCAATCCGACCTCCGGCGAACGAATCGCCATTTCCGCGGTTGGCGGCTATGGCCGCGGCACGCTCGCGCCGGGTTCCGATATCGACTTGCTTTTTCTTATTCCCTACAAGCTGACAGCCTGGAGCGAGAGCGTCATCGAGGCGGTGCTCTACATGCTCTGGGACCTTGGCCAGAAGGTCGGCCATTCGACCCGCTCCGTCGACGAATGCATCGTCCAGGCGCGCGGCGACATGACAATCCGGACCGCACTGCTGGAAGCCCGCCTGATCCTTGGCGACAGGGCCCTGTTCTCGGAACTCGACACGCAGTTCGACAAGCAGATCGTGCGCAAGACGGCGCGGGAATTCGTCGCCGCGAAACTCTCCGAACGCGACGCGCGCGTCGCCAAGGCCGGGTCGTCGCGATATCTCGTCGAACCCAACGTCAAGGAAGGCAAGGGAGGGCTGCGCGATCTGCACACGCTGTTCTGGATTGCGCGCTACGTATACCGGGTCGACACGCCCGGCGAACTCGTTGCGGCTGGTCTGTTCGACCGGCAGGAACTGCGCACATATCACCAGTGCGAGGAGTTTCTCTGGCGTGTACGGTGCCATCTGCATTTCGAGGCCGGCCGTCCGGAAGAGCGGCTGACCTTCGACTACCAGCGCGTCATTGCCGAACGTCTGGGATACGTGACCCATGCCGGCCTGTCGGCGGTCGAGCGTTTCATGAAGCATTATTTTCTCGTCGCCAAGGACGTCGGCGATCTGACCGCCATCGTCTGCGCCGAACTCGAGGAGAGCCAGACGAAATCCCGCCCCGCGCTCGACCGTTTCGTGAGCACGCTGCGCCGGCGCAGGAAACTCGAACATCCCGACTTCAAGATCGAGTACGACCGTATCACTTTCGTCAACGACGGCATTTTCGAGAACGATCCCGTCAATCTCATCCGCATGTTCTGGCTGGCCGACAAGTACGAACTGGCCATTCACCCCGACGCCGTGCAGCAGGCCCGCCGTTCGCTGCGGCGCATCAATGCGGACGTCCGCAACGATGCCGATGCAAACGCCATGTTCCTCGACATTCTGACCTCGCGCAAATCGCCGGAAACCGTGTTGCGCCACATGAACGAGGCAGGAGTTCTGGGCAAGTTCATTCCGGATTTCGGCCGCGTCGTCGCGATGATGCAGTTCAACATGTATCATCATTACACGGTGGACGAGCATACCCTGCGCTGCATAGGCATTCTGTCGCGCATCGAAGCCGGCAAACTGAAAGAGGATCACCCGCTTTCGACCGAAGTGATGCCGCAATTGCAAAATCGCCGCATTCTGTATGTCGCATTGTTCCTGCATGATATCGCAAAGGGCCGCGAAGAGGATCATTCCATCGCTGGCGCTGCAGTGGCGCGCAAACTTTGCCCGCGGTTGGGCATGACCAGGGCGGAGACGGAGACAGTCGCCTGGCTTGTGCTGCATCACCTCGACATGCCGAACATTGCACAAGGCCGCGACCTGTCCGACCGCGGCACGATCCGTAATTTCGCCAATCTGGTGCGGGACCGCGAACGGTTGCGGATGATGCTGGTTCTGAGTGTGTGCGACATTCGCGGCGTCGGCCCCGGCGTGTGGAACAGCTGGAAGGCGCAGCTCCTGCGCACGCTTTATTACGAAACCGAGCAGGTGCTGAGCGGCGGCGACGGTGGCGCAAACCGGCGTCAGCGCATAGCCGCTGCGCAGGACCAGTTGCGCCGGGCGCTTTCCACATGGCCGGACGCCGAGTTCGATGCATACGCCGCCCGCCACTACGACGACTACTGGCTGAAAGTGGACCAGAAGCACAAGGTACAGCACGCTTCGCTCTTGCGGCTTACCGAGCGCGAGGTGCGTTCGCTCGCGACCGAAGTCACGACCGACGCGGTGTCCGGCTCAACGGAGATCACCGTGGTCGCGCCCGACCATCCCCGGCTTCTGGCCATTGTAGCCAATGCCTGCGTCGCCGCCGGCGCCAATATCGTCGATGCGCAGATATTCACCACCACGGATGGGCTTGCACTCGACACAATATCTGTGGCCAGGGAATTCGACCGCGACGAGGACGAATTGCGGCGCGGCGCCAGGATCGCGCAGATGGTGGAAAAAGCGCTGCGCGGCGAGATTCAATTGCGCGAAGTTGTGCGGGAAAAAGCCAAACCGGCCAAGCAGCGCGAGCGCGCATTCGACATCGAGCCCGAGGTGTACATCGATAACGAATTGTCCGATCGCTACACTGTCATCGAAGTTTCCGGTCTCGACCGGCCGGGCCTGCTGTCCGACCTGACCGCCGCGCTGGGCCGGCTGAACCTCAACATCGGTTCGGCCCATATCGTGACCTTCGGTGAGAAGGCGGTGGACTCCTTCTATGTCACCGATCTTACCGGGCAGAAAATTGCCAGCGCGTCCCGGCAGGGCTCCATTCGCCGCCAGTTGACCGCCGTTTTCGACAGTAACGGGTAGCCCGTCGCCAACCCGTCCGGCAAAGCTTGATTTTTTGGGTCCGAGACCTGATATCGGCGGCAGCAAGGATTGCCGTCTCGGCGGCTCGCCCACGGATATCGACAGATCATGACCGACAATACCGACACGAACGCCACGGCCAAAACAGGCGAAGCGCAGAAGACAGGCGAAACGCAAACCGCGGCGAACGGCAACGATCCGGCGACGGTCCCGGATACGGGGCAGGGCAGGCCGGAGACGGCCCCAGCCGGCGAGGCCGATCCGTTCGCCGTGCTCGAAAAGCTGAATGCCGAAAATGCCGATCTGAAGGACCGGATGCTTCGGACGCTGGCCGAAATGGAAAATCTGCGCCGCAGGACCGAGAAAGAAGTCGGAGACGCCAAGCTCTACGGCGTCGCGAACATGGCCCGCGACATGCTGGTTTTCGCCGACAATTTGCGCCGGGCGATCGACAGCCTGCCGGAAGAGCTGCGCAACGCCGAAGGGGCGGCGAAGGCCTTTGTCGAAGGCATCGAAGTGACGGAGAGGGACTTTCAGTCGCGCCTCAATCGGCATGGCGTCCGGCGGCTTGAACCGAAAGGCCAGAAGTTCGATCCGAACATGCACGAGGCCTTGTTCGAAGTACCCGACCCGAGCGTGCCGAATGGAACGGTCGTGCAGGTGGTCGAAGACGGTTATTCCATCGGCGAGCGTTGCCTGCGTCCCGCAAAGGTCGGGGTGGCGCGGGGTGGCTCTAAGGAAGCCCCGGCCGCCAACGGCCAGTCCTGAGCAAGAGCTGCATATTATCGCCGGCCTGCCGATGGTCGAATCAGCCTCCAGGCCGCGTGAGGGTGTGCGCGCGGTATTGCGTTTCGCCGGCGCCAAAGGGCCAGAGCGCGACAATCCAGCGCGTTACGGACGATGCGGACTTCGATGGAGTTTTGTTGAGGCCCTGGCTATCCCGCATGAGCCTGTTTGTTCAGCGCTGTCGCCGTCGGTGGAGCGTCGCAGGAGAATGGCGGCTCGTGCCTGACATCGTTTCCCGATTCATGCGATAATCAGGTCATGTCCGCACAAACGCAAATTTCCGGCACCGGCTTTGGCGTCTACGTCCATTGGCCGATCTGTCTGTCGAAATGCCCCTATTGCGATTTCAACAGCCATGTCCGGGCCGTCCCGGTCGACGAGCCGAAATTCGTCGAGGCCTATCGCGCCGAGCTCGCCCATCGCGCGGCGCTGACGGGACCAAGAACCGTCGATTCCATTTTCTTTGGTGGTGGCACGCCCTCGCTGATGAAACCGCGGACGGTTGCGGCTATCATCGACGCTATCGGCAAGCACTGGACCATTGCGCCGCATGTCGAAATCACGCTCGAGGCCAACCCGACATCGGTCGAGGCGGAACGGTTTGCGGGCTACCGCACCGCCGGCGTCAACCGGGTCTCGCTCGGCGTTCAGGCGCTGAACGATACCGATCTGAAAGCCCTCGGCCGTCTGCACAGCGTTGCCGAAGCCATGACCGCGCTGGACATTGCAGCGAAAAATTTCGAACGCTTCAGTTTCGATCTGATCTACGCCCGTCCGGGCCAGAGCCCGGATGCCTGGCGCGCGGAGCTGACCGAAGGCTGCAAGCGCGCCGCCGGACACATGTCGCTATACCAGCTGACCATTGAGCCGGACACGATGTTCGAGCGGCTATTCGCCGCCGGAAAGCTCGCCATGCCGGACGCCGATACCGGCCGCGCGCTTTGGGACGTGACGCAAGAGGTCACTGATGCCGCCGGGCTTCCGGTTTACGAGGTTTCCAATCACGCCAGCTCCGGGCAGGAAAGTCTGCACAACCTGATTTACTGGCGCTACGGAGAATATGCCGGCATTGGCCCTGGCGCGCATGGACGGCTGACCACATCCGCCGGCCGGATTGCCCAGTCGACGGAAAAACATCCCGAGATGTGGCTGACCATTGTGCAGACTGACGGACATGGCGTGATCGAAACGGAAATTCTGTCGGCGGAAGAGCAGGGCGACGAATTTCTGTTGATGGGTCTGCGCCTGCAGGAAGGAATAGATCCGCGCCGCTTCGAGAGTATCCGCGGCGCGCCGCTCGATCCCGGCCGCATTGCCGATCTGATCGAACACGGCATGATCGAGACGCTGCCCGATGGCCGCGTGCGCGTCACCCGCGACGGCTTCGCGGTCCTGGACGCTGTCGTCGCCGATCTGGCCGCGTGAAGGGTCCACGCAGAGTCTGCGATAGCATAAACAACCCACGAGAAAGGCCCGGCAGCATCGCCACCGGGCCCGATATCCTCACGAGAATATGCGTAAAATGCTTATGTTCCGGAACGGCCGGAGAAGCTGCGCGGCGCGCCGCTGACCGTCGACGTGGTTCCACGCCTGATCTGCTGCACAGCAAGGCCGCGCTGGTTCGTGCCGTCGCTGCGGAAGCGGAACAGGCCGTCGGCGCCGTTGAAGCCCGACGCATTGGTCAGAATGCTCTCCGGGAACTTGTTTGCACTCTGCTGTCCGGCAAGAGCCACGGCCAGTGTCACGGCATCGTAAGCGAGGGTCGCGATGCGGGTCGGATCCGAGTTGAACTTCGACCGGTAGCGGTCGGCGAAGGCGTTGAAGCCTGCATTCTCGGGCGCAGCGAACACCGCGCCCTGCAACAACGGCAGGTTCATCGTCCTGGCGTCATTCCAAAGGCCCGTGCCCATGACGAGCACTTTGTTGGGGTCGACGCCCGCGGAAATAAGCAGGGAAGAGAGACCGGCCATGTTCTGGGCCTGATCGGGCACGAAGAGCGTGTCGAACGTGCCGGCCGCGGCTCCGATCCGCTGCGCTGCAGCGCTGGGGCTGCCGCTGTAACGCTCGAGGACGGCTATCCGCATGCCGCGTGCTGCGGCTGCCTGCTGCACGGCGCCTGCCGCGACACTGCCGTAGCTGGTTTGCGGCGCCAGAACGGCGATGCTGCGCTTGCCTTTGGACGCGGCGTATTCGACGACGCGGGCGACCTCGTTCTCGACGAGGAACGAGAGCAGGTAGACCTGCCGCGCCGCGACTGAGGTGTCCGTCGAAAAAGCGATCACCGGCTTGCCGGCTCCGCGCGCGACGCTGCCGGCAGCGCGGACGCTGCCGGCAAACAGCGGTCCGATGATCATTTGCGCGCCTTCGCGGATCGCCGCCTGAGCGCCATCGCGGGCTCCGCCTGCGCTGCCGCCGGTGTCCTTCACGAGCAGGGTGACCGCCGTGCCGCCCGTATCCGAAATTGCCAGCTCCGCGGCGTTCTTGAGGCTTGTGCCCACGGCGCTGGGCGCGCCGCCCTGGGTCAGCGGCAGCAACAGGCCGACGCGAACCGGACCCGTGCCCAACGTCGAACCCGGCGCAGCGGCCTGCGGTGCGGCAGGCGGCGGTTCGGCCTGGCCGGAATCGCCTCCGAAAGGATTGCCGATGGTTTGGCCGCACCCTGCCAGTCCAGCGGCAAGCGCGGTTGCTCCCGCCAGCGCGATGATCCGCGACTTGACCCGTGATCTGGCGGTTTTCCAATCGGCGCCGTCCGGACGGCGGGAAAAATCGGCTATCGAATGACTCATGAGTACCTTCCGCATCGTATTCCGGCCCGTACAAATCCGGCCATGTGATCCCCGTGACCCCTCGACCGCTCTTGACCGGAAATCCGGTCACACGGGCGCGTGCAGGCTTGCGCCGGCGCAATCTGCCGGAATTCTCCCGCAGTCTACCCCAATTATCCCAGTCAAAGCCACTTTTTGTAAATGTTACTTTTGGAATTGGCGGGCTCGTTTCGGAGCCTGGTGGCCGTTATGGTTAATCATGGTTAACTTTTTCCGTTATTTCGAACAAGTGGACGTTTTAAGGAACGGGCGACCGTGGTATCGGTTGCCCCGCTTGTGTTTGACCAGCTGCGCATCGGGCAAAGTCGGCCCGGCCGCGTGTCAGGCAGCAAGAAGCCGCGCAAACCGGACGTTTTCATGACCCAGGCTTCCTCCGGCCCTTCGGCCTATACTGCCTTCGGGCTGCGCGCAGAAGCTGCGCCGCTGGAGCCGGGACTGCATGTTGTCGCCACGCCTATCGGAAATCTCGGCGACATATCGTTTCGCGCCCTGTCGACCCTTGCCGCCGCGGACGCCATCGTCGCCGAAGACACGCGGGTTACCCGGACCCTTCTGGCGCATTACGGCATTGCCACCCCGATGATTGCCTATCACGAACACAATGCCCAAGCAGTGCGTCCGCAACTGCTGGCCCGCCTGAAGGACGGCGCGAAACTGGCGCTGGTGTCGGATGCCGGTACGCCGCTGGTGTCCGACCCCGGTTACAAGCTGGTTGCCGAAGCGGTGGAGGCGGGCGTGAAAGTCGTCGCGGTGCCCGGGGCTTCCGCCGTGCTGACAGCGCTGGTCGTTGCCGGCCTGCCAAGCGACCGCTTCTTTTTCGAAGGGTTCCTTCCGCACAAGCAGGGTCCGCGCCGCGCCCGTGCTGCGGAACTTGCAGCCATTCCCGGCACGTTGATCTTTTTCGAAGGACCCAGCCGGCTTGCCGCCATGTTGGCCGATCTCGCCGAAATCCTCGGCGACAGGCCTGCCGTTGTTGCCCGGGAGTTGACCAAGAAGTTCGAGCAGATCCGCCGCGGTAAGCTCGCCGCGCTGGCGCGCGAATATGCGGGCGAAGCGCCGCCGAAAGGCGAAATAGCCGTTCTGGTCGCCCCACCCGATCCCGACCGTGCGCTGGCCGGTACGGAGGAAATCGACGCCCGCCTGCGCGCCGCGATGGAAAAGCTATCCGTCAAGGACGCCGCCGCGAAAGTGGCCGCAGAAACCGGACACAAGCGCCGCGAAATCTATGCGCGCGCCATAGAACTGGCCGCTGAGGCCCGGCAGAGCGGTGGCGCTGCGGACCACTAGCCTCCGCGGCCGCGCGAACTGCCAGCAAAGGCAGTCATGAGAACAAAATAAAAACATTGCTTGAAATGCCGGATGGAATGGGCCATGCTTGACCATGAGCCGGAGCGGTGCAGAAAATTGGTCTGCGCTTGCCAAGGGTGAGTTCGGCAACGGGAAATTCCACATGGCTGCGCGTTCCCAAAGCAATTCTTCGCGAACGCCGTGGCCGGATTTTCTGCCTGTTGTGCGCCTGACCGCCGGCGCGCGCGGCGGACCTGAATCGCCCGTCAAAAGCCGCAAGCGCCGCAGCGCCTATCTGCGCGGACTTCGGGCGGAATGGCTTGCAGTTCTTGCCCTGCGCCTGAAAGGCTACCGGATTCTGGCGCAGCGCTATAACGCGCCGGGCGGCGAGATCGACATTGTCGCGGCGCGGCGGGATACGATCGCCTTCGTTGAGGTGAAGCACCGGCGCGCCCTCGACGAAGCCCGCATGGCGATCACCGTACAAAAGCGCCAGCGCATCGCCCGCGCGGCCCGCCATTGGCTCGCCCGTCACCCGGCCGCCTTTCGCAAGACCCTGCGCGGCGATGCGGTTTTCCTCGCGCCGGGGCGCTGGCCACGGCACGAGGAAAACCTGTTCGAACTGGATTTGTAGAAAGCTTACCCGGAAGCTCCGGTTTAGCCGGCGATCCCCGCCGGATCGATCAGGGAGACACTATCGGGAAGGCTGCTGCGTCCAACGCCGGCAAAAATCTTGTGCGGCGTCAGGATCGCGACGGCGGCTGCGCCGGCAAGCGCCGGTTCCAGCGCGGTATGATGATGCAACCCAAGTCCCCGCAGGGTCTTTGGCAATTCGCTCACATGCGGCTCCACGATATGAAGGTTCGCGAAGCCGGCTTCGGCCAGCGCATGTGCGATTTCGACGCTCGGACTTTCGCGCATGTCGTCGACGTCCGGCTTGTAGGACAGGCCGAGCAGAACGATCTTCGCCTTGCGGTCGTCTGACACGGCGGTGCGGATTTTCGCGGCGACGAAATGCGGCTTGGAATCGTTGACTTCGCGCGCCGTGCGGATCAGCGGCGTGATATCGGGCGCCATCTCGTGGATGAACCACGGATCGACCGGAATGCAATGGCCGCCGACGCCGGCTCCCGGCGACAGGATGTTCACGCGCGGATGCAGGTTGGCGGTCGCAATCACTTCGCGCACGTCGACGCCGATGCGGTCGCACAGCATCGAGAGTTCGTTGGCGAAGGCGATATTGACGTCGCGGAAGGAATTCTCGACCAGCTTCGACAGTTCGGCGGCGCGGGCGCTGGTCACGGCCAGCTTGCCGCTAACGAAGCGCGCATAGAGCTTGTGGGCGCCTTCGCCGCTGCGCCGGTCGAGGCCGCCCAGCGTACGCGCGTTCTCTGTGAGTTCGCGGATGGCCGCCCCGGGCAGGACGCGTTCCGGGCAATAGGCCATGAGAATATCGGACTTGTCGGCGGCCTGCTGGGGGAACGTGAGGTCGGGACGCAGACCGGCAAGAATTTCCGCCGCCTGATCGGTTGTGCCGACAGGAGACGTCGATTCGATAACGACGAGATCGCCACGCTTCAACACCGGAGCAATCGACCGGATAGCGCCAAAGACATAACTGAGATCGGCTTTGTGCTGTGCATCGGTTGGCGTCGGCACGGCAATGATGAAAGCGTCGGCCGGTTGCGGGGACAGGTGCGCGCGCAACAGACCCGAACGGGCGCCCTTGGCGACAAGCGCATCGAGATAGGGTTCGACGATGGTGATGCGGCCGTCGTTGACGGCCTCGACCACATCCTTGCGAATGTCGCAACCGGCGATACGCAGGCCCTTGTCGGCGAGAATGGCGGCCAGCGGCAGGCCGACATAGCCCAGCCCGACGATGCAGACATCCGCGCTGGTGGTGTCGACAGGCGCAAGAGACAGGCGAAACGGCTTGGGTTCTTTGCCGGAATGTCCGGGTGCAGGCGTTGCGGGAACTTCGGCGCGCTTTGCGTAATTGTAAATAACGTTCATGGTTTTGGCCTCGCTTTGAAAATGCATCTTCTGTCAGTTCGCAAAATCTATTCGGCTGCCGCCGTGTATGCGCTGTGGTCCAGTTCATGTTTGAACTCGAAAACCTGTTCGCCGCGCAGCGCCGCAACGATGCGTTCGCTTGCCTTGCCGTCACCGTAGGGATTGGCCGCCTGCGCAAAGCGCCGGTAGAGTTCGGCGTCACCGAGAATGTCGAGCGCCGTATTCGCGATCTTGCTGCGGCCGGTTCCGACGAGCGCCACCGTGCCCGCGGCGACGGCTTCCGGGCGCTCCGTCGTGTCGCGCATGACGAGGACAGGCTTGCCAAGCGAAGGTGCTTCTTCCTGCACGCCGCCGGAATCGGTGAGGACGAGAGCTGCGCGATCCATCAGATAGGCGAAGGGCAGATATTCCTGCGGCGTTACGAGATGAATGTTGGCGATGCCGTCCAGCATCTCGTGCACCGGCTGCAGAATGTTCGGATTGGGATGGACGGGATAGAGCAGTTCGATGTCTGGCCTGGCCGCGGCAATATCCTTCAGCCCGGCGCAGATGTTGCGGATGCCGTCGCCGAAGCTCTCGCGCCGGTGCGCGGTGACCAGCACCAGTCGCTTTGCCGGGTCGAGAAAGGAGAATTGTTCGTCGAAACGCTTTTTCGCGGCCGGCGCATTCACTTTCTCGACGGCAATGCGCAACGCGTCGATCACGGTATTGCCGGTGACGAAAATCTTGTCCGGCGAAATATTTTCCATCGTCAGCGCACGGCGGGCGTTGGCGGTCGGCGCAAACAGCATGTCGGCCATGCTGTCGGTGACGATGCGGTTCATTTCTTCGGGATAGGGCGACAGCAGGTTGCCGGTGCGCAGGCCGGCTTCCACATGGCCGATCTTGCAGCGCGCATAAAAGGCCGCCATCGACGCAGCCATCGACGTCGTCGTATCGCCGTGGACGAGAACCCAGTCGGGCTTTTCGGTTGCGAGAATGTCGCGCAGACCCAGCAGAACTTCGGTGGTGACGCCGGTGAGGTCCTGGTTCGGTTTCATCACCGCCAGGTCGTAGTCCGGCAATATTCCAAAAATATCGAGCACCTGATCCAGCATGTCGCGATGCTGCCCGGTTACGCAGATACGGCACTCAAGATCGTTTTTGCCGGCCAGCATGCGAACCAGGGGAGCCATCTTGATGGCTTCCGGACGTGTGCCAAAAACGGACAGAATTTTCATCTGAAACACCTGAAACCTGTGCCGGACCGGGAGTGGACCGGCTACACGTTCGCAAGTGCAACCGTTGTGCCGTCGATTGCGTCTACCGCGCTGAGACGGCGTCATTCACGCGCGAAACGCAAAAAGCCGCCGTAGCACCGGCGGCTTTGGTTAATGCACGGTAAATGCAATCGATGGATCACACCGCCTTCAGCGCGTTGGCGATGTCTTCCTTCAGGTCGTCGATATCTTCGAGGCCGACCGACAGCCGCAGCATGCCTTCGCCGATACCCATTTCGATCCGGCCTTCCATCGGAATGCGTTGATGGGTTGTGGTTGCTGGATGCGTCAGGATCGATTTGGAATCACCGAGGTTGTTGGAGATCTTGACGATCTCGAGTGCATTGCCGAAGGCGAAGGCGGCTTTCTTGTCGGCGAGGTCGAACACGACGACCTGCCCGCCGCCCTTCATCTGCCGCACCGCCAGTTCGTATTGCGGATGGTCCTTGCGGTAGGGATACAGGACGCGCTGCACGCCTGTTTGTTCTGCCAGGAAATCGGCGATCGCTGCGGCGTTCGCCACCTGCTGGTTGACGCGGTAGGGCATTGTCTCCAGCGACTTCACCATCACCCAGGCGTTGAACGGCGAGAGCGCCGGCCCGGTCTGGCGCAGGAAGTTGTGCACGTTGTCCTGGATGAACTTGGCCGATCCCATGACGATGCCGGCCAGACAGCGGCCCTGACCGTCGACGTGCTTTGTCGCCGAATAGACGACGCAATCTGCGCCCAGCTCGAACGGGCTCTGCAGTAGCGCCGTGGCGAAGACATTGTCGACAACAAGAGTCGCGCCGTGTTCGTGCGCGATATCCGCAATGGCGCGGATGTCGAGAATGTCGAGCTGCGGATTGGTCGGCGTTTCGATGAACGTGGTTTTCGTGTTCGGCCGCATGGCCGCGCGCCACTGGTCGAGGTCGGTTCCGTCTACCAAAGTACATTCGACGCCATAGCGCGGTGCGAGGTCCTCGACGATGAAGCGGCACGAGCCGAACAGCGCCTTGGCGGCGACGATGTGATCGCCGGCCTTGACCTGGCCCATGATTGCAGCCGTAACGGCGGCCATGCCGCTCGCCGTCGCACGCGCGTCTTCCGCACCCTTGCCCTCAAGCAGGCACATGCGCTTTTCGAACATGGCGACGGTCGGGTTCGAGAAGCGCGCATAGATGAAGCCCGGGTCCTCGCCCTTGAAACGCGCTTCGGCGATTTCCATCGTGTCGTAGGCGAAGCCCTGAGTGAGAAAAATCGCTTCGGACATTTCGCCGAATTCGCTGCGCAGGCTTCCGCCGTGAACGAGCCGGGTGGCGGGACGCAGATCTGCGGGGTTCTTCGAGCCTGTCGGCGGCTTGGTCATAATCCTGCTCCTGTTGGCCGTCCCGGGCTGCCGGACCGCCACATGAAAAACCCGGCCAGGGTTCCCCCCGCCGGGCAAAAAATCCGAAGCTTCCCGCATTCGCCACGAAGCTCCAGCCTTTTAGCCCGTTGTTTTACGTGGCGGCAAGCCGGCCGGCCCAAATGACCACGTTGAGGCTGATTATACCGGAGTTCCCCAATCGTCAATGTGAAATCGGAGACAAAATGCGCCAGACCTGCGCCCAGACCTGTGGAAACCGGCATTTGCCGCCCCGTGCCGGTGTTGTTGCGCAGCCGAAAGCGATATGGTGGTCCATTCTCCCGACGCGGATCGAGCCATGTCTCTGCCCCAGCGCGCCAGCCAGCCGCAATTGTTTCCCGCCAGCGCCGATGCGGCGGCCGAAGGCGACTTTGGCCATCGCTACGGCCTGCTGTCGCGCCAGAAGATCCAGCTCCTGGTCCATCGCGACATGGTCCGGGCGGCTGCCGATTTCGAGGAGAGCCAGTTCCAGCCGGCCAGCATGGATTTGCGTCTCGGCCGGAAGGCCTATCGCGTGCGCGCAAGTTTTCTGCCTGGCAAGCAGCGCAGCGTGAAGGAGCAACTCGAAGCGCTCAGCTACGACGAGATCGATCTCGAGAATGGCGCGGTGCTGGAACGCGGTTGTGTCTACGTGGTGCCGCTTCTGGAGCTTCTCAATTTGCCGGAGTCGTTTTCCGCTGCCGCCAACCCGAAAAGTTCGACGGGGCGGCTGGATATTTTCACGCGCCTGATTACGGACCGGAGCGAAGTATTCGACCGTGTCGAGAACGGCTACAAAGGCCAGCTTTATGCAGAAATTTCGCCACGCAGTTTTTCCGTGCGCGTGCGCACCGGCTCGCGGCTGAACCAGATCCGTTTTCGCCGTCGCAACGCATCGCAGATGCATATTATCGATTTCGCGCTTTCGGATCGCGAGTTGCGGGAATGGCACGAGAACAGGTCGCCTCTGGTGAACGGGCCGGCCAATATCCGCGATGGACTGGTCTTGCGCGTGGCTCTGTCGCGCGAAAGCATTGGCGCGCGCATCGGCTATCGCGCCCAGAAACATACCGATGTGGTCGATGTCGACCGGGTCGGCCAATACGATGTCCGGGATTTCTGGGAACCGCTTGAGGCGCGCGACGACAGGCGCCTCATCCTCGATCCGGACGAGTTCTACATTCTTGCCTCGCAGGAGCGCCTTCACATTCCACCGGAACTGGCGGCCGAAATGGTGCCGATCGATCCGACGATGGGCGAGTTTCGCGTTCACTATGCCGGCTTTTTCGATCCGGGCTTCGGCTGGTCGCCCCAGGGCCATCACGGCAGCCGCGGCGTACTGGAAGTACGCAGCCACGAGGTGCCCTTCATTCTGGAGGATGGGCAGATCATCGGCCGGCTGGCTTACGAGAAAATGGCCGACGAGCCGGAAATTCTCTACGGGCAGACGCCGGTGTCGAACTATCAGGGCCAGGACCTGAAGCTGTCGAAGCATTTCCGGGCGGAATAGAACGGACCGCTCGGCAAGGGGGTCCGCAACAGACACATCAATCTGATCAAAATCCGCAAACAAAAAACGCGCCGGTAAGGGCGCGTTTTTTGTAACTTTTGCCGGACCGGATTCAGCTCGCGATGGCCCGCATCTGTGCCCGCCGCTCGCGGTCGCGCTCGCGGCGGCGGTCCTGCGCGGGCTGATAGGCGATACGTGTGTGGAAGGGGCAATACGGGATGCCGGTTTCCGATTTGCCACCGCAATAGCGGAATTCCGGCGTTTGCGGATCGCCCAGCGGAAAGCGGCACATGGATTCCTTCAAATCCATGATCGTCACCGGATTGGACATCGGGACAACGATTTCCTCAAGCGCCCGCGCGACCGGCTGGACGTAGGGCCTGGCCTGATAGGCTAGCGCCGTATTGCCATGAACGGCTCCGCCGCCGCCCGGACGCCTCTGCACGCGCGACTGGCGCGGCTGGCTCGAACGTACGCGGGGCTTGGAACTGGACGGCGCCTTGACGCGCCCCGAAAGTCCGAGCCGGTGGACCTTGCCGATAACGGCGTTTCGCGTGATGCCGCTGCCGAGCGTATTGGCGATCTGGCTGGCGCTCAGACCGTCCATCCAGAGCTTTCGCAATTGTTCCACGCGTTCATCTGTCCAGGACATCAGGTCTCCTCCGGGTTCCGCCATCCGAATCCAAAACCAGCGCCCGCCGGCCGCCCGGCGTAGCCAAAAACGCTGCAAACTCGTCGCTGAATGTCTGCGGCACGAGATGTCGTGCTCGACGAGAGGGACACTACACTAGCCGTTGAATCAGCCGCAAGAGTCCTTCCGGCAAGAAATCGGTTTTCCCCAAGGCAAACGGCGAATGCGGAATCGTGCGATTCGGCGGGCGGATTCTGCGATTCCTTTAGAATTCGTTTGCAGCGTTGATTTTACGTGGCTTTGCGATTCGGACCCAAATCGCGGAAAGCCAAAGCGCAGTGATTTTTAAGTGCACCGCGAATGTAGCGACATTTTGACTCAGTGGTGGCGGGGCGGACGTTCGCGAATCGCGGGCGCAGCAAAAGGAAATTTGACCGGTCGGCTGGAAAATCATAAATTTGCGTAATGGCTGCCGTCCCTCGCGGGCGGCAGTTCGATTTTTTGGGGCCCATCCCTCGGCGCGCCACCGGCAAATCCGGCTGCGCCGGGCGCAGGTCCGATCAAGCGGGGGCAAACCGTGAGTGCGCCAAAGCAGGACTCTTCCATTCTCCCGACCTATATCCGGGCTCCGGTCGCTTTCGAACGCGGTGAAGGCGCCTGGCTGACGGCCAGCGACGGCAGCCGCTTTCTGGATTTCGGCGCCGGCATCGCCGTCGCCGCCGTCGGCCATTGCCATCCGCATATCGTCAAGGCCCTGACCGAGCAGGGCGAAAAGCTCTGGCACGTGTCGAACCTGTACCAGATCCCGCAGGCCGAGCGTCTGGCCAAACGCCTGACGGACGTGAGCTTCGCCGACTATGTTTTCTTCACCAACTCCGGTGCGGAAGCTGTCGAAGGCGCCATCAAGACTGCCCGGAAATATCATGCCGCCAACGGCGCGCCCGAGAGAATGGAACTGATAACCTTCGACGGCGCGTTTCACGGCCGCACGCTCTCGACCATCGCGGCGGGCGGCAACGACAAATACATCGAAGGCTTTGCCGCGCCGGTGGAAGGCTTTCACCGCAAGGTCCCGTTCGGAGACATCGACGCCGTGAAAGCGGCCATCGGTCCGCACACCGCCGGCATTCTCGTGGAGCCGATCCAGGGCGAGGGCGGCGTTCGTGTTGCGTCAAAGGCATTTTTCCGCGAGTTGCGCGCTCTCTGCGACGACAATGGGATTCTGCTCGTCATGGACGAAGTGCAGTCCGGCGTTGGCCGGACGGGCAAGTTCTTCGCGCATGAACATTTTGACGTCACGCCCGATGTGATGGCGATAGCCAAGGGCATCGGCGGCGGCTTTCCGCTCGGCGCCTTCATGACGACGAAGGAAGCCGGCAAGGGCATGGTTGCCGGCACGCACGGAACGACCTACGGCGGCAATCCGCTGGCCACGGCCGTCGGCAACGCCGTGCTCGACATCGTTCTCGCCGACGGGTTTCTGGAACAGGTCCAGCAAAAAGCCCTGCGTTTGCGGCAACGGCTGGCCGAGTTGCAGGATAAACACCCTGGCGTGATTGCCGGCATTCGCGGCGAAGGTCTGATGCTGGGAGTTTGCGTGGCCGACGGCGTCTCGAACGCAGATGTCACGGTGGCCGCGCGCGAGGAACACATGCTCGTCATACCGGCAGGCGACAATGTCGTGCGCCTGTTGCCGCCGCTGACAATCGGCGACGAGGAAATCGGCGAAGCGATCGCCCGGCTTGACGCCGCGTGCGGACGCATCGCCGCAAAAGCGGCTGCGGACAAGGCCCGCGGTCAAACCGGAGACAAGACATGAGTGCCGCGAACATGCCGCGCCATTTTCTCGATCTGATCGAATTGCCCGCGTCCGAACTTCGGGCCATTCTGGACCGTGCCTGCGCGATGAAAAAGGCGCGCCGGAAAGGCGTCCGCGCCGCGGATCGCCCTCTCGAGGGCAAGGTGCTGGCGATGATTTTCGACAAGCCTTCGACACGCACGCGCGTGTCATTCGATGTCGGCATGCGCGAACTGGGCGGCGAGACAATCATGCTCACCGGAGCGGAGATGCAGCTCGGCCGCGGAGAGACCATCGCCGATACGGCCCGCGTCCTGTCGCGTTACGTCGACGCCATAATGATCCGTATGCTTTCGCATACGGATATGAACGAGCTGGCGGCTCACGCCACGGTGCCTGTGATCAACGGGCTGACCAAGGTTTCGCATCCCTGTCAGGTTATGGCCGATGTCATGACCTTCGAAGAACATCGCGGGCCAATACAGGGCCGGACCGTCGCCTGGACAGGAGACTTCAACAATGTGCTGCGGAGCTGGATCCACGCCGCGCATTGCTTCGATTTCTCCATCAGGGTCGCGACGCCGCAAGAATTCGCGCCGCCGCAGGAGGTGATCGATTGGGCGCGGTCGGCCGGTGCACGGCTCGAAGTGACGCGCGATCCGTTCGCCGCCGCAGACCGAGCCGACGCCATCATCACCGACTGCTGGGTATCGATGGGCGACGAGGCCGAGGAATTGCGACGGCAGAAGCTTCTGCGGCCGTATCAGGTCAATGCGAAACTGTTGGGCGCGGCGAATACCGGCGCGATCTTCATGCATTGCCTGCCCGCCCATCGCGGCGAGGAAGTGACCGACGAGGTGATGGACGGCCCGCAATCGGTCGTCTTCGATGAAGCGGAAAACCGCTTGCACGCGCAGAAGGGCGTTCTCGCCTGGGCGCTGGACAGCGCTACGGCGGCGCGCGGCTGATGGCCTCGAGCGTTCCGGTATCGCGGCCCGTCTCTGGCCGCACGGACGACGATAGCGTTTTGCCCTTTGCGGTGACGCCGCTGGACGTGCGCGGCCGCATCGTGCGGCTGGGGCCGACTGTCGACCGCATCCTGTCGCAGCACAATTACCCGCCCGAAATCGCCCGTCTTACCGGCGAGGCCATAGCCCTGACGGTGATCCTCGGCTCATCGCTCAAGGACGACGGGCGCTTTCAACTTCAGACCCGCACGGACGGCGTTGTCAGCATGCTGGTGGTAGACTTCGAAGCACCGGGCAATTTGCGCGCCTACGCCCGCTATGAGGCCGATGCGCTTGCCGCTGCACGTGCCGAAGGCGGCACCAGTCCGCAAGCATTGCTCGGCAAAGGCCATCTGGCGCTGACAATCGACCGCGGCTCGGCGTCCTCGCGCTACCAGGGCGTCGTCGCTCTGGAAGGGCAGGGACTGGAGGCCGCTGCGCACCAGTATTTCCAGCAGTCCGAGCAAATCCCGACCCGCGTCCGTCTGGCTGTTGCGGAACCGGACAGCGCCGGCGCTGCGCAGCCGCAATGGCGCGCGGGTGGGCTGATGGTGCAATTTCTGCCGGATTCGCCTGAACGCCTGCGCGCCGTTCAGCGCGAACTGGCGACCCCGCCGGGCTGGACGGGCGGACCCGCGGCGCAGGAGGACGATGCCTGGAACGAGGCGATGGCGCTGGCCGGAAGCGTCGAAGACGGGGAACTGACCGACCCTGCGCTGTCCAGTGAACGCCTCTTGTACCGGCTGTTCAACGAACGCGGCGTAACTGTGTTCGAACCCTCGGGCGTTCGCCATGCATGCCGTTGCGAACGGCATCGCGTCGTCGCAATGCTGCGCCAGTTCGGTCAGGACGATCTGCGCGACATGGTCAGCGAGCGCGGCCGCATCGAAGTGACGTGCGAATTCTGCGGATTGTCGCGGGATTTCGATCCCGCCGATTTCGGAATCACGTAAAGGCGTGACGCCCGGCGGCTGTTCGGCTAGGGGAGCGACACAATGGCGATCGAACTATACGAACTTGCCGGAGCCGACGAACGTATCCGGTTCTCGCCCTATTGCTGGCGCGCGCGCTTGGCACTGGCCCACAAGGGACTGGAGGTTCGGACTATTCCGGTTCGATTCGGCGAAAAGCACAAGATCGAATTCTCGGGGCAGAAGTTGGTGCCGGTGTTGCGCGACAGCGGCATAGTCGTAAGCGATTCATGGAATATCGCGCTGTATCTGGACGAGGCCTATCCGGAACGGCCCCGGCTGATGGACGGAGCCCAGGCGGCGGCGCTGTGCAAGTTCGTGCAGTCTTGGGTGCAGATGCGCCTGAGCGGTCCCGTTCTGCGTACCGTGCTTGTCGACATCCACGACGTCTGTTCGCAAGAGGATCGCATCTATTTCCGGAAATCCCGGGAAGAACGTCTGGGCAAGCCGCTGGAAGAGGCCGTCATGCCGGAAGCCGAAGGACGTGCCGCCCTGAAGGCCGAACTGGCGCCGATGCGCGAGCTGTTGGGCACGCAGGCTTTTCTGAGTGGGGCAGCGCCGGCCTATGCCGATTACATCGTGTTCGGCGCGTTCATGTGGGCGCGCGGCGTATCGGCCAAAAACCTTTTGGATGAGGACGATCCCGTTTACGCCTGGCGCGAACGGATGCTCGACCTGTTTGACGGATTGGCGCGGAAAGCACCCGCTATCGGCGCCTGAGCCAATTCAGAGGCAGCGCCGCCGGACGCGTCAGGCGCTGGCGCCGCGCGGTGCGATGTGGCGGGCGAAGAATTCGCTCTCGCTGCGAACAAGCTCGCGAAAATAGGCGTTCAGCGACTTTTCGACATGCGGCTCGGTAGCCTGCACGATCACGTTCACCTTGCGGCCAGCCTTCAACAGCGGCCAAAGCGCCTTTTCCGCCAGAATGGCTGCGGAGCGGCCATCCATGCTGCGGAAGGCCTGACGATCCGGCGGCGATGAAACGACGATAACAACGCTCATGACATTCTCCCAACAGCGCCAGTTAAGCACTAAAAACTGAATCGAAGATTTCTTCTTTCCAGCGATTGAGACTCTTTCCTGCCGTTTTCCGGCCCGCCGCGAACCTGCGCTCGCCGGTGGCGCGCGCCTGTCCGCAGGACGGGGGAACTGCAGTTGCACTACGGCGCCGGCCGACTCCGATACGCTACGCAAATTACACTTCGCCCGAAACGCCTTACGCTTGGCATTGCAACCGGCGCATTGCACAAACTCCACGGCGGCGAACCATTGACGGGAAATCCTCAACGGATTTTTAATCACGCCAACCGATTACGCACACTCTACTGACGCCTGCTACCTGTACGCATTGTTGTTATTGGACGCTTACTGTCGGCTGAACGCACTCTGCCGGACGCTACGCTACGCACTCGGGACACCAACGGTAAGAACGCGAATCGGTTCCCGACCCAAGACCAAACTGGATGCCCTGCAAGGCAAAGGTTTGGTCCGAATTTGTTATAATAACGGCAGGCCGGCCGCGGTGTGCTGCCGCACATTCAACTGCGATCACGTTTTTGCGAGACGCCGCGCAATCGCGCTGCTGTTACTCACGCTGCATTTCGTAGCACTGCGCGCCTGAACGGCCGCTTAAATAGCCGTTCATTTTCGGGCCGTTTTTATTCATGCGGCCTGTCTCGCTCATGCCGTCGTTTTATTCATGCAGCCCTGGCGCCGGCGTTTGCCGGTCCGCGGTAGGACAAGGCTTCGGCCAGATGTATCCTGCCGGTAGTTTCGCTTGCGTCGAGGTCAGCGAGCGTTCGCGCCAGTTTCAGGACCCGGTGGAAACCGCGTGCGGACAGATGCATCCGCTCCGCCGCATCGCGCACAAGTTTGCGCGCGCCATCGTCCATGCGGACAGCGTCCTCGATCGCATTTGCGGGCGCTGCCGCATTGGTGGCGATATGCGGCAGGCCCATCGCCGCGTAGCGTTTGCGCTGCAACTCGCGCGCTGCTGCGACCCGGACAGCGGCGTTGGCCGATCCTTCCGCCGGTGGCGGCAAAATGAGATCGGCCGCGGAGACGGCTGGCACCTCGATCAGCAGATCGAAACGATCCAGCAACGGCCCCGACAACTTGGCCTGATAACCGGCGATACACCGCTCGTTCGGCATGCGCTTGCAGGCATAGCCCGGATCGGTTGCATGTCCGCAACGGCATGGGTTCATCGCGGCGACAATCTGGAATCGCGCCGGATAAACGACGCGGTGATTGGCGCGTGCAATAGCGACCTCGCCGGTTTCGATCGGCTGGCGCAGGGAATCAAGCACCTGCGGCTGAAACTCCGGCAGTTCGTCGAGAAACAGCACGCCGTGATGAGCCAGGGAAACCTCGCCCGGGCGTGCGTGGATGCCGCCCCCGACCAGCGCCGCCATCGACGCCGAATGATGCGGCGCACGGAAGGGCCGCCTGTCGGACAATTCGCCTCCCGCCAGCATCCCGGCGACCGAATGGATCATCGACACTTCCAGCAATTCGCGGGGCGACAGCGGCGGCAGGATCGACGGCAGCCGCTGCGCAAGCATGGACTTGCCGGACCCCGGCGGACCGTTCATCAGCAGGTTGTGCCCGCCGGCCGCGGCGATTTCGAGCGCCCGCTTGGCGCTTTCCTGTCCCTTGATGTCGCGCAGATCCGGCTGCGGCAGACCGGGCGCGCGCATCGCCGGTTGCGGGCGCGCCATGACTTGAATGCCCTTGAAGTGGTTGGCGAGCTGGATCAGCGAGCGCGGCGCGAGAATGTCGAGATCGGACGACGCCCAGGCGGCCTCCGGCCCGTTGGCTGCCGGACAGATCAGCCCGTGCCCGCGCGCGTTGGCGGCGACCGCTGCCGGAAGCACGCCGGACACGCCGGAAATCGTGCCATCGAGCGCCAGTTCCCCTACAATCGTGTAGTCGTTCAGAGCATCGGCAGGAATTGCGCCAATGGCAGCCATGACGCCCAGGGCGATCGGCAGGTCGTAATGGCTGCCCTCCTTCGGCAGGTCGGCCGGCGCGAGATTGATGGTGATCCGCCGCGCCGGAAGCGCAAGCCCGGACGCATTCAGCGCCGAGCGCACCCGCTCGCGGGATTCCCCCACCGCCTTGTCGGCCAGCCCGACGACGATGAATTTCACGTCTCCGCCCGAGAGCTGAACCTGCACATCGACCGGACGGGTCTCGATACCTTCGAAGGCCAGTGTCGCAAGACGCACGACCATGACGGCTCCTTTCGCAAAAAGCCCGGCGCCGCGATCCGCAGCGGCTCTGTTCGGACCATCGGGAAAGCCTAACCGCAGCCACCCAGCTTGGCAAGAACAATTAGGGAACATTCTGCTTTTTTCCACTGCGCTCCGGCATGCCTCTGGCGCGCTGCTGCGTCCGCAGGCACAAATGTCGCGACGACTTGCGTCAGGTACGCGCCGGCTGGCGCATTTCGGAGGCGCCGATGGCGGAGCTTGTTTCGATAAAGGCAGCGGACGGCCACCGTATGCGGGCGTTTTCGGCCATGCCGGCGGGCAGGCCGCGCGGCGGTCTCGTCGTCGTTCACGAGTTTCTGGGCCTGACACCTTACATAGAATCCGTCTGTGACGCCTATGCAGCCGATGGCTACGCGGTTGCTGCGCCATCGCTTTACGACCGGCAGGATCCGGCAGTCGTATTCGAACGCGATCCCGGCGCGATGGCGAAAGCCGCGGAAATGCGCAAGCGGCTCGACTGGGACGAAGTGCTTCGCGATGTCGAAGCCGCGCGGACGCAAGTCGCCAAGCATGGCAGGTGCGGCGTCATCGGCTTTTGCATGGGCGGGTCGGTCGCATGGCTCGCGGCAAGCCAGCCGGGCTTTGCGGCTGCCGTTTCCTATTACGGAAAAGACGTCCCGGACTGGCTGGACAAGAAGCCGGCATGTCCGGTTGTCTTGCATTTCGGGGAAACGGACGAACTCATCCCGTTATCCGGCGTCGAACGGGTCAGGGCTGCGTTTCCTGCTCTCCCGGTTTATGTCTATCCGGCGGGTCACGCCTTCGACAATCCGGCAAGGGGCGCCGATCCGGCTATTCCCGAATTGGCGCGCCAAAGGTCGCTGGCGCTTCTGCGCGCGCATGTCGGTTGAACGAGCGGACTAAATCGTCACCTGCGCGCCGAGTTCGACCACGCGGTCGGAGGGAATGGAGAAAAAGTCCGTCGCATTGGCGGCCTGTTTGCTCAGCGAGACATAGAGTTTGTCCTGCCAGCCCGGCATTTCCGAGGAAGCGGACGTTTTCAGCGTGCGGCGGCCAAGGAAAAACGACGTCGTCATGATGTCGAACTTGATTCCGGCCTTGCGCAATTCCACCAGCGCGGCTGGTACGCGCGGGTTTTCCATGAAACCGAAATGCAGCGTTATGGCGGTGAAGTCGTCGGACAGAACTTCGATTTCGTACCGGTTCGCGGCGCTGACGCGCGGCAAGCCTTCCGTTCGCACGCAGACGATCAGCACGCGCTCGTGCAGAACCTTGTTGTGCTTGAGATTGTGCATCAACGCGGCCGGAGCCGACTGCGGATCGGAGGTCAGAAAAATCGCGGTCCCCGGCACGCGCGTCGGTTCGGACTTCTGCAACATGCGGATCAGTTCGCGGATTGCAATGGAATCGCGATGCGTCTTCTGCTCCAGCAGTTTCGTGCCGCGCATCCAGGTCCACATGATCGCGATGATAGTGATGCCGACGACCGCCGGAATGTAGCCGCCGACGAGGAATTTTGTCGAGTTCGACAGGAAGAAAGCGACTTCGACGACAAGGAACAAGCCGCATAGCGCCGCAGCGCCGGCAAGCGGCCACCGCCACAATTTCCAGACCACGATAAAGGCAAGGATGGAGTCGACGATCATCGAGGCCGAGATGGCGATGCCGTATGCGGACGCGAGGTTGCTGGACGACCGGAAAACAACGACCAGCAGCAGAACCCCGAGCAGCAGAAGCCGGTTGATGGTGGGCAGATAGATTTGCCCCTCCTGGGTTTCCGACGTGTGCTGGATTTCAAGCCGCGGCAGCAGGCCCAGCTGGATCGCTTGCCGCGCCACGGAAAAAGCGCCTGTGATAATGGCCTGACTGGCGATGACCGTTGCCAGCGTCGCCATGATCACCAGCGGCAGCCGCATCGATTCCGGAGCCATGAGGAAGAACGGATTTTGCAGCGAGGCGGGGTCGCTCAGCAGCATGGCGCCCTGGCCGAGATAGTTCAGTGCAAGCGCAGGCAGAACGAAGGAAATCCAGGCAATCTGGATAGGCTTGCGGCCGAAATGCCCCATGTCCGCATAGATCGCTTCCGTGCCGGTGACGGCGAGAAAAATCGCGCCGAGCACGAGAAAGCTCACGACCTTGTGGGTGAAGAGGAAGTGCAGCCCCCACATGGGATTTAACGCCTGCAGAATGCGCGGCGCATCGAAAATATGGTACAGACCAAGGCTTGCCAGCAGCAGAAACCAGAAGCACATGATCGGGCCGAACCAGCGCGCCACGCCGGCGGTGCCTCGTTTCTGCACGGAAAACAGCGTCACCAGAATAACGACCGTAATCAGCACGACATATGGCTGCAGGCTTGGCGCGACGACTTGCAGCCCTTCCACGGCGGACAGCACCGAAATAGCCGGGGTTATAATGGCGTCGCCGGAAAACAGCGCAGCGCCGAAGATGCCGATCATGAATATGACGCCGGAACGCTTGCCGATTGCGTTCTGGGCCAAAGCCATAAGCGAAAGCGTGCCGCCTTCGCCGCGATTGTCGCAGCGCAGGATGAACAGGACGTATTTGATTGTGACGACAAAGATCAAAGCCCACAGCAGCAGTGACACGACGCTGATGACGGACGTCTCGAACTGATTGCCCGACGACGACACACGCGACAGCGATTCGCGCAGTGCATACAGCGGGCTGGTGCCGATGTCGCCGTACACGACGCCGACCGAACCGACAGCGAGACCGAATGTGCCCGTCTTGTGGTGTCCGCCGGAGGAGCCGTGGGATTGCCCGGCCAATGGCGCAAGGGATTCCGGCGAGCGATCAGAGCTCATAAGTCGTCCTTTGAGGCAAATCCTCGCTGGGGTCCGCGCCACGCGGCAGGTGGGAACCCGCCGACGGCCCGGCCATATACCCCTTTCCGCCGCTTGCGGGAAGGGAGTACTTGCCGCATCCGGGCGCCCCTGTGGTTAACTGAACTCTTGCGCGACGTCCGGCCTGCTGCCATCACGCCGGTATGCCGGAAATGCGCGAGGTCCTGAAAATATCCCTGCCCGTCGACGAAATTCTCGGCGAGCTGACAGGCGTTCTGGGCCGGAGCAACGCTGCCGTTCTCGTAGCGCCGCCTGGCGCGGGAAAAACCACGCGAATTCCGCTGGTTCTGGCGCGCGAGCCGTGGGCTGCCGGAGCTAAGATCCTGGTCCTGGAGCCCCGCCGCATCGCCGCCCGCGCCGCCGCCGAACGCATGGCGCTGATGCTCGGCGAGCAACTCGGCACGTCGATTGGCCTGCGCGCACGGCTGCAATCCAGAACCGGACCGGCCAATCGTGTCGAAGTCGTCACCGAGGGTGTTTTCACCCGGATGATCATGGACGATCCGATGCTGGACGGTGTCGCCGCGGTGGTCTTCGACGAATTTCACGAGCGCTCGCTGGACGCCGACCAGGGTCTGGCTCTGGCGCTCGAGGCGCAGGCGACCCTGCGCGAGGACCTGCGCATTCTCGTCATGTCGGCAACGCTGGACGGGGCGCGGGTGGCCAGATTGCTCGGCGGCGCCCCGGTTGTCGAGAGTGAGGGCCGCGCTTTCCCGGTTGAAACCCGCCATGCCGGCCGCGAGCCGAACCAGCGCATCGAGGAGGCGGTCTGCGCGCTTGCGGCGAAGGTCCTGCGCGCCGAACAGGGCTCGCTGCTGGTATTTCTGCCGGGTCAGGGCGAAATCCGCCGGTGTGCTGCGCTTCTGCAAGACCGTATATCCGATCCGCTGGTCGATATCGCGCCGCTTTACGGCGCCATGGACCGGCGCGCGCAGGACCTTGCTATTGAACCGGCCGCGCCGGGGCGGCGCAAGATCGTGCTGGCGACCTCGATTGCCGAGACGTCAATCACCATCGAGGGGGTGCGCGTTGTGATCGACAGCGGCCTTGCCCGGGTCCCGCGCTTCGAGCCGGGCCTCGGCCTGACGCGGCTGGAGACCGTGCGCGTGTCGCGCGCCGGAGCCGATCAGCGGCGCGGGCGCGCCGGGCGCACGGAGCCCGGCGTCTGCTACCGGCTGTGGGAAGAGGCGGCGACCCAGTCGCTCGAGCCGTTCGCCCGGCCGGAAATCCTCGCCGCAGACCTTGCGCCGCTGCTTCTCGATCTCGCCCAATGGGGCACGCGCGATCCGGCGGAGCTTGCCTGGCTCGACCCGCCGCCGGTCGCCGCGGTCGCCGAGGCGCGCAAACTGCTGCAGTCGCTTGGCGCACTCGACGCGGACGGCGCGATCACGGAAGCCGGCAAAGCCATGCGTGCGCTGCCGTTGCCTCCGCGCCTCGCCCGCATGGTAATCGAGGCGGCAAAAGGCGGCGCTGCCGGATACGCCGCCGATCTCGCCGCCGTGCTAGTCGAACGCGGCATGGGCGGCGACGGCGTGGACCTCGCCCATCGCGTCGATCGCTTTCGGACAGACCGCTCGCGCCGGGCGCAGGACATGCGCCGTCTTGCGGAAGGCTGGGCGAAGCAAACGGAGCGCTTCGCTCCTGCTGCAAGCGCAGCGGCGAGGGAGGTATCCTGCGGCGCAATCCTCGCGCTGGCCTATCCCGACCGGATCGCCAAAGCGCGCGGCGCGGCGGGCGCATTCCTGATGGCCAACGGCCGCGCGGCGCAACTGGAGGCTCACGAGGCGCTTGCCCGCGCGCTCTGGCTTGTCATTGCGGAGATCTCCGGCCGCGCGGCATCGGCCCGCATTCTCGCCGCGGCGGCAATTGCGCCGGAGGATGTGGAGACGGCAGCAATAGGGCAAATGGATGAGACCGAAGAAACAATCTTCGACCGCGCGAGCGCATCGGTAAAGCGCCGCAAACTCCGCCGCTACGGCGCGATAGCCCTGAACGAGCAGCCGTTGCCGGTGGCGGGACCGGAGGCGGCGAGAGTGCTGGCGCAGGGCATCGCCGCGCTCGGCATCGAACGCCTGCCGTGGAGCAAGGCGCAGCTGCAGATGCGCGAGCGCGCCGGCTATCTGCGCAGGGCGGGCGAGAACATGGCGTCTTCAGGCGAAGGGGATAAAGGTTCGCGTGAAGAAAACGCGTCCGGTCAAAATGACTGGCCGGACCTCTCGGACGCCACGCTTGCCGCTTCCGCAGCAGACTGGCTCGCGTCCTATATCGAAGGAAAATCCGGCCTCGCCGCGATTACGGCGGACGATCTTGGTCAGGCCCTGCAGGCGCTGCTGCCATGGCCGCTGCCGCAAAGGCTGGAGACCGAAGCGCCGACGCATTTCGAATGCCCGACAGGCTCGCGCATCGCGCTCGATTACGGCGCGGAAAACGGCCCGCTGCTGAGCGTGCGCGTGCAGGAGCTTTACGGCCTGAAGGATCACCCCGCCATCGCCGGCGGGCGCATTCCCCTGACGCTGGAACTGCTCTCGCCCGCCCACCGCCCCATCCAGATCACCCGCGACCTGCCGGGCTTCTGGAAAGGTTCGTGGGGGGCGGTGAAATCGGACATGAAGGGCAGATATCCGAAGCATTTCTGGCCGGACGACCCGGCAGGGGCGGCCCCGACGACGCGGGTAAAGGCGCGGATGTGAGGGCGCTCGCTTTCTTCGTTTGAAATTCTCAAATGCTTCAGCTATATTTAAGCTAGGTAAGCCAGTTTTCTACAAGTGGTCCAGAGAAATGCGTGAGATTGGCGCTTTTGAAGCTAAGAATACGCTCGGTACGTTGCTCGATCTCGTGCAGCAAGGCGAGGAGATCGTGATTACGCGGCACGGCAAGCCTATCGCGCGGCTCATCCGGGAAGATGCGCGGATTGACCAAGTTGCTGCTCGCAAGGCGGCGGAGAACATTCGTGCGCTGGCGCAATCCATACAGCTCGGCCCCTATGATTGGAACGAGTGGAAGCGGGACCGCGACGAAGGTCGACCGTGAGTGTCGTTCTGGACAGCTCAGTAGCACTGGCGTGGCTGCATGCTGACGAGGGCGCACCCGGCCTTGATGCAATCTTCGAACAGGTGGTCGAGCGCGGTGCTTTCGCGCCGGACCTCTGGCGTCTCGAAATGGCGAATGCGCTCACCATGTCGGTCCGGCGCGGTCGTATTTCGGGTGATAATCGCCGCGATTTTCTGCGCAATCTTGCAGCTCTTTCCATCGCAATCGACGAGCATACCGGCGACCATGCGTGGGCAGTTACGATCGATCTGGCGGATCGCTACGAACTAACAGTCTATGACGCCGCCTATCTCGAACTTGCGCAACGCCTCCGCCTTCCGCTAGCAACGCTTGATCGCGCCCTCGCGCGCGCTGCCGTCGCCGCAGGCGTTCAAACGCTTCCCCAGTGACAAAGATGCGCCGCCATGGCGCATGGCCGTCGCGGGGTGCACATATTAACTTCTCCGCCCATGACCCGCCACCACCCCGAAGCCGAACACATCCGCCCGCCGCCGGCAGGCGTTCCCGCTGGCGTGACGGAAGACATGATCCGCACGCTCGTGCACACGTTTTACGGCCGTGTGCGGCAGGACGAAATGCTCGGCCCCATCTTCAACGCGAAGATTGCGGACTGGGACGCCCATCTCGCCAAGCTCTGCGATTTCTGGTCGTCGGTGACGCTGTCGAGCGGACGCTACAAGGGCCAGCCCGTGCCCGCCCATACGGCGCTGCCGGACATCCGCGCGGAGCACTTTGCCCGCTGGCTTGGCCTGTTCGGCGAAACCGCGCGCGACGTCTGCCCGCCCGATGCCGCGGCCCTGTTCGTAGACCGCGCGCAGCGCATCGCCGAATCCCTGCAGATCGCCATCGCCATGAGCCGCGGCGAGATGACGGTAAGGCCGCCGCCGCGGAAGGCGTGAGGGCGCTACCCCCCGTATTCCTTCAGCACATGCCGGGCGATCACCGTGCGCATCACTTCGCTTGCGCCTTCGGTGATGCGGTAGGAGCGTTGCTGCCGCCACATGCGCTCGATGGGAAGGTCCGTGGTCAGGCCGATGCCGCCGTGGATCTGCATGCAGGTGTCGATGGCGCGGAAGGCCATTTCGTCGGCGTAATATTTGCAGTGATAGGCTTCCGTGCGCGCTTCCTTGCCCTCGTCGATGAGCGAAGCAGCGCGCCACACAAGCATGCGCGCGACCTCCATCTCCATATACATGTCCGCCAGCTTCCACTGGATGCCCTGCCGGTCGGCCAGCGGCCGCCCGAAGGTGGAGCGCTGTTTGGAATAGCTCGTCGCCAGTTCTAGCGCCCGTTCGGCAACGCCGACAGCGCGCGCGCCGTGTTTCACGCGTCCCGCGCCGAGCCATTTCTGCGCCAGTTTGAAGCCGCCGCCCTCCTCGCCAACCATTTGCGATACCGGCACGCGCACATTGTCGAGCACGATTTCCCACGGCTTGTCGCCCATCATCGTGTTGTAGCGCGCGCCGAGCTTCACGCCGGGCGTGTCCATGTCGACGAGAAAGCAGGAAATGCCGCCGCGCGATCCTTTTGCGCGATCCGTCGCCGCCATCAATTGCATGAAATCGGAATGGCCCGCGCCGGTGATGAAACGCTTGGTGCCGTTGATGACGTAATGATCGCCGTCGCGCACGGCGGTCGTGCGCATGCCGCCGGGATCGGAGCCGGCGTCCGGCTCGGTCTGCGCGAAACAGGCGCGCTTTTCCCCGCGCAGCACCGGCAGCAGGTATTTTTCCTTCAGCTCGCCTTCCAGCGAATACAGGATCGAGCGCACAGTCGGGCCGGTGATCTGGTCCTCGCGCGCGGGCAGGGCGACGGTGCGCCCGAGTTCCGTCCAGACGATCGACTTCGCCAGCAGGTTGAGACCCGCGCCGCCGAATTCCTCCGGCACGTCCATCAGCCACAGGCCGAGGCTTTTCATGCCGGTCTGAAACTTTTCCTGCCAGCCCGGCTCGAAGACCTGGTCCTTCACGCTGACGAGCTCGTGCGGGATCATCTCGCGGTCGACGTAGCGGCGCACATTGTCCTTCAGCATTTGCAGTTCTTCAGGCAGGCTGAACGAGACCATTTCCGGTTTCCTCCATTTTATTGTGTTTCGTTTCGTAAAAACGCCCGCCTTGATGCAGGCAGGCGCATGTCGTGTGTGTGCGCGTAAGCGGTCGCCGGTCTATTCCGCCGCCACGCGCGGCTGCTTCGGCAATTCGAAGCCGCGGTAGTTGCTGTCGTCGAGCTTCTGGATTTCCGGCAGCACTTCCTTCGCGAACAGGCGGATGTTCTTTTCCGCCAGATGCGCCGGCAGCGAGCCGAACATCAGCATGGTCATAAGTTCGGAAAAGCCCATTTCATGGTGCGCCTTGGCGATCTGCTTGCGAACAGTGTCCGGACTGCCGCAAACGATGATGCCGCGCTCGATCAGCGCTTCGGCGGTGACGTTGCCGCGGTTGCCTTTCTTCATCGCCAGGACCTTTTTCAGCGAATCCGGCGACATGTATCCCGGCGGGAAGAACATCAGTTCGGAGAATTTCGGCAGCAGCACGTTGAACATCATTTCGATATGCGGCTTTGCTTCGGCCAGCGCCTGTTCGTCGGTCTCCGCCACATACATCGGCGCGCACCAGCCAATCTGGTCCGAGCTCGCCTCGTAGCCGTATTGGCGCATCGCCGTTTCGCGGTACATGTCGAGGTATTTGGCGACGTTCTCGCGCGGGCTGTAGGTCTGCACATAGACATACTTGCGGTCCGGATGCGCCGCCCATTCGATGGTTTCGGCGCTGCCCTGCGACGGGCACCAGATCGGCGGATGCGGCTTCTGGAACGGACGCGGCCAGACGTTGACGTAGGGAATGTTGTAATGCTTGCCCTCGAAGGCGAACGGACCGGTCTCGGTCCAGGCGCGCACGACAAGCTCGTTCGCTTCCTTGTGCCGCTCGATGGAATGCACCGGGTTCGTGCCGAAGGAGAAATATTCCGAGCCGACGCCGCGCACGAATCCGGTAATCAGCCTGCCGCCGGTGATCACATCGATCATGGCGTGTTCTTCGGCCAGTGTCAGCGGATTTTCGCGCAGGCAGAATGCGTTGCCCAAAATGGCGATCTTCGCTTTTTTGATTCGCCGCGACAGCGCGGAAGCCATCACAACCGGAGACGGCATGAGGCCATAGGCCGTCTGGTGATGCTCGTTGATACAAACGCCATCGAACCCAAGCTCCGCCGCCAGCTCCAGCTCGTCAAGATAGCGGTTGTAGAGTTCGTGCCCCTTGACCGGGTCGAAATAGGAATTGGGCAGGACGACCCAGGCGCTCTTGTATTTCTGCTGCGCCTCGCGATCGAGGTCGGCATAGGGCATCAGGTGAAAGCTCATGACGCGCATGGGCAGGGTCTCCTCGCTTGCAATTGACTTCCGGCCGGTTGCTGGCCGGTGCTTTGCCGGCAGTGTAACGGTCAGAGCCGAAGCCCGCAAATGGACAATGTGCCGGGCGTTCGCCTGCGGGCCATTGTCCGGTGCGGCTCTTGCCATCCGGCCTGCCGATGGTTTCTATAAGGGCAAAACCGGTCGCGGGGGAAACATGCTCGGCAAACTCAAGTTCAATGGCGAACCCGTTCTGATTACCGGCGGGGGCCAGGGCATCGGCAAGGCGGCAGCGGACGCGCTGGCGGAACTGGGCGCCCATGTGCTCATCGCCGAGCGCAACGAGGAAACGTTGAAAGCCGCCGCACAGGATTTGCAGGCCAGGGGCGCCGCCTGCGACTGGTTCCGCTGCGACGTTTCCTCCGAAAGCGAGGTCAATGCGCTCGCAGGCGAAGTGGAAAAGAAATTCGGCCGCCTGAAAGCGCTCATCAACAACGCCGGCAATAATTTCCGCACGCCCCTGCACGAACTCTCGACGGAGAAATGGGAGGAAATACGCGGCGTCAATCTGGACTCGGTGTTCTACATGTGCCGCGCTTTCATCCCGCTGCTGCTGAAGGTGAAGAATCCCGCCATCGTCAACGTCGCCTCATCGTTCGGTGTGATCGGCAATCCACTGATGCCGGTCTATTGCGCCACCAAGGGCGCGGTGGTGAACCTGTCGCGCCAGCTCGCCATCGACTATGGACCGAAGGGTCTCAGGGTAAACTCCCTGTGTCCCGGTCCCACGCGCTCGCCGCGGGTTCAGGGCTATATCGACAAGGGCCTCACGGACCCGAGGAAGCTGGAAGCGCAGGTGATGCTGAACCGGCTTGCCGATTGCGAGGAAATCGGCGATGTCGCAGCGTTTCTGGCCTCCGACGCCGCCTCGTTCATGAATGGCTCGACCGTCGTTGTCGACGGCGGCCAGACGATCAATTGAGGGCGGGCGGCCATGATGCTCGAAGGAATACGCGTTCTCGATCTCGGCTCGTTCATCACCGCGCCTTTGGCCGCGCAGATGCTGGGCGATCTTGGCGCGGACGTTATCAAGGTCGAGCGGCCCGAGGGCGATCCCTTCCGCCGCAGCGATGGCTCGCTCTACAGCCCGACATTTCTGGCCTACAACCGTAACAAGCGCTCCATCGTCATCGACATGACGACGGAAGCTGGCCGCAATGCCCAGCGCAAGCTGATCGAAACCGCGGATGTGCTGATCGACAATTACCGCACGCCGGTCCTGAAAAAGCTCGGGCTGGATCCGGATGAGTTGCGCGCGCTCAATCCGCGCCTGATCCACTGCTCGATCACGGGATTCGGCTCGAAAGGCCCTTACCAGGCCCGCGCGGCATTCGACACCGTGGGTCAGGCGCTCTCCGGCATCGCTGGCATGATGGTCGATCCGGAAAAGCCGGAAGCCTTCGGTCCGACGATTTCCGACAATGTCACCGGCATGTACGCCGCTTATGGCATCATGGGCGCGCTGATCGAGCGCGAGCGCACCGGCAGGGGCCGCCGTATCGAGGTGAACATGCTGGAAAGCTCGATGGCCTTCATGCCGGACATTTTCACGAACTACACGCGCGACGGCCATGCCGGCGGACGCCGCAGCCGCGTCATGCGCTCGCAGAGCTACGTCTTCGCCTGCAAGGACGGCAAGATGCTCGCCTTCCACCTGTCGACAGGCGAAAAATTCTGGGGCGAGCTGATCAAGGCCATCGGCATGGAGCATCTTAATGGCGACGAGCGCTTCGGCAGGCATGTCCTGCGCGGCAAGAACTATCCTGCGCTTGAGGGCATCCTGAAAAAGCGCTTTCTCGAAATGACCCGGCAGGAATGGATCGCAAAGCTCTCGCAGTTCGACGTCACCTATGCGCCGGTCAATTCCATCGCCGAGGCGGTGGCGGATCCGCAGGTCGCGGCCCTGGGTACGATGGCGAAGGCGCAGCACCCGTCCGAGGGCGATGTCGTCAGCATCGAAACGCCGCTGTTTATCGACGGCGGCCGCGCCCGGGATGTGAACCGCGCGCCGCCGGTGCTGGGCGAACACACCGACGAGATATGCCGCGAGGCCGGCATCGACCCCGCGTCGATCCGCCCGCAAGCCAAACCAGATATATAAAGGGAGGCAGGAATGAGCGAGAAAAACTGGACGCCCGATCCCATACGCCGGGTCGTCACGGGCCATGACAAGAACAACGTCGCGAAGGTCCTTATCGACGGACCGTCGGCCTATGTCCGCAGCCGCACGGCGGGATCGGCGTCTTCGCTCGTCTGGTGTGCGGATTCCACGCCGTCGGACATTTCCATCGGCGAGGACATCGAAGATATGGGTGCGCGAGAGTTGGGCACCTATCCGCCGCCGGGCGGAGCACGCTTCATAGTCATGCAGTTCGAGCCCGGACTGCCGGGCACCATGCACCGGACCGAAACCATCGACTACATCACCTGTATCGAGGGCGAGATCGACATGGACATGGACGATTCCACAGTCACCCTGCGCCAGGGTGATACGATGGTTCAGCGCGGCACCAACCATTCCTGGGTCAACCGCAGCGACAAGGTTGCGCGGATTTCCATCGTGCTGGTGGACGCCAAGCCGCTCGGCATCGGCCATGCAGTGGCGCGCGGCGGCGTGGTGGAAGACAAGAAGTAACGGGCTACCGGAGCAGCGGCAGCAGCATCCACGCAAGCCAGCCTGCGGCGGCGATCCAGACGGCCACGACGAAAACAATGCCGCCGCGGCTGACGGGCCGCGCGGCAATCGTTTCCGCCCGGCGGCGGAGATCGGCGATAACGTCCGCCGGAATGAGCTTCACCGCCAGCAATATGCCGAGCGGTACGATCAGCAGATCGTCGAGATACCCCAGCACCGGGATGAAGTCCGGGATCAGGTCTATCGGCGATAGCGCATAGGCGGCCACAGCCGCAGCAATGGCCTTGGCGTGAAACGGTGTGCGCGCATCGCGCGCGGCCAGCCACAGCGCGAGGATGTCGCGCTTGATGGTCCGGGCCCAGCCCTTCGCCTTTGCAAGAAGCGCCGTCATGTCCCGCGGTTCCGGGCGCCGTCCAGTATTCCACTCGCCTTTAGCCGCTCATAATCCTCCGGTTCGTCGACGTCCCATATCGTGCGGATTTCGCGCCAGCACTTCCCGGCGGCGGCGAGGCGCGCCCGCGTTTGCGCCATCACGCCGGATGTGCTCCACATCATATTGGAAAATATTTCAGGACACGGCGCATTCAGGCCCACAAGCCCGTAGCCCCCATCCTCGGCGGGCAGAAACGCAGCGTCCGCATTTTGCAGCGCCACCGCGCAAGCGCGCAGATCGTCCGCCGTGATCGACGGGCAGTCCGTGCCCATCAGCAGCATCGGCCCGCCCGCCCGGGCGAAAGCATGATCCATGCGCAAGCCGAGGTCTGCGCCTTCTTGCGCAACCAGACGAACGCCAAAGCGCGCCGCGCACGAGGCAAAAAAAGCATGCTCCGTATTCGGGGCGCACCAAAGCGCAATATGTTCCAACCCCGCTTCAACCGCGGTGCGCAGCGAGCGTTCCGTCATCCACTCCTGCAATCGCGCCGCACCGTCCGCCCCCAGCCGCGGGATAAGCCGGCTCTTGCACTGGCCTGCAACGGGCGCGCGGGCGAAGATCGCGATGGCGCAGGATGCTCCGGCGTTCATGCCTTGTCCTCGCGCGGCCGATAACCGTATTGGCGCGCCAGCTCTGCGGGATCGGCCCCCAGCCAGTACGAAAACCGCAGCCGCCACATGGCGAAAATCGTGCGCCAGACGCCGTTTTTCTCCCAGCGCCTGCCGGAGGTCACGACGCGCTGTCGCAGGCAGAGTGGCGGACTCTCACGCTTCAGACGTTTCGACATGGCAATGTCTTCCATCAGCGGGATATCGGGAAATCCGCCGGCCTTATCGAATGCGGCGCGGCGCATGAAGATCGCCTGATCGCCCGTTGCGATGCCGGTCAGCCGGGAACGCAGGTTCATCATGGCGCCCACGATCCGCAACATCGGCGATTTGCCCTCTATCCGCACATCGAAACGCCCCCAGCCGTGTCGGCGGTCCGCCAGTCCCGTTCGCACGGCGGCGGACCAATGTTCCGGCAGCCGCGTGTCGGCATGCAGAAAAAGTAAAATCTCACCGGTGGCGGCTGCGGCCCCGGCGTTCATCTGGCTTGCGCGCCCGCGCGGAGCGGTCACGACGAGGTCGCATCGCGGCAAGGCTTCCGAAACGGTGGAATCGCTGCTTCCGCCATCTGCGACAATGATTTCGACTCCGGCGGAGCCCGCCGAGGCCAAAGCATCGAGAGTGGCGGCCATGCCGGCCTGTTCGTTCAGGACTGGAACGATAATCGAAATCTGTCCGGCCATACTCTCCCGTTTCTCCCCCAGGGTCTGGGTAATGGGTGCGGGTTAGCCAATTCTTACAAACCATTTGACCTGCCCGCCAAGCCGTGCGACCGGAGAAAACGGAGCCTGGGAGAGCCAAACCTGCATCGCACGCGCCCAAAACGGCCTGTCTTCAGGGGACGGGCGCGTTCTGCACTGTGCGGTCAAGGCGGTCCCGGGAACGAGATAAACTGCAAACGGAAACAAGGGAGGCTCATTCATGCCCTATTTGGACACGCCGGAAGGCTCGACAGACGACAAGGTTGCCTGGGGCTCTGACGTTGCCGCGCAAATGCTGCGCCGCGCCGGCCTGAAATATGTCGCGTTGAACCCCGGCGCCAGCTATCGCGGCCTGCACGATTCCATCGTCAACCATCTTGGCAACCGCGATCCGGGCATGCTGCTGTGCCTGCACGAGGATCACGCCGTCGGCATTGCCCACGGTTATGCCAAGGCCTCCGGCATGCCGATGGGGGCCATCGTTCATTCGAATGTGGGCCTGATGCACGGGCACATGGGCATCTTCAACGCCCATTGCGACCGCGTGCCGATCATGATCATGGGCGCTACCGGCCCCATTGACTCGCATCAGCGCCGGCCCTGGATCGACTGGATACATACGTCCGCCGACCAGGCCTCCATCGTCCGCGACATCATCAAGTTCGACAACCAGCCGGCCTCGCCGGAAGGCATTATCGACGCGATGGCGCGCGCCTATGTCACTTGCCGCACCGAGCCATGCGGCCCGGTCTACATCGTTCTCGACGCCGGCCTGCAGGAAGCCTCGCTGGAAAAGACGCCCGACCTGCCCGACATGGCGCGTTACCAGCCGCCGGCTCCGCCACGCGCCGCCAAGGCCGACATCGACACCATCGCCGGATGGCTGAAGGGCGCAAAGAAACCGCTGCTGCTGTTCGGGCGCATGAACAAGAGCCAGGAAGGCTGGGATGCCCGCGTGAAGCTCGCCGAAGCCATCGGCGCCTGCGTGATGACCGACCTCAAGGTCGGCTCCTGCTTCCCGACCGATCATGAGGCCCATGTCATCGCCCCGTTCAACCAGGCCGGGAAAGCCGAGCACGAAATCATCGGCGAGGCAGATGTCATTATCGGCTTCGACTGGGTCGACATGGGTGGCGTGATCTGCCCGCCGAAAGGTGGCGGCAACAGAAACGCCAAAATCGCCCGCATCAGCCTCGACCATCATGTCCACACCGGGTCGCACTCGGTCTACCAGCAGATGGCCCCGACCGATCTGTTCGTTTCCGCCAACGCCGACAGCGTCGTCGCCGACCTGAACGATGCGCTCGGCGCGAGTGGCAAGAAGCAGCCGTGGAAGCAGGCGGTGCGCAAGGGCCGCAAGCCGGCCAGTCCCGGCCGTATCACGATGGACGATGTCGGCGTCGCACTGCGCGAGGCCTTCGACAAGCCGGACGAGGTCTGCTTCGCTTCGGTCAGCCGTGGCTGGAACTGCGACCTTTGGCCGTGGCGCAATCCCCACGCCTACAATGGCAAGGACGGCGGCGGCGGCATCGGCTCCGGCCCGCCGATCTCCGTCGGTGTGGCGCTGGCCAACGACGACGCCGGCCGCAAGACCGTGGCCGTTCTCGGCGATGGCGACTTCATGATGGGTGGCCACGCCGTCTGGACCGCGGTGAAGCACAAGATTCCGCTGCTCATCATCATCAACAACAACCAGTCCTACTTCAACGACGAACTGCATCAGGAAACGGTCGCCAAGCGGCGCAACCGCCCGGTCGGCAACCGCTGGATCGGCCAGTCCATGACCGGCCCGGAAATCGACATCTGCAAGTTCGTCGAGGCCCAGGGCGCAACCGGCATCGGCCCCGTCTCCAACCCGGACGACCTCAAGGCAGCCATCGAACAGGGCGTGAAAGTGCTGAACGAAGGCGGCGTAGCTCTCGTCAACGTGCTCGTCCCCCCGGTTGATCGCGACAGCGGCTCCACGGGTGTGCGCAACACCTGAGCCGCTGCTCTCGATACAGGGAAATCCGGACCGGCCGCAGCCATGCGGCCGGTCCGTCGCTTTTCAGTGGTGGCCGTTATGCGGGGACAAAGCTGCCCGGCAGGTAGAAGAAGACCGGGCCGTTTTGGCGCTTCGTTCCGCAATCGGCTATGCTGCCAAAGTACAGGTCAGTGGCCGCCGCGAAGGACAAGGCAATGCAGCGTGTAACCATTTCCCTCGACGACGCGATGGCGGGCGCCATCGATGAGTTCATGGCCAGCAGCGGCTACAGCAATCGCTCCGAGGCGATCCGCGATCTGCTGCGCGCCTCGATCGTCCGGGCGCAGGACAAAACGCAGCAATCGGAGGATTGCATCGCCGCTGTCTCCTACGTCTACGACTATGACGGCCGCGATCTGGCCATGCGGCTCGACCGCGCCCAGCACGAGCACCACGATCTCACCATTTCATCCATGCGCGCCCGCCTCGACCATCATCACTGCATCGAGGTGACCTTGCTGAAGGGCAGGACGGAAGCCGTGCGCAAACTTGCCGAGGCCACGCTGGCCGAACGCGGCGTGCGCTTCGGCCAGATCAACCTCGTACCGATCCGGTCCGACGGGCACAGCCATTCGCATGGCGAACATGGCGACACGCACGAGCATGCAACGCCGGCCCTTTGAGCGGAGGCAGCCATTAATTTTCGCCAGCTTCTGTATTTCGTAAAGACCGTCGAAGCCGGCAACATCACCGCCGCGGCCGAAATGCTTCAGCTCGCCCAGCCGGCGCTCGGCTCGCAGATTCGCCTGCTCGAAAAGGAACTCGGGACGCCGTTGCTGGCACGCCATTCGCGCGGGGTGACGCCAACGCAAGCGGGCGCGTTCCTGTTCGAAAGAGCGAAGAAAATCCTCGCCGAACTGGATGATACAGCGCGCCAGGTGCGCGGCATGGCGACCGGCGACCATGCCCATGTCGTGTTGGGCGTGACGCCGAGCATGGTCATGCTGCTCGGCCCCGATCTTTTGCTGAAAGCGCGCAGCGCATTGCCCCATGTCTCGATCAGCCTTGTCGAGGAGCGCAGCCCCGTGCTTCTCGAAGCGCTCGAAGCCGGGCATATCGATGTCGCCTTCCTTTACAACGTGGCCGAACGGCGAAACATCGCGCGGCAGGCGGTTATCGAAGAGGATTTGCTGCTCGTCACGGCTCCTTCGGCCGGCACATCGCACACGCCCGTCAGTCTTGCCCAGGCGCTCGACCATGAACTTGTCATCGCCGGCGAACGGGGCGTGATCCGCAAGGTCGTCGAGACCGAAGCGGCCCGCCTGTCGCTGCGCCTGCGGCTGGCGTTCGAGGTTCATTCGGTCAGTTCGATGAAGGCGCTGGTGGCGCGCGGCACGGCGGCCAGCATCATGCCGTGGAGCCTGGCTGCTGCAGAATTGAAAGCCGGCACGCTGGCCGCCCGCCGCATAGACCGGCCGCGCCTGACCCGCGTACTCTACCTTGTAGAACCCGAAAATCGCCGCCCGGCGGCCGAAAATGCTGCCTTGAAGGGTTTTCTGGACCACATTGTGTCGACCATGCTCGAAATGATCGGGCCATGGGCGCGATCCCTGAAATGAGATAGACAACAGAAAAAGTTTGGTCTAGCCAAAAATAAAAATTTTGGACATTCCCCGGCGATGGGCTTATCTATTGACCGCAGTCAAAAATATGCTGCGTCCGGGCGCGAAATGGCATCGCAGTTCTCCCTCGGACAAAGCGTGAAGGCGGGCGCATCGATCTGCCTGGATCGGCTGCCCGGACCGGCAACAATTTCGGAGGATTCGCTGCAATGTCAGAGCAGTTCGTTTGCAAAGCGTCGGAATTCAAGGATGGCGAGCGCCAGATCATCCGTCTCGGCGAAGACGAGATCGGCATCTTCAAGCACGAGGGCGAATATTTCGCCTACAGCAATTTCTGTCTGCACCAGGGCGGCCCGGCTTGCGAAGGCCTGACGATTGCTGCTGTCGAAGAAAAACTGCGCGACGACAAAACGTCGATGGGGCTTTCGTTTTCGACGACGCAGATGAATTTCGTCTGCCCCTGGCACGGTTTCGAATACGACATGCGCACCGGCGAGCAGGTCGCCGACCGCCGCGTCAGGCTGAAGAAATACGAAGTGGTGCAAAAAGGGGACGAGGTTTATGTCGTCGCGTAAAGCCGCTTCGGCGCGCGCTTCGAGCGAGCCCTCCCGCGATGAAAAGGCTGCCTTCGTCAAGGCGATGCTGAAAGGCATCCCGCCGGGAACGGCGGCGGCAAAGAAGACGGCCGAAAAGCGCGCCGGAACGGCCAAGGGTTCGCCGGCCAAAACAACCGGCGGCAAGGCCGCGGCGAAATCGGCGCCTGCCAAAAAGGCCGCGCCGGCCAAAGCTTCCGCGAGGAAACCGGCGACCGCAAAGCAGGAGAAGGCTGCGCCGAAAAAAGCGGCGGAAGAACCGCAGACCCGCGTTGAGATTTTGCGGAAGTTTACTGTCCCCGCGCCGGTGGAAAACACGCCGAAATCGGCAGAGGCGCTGAAACTGGCAAAGGAAATCGAGGCTGCGCTTGAAAAGGGCGATCTCGCGTTTCTGCAACCGCACGCCGTGCAGGCCTTGTTTCAGGCGCTGGTGAAGTTTTACGGCGCGAACGACGAGAACGGCGAGATCTATCCGATCCTGCCGGGACGGCTCGCGGTAACGGGCACCGACGCCATGGTCGCATGCGGCGCTCTGCTGCGCGCGGTCGATCTTCAGGTTTTCGAACTGGGAATGTTCCAGAGCTGGTCGGGCCGCTAACGCGCCAGGCCCCCAACCGGCCCTTGGTTTATGGATGAGACAAAAGCCGGCGCAAACAACCGGATAGAAGAAGGAACAGTGTCATGGATCTGATTGCCGATCGCGGCCGCCGGGTGACGGTCGATGAACTCAATACCTCGCAACTTCTTGCTCATGCCGCCAAGCAGGCGCGCGACCGCAAGTTCGAGGATGTGCTGATCGTGGATTGCGACGCCCATCATTACGAGAGCGAACACTTCGGCGAAATCCTCCCCTACATGGAAAACGAGGTGCTCAAGCAGCTCGCCATGTCGTCGGGCGCCAAGGGCAGCCGTGGCGGCGTGATGCCGCGCGGCGTCGGCTATCAGGACATGGGCGGTCGCGTCACCCGATATCCGCTCCGTTCGTCAGAAAACACCGGCAACAAGGGCTTCCAGCGCGACGTGACTCTCGGTCACCGCTGGATGGATGCGATGAGCGTCGATTATTCCTGCCTCTTCCCCACAGGCATGCTGTCCATCGGCGCGCATCCGCAGAAGGAAATGGAATTCGAACTGTGCTGGGCCTACGCCCGCTGGGTCACGGAGAAAGTGCTGCCGGAATCCGGCGGCCGGTTCTATACCATGCTCTGTCTGCCCTTCGGTGATCCGGAAGGCTCGCTCCGCATGGTCGAGGAATTCGGCGACCGCAAGGGCGTGGGCGGCTTCATGGTCACCACCGTGCGCGACAACCTGGCCGTTTACGACAACCGCCACATGGCGACCTATCGCGCGATGGAAGAGCGTGGCCTGGTTCTGGCGTTCCACTCCGGCCCGAGCTGGACCAACTCCAACTCCTTCCAGAGCTGCAACCGTTTCCTGGCCGCTCACGCTCTTGGCTTCAGCTGGTACAACATCCTGCACTGCACCAACTGGGTTGTGAACGGCATGTGCGAGCGCTTCCCGAAGCTGCCCGTTCTGTGGATCGAGGCGGGTCTGTCCTGGATTCCCTTCGTCATGCAGCGCATCGACCACGAATACATGCTGCGCCCCTCGGAAGCCCCGCTGCTGAAGCGCAAGCCGTCCGAATACATGCGCGAAATGTATTATTCGACGCAGCCGATGGAAATTCAGGACATGGAGGCGCTGGAAACGACGTTCCGGATGATGAACGCGGAAACCCAGCTGATGTACGCCTCCGACTACCCGCACTGGGACTTCGACCTGCCGTCGACGATCTGGGATCTGCCCTTCGTCTCGGAAAAGGCCAAGCACAACATCCTCGGCGGCACCGCGCATCGGCTGTTCAAACTGCCGCCGCGCAACGAGGCGCAGAAGGAAAACCTGAAAAAGTTCGGCAACCTCGTAACGGCGTAAGCCAAATCGGGGATATGCTGGTGACTGGCCGGGCGGCGACGCCCGGCCTTTTCGTTTGCGCAAGCGGCCGCACCCGGCGCATAATGGCGAGAAATAAATTCCGGGAGGTCCGCAATGCAGCTCATCGCCGATCATGGCCGTCGCGTCGAGGTGGAGGAGCTCAATACGTCGAAATTGCTGGCGCATGCGAAGAAGCAGGCGGACGACCGCAATTTCGAAGACGTGCTGATCGTCGATGTTGATTCCCATCATTACGAAAACGAGCACATGAGCGAAATCCTTCCGTTCATGGAGAACGAGGTTTTCAAGCAACTGGCCAGCCAGCGTTCGGGCCCCGCCAATGGCGGCGCCCCGGCTCTTGTCGGTTATCAGGATATGGGCGGGCGCGTGACGCGCTATCCCCTGCGGTCGTCGGAAAAGACCGCGCGCAAGGATCATGGCCGCGATATCGAACTCGGCCAGCGCTGGATGGACGCCATGAGCGTCGACTACGCCTGTCTCTTCCCGACGTTGATGCTCAACATCTCCTCGCATCCGCAGAAGGAAATGGAATTCGAGCTGATGTGGGCTTACAACCGCTGGATCACCGAAAAGGTAATCCCCGAATCCGGCGGCCGCTTCTACACGATGCTGGCGCTTCCGTTCAGCGACGCCGACGGAGCCTATCGGGTTGTCGAAGAGTTTGGCCATCGTCCGGGCGTCAAGGGCTATATGGTCACCAGCGTGCGGCCGAAGTTGCCGGTCCACGACAATTCCTTCATGAAAGTCTATCGCGCCATCGAAGAGCGCGGCCAGGCCATTGCCTTCCATTCCGGTTATAATTGGGGCGATGCGCAATTCCAGAGCTGCAACCGCTTCCTGGCTGCGCATGCGCTCGGCTTCAGCTGGTACAACATTCTCCACTGCACCAACTGGATCGTGAACGGCATGGGCGAACGATTCCCGAAGCTGCCGGTGATCTGGATCGAGTCCGGCCTGTCGTGGATTCCCTTTGTCATGCAGCGCATCGACCACGAATACATGCTGCGACCGTCCGAAGCTCCGCTTCTGAAGAAGAAGCCTTCCGACTACATGCGCGACATGTATTATTCGACGCAGCCGATGGAAATCCAGGACATGGAAGCGCTCGAATGCACGTTCCGCATGATGAATGCGGAAACGCAACTGCTCTACGCGTCGGACTATCCGCATTGGGATTTCGATTTGCCATCCACCATCTGGGACCTGCCGTTTCTGTCGGACAAGGGCAGGCACAACATCCTCGGCGGCAACGCGGCGCGCATTTTCGGGCTCGAGCCGCGAAATCCGGCGCAGAAGGCAAATCTGCAGAAGTATGGAAATCTGAAGAGCGGCCAGTAGAAACGGCCGCCACAGGGAGGAAGCAATGAAGACATGGCGAAGCGCTTGCCTGCAAGCGGCGCTGGCGGCTGCTATCGCAACGGTGTGCGCTTCGGTGCCCGCGCTGGCGCAGGACTTCTACAAGGACAGGACGTTTCGCGTCATCGTCGGGTCGTCTGCCGGCGGCGGATACGACGCATACGCCCGTCTCGTGGCGCGGCATATCGGAAAATACATTCCCGGCAACCCGGTCGTCGTCGTCTCCAACATGCCCGGGGCTGGCGGCAACAATGCTGCGGCCTATGTCTACAGCGCTGCGCCGAAAGATGGCACGGTGATGGGCGCGGTCGCCGCCGGCTCCGTGCTCGACAAGGTGATCGGCGACGCCAAACGGGTCCGTCACGATCCAGCGAAGATGCAATATATCGGCAGCGCCAACAGTGAAATGTTCACCTGCGTCGTGCGCAGCGATGCGCCGGTGAAGAGTTTCAAGCAAGCCCTGTCGCAGGAAGTCGTCATTGGCTCGAGCGGGGGCACGACCCGCGACATGGCGACGATGATGAACAGTCTGCTCGGCACGAAATTCAGGCTTGTCGCGGGCTACAAGGGTACGCGGCAGATCAATCTCGCCATAGAGAAGGGCGAGGTGCAGGGCGTCTGTGGCATGGGTTGGACGAGCATCCAGAAGCAGAACGGGCGCTGGTTCGAAGAGAAGTTCGCGCGTGTCCTCGTGCAGGAAGGGCAGAAACCACTTGAGGAACTGACGAAAATGGGCGCGGCTTTCTCGTTGGACTACGCCAAGGACAAGCAGACCCGCGACATCATGGAGCTCATCTACCTGCAGGGCGTCTTCACGCGCCCCTTCATGATGGCGCCGGAAGCGCCGAAGGACCGCGTCGAAATTATCCGCACCGCTTTCATGAAAGCGCTCGCAGATCCCAAGGCTCATGAGGAAGCGGGCAAGCAAAGCCTTGTCATCAACGCTATCTCTGGCAAGGAACTGCAGGAAATGGTGCGCAAGATTTACGCCATGGACCCGGCCCTGCACGCGAAGGCGCGTCAGGCGCTGGGCTATTGAGGCGCGCGCCGCAGCGCCTCGCCGCGAGATTTGGCCTCAAGACTTGACTTGGCAGTCGTTGCTGCCGCAATTGGAAGTATGAACGGCGGTCCGGGAACAAGCCGCCGGATACCGAACCGAAAATGGGAGAAACGCAATGGCTGCCGATCCGATTACGCTTGAAACCGTGAAGATCGAGAGGGAAGGGGCGACGAGCTTCGTCATCCTGAACCGCCCCGACAAACGCAACGCCATGAGCCCGCAACTGCACATGGACATGTGCGAGGCGCTCGACTGGGCCGAAATGGACGAGCAGACCCGTGTCGTCATCATCACCGGCGCGGGCGGGCATTTCTGCGCCGGGCAGGATCTGAAACTCTATTTCCGCGGCACCGAGGACGATCCCAAGGCGCGTGTTCTGGCCCGCCGCGCCGCGCACGAATGGCGCTGGAACAAGCTGTCCGCTTTCCCCAAGCCGACCATCGCCATGGTCGAGGGCTATTGCTTTGGCGGCGGCTTCACGCCGGTCATCGCCTGCGATTTCGCCATTGCAGCCGATAACGCCGTGTTCGGCCTGTCGGAAGTGAACTGGGGCATCATCCCCGGCGGTCTCGTCGCCTGGGCGGTGACCGAAATCATGGGCTATCGCGACGCCATCTATTATTCCGTGACCGGCGACCGCTTCACCGGCCCCGAAGCCGCGCAGATGAAATTCGTCAACAAATGCGTGCCGGTCGCAGACCTGCGCAGCACAACGATGGAACTGGCGCAGAAGCTCGAGGCCAAGAGCCCGGCCGCCGTGCGCTACACCAAGGAAGCCGTGCGCACGGTCCGCCGTCTGACGAAAGACCAGGCGCTCGATTATCTCAACTGCAAGAGCGATGCGCTGAAATTCATGGACCCCGAGAAGGGCCGCGAGAAGGCGATGAAGCAGTTCCTCGACGACAAGGTTTTCAAGCCCGGTCTCGGCGAATTCAAGCGCGCCTGACCGCTCTGCTGGCGCCGGACACTCCGGCGCAAGCTCCCCCAACAGCGGACAGGAGCATAGAGCATCGCGCGGAAAAGTGGTTCCGGTTTTTCGCGCATAGCGATGCTCTACACTTTAGGATCAATCAGCGTACGTTCAAATGATTTCATTTGAACGTACGCTGATTCAGGGCGGACAAGCCATGAACGCTGATACGGCAGCCGCGAAATACGGACCCGGCGCCACGCCCGCTGCCGGCGGACTGGCCTCGCGGCTCGGCGAGCGCTGGCCGCTGGTGGCGGTACTGGCTCTGGTTCTTTCCATTCTCGTCCTGCCGCCGTTGCTTTTTCTGTTGACCGGCGCGGTGACCTTTACGGACGATGCCGGGACGGTGCGCTTCTCGCTGGAGCGTTTCGGCCTGCTCGCGGCGCAGCGCGGCATCTGGCAGAGCACGCTCAACTCCATTGTCTTTGCAGTGTGTAGCGCCATATTCGCGCTGCTGCTGGGTGGCATTGTCGCGTGGATTGTCGAGCGCACCGACGCCCCGTTCAAGCGCCTCGCCTATTTTACGACCATCCTGTCTCTCGGAACACCCTACGTTCTCTACACGACGGCGTGGCTGCTGCTGCTGTCGCGTTCGGGGCCGATCAACAATATTCTCAAGGCAATCACCGGCTCGACGGCGCCGCCGCTCAATGTGTTCGGCATGCCGGGCATGGTTCTGATCGAAGCCCTGCTGTGGTCGCCGCTGGTGTTTCTGTTACTCGGAGGTACGCTCCGCAACTTCAATCCGGAGCTCGAGGAGGCCGCAAAAATGAGCGGCGCAAGCACTTGGGACACCATCAAGCGCGTCACGCTGAAACTGTCCCTGCCGTCGGTCCTTGCGTTGACGATGCTCGTTTTCATTCGCACCATCGAAGCTTTCGAAGTCCCCGCTCTGGTCGGCACGCCCGGCCGCATGCATGTGTTGACGACGGACATCTACGACATCATGCACCGTACCAACCCGCCGGATATCGGTACGGCAAGCGCGCTGTCGGTGTTCCTGCTCGCGCTGGTGGCTGTGCTGCTGTTCTTTTACGGAAAACTGACGCGAAACGCGGAAAAGTTCGCAACCATAACCGGCAAAAACTTCCGCCCGCGCCCGTTCGAACTCGGCAAGTGGCGCTGGCCTGCAGGCATGTTCGTCGTTTTCTATTTCTTCGTCATGATTGTCATGCCGATGGCCGTGCTGCTCTGGACCTCGCTGGTCCCCTTCGAGACATTCCGGCTGACCGTGGTCAAATCCATGTCGCTGGAAAACTACCGCACCGTGCTGAACGCGCCGCGCAATCTTGAACTGCTGGGCAACACGTTTCTTATCGCGCTTGTCGCGGCCACCACCACCATGCTGATCGCCGCCCTGATCGCGTGGCTCTCGGTGCGCAAGGCGTCCGGCGCGCGCTTGCTCGATCAACTGGCGACAACACCGCTCGTCTTTCCCGGCATTGTGCTGGGCGTTGGCGTCATCCAGTTTTTCCTCAACGTGCCGATCGGCTTCTACGGGACCGTATGGATTATCGTCTGGGCCTTCACCATCAACTACATGCCCTATGGCGTGCGTTATTCCCATGCCGGCATGCTGCAGGTTCATCGCGAACTCGAGGAAAGCGCCGCAATATCCGGCGCAACCACGCTGACGACCTTCCGCCGCATCGTCCTGCCGTTGCTCGCCCCGTCGGTGATCGCCGGCTGGCTGTTCATTTTCCTGCTGTCGACGCGCGTGCTTTCCCTGCCGGTGCTGCTGGCCGGCCCGACGTCGCAAACCATGGCCGTCGCCATGTTCGACCTCTGGGGCAACGGGCAGGGGCCGGAACTGGCGGCGCTCGGACTGTGCTGGACGTTTCTGATGACCGGCATTGCGCTGGCTTTCTATTTCCTGGCCAAGCGCTCGGGCACGGGCATGTATGGCCAGGGATGAGGGGCCTACCGCGTGCAAGGCACGCGTTCAAAGTACGGGGGTTGGATTGACCAGGGAGGCAAATGGTTCGCAACAGGTTCACGCATTGCTCAACCCGCGCAATGTCGTCATCGCCGGCGCCAGCGACCGGCCCGGCAATTGGGCCGAGCGGGCCAAACGCAATCTCGAGAAATACGGCTTTGGCGGCCCCGTCTACGCCTTCAATCCCACGCGCGACGAAGTCTGGGGCGAACCCTGCTACCGCACTTTCTCCGCCTTGCCCGAACCGCCCGACCACGTCGTCGTCGTCGTACCGGCAAAATTCGTCGCCTCCACCTTGCGCGAGGCCGCGCTGGCCGGCGCACGCAGCGCCAATGTTTTCAGCTCCGGCTTCGATGAGGCGCCGGGCGAAGAGGGCCGGGCGCTGGCGGACGAATTGCGCGCTGTCATCGCCGAAACAGGCATAGCCGTCTGCGGCCCGAATTGCCTCGGCAACTTTTTTGCGCCGTCGAAATTCTTCACCATGACCGACGACCGGCCGCACAATTTCGTCGAAGGTCCGGTCGCATTGTTCGGCCAGTCCGGCGGCATCGTCATGGCGATCAAGCGAGGTCTGGAAGAACGCGGCCTTGTCTGCTCGGCTTTGGTCACCAGCGGCAACGAAACCGGTCTCAACAGCGCCGACTACATTTCCTATTTCGCCGAACAGCCTGGCATCAAGGTCATGGTCTGCTATCAGGAATCCGTCCGTGATCCCGAAGCCTTTCTGGCCGCCTGCCGCAAGGCGCGCGCCGCCGGCAAGCCGGTCGTCGTCATGAAGCTCGGCGCCTCGGACGAAGGCCGCCACGCCGCCGCCGCCCATACCGGCCGGCTTGCCGGCTCGCTCGCGGCTTTCGACGCCATCGCCGGAGCTGCCGGCGCGCTGCGCGTGCGCAATCTCGACGATGTGGTTGAGGCGGTCGAATATCTCGTCCATGCCCCGCTGCCGAAGGGTGACCGCGTTGCCGCCATGACTTTCTCCGGCGGCATGCGCGGCCTGCTGCTCGATTGCGCTCATCTCAACGGCCTGCGCTTTCCGCCGCTCGAACAGGCCACCCTCGACAAGCTGGAAAGCATCTGTGGCGTTGGCACGATCCTCGGCAACCCGCTCGATGCGGGCTTCACGGCTTTGTCGAGCAACAAGGCCTATCTCGAATGCGTCGAGACCCTGCTTGCCGATCCCAATATCGACCTCGTCCTGTTGCAGGAGGAAGTCCCGCGGCATCCGGGATCGGACCGCAAGATCGTCAATCTGCGCAATGTTGACGCGCTGGCCCCCACGGCGGGCAAGCCGGTCGCCTTCATGAGCATGATCTCCTACGGCCAGACGGAATACAGCCACGACCTGCGCAGGCAATTTCCCAATCTTGCTTTCCTGCAGGAGGTCGACAAGACCCTGCGCACCGTCCGCGCCATCGCGACCTATGCGGCTGCCGGAACGGAGGCGGGCGAGCCGCCAGACCCGTTGGCCGAAGGCGTCGCGCTGCTGCGCGGGGCCCTCGCCCGTCCGGGCCCGGCAAGTCTCGACGAAGTGACATCCAAGCGGCTTCTGCGGGCCTACGGGATCGCCGCACCGCGTGAGGAACTTGCCGCGAGCGCGGAAGAGGCGGTGGTTGCCGCCGAGCGCATCGGCTATCCGGTGGTCGCCAAGGTGGTCAGCGCCGGAATTCCCCACAAGTCGGACATCGGTGGCGTCATCATCGGCCTCAACTCGGCGGATGCCGTGCGCGAGGCCTGGAACCGTATCGCCCGCGCCGTCGATGCATTGGAGGGCAGGCCCGGCATGGACGGCGTTCTCATTGCGGAAATGGTGCGCGGCGGGCTGGAATGCGTTCTCGGCGCAACGCGCGATCCCGAGACCGGGCCGGTCATATTGTTCGGCACAGGCGGTGTCGATCTGGAACTTGCGCCCGACGTCGCCCTGTCCGCGCCCGTGTTTACGGAGAGCGAGGCCCTTGCCCTGGCTGACCGGACGAAAGCCGGCCGCCTCAGCCAGGGCTATCGCGGCAGGCCGGCGCTCGACCGCAAGGCGCTGGCAGCTGCAATTGTCGGCCTGTCGCGGCTCGTCCGCGATGGCGGCGAAGCTATCGAATCCGTCGACGTCAATCCGTTTGTGTTGCTGGAAAATGGAGGCGTGGCGCTTGATGGGCTGGTCGTCCTGCGGCGGTGACAGGCGGAGTTCCGCGACAGGCGAACCGGGGCGCGTCGCAAGGCCGCGGCAGACCGATACGGTCCGGTTGGCTCTTCGCAAATTAGGGGTTGCAGTCTACCCATTGCGGTCTAATCGATACCTTGCCGGTTTCTTTAGGGCGGGAGGCATTCATCGCGTTGCAGCGCCGCATACTTGTTCCGTTGATATTGTCCTGTTCGCTGCTGATGCAGAACCTGGACTCGACGGCGCTTGTCACGGCCCTGCCACTCATCGCCAAATCACTGGGCGAAACGCCCCTGCGCCTGCACATGGCGGTAACCGCCTACATGCTGGCCTTCGCCGCCTTTCTGCCGCTCTCCGGATGGGTGGCGGACAAGTTCGGCGCGCGGCGCATTTTCCGTCTGTCGATGGCGATCTTCACCGGCTCCTCGATCATGTGCGGCTATGCGCAAACCTACGAACAGCTGATCCTGTTCCGGGTGTTGCAGGGATTCGGCGGCGCGATGATGGTGCCTGTCGCACGCCTCATCATGGTTCGTTCGGTGCCCAAGGCCGATCTCGTCAACGCCATGATCATCATGGGCCTGCCGTCCTTTATCGGCCCGGTGATCGGCCCTGTCGTCGGCGGCTTTATCGCAACCTTCGCCTCCTGGCGCTGGGTCTTCTGGATGAACGTGCCTGTCGGGCTGATCGGCATGTTTCTCGTCACGCGCTTCATCGATGACGTGCGTGAGACCAGCGTGAAGCCGTTCGACTGGCTCGGCTTCCTGATGCTCAGTTTCGGCCTTGGCGCCAGCGTTTTCGGTCTTGATGCAGTCATGACGCGCCACGCCACCGATCCGCTCTCGGTGAGCCTGCTGTCGGGCGGGGCCATGTCGCTGGCGCTGTATATCTTCCACGCAAGGCGTTCGGACAAGCCGATCCTTGACCTGAGCTTGCTGCGCATTCCGACATTCCGCATCTCCATCACGACCGGCTCGCTGTTTCGCATTGGCGTCGGCGCCAATCCATTTCTGTTGCCGATGATGATGCAGGTCGGCTTCGGCTACACGCCGTTTCAGTCCGGACTGGTGACGTGCATGTCGTCGATCGGAGCCATGTTCATGCGCACCGCTGCGAAGAAAATGCTGAAATGGCTGGGCTTCCGCAACGTGCTAGTCTGGAATGGGATGGTCGCCGGCGCATTCCTGGCCTTCTGCGGACTGTTCAGGCCGGATACGCCCTATACCGTCATGTTGGCGGTCATCTTCATGGGCGGCGTGTTCCGCTCGCTGCAATTCACCAGCCTGAACGCGCTGGCCTACGCCGATCTGGAGCAGGCGCAGATGAGCCATGCGACAAGCTTTCAGCAAATGTCGCAGCGTCTCTCCATGAGCGTGGGCATCGCTTTTTCGGCGACGATCCTGCACATTGCTGCGGGCGGCGCCGAGCATGTTCCGGTGTCGGCCTTCATGTGGGCTTTCGTCATCATTGGAGGCACATCGGCAATATCGGCGCTGTGGTTCCTGCGCTTGCCGCTGGACGCGGGCGAGGAACTCGCCGGGCGCCGGCGCGAGGCGTCACCGCCCGTGGCGCCGGCTGAAGCGGTGAAGCGGTAGGAACTAAAATCGTTGCCGCGCGAGGTTCCATGCCTCGAATTGCTCCGGCCGCAACGTGTAGAGCCGGTCCGGTGGCAGGCTCTCCGCGAACTGCACGACCTGCGGATGAATGCCCATCTCTTTCGTATAGCCTGTAATATAGTTTTGCAGGACTTCGTTATTGTACTCGCGGCCCTCGAACCAGGAGCCGTCGGCATAGCTGCGGTGCAGGACGAGGCGGCTGCCGGGTGGCGCTATACGGCGCACTCCGCCCATGAATGCATAGACGCAGGCCGACGTGCAGCTTCCAGCCGCAAGCCGCACCTTCAGGGTTTGCGGATTGGTCCAGGCCGCACTGGCGACGGCGACTGTCGCGCGATACTTGCGGAACAGGGTCCCCAGCTTCGCCGCCGCAACGACGAAGCCGCCCGGCGAAGTCAGCAGGACAGTCAAGCCCGCCGTTCCGCTGCGCAAATGATTGCGGACGAGCATGTCGAAACGGCTCGCTGCCGTATTGTCGATTTCCCCCGATGCAACCACCACGACGCTGCAGTGTTTTCCGCATCCTTCCACACCACTGGCGGTAAGCAGGGAGAAGGACATGGGCGCCGCTTGCGCGTGCGTCGCATTGACCGGCAAACCCGGCAGTGCCGCAAGAAGCAGGAACAGGCACATGCGGCGGAGAAACGTATGGTCTGGTTTGAAAGAAGACATGGAAGAAACCGGGTTCCTTTCAGGACTTGTCGATAGCGATCTGCCTCAGCGACAGCATGATCAGGATCGTATCGCGTGCAAGGGCAGAGTCAAAAACCAGCGTAGCATCTTTGGATGGCCGCTTCAGGATCAGCATGTGGGTGTGCCCGCCGCTCGACCGGAAGCCGGCCGACTGTATGGAAGGCAGTTCCACTGAAGCTGTGCGCCACGGCAGTATCCCGGGCCAGAATGGCGCGCGCGCAGGAAACGAAAGGCGGTTTCCGGAGATAACGATGCCGCGCCATTCGAGCCACGCCCACCATGCCAGATAGAGCCCGGCGATAAACATCAATACGCCCACGGTCTCCCCGTCGCGCGAATTCAGCGCCGAGATGGCCGCGAACAGCGTCAATACAGCGCCCATTGCTGTCGCCAGAAGATATACCGGGTTGCGCACGACAATATCGCTACGCTGGCTGAGACGGCGCAGAATGGCAGGATCTATCGCGGGGCCTTCATGTATGTCCGGGAGCGTCAATACGCGCAGGACTTCGCGCAGGGGAACCCATCGGCCTATGCGGGCGTGGTATACGTCGTCTGCGGGCGACAGCTCGCCGCTGTTGTAGCGGCGTGACAATTCGTGCAGCGACATCGGGCCGATTTGTTCGTTCCGGAAGAAAATGTGCCAGCCTTGCGCGTAAAACTGCCGGGCGGCCCGGGATGACGTCTGGTCTTGCCCGTTCATCGTGACCCATCATTCGGCGGAATATGTCTATAATCGGGCGCGAACGCCGTAGCAGGCGGTGAAACAATTCTGTGTCGGCGATACGGTCACATGTCTTGCGGCCATGCTTTCGAAATCAGGGACCGCACGGCCTTGCTCAATTGCGGCCGCGCCTGTTCGTACAATTGTTGTTCGAGGACATGCGCAGGCAGGTCGCGATTTCCGGAGAAAGGAACGACGATCAGGATTTCGGCGCCGGATGCCTTGTTCGTCAGGGCTATGCGGCCCCAGTTGTCGCCCCAGTCGCAGGCAGCCGTAAAATTGTCGTCCACGCCACCCGGCGCGGGCAACCCGGCCTGGCCTCGCGGGCCAAAGTTCTGATTGTCCTGATTCGACATCGTTTGGACTATATAACGCGATCCGGAAAACGCATCGCCAAAATTACAACGGGTCAGGTTTACAACGGCCAAATGCCAAAGCTGTTCCGGCAATTCCGCACCCGGCGAATGCGGAAAGGCGGCGGAATAATCCCATGCAACCGCAGACTTGCGCCGGCGGTCACGCCAACCGTTCCGCTACCGGAGATTTGTCGGGAATGGAGCGGGTGAAGGGAATCGAACCCTCGTATGCAGCTTGGGAAGCTGCCGTTCTACCATTGAACTACACCCGCATTTCAACAACTTGCGACAGGAATATATGTGCCCTTGCCAGTCTTTGGACAGGATATCTAGTCGATGCGCCGCGGCGATGCAACGGGCAACGCGCCACGGAGACGGGGCAGCCGGTTGCAAGGGGGCGCTCGGTGCTCATGGTCCGGAATTGTTCCTGGAACGTCACCGCACGCACAAAATCGCAAGTATTTCGACGAATGTGTGCACGGTCTGCCGGTGAATGTTGTAAGCCCCCTGCAGCCCGTTCTAGGCTGCGAATAGGATCGCCGGACACGGGCGACGCCGTGCGAACTTTGGCTTGTGGAACGAAACGGTTGGGTCAGGTCCGGCTGCCCGGGCGGCGTCAAGCCGCAAGACTTGCAGGAGGGGCGTTTGCAAGGGGCATCCGGACATATGGAAAAGCAGCATTTGGCTGCTGCCCCCGTGCTGCCGCGCATCGAGGATGAAAGTCTGCTGCGCGGGACCGGCCGTTTTATCGACGACCTTCCGCTTCCGCCGGGTTGCCTTCATGCCAGCATACTGCGCTCGCCCGTCGCCCATGCCGGGATTGCCGGGATCGACGTATCCCGAGCGCTGGCGCTGCCCGGCGTTGTTGCTGTCGTAACAGGGGCAGATATCCAACGATACACCAGGCCGTTCGTTGTCGGCGTCAAACAGCCGATGGAGCATTGGTCGCTGGCGGTCGATCGCGTGCGCATTATCGTGCTGCGCGCGGAGGGCGAGCACTTTTCCTCCGGCGGCAACATCAAGGGCTTCATGGAAGCGAGCCCGGAAACCGTATCGAAACTTGCATGGAACATCGCCGCGCCGCAGCGGTGCTCCAAGCCTGTCATCGCGGCCAATCGCGGCTATTGCTTCGGCGTCGGCTTTGAAATTTCGCTGGCATGCGATTTCCGCATCGTCTCCGAAACATGCCAATATGCCTTGCCGGAACAAAGGCTCGGGCAAATTCCCGGCTCCGGCGGCTCGGCGCGCCTGCAGATGATGGTTGGGGTGACGCGCCCAAAAGACATTGTAATGCGTTCACGCCGCATTCCCGGCAAGCAGGCTTTCGATTGGGGCGTGGCAACCGAATGCGTGCCGGACGGCGACCTCGAGAAAGCGACCGATGTTTTGGTTGATGAATTACGCTCTTTCTCGCCGCTGGCCCAGCGCACTGCAAAGAAGCTGCTCAACGACACGGAAGACACCTCGCTGTCCATCGCAATCGAGATGGAAGGCCATTGCTACAGCCGGTTGCGGACATCCGAGGATTTCCGGGAAGGTGTGGAAGCCTTTCACGCCAAACGACCGGCCAGGTTTACCGGTAGGTAAGGCGGGAAGTGACGCGGAGCTGCATCCGCATGTTGCGGCAAAGATCAGCACCCGCCGCGCTAGCGCAACCGAAACTTGCTTCGAACGTTTTCTTGCACCCGGGGGACAGTATGGACGAAAGAAACAGAAACAACTCTACGGCCTCCGGCTCCGCCGCGTCCAACGCGCTGCCGCCGGGGGCGACGTTGCGGAGCTGGCTCGCTCATCTCGATCGCGGAAACCTACTTGCATTCGCCAAACCCGGCGTCCGCCTGGAATACGAACTGGCCGGTATCGCCAACCGGTTGGACGGCAGCAAGGCGAGCTTCTTCCCGTCTCCCGACGGCCATGCGGTTCCGGTCGTGTCGGGCATCGTTTCCGACCGCGGCTGGATGGCCGAAGCGCTCGGCGTTCCCGAAGGCGCTCTCCTGCAGCGCTTTCAGGATGCCATGGCGCGACCGATCGCCCCGCGCGAAGTCTCCGACGCGCCTTGCCGGGAGGTCGTTCATCGCGAAGTGGATCTAGAACGGCAACTGCCGATCCCGACCCATAACGAACTGGATAGCGGCCCCTATATCGCAGCAGGCCTTATTATCGTCCGCAACCCGCAAACCGGCATTCAGAATGTTGCTATCGTGCGTTTGCAGGTTTCGGGGAAAGACCGGCTCGGCGCATTGCTGCTCCCGCGCCATACCCTTGCTTTTCATGAAATGAACGAAAGCCAGGGCAAGGATTGCGATGTCGCCATCGTCATCGGCGCCAGCCCGGCCGAGTTGCTGGCATCGCAGGCGATTGCGCCGCTCGACTTCGACGAGATCGGCATCGCCGGCGGTCTGATCGGCGCGTCCATACCTGTTGTCAAATGCCTCAACAGCGACATCCGCGTGCCCGCGCAGGCGGAAATCGTTCTGGAAGGGCGGCTGCTCGCCGGGCAGCGCGCGCCCGAAGGACCGTTCGGCGAATTCCCGCAATACTACGGCGAACGCGCAGACCGGCACATTATCGCGATCGATTGCGTCACGCACCGGCGCAATCCGGTCTTTCACACCATCGTCGGCGGCGGGTTGGAACACCTGCTGCTCGGGTGCATTCCTCGCGAAGCCACGATCCTTGATGCAATCAAACGTACGTTCCCTAACGTGAAGGATGTCGCGCTCTCGCGCGGCGGCGTTTGCCGTTATCATCTTTATGTGCAGATGACGCCGCGTTCGGCGGGCGAGGCCAAGAATGTCATCATGGCGGCCTTCGCCGCCCATTACGATTTGAAGCAGGTTGTGGTCGTCGATGCGGACGTCAACATCCACGATCCGAAAGAGGTCGAGTGGGCTGTCGCGACGCGCTTTCAGGCTTCGCACGATCTGGTGATCGTCAACAACGCGCAAGGCTCGAAGCTGGATCCGTCCACCGACAATGGCGTCGGATCCAAAATGGGCCTGGACGCCACCAAGCCGCTCGACGCAACGGAGTTCAAGTTCAAGCGCATACGCGTGCCGGGGCAGGAAGAAATACAGCTTGAGGCGCGTCTCGATCCGCGCGGCAGTCTGGAAGATGTCTATCGCGCGGAATGACGGCAGACGGAAAGCCCTGAGGCGCAGAAGCTTAGGTCGCTTCGGCAAATGTCTCGTCGAAGGAATACCCTGCGCCGCGGACCGTGCGGATGGGATCGCGTTCGCGGCCGCGGCTGATTGCCTTGCGCAATCGCCCGATATGGACGTCGACCGTCCGCTCGTCGATTTCGGCGCTCATGCCCCACACCGTGTCGAGCAATTGAGAGCGAGAAAATACGCGGCCCGGCTTCTCCATCAGATATTCGAGCAACCGGAACTCCGTGGGGCCAAGATGAATCTCGCGCCCGTTGCGAAACACGCGATGCGTTTCGCGGTCGAGTTCGAGTTCGCCATGCGCCAGCTTGCTTGCGACACGTTCGGGCCGTGCGCGGCGCAGCAGGGCATGAACGCGGGCCATGAGCTCAGGCACGGAGAAAGGCTTGACGACATAATCGTCCGCACCGACGGAAAGGCCACGGACACGCTCGTTCTCCTCGCCCCGCGCAGTCAGCATGATGACGGGCAGGGTTTTCGTGGCCTCGCGCGCCCTCAGCCGGCGGCAGAGTTCGAGCCCGGAAACACCCGGCAGCATCCAGTCCAGAATGACCAGGTCCGGAACCGCCTCGGCAAGCCGCACCTCGGCGTCGTCGCCGCGCTCTTCGCGCTCGACGCGAAATCCTTCGGCCTCCAGATTGTAGGCCAAAAGCATCGCGAGAGATGCCTCGTCTTCCACGATAAGTATTTTCGGGGTTGAGCCGCTGCTCTGCGCCCTGCCTTCGTTCATCGGCGAACCGGTCCTGTATGGTTTGTGCGATACGCGGCTATCGAGCGTTACACCACTGTTACCGATCCGTTTTCGCCTAGCGATTTCGGCCGGTTGATCGGAAGGTTTTCGCCGGTCACGACGTAATGAATCGTTTCGGCGATGTTGGTTGCATGATCGCCGATCCGCTCGATGTTTTTCGAACAGAACAGCAGATGCGTGCAGTAGGAGATGTTGCGCGGATCTTCCATCATGAACGTCAGCAGGTCGCGGAATATCGCATCTTCGATGGCATCGATCTCTGCGTCGCGGGTCCAGACCCTGTAGGCCGCGTCCGCATCGCGCACCGAGTAGGCGTCGAGAACGTTCTTGAGTTGCAGCGCCGCAACTTCGCCCATGTGCTTGAGGCCGATGGCGGCACGGGGCACGCGCGCGTCCTCGGTGATCTTGATCGCGCGTTTGGCGATATTCTTGGCCAGATCGCCAACCCGTTCGAGATCCGTCGCAATGCGCATGCTGCCAATCAACTCGCGGAGGTCGATGGCCATGGGCTGGCGTTTGGCGATCGTCAGAACCACGTGATCTTCGATGTCGCGTTGCAGCCGGTCCAGGCCGGAGTCGGCTGCGACGGTTTTGCGTGCGAGATCCGTATCGAGCGTTGCCAGCGCCTCCATCGAGTCGACAAGCATCTTTTCCGCCCGACCGCCCATCTCGGCGATCTTCTGGCCGATATATTCGAGTTCGGCATCGTAGGATGTGACGGTATGATCAGACAAATTCTCAGCCATGGTAAAATTCCTGTCCGCTCAGCCGAAACGGCCGGTGATGTAGTCCTGGGTGCGTTTGTCCTTCGGCGCCGTGAAGATCGTGTCGGTCGGCCCTTCCTCGACAAGAATGCCGAGATGGAAGAAGGCAGTCCGCTGCGACACGCGCGCAGCTTGCTGCATCGAGTGGGTTACAATGATGATCGTGAAATTTTCCCGCAGCTCGTCGATCAACTCTTCCACTCTTGCAGTCGCTATCGGGTCGAGTGCGGAACAGGGCTCGTCCATCAGGATGACTTCCGGACGCGTCGCAATGGCGCGGGCTATGCACAGGCGCTGTTGCTGGCCGCCGGAAAGGCCGGTGCCGGGCTCGGCAAGCCGATCCTTGACCTCGTTCCAAAGACCGGCTTTTTCGAGACTGGTGTTCACGATCTCGTCAAGTTCCGTCTTGTTGTTCACAAGGCCATGGATGCGCGGACCGTAGGCGATGTTGTCGTAGATAGACTTCGGGAACGGGTTCGGTTTCTGGAACACCATGCCGACCCGGGCGCGAAGTTCCACAACGTCGAGCTCCGGCGCATAGATATTCTGTCCGGCGATCTTCATTTCGCCTGTTACGCGCGCAATCGGGATCGTGTCGTTCATGCGGTTGAGGCAACGCAGGAACGTCGACTTGCCGCAGCCGGATGGACCGATAAACGCTGTGACATTGTTCTTCGGAATATCGACGCTGACGTCGAACAAGGCTTGCTTGGCCCCGTAAAACACGCAGACGTCGCGAGCGGTGATTTCCGGCTCCATGTTAGACACCGGAGCGGCAACCGGGGTCCCGGAAACGTTTTGAAGGTTCTGTTCCATTTCTGAGGTTCCCATCGTTACCATTTACGTTCGAACTTGCGGCGCAGCCAGACGGCGGCCGCGTTCATGAAGAACAGGAAGACAAGCAGCACGATTGTGGCGCCAGCGGTGCGTTCGACGAAGCCACGTTCGGCGGACGTCGCCCACATGTAGATTTGTACCGGCAGTGCGGTCGCCGGGTCCAGCGGTGTCGCCGGAACGTCGACGACGAAGGCGACAAGTCCGATCATCAGCAGCGGCGCTGTTTCGCCAAGCGCCTGAACGAGGCCAATGATTGTGCCGGTCATGATGCCCGGTAGCGCCAGCGGCAGCGTGTGATGGAAAAGCGTCTGCATTTTCGATGCTCCGACACCCAGCGCCGCTTCGCGAATGGAGGGTGGCACAGCGCGAATGGCGGCGCGGGTCGCGATGATGATCGTCGGCAGGGTCATCAGCGTCAGCACGAGGCCGCCGACCAGCGAGGCCGAACGGGGGATGCCAAACATGTTGATGAAGATCGCCAGGCCGAGCAGACCGAAAACGATCGATGGCACTGCCGCGAGATTGTTGATGTTGACTTCGATCATATCCGTCCAGCGGTTCTTCGGAGCGAACTCTTCAAGATAGGCCGCCGCCGCAGCGCCCAGCGGAACCGCCAGGAACGCCACGATCAACATCATGAACAGCGAACCGACCAGCGCCACTGCAAGACCGGATGTCTCCGGTTGCGAGGATGCTCCATAAGTGAACAATCCGCTGTTGAACTCTTTGCGCGCTATGCCCTTTTCCACCAGCGTGTCGACCCATTTGACCTGCTTGTCGTTGAGCTGGCGATTTGCTTCCGGCGTTTTGCGGCTGATCGATCCCTTCAGAAGGGCGTCGACGTTGCCGGCTGCTAGAATGGAGAGCCTTACCGATTTTCCGATGAGGGAAGGATCGGCAAGAACGCGATCGCGGATCTGCACGTCGACGCCGCGCGACAACAGGTTGTTGAGGTCGCGGCGATCGGGCCGGGACATTTTGGCGTATTCGTAGCCGAGCGCCTTCGCGAGAGAATTGCGCGCAAGCTTCGTATAATCGCCGAGACGCAAGCTGTCCGGATCGGTCTTGCCTTCGGGCGCAACCACTTCCTTCTCGATGGCGACATCGAGATTGTATCCGGTCTGGACAAAGGCGCTCCAGCCCTGTCCGATGATCGAGCTGAACAGTACGATCAGAAACACAAGGGCAAAAAGGATGGCGGCAATGCCATACATCTGGAATCGGCGTTCGGCCGCATAGCGCTTCTTGAGCAGGGCGGCGTCGTTGAGACGTCGCGTCGGCGCAGGAAGCGCGTTGGGGGAGGCAGTTGCGTCGGTCATCAGTCGTACTGCTCCTTGTACTTGCGCACGATATACAACGCGTAGATGTTCAGGCCGAGGGTCACGACGAAAAGCGTCAGACCTAGCGCGAACGCGACGAGTGTCTGCGGGCTGTCGAACTCAAGATCGCCCGTCAGCTGGCTTACGATCTTGACGGTGATGGTCGTCACCGGTTCGCCGGGATTGAGCGTCAGGTTTGCCGCGATGCCCGCCGCCAGAACCACGATCATGGTTTCGCCGATGGCGCGGGACGCCGCCAGAAGGACCGCGCCGACAATGCCGGGAAGAGCGGCCGGCAGAATGACCTGCTTGATCGTCTCGGACTTTGTTGCGCCTAACCCATAGGACCCTTCGCGCAGCGATTGAGGCACGGCGTTGATGATGTCGTCGGAGAGCGAGGAGACGAATGGAATGATCATCACGCCCATGACGATGCCGGCGGTCAGGACCGAGTTCGCCGATATCGGAAGCCCCACCGTCGCGCCGGAGTCGCGAAGGAACGGGCCGAATGTGACGAGTGCAAAGAAGCCGTACACGATGGTCGGGATGCCGGCCAGAATTTCCAGGACCGGCTTGGCGATATCGCGCACCCGCTTGGTTGCATATTCGGACATGTAGATCGCTGCGAACAGTCCAATTGGAACCGCAACCAGAAGCGCTACGATCGAGATGAACAACGTGCCCCAGGCGAGCGGCAAGATGCCGAACTGACCGGCGTCACCACCTTCCCGGCCCGCGGCCGAAAAGCGCGGATCCCATACTGTTCCGAAGAAGAAGTCGAATGGCGAAACGCGCTGGAAAAAGTGGATCGTTTCGAACAACATCGACCAGATGATGCCGACTGTCGTAAGAATGGCTACCCCCGACGCGGCGATAAGCAGCCAGAGAATGACGCGCTCGACGGTATTGCGCGTCCGCAGCCGCGGATGAATGCGCATGTAGGCAAAGCCGAAGCCGGCAATCGCCAATATGCTAACCAGCGCTGCAAGTCCGAAATCGCTCCAGCGCCGGTATTGCATTTGGTCGTAGGCGGCTGTGATGAGATAAGGCTCCGGCGCAGAGCCAAGAGCGACGCCGCGCGACTGCAAGAGCTGCTTGGCATCTTCCATTGTGGCGAGGCCGAGGCGCGATCGCTCGATCTGTTTGCGTTCGTCGCCGGAGAGCTTTGCGATGCCGTCGGCGATGTCGCCAATGCGGCTAACAATCAGAGAACGCTGGCCAGCGGGCAAGGATTTCACTGAGTCCGGCAGATGCGAATATACTCCGCGCTGGATCATTGTCGGCGATATCGAGGCCCAGCCAATAAGCGCAACCAGCGCCGGCAACAGGGTCCAGATCGCCAGATATCCACCGGAATAGCTGGTGCGGGAATGCATCTTGACGCCGGCAGGAGCGAGTCGGAAGCGCGCCTGCGCAACCTGGACGCCAACAAAATAGGCGGCGACTGCAGCAGCAATCAGAAGCAGAAGAATGTAAGACGTAGGCACGCGGCACCCCCAAGGCTTTTGCCGTTTGTCGCGTTGTCCGGTCCGCCGCTGATCGCACAGCGTTTCGGGCAAACCATTCTGACTTATCCGGCGGCCTTCGAACAATCGTTTGCGATGCCTTTGCATCGCATGCTCCGGGCCTAGGCCCGGAGCAGTTTTCCAAACGGCCTTCCGTTACGGCAGGCCGCATGCGCCGGATCAAACCGGCGCGGCAATTACATCGTCTTCATCGCCTTGATGTGGTTCTGAAGCGCGTCGAATTCCGCCTTCGGCAGCGGCACGAGGCCGTATTCGGCCAGCGGGCCTTCGGCGCCGATCATCTTGGCCGATGTGAAGAACTGCACATATTCCTTCAGGCCGGGGATCGTGCCGACGTGTGCCTTCTTCACATAGAAGAACAGCGGGCGCGATACCGGATACTTGCCGGAAGCAACCGAGTCGACCGACGGCTTCACGCCATTGACGGTGGCGACTTTCAACTTGTCGGTGTTGTTTTCGTAGAACGACAGGCCGAAAACACCGACGCCCTTCGGGTTCGACTTGATGCGGGCCAGCGTCTCGGTGTAGTCGCCGTCGATGTCGACGGTGCCGCCGTCCTTGCGCACCTTGATGCAGGCCTTGTCGGCCTTCTTGACGTCCTTCAGGGCTTCGGTCTGCGCCTTCAGGCCTCCGGAGTCCTTGCAGCCGGCGTGCATGACCTTCTCTTCGAAGACTTCGCGCGTGCCGTGCTTTTCGCCGGGGATGTAGGCGACGATCGGGAAGTCCGGCAGCGAGGCGTTAACCTGCTTCCAGCTCTTGTTCGGGTTCTTGGTCATCTTGCCGTTGACCGGAACTTCTTCGGCGAGCGCCATATAGATGTCCTTCGGCGTCAGCTTCCAGTCGCCAGCCTTGGCGTCGACCGCGAAAACGATGCCGTCATAACCGAAGCGGACTTCCACGACGTCCTTGACGCCGGCCTTCTTGCAGGATTCCAGCTCGGCCTTCTTCATCGGGCGGGACGAGTTGGCGATATCGATGGTCTTTTCGCCGACGCCCTGGCAGAACTGCTTCAGGCCTGCTGACGAACCGCCGGACTCGACGACCGGGGTCTTGAACTTGTTAAAGGCCTTGCCGAACTGCTCGGCCACGATGTTGGCGTAAGGCAGAACAGTGGACGAACCGGCGATCTGGACCTGGTCGCGGGCTGCGGCCGGGAAGGCGGCAAGGCTGATGGCGATGGCGGCCGCAGAGGCGGCGATGAGGGTGTGTTTGGTCACGGAAATTCCCCCTGTCATGGGTGGCGAACGAGCGGGCCGACGATCGGCTGCCCGCACCGCGCTGGAGGCGCGACCCCCTCCTTAGGGGGAACCGATGATGGGTATATGAAACTGGGGTGACACTAATATTACATATTAAGACACTGTATTTTAAAGAAAAATTATGTCGCAGATTCGTCTTGGCCACCGCGCCGCGCTCAGGTGGCGCGGTCCAGAATTATGGTGAAGGTCGAGCCTTCGCCCACCCTGGAGTCGATCAGGAAACGCCCCCGGTGCCGCGCAACAATATGTTTTACAATCGCTAATCCGAGGCCAGTGCCGCCCTTGGCGCGGCTGGCCGGAGCGTCAACGCGGTAGAAACGCTCCGTGAGGCGGGTGAGATGTTCCGGCGCGATCCCCGGCCCGTCGTCGCGCACATCGAGCCGGTAGCCCGCATTTTCCTCGCCAATGCGGATGACGACATGGGACTCCGCTCCGCCTTCCCGGGCGCTGTATTTGATCGCGTTTTCGATCAGGTTCTCCGCCACGCGCACCAATTCGTCGCGGTCGCCGGTTACGAGCGCCGCTTTGGGCGTTTCCAGCTGCAGTTGCACATCGTTTGTCTTGGCCATCGGCCGAAGCGTGTCGCAGACGTGCTGGACAATGGAAACAAGATCGACGCGGGTCTGCGGCCGGACATGCAGATTCTGTTCGATCCGCGACAGCGACAGCAGGTCGCCGATCAGACGTGCCATGCGCCGGCCCTGTTCGGCCATGACGCCCAGAAACCTTTCGCGGGCAGCCGCATCGTCGCGGGCCGGTCCCTGCAGCGTTTCGATGAAGCCCAGCATGGAGGCCAGCGGCGTGCGTAATTCGTGGCTGGCGTTGGCGATGAAGTCGGCGCGCATGCGCTCGACGCGCCGCGATTCCGACATGTCGCGCATCGTTACCAGGACCGCCCGGTCCGGCCCGGTCTGCAATGGCGCGACACGCACGTCGTACATGCGCGCTGCCGGAAGCGCTTCGTACCAGATGATGGTTTCGGCCGGTCCGCCCGCCGCCACGTTTGCGGCAGCGTCCAGAACATCCGGCGCCCGTATGCCGAGCGCCAAAGCCGTGCCAGCCCGCAGGTTCGGCGCCATGTCCGCGGCAGCACGGTTGAAAGCGTACACGCGCAAATCGCTTCCGACGACAACTGCAGGGTCTGCCAAAGCGTCGGCGAACGAACTCAGTAATGCGCTTGTCTGTTCGGGCATGAGACGGAACGTCCGGTATGGCCACAGGTGCTTCGCGTCAACCGTTAGGACGAATGGAGCGCCGGTTCAATCCGGTTGCGAACGCCGGTGAAAAGGGGCGGGGATTTGTGTTACGCTTGCGCCGGGAGCTGAAATGCTTCTGCAGCGGTGTCGTAGCCGTCTTGGCCAAGGGGAGTATGTGCAATATGTCGAAGGAAAAACCTGACGACCGCGGCGGCGAGGAAAAAAAGAAAAAGGGAAATGCAGCAGGTTTCGACATTCGCACCCCCAAGCTGCCGGAATGGGTGCATGAATCCGCTTTCGAATCCGGCGGATTTCCTTACGAGAAAAAACTCAAGCGCTCCGAATACGACGAAGAATTGCGGCAATTGCAGATCGAGCAATTGAAAGCGCTCGACTGGATCAAGAAGAATGGCGAGCGCGTCGTCGTCGTGTTCGAGGGGCGGGATTCGGCCGGCAAGGGCGGCACCATCCAGCGCGTCACGGAACACTTGAATCCGCGTTCGGTAAAGGTTGTCGCGTTGACCAAGCCAACCGAGCAGGAGCAGGGCCAGTGGTATTTCCAGCGCTATATCGCGCATATGCCGACCCGTGGCGAAATGGCGATTTTCGACCGCTCCTGGTACAACCGGGCCGGCGTCGAGCGCGTGTTCGGCTTTTGCACCCCGCAACAAACCGAATCGTTTCTGAGCGAGACGCCCGGCGTTGAAGCCATTCTGGCGCGCGACGGCAAGTTTCTGATCAAGTTTTTTCTGACGATTGGGCCGGAAATGCAGATGAAGCGTCTGCACGCGCGTTGGCACGATCCGCTGGCGCGGTGGAAACTCTCCGATCTCGACTTCAAGGCGCTGGAGAAGTGGGAAGAGTATTCGCAGGCCTACGAAAATATGCTTCGCCGGACTGACACTGCCTCTGCGCCGTGGACGGTTCTGCGCGCCAACGACAAGCGCCGCCTGCGGCTGGAAGCTATCCGCTACATTCTCAAGACGCTGCCCTACGCCGGAAAGGACGAAAAACTCGTTGCCCGGACGGACCCGAAGATCGTTCTGGCCGCAGCTACTTTTCTGGGACTGGGCGGCGAGGACGACAGGATATCGTAATGCGTCGCGCACAACGCAAAGTGTATCGCAGTCTCAGGTCTTGCCGGATCAGGTCTTGCCGTTCTTGCCGGTGATCATTTCTGCGCGCAGACTTTGCCAGCGCCGCAAGCCCTCGTTCGCGCCGAGAAGGGCGAACGCCAGCACGAACGGCACAAGGTAATAGACCACGCGAAAGAGCAGCAATGCGGCCAGAAGCGCTTCCGTGGAAGGGGTAGGCACCATGCCGAGAATCGTCGCCTCGAATGCGCCGATGCCGCCGGGCGCATGGCTGGCGATGCCGAGCAGCGTTGCGAACACGTAGATGGCCACGAAGCTTATGAAGTCCAGCCCGTGTCCGGCCGGCAACAGAATGTAAAGAACGGCCGAAGCGCAGACGAGATCTATGGATCCCAGCACGAGCTGGCTGGTTGTCAGGCCGAAGCCCGGAAGTTCGAGAATCATGCCTTTGACGTTGAGCCGCCTGTGGCCGCGCGAAACCCAATAGACGTAAAGCAAGATAACGCCGACAGCCGCCGAGCCGATAAGCATGTTGATGACGGCGGAAAGCTGATTGAGGCTGGCGAGCTGCTCCGCACGCAATATAAACGCAACGCCGGCAACCAGCGTCATGCCGAGCCAGAATGTGATGCCTGCAATAAGCGTGAGGCTGGCTACCGCGCCCGGGCGCAATCCGGCTTGCGAATAGATCCAGTATCGCACCGTTCCGCCCGTCACCAGCGGAAAGCCCAGCGTGAACGAAATCGCATAACTCGTGAACGATGCGAGCGCAGCGGTGCGATATTTCACCTGAAGCTGCAATTGTTTGATGGCGGTTACGTCGTAGCCTGTCAGCGCAAGATACGAGATGGCGGTAAAAGCCGCTGCGATGGCGAATTGCTCCATCGAGGTTGCGCGGATGGCAAGGCGCAGCGCGTGGTAGTCGGTCGACAGGAGAATGCGCGTGACGATAACGGCCGACAGCGCCAGGATCGCAACGCTGAACACCATTCCGACGATGCGCAACCAGAATCCACTCGCCGTCTTTTTGGCATCCGTCAAATCGAAAGCCTCTTTTACATCGGGCTTCGGATCCGGGGTGGAAGCGGGCGATAGTCCAGCCTGTTGTTCTGCCATTGCCTCAAATCCACTGGGCGCCTCGTCAATACCTTATGGCGAAGCCGGCGCTGGGCAGCAACCCTGCTTCGCCCGCGGGCGCGAGATTATCTTGAAACGTCGTTAACCATGCCCGGATGCAGGCGGTTTCCGGAGAATCGCTTCCATTCGCCTGGATAATCCGCGGCGGCGGCGTTTGTGTGACGCCTTTCCGGCATTTAGCGGGTGCACCATAGCGGCGCCAGGGAGCTGGCGAAATGCGTCGCGGTCTGCGCGATGCCGGAGTTGACGGCCGGTGCAGATACGGAGGCGGCGGGCTTTATGCCGGACGCTGCGAGGAAGGCAGCGACTTTGGCGCCTGCGATCAGGCTGCGCGAAGCCGGCGGCAGGGCTCCAGCCAGCTTTTGCCCTTCGAGATTGCCCGGCCCGAGCAAGCCCGCAAGCTTGCCGTCCGCCAGCACATAGATGCCGCCAAGCGCGCTGACGGGCGCTGCGATATACAAGCGTATCGTCTCGCCGGACATGCGGAACTCGCCTCTTGCGAAGGCGGCGCGCGGTTCGCCTTCGGCAAAAGGCTGTTCGGCAAACAGCGCGTAACCTGCTTCGCCCGATGCAGGCGGCGCGCCGTCGAAGGAGAGGCTGGCAGATCTGCCGCCGCCGACAGGCGCACGAAGTATCGCCAGGCCGGTATCCTTGTCGCGGCTGGTCACGGTCGCAGGCGCCTTGCCAATGCGCAGGCCCTTGCATGCGCCGGAGGGCAATACGGCAAGATAAAGGTCCGGCGCGAGATTGATCGCCGTCCCGGCGGCAAATTCCACAACCGGCGGCGGCTGCGGCTTGGCAGGCTTTTGCAGTGCGGCAGATTCGGACTTTTCCGCTTTCGCATCTTTTGGTTTATCGAACGGCTCGAAGCCATTCGAAATGGCAATGGTAAGTATGTCGAACTCGCGCCCGCGGCTTTTCGGGAAGTTCAGGATAAAGCCGCGCAGCAGTTGTGTGCCGCCAGCCTCGCCGCTGGCGAAACGCGCATAGGTTCCGCCATTGCGCGTTTCGCTGCTGACAACGAGGAAGTCGTCGCGCAAAACGCTGTAGCCGATGCGCCGTCCCGGAGCCGGCGTTCGCAATTGCTCGTAAAGATCAGCCAGAGTTTGATTGCTCTGCGGAATGCGCACGGTCTCGACGCTGATCGTTCTGTCCTTGGAACGGAACACGGCGCCGGCCGGCCGGTTCAACCTCTGCGGCAGCATGGCCATGGGCAAGCCGATTTTCACACCCGATCGCGGCTCGGAGATCGTCCGGAATCCGTAGACCGCCCGGCGGCGTCCGGCAGCATTGTCGAGGGCCGCATTTTCGCGGCCGGTCAGAATGCCGCTGCCATTACCCTTGTTGCGAACCGAAAAAGCCCGCAGTGCACGAAACGTCATCGGCCCGAAGTCGCCGTCGATGGCGCCCTTGTAGTCGCCGGTCCAGACCAGCCCGTCCTGAATTTGTTTGCGCTTGTTCTCCGGCAGCTTGTCCCATGCCTCGCGAGCCGCTTCCGCAGGGTCGGCGGCGGCGCCCTGGCGGGCTTGTTGCGCAAGAGCAGGAGCGCCGGCCCCAATGCAAGCGATTGCAGCAACCATAACGAACAAAAACGTGGAGCGGAATCTCCGGTGCGGACGCAGGGATGTTTCGTTTGCCAATGTCTTCGATCCTGCGCAAGCCTGAAGCACGTTACAACGCATCCCCCAACTCCCGTCTACGCATGAACCCGGCAAAACCGCAAAGCGCCAACAAACTCGTGCGGCACGCGGATCCGAGGTGTCATAATAACAAGCTTTAGGGCTTTCACACAATTCGGCCCCGGTATGTGCGAAATCACACATTCGACATGATTCAAGGCTGTTCTCATGGAAATGAAAAGATGCAACTATCGGGTCTGTGCCGGCGCGCACGGGATGCGCCGGAAACCTCGGCGCAGGACGATAGTTTTGTCCGCTCCCCGCTGTAGTATTTCAGGCCGGACATTTATGCTTTGGAGGCGTCCATGACCATGCTTCACCGCTCGTTCGCAACCGGCGGTTTTTTTTCGCTTGCCCTTCTGGCTTCCGCAGCAACCGTTCCGTCTTACGCCCAGTCCGTCGCCGCGCCACAAGCCGCAGCAGCCGTCGCCGCGGCGCAGGAAAAATACCAGAACGAAAATCTCGACAGCAGTGCGATCCGGCTGGAAGCCAAGATAAAGAAGCAACTGCTCGCCAACCTCCAATCTGTTTCCGCCGCGAAACTGTACCAGGACGCACTAAAGCTCGTGTCCGAAAACAAGCCGGAGGACGCCGTGCCCCTGCTCGCGGCGGCTGTTTCAAAGGAGCCGGAAAACTCCGAGTACTGGTATCAATATTCCCGGGCCGGCATTCGCACCTTCATGAAGGGCGGGGCCAACCGCTGGTCCTACCTTAACGACGCAACCGTTGCCGGCTACATCGCCTACCGCCGTGGCAAGACGCCCCTGGCCGAATCCCGCGCGCTCGTCATGTTCGGCAACGCCTACAGCCATCAGGGCCAGTGGCGGAACATGCTCAATTTCTACAAGCGCAGTCTGGCGCTGGTCGACGATGCGCAGGTGCGCAAGACCTATGAACAGTTCCGCGCCAAATACGGCTTCCGCATCACCGGCTACAACGTCGAGAGCGATTCCCTTCGCCCGCGCATCTGCTTCTCTTTCTCCGAACCGCTCGCCTTCGGCAAGGTCGATTTCGCGCCCTATGTCGCGATTGCGGGCAGTGCGACCGGCGCGATCGTGAAGGATGGCCGGCGTCTGTGCGTCGAAGGCCTGAAGCACGGCCAGCGCTATTCCATCGTATTGCGGCAGGGCCTGCCATCTGCGGTCGACGAGACGCTGCTGAAATCCGCCGACTATGAGATCTTCGTGAAGGACCGCTCGGCGCAGGTTCGCTTTACCGGCAAGAATTATGTTCTGCCCCGTGTCGGGCAGGAGGGCGTCCCGGTCGTTTCGACCAACACATCGAAAATTGCCATCGACATTTTACGCATCGGCGACCGCAGTCTTTTGCCCACAGTGCGCTCCGACGATTTTCTGGCGCAGATCGGCACCTATCGCGCGCGCGAGCTGCTGCAGAACCAGGGCGTCAAAGTCTGGACCGGTACGCTCGATGTCGCGTCCAAACTCAATGAAGACGTTACGACCGCGATCCCCGTGCTTGAAGCCGTGAAAAAGCTCGAACCTGGCGTCTACGCCATGCTCGCCGTGCCTGGCGACAAGGCGATTTCCACGCGCATCTCCGACAACGACGATTTCGTCGACAACATAGCAACGCAGTGGTTCATTGTTTCCGACCTGGGCGTCACCGCGTTTTCCGGCAATGACGGCATGCACGTCCTGTTGCGTTCGCTTGCCAGCGCCGCACCGCTCGCCGGTGTCGAAGTGCGGCTTGTCGCGCGCAACAACGAGGTTCTGGGCACGCTGACAACCGACGCCAAGGGCTATGCGAAATTTGCAGCAGGCCTCGCCCGCGGTTCGGATGGCCTCGCCCCCGGTTTGATCGTCGCAACCGACAAGAGCGGCGACTATTCTTTCCTCGATCTGTCGCAAAACGCTTTCGATCTTAGCGATCGCGGCGTCAAGGGCCGGCCGGCTGCCGAGCCGCTGGATGCGTTCGTCTTTGCCGAACGCGGAGTCTATCGCTCGGGCGAAACGGTCAATCTCACCGCGCTTCTGCGTAATGCAAAGGGAGAGCCTGTCTCCGGCATGCCGCTGACCGTGGTCGTGCGCCGTCCCGATGGCGTCGAATACAAGCGCCAGCTTGTCTCCGATCAGGGCATGGGTGGACGCGCGCTGACGGTCGCCCTTTTGTCCAGCGTGCCGACCGGTACCTGGCGCGCCCAGGTCTATGCCGATCCAAAGAGCCCTGCTGTCGGCGAAACGACATTCCTCGTCGAGGACTATGTCCCCGAGCGGCTCGAACTGACCCTCACGCCGAAAGAGAAGATTCTCGCGCCTGGCGGTTCGGCCAACATCACCGCCAATGCGCGCTTTCTTTACGGCGCTCCGGGAAGCAATCTGGCTGTCGATGGCGATCTTTACATTCGTCTGGCGGGAAGCTTCGTTCCCGGCTTCCCCGGTTATCGCTCCGGTCTTGCCGATCAGGAGTTCGAAACCATCAAGACCGAAATCCAGGCCGGCGAGAAGACCGATGCAAAAGGTAATATCGATCTCGAAATCGGCATTCCCGAAATCTCCACCCAGCGTCCTGTCGAGGCGCGCTTCGTGCTGCGTGCAGCCGAACCCGGCGGCCGCGCCGTAGAGCGGGTACTCACTCTGCCCGTGCGCGCTTCGAAGGATTTCCTCGCAGTGAAGAACGCCTTCGACACTCTGCGCGAAGGAACGCCTGCCACGTTCAACATCATTGCCCTGAAACCCGATGGAACGCGCGTTGCCGGAAACAATCTTCGCTGGACGCTTTACCGCGTGCGCAATTCCTACCAGTGGTACAATTCCGATGGCCGTTGGCAGTTCGAGCGCGTCAAATCCGCCGAGCGCGTACAGGAAGGCTATGTCAACGTCGGCGAAAAGGATTTCGCCACGGTTTCCGCGCCGGTCGAATGGGGCGCCTACCGTCTCGATGTCGTGGCCGAAGACGGTTCCCTGGCGCCGGTCAGCGTCAATTTTTCGTCCGGCTGGTCCGGCGATGTGTCGGCCAGCACGCCCGACCTGCTCGAGGTCAATCTCGACAAGAAGGACTACGCGGCCGGCGATACGCTGAAACTGAAAATCTATTCGCGCTTCGCCGGCAAGGCGACGGTCGCCATCGTCGGCACACAGGTGCAGGAGATGCAACTCGCCGACGTGCAGAAGGGCGACAATGAGATCAGCATTCCCGTGAAGGCCGATTGGGGCGCTAGCGTCTATGCCATCGCCATCGCCCACCGTCCGCTCGACCAGCAGGCCCGGCGCATGCCTGGCCGTGCTTTGGGTCTCGCGCATTTCTCCGTCGACCCCGACAAGCGCAAGCTTTCCGTTGCAATTGAAACGCCGGAGAAAGTGCAGCCGCGCCGCAGCGTGACGATTCCCGTGCGCATCGGCGGCCTGACGCCGGGCGAAGAGGCCTATGTCACCGTCGCCGCGGTTGACGTCGGAATTCTCAATCTCACCCGCTATAAAACGCCCGATCCTTCGCCCTATTTCTTCGGTCAACGCCAGCTCGCAACCGAGATACGCGATCTCTACGGTCTGCTCATCGATGGCATGCAGGGCACGCGCGGCGCGCTGCGCAGCGGCGGCGATGCGGCTGGTCCCGGCACGGAAGGGAACCGGCCGACGCAGGAGCCCATGTCGCGCTTCTCCGGTGTCGTCAAAGTCGGTCCGGACGGCGTCGCGAAAGTCGATTTCGATCTGCCCGCCTTTAACGGCACGGCGCGGATAATGGCTGTCGCATGGTCGAAAACGCGCGTCGGTTCCGCGCAGAAGGATCTGGTCATTCGCGATCCTGTCGTCGTGCAGGCAACCCTGCCGCGGCTGCTCAACTACGGAGATGCCTCGCGCTTCCATATCCAGATCGACAATGTCGACGGTGCGCCTGGCGATTACGCGGTTGAAATGGACGTCAAAGGCCCGGTAACGATCGCCGCCGCCGCCATGCGCCACACGTTCAGGCTGGCCGCAAAGCAGCGTCTTGCCTTTACCGTCCCCGTGACCGCAGCGGGCATCGGCAATGCCGATATCGGTATGCGCCTGACGGGTCCCAATCTGGAAGCGCCGCAGAATTTCTCCCTGCGCATCGCTCCGGGCACGTCGGAATTGTACCGCCGCACCGTGCGCAACCTTGCGCCCGGCGGCTCGCTTACCGTGTCGAACGATCTGATCGCCGATTTCCTGCCGGGCACCGGCGCGATTTCGGTAGCCGCCTCACCCTATGCCGGTCTCGACGTGCCGGCCCTTCTGCAGGCGCTGGATCGCTATCCCTACGGATGTTCCGAACAGATCGTCAGCCGCGCCATGCCGCTGCTCTATGTCAGCAAGCTTGCCCCGGCCGGACAGCTGGCGCTTGATGGCGATGCGAAGGAACGCATCCAGAAGGCCATCGACCGCGTGATGTCGCGGCAGGATTCGGCCGGCCGCTTCGGCCTGTGGTCCGCCGGCAGCGGTCAGGACCTGTGGCTGGATTCCTTCGTCACCGACTTCCTGACACGGGCCCGCGAGAACAACTACACCGTTCCACAGCGCGGCTTCGATCAGGCGTTGGACTGGCTGCGCAATCAGGTCGCCAACACGCGCGACATCAACGCCCGCAACGGCTCGGACATCGCCTACGCCATCTACGTTCTTGCGCGTAACGGCCGGCCGGTGATGGGCGATCTGCGCTACCTTGTCGAAACCAAACTGAACGCCTTCGCAACGCCGCTCGCCCGCGCGCAAATCGGCGCGGCGCTCGCCCTGCTTGGCGACCGCGGCCGCGCCGCGCGCGCTTTCGAATCCGCTGCAACAGCGCTCGCCGGCGCAGAGCGTTCGAAATATTCGCGTGCCGACTACGGCTCGCTGCTGCGCGACAGCGCGGGCTTTCTCGCCCTGGCGGCGGAAGCGAACGTTGGCGCGAACCTGATCTCGCAGGCCGCTGCGAAAATCCAGGACGAGCGCGCCGCCTCGCGCTACACCAGCACGCAGGAAAATGCCTGGATGGTGCTTGCCGCGTCGTCGCTCGCCAGCAAGGGCAACGAAATGGCTCTCACCGTCGATAACGAGCGCAAGACAGGCTCTTTCTACAAGACCTGGCGCTACGCATCGCTCGACGGCAAGCCGGCAACGCTGACCAACAACGGCAATTCGCCGATCCAGGTCGTGCTGACCACCTCCGGCTTCCCGGTCGTTAAAGAACCCGCCGCTTCGAACGGCTACGCCATCGAGCGGAGTTTCTATACGCTTGACGGCAAGCCGGCGGACCTGAAAGCCGTCAAGCAGAACGACCGGCTGGTGACGGTATTGAAAGTGACCGAAACCGAGGCAGCCTACGGCCGCCTGCTGCTGGTCGACCTCTTGCCTGCGGGGCTCGAAATCGACAATCCGAAACTTGTCGACAGCGGTTCCATCGGGTCGTTGCCGTGGCTCAAGAGCCCGGTCTCGCCGGTCAATACCGAATACCGGGACGACCGCTTCGTCGCCGCCTTCAACCGCTCGGGCAGCAACAAGGCCGTCTTCTATGCTGCCTATATCGTGCGGGCGGTGACACCGGGTCACTATGTCCTGCCGCCGGCGACGATCGAGGACATGTACCGGCCCGAACGCTTCGGCCGCACGGCGTTCGGCACGCTCGACATCGCCGCACCGCAGTGACGGCAATGCGAACTGCGCGCAAACGCAATGCGCTCTGGCTTTGCGCCGCCGCTGCGACGGCGGTGCTGGGCCTCGGTGTTCCCGGTGCGTGGATGGCCTATGTCCGTGCGCTGGGGCCACTCGACCTGTCGGGCGCGCGCGAAATGTCGACCATCGCGGTTGATCGCGATGGCAAGCTGCTGCGCGCCTTCACGACCGGCGGCGGGCGCTGGCGGCTCCCGGCGCAGGTCGGCGACGTCGATCCGCGTTTTCTGTCCATGCTGAAAATGTACGAGGATCGCCGCTTCGGGCAGCATGGCGGCGTCGACTGGCGCGGCATGGCGCGGGCAGTCTGGCAGTTCGCCGCCAACGCCGGCGTTGTGTCCGGCGGCTCGACGCTGACCATGCAGGTCGCCCGCCTGCTGGAGCCGCGCGCCGAACGTTCAATTCCGGCCAAACTGCGCCAGATCGCCCGCGCCGGCCAACTCGAGCAACGGCTCTCGAAGCGCGAAATTCTGAACCTTTATCTTGCGCTCGCACCCTATGGCGGCAATCTGGAAGGCGTTCGCGCCGCGTCGCTTGCCTATTTCGGCAAGGAGCCCAAACGCCTGTCCTTCGGCGAACAGGCTTTGCTCGTCGCGCTGCCGCAATCGCCGGAAACGCGCCGTCCCGACCGCTTTCTGAAAACGGCGATCGCCGCCCGCAATCGCGTGCTGGATCGCGCTGTCGCCAGCGGTCTTTTGCCACCGGCGGAAGCTGCGCGCGCCCGCAGCGAAATCCTGCCGGCAGCGCGCAAACCGTTTCCCATGCTTGCGCCGCACGCAACGGGCTCCGCCCACCGCGCCGCGCCCGATCGCAAGCGGTTGCAATTTACCTATGACCGCCGCGTACAAATGGCGATAGAGCAACTTGTTCGTGAACACGCCCGCCGGATCGGCCCGGCCATCACCGGCGCGGCGATCGTCATCGACAACCGTAACGGACACATTCTGGCCCGCGCCGGTTCGGCGGATTTTTTCTCGCATCGCCGCGCCGGGGCGAACGACATGTCGGTGTCGCTGCGCTCTCCCGGCTCGGCGCTGAAGCCCTTTATCTATGCGCTCGCATTCGAAAACGGCGTTGCCCATCCTGAAACGATGCTGGAAGACCGGCGCACCCGCTACGGCGAATACGAGCCGGAGAATTTCGACCTCACGTTTCAGGGCCAGGTAACGGCGCGCACGGCCCTGCAACATTCGCTCAACGTGCCGGCCGTGGCGGTGCTGAACGAAGTCGGTCCGTCGCAATTTCTGGCGCGGCTGAAAAACGCCGGCGCGGCGATAAAGATTCCCGATGCCTCCCCGGCGGGCCTGGCGCTTGCCCTTGGCGGGCTCGGAATCACGCTGACCGATCTTGCGCGCCTGTATTCCGGCATCGCGCGCGGCGGCATGGCGCCGGATGTGACCGAGCGGCTCGACGTTCCGGCGCACAAGCCCGGCGCCGCGTCCGGCGCGCGCGTGACCTCGCCCGTTGCGGCCTGGTATGTCGCCGACATTCTTCGCGGCGCGCCACCTCCGGCGAACGCCCAGGGCGGATTGATCGCTTTCAAGACCGGCACGTCCTACGGGAACCGCGATGCGGTCGCTGCCGGGTTCGATCGCAATTTCACCATAGCCGTCTGGTTCGGCCGCGCGGATAACGCTGCCGTGCCGGGGCTCGTTGCGCGCGAATACGCCGCTCCGGCGCTATTCGACGCCTTCGCCCGCATGGGTGGGGAACGCGAACCCGTCGCGCGCCCGGCCAACGTCCTGACCGCGCGCACCTCGGAACTCCCGCCGCCGCTCCGTAGCTTGCGCAAGGATGCACCGAAAACGATGGCCTCCACGCGCAGCGGCGAACTGAAAATCGCCTATCCGCCCTCCGGTGCGCGGGTGGATCTCGGCCTGTCGCAGAAGGGCGGGAATGGCAACGACGTGTCTCTCCTCGCCCTGAAGGTTCAGGGCGGAGAAGCGCCGTTCCGCTGGCTTGTGAATGGCGCGCCGCTCGGCGGGCCCGATCTGCGCCGCCAATCCGCCTGGAAGCCCGACGGGCCTGGGTTCGCAAGGGTTTCGGTCATGGATGCAGCAGGAAAGTCGCACAGCATAATCGTACGGCTGGAATGATTGGGCCAACCGTCGCGCAGCCGATCAGTCGCCACTGCTTTCCTTCAGTTCTGTCTCGCCGACAGACAATTTGTGGCCCTGCCGGTCGCGTTTCGAAGCCAGATAGCGCACGTTGAAATCGTTCAGCCGACCCTCGATCCGCTGTTCGGCGGCGACGTCCAGTCCTGCCGACTTCAAGGCCTCGATTTTGTGAGGGTTATTGGTCATTACCCGCACACTCCTGACGCCGAGTTGGCGCAACATTTCAGCGGCGAAATCGAAGTGGCGCTGATCGTGGTCGAAGCCGATGACCTCATCCGCGTCATAGGTGTCGAAGCCGCCAGCCTGCAGGCGATACGCCCTGATCTTGTTCGACAGGCCGTTTCCTCGCCCTTCCTGATCCAGATACAGCAGGATGCCGCCGCCGTTTTCCACCATGAACTTGACAGTGCCGCGCAATT
>JBFWRC010000009.1:0-129211 GCA_050249115.1 Beijerinckiaceae bacterium
GCTCAATAATGCCATGTCAATCACTCCAAAATCCCCCGACCAGAAGCCAGGGGGAAGCTCAAAACATGGGTCAAATCTCAGTGAAAATTATCCCGCTTCCCGGGTCAGTTCTCAGTGGAAATCAACACTCCGTGGCCGACACGTTCATCGTACCGCCGCTGGTGGGGCCAAAGCCGCCGGCCGAAGCCGACACAGCCGTCCCGTCGAAACTGGTGGGGAAACCGCCTGCGCCGTCGTCGCTCCACGTCAATTGCGTGGTTCCCGCATTGGCCGTGAAATTGCTGATGCGTTCGGTGCCGGTGGATGTCGGCGACAGCGGGCTGAAGTCGTTGTTGATATACGACAGGCCCAGGTTAACGTTGCCGACGGGGTTGCTGAAGGTGATGGTATAATTGCGGTCGGTCGTGGCGTTTGCGGTGCCAAGCCGGTAGCCTATGCCCGGATCGAGCGTCGTCTGGTTGGACGTCGTGTCGGTGATGGTGATCACCGTGCCATCGGGGCCCGTGAACGTATGCGATCCCGTTGTGGTCACCGTGCCGCCGACGCCGGGCGCGATGGTCGAGGGCAGGACGGTCTGCGCGGGACCAAATACAATCCCTCCGGCAGCGTCTTCAACCGTATCAATAATACCGTCGTTGTCGTCGTCGATATCGTCGGCATCAATGACGCCATCGCCATCGGTATCCGCCAAAACCGTGATAGTTGCATTGACCGTGCTTGAAAGCGGCGTGTTGCCGCTGTCACCATTGCCGAGATCGTTGATCTGGGCGGTGAAGTTCGCTGTACCATCAAAACCGGCCGCTGGCGCAAAATTCAGGCCATTGGTGGCAGCAAGTGTTGCATTGATCGCAGCAAGCGGTGCGGTGATGGTGATTGTGCCGGTGCCGTCGCCGGTCACCTGCCCGGCACTAACGCCGCCCGCAACTGCGGTATCTAGGTCGAGCGTCCCATCGGTAGCGCTGAGCGTGACAGTGACATTGCCCGTTCCAGCCTCGGCATCAGAAAACGAAACACCCGAAATGGCGACCGGCACATTCTCGACCGTGGAGACATTTGCAGCCACAGCCGACGGCGGCGTGTTGATGTTGAGCGTGAGGCCCAATTCGATGCCATCGCTACCTCCGCCCTCATTGCTGCCCGGAGCAGCGCCGACGCGGAACGTCACCGAGGTGAAGGTGCCAGTGAGCTGCACACTGCCCGAGGCTGTACCCGTGGCGCCATTCAAACTGGATTCGGCGCTCCATCCGATACCTACGGAGCTATCGATGCCAGTGCGCTGGATTGTTCCCGCCGTGGAGTCCACCAGAAAATGCGAAGGTCCTGCAAGTTGCGCCAGACTGATGCCCGGCGTCAGCAAAGTGAACCGCATTCCATTGTGCAGGCCGCCCGCCTGGCCACCGATGCGATCCAGGTGAAGTACAGGATCGGTGACCGGTTGACTGAAGGAGATGGTGATTAAGGCCGTCTGGCCATCATTGGAGGCTTCGCTGGCTTGAAACCCTGGCGTCGTGTCCCAGGCATAGACGAACGAAAGCGATGGATCACCGTCAGCGCCATTTGAGAACGCGGCAATGTTGTTGAAACTCCCGTTGGAAATCGCAGTAAAGTTCGTATTGGGACCTTCAGGCTGCATGGTGATGCTGGTGGTGATGCCGCCTGTCGTATTGGTGACAGTGACAGGCACAGCCTGCGTGGCAACCAAAGATGGTATCGTCCACGTTCCGGTGTTCTGTTGCACGAGCAGGCCCTGCCAACCCGCAACATCCATGGCGGCAGCATCAATTGTGCCCACAGTTGATTCAAGCACCCAGTCGCCACCAAGCGCAGTAGAACCTGTGTTGTTCGAAGAAGCCGCAATGTCAGCTCCCGTGGCGTTCGCCAGGGCGGTCATGGCATTGAAGTTCTGGCCGAACTTACAGCCATAAACAAGGATGTCGCCATTCGGCACCAGAGCGGCGCCGATCTGCGCCAGTTGCGCGGCAAAGCTGCCAGAAATGGAGGCTTCCGTCAGGTTCGCGGTGCCAAGGTTGAAGCCATCCTCATCGCCATGGCTGAGGATGTGAATTGCTTCAATGCCGGTGCGGGTGGAAAGATAGGCTGCGAGTTGGTTCACGCCATCGACGCCGGCCGCGATGGTGACCACCTCAGTGCCAACAGGCAGACGCGCAACAATGTCCGCGGCGTTCGGCACGGACATGTCCACCACGACGATGTCTTGCGGGCCGATGCCGGATGCCGACACACCAATAGCCACTGCGGGTTGATCGTTCACCGCAACGACAGTGATTGTCGAAATGACCGAAGCGTTTATCGTGTTGGTGCCATCTGCAACCGCAATGGTGAATGTGCGGGTGCCGGGCGTTGGCTCGTCACCCAGCACGCGGAAGGATGCATTGCCGAGCAACGCGACTGCATCTTCGGCTATCATCGCGCCACCGCCACTTAATGTGAGCGTGAGAATTCCCGTCCCGGCATTGTAGCTGTAGGCGATGTCACCTGAAGCCGCCGTGACCGTGCCGGAGGCGTTGGCGTCCAGCGCAATTGCGGCGCCAAGCAGCGTCAGCACCTCGTTGGCGCCATCCTGCACGCCCGTAACGCTTATTGTGATTTGCGAGAAGCCAGTGGATGATGTGACCACCATGTCCGCATCGGCAATCAGTTGTCCGGTTGCATTTTCGACAAACGCATCGGCATGGCCGCCGCCGGTTGCTCCGGTTGAATCATCGTCGTCGAGATCGATGATCAAGAAGGCGTCAACGGTGGCATCACGGAAGTCCAGATCCGCCGTCATCGGCACGACGGGTCCGGGAACAGTGTCCCCCTGGTCGGGAAGATAAACCGCGCCGGTCGATGTCGTAGCTGAAGCCGGCAGCGGCAGCTCGCCTTCATTGACGACGAAGCCGTCATTGGCGTTGCCATCGATGGCGGTCTCGTACTGGTCGAACAGACCATCGCCGTCGGCGTCGCTTGTCGCGTTCGACGGCGTGCCGCTGGCGATGGCGGCCAGGCCAAGACCGTTCTCGGCCATGTCCGACAGGCCGTCGTTGTCACTGTCGGCGTCGAGGTAGTCGGCGAGGTCGGCGCTGTCGGTGTTCACAGGCGTCAGGCCGATGCCACCGCCGGCTCCAGGCGCACCGGGATCATAGACATCGTCGAGGCCGTCGTTGTTGGCGTCGACCATCGACGGTCCTGTACCTGAAGGTGCAATGAATCCATCGGTCGTCTGCGCTTCAATGTTGTCGGTGATGCCGTCGTTGTCGCTGTCGATATCGAGGGCGTTGGGAACGCCATCGCCGTCGCTGTCGGCGGCGTTCATACCGCCGGAAATGAAGATGCCGGCATTGTCCTGCGCGCCGGCGGTCGACGCGCCGGAAATCGTCGTCATCGTGGATGTGTTCTGGAATTCGGTCATCGTGATGCGCACGGTGCTCACGAGACCCTGCACGGTGAGCGATACGGTGGCAGCATCCTGGGTGTGATTGCCGGTGATCTGCACGCCGTTGGTGATCGCCGTTATGGCGGCCGGCAGCGTATCCGCACCGTTGGAGTCGGTCAGATATATTACGCCGCCGGGATTGAGCACCGATGGAACGTCGGTCGTGATTATCCGGTTGGACGTGCCGGAAATGTTGATGACGGGATTGTATTGTGGCGTCGCGAAATTGACTTCGAGCACATAGGGCGCGCCCGGGGTCGTCGCCAGACTGTCGCGCGTGTCGAACTTCATCATTTCGAACGCGCCCGCCGTAACAGGGGGAACTGTGCCGCCGGCCGGGAAGTTGGTCGAACTGTCGCCGGTGTAGACAAGCTGGCCCGCCGTGACCTGGCGGATGGCCAACGGATTGCCTGTCGAGGGATCGACACGCGTGATCGTATAGGCGGCGCCGTTGGGCATGAAGCCGGAGACCGACGAATTTGCCTCGCCCGTGTTGGTAAGAGGACTCGTCAGGTCTGACGCGGCAACAGCGCCTGTCTCGACCGTGTCGAGAATGCCGTCATTGTCGTCATCGATATCGATGTCGTCAATGACCCCGTCGCCGTCTGTGTCCACCGGTTCGGGAACATCAATTACGGTAATTGAGGCTGTCGCCGTGTCGTTGCCGCCTTCAGGATCGGTAATCGTGTAATCGAATGAGGCGGGACCGAAATAGTCCGGGTCGGGCGTGAATGTGAATTCGCCGGTAGTCGCATTGGTGATGATCAGAGTGCCATTGGCAATGGTTATCGGTACGCCAACCGTGAAGGGCGCACCATTGATGGCTGTGATGGTGAACGGATCGGTTTCAGGGTCAGAGTCGGCGCCACTTCCGTTGTCAGAGAAAAGGTTGCCGATCAGCGTCGTGTCTTCATTGATGCTGAAGCTGTCATTGTTGGCGACGGGCGGCTGATTGATACCGATTGTGGTGGCGCTGGCAAAACCCTCGACGCCGAGTTCGTTCGTCACGGCAAAATCGATGGTACGTGCCGAGAGACTGCTGCTGGTGGTGGTGAATCCGAGTGCGGCTATCGCGGCGTCAAATGTGGCTTCCGTCTGCGGTGTAGCAACAGCGCCGAGGATGATCTGCGTTGCCGTCTGCGAAACGATCTGTACTCCGGCGGGCAGGGCGCCGGCATTGACCGTCAGGCTGTCGCCAGCCTGGACGTTGTTCAGCGTTACGCGAAGTTGCTGGATATCGCCAGTGACGTTGGAAATGTGGGCATCTGTGTCGGCAATGGGGATCGTTGCGCCGGAGCCCGTCGTGTAGGTCGTGTTGAACGCGCTACCTGTCGCGCCAGAGGAATTGTCCGTGTCGAGGTCGATGGTCGCCTCGCTCGAGAATGTTATCAGGTAGCTCCAGGTGACCGGCGTGTTGATGGCGCCGAGCGTGAACTGAACACCGAGGCCGTTGTCGGTCGCCGGATTTGTGTCCCAGGTGTTGACGATGTTTCCGCCGCCATCGATGCCGTTGGCGCTGGTTTGTCCGTAGAGCCCGTCCGCATTGTAGTGGGCCGAGTACCAGTGGTCGAACTCACGTCCGCCCTGTACTTCGGCGAAACCAACGAAGCTGTCGTTCGGTCCGCCCGGGTCTTTGCGGACACCCACAAGCGACGGGTTGCCGACGGTGTCGTTGGTTTGGGCGAGGTTTTGCGGCAGCGAAAACGCCGGCCCGATGTCACCGCCCGACAGGAAAGTATCGAGCGTGTGATAGTACTTGATGACCTGGGTGTTGGTGGTTGGTGGAGTGACTGTGACTTCCTGAGTGAGATAACCATTCGGGTACACGTAAATGGTTCGGATCACCACCTGTACATCCGTCGCGGGATTGTATCCAGCAGTACCATCGGTGTTGGAAAACAGCGTTGTGGTTACGACATAGGGATCGGCGGCTGTGCCGCTCCCGGACAGTGTCTGGCCTCCCTCGCCCCAGAAGGCTTCCTGCGCAGGACCGTCTGCGCCGTTGTTGGAGCCGGTGACCTGGTTGCCGATTGCGAGATAAGCGCCGTTAAAAAGCGCCGGGCTTTCTGCTGTCGTCGTCGGCTGAAAGAGCTGGTAGATGCCACCGGTGCCGGCGAGCTTTTAGCCGATCTGCAATTGACCATTGTCGATAACATGGATCTGCAGACCATCCGAACCGTCAGCGGCGCTTCCACCCGTGGCATTTATCACCTGGCTGGCCAGTGTCGAGAACCAGTTCCATGCGGCAATCGATGCGGTGTCGATTGTTCCAGATGATACTTCCAGATCCCAGTCGCCGCCCAGAGCGGCAGCGCCGGTCCGGTCGACCGATGCCGCTACATCCGCGCCCGTCAATTCAGCCAGTTTACTGACGAATTCCTGGCCCTCTCCCCCGGCAGCAATGTCACACCCGTAAAGAAGTAAATCGCCATTGGCCGACAACGCTGCTCCCAATTTGGCGAGCTGAATGGAATGCCTTTGCAAATACGCGCCATCAATATCTGTTGCGCCCAGTTCGAGGACGCCGGGCGCGCCATGACTGACGATGTGGATGGCGTCGAACTCTCCTTCGCGTCCCGCAAGCGCGGCAAGCGCCTGGTCCAATCCGTTAGTTGAGGACTCGATTACGACGACTTCCGCGTCGGACGGAACATTGGCCAGCAATGTTTCCACGTCCTCTACGCGCGCATCGACGAAGATTATGGTTCTGCCAGCCTGTTGAGCCAACGGTTCGGCGACCAGTACCGGCCCGATAGAATTGTGTTTCTCGGTCTGGCCGTCCTGCGGCAACCAGGGCTTGTAGCCGTTCATTGAAAAGCGTTCGGTAAATTTGTCGATCGCCGCGGCCCATTGCGGATATGCATTCCGCATCGAATCCGCATAGGATCGCAAATTCGCGACGAGTTCTCCGTAGGGGGTACGATCGAAGATCTCTGCGTCTTCCCGCGGCGTGAGGCCAAGGGCTGTAATCGCGTCTTCGGATTTCGCGTTTGGCGCACCTGCCCCGATTGACGGGGCAGTCTCCGAACTCATCTTGGCAGGCACAAAAGACGTCTGATCGGCACTGTCTGGATTCCATTCCGGAGACGATACACGCCATTGTGCTTCCAGCGATGCTGCAAACTCTGCGTGAATTTGTTCGAGACGGGCCTGCAGTTCCGCGACAGCGCCCCGCTCAAAGCCGGGCCATGCGTCCGGACCGAATACGAAGCTCGCAGCAGCACCTTCGACCTGACCTGACGTCAACTCAACCGGCGAAGCCACGATTGCGCCCCCAGGCCCGCCATTGAGAGAACCGAAGCTTGTACCTCCGCTTACTGCAAAAGATATCTCTGCCGGAACTATCTCTCGCACTGCGTCAATCACTCGCGCGAATGGATTTCCGTTTGCATTATGCGCGAGACCGCTGTCTACGCCAGTAGCGGCCTGATCCTGCTCTAAAACAAGGACGATCTGTTCGAACGACGCCGGGCCTGCCGCCAAACGTTCGGCAAGCGTCGATGCCGGATCGTCTCCAGGTGCGAACACCAGTATTTCCGCAGATGCTCCGAGCGATTCCCATCGCGGATCGGTAGCGGAGACGTTCGACTCAACGATGGCGAGAACCCGTTGTGGGGCTTCGAACGAGGCGGCTGTAACATTGGCCGGGGGGCCGAAGTCGGTGTGCCATTGGGCGGGCGCTGCATCGGCCAGAACACGGCCGACAGTTGCTTCGAAACGGGAGAGCAGATTCGAGAAGAGGCGTTCGCCATCGCCGGGCGTGACATCCCTGGAGAATGATGCGGCTTGCTGCGCATGATCGTCGGCGTCCTGGCCGCTCATGCTTGCAAAAGTCGCAACTGCCGCGCCGTCGAATACCAGGCGCGGTTCGAGTGCGGACATCTCACTTGCGATAGTGCCCCCCGGCCTACGAACGGCGCGCGATGCATTGGGGGTCTTCTCTGCCGTTGCAGAAAGCCCACGATTGCTGCGATTGGCGCCGTTCGTTCCTTTTCCGGATTTGCTAGCCATTTTAAGATCCTCGTCCCCAAAATACTGATTGAATTCAGAAGCCGCTCTCGCGAATGATCACGCGGACAAACTGACGCCATACAAGATATGCAAAGCTCTCCGGTCGGCTCTCGACGACAGCTATTCCCCGCCGGACTTGCCGCAACTGCGCCTGTAACGCTGCTTTCTCCGCCAGGGCGGCGCTCGACGTTCCAGATGCGTCACCACGCTCCGGCGAAAGTGTTGCTGCAAACACAGGTCTCAGCGGTTCGAAGTCGCCGTTCCTGGCCTGGACCGCGGGGATCCAACCGCCATTGGCGACCGCCAAAGAAGGAAGCATCAGCACCCGTTCGCTGACGCGGTCGATGTCAGCCAGCGTCACCGGCACGGCGGGCAGGTTGGCCTGATCGGATATGAACTTCGCTCTTGCCCGGGACACTATCCGCTGTACGGCATATTCGTCCGCCAGTGCGCGAACGACGTAACTGTCAGGATTGACCAGGCGCGCAAGCCGTTGAGCAGGCCGTATCCAGCGTCCCGGATGGAGATCGGGTTCGCAATCGACCACCACACCGTCGAATGCTGCGCGCAATACGAGGTCGTCCTTTAATCTCTGCAGCCCGGCAATCTTCTCTACCGTGGCGGCGAGATCACTCTGGAGTACCGCATTCATCTCACGATCGCGCGCGTCTGCTGACATGCGCGCAAGGCGCAATCGAAGCAATGCTTCCCTGTGCCTTGCCTGCTCCATCTGGTTGACGATGTCCGGCGATTCGAGTTCCGCCAGAACCTCGCCGCGTGCTACGCGACGGCCGGTTTCGAGCGATGCAACGCGTACAATCCGGGCTGGTGAAGTGACGTGGACAGGCTCTTCCTTCGCAGCAAGCATGACGGCAGGCAGATGCGACGAGCCGGACCAGGGCACAAAGAACAACAAGAGCAGTCCAGCGAAAGCCGATAGGGTGACGCGTGATCGCCTGGAAGCGAAAATGTCAGACTTTCGTGACCACCATATCTGAGCTTCGCGAATAATTGGCGCTGCAATGAAGAAGTATATTTCGATGGCGAAGAGGACGATTCCGGCAATCTTTGCGAACATCGAGTAGATGAGCAGCGCGATACCAAGAAACAGAAAGAATCTGTATATCCACACAAGCCATGCAAAGGCAACGAGCTTGCGCACGATGCCAGCCGGTAGTGTTTCCGGCGCTTCATCGTTGAGACCAAAGAGCACCTCGCGCATTTTCCAACGCGCCAGGGCAAACGATCTCGCCTGCAGGTTTTCGATGCGCCAGAAATCCATCAGCATGAAATAACCATCGAATCTCATGCAGGGATTCAGGTTGATCGCCAAAGTGGTAATCGGCGCCGTCACTGCCACCGTAAAGGCAAAATTGCGGATCGTGCCGTCAGGAATAAAAGACCAGAGAAGCAGCGCAACAGCCGCCACTGTCAATTCGGCCATCACGCCGGCGCCAGCTATGCGCATACGGTGATGCAGATTGCGCAAGCGCCAGGAGTCCGTCGTATCGGTATAGAAAAGCGGAGCCATGACGAGAAATGCAACGCCCATGGTTGCAACGTTGCAGCCATACCTGGTCGCCACTATCGCGTGACCGAGTTCATGAACGGCTTTCAGCAACAACAGCACTATAGCTATAGCGACCAGGCCCTCAGGACTTAATTGCTCCTTCGCTGTTGCGATGAACGTGTCCCACTCGCGGGAAGCCAGATAAACGCCTGCCAACGCGACCAGAATTGTGGCAACCCAGAATTCCCGCCGGAAAGCGAAATCGAAGAATGGCGCTATGCGCGCAAGGACGTTTTGCGGTTGAATCAGCGGAATGCGAAAGAACAGGTAACCGTGGATCAGCGTCGTGTGGAGCGCTTTCTTGCCGGTCACTCGTTTGGCCGAGACCAGGTTTTCCGCGTTGCCGCCCGGATCGTCGAGCAAATGGTTTGTCGCGAGGTAGCGACCCACGGCTGCGACATCGGTTTCGTCGACTGACTGTCCCGTTTCCGCGGATACGATTTGACCGAGCTCTTTCGCTTCGACGTCACGCCACCTGGCAACGATGGCCAAAGCATTGCCGGACAGTCTGAAGTTCAGATGACGCAGCGGATCGTACACCATGGCGACCTGACGGCCGCACAAATCGTTGCATTGCGGATATAGTCGAAGATCGCTTCGCAAAGGAGGCAGGATTGCTTTCCCCGACATCATAACCCCAGTTGCTGACGAATGGCTGCAAAGGGGCGGCGCAGAAGATACATGGCGAGAAATGTATCTTCGCCGTACAATTTAGCCGTGCCTCTTATGCCTATGCGATAGGGCTTCCTGTCCCCGTTGGGATGCAACACGGCAAAACTGCGATAGGCGAGCTTGTTGTCGCTTGTCGGCATTGCTCTGTAAGCCGGTCTCGCAATGCGCCCTTCACGGCTATCGATAGGATCTCCATCCGGGAAAAACGTAATGCGCGCATCCGGCTTCAACGCTATGGCGTCGGGTACGGACAGATCGATCCGCAGTTCGGTCCTTGCCGGATCGACGATATCCATGATCCGTTCGCCAGTCGCCACGGGTTTGCCTATCCAGTCGGACTTTGCCGAATAGACAAGCAAGCCGCCTGTCGGCGCCCTCACCGTGGCGCGTTCGTAAATTTCTTGCGCGCGCCGGTATTCGGCATTCGCCACCGCCAGCTCTGCTCGGGCAATCGCAAGATCGCGCGCATCTTTCGGCGATCCGAAAGCGATTTGAACGATACGATGCAAGCGCGCCTGCGCCATGGCGCGGGTGCGCTCTGCAATCTCGGCATCGTTACGCAGTTTCGTATCGACGAAGCGCAGAATGACGGTATCTTTCTCCACATATGTGTTCGGCGAGACGGGAAGCTCGCCGACAACCCCGTCGATCGGAGAGGCTATGACCGAAGGCGCCGCAGCAATGACTTCAGCCGGGGCGAGAGCCGTCATGGGAACCGGCAATATCGCAACGATGCAAAGCATAGCGATGGCGCTGCCCCAAATGGCGCTGCGGCGCATGGAAAATCGAAGCCGGGCAGCGGGCGCTACCGAAAACGCATTCCATGCGTGGCCCGCTGCGGCTGCAACTTCGTCGGCCAGGGGCGCTTCTTCCGCCCGCCAGACCCGTTCCCGCGCGCACACCAACGCCGTTTTGCATTCGCCCGACCGTCCGCCAAGCGGTAGAAGCAACGCATGCCGGAAGGGACTGAGAGCAGGTCCGGCGTGCGGATCGTGTTCGATCTCTCCCAGGTCGAACTCGGTCCTTATACTGGTGTCCACAAGCCGGTCGACAGCGCGTTCGACGTGAAGAATCATCGGAGCATGGCGATCAAAGGCCGGGAGAGAAGAAACGCAGGCTACCTTCCAGCCATTGTTCTTTTTTTGAAGCAGAAACGCCTGCCGGAACTTCAAGACGGGGCGGGTATCGTTGACGAGTACAAAACCAAGTGCGTCAGGGCCTGCCGCAGACCGCATTCTCGACAACAGCGCCAGATAGCCTGCTATCGCATCGCGTCCTGCTGGGGCAGCTTCTCTGTCGTGCCGCTCATGATGAGGCAAGGGCTGCATTGAACCGTCGTCCTTTTGGCGCAAATGCTATTTCGATCGCGCCAATTTTGCCGTTGACGAGAAAGTCGCCGTTCCGCTCATTCCCGACAGTACTTCGCCAGGCTGATGTTTGAATTTTCCGCGTAACCGAATGGTTTGACTTGCGGCATCTACGACCGCACCGATACGAAGCAGTTCCGCGCGGTACGTCTTGCCGGTTTCATCCGCCGTGAAATCGAATTCGAGTCCCGGACGCAGCCATTCCAGCCAGCGCGAGGATGCGACAAATTGCAGTTCGAGATTAGCTTCGTCGACTATTCGCAACAGCGGCGCATTCACCGCCGGGGTTTCGTGCGCGGCAACATTTTTCTCGACGACGCGTCCAGCGAACGGCGCGGCGACCTTGCAATATTTTATACGGGCATCGAGCGCCTGGACGTTAGCCTGTGCTTTGTCCATGTCGGCTTTTGCCGTTTGGACAGCGAAAGCGCCACCGGCGCCATACCGCTTCAGTTTCATGTTGCTTTGCCAGGCTATTCTGTTTCCGCGAAGCGCCGCCCGCGCGGCTTCCCGTTCTGCAGTTAGCTGGGTGCAGTCGAATTGCACTAGTATATCGCCTTTTTCGAAGCGATCGCCTTCGCGAAACGGCGCAAGCTCTATTCGCGACGCAAGGGCTGACGATATGGTGACCTCTTCCGTCGCTTTGATCAGCCCGCGGAGTGTCCTGGGCTTATCGCCTGCAAGCGCGCTCAGTGCGAATGTCGGAAGCGTTGTTGCAATGCACGCTATCGCCAGGGTGCGAAGGAGAACGTTTTGTATGTGCCGTGGATACCGCATGTTGTTCTCGCCCGAATGATCGCTGTTTGCACGTTCCTGCCCGTGGCAATTTCCGGCTCTAGATGCCGCTCCGCTGGTTGACGCTCACCTTCTGGGGCGCGACCGGTTGCGGTAATACCATCGTGCGGATGTCGCGTTGGCGGAACGCTTCCCTCAAGGCGCGGTCGACCTGCGCTTTCAGTTCGGCGACTGACGATCTGTTGGCTGTTGCCGGGTCGATAAAGTCGACGCCGATGGATGCAAGGATGTTGCCGTAGGCGTTCTGCAGGTCGGCGTATGCGATGTCGTACTTGGCGTCGGCCACAATCGTGTTCATGCGTTCGCGGATAAGATTCTGCTGGCTGGAACGTTCCGCAGCGGTCTCGCCCCTGACCTGGTTGAAGAGGCGTCGTTGCACGGCGCGATATTCGCCCGCGGTATGGAATTCCTTCGCCAGGTTAGCGAACTTGGCCCGGCTGACATGCACTTGCGTCATGATCGCCATTGTCAATGCGAGGGCTCGTTCGCGGTTCAGCCCGTCTTGCATTTCGACCTGCCCCCGGACAGCCGGATAGGAGAACACTTTCATCAGGTTCCAGCTGGCCTTTGCGCCCCAGGCGACCCAGTTGCCCTTGTAGAGGTAAGAATTCGTATTCACATTTGGCCCGAGGAAGACCTGAACGCCAGGCAACATTTCCAGCAGGGCGGCGGTCGCTTCCTTCTGGTTGATGCGGTTTTCGTACATCAGCTGTCGGACTTCGGGCCTGTTGCGCAGGGCCACGTCAACCATGGCGTCTGGCCGCCACGCGAGAACCGGCGGCACGGGCCGGTGCGATGGCACATGCAGGCGAAAGCGGCTGCCGGGCGCTATGTTTACCAGCGCTGCAAGTTGCTGGCGCGCGACCACGAGATTGCGCTCAAGCTGCTGCAACTCGCGCTTGATCGCCACAAGCTCGCGTTCGTAAGTCAATGCCGGTAGCGGCTGCGATAGACCGTTGCGCGACAGCGCGCGCGTGTTACGCAAACTGCCACGGACATCCCGTTCAAGGCTCCGCATCCTGGCGAGCAAACGTTCGGAACTGATCGCGCGCCAGTAGGCCGTCCGTGTGTCTTCTATGATCCGCACCAACGCCTTGCGACGCTGTTCGTCGGCGCGCATGGCCTGATCGGCCGCCTGCTTTGCGCGCACATAGGACAGGCCGAAATCCAGAATGTTGTAACTGAAAGAAATGTCGCCACTTGCGTAGCTGCGATCTTGCGAAGTGGAATATTCGAGCGACTGGCGTCCGGTTATCAGCGACCGGCTGCGCGAACCTGCGTAATTGTCTCGGCCGAAGTAATCGGAACTTGCAACAACCTTCGGCAACATCTGCCAGTTTGCAACATCAAGCTTCGCCAGCGCGACGCTGGCCGCCATCTGCTCGACACGATGATCGAGATTGAACTTGATGGCGCGCGCGATAGCCTCGGTCAGATCGATGCGGCCGCCAGGTGGAACAACGTCCGCAGCAAGGCTCGCCTTCTGCGTTTCGGCGAACTCGTCGATTTTAGCTTGCGTCAGAGGTTCCGGCGTTACGGCACAGCCCGCAATCGCTCCAGGCAAGATGAGAATCAATGCACATTTCTTGATCGATGACATATCGGTCCCCGTAGCCGAATCGCGATGGGCCACATCGCTACATTTACAATCTTAGGTTGTAATCATTAAGGAAGGCTTTATCCCATTCCTCGTCAATCGCAGCGCCTTTTCGAGCATTGTGTCCATTCATGCTGGACTTTTTCGCACCTCCAGCGATCCGATTCATCCCGCAAAATACACTTTTAGGTTGTTTTCATGAATCGTGAATGCAGGCAAGACGGCTCACCTTGCGGCAGCTGCAACGGCTACCAATGGCTACGCGATCGCGTTAGAAAGCGGCTGCAATTTTTCGCACCGTCTCGCGAGGTTGATTTGACCCACCGCTGGTCCCCGCAGCAGGACACGGCTCTGAAGGCAGCTTCGCGCTGGATCGCCAATCCCGAGCGCCAGGTGTTCCGTCTGTTCGGTTATGCCGGCACCGGCAAGACGACGCTTGCCACGCATCTGGCCGAAGGAATTGACGGGCCAGTGTGCTTCGCCGCATTCACGGGAAAGGCGGCGCTGGTCATGCGGGCGCGCGGATGCTCCGAGGCGCGAACGATCCATTCGCTTATCTACAGGCCCAAAGACCTCGACACGGAAGAGCCTTCCTTCGTACTCAATGGCGACAGCGATGCCGCAAGCGCCAGTCTCATTGTCATCGACGAGTGTTCAATGGTCGACGAAGCGTTGGGGCGCGACCTACTGTCTTTTGGCAAACCTGTTCTCGTCCTCGGCGATCCGGCGCAATTGCCTCCGGTCAAGGGCGGCGGCTTCTTTACCGAGTCCGAGCCCGATATCATGCTGACGGAAATACATCGTCAGGCGTCAGGTGACCCGATCATCCGGATGTCGCTGGACGTGCGCGAGGGGCGCCGGCTGGAACCGGGGATCTATGGCGACAGTCGCATAATCGGGCGGAGCGAAATCGACGGCGCTTCAGTCACCGGAGCTGATCAGGTGCTGGTTGGCATGAACCGCACCCGGCGCAACTACAACAAGCGTTTGCGCGAAATTCTTGGTTTTCACACAGTCTATCCGGAATCCGGGGACAAGCTCGTCTGCCTGAAAAACGATCCGCAGAAGGGCCTCCTCAATGGCAGCCTCTGGCGTGCGAAGACGGGAGCAAACCTGCGCCGGGGACGGTTGCGTATGACCGTTGTGCCGGAGGAAGAACCTTCAGGCCGGCCGCGACGCGTCGCAATCGCTCCGCAATTTTTCGATACCGAGGAAGAGGTGCCATTTTCTCTACGACGCAATTCCGACGAGTTCGATTACGGTTATGCGCTGACGGTGCACAAGGCGCAGGGTTCGCAATGGGATGATGTGGTCCTGTTCGACGAATCCTTCGCATTCCGCGAACACCGGAACCGCTGGCTGTATACGGGCATCACGCGGGCTGCGCGGAGGCTCACGCTGGTCGTATGACCGTCTGGCGGGGCGCCCGCCGATTCAACGCATCGGGAGTTTTGCTTGAATACCGCTGAATTTGCTCAGACTGTCATCTCGTTTTTGCGGGAAAACCAGGCGTGGGCTGCGCCCATTGTTTTTGTCCTCGCCTTTGCCGAGTCGCTGGCGTTCATCGCGCTTCTGGTGCCGGCGACCGTAATCCTCTGGGGCGTCGGCGCGCTGATCGGCGCTGCCGGTCTCAGTTTCTGGCCGCTGTGGCTGGCGGCGGCTATCGGCGCGGCGCTGGGGGACTGGCTGTCCTATTGGCTCGGTTACCATTACCACGAACAGATCGGGCGCATGTGGCCCTTGCGCAATTACCCGGATCTCTTGCCGAAAGGTCATGCATTTTTCGAAAAGTGGGGCGCGCCGGGTGTGTTCATCGGCCGCTTTTTCGGACCTTTGCGCGCTGCGGTGCCGCTGGTTGCAGGCGCGTGCCAGATGGAGCGTCTGCCGTTTCAGGCGGCCAACTGGTCGTCCGCCTTTGTCTGGGCGGCGGTCACTTTGGGACCGGGCGCAATCGGCGCGGATTGGCTGAAATCGTATCTGCATTGGTAATGCTGCCCGGCTGCGAAGTACGAAGGCAAGAAAGCAAAAGACAAAAAGAGGCGATGATGCTTGCCGCCACAACCATGCTGCCGTAGACTTGGCTAACGCTGCCGGGGACAAGAGAATATCGGCCGGTCGGGCGCGGGGGTTCACGGTTTTGAGGGAGCGCCGTGATTACGTTTCTGCTCATTCTGCACGGGCTTGCCAGCGTGGTCTTGCTGGGGGGATTGACGCATCAGGCTCTGGCCGCGATCTGGCCCGCCCGTGCCGGCAATGGTGTGGTCCGCTCGTTCCGCGCTGTGAATGCGGCTGTTTACACCAAAGCCAACATCGTCCTCTATCTGGCGACATTCGTTTTGGGCGGCCTGATCTATCCAGCCTACCGGGTCGCGGTACGGACCTGGATCGAGCGCGCGCGGCTGTGGCCGATCAGTGGCTCGTTTGAGCTGAAAGAGCAATTCGTCGCCATCGGGCTGGGCATGCTGCCGCTGTACTGGTGGATATGGCGTCAGCCGCTGGATACCGGCCTGTCGTCCGCGCGCGCCTGGGTTACCGGGATATTATGCGCGGTGGTCTGGTTCTCGTTTCTGGTGGGACATGTTCTCAACAACGTGCGGGGACTGTTCGGACAATGAACACGCAGCGCGCACTGACTCTCTTTGCCGTCTTTTTTGCGATCTTCTACACGATCTCGGTCGAGATGAACTGGGCGCTCGTAACCTATCATCCACGTCCGGGCGAATGGGGAATGTGGGCGCAGGAGGCGCGCCAGGGTCCGGCCATGTATTGGTACGGCTGGATCGCAACCGCTGGCGTTGCCGCAACGGCTACCACTCTGCTGACGCTGCCTTTACCAAAGAAATTCGCCGTACCGGTCTGGGCCGGATGGGCCGTACCGCTGGCGTGCATGCTCGCATTCCTGTATTTTCTGCGGATGTTCTTTCTGCGATAGGTCTATCGCCATGCAACGTCACTTGGCCGCGGCATTGTCCGTCCTGTTCCTTGCCTCCGCAGTTCTGGCGGCGCCGGCCTTCGCCGGGGGTTCGGATATCGAAGCTTCCGCAGACGACACCAAGGAGCATGGCGCGCCATTCTTCGGCGAAGCCCTCAACGTCAAAGGCATGAAGCCGCTGGAAGGCGTGCGCGTGAAAGCGCAGTTGAAAGGACGGCCGCTGCCGGTGATAGCGAATACAGATGCCGACGGTCGTTTCAGCATTCGCGGCTTCGGCAGGAATGCCGATCCCGCCAATGTAACTGTCGCCTGCGAGATGGACGGCTTCAAACTGCTCGACCTTACGCGGCGACGGGTGTCGAAGGCGGCGGATGCAGCAACGGTAATCGAGTGTCTTTTCGAAAAGCAATAATCGCCGGCCTCGCCTCGGCGCTGCTTGCTGGAGGCGCTGCATGCGGTCAAGACATCGTCATCCGCAACGCCAGGATTATCTCGCAAGATGGCGCCGGTGGCGTATTTAACGCCATCTCGATTGGCGACGGGCGCGTGCATGCAACGGGCACGAACGCGGCCATTCTTCGCGATGCGCCGGCTTCGGCACGAATTATCGATGCAGGCGGCCGAACGATCATCCCCGGCCTGGTCGACTCGCATATCCATGCCATACGCGCCGGACTTACACCGCCATCGGAAGCCAGTTTCGAAGGCGCGCGCACGATAGCACAAGCCATGACGCGGATTGCCGAAGCAGCTGCAACTGCGCCCGGCGGCGGCTGGATCGTCGTGGCTGGCGGTTGGACCGAACAGCAGTTCGAAGAAGGGCGCAAGCCCTCTCGCGCGGAAATCGAGACTGCGGCAAATGGCCGACACGTTTTTATTCAGCTCTTTTATCGCGCAGTCTACCTTTCGCCAGGAGGCCTGTCCGCATTAGGTTTCGAGGGCGGTGCGCTTCCAGCTGGCGCGAAGCTGGAACACGATGCGCAGGGAAGGCCGACCGGATGGATCACCGGAAAGGCAGCAGCGATCACGGCTCTCTATGGCAAACTTCCGCGGGGGACGCTGGCGCAGCGCATGGACGGGACGCAGCGGTTCTTCGCGCAACTTAACAGCTATGGCGTTACGGGGGTCATCGATCCCGGCGGGCACAATCTTGCGCCGGGCGATTACGAGGCCCTTTTCGCACTATGGCGTCAACGCAAACTGTCGCTGCGCGTGGCCTATTCCATCTGCGCGCCGTCGCGCGGGCGCGAGCTGGAAGAATACAGGCATTACACGCAATTCCTGCCGCAGGGTTTTGGCGATTCCATGCTGCGCTTCAACGGTATCGGCGAGCGCGTGACCTGGGGAGTCTACAACAATGACGCGCCTGGCCCGGTGGAGGCGAAGCAGTTCGAAGACGTGGCGCGCTGGGCGGCGCGGCGCGGACTGACCATGACCGTTCACTGGAACAGGCAAAGTTCGTCGCATTTTCTGTTCGATACACTTGAGCGCGTTGCGCGCGACACGCCATTCGCGCATCTGCGCTGGTCGGTGGCGCACCTGCACGATGCTACACCTGCTACCTTGCAGCGGCTGAAAGCGTTGAAACTCGGCTGGTTAACCCAGAACGCATTTTATTTCGCGGCGCCTTCCTTCGTCGCGGAGAATTTCAGGCGCGTACGTAATTCGCCGCCTTTGCGTAGCGCTATCGGCATGGGTCTGCCTACGGGCGGCGGGACCGACGCATCGCGGGTGATGTCCTACAATCCATTTAAAGCACTGCAATGGATGGTAGACGGCCGCACGGTCAATGGCGTGCCGATGCGCGGGCCAAGCGAGCGCATCTCGCGGCAGGAGGCGTTGCGGCTTTGGACGCAAGGGAGCGCATGGTTTGCTTTTGCAGACAGAGAGCGCGGCGCGCTGGTTCCCGGAATGCAGGCCGATCTCGCAATCCTCTCGAAGGATTATCTCACCGTTCCCGCAGAAGAGATCGGATCGATCCGCTCGATGCTGACTATGGTCGGCGGACGCATCGTCCATGCGTCCGCGCCGTTCACGAAGTGATCATTTGTCGAGGGGCGAGTTGCGCAACTGGAAGTGCGCCGCCAAGGGCTTCGAGCCCTTACCACCTTCGATGAGCCATGGCGTGCGGTCGCCGTTCGTCGTCCACAGGCCACGGCCTTTCCAGCCGGCCTTGGGATCATCGATCCGGCCATCGAAACCCTTGGCGTAGAAGCCGAGCGGATATGGCACCCGCAACACCACCATCTTGCCGTCCTTGTTCAACGCAATCAGCCCGTCATTGAGATTGCCCGTTGACATCGGCACGTTTTCGCCTAGCCCGAACGTGTTGTGCTGGTCGACCCAGGTGTAATAGCTCGACTCGGCGCTGTTATCGCCGATGTCCTTGAAACCCGGACCGGGGTATTTGAAGAAGCTCCAGCCTTCAGGACAATGGTTGCCTGTCGCCTTTGGCCCGTTGAGCGGTCCCTTGCACTTGCGCCTGTCGAACGAACCGAGATGGCCGCTGGCGAGCGACACCCAGACGACGCCGTCCTTGTCGATGTCGCCGCCGCGCGGTCCGTAGCCGGGCATGGGCACATTGTAGATTTCCGCGAGCGCCGTATTGGCCGGATCGGAACCCGGGTTGACGCGCACAACTGCACCGGGGAACGAGCGGAACGTGCCCCAGACAGAGCCATCGGCAGGGCTCGGCATCACCGCGTAAAAGCCCGCAATGATGCGTTTGTCCCTGGCGGGATCGATCTTGTCCTTTGGTCCCACGAAATCGTCGCGCTTGCCGTTGCCATTGGTGTCGAGCACCAGCGGTGTCCAGCCTTGGGCCCTTTCAATGTCGCCCGTCCCGTCCAATACGCGCGTGTTGATCCAGCCAACGACATCGCGCCCGCCAGAAGTCCACAAAGTGTGATCCTTGTCATAGCCGAACTGCAAATGATGGGTCTGGAAGCAAGTCTGATATGATGTGTATTTCTTGCTACCGGGATCGTACATCGTCACGCGCCGGTTGGTCCTGGCCTGCGGCACAACTTTGGCAGACGGATGCGACGAACCCTTCTTGCAAAAATCCGGGTTGGCCTGCGGATGCCCGGTCGCCGCCATCCAGACACGACCCTTGTGATCGATCATGGCGTTGTGATTGTTCGCCCTTGTGTCCCAGATTTTCTCTTCGCCCCAATAGGCTGAAGGGCCGAGCGGCTTCTTGTCCGCCGCATGTCCGGGTCCCAGAGCTTCCGGCGTATCAGGCGTCGTGGTCATGCTGACATAGCTGACTGTGTTTGTCCTTGGATCGAGCACCGGCATATTGTCGGAGCTGTATTCCGGCGAGCCATACAGTGGGCCATAGCCATTGACGGTCGGATTCCGCCGGTCGCTGGCAATCAGATCGTGCAGATACTGCTTTTCGTTCATCCAGTCGCGTAAGGTGACGACGATATTACGCTCCACGCCCTGTGGTCTTGTCGGCGTGGCGTGCGGCAGCTCGCCGCCCGCGATGCGTTTGGTCCAGTCGGCAAAATATTTGATCGGTGCGCCGTTCAGGCGTCCGGCAATCAGGTTGACCATCGAAGGTCCCGCCTGACCGGCCTGGATACGCTTGACCCAGGCCTCCTCGTGATCGCCGCTGCCGAGAAAGAATTTCGGGATCGTGCGCGTCGAAAGCTGGCCGAGCTGATGGCAGCCGACGCAGCCATTGTTCTTCATGGCGTTGAGCCAGCCTGCCTGCGTGAGTTTTTCGGGAATGTCGCTCTTGCCGCCGAACTGGTCCTTGGCGGGAATTGTCAGCATCGAATACCAATAAATGGCAGGATAATATTGCGCCGCAGCCTTTTCGTCCGGCGCCGCTTTGGCGCTGAGATTTACGATCTTGCCGGGGTCCGCTTTCACCTTGCCGGAATCGACAAGTCCGTAGCCACGCACCCACACGTCGTAGTTGGCCTTTGGCAAGTCGGGAATGACATAGCGGCCCTTTTCGTCGGTAACCACAATGCGGATGAAGCGGACCGGCAGGTCGCGCGTTTCGGCGATTACCCAGACACCGGCCTCCGGTCCCTTCGATCCGGTGACCACGCCGCCGATATCGTCCGCGTCTATGGCGGGAGGAGTTTGCGCCCACGCTGGCAAAGCGAAAGCCAATGCAGTGAGAGAAGCTGCGACGGCCATGCGGCGCAGAGCACGAAAAGCTGTCATATGTGCCTCCCTGCGAGCCGCTGCTTCGCGGCTTCGGATCGGGAGGATGCTACACGCTTCCCAAAGCTTGCCAAGCGCAAAAACGGTAGCCCTGCGGTCCGGTTGCCGGCGCGCGTGGAACCGCTACAGCGGCTAAAACAAGCCCTCCACGAAGCCCTGCGCGTTCAGCCCTATCCGTTCTGCCGCCGGCTCGCGAGGCAGTCCGGGCATTGTCATGATCTCACCGCAGATGGCGACAACGAAGCCCGCCCCTGCGGAGAGGCGCACTTGCCGGACTGGCAGGATGTGACCGGACGGAGCGCCGCGTAAATTCGGATCGGTCGAGAAGGAATATTGCGTTTTGGCGATGCAGACCGGAACATCCGCAAAGCCCATTTCTTCGAATGTCTTCAGATCAGCCTGCGCCCGGGGCTCGAAGGAAACACCGCCCGCGCCGTAAATTTCCCGCGCAATCGTTTCTATTTTTGCGGCAAGCGGCATGTTCGAAGGGTATAGCGGCCGAAAGCCTCCGCCTTCTGTCCCGGAGCCCTTTTCCGCCAGCGCAGCGACTGTTCTCGCCAACGTCTCGCTACCGGCCGATCCATCAGAAAAATGCGTTGCTATATGCGCTTCGATCCCCAGCCTCTCTTTGCACAGCCGCAGCAAAAGCTCCAGTTCGGCCTGTGTATCGGCTGCGAAGCGATTGATGCCCACGACGGCAGGAACGCCGAACTTTGCAATGTTGCCGGCATGACGCTCGAGATTGGCAAATCCGGCTTCCAGCGCCTTGAGGTCTTCCCGTGCAAGATCGGCGCGGGCCACCCCGCCATGCATTTTCAATGCCCGCACTGTCGCAACGATGACAGCAGCCGAAGGCGTCAGACCTGCAGACCGGCACTTAATGTCGAAGAATTTCTCCGCGCCAAGATCCGCTCCAAAGCCGGCTTCCGTGACGACATACTCGGCGAGACTGAGTGCAGTGCGGGTCGCCATGACCGAGTTGCATCCGTGCGCGATATTTGCGAACGGCCCGCCGTGGACAAAGGCCGGGGTGCCTTCCAGCGATTGCACGAGGTTTGGTTGCAGGGCGTCTTTCAACAGAACCGTCATGGCGCCCTGCGCCTTGAGGTCTTCGGCGGTGACCGGCTTGCGGTCTCGCGTGTAGGCGGCGACGATTCTCCCGAGCCGCGACTCCAGATCCGCGAGATCCCGCGACAGGCAGAATATCGCCATGACCTCGGAAGCAACCGTGATGTCGAAACCGTCCTCGCGCGGAAATCCATTCGCGACACCGCCGAGCGAGGACACAATCTGGCGCAGCGCACGGTCGTTCATGTCGACCACCCGGCGCAAGGCGATACGGCGAGCGTCGACGCCCAGCCCATTGCCCCAATAAGCGTGGTTGTCGAGCATGGCAGCCAGCAGATTGTGCGCAACGCCGATGGCGTGGAAGTCGCCAGTGAAATGCAGGTTTATGTTTTCCATCGGGACGACCTGCGCATAACCGCCGCCGGCCGCGCCACCCTTCATCCCAAAGCAGGGCCCAAGCGAGGGTTCGCGCAGGCAGATCGCCGCTTTCTTGCCGATACGGGCAAGTCCGTCTCCCAGACCGACGGTTGTCGTTGTTTTTCCTTCGCCCGCCGGCGTCGGGGAAATTGCTGTGACAAGAATCAGCTTGCCCGGCGGCCGTCCCTCGAGCCCGGCGATGAAATCGTGGTCGATCTTGGCGATGGATTTGCCATAGGGATGAATCGCTTCCTCCGGGATATCGAGTCTTGCCGCAATCTCCGCAATTGGTGCGGTTTTCGCCGCGCGCGCAATCTCGATATCCGGCGCCATACTGTCCCCTCCCCAAAGTCCTGAAGACGCGCGCAAGCTCCATGCGCCAGGTCTTCAAACCTTGGAGCAGTGTCGATAACGGCGAAGGCTACGTCAAGCCAGATGCATCCAGACGTCATACCCGCGATAGCAAACTGTCCGCGATGCCGGCGTGCGGGTCCGTGCCCAATGTCGCGTGGGCAACGCCCCCCACGCGGCTGACCGCGAAACGCTCGGCAAATTCCGGCTTCAACTGAGAAAGCGCCTCCACCGCAGCGATTTTTGCTATGCTTTCGGCGACGGTACGTCCATATGCCTCCGCCCCAGGGCCGCGCAACAAAGCCAGAATGTGATCCACTGCGCCGCGCATGCGCGGGGCCCGAAGCCCCGCGGCGATGCTTTCCACGGCTGCCAGCGCGCTTTCGCCATCTGACGCGATCGCGCGCAAAACATCGAGAGCCATCACGTTACCGGACCCTTCCCAGATCGCATTGACCGGAGCCTCGCGATAGGCGCGCGCGAGCGGCAACTCTTCGACATAACCGTTGCCGCCATGGCATTCCATCGCTTCGTAAAGCATGGCCGGGGCGATCTTGCAGACGTAGTACTTGGCTGCCGGCGTTACGAGACGTGCATAGGCCGCCTCAGCACTGTCGGAGTGCGCCCGGTCGAAGGCCGCGGCGAGCCTCATGGCCAGCGCGGTCACGGCCTCGACTTCGAGCGCCATGTCCGCAAGCACGGCGCGCATCAGCGGCTGATCGATCAGTTTCTTCTGAAACACGCTGCGGTGCCGGGCGTGATGGACGGCGGCGGCGAGGCCAAAGCGCATCAGTCCGGCGGACGCAACGATGCAATCGAGCCGCGTCAATTGCACCATGCTTATAATGGTGCGCACGCCACGCCCTTCTTCGCCAATTCGCTCTGCATACGCCGCTGAGAATTCGACTTCACTTGAGGCGTTTGACCGGTTGCCCAGCTTGTCTTTCAGTTCGCGGAAGAAAAGCGCATTGAGCGACCCGTCGGGACGGAAGCGCGGCATGAGAAAACAGGTCAATCCGCCTGGGGCCTGCGCGAGCACCAGAAATCCGTCGCACATGGGCGCGGACATGAACCATTTATGACCCGTGATCTCGTAGTGGCCGCCCGCCCGGCGCGCTTCAGTCGTATTCGCGCGGACGTCGGTTCCGCCCTGCCGTTCGGTCATGCCCATGCCGAGCGTTACAGCCGTTTTCTCCCACCAGGGTTTAAATCCGGGATCGTAAACATTGCCGGCCATCTTTTCGCGCCATCTCCCGGCAATGTCGGGCTCGGACCGCAAGGCCGCCATTGCCGCATGCGTCATGGTCAACGGACAGATATGTCCTGCTTCTGCCTGATAGGCCATCAACAGGCGGGCGGCACGTTGCACATGCGAGCCGCCAATCCAGGTCAAATTATGCAAGCCCGCTTCCATGCCGGCCCGCATCAGGCTGTGCCAGGCCGGGTGGAACTCGACGAATCCGGTTGGAGCGCCGCGCGCGTCCCGCGTTTTCAGCCGCGGCGGGCAGGCATTTGCAAGACGGCCGAGTTCGAGAAACTCCGCACTGCCCCATTGCGAGCCGAGGCGGGCCAGTTCGTCTCCGCTCGCTTGTGGATCGAAGGCCGCGGCTGCCTCGTGCAAGGCCGGGTTCGACGAAAACAAATCCACACCGGCAAAGGGCGGGGTCTGGTTCGGCTGCAGAGCACCGGGATAGGGCAGAAGGATGTCGTTCATCGCGGCCTCCGGTGCAGGCGCCTGCGCTTCAGGGCGTCGCCCGGCAGCCAGCCGCCTCCTACTATTCGCCCGCCATCTTGTATGCGGCTTGATCAGGCTCGCGCTGGCGCAAATCTGCTTCCTGTCTTGCGATGTAATCGCGCGTGACGGGTACGGCATCGATCCGGCGCGCCAACTGCAATTGGAAGACTACATTTTGCCCTATGCGGAAACTTGCCTCGCTTCCGGCAAGATAGAATTCCCACATTCTGCAGAAGCGCTCGTCGTACAAGGCTTTGGCTTCGTCGCGGCGCGCCATGAACCGATTGCGCCAGTCGCGCAGCGTATCGGCATAGTGCAGCCGCAACACCTCCAGATCGGTCAGGTAAAGGCCGGCTTGCTCTATAGCAGCGGTCAGTTCCGACAGGGCCGGAATGTAACCGCCCGGAAAGATGTACTTGGCGATCCAGGGATTGGTGACCCCGGGCCCGTCGGTGCGACCAATCGTGTGAATCAGGGCAACGCCGCCTTCAGACAGGACGCTGGCCACCCTGCGGAAATATTGCTCGAGGAAATTTGCTCCGACATGCTCGAGCATCCCGACAGACACGACGCGGTCAAAACGCTCCTCAACATGGCGATAATCCTGCAGCCGGAATTCTGCCCTGTCGCGCAAACTGGCGGCCAAAGCCCGCTTGTTTGCCACCGCGAGCTGTTCGGTCGACAGGGTGACGCCGGTCACTTTCGCGCCGCAGACTTGCGCAAGATACAATCCCATGCCGCCCCAGCCACATCCGATGTCCAGCACGGTGTGGCCGGGTTCGATGCAGAGTTTGGCGGCTATATGGCGCTTCTTGGCAATTTGCGCTTCTTCGAGCGTCTGGTCCGGCGCCTCGTAATAGGCGCAGGAATATTGCATGTCCGGGTCCAGGAACAACTCGTATAGCCGACCGTCGAGATCGTAATGGTGGGCAACGTTCGACCGCGATCTGCGTTCGACATTATTCTGCTTCCAGCCCCGGGCCAGAAACCGCATGCGATCGGCCAGGCGCAGCACGGCGCTCATGTCGGCGGAGGTGATGTTGCGCTGGGCCGCCATGTGAAGATCAAGGACATCGCCGCCCTCGATGTCCAGCTGCCCGTCCATATAAATCTCGCCGAGCGTCAGGGCCGGGTCGCGGATCAGGCGCGCCTGTGCAGCCCTGTCCCGGAAGACAAGCTTGATCGGCTTGCCCGAACCGTCGCCAATGTCGAATTCATGGCCGGAGGCGGTTTGAATGGTTACGGCGCCAAACCGCACAATACTCTTCAGAAATACTTCAAGGAGCCTGTCCATGGCTGACCCCCGGAATTACGCTGATACTGCAGCAAAACGGCAGAAGCGCCCGGCCGTTCCACTCCGCCGAAAAAGGCCGGCGAATCCGGGAGATGTCCCGGCATACGGGCTGGCGCGGCCACCTTTGCAACAATATTAGCTTGCGAAAACGCAATTCCTGTCAAGATGGAATTGTAAAAGGTTGAAATTTGAACAATTATGATCTGGCTCAAAGCTACAAGCCAGAGCGCCTCTTATCGTGAGACCATCTGCCACTCGCAAAGATGCGGAAAACGCGATATGAGAGTCATAAAGAGTTCCCGCGGACTGCATCCTGACGAAAGGATCGGCCGGCCGGGCGAGCAAAATGGCCTGTTCCGGCCCGAAATTTGGCCCGGAAGCGACGAGGACCGGTGGGGAATGGATTACAGGCGTTATTTCGATCAGGCCATAGGACGCCTGCGGGACGAGCGGCGCTATCGCGTTTTCGCGGATCTGGAACGCTCGCCGGACCGTTTTCCGGAGGCGCTTTGGTATCCCGAAGGCCCGCAGAGCAAGGCCCGCGACGTCACGATCTGGTGTTCGAACGACTATCTGGCGATGGGTCAGCACCCGGAAGTCATCCGCGCCATGACCGAGGCGACGCGCAAGCACGGCGCCGGAGCGGGCGGAACGCGCAACATCTCGGGAACGAATAATCCCTTGGTCCAGCTTGAAGAAGAACTGGCCGACCTGCACGGCAAGCAGGCAGCTTTGGCCTTCACCTCGGGCTGGATTTCCAATCTGGCGGCCATCGGCACGATCGGTCAGCTTCTGCCTGACTGCCTGATCATTTCCGATGCGCTCAACCACAATTCGATGATCGAAGGCGTGAAGCGCTCGGGGGCGACAAAGCAGATTTTCCGTCACAACGACACGAGCCATCTCGAAGAATTATTGAAAGCAGCCGGTAGGGAACGCGCCAAGCTCATCGTATTCGAGAGCCTGTACTCGATGGACGGCGATATCGCCCCTGTCGCCCGGATTGCCGAACTGGCCAAACATTACAACGCCCTCACCTATATCGACGAAGTCCATGCGGTGGGCATGTACGGCGCGCACGGTGGCGGCATCTGCGAACGCGAAGGCGTTATGGATCAGATCGATATCGTCGAAGGCACGCTGGCGAAAGGTTTCGGCACGTTGGGCGGCTATGTCGCCGCGGACGCGAACATTATCGACGCCATTCGTTCCTACGCGCCCTCGTTCATCTTCACGACCGCGCTGCCTCCGTCCATTGCGGCTGCTGCGCATGCGGCGGTGCGTCATCTGAAGTCATCGACCGTGGAGCGCGATGGTCAGCAGCGGCAAGTTGCACTCACCAAATCTGCACTGGAGAACGCCGGTATTCCTGTAATGCCGAATCCTTCGCACATCGTTCCGGTGTTCGTCGGCGATGCGGAATTGTGCAAGGAAGCCAGCGACCTGTTGCTGGAAGATCACGGCATCTACATTCAGCCGATCAACTACCCCACCGTCGCCCGCGGAACGGAACGTTTGCGCATAACGCCGACGCCGCGCCACACGGAAGCCCATATTGCAGGGCTCGTCACAGCGATGACCGCTGTTTGGGACAAGCTGGGCATTCCGCTTTTCGAGCCGGTCCCGGCCCATGCGATAGCCTTCGGGCCGGTGGCCGCCGAATAAGTCAGGCCGGCTCGAAACATCCAAAACGAAAGGCGCTTCCCTCTGGAAGCGCCTTTTTTGTGACCGGCGCGCGAATCGCCCGCGGCATTTCTTGCGATTTTACTTTTTTGCCAGGAGGTCGCGGATCTGTTCCAGCAGGACTTCGCTGCGCGGCGGTGCCGGCGGCTCGGCGGGGACTTCGGCTTCCTTCCTCTTCATCGAATTGATGCCCTTTATGATCAAAAACAGGATGAAGGAGATGATCAGGAAATTTACTGCGACGGTTACGAAGTTGCCCCAGGCGAGAATGGCGCCCTGCTTCTTCGCCTCTGCCAAAGCAGTGGCGGTGACAGTGCCCTTCAGGACGGTAAAATAATTCGAGAAGTCGAGCCCGCCAAAAATTGCGCCGACTATCGGCATGATGATGTCTTCAACCAAAGAGGTTATGATCTTGCCAAAAGCCGCGCCGATGATCACGCCAATGGCGAGATCGACGACGGGGCCCTTCATTGCAAATTCCTTGAATTCCTTCAACATTCCCGCTCTCCCAAACCTGCAAAAGAACCAACGCATCCGAAATTCCATGCGCGTGCGGACGCAAGACAATCCCAAACGCCGTAAATGTCAAGCCATTGAGGTCATGCAAAAAAGTTGCGCGTCGATCGGCGCGGGACGATTGAATTTTCACATCCAGCTAAAGGTGGCCGGCGCCGTGAAGGCGATGCATTGGACCAAAGCCGCAATCGCCTCGGGCTGACAGCATGTTAAGGTGGCTATTCGTGCGGCGCTCCCCGGCCGGGGAGCAGGGCCGTAACGGCGGGAGACGCTAGCGGTAAGGGCATTGGATGAACGTCGGCTGGATAACAATTCTGATTGGTCTCGCTTACGTTTGCACGCTGTTTGCCGTGGCCTATTTCGGCGACAGGCACGGCCGGCGGCTTATGACATCCCGTTTCCGTCCGGCCATCTACGCACTGACGCTTGGCGTTTACTGCACATCCTGGACATTTTTCGGTTCGGTGGGACTTGCCTCGTCGAGTGGCCTGGATTTCCTCCCGATCTACATCGGCCCGGTCGTCATGATCGGCCTGTTTTTTCCTCTCTTTCTGCGCATCGTGCGACTTGCCAAAGCGCAAAACATCACGTCGGTCGCTGACTTCGTCGCCTCAAGATACGGCAAGTCGGATCAAGTCGCCGCGCTGGTCGCCATCATCTCTGTAGTAGGCGTGTTGCCGTACATCGCCTTGCAACTGAAAGCCGTCGCTTCGTCCATGGCGATGGCGCTTCAATCCATCGATTCCGGCCACGCCGTGACGCTGACGGACGTTCCCGCCACGTTGTCACTCGGCATTGCAGTTCTGCTCGCCGGTTTCGCCATGGCATTCGGTACGCGCCATATCGATGCGACCGAAAACCAGGACGGGCTGGTATTGGCGATCGCCATGGAATCGCTCGTGAAACTCGCCGCATTTCTTGCCGTCGGCGTATTCGTGACCTGGTGGATGTTCAAGGGGCTCGGCGAACTGAACCTGCTCGCCAACGCCACGCCACAAATCAAGGCGGTGCTCGGCAAGCAGCCGGACCCGGCAATGTGGGCGACGACAACTTTACTCGCGGCATGCTGCATCATTCTGCTGCCGCGCCAGTTTCATGTCACTGTGGTTGAAAACCGGGACGAAAAGGATGTCCGCACTGCCGCCTGGCTGTTTCCCCTTTATCTGATCGCCATCAACATATTCGTGGTGCCGCTGGCGGTGGCCGGGCTGCTGACGTTCGAACCCGGAACGATCGACCGCGACCTCACCGTGCTGGCGCTGCCGTTGGAGGCCAAGAACATTGCTATAGCAATGTTCGCCATGATCGGCGGCCTTTCTGCCGCCACGGCGATGGTCATCGTGGCCAGCGTCGCGCTCTCGATCATGGTGTCCAACGATCTGGTCATGCCGATCATTCTGCGCCGGCACGCACGGCGGGCAATCTCGACGCCGGAAATCCGGCAACGCAAATTCTGCTGATCCGCCGAATTGCAATCGTGATGATCCTGGCGCTGGCGTTCATATATCTGCAGATATCTAGCGAGGCCGCCCTGGCCTCGATCGGCCTTCTGTCGTTTGCCGCCATCGCGCAGATCGCGCCGGCCTTCTTCGGAGGTCTGTTCTGGCGCCGGGCCAATGCGCGCGGCGCGATGGCAGGACTGATCGCCGGGATCGTACTCTGGGGCTATACGTTGCTCTTGCCCTCGCTGGAAACCGCATCCGCAGGCATCGCCTCGATTGTCGCAAATGGCCCGATGGGCATTGCGCCCTTGAAGCCAAACGCCCTGTTCGGAATCGAATTGCCGCAACTGGTGCATGGCGTCCTGTTTTCGCTGGGCGGCAACATTCTCGCATATCTTGGTTTTTCGCTGACGCGCGGCGCCATACCTATCGAACGTCTGCAAGCCAACATCTTCATCGGCCGCGATCCGGTGTCGATGGCCCAAACCCTGCGGCTTTGGCGGGCTGGCGTGACTGCCGGGGAACTGGAAGCCACAGTTGCGCGCTACCTTGGCGCCGAGCATACGCGCCGCGCTTTCGAAAGCTATCTGCTGACGCGTGGCCTTGAAGACAATCCCGCGCGCGAAAGCGACGTGCATCTGCTTCGCTTCGCCGAGCATCTGCTGGCTTCAGGCATCGGCTCGGCTTCTTCGCGCATGGTGATTTCGTTTGTCCTTCGGCGCAGCACCCTGTCGCGCGAAGCCGCCTTGATGCTCCTGGACGAAGCCTCGGCCAGCCTGCAGCAGAATCGCGACATGCTGCAGCATGCGCTCGATCACGCACGGCAGGGCATCACTGTCTTCGACAACGATCTGCGCATGGTGTGCTGGAACCGCGAGTTCTGCGATCTCTTCAACATTCCGAAAGAATTGCTGCACAACGGTATGGGGCTGGAAGAACTGGTGCGCTTCAATGCCGAACGCGGCGTATATGGGCCGGGCGGCCCCGACTACCATATCGGTTCGCGCATAGAACTTCTGGTCAATGAACGTGAGCCGACCCGCCTGCGACTGGTGCCGCAAGGGCGTGTGATCGAAATCCGCTCCGCGCGAATGCCCGATGGCGGGCTCGTGACCACTTATACGGACGTCACGCAGTCTGTGGCGCAAGAAGAGGCGCTGGAACAGCGTGTCCGCGAACGTACCGAGGAACTGGAACGGCTGAACACCGAACTGGCGCGCGCGAAAGCGGTGGCGGACGAAGCGAATATCTCGAAGACCCGCTTTCTGGCCGCAGCCAGCCACGATATTTTGCAGCCGCTGAATGCCGCACGGCTGTACGCGACATCTCTGGTCGAGCGATACGACTCTGGACCTGTCGCGGAACTCCTGCCAGGCGCTGCTCCTAACCGGGAACTGCTCGACAACCTTGATCTGGCGTTGCATTCGGTCGAAGAAATTCTAACCACGCTGCTGGACATATCGCGCTTCGACGCTGGCGCAATGAAGACTGAAATCGGCGATTTCCTGCTGATGGACCTGTTCGATCAATTGCGCGTGGAATTCGCACCTGCGGCGCGGACCGCCGGCCTTGAGTTGCGCTTCGTCAAGACTTCTGTCTACGTGCGCTCGGACCGGCGACTCTTGCGGCGATTGCTGCAAAACCTGGTGTCCAATGCAATCAAATATACGCCGCGCGGAAAAGTGCTCGTGGGATGCAGGCGCATGGGCAATTGCGTCCGCGTCGACGTCGCCGATACCGGCGCAGGTATTCCCGAAGCGATGCAAAAGGCGGTTTTCCGCGAATTCGAACGGCTGGCTCCGGCAGCCCGGAATGCGCGCGGGCTGGGACTGGGCCTGTCGATCGTGGAACGCATCAGCCGGGTGCTGCACCACGCAGTCACACTGAAGTCCGAGCATGGCAAGGGCTCGGTCTTCTCGGTGACCATTCCGGTTTCGGCGGCGCGGGCTGCAGGCATGCCTGCCGTGGCCCGCAGGGACGAATACGATGCGCTTCCCCTCGCCGGCATGCGGATCGTGGCTATCGACAACGAACCGCGCATTTTGCAGGGATTGGATGCTCTGCTTACGGGCTGGGGTTGCAGATTTCATGGGGCGCCCGATCTCACCAGCGCCGAACGCATCATCATCCGCGACAGAATCGTCCCGGACGCGATCATTGCCGATTACCATCTGGACGACGGCAATGGCATTGACGCAATAGGCGCGCTGCGGGCTGCGATCGGAATCGAAATTCCCGCCGTCTTGATTACGGCCGATCACACACAGGAAGTTCGCGATCTTGTCGAACGGCTGGAAGTGCGGCTACTGAACAAGCCGGTACGGCCCGCGGCCTTGCGTGCGCTGCTGAGCCAGTGGCGCATTCTGCAGCGCGCGGCGGAATAGACTGCCTGCCGCGCCAATCAGATTTGCGTTGCGCGCGAATCCTTGTTGCCCGGCCAGCTTCCGGGCGCGACACGCATGAATTGCGGTGGCGGATTGAGTTTCACGCCCAGCGCCTCGGCCGCATGCCAGCCCCAGTTGGCGTCGTCGAGAAAGGCGCGTCCGAGCGCAACCTGATCCACCTTGCCGCTGGCCACCGCGTCTTCGGCCATGTGAGGGCCGGCAATGTATCCGACCGTTCGCGTGACGATGCCGGTTTCCTTCTTCACTTTCGCCGCCCGTTCGATATTGAAGCCCGGCCCCGTGGCAGGGCGCCCACCGGCAATAATGTTGCCGGAGCTGACGCAGACGTAATCGAAACCGCGCGCCTTGAGTTCGGCGGCAAAGCGCACGGCATCGTCGACGCTGAGGCCGGCGTCGTCGAAATCGGTCGAGGTAATCCGTGCGCCCAGCGCCACGTGCTTCGGCGTGTTGGCGCGGGCGGCCTCTGCACAGGCCAGCGGAAAACGCAGCCGCCCTTCGGCGTCGCCACCCCATTTGTCCGTGCGCTTGTTCGAGAGCGGCGAATGAAACTGGTGAATCAGATAGCCATGTGCGGCGTGCAATTCGACAAGATCGAACCCGGCCCTCGCCGCCCGCGCCGCGGCGGAGCCGAATGCGGCAATGACTCGCTGGATATCGTCTTCTGTCATTTCGCGCGGCGGCGGCACGCCATCCTGAAACGACAGGGGCGACGGGCCAATCGTCTCCCAGCCGCCACGGTCCGGCGTCTGATAGGGCGAGGAGCGGTCCCATGCGAGCGGCGTCGAGCCCTTGCGGCCGGCATGACATATCTGGATGCCGAACCTGGCGCCCGGCAACGCATATTTGCGCGCCATCTCCAGAACTCGAACCAGCGCCTTTTCGTTTTCGTCCGAGTAGAGGCCGAGGCAGCCGGGCGAGATGCGGCCTATCGGTTCGACCCCCGTCGCCTCCATCACGGCGAGTCCGGCGCCGGACATGCCAAAGCGGGTGACATGCTGCAGGTGCCAGTCGCTGGCGGTTCCGTCCGTCGCCGAATACTGGCACATGGGCGAGATCGCGATGCGATTGGGCACTTCGATCGGGCCAATCTGCAAGGGCGTGAACAGCGCTGCGCTCATCTGTAGCATTCCTCCGTTTATTCCGGCGGCAAGCTACACAGACGGACGGGAATTACAAGCGCTCTCCCCGCGATTGCGCCGCCGCTACCTCGCGCTTGATCCGGATCGCGGCCAGAGCTGCTTCCACATCCGGTCCCGGCTCGGGCGATTCCGCCTCGACGCCCATGATCTGCATGATCTCCTCTACGGGTACGAAACGCTTGGCCTTGCGCTGATAGATGCCGCCGTGCATGAGCGCTCGCGCCGCCAGATGGGGACTTTCGCCGGACTTCGCCGGCACCAGCATGCGGTGCTCCATCACGAAATGCGTCTGCGACCACCACAGGATGCGCGTTTCGAGAACGTATTTCTGAAACGGGCGCAGTTCGCGCCGGAACAGGACATTGGCTGCCGAGAGAATTGGCATCCAGCCGTTGCGGCGGGCGTGCCCGGCAAGACCCATTCGCAACGTCAGATCGAGACGGCCCAGATCCATAACGGTAAGATAGCGGCCGTTGTTCATGTGCAGGTTGGTGTCGAGATCGTTCGGCCAGACGCGAAAGGTCAACCGCGACACATCAAAAGGCGGCTTGAGCTTCGGGCGGAAAGGCGTCGCCAGAAGCAATAGCAGGATGCGAAGCCAGAGGTTCACGGTGTCACTTTCACAACGGCGATGCCGGCCCGAATTTTCGAGCCGGCATTTCCTGTTTTGACGATTTTGTCAGGGCCCGGAGACGAAATTTCCCGATTCTTCAGGCCGCATTCGCTTTCGCGCTGAAGCGGCCGTAGAAGGTCTCGTCTTTCGCCGCCATGTCTTCCAGCAGAGCGCAGGGTTTGAAACGGTCACCGAACCTGGCTTCCAGCTCCTTCGCGCGGGCGACAAACCTCTTCACGCCCATGCCTTCGATATAGCTGAGGACACCGCCGGTGAAGGGGGCAAAACCGAAACCGAGGATAGATCCGACGTCCGCCTCGCGCGGATCGACAATGACGCCGTCTTCGACCGTGCGCGCGGCTTCCAGCGCCTGCGTGAAGAGAAAGCGGTCCTTGATCTCCTGCCAGTCGATTGTATCGGGATCGAGTTTGTTCTGCTGCAGATCGGCGAGGCCGGGCCAGAGCTTTTTCTGGCCCTTTTCCGGGTAATCGTAAAAGCCCTTGCCGTTCTTGCGACCCTGGCGTCCGTGCTTGTTGAGCAGCGCGTCGAGCAGCTCTTCCTGTTCCCGATCGATGGCCTGCGGGCCAAGGTCCTTCTTGGTCGCCTGTACGATCTTCCAGGCCAGGTCGATGGCGACCTCGTCGTTCAGCGAGAGCGGCCCGACCGGCATGCCCGCTTGTTTGGCGAGGTTTTCGATCATAGCAGCCGGCACCCCTTCGGCCAGCATCAGATGGCCTTCGCGAATGTAGTTGAGGACGCAGCGGTTGGCGAAGAAGCCGCGGCTGTCGTTGACGACGATCGGCGTCTTGCGGATGGCGCGCACGTAATCGAGCGCCTTGGCCAGCGCCTTGTCGCCGGTTTTCTTGCCGAGAATGACTTCGACGAGCATCATCCTCTCGACGGGCGAGAAGAAGTGAATGCCTATGAAGTCGTCCGTGCGTTCGAAATTTTCCGCCAGCGAAGTAATTGGCAGCGTCGAAGTGTTGGATGCGAAGATTGCGTCCTTGTCCATCGCCGCCTGCGCCTGCTTCGTAACGGCGGCCTTGACATCGCGGTCCTCGAAGACAGCTTCCACGACAAGATCGCAGCCGGCAAGTTTGCCGTAATCGGGCGTTGCCTCGATACGTTTCAGCAACGCATCGCGATCGGCCGTGGTTGCGCGCGCCTTGCTGACGAGCCCCGTCATCAGCTTGTGCGACAGCTCCTTGCCCTTGTCGGCAGCGGCCTGATCCTTGTCGATGAGGACAACTTCTATTCCGGCCAACGCGGTGACATAGGCGATGGATGCCCCCATGAAGCCCGCGCCGATGACGCCAACCTTTTTCGGCGTCGACGGCGGGATATTTTTCGGCCGCCGCGCGCCCTTGTTGAGTTCGCCCATCGAAAGGAAGAGGGTGCGGATCATGGAGCGCGCTTCGGTCGAGCGCAGGATTTTCGCGAACCAGCGGCTTTCGACCTTCAGCGCCAGATCCATCGGCAATTGCAGGCCTTCGTACACCGTCTGCAACACGGCGCGCACAGCCGGGTAATTATCCTGCGTCTCGCGGCGATAGATGGCGTTGGCCGCCGGCCAGACCATCATGCCCGCAGGCGAATACACACGGCCGGAAGGGGCGCGGAAGTTCTTCTCGTCCCAGGGCGCGACACCCTTGCCGCCGCCCTTTATCCAGGCTTTTGCCTTTTCGACAATCTCGCCAGCCGGTGCGATCTCGTGCACGAGATTCATGCCCTTGGCGCGGTTCGGCTGCAATTGTTCGCCCTTGAACAGAAGTTGCAAGGCATCGCCGGTTTGCATCAGGCGCGCAACGCGCTGGGTCCCGCCAGCGCCGGGGAACAGCCCGACCTTGACCTCCGGCAGGCCGACCCGCGTCTTGGCGTTGTCGGACACGACACGATAGTGACACGCGAGCGCCAGTTCGAACGCGCCGCCGAGACACACGCCGTTGATGGCAGCGGCGAAAGGTTTACCGCATGTTTCAAGCTTGCGGTACAGCAGCGAGAGCGAGCGCGATGCGTCGAAGAAAAACTGCATCGCGCTTTCGTAACCCTCGGCCTTCATCTTCTGCGCGAGGATAGAGCCAAAGCCTTCGAGCATAGACAGGTCAGCGCCGCCGGAGAAATTGTCCTTGCCGGAGGTTATGACGCAGCCCTTGATTGACTCGTCCGAAGCCACCTTTTCGACGACGCTTTCAAGCTCCTGCATCACCTCCTGCGTGATGACGTTCATCGAGCGGTCCGGCATGTCCCAGGTAAGGGTGGCGATGCCGTCGGCGTCGGTTTCGAAGCGGAAGTTTTTCAGGTCCATTGTTTTTCCTCCGCTCAGATGCGTTCGATAATCGTCGCCGTGCCCATGCCGATGCCGATGCACAGGGTGACGAGCGCTGTGGACTTTCCGGTGCGTTCCAGTTCGTCGAGGACGGTGCCGAGGATCATCGCGCCGGTTGCGCCGAGTGGATGGCCCATTGCAATCGCCCCCCCGTTGACGTTGACCTTGGCGTGATCGACGTCGAAAGCCTGCTCGAAACGCAGGACGATAGAGGCGAAAGCCTCGTTGACCTCGAACAGATCGATGTCGGAAATCTTCATGCCCGAGCGCTGCAGCAGTTTCTTGGTCACATCCACCGGACCGGTGAGCATGATCGCAGGTTCGGAGCCGATGTTGGCGAAGGCTCTGATGCGCGCGCGCGGTTTCAGTCCCGCCTTCTTGCCGGCCTCTTCGTTGCCGATCAGCACCGCTGCCGCGCCGTCGACGATGCCGGACGAATTGCCGGCGTGATGAACGTGGTTCACCGTCTCAATCTCCGGATGGGCCTGGATGGCGACAGCGCCAAAGCCGCCCTGCTCCGCCATCATCTGGAACGAAGGTTTCAGCGCCGCCAGCGATTGCATGTCGGTGGAAGGACGCATGTGTTCGTCGCGATCCAGAATCGTCAATCCATTGACGTCTTTCACCGGCACGATGGATTTGGCAAAGCGTCCTTCGTCCCAGGCCTTGGCAGCGCGCTTCTGGCTTTCGACGGCAAAGGCATCGCAATCATCGCGGGTGAAGCCGTATTTGGTCGCGATGAGGTCTGCGGAAATGCCTTGCGGCATGAAATAGGCCGGCACGGCGATCTGCGGATCGACAGGCCATGCGCCGCCGGATGCACCGATACCGACGCGGCTCATGGATTCGACACCTCCGCCGACGGTCATGTCGTGCTGGCCCGACATGACTTGCGCCGCGGCAAAATTCACCGCGTCGAGACCGGAGGCGCAGAAGCGGTTGATCTGCACGCCGGGAACATGATCGCCGTAATTTGCGGTAAGCGCTGCAACGCGGGCGATATCGCCGCCGGCCTCGCCAACGGGATCGACGCAACCCAGCACGACATCGTCGACAAGGTGCGTGTCCAGCTTGTTGCGCTCGCGCAGCGCCGAAAGGGCGGCGGTGGCCAGCGACAGGGTCGAGACTTCGTGCAGGGAACCGTCCTGCTTGCCGCGCCCCCGCGGGGTCCGAACGGCGTCGTAAATAAAGGCTTCGGGCATGGTTTGCTCCAGACTTGCCTCGCGCGATGCGAAGCGAAAATTCCTAAAACGCCTCTTCCGGCATGGACATCATCGTCGCGGCGCCGGTCGAAATACGGGCCAGATGGGCCGCGCTTTCCGGCAGCATGCGTTCCATGAAGAACTTGCCGGCGATCAGCTTGGCGTCCATCCGGGCGGCCTGCGCCGGATCGGCTACCTTCTTTGCATTCGCCGCCCTTGCGATCAGTATCCACATATAGCCCTGCGCGACCAGCCCCATCAGGTGCATGTAATCGGTCGAACCGGCGGCCGCATTATCGGGCTTGGTCATGGCGTTTTGCATGAACCACATGGTCGCCTGCTGCACATGTCCGAGCGCGACCTTGACCGGATCAAGATAGGGCTTCAGCGCCTCGTCGGCCTCGTTCTCCTTGATGCAGGCGGCAATCTCGTTGAAGAAAGCCATCACTGCCTTGCCGCCGTTGCGGGGCAATTTGCGGCCGACGAGGTCGAGCGCCTGTATGCCGTTGGCGCCTTCGTAGATCATGGCGATGCGGGCGTCGCGGACGAACTGGCCCATGCCCCATTCCTCGATATAGCCATGGCCGCCGTAGATCTGCTGCGCCTTGACGGCGTTCTCGAAACCCTTGTCGGTGAACACGCCCTTCAGCACCGGCGTCAACAGGCTCAGAATATCGTCGGCGGCCTGGCGATCTTTCTCATCCGGAGCGCGGTGGGCCATGTCGGCCTTCAGCGAGGCGTAGATCATCAGCGCGCGGGCGGATTCGTTGAAAGCGCGGATTTCCATCAGCATGCGGCGGACATCGGGATGGACAAGCAGCGGGTCGGCCGGCTTCTCCGGCTGCTGCGCGCCGCCCAGCGCCCTGCCCTGCAGGCGCTCCTTCGCGTAGACAACTGCGTTCTGATAGGCGGCTTCGGATTGCGCCAGCCCCTGGTTGGCGACGCCCAGACGCGCTTCGTTCATCATCACGAACATGGCGTTCAAGCCGCGATTTTCCTCGCCGATGAGCCAGCCCTTCGCGCCGTCGTAATTCATGACGCAAGTGGAATTGGCGTGAATGCCCATCTTGTGTTCGATGGACCCGCACGAAACGCCATTGCGCTCGCCCGGCGCTCCGGATGCGTCCGGCAGGAACTTGGGGACGATAAACAGCGAGATGCCGCGTGTGCCTTCCGGCGCGCCTTCAATACGGGCCAGAACCAGATGGACTATATTGTCGCTGAGGTCGTGCTCGCCGGCGGAAATGAAAATCTTCGTGCCGGAAATCGCGTACGAACCATCGCCGTTCGGCACGGCCTTTGTTTTCAGAAGACCGAGATCGGTGCCGCAATGGGGTTCGGTCAGGTTCATGGTGCCGGACCACTCGCCGGAAATCATCTTCGGCAGATACAGCGCCTTGAGATCGTCCGATGCGTGTTCGTCGATTGCGGCGATCGCGCTCTGGGTGAGGCCCGGATACATGGTGAACGCCATGTTGGCCGTGGCCGAATATTCGTTCACCGCGGCCGCCAGCGTGTAGGGCAATCCCTGCCCGCCGTACTCGGCATTGGCGGCAAGACCGATCCAGCCGCCTTCGGAATAGGCCTTGTAAGCTGCGTCAAATCCTTTCGGAGTCGTGACCGATCCGTCGGCGTTGCGGGTGCAGCCTTCCTTGTCGCCGGACTGATTCAGCGGTTGGAGGATTTCCTCGCTGATCTTCGCGGCTTCACGCAGGACCGCTTCGACGAGATCGGGCGTTGCATCGGAAAAGCCGGGAAGGTTGCTGTAGCGATCCCAGCCGAATACGTCGTTGAACAGAAAAAGCGTATCGTCCACGGGAGCTTGATAAATCGGCATAGTCTCAACCCTGTTGTATTGCGCGCCAGTGTATTTCACGGACTGCCGCGGCCGATAACCCGGTCGCGCTTCGAATCAAATCGTCAATTCCGCAACACGGGAAATCTAGGGCGTCCGTCAGGAGTGTGCATCCGCCCTGCAATAATTCTGCGCCAAGCATTTCCCGCCGCGAAACTGCAAACGCAAGCACGTCCGATTTAGTTCATATATAAACTATATGTAACGCAGGTCAAGCCACCTAACGAAAACGGCGCCTGCGAGGCGCCGTTTTGCTGTTCATGGGAACTGAAAACATTTCAGATGGCGTTTCCGGTCTGTAGTTCCGGGCCCGTGAGGATGCGCTCATGCGTGGCGCGCAACTCCCGGATGGCCGTATCCAGCACTTCCCGCTGCCGCTCCAGCATTCCGATATGCGTCACGATCTGTTCCGGCTCGAGCGTGCTTTCGATTTCCGGCGGCTCCTCCCGGCCATGCGTGCCGAGCATCTCGCGAATTTCCGTCAGCGTGAACCCGAGGCGCTTGCCCTTCAGGATCATTTCGAGGCGCATGCGCTGACGCCCGTCGTAGAGACGCATCGTGCCGTGCCGCAACGGGCTGAGCAGGCCCCGGTCTTCGTAAAAGCGCAATGTCCTGAGGCTGACGTCGAACTGACGCGCCATCTGGCTGATGGTCATGTATTCCGTCGCGGAGCCCGTAAACCTGCTGCCCGAATTCGAATGGCCCGTGCGTTCAAATAGATTGGTCATGATCCCTTTCCCCGTCCGTTGAAGCCGGCGGCAATGGCCCGATACTGCGCGGTCCTCCGCCTCAATGTTGCGCCCGCTGCCCAAGACACACCGGGAGCTAACACCGATTCGTAACGGAATACAACCTAAAAGTGTATTTTGAAATTTATGCAACTTTGTGCTGAAACATCCCGGCGTTTGTTCCTAAAACGTTAACGACCTGTCCCAAAATCACTCAGGGTTAACGAGTTCTTTACCTTGGCCCGCAAAGACTCGATGTTGCGCGCCGTGCAGATGATTCTCAGGTGATTCGGCAGACGATTCGTCACTTGATTCGCCATGCGCGGCGCAGAACTTTCAGGCGAATTGGCCGGATAACCGGGCGGATGGGCATATGAGCAAGGCGGCTCTCTGGGGCAACAGGGACATCGACGCAAACGTCAGGTCCGAGGTCAGGCACGCCGCAAGGCGCGCAGGGATTTCCGTGGACGAATGGGTCGACGGCGCGATTGCCGATCTTGCGGACCAATTGGGTCTTCATCCGGACGAGCTCGATGACCGCGAGCGCCGCCATGCGGTTATGGACCGGCTTGAGGCCGGCCGTAATGCAGAGCAACGTTATTCGCGCCGTACGGACCGGCAGTATGCTTCTCACGCTCTCGGCGAAGACGAGGATTTCGAGGATCAACCCAGGCGCCCCAGGCGGTCCCGTGCGCGCTCGGCGGAAGTTTCCTACGAGCGGGACAGCTACCGCGACCCGGAAAGCCGCCGCTCGCCGCGCGGCGGTCTCGACAGGGCGCTTTCTGGCGAAAGCCAGGCTGGCGTCGCAACGATGCAGCGCAGGCTGGCCAACATTGAAGCCGTTCTGGAAGAAACCGCCGCTCAGGGAGAGGACAAGTCCTTGCGCCGGGCGCTGTCGCGGATGGAAGCCCGGCTCGAGGCGCTGGCTGTCCAGGCTGAAGAGCGCGACGAACAGACCTTTTCCGCGCCGGCCCGCCGTCGCGGCGGACACGCACCGTCGCGCGAAGACCGCGCAGCTGCAGCTTCAATGCAGCACGAACTGGACGAATTCGAAAGCGCGGTACGCCGCCGTTCCGGTAGCGACGACAAAGCCCTGCAGCGCGCCCTTGCGCGGATCGAGGCCCGCCTGGAAGCCTTCGCCACGCGTCAGGACGCGGAAGCGGACAGTCTGGGCCACGCAGCCGCATCGACCGACCGCAAACATGCGCGCAGTGACGAAACGGGTTCGGCAGACGAAGACTTTCATGCCCGGCTCGAGGCGCTCGAAAAGTCGCTTCGCCACGGTGGCAACCGCACCGATGCAGACGAACCGTCTCCGGCCAGCGCGCAGGCGCGCAAAAGAAAGCACGCGCCCGAAAATGCCACGCCGGCCATGGGAGAGATCGACCGGAAACTCTCGGCCATAGCGGGCATGCTGGCAGGTCGGCATCAATCCGCCGCGGACGTCGAAACAGATTCCGAGGGCTGGGCCGGCGCCAACGATGACGGCCCGGTGGAACAGGCATCCCGGCGGCAACGCGGCAGCGGCGAACGTCCGGCTGTCAAGATGGTCGTCGACAACGCGCAGGCCGCCGAGAAACGCGACGCTCCGGGATCGCATGGCAATGGCGTGCGGCCGAGCGAAATGGCCCGTATCGAAGCCAAGCTCAACTTGCTGCTCTCGCGCGAAGCGGGCCAAGCTCAACTCGGCGGGTCCTTCCCGCCGGGCGCAACCGAAGCGGAAGCCCGCAGTCCAATCGCAAAGGCCGTTGCCGAAATCACGCAACGGCGCGAGGCGCTGGAGGGCGGCCGGCCAGGCGCGCAATGGGCGCCGGCCCGGCAGGACAATTCTTCTCCCGGTCAGACGGCGGTGAATTCGGTCCGCAACGACCTGCGATCCATAGCCGCCCGGCTTGACGAGCTTCGCAACGAAAGTGCCGTCCGCACAGTCGCTCAAAGGCGCAGCGCAGATGCAGTCGTCCGGCAGCATGAACCGGCCGCGCCCGCCGAGCCGGTAGCGCCTCCGCAGCAAAGTCTCGCACTGGATCAGCTTCGGTCCGAAATCGCCGCTGTCAGCCGGGCCGTCTCCGATCTTGCGCCAAAGACTTCGGTTTCGTCGCTTGAGCAGTCCATCCGCGACCTGACGCGGCGCGTTGATTCCTATCGCCAGGACGGGGTACGCGAAAGCATACTTCAACCGCTGGAACTGTTGATCGGCGACCTGAAGCAATCCTTTGCCCAGCGCAGCAGCCTGCCCCAGCTCGGCGCCATCGAGCACGAATTGCAGAATATCGGCAAGCGCATCGACAGGCTTGGCGCGTCCGGCGGGCAGATCGACGGCGGTCGCCTGGACGAGATCCATCAACAAACATCGAGTATTCGCGATCTTCTATCCAAGGCGATCGCAAGGCCTATGCCGGTCGACTCCATCGAGCGGCAAATCGATGCGCTCGGCAAACGTATCGATCTTATTGCCAGCCGTGGACCATCGCCGGTTGGCGTGGCGGCTGTAAACGAAAACGTCGACGAGATTCGCGCCTCGCTGCAGCAGGCCTGGCCCAGCCACGAGCTTGCTGCGATTCACGAGCGCCTCGAACAGGTTGCGCGGAAAGTCGACGATGCTGTCGCAAATCCGCCTTCCCTGCAACGTTTCGACGATATTTCCGAGCGGATCGACGCAGTGCAGCGAACGATTTTCCAACGGCTCGAGCGGCCATCGGAGGAAACATCGGAGACGGCGCGCAAACTTGAAAGCCTGATGCTGGAAATCCGCGACAGGCTCGACCTTGCCGGACGCCAGGAAGCCCCTGCCGGATCAGACTTGATCGAGGCGCAGTTGCGTACGCTCGGCGAAAAGCTCGACGCAGCGCGCCCGGCCGACGCCGAGCACCTCGCCACTCTGGAAGGCCAGCTCAATTCGCTATCGAAAAAAATCGAAAGTTCGGTCAATCCGATAGGCCCCGCCCATATCGAAGCTCTCGAGGCGAATATCCGCTCCCTCGCGGACAAAATCGACCGCGCCAGTGCAAATCCGGATGCCGGAGCGCTTGCCGCGCTGGAAAACCAGATACGCGAACTCGCTGGACGTCTCGATCAGCCGAACGTCAACATGGATCTGATCGCGAATATCGAACAGACCATGTCGAACCTGTTCGACCAGATCGAAGACACGCGTCTGGCAGCCGCGGACGCGGCCGAAAACGCGGCCCGCCACGCTACCCGCGAAGCGCTCGACGAGTTGATTTCCCGGGAAGCTCTGGCGAATTCGCGCGCTGGAGACGATACGCGCGACAAACTTTCCCAGGAGTTGACGACACTGCGTTCGGCTCAGGACGCGACGGAACGCCGGACCCACGCAACTCTCACCGCCGTGCACGAAACCCTGGAAAAGGTCGTCGACCGGCTGGCGATGCTGGAAGACAATATCGATTCCAAACCGGCGGCAGTAGCGACGGCCGCCTATTCCGCGGGTTCGATGGCCTCAGGCCCTGCGCCGTTGTTCCAGCGCAAGGAACCGGGTCCCGCGCCTGAAGCGGCAGAGCCGAGCAACGGCAGCTTTGAACAGCCGCAAATGCGGCAGGCGACGGCTCCTGCTGCTGCCCCGCCAGTGCGGCGCGCCGGGGAGTTCGACAACGAGTTCGTCGAAGCGCCGGTTGCGAGGGAACCCGCCCCGGCGCGCCCTGCCGCCGCAAAGGCTCCCGCGATCGAGCGCGAACCTTCGTCTTCGCGCGCTCCCGAGATCCAGTCTCCAAAAAGCCAGGCGCAGGCCCTCAAGCTCGATCCGGAAACTGCCGAACTTTGGCAAGACGGCGAGGACGACGAACTGCTTGAGCCGGGTACCGGTTCGCCGGCAGGCCGTTCCAACCAGCCGCCGCGCAAACCCGCCAGCAAGAAGGCCCATGCTGCGCCGGCATTCGGCGAAGAAGAAGAAGAAGAACTCGTTCGCGGTACGCAGCCCGGCGCGAAGAGCGCATCCAGCTTCATCGCTGCAGCCAGGCGCGCCAGCATTGCCGCACAGGCCGAAGCAGACGCCAATGCGGCAACCACCGACAAGAAGCGTCCGCGCGGCAACAGCAAGGAAAATGCCTTCGCCGATGCCCGGGCACGCGCGGCAGCAGCCGCCGCATCACTCGCCGGACGGCTGGACCGGAGCGGAGAGGGCGATGCTCCGGCGGGCAAGGCAGCCGGGAAAGAGGCCGGCAAAGGTTCGGTGCTGCGCAATCGCAAGGTCTTGCTGACGCTCGGGCTGGCCGCAGCCGTGATCGTTCTGGGCACGCTGCAAATGCTACGCAGCGGCGCCCATTCCTCGCGCCCGCCCGTTGCGCCAGCGGCGGTGACCACCCCTGCAAAGCCCAAGGCGCCGCCAGAGGCGCCTGCGCCCGGCGCTGCGCCCGTAAACGCGCCCGCAGGAGCGCCCGCTGCACCGCTGACATCGCCGGCGCCAACGGGTGGTCAAAACGGCGCAGCCCTCCAGAACGGCTTCAGCAAGACCAGCAATTCTGCACCGGCCATGAACCGCTTCGTCAAGCCAACGGACAAAACGCCTGTCGCCACAATCGACGCCACGGCAAAAGCCGGACACCCGGGGACGGATTTGAACGTTGCAGCCGCCTCGGGCCATGCCGGCGCGCAATACGAGCTCGCAATCCGGCTTATCGACGGCCGCTCGATGCCACGCGATACGAAACGCGGCTTCGACCTGATGAAAAAGGCTGCCGATCAGGGGCTCCCCGTGGCGCAGTACCGCCTCGCCTCGATGTACGAAAAAGGAATCGGCACCGAAAAGGACGCCAAGACAGCGCTCAAACTCTACGAGCAGGCCGGCAATGCCGGAAACGTCCGCGCCATGCACAATTACGCAGTCCTGGCCGCCGAAGGGGCCGAGGGAAAGCCGGACTATGCCGATGCTGCGCGCTGGTTCCAAAAGGCGGCGGAATATGGCGTACGCGACAGCCAGTACAATCTGGCCATCCTTTACGCCCGCGGCCTCGGCATCTCGCGCAACCTGATCGAATCCTACAAGTGGTTCGATGTAGCCGCCCGTCAGGGCGACAAGGACGCAGCAACCAAACGCGATCAGGTTGCGGGACGTCTGGCCGCCGGCGAACTCGCCAAAGCCAAACAAGCTGCAACCGACTTCCGGCCGAAGGTCAAGCGCGAGATTGCCAATGCAGTCGCTGCGCCACCGGGCGGATGGACCATGTCTTCGTCGGGCTCGGGCCCATCGCTGCCGACTTTCGTGAAGCCGCTAAACAACGGCGACAACAAGAAAACGCGGCGGCCAAAAGTTTCGGCGCTCTGAGCGTACGCCGGTTTAAGTGTTCGCCGGTCTGGGCCGCGCCGTTTTGCCTCCTGGCTCAGCCGGCGATGCTTTCATCCCGGAAATCTCCGGTTTGACCGGGCCTGCCCAGTGGCCGGAAGGGCGTATGCAAGTCTCGAAAAGCTTTTGCGCCAACCGCTGCTGCGACACAATTGCGACTGTTCGTTAACGCCGTCATTCTACAATAAGACCGTGCTATTCGGGACCGGCAGCAAGATGGACGCTGCTGCGGCCCGATGCTGGCCGCTTTTCCGATCGCGCGGGGCTTCAATTGCAGATTTACCTGCCTATCGCCGAGTTACCCGTGAACATGCTGCTGATTTTCGGCATGGGGATGGCGGTCGGCTTCATTTCCGGCATGTTCGGCGTCGGCGGCGGGTTTCTCATGACGCCGCTGCTGATTTTCATGGGCGTGCCGCCGGCCGTCGCGGTGGCTACTCAGGGACCGCAGATTGCCGCTTCCTCACTGACTGGCGCGCTGCTGTATTGGCGGCGCAAGGCGTTGGACCTGAAGCTGGGCAGCGTCCTATTGTCGGGCGGTCTGATCGGCACATTTCTGGGCGTTTTATTCTTCAACCAGATGCGCAAGCTCGGTCAGCTCGATACGTTCATCGCAATATCCTACGTTCTGCTGCTTGGAACGGTCGGATCGCTGATCTTCATCGAAAGCGTCAGCGCTGTCCTTCGTGCGAACAAGGGAAACCAGCAGCGTGCGCGCCGCGGCGGACGGCATCACTGGTACGAGGGCCTGCCGTTCAAGATGCGGTTTCACCGGTCGGGCCTCTATATCAGCGTCATCCCCATCGTCCTGATCGCGATTTTTATCGGCTTCGCCGGCGCCGTGCTGGGCATTGGCGGCGGCTTCATCCTCGTCCCGGCGCTTATCTATATCTTCCGGGTTCCGGCGAACGTCGTTGTCGGCACCAGCCTGTTCCAGATCCTTTTCACGATGATCGCCGCGACCATGATGCACGCGACGACCAACTTTTCCGTCGACGTGTTCCTGGCGCTACTTCTCATTCTCGGTGCTGTGTTCGGGGCCCAGTTCGGCGCACGCGTTGGCGCAAACCTGCGGGGCGAAGTGTTCCGGCTGCTGCTCGCCATTCTTATTCTGGGCGTGGCTATTCGCTTTGCAACTGATATTGTCGCCAAGCCGGTCGAGCAATTTTCCGCTACCGCCACGGAAACTTTCCGATGAGGGCGCGCCAATTCATATCCGCCGCCCTTGTGGCCTTCGCCTTTGCCGCGGCCGCGCCCGCTCATGCGGCCGAAAAACTGATCGCAAGCCTGTCGACCGACCGAATTCTGATCGAATCGAACTTTTCCGGCGGCGATATTGCGATTTTTGGTGCGGTTGAGGACGCGCCTGCCAATGCTGTTTACGACGCCGTTGTCACGGTTCGCGGACCGCGCGGGGCGGTCACTGTCCGCCGCAAGCAGCCTTGGGGCCCATTCTGGTTCAATCTCGACAATCGCAAATATATCGGCATCCCCGCTTATATTGCTGTGTTGAGCAACCGTGACGTGCAGCAGATCGCCAGCGCCGAAGTGCGCGACGATCTGCGCATCGGCATCGACGCTTCGATCCCGCCGCAGGTCGCCCGGCGCGGCGCCAATGATCCGGAGTTCCGCGCTGCGTTGCGCCGTTTGCGCGAAGACCAGGGCCTCTTTCTGGAAGACGATACGGCCCTGAAATTCATTTCTCCGCGCGTCTTCAAGGCAACCGTGAATCTGCCGGGCGGCGTACCGCTCGGAAAATACGAGGTGGACGTCGCGCTGTTTTCCGGCGGGGCGCTGCAGGCGCGCCAGACGTTGTCCTTTTCAGTGACGAAGACGGACGTCGAGCAGACCATCACCAGCCTGGCGCACGACCGGCCGTTTCTTTACGGCGTGCTCATTTCGTTGATGGCCCTGTTCCTCGGCTGGGCGGCGAGCATCGTCTTCCGGCGGGACTAATCCGCGATACAGCGCGACTCGGGGATTGCATACACCCGCCCCGCGCCGATGACGTGGGCCGTTATCGCCGCTTCCGCAAACAAGCCAGCGAACGCAGGGCTGCGGAAATTCAATCCGCCCGTATAGGCCCCGAAGGCTGGCAGGATGCAACGGCTGCCGTCGGTCACGAAGCAGCGCCGGCGCACCGATCCCGAGCGCGAGACAACCCGCGCCGCCGGGTGCAGATGGCCCGCCACCTCGCCCGGTTGAGCCCCCCTGGCCGGCTCGTGGCGAAACGTCAGTCCACCGAGCTTGAAGCTCTCGCAGGTATCGCCAAGACCTGCCGGAATGTGCGGATCGTGATTGCCGGCGATCCAGACCCAGTCGCGGCCGGCCATGAGCGCTGTCAGCGCATGCCGGTCCTGCGCGGCAATGCGCTCGCCCGCCCTGCCGTCGTGAAAGGAATCGCCGAGCGCGATGACCATACGCGGCGCGTATCCGGCGACAAGACGCGTCAGCCGGGCTAGGGTCGCGGCCGTATCGTAAGGCGGCAGCATTTGGCCGCGGGCCGCGAAGGCCGACCCTTTTTCCAGGTGCAGATCGGCGACGACCAGGGCATTGCAGTCGGGAAGAAACAAAGCCCCCTCCGGGACGGCAAACGCGCGCACCCCGGCAATCACCAATTGCGGCGCGCCGTCGCAAAATACCGGCCGCTCTCCGGCCTCATATGGAGTGACTGCCGACAACGCCCATCGCCTCTTCCACCAGATCCTCCGCTGCTTCGGCCAGGATGCGATCCTGCGCCGCGCCGGCGACCGGCTCGCGCCCGATCTCGAGCATGACCGGAACGGCCAGCGGAGAAATTCTCTCCAGATGCTTATGCACGATTCGTCCGGCGATGCGCGAGAGCATCGCCGCCAGCCGTTCCAGATCGAGCAGGCCGGTCATCGCGTCCGAGCGCGCGGCCCGCAGCAGGATGTGATCGGGTTCGTGACGGCGCAGCACATCGTAGACAAGGTCGGTCGAGATCGTAACCTGCCGCGACGACTTTTCCTTGCCAGGAAAGCGCCGCTCGATAAGACCGGCAATGATGGCGCAGTTGCGGAAAGTGCGCTTCATCAGGGCCGATTCCTGCAGCCATTCTTCGAGATCGTCACCGAGCATATCCTGCGCGAACAGGGCCTGCATCGAGAGTTTGCCGCTTTTGGCCTGCCCGCCAGCGTCCGCGAGCGACCATACCGCGAGGGCGTAGTCGTTGGCGACAAAGCCCTGCGGCTTCAGGCCCAGGCGCTCCATGCGCCGTGTCAGCAACATGCCCAAAGTCTGATGCGCCAGACGTCCTTCGAAAGGATAGGCGACAAGGAAATGCCGCTCGCCGCGCGGAAAGGTTTCGACAAGCATGCCGCGCTGAGGCGGCAGCGTGGAAAAATGCTTTTGCAACCCCAGCCATTCGGCCACCTGATCCGGCAGGGCGCTCCACCCTTTGGGGTTCGACAGCATCTTGCGAACGCGTTCGGCGAGATAGGTAGAAAGCGGAAACTTGCCGCCTGCATAGGACGGCACTTTGGGCTCGTCGCCCGGCGCACGAACCACCAGGGCCTCGTTCTCGACGATGGCCTGCAACGCGAGCACCTCGCCGCCGAAGAGGAACGTGTCGCCCGGCGCAAGCGTCTCCAGAAAATATTCCTCGATCTTGCCGAGCACCCGGCCGCCGCGGCCGACCGCGCCCGTATATCCCTTGCTCGCATCGGCTGCCCCACCGGCCAGTTTCGCCGGGTAGAAGAGCGCGCCGGTGCGCGTGCGCATGGATGCGCCTTCCTGTGCGGCGATGGAGGCAGCGATCCTGCGGGCGCGCACCAGCCTGACTTTCAACTCGTCCGATTCGACAATGGTGCCGACATTCATGCGCCACGACTGCGCCACGCGGGGATTGGCGATACGCCACAGGCCATCGTTGCGCTGCCTGATTTTCGCGAAGCGGTCGTATGTCCCAAGCGCATAGCCGCCCGTTGCAACGAACTGGATGGCGTCATCGAAATCCTTGCGCGACAGGCCTGCATAGGGTTCGGCGGCGACAATCTCGGCGTAAAGAGCATCTGCATCGAACGGCGCGGCGCAGGCAATGCCGAGAATATGCTGGCACAGAACATCAAGCGCCCCGGCGCGCGGAAGCGGGGTATCCTGCGCTCCTTCGCGGGCGGCCTCGATGGCAGCGCGGCATTCCAGCACTTCGAAACGGTTGGCGGGGACGAGAACCGCGCGCGATGGTTCGTCCAGCCGGTGATTGGCGCGGCCAATGCGCTGGGCAATGCGGCTTGCGCCTTTCGGGGCCCCGACGTTGACGACAAGGTCGACATCGCCCCAGTCGATGCCAAGATCGAGCGTCGACGTGCAAACGACCGCTTTCAGCCGCCCCTGCACCATCGCTTCTTCGACCCTTCGGCGCTGACCGGCGTCGAGTGAGCCGTGGTGCAGGGCTATCGGCAGACTATCGTCGTTGATGCTCCAGAGCTGCTGGAACACCGCCTCCGATTGCGCCCGCGTGTTCACGAAAACCAGCGTCATGCGCGCCTGTTTGATGGCGGCGTAGATTTCGTGCATGGCGTGCATGGCCGAATGGCCGGACCACGGCAGACGTTCCTTCGTATCCAGCATGCGAATGTCGGCGCGCGCGCCTTCCGGCGCTGTCACGAGAGCGGCCATCGCAGCTTTTTTTCGCAGAGCCCCGGCGCTTTCCGGCCGTTGCCCGACAAGGTAGCGGCGCAATTCGTCCGGATCGCGCACGGTGGCGGAGAGACCGATGCTGGTCATCGCCGGCGCCAGCGATCGCAACCGCGCCAGTGCCAGCGATAGGAGGTCGCCGCGCTTGGAGGTGACGATGGCGTGCAACTCGTCGAGCACAACCCGGCGCAGACCGGCAAACAGGTGTTCGCCATCGGCGCTGCCGAGCAGCAGGGTCAGTTGCTCCGGCGTCGTGAGCAATATGTCCGGCGGAAGATGGCGCTGGCGCTGGCGCTTGGAGGCAGGAGTATCGCCGGTGCGGGTCTCGGCGCGAATTTTGAGTCCGATTTCGGAAATGGGCGTTTCGAGATTGCGCGCCACGTCCACGGCCAGCGCTTTGAGAGGCGAGATATACAGCGTGTGCAATCCGCGCATGTTCGCCGGCGAAGCGGCAAGCTCGGTCAGCGTGGGGAGAAACCCTGCCAGCGTCTTGCCCGCTCCGGTCGGCGCGATCAGCAGCGCGCTTTCGCCGGCCTTCGCCCGCGCCAGCAGTTCGAGCTGGTGCGCGCGCGGGCTCCAGCCGCGGCTGGCGAACCAGGCGGCGAATTGCGGCGGTAAAAGCGTATCGGGATTGGTCCGGCGTTTGGTCACCGGTCGAATCTAGTTCGTTTCGGCGATTTGCAAAATCGATTGCGAAACCGTCGCTCAGGACCGCTCCAGAATGGCGATCAACGCCAGGACATCCCTGCCGCGATCCTTGCGCAGGACGGCGGGATCAAGCGCCTTGATCTCGAACCCGTACGCACGGGCCAGCGACTTCAGATAATGCGGGGTATGCGCGAAGCGCAGATCCTCGCCGACGCAATAGCCCGCGCCATCCGATTCGTCGGCACTCTGCACGGAAAACAGGAATGCGCCGCCTGGCCGCAACACGTGCGCGGTCTGGGCGAATATCGGATCCAGATCGCCGATGTAGACGAAGACATCCGCCGCCGCAGCCAAATCGGCGCTGGCCGAAGGTTCTGTCTCCAGAAACGCCAGCGCATCGGCCACCTCGGCGCGCGTATACAGACCGCTACCGCGGGCGATGGAGATCATTTTCGGCGCGATGTCGATGCCGGCGATATCGGTGCAGATGTCCGCCAACGCCCGGGCCATGAGGCCCGTACCGCAACCGAGATCGATTGCTTTTTCGAACCGCCGCGCCGGATAAAGCCGGTCGAGCGCCTCGCGCAGAAACTGCGGCCCCCGGTAGCCGAGCGCCTGCGTCAGGTGCCGTTCGAACTTTGCCGCATATTCGTCGAAGAGACCTTTGACGTAGGCCGGAGGCGCGGCCTTTGGCGCGGCCGCTGCGCCAAGGCTCGCGATTTTCAGCTCCGTACCGAGAAGGCCAGCGGGATCACGCCGTGCCGCCTGACGATAGGCTTCGACGGCGGCATCGACATTCCCGCACGCCGCACGGGCTTCGCCAAGCCGGAACCAGACGAGTGCAGACTCCGGCGCAATATCGAGCGTCTGTTCGAGCAGTTCGGCTGCGGCTGCTGTATCGCCGGCCCGCAGGGATTCTTCGGCCCATGCAAGACGGCGCGCCGCTATCGGATCCGAGGGCCCGGGATGCGGCAGACCCGCTGGAGGCCACACGTCAGCAGGCGCTCCAGGAAGCGGCGCATTGGCATCGATCAAGCTCATGATAAGGGAATCCGCGGCCGCGCAGGTGCAGCGGCGGCTCCTTTGCGCCAAGCGCGCTATTCCTGCAAGCATTATTTTTCAGGTATTTACCCCAAATCGGGCGCAGCTCTTCACAAGATTGTGCGCCAGCGCACAGCGCCACAGCCGCGCCTTAAATATTTCTTAAGCATGGAACGGACGAACGGCGAATGCATTGGAAGTGCAGCGCTGTCGATCAGGGAGCGGGAAAATGACGTCGATTTCGAGCATCTTCGCGAATGTCGCAATTCTCCGGAAAGGCATTGGCGCAATCGCGGTTGCGGCTCTTGTGGCGGCCGGCGCGAGCGTGGCCCTGCGCACGAGCAGCCCGGCGACTGCAGCTCCTGCACTCGATGTATCCGCCCCGCTGACCATTTCCCGCAAACCCGCCAAGGATCTCAGCCCGGGACCCGGTATCCGTCTCGCCAAGGTTTCCTCGCAAGACGGCTTTGAATGCTTCCGCGCCAGCCGGACGTTGCCACACAACGGACCGACGATCAGCGAGACTTTTTGCACGCACTAAACCTATCCCGCGCTTGAGGGTGTCAAAGGTCGCAAGCCTGCCTATCTTCAGCGCATGAGCGTGCGCGATCTTCTCACTTTGAGGCCGGAGGGGCTGTACTGCCCGTCCGGCGATTTTTATGTCGATCCGCTGCGCCCGGTGCATCGCGCCCTCATTACGCATGGCCATGCGGATCACGCCCGCGCCGGACACGGCAGCGTTCTGGCGACCGGAGAAACACTTGCTATCATGGAAGCGCGGTATGGCGCTCATTTTTGCGCCACGCGTCAGCCGGTCCGTTATGGAGAGAAACTGCGCATCGGGGATACTGACGTCGCCTTTCATCCGGCCGGCCATGTGCTTGGCTCGGCGCAGATTGCCATCGACGGGATGAAAAACAAAGAACGCGGACGTATCGTCGTTTCCGGCGATTACAAGCGCACCGCCGATCCGACTTGTACGCCCTTCGAACCGGTGCGCTGCGACATCTTCATCACTGAAGCAACGTTTGCGCTGCCGGTATTCCGGCAACCGGATGTCGCTGGCGAGATTTCGAAACTCTTGCGTTCGACGCAGATTTTTCCCGACAGGGCCCATCTCGTCGGCTGCTATTCGCTGGGCAAGGCGCAGCGCATAGCAGCGCTCATTCGCGCAGCGGGCTGGGACCGCCCGCTATACCTGCACGGGGCGATGGAAAAGCTGATGGCGCTATACGAAAGCCACGGGATATCGTTCGCAGAGACCATCAAAGTGACGGCTGCGAACAAGAAGGAACTGGCCGGCGAGATCGTCCTGTGCCCGCCCTCCTCGCTGGCCGACACGTGGTCGCGCGGCTTTCCCGATCCAATCGCCTGCTTCGCCTCCGGCTGGATGCGCATCCGCGCCCATGCACGCCGGCGCGGCATCGAATTGCCTCTGGTCGTATCCGATCATGCGGACTGGGGCGAACTTACGCAAACGATTGTAGAAACACGCTGCGAGGAAGTCTGGATCACCCACGGCGAGGCGGATGCACTGATGCATTGGGCGGCCATGCGGCAGTTGCGCGCGCGGCCGTTGCACCTGATCGGCTATGGTGAAGAGGAGCAGGGCGAGTGAAATCCTTCGCCGCAATGCTGGACCGGCTGGCGTTCGAAGCCTCGCGCAACGGCAAGCTGCGCATCCTGCAGGACTATCTGCGACACACGCCGGATCCCGACAGAGGTTACGCGCTGGCGGCCATTACCGGCGATCTGACATTCGCCAACGCCAAAGCGGGGACGCTGCGGGCGCTGATCGCAGAACGCACGGATCCGGTTCTGTTCGCGATGAGCTATGACTATGTCGGCGACCTGTCGGAAACGATTGCGCTGCTGTGGCCGGCTCCGGGTAGTGCCTCCGGTGCGGACGACGTACGGCTTTCCACCGTTGTCGATATTCTTGAGAAAACAGGCCGCGCAAATCTGCCCGGCGTGCTGGCCGGCCTGCTTGACAGGCTCGACGAAAACGGGCGCTGGGCGTTGCTGAAGCTCATCACCGGCGGCTTGCGCATCGGCGTATCGGCGCGGTTGGCGCGGACAGCGCTTGCCGCGAATGCGGGCGTGGATGTCGACCAGATCGAGGACATGTGGCCTTCGCTCGAGCCGCCGTATTCCACCTTGTTCGCCTGGATCGATGGCGATGCGGAGAAGCCCGCCCACACGAGCGCCGTCGTGTTCCGGCCGGCCATGCTGGCGCACGCCATCGACGAGAAGGATTTTTCCACGCTCGATCCGGCCGATTTCATGGCGGAGTGGAAATGGGACGGCATCCGGATTCAGGCAGCGCTGACGCGCGAAGACGGGTGTGCACAGGTGCGACTATACAGCCGCACTGGCGAAAACATCGGCCACAGTTTCCCCGATGTCGAGGAATCGCTGCTCGCATTCGAAGGCGGGGGATTCGTGCTCGATGGCGAATTGCTGATCGTGACCGAGGGAAAGGTTGCGAGCTTCTCGACGCTGCAGCAACGCCTCAACCGGAAGAAAGTAACGGCCAAACTCGCCAGCGATTTTCCCGCGCATATTCGCGCCTACGATCTCCTGTCGCTCGACGGGCGCGACCTGCGCGACACGCCGTTCGAGGCGCGGCGGCAATTGCTGGAAGCCTTCGTCGCGAAGGGCAATGTGTCCGCCCTGACGATTTCGCCGCAACTCGAATTCGCGAGCTGGGACGAGCTGGCGGCGGCACGCGCCGACCCGCTTTCGGCCGGCGCTGGCGAAGATGCGCAGGCGGTCGAAGGGGTCATGCTGAAACGAAAGGATTCGCCCTATGTCGCCGGCCGTCCGAAAGGGCTGTGGTACAAGTGGAAACGCGATCCTTTCAGCGTCGACGCCGTCCTCATGTACGCCCAGCGCGGCCATGGCAAACGTTCGTCGTTTTACTCGGACTACACGTTCGGCGTCTGGCGCGCGACGCCGGGCGGCGAAGAACTTGTGCCGGTGGGAAAAGCCTATTTCGGCTTCACCGATGCGGAGCTGAAGCAGCTCGACAAGTTCGTGCGGGACAATACGGTCAACCGCTTCGGCCCCGTGCGCGAGGTTGCCGCGTCCGCCGGCAAAGGGCTGGTTCTTGAAGTCGCATTCGAGGGTCTGCAACGTTCGCCGCGGCACAAGTCCGGCCTGGCGATGCGCTTTCCGCGCGTTGCGCGCATCCGCTGGGACAAGCCAGCCAGCGAAGCCGACCGGATCGAAACGCTGGAAGTACTGCTGGACACACAGCGGTGAACGGGGACCGTGTCAGGCCGCCTTGTCGCGGTTGAGAATATCGGTTTCGCCATGCAGGACGCCGTGCACGAAGGCGCTGCCTTCCGTGGCGAGCCCACCGCTGTGCAGAAAGCTGACGCCGACGCCGACCACGACTCCCGAGATCGCCGCGGCCACTGCCGCCACCGCCAACACGCCTATATCCGGCGACGTTCCGTGCAAACCAACGACGACAGCGGCCATCGCGAGGCTGGCGAGCAACGCCGTGGCTGCATCGTTACCCGAAGCGCGCGGCCATAGCGCGAGTGCGAGCAACGGAGCCATCGTCGCGGCGGAAAACAAGATCGCCAGACCGATCAGGAGCCGGGTATCGGCTGTGCGCACCGACAAGAACGCGGCGCTCGCGATGACGGCCAAGATGATCACCACGCGCGTCATAGCCAGCCTCCGGCTGGTCAGCGCGGAACTGTCGCGCACGCGATACAGGCCGTCGTGGCCTATGGCTGTCCCGAATGCCTGGAAGCCGGCGCTCGCAAGCACAAGCGACATGGAAACGATGGCGGCGGCGATGAGCCCGGAGAAGGCCACTCCATAGCCATAAAACTCGGGCAGGCCGAGCAGCAGCCAGATGCCCTGGGGCGTAAAGTCCTGCGGCCGCAAAACGAGACCGGCCATGCCGGTCGCCGCCTTGCATGCTTCGAGCGCCTTTTCGGGGTTCAGCGACAGCACTCCGCAAATACGCAGCAGACCGCCGCCGCTGGCGGCATAGGCGAAAGACGGCAGGCGATCCGGCCTTTCGCCGACGAGATATTCGTCCAGTACGAGCGCCGAAACGGCCATGGATACAGCAACAATGGCTGCGATCAGCAGTCCCCAGATCAGCGCCGAAAACCCGGCGCGGCGCGCGGCGTGACTGTCGGCTGTCGTGATCGCGGGCGACAACAGCGGCGCAAGACAGGCGACGCCTATAGCCAGCGTCGCAATGACGGCCAAATTGCCGCCCGCCGGCGCTTCAGCCGCCGCCAGCGTCTGCCATTCGGCAATTCTGGCGAGCGCCTTGTCCCAACTGACCTGATCGCCGCCGGCTATTGGCGCTGGCAAAGCGTCGCCGCCAATGAGTATGGATGCCAGCGGCAGGCACAGTGCAGCAACAAAAACGCCCGCGGAGCCTGTTGCTGCCCAAACCACGCCGCCCATGCCGCCCGGGGCTATCATCAGAACAAGCACGAAGGCGACGAGTATTGCCGCGTATTTCCTTTCGGCTCCGAGCGCGTAGGCAAGCGCTTTTATGGAGCTCTCGAATCCGGCAAGCGCTAACAGAAGCGCCGCGGCGCCGACGATCGCTATGCTCGCCAGGCGCACCCCTGCGTGCGGGAAACGCCCTGCGATCAGGTCCGGCAAAGAAAAGGCACCCGTTTTGCGCAACAACGGACCGTTGAGAAGAGCAATCGCCAGGAACCCGATAGCGAAACCCAACCCTATCGCATGCATCGGCACCCCAACAGACGCTGGCGGCATATATGGGATCGTAAGGGCGGTTGCCAGGGCGACGAGCGCCAGCCCGGCATATGGCGGCGGCGCGGAGCGGCCGGCCGCATAAAAGCGCGATACGCGCACGGCATGCAGCAGCAGACCTATCAGCGACAGACCGCAGAGAGCGAGGATGGGCCCCAGAATGCCGACGATCCTTTCCGGCACGCCGACACGATCCAGCAGGGCAACCAGCCCTGCCCCCAAAGCAAAAGCCGCCAGCGCGAAGGACACGCGGCCATCGATGCTGGCACGTTCCTGCAGGTCCTCGTCCGTCAGCGGCTTTTTCAACGCTCGTTCTCCGGCAACCTGCGCAGGCACTTGCCCTGCGCGGGGTCCTGCCCGCACGAAACGCTTGCGTGCAGACAAAAGGCGGACAAGAATGCCTTAAACCGGATCGAGCCACGTTAAAAGTGGTCCCGGGAAACGGCGCTCGATTTGGAGGGGACAGTTTGAGCGAGGCAGCGCGCATCATCATCGCGGACGACCACCCGCTCGTCAGGGGCGCTTTGCGGCAGGCGCTGACCGGCGCGGCCAATGGCGCAGATATCGTCGAATGCGGTGATCTCGAAGAACTCGGCCGGGCGCTGACTGCCGGGACGACAGATCTCATCCTGCTCGATTTGACGATGCCCGGCGTGCGAGGTTTTTCCGGCCTGTTGTATCTGCGCGCGCAGCATCCGGAAATCCCGGTCGTGGTCGTATCCGCCAACGAGGAGCACGATACGATCCGGCGCAGCATCAACCTGGGAGCGTCGGGGTTCGTCCCCAAGACGACGCCGGTCGAGACCATGCGCGATGCGATCCGCCTCGTGCTGGAGGGGGAAACCTGGGTGCCGGTCGACGTCGACATGAAGGCGCGTGACGACGATTCCACCTCCGAAATCATGCGCCGGCTCGCGTCCCTGACCCCGCAACAGGTCCGGGTGTTGATGATGCTGTCCGAAGGGCTCCTGAACAAGCAGATCGCCTACGAACTGTCCGTATCCGAGGCAACCGTGAAAGCACATGTTTCGGCCATTCTGCAAAAGCTCGGCGTCGACAGCCGTACACAAGCCGTTATCGCCGCGGCGAAGATTGAAACCGGGCCGAAGCGGGAAGACGGTCTGGATCAATAAAGCGGTCCGTCACGGTTTTGCCGTCTCCGGCGTGCAATCTGGAAGCCGACCTGCAATTCGACGATATTTCCGGAAAGGCGGCGAACATGAAGCGATCAGGCGCTCTGGCTCTCTTGTCCATATGCCTTGCTGCAACTCCTGTGCTTGCGCAGGACACCCCTGCGCCCGCGAACGGCGAAGCTGGACGCTATTCCATGACGCCGGCGCCCAATGGCTTTCTGCGGCTGGATACGAAAACCGGCGCTGTCAGCCTGTGCACCGTCAAGGAAAACCGCGTCACCTGCAATTCCAGCGCCGACGAACGTGCGGCCCTGGAAACCGAAATCGCGCGGCTGTCGAAGAAGAATGCGGAACTCGAAAAGAAACTCGCCGACGCCTCGAAGTCGACGGGCCAGAGATTGCGCGATGCGCTTCCTTCCGACGCCGAGATGGACAAAGCCCTGTCGTTCGCGGAACAGTTCATGCGCCGCATGATGCGCATCATGCGCGAAGATGAAAAGCCGAAAGATCGTATCTGAGCGGCAACGCTATCAGCCTGATTTCAGTTCCTTCGCGCCGGGGAAACGCCGTCAGGCGCTCCGGCTTGCAGCACGCCAAAAATTCGCTCTGGCGCAGCGCCTGCGCCGCATCCATATTGACCGGGCAACAAGAAGGACCCGAGCAGCATGAACGACCGTCGCGACCCGTCCGGCAAGCCCGCAGCTCCGGGTTGGGAGAACGCCAGTTGGGGCGGAGAACGGACAGCGGAAAACGCCTATCCTGCGAGCAGCCAGCTTCCGCCGCATCAGAGTGCTGGCGATCCGCTGACACGCTTTCTTGGCGGCTCGCCGTTTGCGGTGCTGGTCAAGCTTCTGGTGATGTCTCTGGTCGTCGGGGCATTGCTGATGTGGCTCGACATCCGGCCGATCGACATCTTCTACGGCATCGAACGCTTCTTCCGGCGCATCTGGATGCTGGGCTTCGATGCCGTGCGGGATATCGCTACGTATATCCTTGCCGGCGCCGCCATCGTGGTTCCGGTCTGGTTCGTGCTGCGGCTGATGAACATGCGGAACCGCTGAAGAAGCGGCCTCCACATCAGGTGTGCGAACCCGGCAGGGCCTGTCCGCGCCAGTCGGCGGCGCGCATGCCGACCATATCAACGATGGCGCGGATGCCGTTGGATTGCATATGCGCAATCAGGCCTTTCTTGATTTCGCTCACCAGCGCGGGGCCGCGATAGACCAGCGCGGAGTATAACTGCAGCAGTGTCGCGCCGGCCTCGATTTTGGCGATGGCGCTCTGTGCATCGTGAATCCCGCCCGCGCCAATAATCGGAAACTGGCGTTCGACGCGCACGAAAGTTTCTGCCAGCATTCGCGTCGACAGATCGAACAGCGGCTTGCCGGAGAGGCCACCCGTCTCGCCCCTGTGCGATGAGCGCAGGCTTTCGGGGCGCGTTATGGTCGTATTGCCGACGATCATTCCATCGACACCGCGGGCGCGACAGACGCGCACGATGTCGTCGAGGTCGCCGGGCGTCAGGTCCGGCGCGATTTTCAAGAGCACGGGCAAGAGCACGGATGTGCGTCCGCCTTTCGAGGCGGCGGCATCGCGTGCTTCAAGGACGCGGGCAAGAAGATCGTCGAGCACGGAAGCCTGCTGTAAATCGCGCAGGCCCGGCGTATTCGGCGAGGATATGTTGACGATGAAATAGACCGCGACATCGGCGAAGGCGCGGATGCCGGCGACATAATCGTCGACGCGATCGGCAGCGTCCTTGTTGGCCCCGACGTTGACGCCGACGATGCCCTTGCGCCCGCTACGGCCGGCAAGGCGTTTGTAAACCTCCGAGTGGCCCTCGCTGTTGAAGCCGAAACGGTTGACGACTCCCTCGTCTTCGACAAGGCGGAACAGGCGCGGCTGCGGATTGCCGGGCTGCGGCAGGGGTGTGACCGTGCCGATTTCGGTGAAGCCGAAACCCAGACGCAGCAGCGCATCCGGGACTTCGGCGTGTTTGTCGAACCCGGCGGCCATGCCCAGCGGATTGGGAAATTCGAGGCCGAAGGCCGTTGTCGCAAGGCGCGGGTCGTCGCGGCCGCCGAGCGGCGGCAACCAGTTACCGGCTTTCAACATCCTGATCGTGGCGCCGTGGGCCTTTTCCGCGTCCATGGCGAAGAGAAACGGCTTGGCGAGGGCATAGAAATCGGTCACGGCAGAAGTCCCTCGAAATCGTGGCCGCCGTTCTCCTGCAAAGGCAATTGCTTCGCCCACAGGACTTCGGTCATATCGAAGGAACGATAGAGATGCGGGAACAGGTCGCCGCCGCGCGAAGGCTCCCACTTCAATTCAGCGCCCAGCGCGTCAGCGTCAAGCGCCGCCAGAACGAGCCCGGTTTGTCCGGCAAAATGCTTTGCCGCCGTCTCGCGCGCCTGTGCGGCGGTGGAAAAATGGATGAAGCCGTCGGCGAGATCGACAGGCGCGCCATCGAACCGGCCGCAAGCTTCTGCGGCAGACCATTGCTCCGCTGTGGCAATTTTGTAGATTTCCCGCATGGCTTTCCTGCTGTCAGGGCGGAGATGTATCCGCCGCGCTGACGATTTATCGCAAGCAGCGCACGTATCCAAGCTGCCCGCGCCAGCGAACGCCGAGCGCAATCGTTCGCCCAGTAATATTGTTCAGCTATATTTCACGCTGTTAACGTCCCGCGCCGTGAAACGCTTGCATATTCCGTGAAACAGGTATAAATACCTTCATATAGGAATTGAATACTTAATCCCTGACTTGGGTGATCGCCCCGAAAGCGCGCCGGTCGAACGGAGTGAGGCCATGCTGACGCACGCACAGATCTGGACGGCCCTTGATTCGCTGGCGGCCCGCTACGGGCTTACCGCCTCGGCGCTGGCGCGCAAGGCCGGGCTCGATGCGACGACCTTCAACAAATCGAAGCGGCAGACCCCGGACGGGCGGCTGCGCTGGCCTTCGACCGAATCCATCGCCAAGGTGCTGGACGCGACTGGCGCCTCGCTCGACGAGTTCATGGCGCTGATTTCAGCCAAAAAGGGCGAGGCGCGTAGCAATGTACCGCTGATCGGCCTGGCGCAGGCGGGCGCAGGCGGCTTTTTCGACGATGCGGGCTTTCCTACCGGTTCCGGCTGGGAGGAGATCGCCTTCCCCAACGTCGTCGACGAAAACGCCTATGCGCTCGAAATCTCCGGAGATTCGATGCTGCCGCTGTTTCGCGACGGCGACATCGTGATCGTTTCCCCCAACGCCTCGGTCCGCCGTGGCGACCGTGTGGTGGTGAAAACCAGGGACGGCGAAATTCTCGCCAAGGAACTGAAGCGGCAGACCGCAAAAACCATCGAGCTGCAATCGCTCAATCCCGATCACGACGACCGCACCTTCGACATGAAGGATGTCGACTGGGTGGCGCGCATCGTCTGGTCGAGCCAATAGACTTACGGCTGCGGAAAGACCAGAAGCCAGACGCCGCGGGCGATGTAGATTGTGCTGAACATCCAGATCAGCCAGCGCGTGCCCTTGCGGAAATTGCTGTCGTTCAGCCAGCGATTGAGGACGAAACCGCCGCCCCACGTACCGGCGGCCGATAGCACAACAAGCCCGGCGAAAAACCATGCAGGCGCGATATTGCCCGGCGCGGAGAGCAGCGCGCCGAAATAGGCGAATCGCACGGTCTGCGCGAAAAGCGTCGTCATCGCCTTGGTGGCGACAATGGCGTGGCGATTCATCGGCGAGTGCTGAAAAAACATGTCCAGCACATTGCCCCCTGCCCCGACGCCAATCTGCAGCACCATGACGAGATAGCCGCACAGATAGGCCATGCCGCGCCGTGTGACATCGGGCTTCAGATGTTTCGGCAAAAGATCGCCCACGAACGGCAGAAGACCCATGCCGATATAGACTAGCGGCTTCGACGGCACGAAGGCGACAGCCAGCATGGTCAGCCACCCGGCGACGGAGCCGGCGACATAGCGGCCCGTAATCGGCCAGTTTATGTGCGAACGCCAGAACCAGGCCCGCCACGCGCCGTTGACGAACATCATGCCGGAGAACACGGTCATCGCCACCGGAACGCTGAGATAGACGAGCAATACGGCCAGAAGAATCTGGCCGCCGGCCATGCCGAAGATTCCCGATATCAGCGCAGAAGCGAAGGCCGCAGCGGCGATGGCCGCGCCGGAGGCGAAGGTGAGCATGGATGGGGTATAGGCCCAAAGTCCGGCAAACGGTAGCGACCGGGAAGCCGGCACATGTCAGAGCCAGCGCATTACACTGCCGCCCGCTCGCGGCGCGAAATCAGTCCAGCCAATGTCACCGCGATAGCAAGGCTGATTACGGCGATGGTGCAGAGGCAGTACATCAGCGCCGTCACGCCCCACTTGTCGATGACGACCGCGCTGATAGACGGGGCGAGCGCCTGGCATATCATCGCCGGCATCGCCACCTTGCCCATGATGGCCGGAAATTCTGCGGGTCCGAAAATATAGAGCGGCACCGTGCCGCGAGCGATCACGCCAATTCCAACCCCGGCCCCGAACGAGACCAGCGCAGGCCCAGCCCAGGACGCGGCGCCAACCAGCAATCCCGTAACTCCAAGAAAGGTCAATGCCGCCGAGACAGCCAGCAGCTGGGTGGGCGTAAAGCGCTCCTTGGTGGCCAGTTCGACCACGCGCGTCAGCACGATGGCTGGCCCGATGAGCGCGCCGAGCGCAACGATGGATGCGGGGCTGTGACCGGCGGCGTGCAGGATTGCCAGCAGGTTGATGAAAATGCTGCCGCTTATCGCGGACGCCATGGAAATCACCGCGGCCATCAGAAAGAATTCGCGGCAAATCCAGGTCGCGCCGTAACTGTGCCGGCTTCCTTGCGGCAGGGGTGGCGCCTTTGGATTGGGTGCGGCCGGTTTCGGGATGATCGCGAGATAGAGCGGCAGGCTGAACAGCAGGTGGATCAGCGCGTAGGCCCACAAGGCGCCCCGCCATCCCAGGTGCTGCGCCAGCACCGTACTCATGGGCCAGGCGAGTGTACTGGCAAACCCGGACAGAAGGGTGAAGCCGATTATCGCCTTTCTCGCATTGCGGCCATAGAGCACGCCGAAAGTGGCGTAAACCGCATCGTGCATCCCGGTGGCCATGGCAAAGCCAATCAAGAGCCAGCCCGAAAGATAGACCGGCAATGTTTCCGAGACAGCCAGTACGGAAATTCCTGCAGCCAGCAGGGCAGAACTTGCAGCAAGAACACGACGCCCGCCATGCGCCTTGATATAGAGGCCGACGCGGGGCGCGCAAAACCCGCCCGTCAGCAGGCCCAGCGTGACGCCGCTGACGATCCAGGACAGCGGCCATCCGGTGTCGGCGGCAATCTGCAGGGAAAGCACCGCAGGCACATAATAGGAGGCGCTCCAGACCAGAATCTGGTTGAAGCCAAGCGCGGAAACCAGAAATTTCGAAACCTGTGCGTCCTGCGCCACGGCGGGACCGGTCTGTTCTTGCTGCACCATGATTCTTTGATAACGCGGGCTACAAGCCAGGAAAATAGCTTCGCATCGGCCCGATCTGCTTCTTCTGCCAGTCCGGCAGCCCTCGTATCTTTACGACGCGCGCGAAATATTCCCGGCTCCTGGCAGGATTGTTTCGCGACCACCAGATGTCGGTCAGCCGCAAAAGCGCGGCGCCGGTTTCGGTCTTGTCTTTGGCTTCTTCAGCCAACGCCAGGGCGCGTTCCAGAGCTTCGGTTGCGCCTTTCCGGTCTTTCCTGTCGTCTTCGAGGGATCGTGCGATTTCGCGCAATACTGTTGCTGCACGCGCCTTGGCGTCGCGTTTCAGCGCTTCCTCGAGCAGGGCGTTATACAGAGCCATGCCGCCATCGATATCGCGCGATACGCGTTTGGCCATCGCAAGCCGCTTGGGATCTTGCGAATAATCCAGATTGTCCGGGAGACCGGTGCGGATCGCCTCTTCAGCGGCCTGTCCGGCGAGCACATTGGCGGGGTCGATTTCTCCCAACTCCATCAGCGGCGCCAAGCGTGCGAGCTTGTCCCCGGCCTGTTCATACAGATTGGCGGATTCGACGAAATACGCCGATGCCTTTTCGTTATCATACAGGCTATGGCGCGCCAGATGGCCCAGCCAGTCAAGCGCTTCTGCTACCTGATGGGTACTCCCTGCGCTGCGATAGTAGTCGATCAAATCGTTGAGCAGAGCCGCAGCTTCCTCCTGAGCAGCCTGTTCCCGCCTCTCGGGTACGACCCCATCAACCAGGTCCTCGACCAAAACACTGGCTTTCTTGAACGCCGCTTCCGCACTGTTTTCGTCCTGGATTGCCGCCATGCCCGCCTCCAGCCGCCATTGCCTGCACAGGATGCAACCTAAGGAAAATAAGTTACCTTTGTCCTTATTGGCGCGCCTGGGCAGTGCCGGCAGCCCTCAGCTCAATCCGCCGGCTTTTCCACTGCCTTCATAGAAACGCGCATTCTTGAGATCGAGCAGCGGCGTGCCGTCGAGGCAATCGAGACCGAGCACGTCCAACTCTCCGTCGCGCACGGCAAGCACTTCCACCACTGCCGCGGCGATGGGGTTCGGGCGCGGCGGCGTGCGCAGGGTGAATACGCCGACTGGCTTGTCGCGGACGCCTTCGCGCACCGGCAATTGCACCATGTCTCGGCGGGCCAGATGCAGCCAATACAGCACCAGTGCGCGATCGCCTTGTTTGAAGCCGGCTAGTCCCGCTGCATAATCGGGCGCAAGGCGGATCGTGCCGGGCAGCCTTGCATTGCTGTTATGCCGCGAGGGGCAATCCTGCATGCGCTTGTACGGCGTGCGGAGCGTGCCGATGACCGTGCATTCGATCTTTTCGCCAGGTTGCGGCGCTTCATGGTCCGGCACGTAGATCGTATACGGGATTTCTGCCATCGTTGCCGTTCTCCCTCACGCCGCCGCCGGTTCCACCGCCATATTCCCCCGCACCATGTCGGCGCATTTTTCGCCGATCATCATGCAGGGCGTGTTGGTATTGCCGGCGATGACTTCGGGCATGATGGAAGCGTCGGCCACGCGCAGGCCTTCGATACCACGCAGGCGCAGTTGCGGATCGACCACGGCCATGTCGTCAACGCCCATCTTGCAGGTGCCGCAGGGATGCGAGCGATGGGCGGCATTGGCGCGGATGTTGGCTTCCAGCTCCGCATCGGTTTTGCAATCGCCGCCGGGCGCAATTTCATGGGTGATGTAATCGGCCAGCGGCTTCTGCGCGTAGATATCGCGGCAGCGCTTGATGGCGCGGATCATCGTGTCCATGTCCGCGCGTTCCTGGAACATGTTGAACTGGATGCGCGGGGCATCTTCCGGATTGGCGGAGCGCAGTTTCACCCAGCCGCGCGACAGCGGATTGAGCGGCCCGCCGACGCGCGCGGTGATGCACCATTGCGGCTTTGCGATACCGGGAAACCAAAGGCCGGCGCGGTTGTTGAGCGTGATGAAGACGATCTGCACGTCCGGGCGTACGAGCCCATCGTGCGTGCGCAGGAATGTGTGGGTCGACGCGCCGTTGGTGGAGAACGCCCCGCCCTGTTTGAACAGCCATTGCGCCACGCCTTTCGTCGCGCGGTCGAAGCGCAGATGCCGCGTCAGGCCGATGTCGTCCCTTACGCCTGCGACGGTCAGCATGTTCGGATGTTCGGACAGGTTCTGGCCGACGCCGGGCAGATCATGCAGCACCGGAATGCCCACTTCCTTCAGGTGGTCCGCCGGGCCGATTCCGGACAGCATCAGCAGTTGCGGCGAGTTATACGATCCGCCGCAGAGAATGACTTCCGCATCGGCGAAAGCCGTCTGCTTCTGTCCGTCTTTCACATATTCGACGCCGCGCGCGCGATGGTTCTCGATAACGAGACGGCTGCTCAGCGCGCCGGTCTCGATAACGAGATTGGGTCGGCCCATCGCCGGATGCAGATAGGCGCGCGCCGTGCTGGTGCGGCGGCCTTCGAACGTATTCTGCTCCATGCGGGCGAAGCCGTCCTGCACTTCGCCGTTCGGGTCTTCGTTGTAGGGAATGCCGGCGGCGCCGGTCGCCTTGCGGAAATCCTCGAACAGCATGTCCGGAAAATCCACAGGTTCGGTGCGCACCGGCCCCGATGCGCCATGAAACTCGCTCTCGCCGCGCCAGCTCGATTCGAGCTTTTTGAAGTAGGGCAGCACGTCGCGATAGCCCCAGCCCTCGCAGCCCTGCTGCCGCCACAGGTCGTAATCCATCGCATTGCCGCGGATATACATCAGCGCGTTGATGGAGGAGGAACCACCCAGCGTCTTGCCGCGCGGAATTTCGAGGCGGCGGTTGTTGAGGCCGGGCTCGGGCTCGCTTTCGAATTTCCAGTTGAAGCGGCTGCTGGCGACGACCTTCAGAAATGCCAGCGGCATGACCTGAAACGGGTGATTGTCGCGCCCGCCCGCTTCCAGCAGCAGCACGCGCGCATCGGGGTCTTCCGACAAGCGCGCCGCGACGACCGCGCCGGACGAACCCGCGCCTATGACGATGTAATCGTAGCTGGACGCCACGGCTGTCCTCCCGGTTCTTTTTTCTCGCGCCCGGCGGGTTGCTCGCGGAGCGCAATGGCCGTTACGCCGCCCGGCTTTCCAGAAAGCGTTCGTGCTCGCTGACCAGGGCGCCGGACAACGCCTTGGCGATAAGGTCGCGCGTTTCGGCGATGCCGTAAAGGGCGATAAACGAGCCGAAGCGCGGGCCGCGGCTTTCGCCCAGCAGCACCTGGTAGAGCATGGAGAACCAGTCGTTCGACACGCCGGGCCGCTCGGGCGTCGCACCCTTGGCCTTCATGTTCTGGTAGCGCGGGATCGGCCGGGCGACATCGTAGAGTGCGGTCTGGATATCTTCGGCGCTGGCGTCCGCCGGCAGGGCCGCCAGCGTTGCGTCGAGCTTCTGCAGCGCCTCGCGTTCGCCCGCGTCGGGGGCGCGGTAGGTTTTCTCGGGCCGCACGTAATCGCGGTAATAGGCAACGGCGAACCCCACCAGAGCGTCGAGCCGGGGGTGGGTGGCGGGCGAAACGTCCGGCGCATAGCGCTGCAGGAAGGCCCAGACGACAGCCGGGTCCTCGCTGTTGGCGACCGTCACCAGATTCAGCAGCATGGCGAAGGAAATCGACGTATCGGCCTCGCCGCCATGATGCAGCACTTCGGCCGCCGGCGGATGGCCGTTGTGGATGTGCCAGACCGGATTGGACAGCTTGCCCTTTTCATCCTGGCGCGGGTAAGCGGCCAGGAATTGCAGATATTCGTCGGCGGCGCGCGGCACGACGTCGAAGTAGAGGCGCTTGGCCTCGCGCGGCTTCTGGAACATGAACAGCGAAAGCGATTCCTGGCTGCCGTAGGTCAGCCATTCCTCGATGGTCATGCCGTTGCCCCTGGACTTCGAAATCTTCTGTCCGTTCTCGTCGAGGAAAAGTTCGTAGTTGAAGCCTTCCGGCGGCGTGCCGCCAAGCGCGGCGACGATCTGGCCGGAGAGGCGCACGGAATCGATCAGGTCCTTGCCGGCCATTTCGTAGTCAACGCCGAGCGAAGCCCAGCGCAGCGCCCAGTCGGCCTTCCACTGGCACTTCACATGGCCGCCGGTGACGGGCGTTTCCATCTTTTCCCCGGTCTGGGGGTCTTCGTAGACGATCGTGCCTTTGGACACGTTGCGCTCGATGACCGGCACCTGCAGCACGATGCCGGTGCGCGGGCAAACCGGGAGAAACGGCGAATAGGTGGCGCGGCGTTCGGGTCCCAGCGTCGGCAGGATGATGTCGAGCACCCTGTCGTGCACTTCGAGCATGCGCAGCAACATCTCGTCGAAGCGGCCCGACGTATAATAATCCGTCGCCGAAGCGAATTCGTAGGAAAAGCCGAAGCGGTCGAGAAATGCCCGCAGCCTTGCGTTGTTGGCCGCCCCAAAGGAGCCGTGTTCGCTGCCGAAAGGATCGGGCACGCGGGTCAGCGGCTTGCCGAGATGGGTCGCCAGCATCTCCTTGTTGGGCACGTTGTCCGGCACCTTGCGCAGGCCGTCCATGTCGTCGGAGAAAGCGAGCAGGCGCGTTTCGATCCTGCCTTCGGTGAGAAACTCAAAAGCATGGCGCACCATCGACGTGCGCGCGACCTCGCCGAACGTGCCGATGTGCGGCAGACCCGAAGGACCGTAGCCGGTTTCGAACAGCACCGATTTGCGGCCGGATTTCTCGACGCGCGCAATCAGCTTGCGCGCCTCTTCGAAAGGCCAGGCGTTCGATGTCCGTGCGGCTTCCAGCATTTTTTCTAACGGCTCCAGATACCCGGCTCCCGCGCCGAAAATGCGCGCCTGTCCGGACAAAATTCTACGGGATATACGGCGTAGCGCGATCTATAGACCAAAAACGGCGGATTTGGCCATGGGATTTGGGCAACCTGCGCACAAGTGGCAAAAATGGTTACGGCTGTTGCTGCAAATTGGCAGCACCGCCGCGCGTTTTCGCCATTCCGTGATCGGTTTTGTGCCAGTGAAACGGATCGCGCACGAGGTCGTAGAGCGCCCACCAGGCGGCCACGGTCTGCAGGGTCCAGTAGAGCGGGACGGTTGGAAGCCAGAGCGTACAGGACCACAGGCCGCGGCGTTTCATGCCCAGCAGCAGCGGCCACAGGCCGGCCGCCATGCCGGCCAGGCAGACGAAGCACCAGCAGGTGGACGCCGCCAGCGCCAAGGGCGTTTGCGGGCTCAGCAGGTCGCCCCACACAACGTCCGCCAGCGTGAGAACCGCGAAGAAAGGGCCAAGCAAAGTGCCCAGCAAGGTGCCGCCAACGTGCAGGAAAGCGACCGTTGCTTCCAGCGCGCCCATATCGCGCACGAGCCGGAGGGGATTGCGTGCATGCACAAGCGCGGTCTGCATCCAGCCCTTGAGCCAGCGGCGGCGCTGGCGCATCCACAGACCCAGATGCGCGGGTGCTTCCTCCAACGTCGAGGAGGCGAGCGCTTCCACACGGTAGCCAAAGCGGGCGAGCCGCAGGCCAAGATCGATATCCTCGGTCACGTTCCACGCGTCCCAGCCGCGCAATTCGCGCAGGACCTTCGTTCGGAAATGCGGCATTCGGCAGCAAAAGCACCAAATCAAAAATAGCACGATACGCCAGATTTAGCGATATTTCCGGGCATGAAAGACACAATAACCCGCGCTCGCACACAGACATTCGAGCATACGATAACCGGCCTGCTGACGAAGCGGGCTGACCTGTTCAATGAAGCTGAGAGGCTCCGGGACCGGCAGGCGCAAATCAGAAACGATGTGCAGGCCATAGACCGGGTTCTTTCGACCCTCGGATATACAGGGAACCTGGACGCGGAAATGCCCCGCCAGAAACAGAACATCCTCTTTGGGCCGGGAGAGCTTACCGGGGCCTGCTTCGCGCTCCTGCGGGACGCTGAGGGGCCTATGACCAGCCGGGAATTGGCAAGGGGCATTCTGGCGGTCAATGAGCAAGACCCACGCGACCGGCGCTTGCTGACGGAAGTGGTGAAACGGGTGTCGAAAGCTATGCGGGTGGCGAAACAGCGAGGGCTTGTGGCGGCTGCGCAGGATCAGGCGGGGAATATGGTTTGGCACGCAGGTGGGTAGGCGTGGAAAAGGAATTGGAATTCCAATTTTTTATTAAACTGGAATTCCTATCAAGACTGACAACTGCCCGTATCAATGGAATTGCAATTCTTTGGAAGCATTCCGATAAACAGGATTGACGTGATTCGATGTAATATTGGTGTTAGATTGGTTTTTGGAAGCGATGGAATACGCCCCGGAGAGGCTTCGATCATTTCCAAATGAAAACGCCGGGACCATGTCCCGGCGTTTTTACATTGTGAAAGCGATCAACCGACCGCACGTAACTGTCTGTCAAAAGGGTTTTGTGGCTCCATGGGGGCGAACTGCTTTTCGTAGTACCTTTCGCCGATGTAAACGAGCGCTCCGTCCGCCTTTAACCTCGACAAAATCGAGCCAACTGTGTCTTTAGCAACGCTAGGGACTTTTTCTCTAACAAGTTGGTCTACTTCGGATGTGGTCGCCCCGGACTTTCCAGCTTCTCGCATGATATCCAAGACCACCGGTTTAACACTCGGGGATCGGTTCCTTTGTTTCGCGGGCTCGGGGGTGCCTGACATTTTGCCAAGCATTTTTACCAATAGCGCTTCTTCAACGCGCAATTTCTCGATTTCTCCCCGAACACGCGCAAGCTCAGTCTCTAACATTTTCATCTGGTCTCTCGCGTTCGCCATTGATTTTGCTTTCGTTTGGTTGCGATGGTGGTGCCCGTAGCCGGATTCGAACCGGCACGCCCCGGAGAGGACTTCGGTTTTCTAGACCGCTGCGTCTACCAATTCCGCCATACGGGCACGTAGGCTTGATAACGCCGCTATCAATTTTTGTCAATCAATTCATTGGGGCTTGACGCTGCCAATACCCCTTCCACTGACGACTGACCGGAGCGGCAAGGCCAAGCAAAACAATACGCTCGACAAGCGCGCCGTTCGACATGCGGCGGTGATCCTCAAGCCATGCGGCGTGGTTGGCGTATTGCGCCAGATACTTAGGGCTGACGTGGTGGTGCTGGCCACGGATCATGCGACGCAGGCGAGAGAAATAGCTTTCCACTTGGTTCGTGCAGATTTCGCCGTTTGCATAGCTTTCGCTGTGGTTGATCCGTTCGACCGGCCAGCCTTCGTGCAGGCGATCCCAATGTGAGGCTTCATCCGCGTTCATCACGGCATTGCGGCTGACGTGGATTTTGGCCAGTTCGACGCCTTCGGCTTCCGCATGGCAGACGAACGGCAGGGTACGGCCCTTGCGCTGGCGGAAGGCTACAACCACGCGGCGGGTGCCGGTCTGGTATTCGGCCTTGCGGCGGTCAACGCGGTCCTCTTTGAAGTTGGCCGGGCGGATATGACCGCCGTTATACATGCCGTCCACTTCAACGATGCCGTCCAGCGGTTCCGCCGGGCGGTCTGTGGTCATTGCTTCCCGCAGCTTGTGAGCCAGCACGTAGGCGGTCTTGTATTGCACGTCCAGATCGCGGGAAAACTGCAACGCGGACATGCCCTTGGCGCAGTTCGCGAAAATGCAGATCGCGGCCAGAATGTCCATGAACGACAGCTTGCGGCTGGCAAAGATCGTCCCCGCCGTCACCGAATATTGGTGATAGCAGCCAGCGCACTTGAACTTGCGGCGCGTGGTGATGCTGTAAGCCTTCACACAGCCACAGCGCGGGCAATAGGGCTGGCCTTCGTTGTCCGCCCAACGGATTTCGCAGAACCGCGCGTAAGCCTTTTCCTCGCCCATCTTGTAGATGGACTTGAGGCTCAGAGTGCGAGCGGCGCGAGAGAGAAGAAAGTGTTGGGCCATTTGTCATCATTTCCAGTGCTTATGCGCTGAATATGATGATAAAACGTCATCTTGTCAAGAGCTTTTGCATCATATATGATGACAAATATTCTGGAGAAAATGACATGCCCGAACGGACAGATTGGGAAGCGAAAGCGCGTGGCCTGCTACGGGCCGAAATGGCCCGGCAGAACGTGACCTATCAGCAGCTTGTTGCGAAGCTCGCGGAAATCGGCGTTACTGAGGACGAACGGAACCTTCGGAATAAGGTCAGCCGGGGGAAGTTTACAGCCGGGTTTTTGCTGCAATGTCTGAGCGCATTGGGGGTAAGCAACTTGCAGTTATTGCGATAATCATTGGCCTTGGTTCTCTGGTCACGGTTTGGAACGCCGGCTCAAAGCATGGAAGCATACAGGTCCGCGAAGAAATAAAGACCGCCGAACAATCCGCAAATGCCAGCGCACAAATAAAGAAAGAATGTTTCGTTGGAAATAGCACCGTTGAAGCGCAGATAAATTGCGCGGTTAAGATAATAGAAGCCGCCCAGAAGAACTCCCGCGAAGAGCAAGACTTGAAAGCCCAGAAGGAAATGTCCTTTTGGGCGCTTTGGATGCTTCTCGTAACTTGTGTAGGCGTGATTTTCGTTGCCTTCACCTTGTACCACACCAAACGAGCCGCCGATTACACCAAGGGTATGCTCAAACAGGCCGAAGACACTACCAGCGCCGCAATCGCCATGCTCGGGATGGAGCGAGCGTGGGTACTCTACAACGATGCCGAATATACGGGTTCCCAGCACACTAGAGGTATTGGCCATATCCATCTTCAATGGAAGAACTCTGGGAAGTCGCCTGCAATAGATTGCGTTTTGTATACTACCATGCGATTGGCAAGGCCGACCGACCCAATACCTACATTCACCCCAAATTGGTATGAGATTGGAGAGCCGGAATTTCATCACATTGGCCCCGGCGAATCGCGCTCTGTAAAGAGGCCGCTCCCAGATACTCAATTTGATGCCTTGAAAAATGGAACTGCCGTTTGCTACATATTCGCGGCTGTTCGATACCAAACTGTGGTCAGCGAAGAGACGCGCGAAACTAACTTTTGTGCGAAGATAACGTATGGCGGCCAGGTCCCCATACCTATCCCCGGAGGCACGAACCTCATGCGTATGATCGAGTCTGTGGACATCCGAGTCTGCGGCCCCCAAAACGTGGCCACTTAAGCTCACCCAAAGCGCTATCACTATCGCAATCATTTACCGAACCTCGTTTCCGGAGGCATCGGGCGAGCAATCAGGCTTGGTGCCGTTGCTGCCGAATGCCGCGGAAATGGTTCGAGGTACCGCCGAGCGGGATCGGCATGCCGAGCCAGGCAAGGCCGGGATTCACGACGTCGAACAAGGCGGCGTATTCCAGCGCAAACATCCGTGTCAGCCAGCTATCGCCATGATTGTCGATGGCCAGCCTGCCCTGCACGCAGGCGACGCTTTCGCCCTGTTGCGCGAAGAGGGCCGCCGCCTCGCGTAACTGTCCGGGCTCGGGCAGGTCTTCGGCGTCGTAAACGCAGATGTATTCGCCGCGCGCCAGCGGCAGCGCGACATTCAGTGCGCGGGGCTTTGTCCGCGGTTTTCCGTCCGGCGCGGTGAGAATCTGAAAACGCGCCGGAAGTTTTAGCGCCAGGAAAGCGGCCCGTGTCTCGTCGTCGTCCGCTTCGACCACGAAGATGATATCGAGTTTGGCATGCGGATAATCCAGCCTGCCAAGAGCCGCGGCCAGCGAGGCCGCCACCGCAACTTCCTTGTAGAGCGCAACAACAATCGTAAAGACGGGCAGATCGCGGTCGGCGATTGGGGGAGCCGGTACGAAAGCCGACGCATCGCAGCTTCCGGCCGCAGCAAACAACCGCACGACGATGGCGCCCGAAAGAACGAATCCCGACAGCAGCGATATTGCCAGCCACAGATTCCCGCCCGCAATGACGCCGAACCCGAACAGACCGAACAGGAACAGAAGCGCCAGTTTCTGGGCCGCGGTGGCCGGATGTTTCGCCGACAGGTCGGGTCGCCAGTTGGCCACCATGTTTGCGGAGGCATCGGCAATACCCGCTCCGCCCCGCTCAAAGACAAGATCGCGCAGATGCTCCGGCGCCGCGATGGCGAAACGGTCGCGCGGCAGGGTCCCGCGGCGCTTGAGCTGCAGCAATTCGTCCAGCCGCTTGCCCGCCGGCGCAAACAACCATGCAGGACCGGGTTCACTGTCATTGTCCAGTGGCGCGAATCCGGCTGTGAGAGAAACCGGAAAGCCGGCGCCGGGCGCCAGCGCAGCAGCGCCGTCGATAAACGGCAGCCCGAGATGACGCGCAAGCGCCCGGTAATAAAATCCGGCGCTGACACCGCCGCCGGCCAGTAACGCTGCCTCCGCCCTTACGCCGTCTGCCGCCGCCCGCGCGACCGCTTCCAGCAGCACGCCGGGCGCGACGCCATAGGATGCGAGAAAAGCGATCGCTTCCGGCAGTTGGTACTGCTGGCGCGCGCGCAGGGCGTGGGCCGCAGGCGCCTGGCGCGCAATTGCCGTTTGCGCAACCGGCGAAGGCGCAATAGGACTGCGGGACGGCTTCCCGCCATGCTCGGAGAACCACAAGGACACGAACGCACCGATGCTACGCCATTAACTAGACTGAAAGGTTTTGACTTGGCCGTTTCTTATTGTCAAGGCAAGGGCGCGATCCGGCGGGGTATTTTTGCCGCGCTTGCGCTTATGATCTGGTGCATCGCTCCGGTCCGGGCGCAAATGCCGCCGGCCCCCGGGGTGCCGAATTTCTGGGATCCGCAGCGGCGCGTCGAAAAGCCCGATACATCCTTTCTGCAGGTCATCCGTTTCATTACCGACGACGAATATCCCCCCTTCGGTTTTACGACGCCGGAAGGGACGCTGTCAGGTTTCAATGTCGATCTGGCCCGGGCCATCTGCAAGGAACTGGAGGTGACCTGCACGGTGCAGAGACGGCGTTTCGACACGATCGCATCGGCAATCGAAAAGGGCGAAGCCGACGCTGCCGCAGCCTCTATGGCCATCACCGCCAAGGCGCGCGAGAAGCTCTTGTTCACCCATCCCTATTACCGGACGCCGGCGCGTTTCGCGGCTTTGAAAGGACAGGAACCAAAATCGTTCGATGCGGCGGGATTGAAGAATACGACAATCGGGGTCGTGGAAAAAACGGCCCATGCGGCATTTCTGGCGAAGTTTTTTCCCGCCGCCGCATTGCAGCCCTATGCGGATCTGCCCTCGCTTCTGCGCGCGCTGAAGGAGAGAAAAATCGACATCCTGTTCGGCGATGGCGTTACTCTGGCGATCTGGCTCAACAGCGCGGACGGCGAGTGCTGCACGTTTGCCGGCGGACCTTACACGGAGAGCGCTTACTTCGGGGAAGGCGTGGGCATCGCGGTCAACAAGAAAAACCCGGCCCTGCGGCGGGCCATCGACTGGGCTCTAGCGCAACTGGCCGAAAAAGGGATCTATTCCGAGTTGTATCTCAAGTATTTTCCAATTGGATTTTACTAGACAACGGGCGCAGAAGCGCGGCGCCTACAAATATCGCTGCAATTCCGCCGCCGCCTTCTCCGGAGGCTGTTTGGTATTGAAAGCATTCGCAAACTGGCCACGCCGGTCCATCAGATAAACGACTGCCGAGTGATCCATCGTATATTCCCCGTCCTTGCCCGGAACTTTACGGGCATACACACGGAACGTCTTGATTGCCTGATCGATGGCCGCACGCGACCCGGTAAGCCCGACTATGCGCTTGTCGAAGCTGGAAAGGTAGTCCTTGAGCTTGACGGCCGTGTCGCGCTCGGGATCGACCGTTACAAACAGCGCGCGGATTTTCTTGTCCGGTCCCAGTTTGCGAAAAATCTCGGAAACCTCGAACAGCGTCGTCGGACAGACGTCGGGACAATTCGTAAAGCCGAAGAAGACGAGATAGGGCCGACCGGCAAAATCCTTGTTGGAAACAAGCTTGCCGTTATGGTCTTCCAGCGCGAAGGCGCCGCCAATTTTCACCGTCGGCACGGTCTTGCCCTGATCCATGAACGTGACCCAGGCGGCGGCGATCAGCAGCATGAGGCCGAGCCCGAAACTGACGATGGGGGCGATCAGGCGCTTCTGCGCGGGGGTCATAGAATGTCCTTCAAATTCAAAAGCAATTCGCCACGGCTGTCGCGAGGTCGACGAACATCGTCGGCCCAAAGCGAAACCACATCAGCAGCGATGCGGCGAACATCATGAAAAAGCCCGCGCCTATCAGCCACAATGTCAGGCGCGAGGCTTTTGCATAGTCCGCCTCGCCGTACCCGGACGATGCGATCCCCGCTGCGGCCGGGTTCTGCGCGGCTACAGGCTTTTTCGCCTCAATTGTGTCCGGACTCTGCGCCACCGGATGCTTTCCGAATTTTCGCTGCCAATATCTCTTGTGTTACCAATATAGGCATTTTGCCGGCCCGATACAGCCCGGATTGCTCGAATCGGCGGTCAAAATTGTCGCGCAGCCTGAAATTCGCCTAACGTGCGCCGCCAGCGCCCAGTTCGGCGGCAAGCCGTCGCATGAAGCCGATGCACCCCTCCAGCTCGGCGATTTCGATGAATTCGTCCGGCTGGTGCGCCTGATCGATGGAGCCGGGTCCGCACACGACAGCGGGCACACCGCCCTTCTGGAATTGTCCGGCTTCGGTGGCGTAGGCCACCGCTATCGTCTGGTTCGAACGCGTCAGCTTCAGCGCCAGACTTTCCGCCGGCGAGCCCGGATCCGGCGCAAGGCCCGGCACTTCCACCTCGACAATCGTTTCGATCCTGGCTTCGGGGGCGTGACGGCGCAGGCGGGGCAAGACCTTTGCCTCCGCAAACGTCTCGAGCCATTGCAGAACCAGGTTCTGCGGCATTCCCGGCAGCGAACGGAATTCCCAGTGAAAGGAGCATTCCTTTGCCAGGATGTTCCGGGCGGTGCCGCCATGAATTGTGCCGACTCCGATTGTTGCAAAAGGTGGATCGAACCTGACCGCAGGATCGGCAGCGGACGCAAATTCGTCGGCGATACGGTACAATTCCGAAACCAGCGCGGCTGCGCCCTCAATGGCATTGGCGCCGAGGTGCGGTTTGGACGAATGGGCTTCCAGCCCATAAACAGTGGTGTGGTAGGTCGCTATCGCCTTGTGCGCATCGGCGACATGCATCAGCGTCGGCTCGCCGACGATGACACTGGCCGGCTTCGGCAAATCCCTGCCGAACCGGGCGATCGTATCGAGCGGGCCCATGCAGGTCGTTTCTTCGTCGTAGGACAGAAGAATGTGGATGGGGACCGCGAGGTCCGCCTGCAGAAATTCGTCGACCATGCCAAGGCAGACCGCATCGAAGCCTTTCATGTCGGTGGTGCCGCGGCCATAGAGGCGCGAGCCTGCGCGGCGCATCGTGAACGGATCGGAGGTCCAGGCCTGGCCCTCCACCGGTACGACGTCGGTGTGTCCAGACAGAACCACGCCGCCGTCGCGCATGGGTCCTATGGTGGCGAAGACGGCGGCCTTGTCGCCCGCAGCATTCGGCACAGTAACGAAGGGCACCCCGCGCGCCCGCAAATAATCCTCGATACAGCGGACAATGGGCCAGTTCGATTTAGAACTTTCGGTATCGAACGATACAAGCTTGCCGAGCAGATCCACACAGGCTTCGAGCCTGTCTTGCGATGCGGGAGCCGTCTTGTCTGAAACCATGTAACGCCGCGTCCTGGCCGCTCATCGCTATTGGTCAGTTGACCGTCCGTCGCACGTGCGGACTATCGAGGGAGAATGCCGGAATTTCGACTTCGAATGTCTGGCCCGTGTCGGTGACGAAGCGGTAACTGCCTGCCATGATTCCCGAAGGCGTCGTCAGAGGGCATCCGGAAGTATATTCGAATGCGTCGCCCGGCCCGAGCACCGGCTGTTCGCCAACAACCCCCGGCCCGTTCACTTCCTCGCGGCGGCCGTTAGCGTCTGTAATCTTCCAGTGGCGGTGCGTGAGTTGCGCCTCTTCGTCGCCCAAATTGACGATTTCGATGTGATAGGCCCAGAAATACTGGCTACGCTCCGGCTTGGAGCGATCCTCCAGATATTCGGGCTCAACGCTGACACGGATGTTGTGTGTCGTGGTCTGGTAGCGGTTTGTCATGCAGTGTCCATAGCATTCCCGGGCCAAGCGGGACAGAGCCGGCAGACGGCTCCTGGGAAAGATATGAAATCCTAACGTATTCTACGCGGGATTGAACCCTTTCCGGGCGGATCAGCGCCGCAAGCGTAGACGTGTTAGGCTTTCGCCAGAAGATACATCACAGAGCCAGAGCCAATGCCAATCCTCAATTTCGGACAACCGCTGGACGGAATCATCCAGACTGCCTTTGTAGTTGAAGACATCCGCAAGGAGATGGACACGTTGACGCGTCATCTGGGCATCGGTCCGTGGTTCTTGCGCGAACGCGGGCGATTTGCAGTGCAGACCTATCGCGGACAACCGACGGAGGTCGAACTCGCCATTGCGATGGGGTATTGCGGCTCGATGCAGTATGAGCTGATCCAGCAGCTCAACGACGTTCCGTCCGTATACATGGACGTTGTGAAGCAGCGCGGCTACGGGCTGCATCACTTCGGCTATGCGGTGAACGATTACCGGCTGGGGTGCGCGAAATACCGCGATGCCGGCTACGAACTGGTCTACGAGGCCGAAGTAACCGGCGGAGCCAAGGTCGGCTATTTCGACACGCTGGCGGTTCTGCCTGCGATGGTGGAAGTCATCCAGATGACGCCGGCGTCGGAGGCGAATTTCACGAAATTCTATCACGCATCCGTCGGCTGGGACGGCAGCGACCCGGTGCGCTTGCGCGAGCCGCTGCCGGCGGGATGAGCCGGCGAATCATCACTTTTTCTTCTTGCCCCCGCCGGCGACTTTCTGCGCATCCGCATCCTTGGGGCGCAGGACATCCTTGACGCGCTGCTTCACGTCGTCCGGCGTGTCGATGATGCTCGCCACCAGCGCTGCGAGTTCGGGTCCTGTTTGCGGCCGGATCGTGGAGTTCGACTTTCTCGCATCCTCAATGAATTTCGGGTCCTTGATCATTGCGAAAAACGCTTTGCGCAGCGCCTCGACGCGCTCCTTCGGGACGCCTGGCGTCGTCGCCAGCGGACGGCCGAGGGTGGCGGCCTTGGACATGAATTCGACCACCGGTTTGTGTTCCGGCGACACTTTCTGATCGAGCAGGAGCGGCACGTCCGGCAGCGCCTCTTCTTTCTTCAGGCCGACCTGAATGATTGGTATGATTTTCTTTTCTGGAATCCACGTGGGTTTGGCCGCCATCCAGTCCGTAAAGGGATTGGTGCCGCGGCCCTCGACCTCGCCGCGCTCCATCGCCAGATCGATGGCGTGGCCGCCGCGATAGCCGAAGATGATTTTGAACTTCGTACCCAGGACATTGTTGTACAGCGCCGGCAATTGAACCGATACCGAGCCCGCGCCGGTAGAGCCTATCGTGGTGACGCGATTTTTCGCATCGTCCAGCGTTTTTGTCTTGGACGTGTTCCAGGTGACGAGAAGCTGGTTGGAATTCACCACGCTGGCGATCCAGTTCAGCTTTTTCATGTCGGCCTTCAGCTGTGGCGACAGGCCGAGCGCCTGATCGACCGGAAGGCCCTGGCTGATGATCTCCAGAACCGTGCCGTCTTTCGGCGCGACGAGATACAGGTAGTTCGCTGCAACGATGCCGCCGCCGCCGGGCATGTTCACTGGTGTCAGGTTCGGATTGCCGGGGATGAACCGCCCGAGATGACGGGCCAGCAACCGCGTCAGCAGATCGTAGCCGCCGCCCGGCGTCGAGCGGATGACGAACTGCATCTTGTTTCCCGGACCGGCATAGAAATCCTTTACCGGATCGGCTGCTGCCGGCGTCGCGGCAATGGCCGCGCCAAATGCAGCCGAAAGGAGCCCTGCACGCACTGCGATTTTCATGAATGATCCTCCCTCGGCGCTGTTGTTGTTACCCAGTTTGGGCTTATTCGCGACACTGTTGCAAGGCAATTATTCGGCGGCTTTGCTGGCCTCCGCCGCATGACGGCTGGCGGGACGCGGCAGACCGAGGTTTTCGCGCAGGGTCTTGCCTTCGTAAGCCGTGCGGAACAGGCCACGGCGCTGCAATTCCGGCACGACAAGATCGACAAAATCCACCAGCGAATTGGGGAAGAACGGCGGAATGACATTGAAGCCGTCGGCGGCCCCGTTCATCCAGTCCTCCATCATGTCCGCAACGTCTGCAGGCGAACCGATAACCTGAAAATGCCCGCGCGTGCCGGCGATACGCTTGTAGAGCTGGCGGATGGTCAGCCCCTCCGCGCGCGCGGTTTCGCTGAGAAGGGCCGAGCGGGTCGGCGCGCCGCGATCCTGCGGCACGACGGGAACCGGCCCGTCCGGATCCATGCCGCGCAGGTCCCAGGCGATATATTTCGACAGCATGGCGATGCCGACATCGGGATGAATGAGATCCTGCAATTGCTCATGCTTGTCTTGCGCCTCCTGCCGCGTGCGGCCGACGACAACGCCAAGACCCGGCATGATCTTGCAGTGCGCCGGGTCGCGGTTGCAGGACGCCATGCGCGCTTTCACGTCGGCATAGAACGCGCGGGCCGTATCGATCGTCTGGTGCGCCGTGAACACGACTTCCGCCGTCTCCGCCGCAAGCTGACGGCCATCGTCGGACGCGCCAGCCTGCACCACGACAGGCTGGCCCTGCGGCGAGCGCGCCACGTTGAGCGGTCCCCGCACCCTGAAGAATTCGCCCGCGTGATCGAGGTTGTGCACCGAACCGGGCCGGAAAAAACGCCCGTCCTGCTTGTCGAAAACGAAGGCGTCGTCGTCCCAGCTATCCCACAAACCGCGCACGACATCGACGAATTCGCGAGCGCGCCGGTACCGCACCGCCTTGGGCAAGTGGTCCTCGCGGCCGAAGTTCAGCGCCTCATTGGCGTTGGCGGACGTCACGAGGTTCCACCCTGCCCGGCCGCCGCTGATGAGATCCAGCGAAGCGAACTTGCGGGCGATGTGGAACGGCTCGTCATAAGTGGTCGTCGCCGTGCAGACGAGGCCGATGTTCTTCGTCACCGGGGCCAGCGCCGTCAGCAGCGACATCGGATCGATCCAGGCGACATAGGACGTGCGCGACAGGGAATCGGGATCGTAGCGGTCCGCCGTCAGGGCATCGGCGGAGAACATCATGTCGAAGAGACCGCGTTCGGCGATCTGCGCCATTTCGACGTAGCGGGAAAAATTCAGACCGCCATCGGCCCAAGCGTCAGGATGCCGCCACCCGGCGATATGATGGGCAGCCGGGCGCAAGAACATTCCAAGCCTGATCTGGCGTTTGCCTCCTGACATTGCATTTCCTCGCATTTTTCTGTTTTTTGGCCGAACGTGCAGCCGCGAGTGTTCCATGCCGGACCGGCCGGAACAATAACGAATACTGCCGCACAGGGGATACGGGAAACGCATGGATTTTCAAACGCTGGAACGGAACATCGACAGGCTTGCCGCCGAATGGGCGCCGCAGCGGAGCGAACGCATGGCGCGGCAGGGGCTTGAGAAGGCCGACTTCGCCGCCCTGGCGGAGGCAGGCATGACGCTGACCGGCGTCCCCGTCAGCCACGGCGGATTGTGGGATCCCGCTGGCCGGCCATGGGCAAATGTCGCGGCGTTGTTGCGCAAACTCGCGACGGCCGATCCATCGCTGGCGCTCGTAACGGCGATGCATCCGACCGTGCTGCTGAACTGGATCAACGATGCAGCCGAAGCGCCTCCGGGCTGGCAGGAACAGCGCGCGGAGATTTTCGGGCACGTGCGCGCGGGGGCGTGGTTCGGCACAATATCCTCCGAGCCAGGAGCCGGCGGCGATTTTCTCGCCACCCTGGCAACGGCGCGGCCTGTACCGGGCTCCAGCGGATCGCACGCTTTCCTGATGAGCGGCGACAAATACATGGGGAGCGGGTCTGGCGTGACCTCGTTCATGATGACCACGGCACGGCCCGAAGGCGAGGACCTGCCGGAAATTTTCCTGCTCGATTGCCGCGGCGTGCCGTGGGACGGTTCGCGCGGCGTCAGGATGGTGCGCGCATGGGACGGCGCCGGGATGGCCGCCACCCAGAGCCATGCGTTCCGCTTCGACGATGCGCCCGTCACGCGGCACGGACTTCTCGGCGCCGGCGTCCAGCGCCTGCCGCAAAACTCGACGATCGTCGGATATCTTTTCTCGTCGGTGTTCCTCGGCATTCTCGACGCAGCCAGCGCCGAGGCGCGGACTGTGCTGAAACGGCGCGCGGACAAGCTTTCAGGCTTCGAGGAAACGAAGTTCGTCGAAGGGCTCAACGCCGCCTGGCTGGCCGGGCAGGCCTTGGCGGGCATGGAGGCGGCCCTCGGGACTGCGCAAGCCGGAACCGCAATATTGCACGGCAAGCTTGCAATCGCAGATCTCGCAGAACGGGCGCTCGGCGCCCTCAGTCACGCTATCGGCGGCGGCAGCATGTCCCGTTCGAGCCCGTATGCCCAATGGATTCAAGATATTCGTGCGCTCGGGCATCTGCGTCCGCCACGCCCGCTTACCTATGCAAAACTGCTCGAAACCGAGTAATCCGGCTCGCGCCCCGGCCCTGGGCGCGAACGGGCGCCGAATAGTGTGCGACTTTTTGACCATGGTCATGAACGGGCAATTTTGTCGCAGGCATAAGCAGCCCTCGCTGGCGGCGGAGCGCGCTCCGTTATCCGCCTCGCGAACGTAACACATCCGCCGCTCGCGGGTTTTGGAGTTTCCATCACCCAACAGACGCTCTAGGTATGAACCAGCCGGATTTCCCGGGAGGAACAGGGGAACGATATGTCCAGACAACCCAAGGAATACGACGATATTCCCGGCACCTTTGTGTTCGACGCCGAGCGCTCGCGCAGGGGGTACGGGATCAACGATTTCTGCATGACGCTGCTGAAGGCGCCGAACCGCGAGGCGTTCAAGGCCAACGAGGCCGAATACCTCAAGCAGTTCAAGCTGACACCGGAACAGACAGAAGCCATCCTCAAGCGGCAGTGGAACCGCATGCTGGAACTGGGCGGCAACATCTACTTCACCGCCAAACTCGGCGCGACGGACGGGCTTTCCTTTCAGCAGGTCGCCGCGCTGATGACCGGCAGCACGCAACAGCAATATGCCGACATGATGCTTGCCGGGGGCCGTTCCCCGAATGGCAACCGTTACACGTCGGAATGGGAAAACAAGGAAAAATCCAATGGCTAAAATTGTCGGATGCGCCTGCTGCTCGCATGTGCCGGCTATCGGCGCGGCGATCGATCTGGGCAAGACGGGCGAGCCCTACTGGACTCGCGTCTTCTCGGGCTTTGAAAAATCAAAGCAGCTCATCGAAGAACTGAAGCCGGATGTCGCCATCGTCGTATTCAACGACCATGCGACGGCCTTCTCGATGGACTTCGTCCCGACCTTTGCGCTGGGTTGCGCCGACGAATTCATTCCCGCCGACGAAGGCTGGGGTCCGCGTCCGGTACCGGTCGTCAAGGGCCATCCTGACCTCGCCGCGCACATCGCCCAGTCGGTCATTCAGGACGATTTCGATCTTACCGTCGTCAACAAGATGGAAGTCGATCACGGCCTGACCGTGCCGCTGAACCTGATGTTCGGTTCGCCCAAGGAATGGCCGGTGAAGGTGATCCCGCTGGCGGTGAATGTCGTTCTCTACCCGCCACCGTCCGGCAAGCGCTGCTACAATCTCGGAAAGGCTATCCGCAAGGCGGTGGAAAGCTATCCGGAAGACCTGCGCGTGCTGATCATGGGCACAGGCGGCATGTCGCACCAGATCTCCGGCCCGCGCGCCGGCCTGATCAATTCGGACTTCGACAAGGCCTTCCTCGACTCGCTCGCGGGCGATGCTTCCCATGCGCTGAACCTGAAGCACATCGAATTCATGCGCGAGGCAGGCGCCGAGGGCATCGAAATGGTGATGTGGCTCGTCGCGCGCGGCGCAATGGACGAGAAGGTGGAAGAGAAATACCGCTTCTACACCGTGCCGGCGTCGAATACGGCTGTCGGGCATATTATTCTGGAAAATGCAGGGTAGCAGGCCCGTGGAAGGCACATTGCGGTGCGGCGATACAATTGCCGCACCCATCCGCAGACATGGCATAGCGTCTACAGTAGCACATCCTGTTCCTTCGCGTTGTTTTCATTCACGTTAGCGCCCCTGGCAAACGCGATAAAGAAGGCGATTACGCCTACCCGCCCTATAAACATCAACGCTATTATTACGACCTTGCCCGCTGCAGTAAGTTCTGCGGTGGCGCCCATGGAAAGCCCGACCGTCGCCATGGCCGATATGGATTCAAACAAGAGAATATCGAACGCCTGCTTTTCGTTCAGTGCAAGGATAAACATCGCCAACGCCAGGCAGCCCGCCCACATCAATGCAAGCGCGAGTGCCTGAACCAAACGAAGGGCTGGGATTCGCCGTCCGTGAATGACGACGTCGGCCTTGCCCCGGATCGCCGCCACACACGCGGCCGCCATGATGCCGATCGTCGTTGTCTTCAGTCCACCGCCTGTTCCGGCGGGCGAAGCACCTATCAGCATGATTATGTATGAAAATATCATCGCCGCCGGCACATATTTGGCCGTGTCGACGGTGTTGAAGCCGACCGTCGTCGCAGCAGTCATCGATTGAAAGAACGCATTGCCCACCTGCTGGTCGATTGGCAACGCAGCAATGGCCGGTTCGAAATACAGGAATGTCGCTGTACCCATCAGCAATGCGCCGAACGTTACCGGCAATACAAGCAGCGATGTCAGCGAGAGGGCTTTTCCGTCGAGAAAAATTCGGCGCCAGACATCCGCGACAACAAAAAATCCAATTGCACCCAGAATGCTGAGGATCGAAATGATCGCGAGCACGGAGCTGTTTCCGGCGAAGCGAGTGAAGCTGTCTGCGTTGAGCGAAAAACCCGCGGTGCAAAAGGCCGATACCGAGTGAAAAACCGCACTCCACAACGCGTTATCGATTCCCGCAGCCTGGAAATGCGGCCACAGCAGCATCGCTCCGACCACTTCGACGGCCAGCGTGTAGACAATGAGATAGCGGATAAAGCGAGGAACATCCGTTTCGACCGGAAGGCCAAAAGCGGTACGCCCGACAGAACGGCGCGTATCCGACAACTGGTGCCCGATAGCCATCAAAGCTATCGAGCCAATAGTCATGTAGCCCAGGCCGCCGAACTGAATAAGCCCCAGAATAATGAACTGTCCGAATACGGTGTAACTGCCGCCGGGATCAACAGTGACCAGCCCGGTAGTGGAGACAGCCGACGTGCTAATGAAGAAATTGTCAAGCAACGGAACCGGTGTCTTTTGCGCGGCCGGCAAACTCAGCAACAGGCTGCCAACGAGAACGTATGTCAAGTAACCGACAACTATGAGACGCATGGGTCTGGCGATCAACTGGCGTTGCCACATGATGCGCAGACCCGAGAAGGCGATGACGGACATGTCAGAGCTCCGGCGCTGGGGACAACAAGTTGTGCACGTCGAACAGCGAGGACGGTCATATAATCGCTGGTGCGTGGTCGAACATGCGCTCCTTCCGCATATCAGCCCCTACGCCAACGCCGTAACCCGATTGCACCCCAATGGCGCTGAATGCCTGGACAGATACCCACTTAATAGCTGATTCGAAAGCATTCCCGCTTCCGGAGCCACAACTCGCGGCCGGTCCCTGCCGCCTGCTCATCGATGGAAAGGCCGTGCTCGTGCTCATTTGCGCAGGTTCAGCAATTTGTCGCCGAGAACGAAACAAGTCGCAGGATCGACAAACATGTTCGACAGCTTACGCGTTGCCGTCTTGCGCAAACGTCAAAACGGCTAGTATCGGCACTGGATGCGGCCGCCACGCCGTTTCGCCGGTTCAACGTCCGCGTTCGCTCCCATCGCCATCGTGACGATGATCTGTCTGGCCGCCCTCGCCGCGATGGACGAGAAGGTGGAAGAGAAATACCGCTTCTACACCTTGCCCGCGTCAAACACGGCTGTCGGGCATATTATTCTGGAAAATGCAGGGTAGAACTGCATCCTCATCGGGAGCGGATAGAGGCGCGGGCAGTTCCCCCGCGCTTTTTTCTCGCGCGATGCGGTAGTACATATTTCGTGTCGCTAGGTACGTTGCTCGCCGTCGCAGCGGGATCGTTCACCTTGCGTGCGACTGTATGCATTCGTACGCGATCGAGGCCAGCGCATTCGAAAACGGACGCAACTTTTCACGCGCCCATTTAACGAGCGTAATTGTAATAGACACGTCGTTTTTGGTAATATCTTTGACTGCTATACCGGCTGAAAGTGCTGGCGCGAATGGACGGCACATCGCCAAATTTGTTGAGGCATTGATGCGATGGTATCGTTACCTTCGCCGGACGACCCGTCAATCCTTGTAAAATTGCTTTCTTCCGACTTTCAAGCAAAGAGGCTGTCTGCGCGGCGCTGCCTTCGTTAAAAACTAAATTGTCCGGATCCGAGAACACCACGTTTGACCGCCAATACGGCTTGTATGATATCCGGGCGCTCAGATCCTGCACCGGAGGGCCGACAAGAAAGTTATTCGCTATAGAAGCGCCGACAAGTACGTTGTCAACGTCGACTTCGAAGTTACGCTGAACCCAATTTCTAAAGTCGACGTAGCGCATATCCAGCACGTGAGATGTGCGCCATTCGTGTGGCGCAGGGCGAGACCTGTATGTTAGATCCAGAGCGTTTGCTACCTCATGGGCGATATTCTTCGGAGGGCGGCAATTTGACCGGTTCCGAAGTATCCAGCTTTCTTGTGGACGGCGAGCGGCGCCGGCCCGGCAAAAATTCACCCGCCGCCCTTTCAATACATACACAGGAACTTTGGCAGGAACATTGGCGACACCAGCTTCCGTTTCTGTAATTACTGCAATCTTGCTCAATTTTACATTCTTCCCGATATGAATATTCCAAAGGACTTTTTGGAAGGCCCCCGTTGCCAAAACCAGATACAGCGGTCCGGTAGTATCAGTAACAACGATTTCGGCAAGCTTGTATTGGGTCGCATTCGCCGGCTCTGAATTGCCGTAGACCTTCGTTCCATTGATGTAGGTTTCACTGACGAACCGATTTGAGCCTGCTGCGATGTCTTCCGGAAGCACAGAATGAACGGGAATATTTTGTGTTACTTGTTCGGAAAAAACGATTGCAATTCTCTCTTGCCCTTCGGGCCGGGGAAAATTGCAGCCGTCGAATTCGGTCATGGCGGAGATGGAAGCGGGCGCTGCCGCTACAGCCGCCTGCCCCGCGTATCCCGAAACCAGATGACGGAACCAATGGGCGGAAACGTTCGCCGTCACAGCGATCTCTGGACCGGCCTCCAATCCGACGTTCCCCACACGCATTTCTACACGGGGATCCCCATGCGGTAAAACCTCCGCAATCTCTTCTTTCTCGTTGCAACCTGAAAGAAGAAATGAAGCAAATATCGCCAGAATTGCTATACGCATTGCAAATCCAATTTCGGAACCTCGCCTTCTCCAAGCAATCTCGTGCAAATTGGAAGGCTTTTCCCGAAATCAAATCATCCCGAAGCTAAGAAAACGTAACCATTTCCTGTTTCCCCAGCACTGGCTGTCCGAGCGGGCGAGCATGTAAAAACATTTGGCAAACAAACTATAAATATTTCAGCAGCCTGCATTGAGGAACATGCTTAGCGCGCAAGGCATCTCTAACGAAAATCATGCCTGGCGCAACACAGCCCGACACAAGCCCTTAGTCCATATCGTTTTTCTTCGGGGAATGTGTTCGTGGCCCGTGATCGTGCGTGTGATCATGTCCATCACCATGATGATGGTGGTGATGATGTCCGTGCCCATCCGAATGAGAATGGCTATGCGAATGTCCGTGTCCATGCCCGTGGGAATGCCCGTGCACATGCCCGCGATGCTCGTCTTCCACGTGATGGATGCGTTCCATCGCGCGCGGGCCGCGCGGGTCTTCGGAGAAGACGAGCGACTTGATGGTGACCGGCACGGTGTAGGACGGCACGCGCACCTTGCCGAGATCGATATAGTCGAAGTCCATCAGCATGACGCCGTCGATGACGAGTATTTCGCTTTCCACGCCGCAATCCTCGCGCAGCACGGCGCCGAGAGTCTGCGCGACGTCGCCGTCGAGCATGACGTAGATCGGCTTGCCGGCCTCGATCATGTCGGCAAGTCCAGCGCGGATGCCCTTGGCGAAGTTGAGAATGCGCTCATAGGCGGGCGGGCCGCGCCAGCGCAGGGCAAGCGCGATTTCCGCATCCGGACCCTCGGCGTCGAAGGCGACGCGGTGGTTGTGGATTGCCTTCGCCAGCGCCTCTGCATCGATGTCGTCTTCGCTCTCGTAGGGCGGTTGCAGCACCTGCAAATTGCGGCGCGGAAGCAGGGCGCCGGGTTTGGAAATGAAACTTGTGTTGCCGGACAGCTGCACGGAATATTCCGACGCGCCCAGCGCCGTAGCGCGAATGCATTCGTGCGCGGGCAGCAACGGCCATGTAAAGCTGCCGGCCTCGATTTCTCTTGCAATCGCATGTCCAAGACGGCGGCCCATGTCGCCGAAGTCGCGGTCCTCGCGCTTGTAGACATATTCGGCGACGCCGCCGGAAAACATCATGCCGGCGATGCCTTCGAGGTCCGGCAGCGGCTCGGTGAGATAGAGCTTCGCGGCATCTTCCGGCATGCCCTTGCCGGACAGGGCTGCAACCAAAGTCTTCGCCATGCCGGCGGCGACGATATCGAGATCGTCCGGGTTGATCGTGTCGCCGAGCTTCCATTCGAAGCCTGCCCGGCGGGCATGGGTGCGGCCGGCCGGGTCGAGGCGGACGATGACGCCGTCTTCGGTCACCTGCAGCCGTCCGCCGATATGCACTGCTGCCGTAGCGATAACCTTGCCGCCTTCGAGCAGGCCGAGCTTGGTCGTGCCGCCGCCGATGTCGATGTTCAGCACCCGCTTGCCAAGATCCATCGAAGCCTGCGCGGCGCCGGAGCCATAGGCGGCCAGCATCGATTCCATGTGGTGGCCGGCTGTGGCGCAGACGAGGTCGCCGCTCTGCTCGGACAGCATTTGCGATATCGCCTGGGCGTTCTCGCGCCGCAGCGCTTCGCCGGTGAGGATCACCGCGCCCGTGTCCACATCGGCCTTGTCGATGCCCGCGCCGGCATAGGCCTCACCGATGATTTCTCGAAGTTTATCGTCGTCGATGCGGGTTTCGCTGGCATAGGGCGTGAGCGAGACAGGCGAGAGGTAAAGCTGCTCGCGCGACACGACGTAGTAGCGGCTCGTCAGGTCTTCGGCGAGGCGGCGCAGGTGAATGCGCGAGAAGATGACCTGCGTGCCGGAAGAGCCGATATCGATGCCGACGCTTGTGAGGTGGACGTTGTCCTGAATCCAGAGCGGATTTTCCTCCAGCGGGACGTCGTCGAACCAGTCGTCGTGGTCGTGGTCCTCGCCGCCGATGTGCTCGTGGAAGTAGACGTCACCCAGCGTGTGGTCGCCGAGTTCGTGGCCTTCCGGCGCGGGCGTTTTGGCGGGCTTCTTGTCGTCTTCGGCCATGGTTTCCTCGGAAAATCTTGTTAGCGGTTCGTTCGCCCATGGGGCGCTGGATGTCAAGGAACAGGCGTGCGGAAGCGTGGTAAGATTGCCACTGGTGCGGCGTTTCCGAGCGTCTGTACCCCGGGCAGAGGATCAATGATGGCGAATGAGCGCCGCAGCGCTGCTGGCCGCCGAAGCCGATTGCGACGGCTGTCGTTCTGGGCGGCGGCGGCCGCCTGCGGCTGGCTGGCTCTTGCCTATTTCGTCTTGCCGCTTGCCTGGCGGCACTACGAAAACCAGCGCAAGCTGGAGGGCATGGACATGGCAACACGGACGCCGGACGGTATACCGGGCGACCCCGTCAATGTGGGTCTGGTTGGTAGCAGAATCGAGATCCTGTGCGCATTCGCCTTGGCCGGCTGGCGGCCCGCCGATCCGGTGACCCTGAAAACCGGAATCGAGATCGTCGGCAGCGTCCTGTTCGATCAGGCCTACGAGACGGCGCCCGTCAGTCCGCTGCTGCTGTTCGGACGCCGCGAGGACCTGTCCTTCGAAAAGCGGGCGGGCAAGAGCGCGGACCGCCGCCACCATATCCGTCTCTGGAAGGCCCTGGACAGCGGCCGCGAAAATCGCCCGGTTTGGATTGGCGCTGCAACCTTCGATCGCAGTGTCGGGTTCAGCCGCTATACGTTACAGGTAACGCACCACATTGACGCGGATATCGATGCCGAACGGAGCGCGGTTATCGGGGCACTCTCCAGTGCCGGAGCAATCGCGCAGACCTATTCGATCTCGGGTATCGGTCCGACATTGAACGGCCGCAACGGCGGCGGCGACCGCTATTTTACCGATGGCGACATCGCGATAGCGGTGTTGCGGAACGTTTGCGCGGCCCGAGCGGCTGTCGAACATGCACACGCAGACGAGCCGCAACCCGCGCCGGCGCTTGTCCGCATCAAGAACAGCGTGTGGCGTTTCGTCCGGACCCGGTTGCGGTCTGGCAGTACGCACTAACCGGAAGACGCCGCAGCCGCTTTCCGTTTCTTCGCGCGGCTCTCGTGCCAGGTGATGTACCAGGTCGAGGAAAAGATGACGATTGCTCCGGCCCAGGTCCACACGTCGGTCGGTTCGGAGAAGAAAAACCAGGCGTAGAACACGGCGAACGGCAAGCGCAGGAAGTCAAGCGGCGTTATGGCGCTGGCGTCCGCCGCAGCGAAGGCCTTGGCCTGACAGAAATGCGCCATCGTGCCGAAGACGCCGACTCCGAACAGGAACAGCGCTCCATGAAGGTCGGGCCACTTGCCGAGAAAGAGCGTCGGCACGAGCGCCAGCAGAACAATCATGACGTTCTGGTAGACAATGATGACGGACGGCTTTTCCGTACTGGTGAGAAATTTCAGGGTCACCCATGCCCCGGCGTAGAAGAGCGCCGAGAGCAGTACCATCGCCACCGCCAACGAAAAGCCGCCCTGCCCCGGCCGAAGCAAAATCACGACGCCAAGAAAGCCGGCCAGGGTGGCGATCCAGCGCGGCGCATCGACCTTTTCCTTCAGGACGAAAGCGGCGCCCAGCACGACGAAAAGCGGGATGGCGAACGTGTAGGTGGTTGCATCGGCCAGAGGCAGGTGCGGTACGGCAAAGTAATACACACCCATAGCGGCGAGCGAGAAGCCGGCCCGGGCCATGTGCATGGGAAGCCGCTGCGTTTTCAATCCGGCAAGTCCGGCGCTCATAAGCGGCGGCACGATAAAGACAAGTCCCACCAGCGAACGGACGAAGACGACCTGCACGGAATGATATTCGCCGGCAAGAAACCGCACGCAAACCAGCATGGCCGTAAAAGCCATTGCCGTCAGGATCATCCAGAATGCGCCGCGTCTGAAGCCGGCTTTTTCGCCCGTCGTTTCGCCAGTCATAAGGTTCCATGCGTCCATTCTTCGCCGATGGCAAGTTCGGTTGCGGAATGCTGCCGGCGAAGGAACGCCGGTCATGCCATTAGTATAATTTTCACAACATGCGATTGGATTTTTACCCAGACCGGGTTTCGTTCCCCGGAAAATTCACCATTCGGACGTCATGGCACGATAAAGTTACCGTGAAACAACCAGAACCGCGTTGCCGCCGCCGGGGCAATTTGCTTGGATGAAGCCCATTGGAGGAGGCGCCCATGACAAAATATTCGCTTAATGTGAACGGCAAGGACCGTTCCGTAGATGTACCGGATTCCGACGAACCGCTGCTCTATGTTCTGCGCAACGATCTCGCGCTGACCGGCGCGAAATACGGTTGCGGCCTCGGCCAATGCGGCGCCTGCACGGTCCTGATGGACGGCGAGCCGGTTCGGACTTGCCAGCTTCCGGTCTCCGCAGCGAAAGGCAAGATCGTCACCATCGAAGGCCTCGGCACGCCCGAAGCGATGCACAAGGTGCAGGCCGCATTCGTCGAGGAACGGGCCGCTCAATGCGGCTATTGCACCAACGGCATGGTGATGTCAGCAGCGGCCCTGCTGGCGAAGAACGCAAAGCCCTCGCAAGCGGAAGTGCGCGAAGGGCTGGCGGCCAACTTGTGCCGGTGCGGCACGCACGACCGGATCGTCAAGGCGGTGCTGCGCGCCGCAACGGCATAAGAGGGAGGCCAACATGAATGCTTTGCTCAATCGCCGCGCCTTCCTGCTGGGAACCGGCGCACTCGTGGTCTCCTTCTCCATGCGCGGACAGGCGCAGGCTCGCGGCACAGGCGTTGCCGCACTCGAGAAGGCACGCAAGACCGGCAACAAGCAGGTCGACAGCTATTTCGTTATCAACGCAGACGGCAGCGTAACGCTCTATTCCGGCAAGGTCGACCTCGGCACCGGGCATCGCATTGCGTTGCCGCAGATCGTCGCCGACGAACTCGGAATTCAGCTCGAACGCGTGAAGATCGTGGAAGGAGACACCGCGCTGACGCCGGATCAGGGCTCGACCTCCGGCTCGAACGGAATGATGCGCGGCGGGGTGCAGACCCGACGGGCCGCATCGACCGCGCGCGCGCATCTGATCCGACTTGGTGCGGAGAAGCTCGGTGCGCCTGCCGAAACGCTGGACACGGCCGATGGCGAAGTGCGTCCCCGCGCAGGCGGAAAGGGCGTTTCATTCGCGGAGCTTATCGCCGGCAAGAGCTTCGATCTGGAGCTCGACGCCAAGGCGCCCGTACGCAAACCTTCGGAATGGAAATACACCGGCAAGTCCATACGCCGTCCGGACCTTCCAGCGAAAGTTACCGGCAGATTCGTCTGGATGCATGACTTTGCTGTCGAGGGCATGTTGCATGGCCGTGTGCTGCACCCGCCGCGGCCGGGCGCGAAACTCGTCAACGTGGACGAGAGTTCGATCGCCGGCATTTCCGGGGCGCGCGTGGTGCGCGTGAAAAACTTCCTCGGCGTCGTCGCCGACCGCGAATGGCATGCGGAAAAGGCGGCCCGCCAATTGAAGGTGGAATGGTCCGGCGGCGGCATCCCGACCTCCAGCAACGATGCCGAGAGCTATTTGCGCAAGGACGGTCCGCGCGACAGGGACCGGACGGTCGACAAGAAGGGCGACTTTGCCGCAACGTTCGCGGATTTGCCCAAGAAAGTGTCGGCCGACTTTTACTGGCCGATGCAATCGCACGCCTCCCTTGGACCGTCCTGCGCTGTTGCCGATTACAGGGATGGCGGACTGACTGTGTGGACCGCTTCGCAGGGCACGCACAAATACCATCACGCCCTGGCGCAGATTTTCGGTCTGCCGGGCGACAAGGTCCGGCTCGTCTATCTCGATGGCGCAGGCTGCTACGGCCGCAACGGCCACGAGGACGCAGCGGCGGACGCAGCCTTGCTGTCGCGCGCAACCGGCAAGCCGGTGCGCGTGCAATGGTCCCGCGCGGACGAACTTGCGCTCGATCCGAAAGGCCCGCCGCAGACGCTGACCATCGACGCGGCGCTTGACGGACATGGACGCATCGCAGCCTGGCGTTCGCAGATGTGGATTCCCAGGCCGACATCGAAACTGCCGTTCGTTCCCCTGCTCGCGGCGCAAACGGCGGGGTTGCCGCAGAAGGAAGGGATCAGTCCGGGCTCGCTGCACGTCGGCGCGACGCCGGTGTACGACATTCCCCATATGGAGACTGTCCTGCACTACATGACGGAGACTCCGCTGCGCGCTTCGCCTTTGCGTGCGCCCGGCAAGGCCGGCAACCTTATGGCGGTCGAATCGGTGATGGACGAGCTGGCGCTGCTGGCGGAACAGGATCCGGTGGCGTTCCGGCTTGCGCATCTGGCCAATCCGCGCACGATCGAAGTGCTGAAGCGGGCCGCTGCCCTGCATGGATGGGACGCGCGCGCAAAGCCGCGGCGCGACGGCAAGGGACGCGGCATCGCCATGACCCATTACAAGGGTACAGAGACGTGGGTCGGACTGGCGGTAGACGTCGAGGTTGATCGCGCAACGGGCGCCATAAAGGTCGTCCGGGCAAGCTGTGCGCACGACTGCGGGCAGATCATCAATCCCGACAACGTGCGCGCCCAGGTGGAAGGAAGCATCATACAAACGATCTCCCGTTCGCTGCACGAAGAAACCACATACGGCCGCGACGGCGTGACGTCGACCGACTGGGCCAGCTACCGGTTGCTGACCTTCCCCGAGGTTCCGGCCATTGCCATCGATCTGATCGACCATCCGGACCAGCGTCCGCTCGGCGCCGGCGAGGCTGCCGTTGCGCCCGTTGCCGCTGCAATCTCAAATGCAGTCTTTGATGCCACGGGCGTACGCCTGCGGCGGGCGCCGTTCACGCCGCAGCGCATGCGTGCTGCGATGCTGGAAACGAAGACGAAAGCAGGCTGACACCCTGCACCCAGGCGCCTGATAGCCGCCGGTTCGCAGTCGCGGCCGGCGGATTGCTTTGCCAATGCCGTCATGCCGCATGGACGGCGTTGCTTTCGTTTCCTAAGCTCGGCTCTTGCAGTGACGGCAGGGAGGAGCCAGATGAAGCGCAGTACCGACAGAATTCTCACCACCCACGTGGGCAGTATCGTGCGGCCGCCGGACCTTCTGGAAGCAAGCCGTGCGGCGCGCGCCGGCGGTGCGGATGCGCAAGAAAAATACGAAATCCTTTTGAAGAACAAGGTTGCAGAAGCCGTTGCCCTGCAGGCGAAAGCCGGCATCGATATCGTCAACGACGGCGAATGGGGCAAATCGAGCTGGGCGGCCTATGTGCTCGACCGCATGACCGGCTTCGAACGCCGCCCGCATGAATTGCGCCCCGCCATCTGGATGGGGCGGGATCTGGAAAACTTTCCCGAAGCCATCCGGCAGGACATGCCCGCGGCCGTCGACGGACGCCCGACGGAGGCCTGCATCGGAGCGATCGCCTATAAGAACGATGGTTCGGCGCAGCGCGACTGCGACAATCTGAAAGCAGCCGTCAGGGACGCGGGGGTGGAAGAGGCCTTTCTCACATCGGTTGCGCCGGCCAGCACTGCCTACGATGGCGTCGACGAATTCTACGGCGACGACCGCAAATACATCTTCGCCATAGCGGATGCGCTGCGCGAGGAATACCGGATCATTCACCAATCGGGGCTGGTGCTTCAGGTGGACGATGCGGTGCTCGCCAACATGTACGACCATCTCGTGCGGCAGAGCCCGCAGCGCTATCGCGAATGGGCGGAGCTGCGCGTCGAAGCCCTGAACCACGCGCTCGAGGGGATCCCGCAGGACCGGATCCGCTACCACGTATGCTTCGGGTCGTGGCACATTCCCCACACCGCCGATGCGCCGCTGGAAAACCTGATCGACCTGATCCTCAAGGTAAACGCAGGCGCCTATTCCATCGAGGCTGCGAACGTGCGGCATGAACACGAATGGCGCGTGTGGGAAACGGCAAAACTGCCGAAAGACAAAATCCTCATTCCCGGCGTGGTGACCCACCACACGATCACGGTTGAACACCCTCGTCTCGTCGCCGACCGCATCCTTCGCTTTGCCAAACTCGTTGGCCGCGAGAACGTGATCGCCGGAACGGACTGCGGCTTCGCCCAGGTGGAAGGCTATCAGCGCGTGCACCCAAGCGTGATGTGGGCAAAGTATCAAACGCTCGCAGAAGGCGCGCGGCTGGCCAGCAAGGAATTGTGGGGCTAGTTCAGCCGGCTTTTCCGATCCTCACTGCCGTTGGAGCCCCGGAAATCGTCCGGGGAGCCGCGCCACGCCGCCGTTCGAGCACAGCGTCCATGACACCGGCGGAAATCCACATGGCGACCAGGGCGGCCCATGCCGTCGACGCCATAAGCGATCCGCCGGTCACGCCTGCGCCCACCGCGCAACCGCCAGCGAGCATGGAGCCGAAACCCATCAGGACCGCGCCAAGGATGTAGCGCGGCAAGGGCGTAGCGGAATCGAAGGTCTGGATCTCGAATTCGCCGGCCAGAACAGCAGATACGAAAGACCCGGCAAAAACGCCCGGCACAAGGCCGATCCCGAACGAAAACGGAATGTCCGGACGAGCGATCAACACCATCAGTGTATCCGTCGACGGTCCGGTAAAGGTAACGCTCTGCACGCCGACCGGTTCGAAGGCGCGTGCGGCTATAGCCGCAGTCAGATACCAGCCGAGCACCACCGCTGCGCCAACGGTCGCGCCGGATAAGATGGTCTGTATTCGCAATCGGTGGCGCAAGGCCATCGCGACAGCCAACGCCAGGGTGGCCAGCCCCAGTACCAGGCCGCTTCCGGCAGGCAGCCAGCGGTGAAGATCGCGCAACTCGGCTGGTACGGTCCACAGCGCCGAAAGCTGCAGCCGCGCCGGAGACAAAATGCCCGACAAGGCCGCCTGCGCGGTAACGGTGAGGATCAGGCCGCTCACGAGCGCGCGCAGATTGCCGGTGGCCGAAAGCACCAGCAAACGGCTGGCGCAACCGCGCGCCAATATCATGCCGGCGCCGAACATGAGGCCGCCGATTATGGCGCCGGACATGGTGCCAGCCGAAGACAGCTGACGGATGCGACCGGAATCCAGAATGCCGGCCGCAAGCAGAATTTGCGTGCCGGAAAGTGCGACACCGAACACAAGAAGCCAGACTGCCGTGCGGGGTCCCAATGCGCCCCCTGCCCACCCGTTACGCCAGATTTTTCCGCGCCAGAATTCGATTGTGGCGGCTCGCAAACAAAACTGGCTGCGTTGCGCCGCAAAGCCAAAGATCAATCCAACAGCGAGACCGGCGAGAGCAACGGAACGCTGGTCTCCGAGAAATTCGAGAATCTGCGCGATATCGGGCATGTTCGTTTCAGGTTCGGCTTGATTACGGCTGTCTTCAGCCTGCCAACCCATGACATATGTTTTATTGAATGTGATGAATTGACTTCGGTCAAACGGAAGATGGGTGCTCACCCCTGCTCGCACTTCTACTGCGAGAGCCAGGTAGACGCCTGGCTGGGCTCTGCCTTCACGCCAGCTGCGGCCGCATGAGGTCAGACATCAGCCCGCGGACTCCGCGCAAAAGCGGATGAGACTCGGGTCTCAGGTCAACCCTGATGCAAAGAATGCTTCGCTACGGTTAGCTAAAAAATCTCCAAGCCTGCGAGAGGAGATAGAATTTGGAGCCAATCGTTACAAAAAGTGTAATACGGCTATCACAATACACACTACAAAAAGGCCAACACCGATAACCATCAAGTCACGTTTGATTCTCTGCTTTCTGGTGGCTTCGGTATAAGGATTGTGCCAAGCGTCGCGCTTGGACTTGTCATTCGTCATTAATTCTACTCCAAAATCAAATAGTTGAAACCGCCCTTTAAGAACTTTGCATTCCGTCCACATCAATAAGTCAGCCCACATCGGTCCAAAAGGTGACAAAAGTCATAATCGGCCGATGAACCAGCCCCATTTCGATCGGACATCCGGCGTAGCCTGGATGCTTGAGGCTATGCTCAAGTATAAACTTATGTCGGACGAGTATCAACGGATCGAAATCATCAACGGCACCGGCCGCCGCCGGCGCTGGACGGCGGCGCAAAAGCTGCGGATGGTCGAGGAGACCTGGCAGACCGGTGAGAGCTTATCGGAAGTCGCACGCCGCAATGGCGTGGTCCCCAATCTGCTGTATCGTTGGCGCAAACTGATGAGCGAGGGTGGAGCGGTGGCTGTGCCGGCAGAGCTGGCAGAGCTGGCTCCGGATATTTGGACAGCGCCCCGCGGATTTTAAATGGATTCCTGCCGGGTTACGCTGAATGCGAGACTTTGCGAATTTGGTGGCGCGCCGGGAGGGCGTAGCCCGACCAGAGTGACAGTAAAATCGCGCGGCGACGTTCATGCGACCCTCGCCAACGCCTGCGTGCCGACATAGGCCTCGTCGGGGGTGCGCCCGTCAAGCGCCGAATGCGGACGCCCCTGATTGTAGAAGTCCAAATAGCCATCAATCGAAGTACAGGCTTCGGCGACGCTTTCGTAGGCCTTTAGATAAACCTCCTCATATTTGATCGTTCGCCACAGCCGCTCGACAAACACGTTGTCGCGCCAGGCGCCCTTGCCGTCCATGCTGATTGCTACTTTCGCATCCTGCAGCACGCTCGTGAAAGCACGGCTTACAGGAGACGATCTGTTAATTCGCTTACTCGCGATATGCTCGCCTTCTCAAGACTCTTACCTTTTCGCAATACCGGCGCATTTAAGTTCCCGGCATGAGCCAATTCGGGCCGTAAACAAGAACAGATTCTTTCTGTTCAGCGCCGCGCATCAAGGAGAGTCACGATCAGCTCGATCACTTCGTCCTGTTGTTGATCAGACATGTCGCTTCCCGAAGGCAAGCAAAGGCCATTGGCGAATAGGCGCTCATCGACTCCGCGCCCGTGATTTGGCGCACCTGCGTAGAGCGGCTGCATATGCATCGGTTTCCAAAGCGGACGGCTCTCAATCTGGTTGTTGTTGAGCAACAGACGGATATCTTCACGAGTGACGCCAGTTAGTGTTGGGTCGATGGTCAAGGTGGTGAGCCAACGAGTGGAACGCATACCCTCGGACTCGGGCATGAAGGTGATGCCGGGACGGGCGAGTTCGGCGCTGTAGCGCGCGAATATCTCACGGCGACGGCTGACACGGGCTTCCAGCACCTCCATCTGCCCCAGACCAATAGCCGCGCAAATGTTGGAGAGGCGATAATTGTAGCCGTATGTAGAGTGTTCGTAATGCGGTGCGGGGTCACGCGCCTGGGTTGACAGGAAGCGGGCCTCTTCAGCCCAATTCTTATGGCGCGTCACCAGCATGCCGCCACCCGAGGTAGTGATGATCTTGTTGCCGTTGAAAGATAGAATTGCGGCATCTCCGCCAGCGCCAGCCTTGCGGCCGTTTCGACAGGTCGCGCCAAGGCTCTCCGCGCTGTCGACTATCAACCGAACTCCGTAGCGCGCCGCCAGACTTTCCAGTGTGTCGAGATCAACGGACTGGCCGTAAAGGTCCGTAGGCACGATCGCCTTTGGCAGGCGATTCTCGCGTGCAGCCTTGACCAATTCTTCCTCTAGCAGGGCAGTATCGATAGTCCAGCTCTCGGGGGAGAGGTCAAAAAAGCGCGGAGTGGCTCCAAGGTAGTTCACAGGGAATATCCCCCCTGCGAAAGTCATAGACGAGATCCAGACTTCGTCCTCGGGGCCGACTCCCGCGATGCGCAACGCAAGGTGCAAGGCAGCCGAGCCCGACGCCAGACCGACGCAATACACTTCAGCGCCAAGGTAATTCTGCATAGACGCTTCGAATGCGTCAAGTTGAGGACCGAGCGGCGCGACGAAATTAGATGCAAATGCCTCTGCCACGCGCGCCTCTTCATGGCCGGACATATGGGGGCGGGAGAGGTAAATGCGCATGATATGCCTTACGCCTGACCTTGGCCGAACTGGTCCTTTATCACATCAGCATGTTTGGCTGGATGCAACATGAATGTGTTGTAGGTAAGTACCGATGGATCCGTCACTTGCTTTCCGGATGGTAGATACAAGCGATAACCTCTCTCAACAAAAAAGTCGTAAAGAAACTGTCGGTCAGCTTGGATCTCTACCATTAACATCGGGTGATAGGTCTCAATTATTTTCTGCGCGCCGACCACGACCGACTTTTCGAAACCCTCCACATCGATCTTAATGAAATCGACGCCTCCTTCGGCAAACGCTGTATCAAGTTTGATTTCTTGGACAACCCGTTCATTGGTCTCCAACGGAACGTATGCGGCAGATGCGTTGGCGGCGAGGCCCGGAAAATTCTTTACGACAGAATTGTTCTGACCAGTCAGCTCTTCTTCATAGAAAGCCACTTCGCCATCCTGGTCGCCTGCTGCGCATTCCCAAAGTTTTATCCCAGCATTACCGGTCAGAAATTTAGAAATATTTTTCTTTATATAAGGAATATTGTTTGACCCTGGTTCAAAAACATCAACCTTCCCATTTTCGCCGACCAAATATTTGAAGTATAGCGTGATATATCCGATATGCCCGCCAACTTCGACGACATGCATCCCGGGCTTTAGAATTTTCTGGAAGAGTTCCATTGTCTCCTTTTCACGGTTCTCGCCGTGGTACCAGTATCCTTTATGCTTGTAAGAGTTGAGAAATATTTTTTGTCCCGGGACGTAAGGATGCCGGATACTCAAATCCAACGCTGTCATCCGCAGGAGCGGCAGCAGGAATTTTCGCAAAGCTGGAATTTTTGCAAGCTTTTTCACCGGACCTCCAAATGGTGCATAGTATCAGAAATATTCGCTATCGTAATGCCGGCTTGCATTTCTATTGGCAAGTCTGCATCTTGAGCGTGAAGGTTGCGCCCGTCATTGCCAAGCATGAGTGTTATCCAACCGCGCTGCTTTGGCGAGATAAAGTCCTTCTGTGGATTGTCTGCGACATAAACAAAATGCGATGCAACTGCAAAATCGCGTTCGATTTGCTTAAACGCCGAGGGATGAGGTTTCGATACATTTCTTTCTTCGGAAATGTAAATGCCATGCGCCTCGTGAATGAGCCCCAACGCCGCGAGTTTTTGACGTTGAGTTACGCTGCGACCATCTGTCAAGATCGACCAATGGATGCCCCTGCGTTCGAGTCCACTCAAGACGAAACGCGCTCCCTCCCTCAGCGAGATAGAGGGATAGTGTGCGCGCATCGCGGAGACACAATCCGGCAGTGCGACTTTGGGTAATTCATGGTTCTGCCAATAGGTCTGTATCGGGTTGCGGTCGCCGGCTTCGTAGGAACGCAGAAGTTCCGCCCCCGAATTTCGCTGCCCGTACGCGCGGTCGGTGATTTCGCCGACAAATTGCAGGGCGGAGTGAACGTAGGTCACTTCGCTGTACAATGTGTCGTCGAGATCGAACACAACATGTGGCAAACCGTTAGTCATTTGGACGAATCGGGCCTTACAAGAATGTGATCATCAAACCGTAGCATTGTTAGCCCATCGATCCAACTGCGATACTCTTTGACAGGCTTTTCGATAATCCACTCTTCGTACAGCCAGCGAGGAAAGTTTGCTCCGGCCGCGAGCGATAGTGGAAAACCACCTCCGAAACGAGCATTGAGTTCGATCAGGAAAAGTTCGCCGGTGTTACGCTTGCGAAAAAACTGGAATGTCAGGCAACCTCGGGCGCCTTCGATCTGAGACAGCTTGTCGAAGAACAGGTCGACTATGTTGTTTCCGACCGTGCGTCCCTTGGAGATTTCGCCGCCACGTACTTCGATTCGCAGACGCGGTACAACGCAGCGCAACATCCCATTGCGATCATAGTAAGCGTCGCACGTGAACTCATCGTGATCGGCGGGATCCAGGTAATGAGCGAGCATGAGATTCGGGATGGCACGGATCCTGTCGTTGTACTCGGCAGGCGCCTTGAGGATATGCACGTCGCGCGAAAGGGAGCCATCGAACGGCTTTGCAATTGCTGGGAATTCAGGTTTGTCGAGCGGAAAAATCCGCGGACACTCAACGCCAAGGCGTTCGAAGTGTGTCGCTGTATTCCGCTTGTCTCGTGCGATTTCGATCAACTCCGGGTCACTGACCGCAATGCTGGTGCCATCCTCCAAAAATTGTGCGCGCAAGCGGGAGAGCAGTAAAAGTTCAGTATCAATTGTCGGTACGACGAGGCCGATGGCGTGAGTATCACAAACTGTAGCCAGCGCTTCCGGATACTGCGGGTCCGCGGCGTGCGGTAACCGCAGGGACATTTCATTATCTTGGCATGCTGCGCTCAGTTCGGGGCGGAAGTCCCCGGCAAAGAACGTGGCTCCATGATCTTCGGTACATGCGCGAAACGCTCTTGCCAGAGCCACACGACGTCCTGACGACAACAAAAGAACGTTTCGTCGCAAAGGCACAGACCTCTCCTTGTCTGACTCTCGCATAAACAATAAGTTATAGATTCGTATCGGAGGATGGCTTATGTGCAACAGCAAAGTAACCGCCTGGAATTCTGTGGCGTTGAGGCGACAGGCGAAACCAAGCATCGAGCAGTTTAATCGGATAAAGAATTAGAGCAAAGAAGGCTTTCAAAGGTAAATATAGCAGGCGAACCGGACCGGAAAACAGAATCGCGAAGAATTCAACTGCAATGCGGTAAAAACCGGTCGCGCCAGCGACCGTGATCTCAATTCGCTCTACTTCGAAGCCCACACGAGTTAGAAATTCGATCACCCCTTCCTTTGTGAAACGAATGAAATCGGTCGGACCGGGATGGTATCCTATGATGAAAGGAACCTGAAAATAAATCCTGCCGCCTGGCCGTAGAATACGATAGCATTCTCTCAGGGCGAGTTCCGGATTTTGAATATGCTCAAACGCCTCTTGACTGATAACTAAGTCTACCGAGTTATCATCGAGCGGAATACTTTCAGCACTTCCGATGAGGTCGACATGCTCTCCTTCAAAGATGTCAAGATTTTTGACATTTGGCCGAATCCTTTTGTCTCCAGATCCAATGTTCAATATAAAACTATTTCTGTCGTAACGATTTAAAATCTCATTCAGAGTATCTTTTACTATCCCTGACCTGTTATGGTCGGCATATACCAAAGATACAAATAAGCGTTGAATTTTACTGGTCATATTTGGGCCTGTCAGGTTCGAATTTCGGCATTGTTGCTTCGCCTGCAGCTGAAATACCTTCCTTAACTATCACCTTGCAAATCGTCAACCAGATGATCTGCAAGTCGAGCCAAATGCTTTGATTATCAACATACCAAACGTCAAGCCTGAACTTTTCGTCCCACGAAATGGCGTTCCGTCCGTTGATCTGTGCCCAGCCGGTGACTCCGGGCCGGACCTCGTGCCGGCGTGCCTGTTCCGGTGAGTAAAGAGGCAGATACTCCATGAGCAGCGGCCGTGGTCCAACGAGACTCATATCGCCTTTCAGAACGTTCCACAGTTCCGGCAATTCATCGAGCGACGTTGATCGCAGCCATTTGCCGAGCGGAGTGAGGCGTTCGCTGTCCGGTAGCGGATTGCCCTGCGCATCAACCGCGTCGCGCATGGTCCGGAACTTTATCATTTTGAAAGGCTTTCCATGCAGCCCAGGACGCGTCTGGCGGAAAAACACGGGAGCACCCATTCGATTCCGGACCAGTAATGCGACGACGAGCAAAGCCGGCAATACAAAAATGGCAGACAAGGCCAATAGGAAGATGTCAAAGAGCCGTTTCATAGCGCCGTTTCATCTTTCCTGTTTGCGGGCAACAGCACATTCTCCAACCTCGCTGCGAGTTTGGCATAGTCAAAATATTCCAGCGCAGCGCGGCGACCGTTTTCACCCATTCGAAGCCGTTCCTGCTCTGTCATCGCATGAAAACTCCGGATAGCAGCCGCAAGGGCCTTAGGGTCTTCTGCCGCAACCGTGAGCCCGGCCTCAAACTTACCGACAGGATCACTGCCACCGCTGAACCCATGGAGGACCGGCTTACCTGAAAACAAGTATTCGGCGATCTTGTTTGCTGCAATTCCCCATCGGTATAATGGTGAGTTCAGCCATCCAATGTAGCACACGTCGCATTGCGCCAATACAGATTGCACCTGGCGTTTTGGTACAGGCCCGAGGAAGCGTACGTTTGTCAGCCCAAGGGTGTCGCGCCTCGCTTCCAGTTCTTCACGCGCGCGGCCTTGGCCAACCAGCAGAATTTGCATATCTGGCAAATCGCGCAGCAGCGCCGCCGCCTCGATCAACGTATCCAGCGCGTTGACCTTTCCCAGCGTACCCGTGTATCCAATACGCAGTCCTTCAGTCGGGAGCTGGCTTGCGAATTCCTGTTCCAATGGGGCTGGCCGCTGAACTTCATCCAACGAGACGCCGTTCGCTACCCAAGTAAATTTATCACGATTCAGCCCCCTCGTCACCATGTGGCCGATAGCCCCTTCGAGGTTCGACACGACAGCATCGGCTCGGGCGTAGGCACGATCCTCGAGCCATTGGAGAAAAGCTATCAATGGATGGCGTGGACTATGCCCTCCGATTTCGATCAGTGTAAGCGGCCAGATATCGCGGACCTCAAAGACTAGCCGGGCTCCGCAGGCTCGGGCCAGCCGTTCCGCTCCCAGGTAGCCTATTGGATGCGGCGAGGAGTAAAGAATTACGTCCGGCGTGGCGTTTAACCTTCGCCTTAAACCTGGCAATTTTGCAGCGAACGCAAGCCATGCCAAAAGTCGCCGCTTATCATGTGCATGGGCATATTGCGGCACGTCAATGCGCACGAAACGGTAGCCTGACTCCAATTCTTCTGCCGGCAGCGCACCAGCATCGATGTCTGCACGCAACATATGGTGCCGCCTTGCCGCGACCAGCGACACCTCATGGCCGAGTTTCGCGAGTTCCCGCGCAAGATAGTGATGTCGTCCGCCAACGCCGGTCGCGGGGGTTGATGCATAATGACAGATCAGCCAAATCCGGCTCATTACAGGCACTCCATAGGTCCGGCAACGACACGCGTGAACTCACTGCAATTTCTTGTCAGGTGTGATTGCTCCACAGGGCCGCCCACTCGCCTGCAGCCTCAAGTCTTTTGCTGCCTAGCAGCGCGGATTTGGCATCACCGTAGGAGATCACGGCGTCAAGGCCTCCGGGCAAGAATAATTCCTTCGATCCCAGTGAGCGTCTGGTCCGCCATCGCGACATGATGGCCGTCTTGGATGCCGGGGCGATGGCCTGTTGCGCGCATGTCAAGCTTGAGGGAAGACAGGTTTGGCATATTAGCGTGGTGGTGTCGCCCGGCCGCCGCGGGTACCTTGGCCGGCGTATGGCGCCAATAGTTCGCGATACATTGCGATCAATTTTGGCGCTTCGCTACGTTCCCAGTTCAAGCGGATACGAACAGCTTCTTCGCCTGCGCGACCGACCCGGTCGAGTTCTTCAGGATTTTCTAGTAGGGTCAGGATTGCCTCAGCGTAGCTCGCTTGATTGTCACCTTCAACAAATACTATCTCCCCTTGAGTGAACTGTTCCGCCAGTTCTGGAAAGCGCGTGCAAACAACTGCAATGCCGCAGGCCATGTATTCATAGACCTTCATCGGCAATGCAACTTGGAAACGTCTCTCCATTGGGTGATAGTTAAAGCCGATCCTAGCACGTCGCAGGCAGCCAGCCACTTCAGAGTGGGGAACCCGAGGCAAGAATTCGATGGCCTCCAACGCCAAGGCGGAATGCGCGTTTGCCTGCATCCATTCCTGCGTTATCCCGGGAACGCCAAGTAGCGCTGCCCTGAAGCCTGATCGTCGTCTGCATAGAATATCTACCATCTCCATAAACGGACCCGCCCTGAAAGGCGACATAGTTCCCATGAAAATCAGATCGTATTCTTTGGCAGGTTGACTAACAGCGTCAGGAAACTCCTCGACAGGCAACAGGTTCACACAAGCAACAGCGTCAGTCTCATCACGGATGACGGTTCGTAGTGATTTTGTTGGGAAGACTGATCGGTCGAATATCGCGCAGGGCCCCTTCTCCACCAACGCGCTTATTAAAATCCGTTTCAGTGACCGCAGCGGTCCGGGCTTCATATGGGCGGTCTTGACTTCGGAGTAGTATTCGTGGACGTCCCAAATCACCTTGTAGCCCAAAGCTTTCAAGATTAGCCCAATCAATAAGAATTCGGGATCATGAAAATGCACGATTTTCGGACGCAGCGAACGTATTTTTGCAAATGCCTCAAAAGGAGCGAAAGTCCTTCGTGCCATCCTACCTCTGCGTTGTCTAAGCGCGTAAATTTCGACTCCGTGAACATTTTCGTCGAGCGATGTTTTGGTTGGTCCGATTACTATTGTCCGAATCCCTGCTTTGTGGGCGCTCATGGCTTCTCGGTAGAATATCCGTGTATCCAAGGCATTATGGCTAGTTGTCACATGCGCCAAGTCAATCACGCGTCCGGTGTTAGTCAAAATTTTCTCCCTTGCTTGGCGGCTACCTAGTTAGGCAATTCGAATTTGATATAAAACAACGCTAGTTTCAAACCTTCCCGGCCTTCTCCCTTATGACGATGCGGTGCTTCGCACGCGAAGTGAACAGTTCCTTTTTCGAAACGCATTTCACACCGATATCTGACTGCTCACCCAGTATCGTCCTGAGAAATGTGACTACGGTATCGATGCTTGCTTGAGATACTTCTGATGGCTCCTCGTAGATCTGCAGCGTGTAGGTTGCGGGCGTGACATGCTGGATAACCGAATAGGGAGCGGTGATTGCGCCTAGCGAGGAAATTCCGGTGCGAATCACAACCGGCGCAATGGGCGCACCATTCGCAGAGAACAAGAGATCATCGATGCGACCCTGTAGGCCCTGCAAGCGCGGCCAGTGGCGGCCGCATAGGCATTTTTCGAATGTAATGCGATCTGCCAGATCGCCCGTCCTATACCGTATCAGAGGCATGACGTCATTTAGCAAGGACGTGCCGATGACTTCCTTTTTCCCGTCGACCTCTTCGAGTTCGCATATCCCGGTCGCAGGATGGATGTGGTAGCCATCAAGTTCGGGACATTCGCCGGCTGCGATGGCCATCTCTCCGGATCCATAGGTGCCGAAAATGATCGCGCCCCCTAGCCACTCACTGAGTTGGCTCCGCTCTTCTTCGGACAGGTTCTCGCCGGTGTAACTTATCAATGACACCTTCGGCGCCGATTGACCTGTGACTTCTGCAAGTTGTTTGAGCATCAAGAGCCCCGAGGGGTGAGCATGCAGCATGGCGGGTGCGAATTCGTCGAGCGCGCGCACATAGCGCGCAACGGAACGTTCAGAAAGTGCATGCACTCCGAGGAGCAGCTGATTTTCGAATAGGTTCCTAACCACGATGCCTTGCGGTTTTATACCCATGTAGCGACCGGCCATAGTCGCTCGCCGATCGAGAGGCGAAAACCCGAACCACGAGTACATCTGGTACAGTATCGCGAAGTTTTGCGCAAAAGCCATGCGCCGCGGTTGGATGAAAGCTACCGGTTGTCCGGTCGTGCCACTGCTATACTTCTCGAGTCGCGGCTCCCGGCTGTTGGGTACGATCATTTCCGGGCCATGCTTCCTAAGGTCATCCTTGGTCAGGAATGGCAAAAGCTTGAGGTCTTCAAGACTTCGGACGTTGGCAGGATCGAATCCGACTTTTCGAAAGACCTTCTTGTAGTAAGGCGTCGTATTCGCAACTTGGGCGATGTGGCGCAGCCGTTCAAGCTGATAGGCTTGATACTCCGTCGGATGGAGGTGCTCCAGTTTTTGCCATTCTGCCAATATCCGGCGCATCTCGCCTGTATGCCGGATTAGACGATAGTAGGAACCTAAACAATTTGTCAGTAGAGCTAAAATCGGCTCGGGAACGGCATCGATCACTCTAGTAAAGCGGGAAGAGGCCATCGGGTTCTTTCTATCTTCGAAACAGTAAGTCGGTGAGCTTTTGACTGTTTATTCTGCTAAATTTGGCTCGCAAAGCTGCAATTCCACCTACTTGAAAGTCTCGTCGAACGGACTGGATTAATCGTCGCCACTTGCTTCCGCGCCATTCAAGATAGTGCTTATCTGACTGGCCGCTCGAGATCATTTCCGACAGTTCATCTAGCCGTTGGATCGCAGCTTTCCTTGCTTTGCCTGACAACAGGAACAGGCGCAGATCGGATGTGCGCTGTACGACATCGCTTGAAATGACGTCCGCGCGCGCATCCTCACCGACTTCTATGCTTACGATCAAGGCTTGATCGCGACCATCAGCTAACTTGTCGAACACAAAATCTCCAAGGCTAAAAAACACCGTGCCATCAGAGGTTCGATCGCTCCCTTGCATTACATGCGGGTGATGTCCTAGGACAATCGAGAATCCAGCCTGCCGCACTTCGTACATTAGCCTGCGAATCGCAGGTGCCGGATAGCAGATGTCGCCCCCACCCGCATGCAAATGCAAAACGCAACGGTACCCGTCTCTAATTAACACGTCAGCGCGCTTGTATAGAGTCCGACAAGGAACAGCATGGATGTAGCGGCTGTGCGACGACAGCGGGCTCACAGTCGTAGCGCCAAAGATCGCGATCTTTTGTCCCCGGATATGAAAAAGGCTTGGTTCGATGGCCTCTTCTAATGAGGCGCCGATTCCAACATGACGCACGCCAATCTTTTCGAGCCAAGCCAAACTCTCCTCAATGGCTTCATCGCCGAAGTCCGCTGCGTGGTTGTTGGCAAGGGTGACCACATCGAACCGTTCGATCAGAGGACGCGCAAAATCAGGGTCGCTCTGGAAGTGACTATGGCTCGTCGGGTTTGGTAACCCGGCTGTCCCAATCAGGCATTCAAGATTGCCGGTGACTATGTCCCCGGTCAGCTTGCTCAGGAGTTCCGACGCAAGAAGCTCGGTGGCATTGGTAAAATTGGTTTGGCCGACGCCACGGCCGAGCATAATGTCACCAACTGCGACCATATGCACTGAGGGTGTCGAGCTCATCGTCTGCGCGCCTTGTGGAGGTCCCAGAAATTGATGAGATTGATCCTACGTTCTTTGAAATGTTCGAGAAGGTCTGGGGCGGTCAGAACTCGCACTTCGTCGAGGCGTGCGTCCACATATTGTGAGTTTGCCCGTAGCAGATCATCAGGAAAACCGGGGTGGCAATACACCTCAGTATAACCTACGGCAAGCGTATCGGCTAACGTGTGCCAAAACGTTCCCAGTGATTTGTGGCTACTATCCATGTAACCTGGCGTGATAAGTCTGTCAGCCGCTACGAAGCCCTTGAATTCGGCCTGACGCGTTCTTAACCGACCTCCCAGATGCGTTACATTGCGCTTAAGATTGCGTAGGTAATAGCTGAGCAACGCGGAGGTAGTCGCAGGACCATCCTTCATATAGAGCTGCCGTCTGTGAGAACGTACCCCGGGAATATTGAACTTCTTGGCCACTCGAGTAGCGGCTTCGAAGTATACTGGCCAGAGGTGTTTGTTTTGATGGCCGTCCCAATGGCTGATCTTGACGCCCTGATCTGCCAGCATCGCGGCTTGCGCCGCCAACTCGATCTCTATCTCTTCCACCCTAACCTGGCGTCGCAAGAGCATTTTCACTAATCTAGGTCCGTGGAAATTGCCATCTTTGCCGACCAGTGACGGCACTTTCCCGATCGGAGCGCAGGGCGGGCCGACATTGAGATTGAAGTGAATGCCGAAAGATACATTTGGGAACAGGGTCTGAACTTCAGAAGCTTTGTCGAGATGGCCAAAATTGGGCGTGCAACTGGTGCTGGTTACGATTCCGGCTTCGAAGGTTCTAAGGATCCCCTCGTTGACACCGGGGGTAAAGCCGTATCCGTCGGCGTTAATAATTAGATTGGGACCTTGGGTCACTTTTCTCTCCTAGCACTGCGAGGAACTCGATAGGTAACTGACTTAATGCCTTAAGCATTTTGGACCAGGCAGAATTAACGGGGCGGATACAATCGAAAACGTTCTGACATGGTTCACAGGACGTACGAACGAATTTTTGAGCTTAAGGCAGCTATTCGGACCGAACCAGCCTTCATTACAAGTCATTACCTAAGCAGCTCTCTATGTTCTTTTCGATTTGAAGCAATCATGGCGAGGCCGCGGCCCGCCAAGAAGAACAAAAAACTCAGGGCAAGCCACGACCCCAGGACATCTCCGCTCTTAAGAGACAGTAACGCAAAATAGACCCCCGGCCATACCATGGGGGCCCGAAAGTCGAGACCGCGAAGGCCATACAGCGCGAGAAAGCAGAAGCATAGTAAAAAAATAATTCCCCAGGTCAGCAACGCCTCCAAATATACGTTGTGGGGATACAAGCCGTACTCATACCCCATAGCAAGTTGAAAATACCCGTAGCCGCAACCAAAAAGAAGACAAACGGGCTGTTCAGATAAAAGGCGCAAAGTATCGAATGCTAACTCATCGCGAAAGCCAAAAGAATCTCCCTCGAGAATCAACTTGATGCGCCTTAGGGCAAGCACCTCATCAGAGAAATTTTCAACCGCCCAAATCAGGATGAAATAGCTGGCAACTATAATCAATGCTAGTTTTATAACACCGAAGGCTCCTCGCCCCCAAGAAAACATAATTCCGCAGACTACCAAAGCGGCAGCGAAATCACCTCTGCCGCCAGCCAGAAGGGACAAAAGCAGAAAGCCAATTGCAGCAACCAAGTAAAGCGGTCGAACCGTCGAAGCAAGTCCGTGTTGATATAGCCAAACAGAAAAAACAGCTGTAACCCCATAAAGTTTGGACAAGCCTTGGCTATAAGCGATAGTTCTCCCGTCGGATATCGCTAAAGTAAACTCAAACCTGGGTGGAATTTCCAGGACCAAAGCACCAGTCGCAATCAGAAGCAGCAACCACGCTATCGCAAAAATCACATAGCCGATTGCAATTTTCTTATTACTCTCAATCGATTGATCAAAAGATAGAAAAAATACCCCAACAATCACCACAACGAAAGATGTGCCAATCAATTGCCAAGTGTATATGAATCCGAAGGCCTCCATGCCTCTCGATATGCCGTATGTGTATGTGAACAGCATTGCAAAAGCCGCACAAACCGCCTCCAGTCGAATGTAGCGGATGACGGATATCAATGCGAGAGATGCGACAGTTAGCGAGAAAACTCTGATAATGGGCGCCAGCTGCAATGTTTGGTCGTTGGCTGAAGCAAATCCAACAGTTGTGCCGAGCAGAAATAAGAACGCCCCGAGTCCGATTCTATTCTCCAGGTTGGTCAAGCGGGACCTTTTCGAAGACTGAACGCTCATCTAATTTCACCGCATCTCGCTGCCGAGCCACGGGTCCGCCGAATCTTTTTGCGCCTGTGGCGGGACAATGATTTTCTCGAAGAACATTCGATCCATATGTGTCAACAAATGGCTGTTGTGCCATAACAACGTGAAGTCACCGCCACAGCTGATGGCGGCGCGGCGCAGGTCTTTCATAAGATCGAACGTGCGATGTGTATATCCGAAGTTCATATACCCTTCGCCGAGAACGGAACATTCCATTAGCACCAACGGTCTTTGCCGCAGACGCAGTGGCGCGTGCCGCTGCCAGCTCCACATCGGGAAGCTGCGACTTGTTCCATAGCGGAAACCCGGATGGTCGGCAAATGACCCTGTCGTGTCGTACTGGAACCCCGCCAAATCCAGAATATCAGGGGTTTGAGCGCTATCCCAACGTAGATAGTGCTGCCGGTTCCCGGCAACATTCGGGTCCAGTCCGGCAGTCCGAAGCGCATCCTGCAGCCGTGCGCGTTCCCGCAGCATCTGTTCCGGATCCCTGAAGGTATTATAACTGCCGTGCATCCCGATCTCGTGCCCGCGCCGGTGAATGGCGCGCATCAGCGCCAGAATGCGCGGCTCGAAGATGTTGTAATCTCCGTCCATTGCACCGCCAGAGTGGTCGGCGATAAAGTAGAAGGCCGCACGAAGGCCCGCTTTTTCGCAGACGTCCATGTACCATTCGAAGTTGTAGAACGGGTCGAAGCGGTGGGTGCCAAAGCGATGGGTGACGAAATTGGTGGCGCGCTTTGCTGCTGTGCCTAGGCTTTTGCGAACCAACAGATCGCCGCCGAGACCACGAACCAAAGCCCGCGGGTTGGATTTTACACGATCGAATGGCTGATCCACGTCGCAGCTCACATGTATCCGTCCATTTGGCTCGAGCCGCTCGATCCCTGGCCACAGCCGCTTCATGAGCGTCCACAATAGATCGATGTATTCATCGACGATTGGGCGCAAAAGGAAGTCCGCGCGAAATGCAAGCGAAGCGTTTGCAGGGAAGCGATCATGGGCGTCGTGCTCGGGCCTTACAACCTCTTCGAAGCGCGAAAGCATAAAGAAGATGGAGCCGAAGATGTCGATCCCGCAGTGGATCCGATCAGGCGTTATGGTAAGGGTTGGCGCACCGTAAAGGTTGGGCAAAGGCGCAAGATGCGCGAGTTCCAGCAGGCCCAGTGCTGCGAGGTCCGCCGTGGCCAGAGGCTCTACTGGCGTCTGTAAATGCCAGGACTCGCGCTCTTCGCGCAAATTGGGGAAAACCGAAGTCAAGACGAGTTGCTGCTCGCCGGCACGCAGGACAATCTCGTCCGTTTCCGCGCAGGAAAACTCTACATTAAAACCCAACACTTCGCGAAAAACAAACTCAGACACCCATACAAGGGCGGTTTCGCGGTGCGCTGGAATGACAAGCTCGAATTTCATCATGCAGATAACGCTGTCTTGAGCGCCAGGCCCGCGCGCAAGAGACGGTTGGGGCTTTTTGTTACGCGCATGTAAGGCGTCTGCCGACCGCCGAAGGCGCGAAAAAAGCGTTCGATAGGCTCTATCATCGATCCTTCGAAATCAAATATCTTGCCCATTTCGCCCGCCAGTTTGATAGCGTGCCAAAGACAAAGCGACCCTGCACCGCTGTTGCGCAAGGCCGGATCGCCTCCTCCCAAAAGATAGTAAACCGTACTATCCGACCAAACAAGGAACGCGCCTGCATGAGCTGTGCCACTGGGATCGCGCGCAACGATAATCTGGCTACAACTTCGCTGCGCACAGGCAGAGAAGATTGTTTTGACATATCCTGCGGAATAACTGGCGGTGCGCGACTGGCGTCTAAAAGTCTGCGCGTTCAACATGAGAAATTCGTCCAGAGAGGCCATCGGATCTATGATAATACCGACACGGTTCTGAGCCTTGCGAATTTCTCTCCTGATATTTTCAGCCATTCCGTCCCATATCGCTTTGGAGTCGGTGCAGTCATGCAAACGATATGTGTATCCTGTACTCTGCTGGAACCCGTGCCAATAAAACGGCAGCCAGTTCGTGACTGACGGGTTCCAATTCTGCTGGTAATGGTCATGCCGCGGAAGGGCGACAATCAACGCCTCCATTAAATCCTTCTGACGCGCCAGCTCATTTGCGGATTTGGCGCCCGTTTCGCGAATCCAGGGCCCCAGAAACGGAGTGAGTGTTGGCTGCGAAAGGACGGTGAAGGGGCCACGTCGTTTTACAGCAAAAGGCAATGCTGCCTGCACCTCCCCGCCTTTTTCAACCGTCGCCGCCCCCCAGCCCTTCGGCCCACAGGTCGCATCGAGCCACCAGTCGCGCATGAAAAGCGGCAGGCTGTGCTCTTGCCTGGAAAATGCGCGGTAACTTGCGATCATATCGGACAAAGGCTCACTTCCGTACAATTACATGAAAGCGATATTCGTAGAATCTGGAACTCACGATCTCGCACTCAAGGCCAAGCGGCTTGAGGAACAACCGCCACTGGGCCGGAGTATATCCGTAGCCCATACCCCTGCGACCGAGCTTGGCCCCACCGGACCTACCCAAGAGGCCGAGCGAGAGTCTCATCCCCGTAATAGCCCGGCGCGCGAGCATGTAGGCCGGCCAAAGCATTGCTCGCATACGGCTGCGTTTAGATGCCTGGGCAGGAAGATAACTCAGGCCAAAGGGCTGGATGGAATATCGGACTGGATCGACACAATCGAACAAGAACAATGAGCGTGCGGACGGGCTATCCTTGAAAAGTTGCAAGAAGCACTGTGTCTGCTGCGGATCAAGGTACTGGTTTATCGCACCCGTTGTCATCCATGTCGGCTCGGAGGCAGCCGGCAAGAATTCAAACAGATCGCCATTGACCAACTTAATTTTTGATCCGCTTAGTCTCTGGCGAGCTTCAGCCAGCATCGTTTCCGAGTAGTCGAGCCCGACAGTCACATTGACATGATGCTGCAAGTATTCGAGCAACTCACCTGCTCCGCATCCAAGATCAATGCACGGCGCGGAACGCTCCTCATTGGTTAACAATGCCGCATGCTCTTCCGCTTTCCGGGCATAGAACCTGGAATCATGGCCCCGATGCAAACTGGAGGTCTGATTGTTCCAAAATGCCTTGTCGTCATGATCATTCATTTTGCATGCTCTCTGATTTGAATAATGTAAATTGCTGCATGCCCCAGGAAAGCTGCGAAAGACATCAGGACGACCGCCATGACAAATCCCAGTTCAAAGACGTAGGATGTCAAAATACCCACCAGCATCAGACCGATTCTCAAGGCATCAACGTATAACTGCAGGTGCTGCTTGTGCAAGACCACGAGATGATTTGTTGGCGAAAATAGAAGGCTTGCAACAAAAAGTGGCGTCAGCGCCGCCAGAACATAGCCAGCTCCTGACCACTTCTCACCCAACAAAATCCCCACGAATAGCGGACCCGAAAGGCAAATGATTACGAGAGGAATACTGGCCAGCGCCAACCGCAAAGTTACCGCCCTATAAACGTTGCTCAGTTCCTGCATGTTACGTTCGAGCGCAAGTTTTGCTGCATGCGACCAAAAGCTCTGTCCAAGCGCCGATGACATGGCTCCCAAAGGCGCGGCGATCATACGTTGCATAAAGAAAAACCATCCGACTTCCTGAGGACTGTAAAGCGCCCCAAGCACAATGATGGGTGTGGATAGTGCGCAGGCATTCAGAATCGAAACGCCTGTTGACCATAAGGCTTGCCGCCCGTGCTTTCCGAGAGCTGCAACGACTGCTGGAAGCGTTACACGTCCGAGAGCGCGGCGAAACCGTCTACCTGCCGTTCCGGCAAGAATGCTTATGCCCGCCCATGAAGCAGCCGCATACGCAACAATCAGGCCCGTCGTCGTCAGCCCTGCCAAGCCTGTAGCGAAGCTGAGCGCCACATTGCTTATTGTCTGCACTATCGTCGAGCGCGCAACCGCACCAAGTGCCCCGGTTCTGACCAGCCAGCCATGGAGCAAGGCTCTATTGCCCGTCGCAACCACAATGAGCGGCGCAATCCAGATTGTCCACCCAAGTTCGAAGACCCGCGGCGAAATCTCCGGAAAGGTTGTGAGCACCACAACAAACAACACGCATAGTATTGTAACAACCAAAAGTACCGCAGCACCAATAGAGAACAGGCTCGCAGCCATCAAATCCGTTCGTGCGTTGGGTATAGCCCAATCCATCCTGGCTGTCGAAAAGGCTGTAACGATTCCAATCGCGGCAAGATACACGCCGAGCAAGGCGAAAGCAGAAGGATCGAAAATCCTCGCAAGAAAGGGCATCGCCAGAACAGGCAAGGCCAATGCCAGAATATTTGCGCGCGCTACGACGAGAAAGTTGCGCCGCAGAGTAGACTGGCCTCCCAAAGGTGCGAAGCTCTTCCGAATTGCATTGGTAAATTTTCGCATCGCGGTGCTAGTCCGGGCGCCGGCGCTTAGCTTGCCTGAACGCTTCCAAGAGCTCGGACAATAGCCTCAATAGTATCGGGCTCTGCGTAAGGATGCATCGGCAAGCTCAGCACCTCTTCTGCCGCCCGGTCGCCGGCGGGAAGATCCGCGTTGGGGTCGGCGACGGCGGGTTGGCGATTCAGGGGCAGCGGGTAGTGCACAGCGGTCGGGATGCCTGCGGCCTGTAACGCCTTTTGCACGGCTTGGCGGTTCGGCACACGAATGGTGTATTGCGCCCAGGCGCTAACGTTGTGTTGCGCAATCTGCGGCGGCGTGATGCCAAACTCGCGTAGGTGCTCGGCATAGATATCGGCGACGCGCTGGCGCCCGGCGATCTCGTCATCGAGAATCTCAAGTTTCGGTAGAAGTATTGCTGCCTGCAGTGTGTCAAGCCGCGAGTTCATCCCAATCCGAACATGATGATAGCGGCGTTCCTGACCATGACGTGCAATCTGGCGGATGGTTTTGGCAAGTTCGGGATCAGAAGTAAAGATCGCTCCCCCATCTCCGTAACAACCCAGCGGCTTAGAAGGGAAGAAACTGGTGCAAGCAATTGTCGTCAGGTTGCAAGACTTGTTACCCTTGTAAGAAGCGCCGAAGCTCTGGGCGGCGTCCTCGATCACTGGGATTCCGTGACGCTCGGCTACGGCGTTGATTGCATCATAGTCAGCGCATTGACCATAGAGGCTGACTGGAAGGACCGCCCGGGTACGCGGTGTTATCGCGGCTTCCAGCAAATCTGGATCCAGATTGTAGCTTGAAGGATCGATGTCAACGTAGACGACTTTGGCACCGAGTATAGCAGCAGCTTCTGCAGTTGCGATATAGGTGAAGCCCGGGGTTATGACCTCGTCCCCCGGTCCAACCCCCAATGACATCAGCGCGATTTGCAGCGCATCGGTGCCATTGGCGCAAGTGATGCAATGGCGAGCCCCCGTATAGGCAACAAGTCTCTCTTCGAGTTCGCCAACTTCTGGTCCCAAAATATACTGTCCATGCGCCAGAACACGCGCAATGCCCACATCTATTTCGCTCCGCAAGCGATTTTGTTGTGCAGCCAGATCGATAAAAGGGATCATGCCTTTGTCTCTTGTCGCGTCACGCCGTCTGAATTCAGTGTGTAAATCTCGCCGGTTTGCAGGCAAGTAGCGTTACCTTCCCCCACAAGAGGCAGGTCCAGCCGCTCTCCAAAGGCGCTCATCCAGCCAATCTGTCGTCCAGGCACACCTGCAATTAGAGCATAGTCGGGAACGTTGCGGTTAACCACCGAACCAGCGGCTACGAATGCATATTCGCCAATGGTCACACCACACACGACAGTACAATTTGCTCCCAAGGTCGCTCCGCGTTTGACCAGCGTCTCGCGATATTCGTCCTTACGCTCGATCAGGCTACGCGGATTATACACATTCGTGAAAACCATCGACGGACCACAAAAAACACCCTCTTCCAACGTCACCTTGTCATACACAGAGACATTGTTCTGAATCTTGCAGCGGTCACCGATGATCACCTCGTTGCCGACAAAAACATTCTGGCCCAGAGAAACGCCGGCTCCGATACGGGCACCCCCGCAAACATGGACGAAATGCCACACGCGGCTGCCGTCACCGATTTTAGCGCCGTCGTCGATGATAGCAGTCGGGTGATGATAATATGCCATATCAGCGCCTCACGAAGGGATGGGATAATTCACCCAAGGGGGCCAATGCGGCGTTGCGGATATGTTCCACTGTACCGATCGCCACACGGTTCTCCTCTACACCAAACCCCCGTCCTGCCAGAATTTCTTCATAGATGCGGGTATGCAGTTCGGTAAAGCCGTCTGAGAACTCGATGTCTTCTCCATCGGCTATGACGGCACGATAGGTGCGCTTGCCCTTAGCCCGCTCGACCTCAGGCACGTCGCCCACATCAAGCGACAGGAACCAGCGGACACGAGCCCGTTCATATTCAAGGTAACCTGCAGCTTTGGTAGGCAAGTTCAGGTGCACAATATTCTCCTGCAGATCACCATAGACGAAGTGCAACATGTCGAAGAAATGCACACCGATATTTGTGGCAATGCCACCGGATTTCTCCGTAAATCCCTTCCAGCTCTTAAGATACCAGTTTCCGCGCGAGGTGATGTAAGTCAGGTCGACGTCGACCTTCCGACCAGCCGGCAAAGCGGCGATTCGCTGTTTCAGTGCAATGATCGCAGGGTGCAGGCGCAACTGGAGGATCGTATTGATCTTACGCCCGGTATCGCGCTCGAGTTCTTGCAGGCGGTCGATATCGCTTGTGTGCAACGCAAGCGGCTTTTCACAGATCGCATCAGCACCGGCCCGCAGCGCAAAACGCATGTGAGCATCGTGAAGATAGTTGGGCGAAGCAATGGCGACATAGTTCAGATTTCGTCCAGCGCGGCGTTCGGCGTCAACGAAGGCGTCGAACTGCTCGAATTCCGTGAAGAACTGAGCCTCCGGGAAACTACTGTCCAAAATTCCAACGGAGTCGTTCACATCCATCGCAGCCACAAGATCGTTACCAGTGTCCTTGATAGCTTTCATATGGCGCGGTGCGATGTAGCCAGCGGCGCCAATAAGGGCAAAACGTTTCATCGTATCAAGCCTTTACGATATGATCTGCGGCGTCCCGATAGACCCCGCGACTGTCAATGATCAAACGGGCATGCTGGCGAATCATTTCATAGTCAAATTTTGCATGATCGGTCGCCAGAACAACAGCGTCGAACGATTGCAATACCTCTGGTGTAAGGGCAACGCTCTTTAGGTCGAACTTATGCTCACGCATCTTCGGGAAAACGGGAACATGCGGATCCGAATATGCAATTTCCGCCCCCGCCGCGCGGATTAGCTCCATGACCTCGACCGAGGGGCTTTCGCGCATATCGTCAACGTTCTTCTTGTAAGCGATGCCCAAGACCAGCACTTTGACACCATTCAGCGCCAGTTTGCGTTCGTTCAAAGCTTTCACCAGTTTGCCCAGAACATATTCTGGCATAGCCCGGTTGATTTCGCCCGACAGCTCGATGAAGCGCGTGTGCAGCCCGTACTCACGCGCTTTCCAAGTCAGATAAAATGGGTCGATCGGAATGCAGTGCCCACCCAACCCCGGTCCCGGATAATAGGGGGTAAATCCGAAGGGCTTCGTGGCAGCTGCGTCGATAACCTCAAAGATATCGATGCCCATGCGGTCGGCAACGATTTTCATCTCGTTAACAAGGCCAATATTTACTGCGCGGTGGATATTCTCCAGCAGCTTAGTCATCTCCGCGGCCTTTGTCGAAGTGACCGGTACGATACGATTGATAGCCTGGCCGTATAGCGCCTTGCCAACCTCTAGGCAGACCGGAGTGTGGCCACCGACCACTTTGGGAATGCTATTTGTCGTGAAATTGGCATTTCCCGGGTCTTCACGTTCCGGCGAATAGACCAAGAAAATTTCCTCGCCCACTACCAACCCCCCTGAGGTGACACGCGGTAGCAACTCTTCCTCAGTGGTGCCGGGATAGGTGGTGCTCTCTAGCGAAACGACCTGACCTGCGCGCAAGTAGGGCACGACTGAGTCCGTGGTGCTGATTACATAGCTCAGATCTGGTTCCCTATACTTGTTTAGCGGGGTCGGAACGCACATGATCACCGCATCCACCTCAGTGGTTCGGCCGAAATCTGTTGTGCATTCCATGCCAGCCCGATTCGCGGCGGCGATGTCGGCATCGCTGATGTGTTCGATGTGCGAGCGGCCCGAATTCAGAGATAATACCTTGGCCTTGTCGATATCAAAACCGACAACTTTATAGCCCAGTTGCGCGTACCGAAGAGCCAACGGCTGGCCCACATATCCCATGCCGACAATGCCGATTTTTGCTTGCCGGGTCTTGAGTTTTTCAATGACGTCTATAGCGGCAGGATAATTAAGGTATTCTGTCATATTTGTCCTTTCGGTCGTTCAAACGACGCAAAACCCAAAGCCTGCTCCGCGCCGCTGCTTCCTATTGGCTATGGGAGCGCCCGGAGTTCTATGCTTCGCTGTAAAGATCAGCAGATCATGGATTAGCTCTTCGAATGGATTATGCATTCTTCGTTGATGAGCCCCGAATTGGGTCGCCAGTTGCTTCATGTGCAGATATCAGGCGCATCAACAATAGTTCTTCCAATGGATCACTCTGTTGATCTGGCGAGCCTGCCCTTTCGCATCACTGATCGGGTTCAGCGTCAAAACCCTCGTCCGGCCTTCCTGTCAGCCATCCCAGCCGCAATACGATTGCTACTTCGACACCGGGAAGACCCTCGGATCCGAATGCTGTGGATAGGTTTTAAGGTGCATTACCATCGCCCGGAACGCCGAAGGGATTAATGCGAACCCGGTCAATATTATCGCGCCACTCAACTGGAGCACACTTAAAAATATCTAACAACAATTGAGACCGCGCAGAAGAATGCGTCTCGATTGTACGACCTCGCGGTATCGCCCTTTCAGACGCGGCGATTGTCCAGCCCACCTTGCGACAATGAATCGCTAGCGCGTCTCAAGGGATAAACTAGCCACATGCTGCGGTAGCTTTGGAATGTCGTATAGCGATAAAACGAGACCTCCTAACCCTCAGGTAGACGGCCTGATTTGCCAAAGGTGCGGGATCATCACATAGAGCGACTCAACGGACGCAGCGCTTCAGCGCTTTCGCTCTCTTTCTTAAGAGCTTCGATCTCTTCGTGCAGGGCTTCGTATTCTTCCATCTTTCTAGCCAAAAATGCGCGCGTTAGCGCAGCCTTCTTTGCGATGCCCTTCGGGGTCAAAATATAGGCATATCGCCGCTTGTCTTTCGCGGCCTGAAAGCTTCCGAGCTTGACCAACCCCCTGCCGATCAGAGCCCTCAATACGTAGTGAATCCCGCCAACACTGATCCCTACCGCCTCCGCCAGCTCACGCTGAGACAGCTCGGGGTTTTCTTGCAGCAGACGCATCACACGAAAATTCGTGTCTACCTGAAGATTGCTACGCTTGCTGGTCATCTCGTTTTATCAAAGCTACCGCACAAGGCTTGCCCATCAGGCACCTTGTCTAAAACAAATGCATATTTCAGAATCACGCCACATCGCTCAATTCCGAGCAATAGCAAAAGCGAAATTGACACACAAGTAGAATGAACCTCTTTCTCAACCCAAAGGACAAGCACAGCCTCAGAAACAGGCGAAAGCTCGCAAATCATCCTACTGACTATCTCGAAACACTCATCAGAAATCCCAAACCCTTAACCTGAAGCAATTCCCCTGGCGGGAGCCCCCTTGCATCTTTCGAGTTTGGGCAATAGGTGGAGGGGGTGCCGGGTTGTGAGGAGGTTCACATTGACATACAAAGATTGCGGCACGAGTTGGTTTCTGGCGCAGCTGAAGCCAAACTGCGCATCGATCGCGGAAAGAAATCTCAAGCGTCAGGGTTTCCAAACCTTTCTGCCTAAGGAAGAGGAGACGCGCCATCGCAAAGGAAAATTCATGACCGCTATGCGGCCACTATTTCCGGGTTACATCTTCGTAGCGTTCGATGTGTCGAGTGGCCTGTGGCGTGCCGTCAACTCGACTTTCGGTATCACGAGGCTGGTCGGCCACGGCAACGAGCCGACAGCCGTCCCGTCCGATCTCGTATTGCAACTAAGGCTGCGCTGCGACGCAAACGGCAAATTGCTGCCACCAAACCTTCTTAAGCCCGGCGACCGTGTGATCTTAAGCACGGGACCCTTCGCCAATTTCGTAGCCAAGGTAGAGCAATCTCTGCCAGACCAGAGGGTTTGGGTTTTAATGGATATCATGGGCGCTGAGACGCGCGTTACCGTAAGTATGAATCAGCTGAGGCCCGTTTGCGCTTGATTGACTGCCCATGTGTCCGTCGTCAGGGTTTTCCGGAGAGCATGGGCCGTTTTGTGACGAAGGCTCTGGTTCGTTTTCTGTTTGAGTTTAGGCGGCGGCAGCCTGGTGCTGCAACCGGCGATTTCGGATTGTCTGCTTCTTGATCTCCTCTCTCATCTTCAGGATCTTCGCGCCGCGGCCGTGATAGAAATCGGCGGGTGTCAGGTTGGCCAGGCTCTCGGGGTAGCGATGGTTGTTGTAGTGGGCGACGAAGGCGCCGATCTGCTGCTCGATGTCTACGGGCAGGCTCGGCAACCGCTTCGATCATATGGAACGTTTTAGTCTCGTCGGCCGCCCGGATCACCACATGGGCCGGCGCCGTGATCAGGTCTTCGGCGCTGAAAATGCGGTATACGGACACGCCTAACCCGCGTGGTTCACCGGATGGGTACCTCGATAATCCAAATCCAAACGGATCATCGCTGTGTCGACCTCAGCTCGTTGTCCGGCGCCATTTGACCGTTGCCCGAACGACTTGGTCGATGTTTGGCCATTTCCGATCGTGGCGCATCTCCCAAAGACCGCGTCATAAATCCCGCGCAGGCAGCCAACAGACATGCCAATGCTCCGGTCCTCAAGGGGTAGTCGACGGCTGAATGAAGCAGCAATAGAACCGGCGGAATAGCCGAGGTTCTGACGAGCAGAAGTTCCTGTCCAGAGAAATGATTGAAGCGCGGACCCCACACTCGCACGATCCTTTCGAAAAGCCATGCGATCGCCAATAAAAAAATGGCGATTGCAAAGGCTCCAGCATCTATGAGCCACTCAATATACTCATTATGGGCCCTATTAACGATCGCGTTTCTCGCCGTATCCCCAGTTTCGAAAGTTTTGAATACTGGCTCAAATGTCCCTGCACCCGCCCCGAACGGAAAAAACGCTTTGACAACATTCCAAGATTGGGAGCCAATACTAGCGCGCGCTTCATCGGTCAAATTCAATCTCGAAATAACAAGGTCGTATCCGTAATACACTGCGACTGACAGCGCGACCACGAAGACGATCATCAGATGATATATAGTTTTTGACCCCTCTCGATCACCACTTTTGGAATGCGATGAGCGGAAGTGCAAATATACTATGGCGACCGTGGCGATAATTGCCAAAAGAGACAAAGCCAGACCAGCACGGGATACTGTCATCGTCACCCCTAGAATTATCACGAGGCTCATGATGCCTGCTGCGACGATGGGAAAATAATTCCGCCGCTCTTTCGCTTTTCGCCGTTTAAGTTGCGGTTGGGCGAGCTGCAAGCTCCGAACATACCAGACCGCTACAAAAGGAATTGCACAATAATATAACGCCGCTAAGTGATTTCGATTGGCGAAAAACCCTACCGAGCTTCGAAAGTCTGTAATAGCGTAAAGGCGCAGCGGACTTCCGGGTCCTCCAAAGAGTTGCAAAAAACCCATGAACACTGAAAGGAAAGTGAACAACAGGAATATTCTGACGAGATGCATTCTGCCGCGATAGTCCAGGATTGACACCCCCGCATACACCGCGAGTGGAGGGAGTAAGCTGAACAAGCTCTGCAGGGTATGAGCCGACGACATCGTCCACGTATGGCGAAACGACAACTCCGGAAGCGCAGAACGAATTTCGGAAAGCAAATTATGTCCTGGAAAAGCTTTCTCAATTTCGCTAGGTAGAGGCACCAACTGAATCGATACCACACAAAATAGAAGGGATGTCAGTATCAGCGCGAATCGAAATTCATAGGGCCATTTTTGAGCCAAAAGTCCGGGAGCCAGAGCAAAGAGTGCGGCTGCCGAGATGGCATACAAAATTGCATTTCCCGGTATATGCTGTTGCGATGCCCCACCCAATAACAACGCTGATAAAAACACTGTAACAGTCAACAATAGCGCAAACGAAACTCTTTGCACTGGGAAGCGCTGCAAAAGCGCTCCAAAGTAAGACACGTTACGCCTGGTTCGGCGTCGAGCTTGCGAATGACTCATTTGTCACCAAATTGTCGAGAATTGGGACGCGTCGGAATCCGCTCTATTTCTATGTTATCGAAGTAGGCTTGCCCGGAAACAACAGATTCGGGCCCATTTCGCGCGCTAAGTTGAAGCCTCAGAACCTGCGCGGAACAGTTACTGTCCTCCGGAATCTCAAACTCTACTTCGAAGGCCTGCCAATTCCCTCTAGAGGTACGCATACGTTCGGTTTCGGCCACGAGCGGAGTATTTCCAGCAAGGCAATAGATGCGCCATACCAGGCCTCGCGCATTCTCGAAGTCAAAAAGCTTGAACAGGCCTTTAAGCTTGTACTGACCAGGCGTGAGCATCAAGACCTGACTGACATGCCGATACATTATCCTTTCACCAAAAAAACTGACGCTGAGCACTTTGTTTTCGTTGTTGATGTCCTCTCGCTTTACTTCAGTGGAAGCAAACTCGCTTTGCGAAAGCATCCAGTCAAAAACTAGCGTACTGGGCTCAGCATCAAAGGCGCCATTGTAAATCAGTGGGAGGTTTTCAAGTACGGATGGTGGCAGCATTTGAAGCCACAGATAGTAGGCCTTGTCCAACTTTCTAGTCTGGTATGTCTTCCACATATACGCGCTGACGCTTTCGGTCTCAAGGCGTTTCCCTGCCTGCTTCAAAGCCATGAGAATTTCAAAGGCATTATCGTTGTTCTCCGTAATTGCAGGGAACCGCCGGAGAAATGCATCGCCCCATTTCGGGTCACTTTTTAGCCGCTCGATAACTAATGGCCTTGCACGAGGAGAGTCTGCCAATTTGGCTATTGCTTCGAGGACATTCAATTGGAGAAACGTAGCCGTTTTATACACAATCTCCAAGTGGTTCAATGCTGCGGACGGGTCTTCGTCTAGTACCGCGAATTTCAAAAGCAGTTGCTGTACCCGGACATCGTGAAGAGATTTCGACGCTGCAATCCGAGCGAAAATTCGCGCTCGAGCCTTGTTTCCGAGTTGTTCATGGGCATAAGCAAGGCCTCCAATTGCGCTCGCATTCAATGGTTCCTGCGCAATTGCTTTTTCTGCAATACGCCGAGCCGCTCTTGGCGGCAACTTGAGTGCGGGCCATAAAGATGCATTCCCTGCATCGCTATCCCTATTCAGCGACTTGTTGGGGGCAAGACTGGAGGAGCTCTGTTGTTCCACTTGCGTGACGTCAGGTCTTGGAGTTTCTTTCTGCCGAAGGTCTTTACTCGGCGGTAAATTGAGTTGAAATGCCGCCTCCGAGAGAGCTTTGGCATTAGTTGGCCCTAGCATAAGCGCTAAATTTGGGGATGTCTTGCTGACTACTTCTGCTAGATTATTCGTCAGGACAAAGAAAATGACTAAGCTACTCGCCAGCGCAACGAATAGTTCTGACATGCCGGCGTTGCCGTCACTTGGAGGCGCTTTGTGATTGTCGAACTGCACTTTCTCACTCGTTTAGAAGGACAGCGTTAGTAGATACCAACATCAGCGTTACCGCAGAAATTTACTTCCCAGGAGAAACTGACGCAAATTATGAGAACTCTATTTGGCATTTATACATTTCGCATGCACTCCTCAGAGTAACTCTACCAATAACGACAAAAGTTTCGAGCCGAAAAGATAAGTTATTGACAATACAGCTATTGAGACAATCGCAAGCAGGCGTAAAATCGTTGCCGCTCTACGAGGGGCATGACGCTGCCTCTGCTTGCGCTTCCGTATACGTGTCCTGCCCTTGTTCAACGGCGCCACCAGCTGCATTTGCCTGGTCGCACCAGTGCGCCAACCCGCCTCCTGTGGCGAAATGACTGACGTCTTAAAAGACTCGCGATCCGATGCAATTCGGCGTTCTTCGGTTTTCAATTGCTGCCATGCTTGAAGGACACGATTGGTATAAATCGTCCGCTCTTCACTTACATTACGATCGGGATGGAGCCACCGCATCAGGGCCGCAAAATTTTTCCTAAGCTGACCCTTAGGGGTCGAAGGCGAAGCGCCTAATGTGCGGAATGGATCTGAATTTGGCTCCAAAAGCACTTGTTCGATATAAAAGCCAATTGCGCTTTCGAGAATGTCGACAGATTTAATATTATATCGTTCCGCAATCTCATTCATAACATCACGATTATCGATTGCCGAAAGCAAGTATTCTACGTCGTCAGCAAGTTGCTGAGCCTTGATGTCAGCAAGGCGTATCGGGAATCGATAAATTTCTATTGCTTGTCCGATAGCGGAGGCGTTATCTCGTGTCATCCGCCAGTCGCCGGTAATTTTTCGTCGGTTGTTACGCTCCTATAGCTGTAATAGTCGTCATTCCCGTAAGAATAGCCATAGCCATAGCCATAGCCATAGCCATAGCCAGACGTTTTGGCGTCATACTTCGTGGTAACTGAGCCCAGCAGCTTCGCGCGCGCCAATCGCAATCGTTCGACAGCCAGCTTGACACCACTTTTTTGAGCATGACCACTAGCGGCGACAAATATTGTTCCCTTGGCAAAGCTTGCAAGTGTCGGCGCATCCGCGAGCCCCATAACCGGCGGACCATCGATAATTACAACGTCAAATTTCTCCGACGCAATGCTCAGTAAGGAGACCATCCGTGGATTGCTGATTAGTTCTACAGGGTTTGGGGGGAGCGGACCGGAGGAAATAAACATGAGGTTATGCAGGTCTGTGTCCTGAATGGCATCCGGTGCGCGGCAGAGACCCGACAGATAATTGGTAAGGCCGATTCCATTGTCGACCCCCAAACGCTTATGCAAACTTGGACGCCTTAAGTCCCCATCGATCAGAAGAACCTGCAAGCCCAGATTTGCAAAAAGCTTGGCGAGAGCGAACGAGGTTGTCGTCTTGCCCTCCCCGGGGGTGGAACTCGTGATAAACAGGGTCTTTGGGAGGCCGTCCATCGACGAGAATTGCAAGGATGTCGCCAGCGAACGATATGCTTCCGATATCGGTGAGTGCGGATCCATCAAAATATCGGCCGCATCCTCATCTTCGCTTAATTTTGGAATAACGCCAAGCGTCACTGCGCGCGTTATGCTCTCCGTGTCGTCTGGTGTAGAGATGGAGTCGTCTAAGAAATCTCGTACATATGCGAGACCGACGCCGCTGACGAACCCTAAAACCACACTGATAAGCAGGTTCAGTATTACGCGAGGTGAAGAAGGACGCGTTGGAACTGTGGCGCGATCCACTACCGAGACGTTGTTCGCGCCTACACCGCCCGCTACACCTACCTCCTTGTATCGGTTCAAAAGCGCGTCATAAAGACCACGATTGGTAACAGCTTCTCGCTTTAACATCATGTAATCAATACTCTTTTTCGATAGCGACAGCAATTCTGTTTTCAATTGTTCGACTTGAAGAGTGGCGAGATCCTCGCGATATTTTGCAGCTTCAAATGCGCCTCGCAAAGATCTCTTCACCGTTGCCACTTCTTCACGAATGCTCTTTTCAAGTTCGTTCATCTGCCCGCGCATACGCAACATGGTCGGATAAGATGGCTTGAAGGTCCCGAGCATCTCCTGGTATTTCGCCTTCAAGTCAGTCAAATCGCCGCGCAATTTTTCGATGAATTTGTTTTCAAGCAATTGCGGCAAGGCTAGTCCTTCGCTGGTGGACGCTTGCTTGTACGAGAATTCCGACTTGATACGCTCGGCAATAGCCCTGTTCAGCGCGTCATTTGCGGCATTGAGACTCTGCGAAATCAGGGATTGTTTATCGTCAAGATCAATGATTCGGTTTTTCTCAGCGTAGTCGACCAGAGCGGCTTCCGCTTCCCTGACCTTGACTTTCAAAATCCCGAGTTGATCCTCGAGATAGCTTTTAGCAAAAGCAGACGAGTCTATCCGGCGGTCCAAATTGAACTGCAAGTAGCTTTCCGCCAAGCTGTTCGAAATTCTGGTAGCCAAGACCGGGTCGGGGTCAGTGTAGCTGATCTGGACAATACGAGTGCCTTTCACGATACTCGCCGACGAATTCAGCATTAACTTATCGATTGCGTTTTCTTTAATTTCAGACGCTTTCTTCTCAGGTGCTCCTTTTATGAGGCGAACCAGCGACGACACTATAGTTGAGGACCGGCCGACGAATTTATCGTTTTTGTCCAGCCCCAATCGAGTGACCGCGCGCTCTGCGAGTTTGCGACTCTTCAGCACTTCAAGTTGAGTGAATATAAAGTCCTTGTCCGCTTTTGGTTGCAAGAAATCGCCACCTTCAATTACCTTCATTGCCTGCTCGTCGATCTGCACCGTAGCGGATGCGGTATAACGGCGGGTCTGGAGCAACGTCATAATCGAAGCGAGCACAAAGGATGTGGCGATGATGCCCAAAATGAGATATCTATTTGAGAAAAGTAAGTGGATATGGAATCGCAGATCCATTGCACCTTCGTTGGCTGACGGGTGTGGATGAACCTCCAAACGCTGCCCCTGTTGATCATAGTTCACATTTTGAACCTGGACGGCAGACGAATATGTTGCAGGTACGTTCATTGATTTGGAATTCCTAAGGAGCTGCGCATCTGAATTAAAACAGAGCTTAGTAACCTACGACTCCGAGGCGGAGCAAGGTAGTCGCTGGAACTAGGAACGGTTTGGCGTTTTCCAAGAATCGTTTTGATCCGGATTCTTCCACCACTACGACGTCGCGGCTGCGGAGGACCGGGTCTGGTTCGCGGCCGGCTCTAATGCGTTGCAAGTCGAATTTTGCAGCATACCTGCGCCCGGCACTTTCGCGGAAAAGGAGAACGGTGCTGGGATCTGCGAGATTATTCAGCCCTTTGGCCGTCGCTATCGCCTGCAACAAAGACGTCTGTCCCTGGATCGGAAAAACGCCAGCTGCGTTTACGGCTCCTTCGACCGTAAACTTTTGACTGTTGAACTCTTTAACTCCAACCGTGACCTCCGGGGTGCGCAGATAATCGCTTAGCTTCGCCGCTAGCTTTCTTTCAATCTGTTGAGTTGAGTTGTCTGCAACGGAAAGCCGCCCGACGAGGGGCATCGTGATTGTGCCATCATCGTTAACGATGACCTCACGTTTCATCTCATCGACCTGGAACACCTCGATGGTAAGTCGGTCGCCTGCGCCAACCTTATATGCGTCCTGATTTGAACTTACAGTGCCCAGCGCGCGGAATTTGCCGGTCGATAGCGCTGCCCCACCAACGGTGGCACCGGAGCCTTTCGGCGCATCGCTAAAGTTAAACGCGTCGCCTGAAGAATTGCCGCATCCGGTCAGAAAAGCCAGACCGGTCAATAAAGCCACTTTCTTGATAAGTACTTGACGGCGCAACAGAACGGTCTGCCTTTTCGTGCTCTTTCCCATCGTGGCTCACTTCTTTGGCTCGTTGCAGGCATTCATCTGGTGTCGGTATCTTGTTCGGAGCTATATTCTTTAGAATAGCGAGAGGACGTCCCATGACCAACTGCGAGGCTTCCTCGGCGCCCACCAGCTTTTCAGCCGCCTCGTAACCTTGCGCCAAATTCGGCGGCCTGCGTTTCACGTTGTGGCAATCGCTCGCAAGAATATGCACCATGCCATCGTCGAGCATGCGCTCGCCCCAGTACTTCGCTTCTCGCCCAAACATGCCAAGGAGTGACCCGGCAGTGATTTGCATCCATACCCCTGACCTATATAATCGTATTATGGACTCATAATGCCCGCGAATCCACGTCAATCGCTCAGGATGGGTGAAAATAGGAACATATCCTGCGGATAGCAGCTGAACAAAACAGTCGTCCAGCCGAGCTGGGGCAACATGATGTGGCGTCTCAAGGAGAACATAACGGGTGTCATGAAGTGACAAAAGACGGCCGGACACCAAACCTTCAACTAAGTTGGGAGCGATGTGGATATCGGCGCCGGTGACCAGTCGAAGCGGGATTTCCGCCCTGTCAAGCTCAAATTGCAAGGCCGAGGTCGCCAGACGGATTGCTGCACCGTTATTGTTGTATACACCGGGCATTATATGCGGTGTACATGCTTGAACTTTAACCCCGTTAGCTACCGCTACACGCGCCATATCCAGCGCAACCTCGACTGACTCGGCTCCGTCGTCGATCGCTGGTAAGAAATGAGCGTGCAAATCAATCATAACACTGATCCAATATCTCTGAAATACTGAAGAGCAAGAAACGCGGAAACGAAATCCTGCCCGCATTTCCCTGCCGGAAATGCCCCTTTAGCCATTCGTAGGCGGACAGCCCGGCTCCGGCACGCTCAATCGGCCATCAATACGACCAAATTAAGAACGCGCACCGATCACCCGGCAGCACTCCGCTGCAGTGGCTTGGCCGGATCGCTGTGCATACGAGCCGAGTTATGCCTTGTTAGCATTAAACATCTGTGAATAGCCCCGAGTTTTCTAGACACCCTCGGTGGTCATTTTCTGCTGCCTTTCGAAGTCGACGGGCGACAGCATCCCGTTCCTGACGTGCTTGCGTTTGGGATTGTAGAACATCTCGATGTAGTCGAACACATCCTGACGCGCTTCGGCGCGGGTTTTATATGTCCGGCGCCGTATCCGCTCCCTCTTGAGCAGGTTGAAGAATGACTCGACCACCGCATTGTCGTGGCAATTGCCGCGCCGGCTCATGGAATGTTCCAGATTGTGGTCTTTCAGGAAGGCCGCCCAATCCATGCTGGTGAACTGGGAGCCCTGGTCCGAATGGACCAGCACCTTGCTCTTCGGCTTCCTGCGCCACACCGCCATGAGTAGCGCTTGCAGCGCCACGTCGGTCGTTTGGCGGCCCTGGACAGACCATCCGATCACCCGGCGGGAGTAGAGATCGATCACAACCGCCAGATAGGCAAAGCCTTCCAGCGTCCGGATATAGGTAATATCCGTCACCCAGGCCCTGTCTGGCGCATCGGCGTCGAACTGGCGGTCGAGCGTGTTGTCGACAGCCAGGGACGGCTTGCCGCCGTAATGGCCCGGCCGGCGCTTGTAGCCGATCTGGGCCTTGATACCGGCCAGTTTGGCCAGCCGTGCAACCCGGTTCGGACAGCACGTCTCACCCTGATCGACAAGATCGTCATGCAATTTGCGATATCCGTACACCTTGCCACTGTCCTTCCAGGCCTTGCGGACAAGTTCGGTCTGACGAGCGTCTTCTTTCGCCCGCTTGCTCAGCGGGTTCTTCAACCAGGCGTAGAAGCCGCTGGGGTGGATGCGTAGGCAGCGGCACATCGTTCGCACGGAAAACCGCGAGCGATGTTCGGCCACGAACGCGTACTTCACTTTGCATCCTTGGCGAAATACGCGGTGGCTTTTTTTAGGATGTCGCGCTCCTCGGTGACCCGGGCCAGTTCGCGCTTCAGCCGCCGGATCTCGGCCTCCCGCTCGTCGCCGGCCGGCCCGCCCGTCTTCGCAAACGTCTTCTTCCACTGGTAAAGCGAGTGCTGGCTCACCCCCAGCCGCTTCGACACCTCCGCAACCGGGTAGCCCCGCTCGGTGATCTGCGCCACCGCATCCCGCTTGAACTCTTCGGTGAAATTACCCTTGCCCATCATGCCCTCCTTGCCTCAAATTTAGGAAAGAAGGCGTCTACAAATCTAGGGGCTTCTGTGGTTGCCGCCCATTATGCAAGAAGTTTTTGACGCTTCCTGGGATTTGATCGAGTGCGGTCTTCTGTCAGGCCTTTGACGCGGCATTTCAGAAGCCGCTAGCCGGTATGGTGATCTG
>JBFWRC010000010.1:0-121368 GCA_050249115.1 Beijerinckiaceae bacterium
TGCCAAGTCCACGCCAATCATCATATCCTTCATTGTGCCGTACTCTCCACTTCGTTGCAGTCAGCAGCACGATGTTGGCACACCGCAATGCCGTCCGGGGAGGGCGGCAACCATCCCATCTATTCACAGTGATGCGTCAGGCGGTCCAGCAGGGCCGTCGTCATTTTGGCGTCAGCAAACACACCGGCCCATTCGCTGAAGCTGAGGTTGGTGGTAATGATGACGCTGGTGCGCTCATAGAGTTTGGAAAGCAGGTGGAACAGAAGCGCGCCGCCTGATGGGCTGAACGGCAGGTATCCCAGTTCGTCGAGAATGACGACATCGAGGCGCAACAGTCGTTCGGCCAGTTGGCCGGCCTTATTGAGAGCCTTTTCCTGTTCGAGGGCATTGACCAGGTCTACCGTTGCGAAGAATCGGACCTTCTTGCGGTGGTGTTCCACCGCCTGGATGCCGAGCGCGGTCGCGATATGGGTCTTGCCGGTTCCGGGACCGCCGATCAATACGACGTTATGAGCACCGTCGATGAAGTCGCCGCGATGCAATTGTCTGACCATGGCTTCGTTGACCTCGCTGGCAGCGAAGTCGAAACCGGCCAGATCCTTGTAGGCCGGGAAGCGCGCGGCCTTGATCTGGTAGGCGATAGAACGGACCTCACGCTCAGCCATTTCGGCCTTGAGAAGCTGGGAGAGGATTGGCACTGCGGTATCGAATGCTGGAGCGCCTTGCTCGATGAGGTCGCCGGCGGCCTGGGCCATGCCGTACATCTTGAGGCCGCGTAGCATGACCACGACAGCGGCACTGGCAGGATCATGACGCACGGCCGGCCTCCTTCAGACGCAAACTGTCATAGCGCGCAACGTTGGCCTTGGGCTCGCGTTGCAGGTTCAATGCCTGCGGCGCATTAACAGCATCGACAGTGACCGGTTTGCCGTCGAGCAGCCGGTGCAGCAGGTTGAGGATGTGGGTTTTGGTTGCAACGCCAGCTTCCAGCGCCAGTTCGACGGCGCATAGCACGGCCTGTTCGTCATGGTGCAGGACAAGGGCCAGAATCTCCACCATCTCCCGATCGCCGCCTGGACGCTTGAGGAGATAGCCTTGCAACTTCCGGAACGCATCGGGCATCTCGGTGAAGGGCGCCCCATTGCGCAAGGCTCCGGGCTTGCGCTGAATGACTGCCAGATAATGCCGCCAGTCGTAGATCGTTTGCCCCGGTGCCCGATGTGACCGGTCGATGACCCGCCTGTGCTCGCACAGGATCTGCCCCTCGGCGGCGATAACAATCCGTTCCGGGTAAACCCGCACACTGACCGGGCGATTGGCGAAGGATGCTGGCACGCTGTAGCGATTACGGTCGAAGTGAACCAGGCAGGTCGGCCATGCGCGCTGGCGCATTGAACTCTTCTTCGAACTTGCAGTACAAAGGCGTTGATGTGATTCTCTATTGCTTCGAATGCTTCGCCAACCAAGGCATTGATCGGGGTTAGTTTAATCGTAACCATGCACTAAAACATCCAGCGGTCCTATGTAAGGAGGGTGAGATTATCAGAGATATTGATTTCTGAAATTTAAGCTTCACAATTGCGGCGCGCTATTTTCTGGTTAGTCGATAAGCAAACTCCATTCTAAGTAGCTGATTTTTAAAAAGCCTGTACCTCAATGGATCGGGAGCGAAACTATGCCGGGTAGCCACCAAGAGAACGAACGCAGAACTGTAGTGTTGAACAGAGGTGTTCCGGTGCGTAACGACGCCATTTTGACTAAACCCGTACGATATTCAGCCCTGGATAAGCGAGCAACATTTGATCCAAAGAAAATTCGTGACTATGCTTTAGCTGATACCGTTTTTCTTGCACACGAAAACAAGAGTCTTTTCTATGAGATCGTTGAAGATGCGCTGTTCTCTGCACAACCTCGAGACAATATCGAAGCTCTATTAATTGTGGAGGCATTCATAATAGATCTTGAAGCGAGGCGTCTTAGAAAATTTAGAAATACCTTTGTCATGGGAATATCAACACAAGACACATCCGAAGTATTAGAAAAATACATCAATAACAACGTTTCTGCATCGGATATGGCCATTCAGCTTGTGACAGAAATGCAAATAAATGGCGTGTCCCGCGTAGTTAACTATATCGAGCGTTTTGACAAGCTTATCTCCATGGCCGAAGCGAGACGGCACGCGGTTTTGAGAGAACTCTCGCGCTATGGAGATGCGGTCTCAAAACGTTTGGAGCGAAACTCTTTGGTTTTGCAGGATCCCAATTTCTCGGAAGAGTAAGCGTATCGTCCTCCTACCGCGTTGATCCAATGGTTAGTTCTTCGAACCGCACGCGAGCAAATCGTGAAAATGCCAAACGAAGCACAGGGCCTCGTTCTAATGAAGGCCGGCGAAGAGTATCTCAAAATGCATTTAAACATGGACTTTCAAAATTTGATCCCCACTCGCTTCGGGATGACCCCGCGCGTTTGCAACTTTTTGAATTGTTAAGTAGTGGAATTGCGCAACGCCATCACGACTTAGTCGATGATATTTGTTTCGCGCACGCTTTTGTACAAGACGTGAGAGATGTAGGCCGCGATCTGTGGAAGCAACTCTCGACTGCCATGCAAACACTGGATACAACGAGGCAAGTAGATCAAGCTGGAAGCGAAAATTGCACCGATAGCGATAAACCAGAAGTCCATTCAAACCCTGAAAATCAAGAAAGTTTCACCCCCGCCCCGATAGAAACTCAAGCTTCTGATTTTCGGAGTGCTTGCGACCGCATTGAAAAATGTATTGATGCGCTAGTCAAACTAGACCGTTATGAAAGACGCGCTATGGCGCTGAGAAAAACCGCTATTCGAACCTATGCCAAATTAAGCCTTGAAGAAGACGAATCCGCTGAAAATTCTGCTTTTTATTCAGAGGATTGAATGAGGTGCGGAATGGTTTGCGTAGCTTAGCTCAACATTGCCTTCAAAACGAAAGTAATCCTGTCGATCCGAAACTCTTCCCTGCGAAACAGCATATTGCAATCTTTAGCTTAATCTAAAGAGCAATAAAGCGTTTTTGCAAAACAAAGCCAATTATATCGATCGGATTTTTCGCTAACGTTGATGTGGCATTCATCACCAATGCGTTCTCTAGTGTGGCCCGACACTTGGCCGTGTGAGACATTAACCTCAAGATGGACTTCAGGTTTCTTCCGCAAAAGACCAATTCCACGCCAGCAACTGGTACCTTGCTTTTATCGCTTGATCGCTCGCTGCGAACTAACCTTGACATCATAGCGCGAACATCTTTCGAGGCCGTGTCGAATATCGATGATGCACTTTTGACGGATCGGTCGTTAGAACTTGGTTCGTGCTAAGTGCTCTTCTCCGTTCTTTCATCGCCCTGCTTAAGTCCTGCGGCTACGAAAAGCGCAGCGTTTTCGGGGCGCAGGAAAAACGCAATTGCATATTTGGCGCTCTTGCGATTCTGCGAATCGGCGAAGATCGCGGCCTTCGACACGACCGGCTGCTGCAGCGGTTCCGGGATCGGGCCGAGAATGTCGATGCCCGGCACCGCCATGAGCTCGCCGATCTGGTGGAAGGCGATTTCGGCTTCGCCATCGGCGACAAGCTGTCCGATGTAGCCGCCGGGGCGGGTGACGCATTTGGGCAGTACGGCTTCCGCGATCCCGAGCCGCTGCATGAGGATCGGAAAATAGCGGCCGCTGGGGCCGCCCTCGGTGCGGGCGATGGAGCGCGCGGCAAGCACCGCGTGTTTGAAATGTTCGACGCTGTCAATCACGGGCTTTGGCGCGCCCTGTTTCACCGCAAGGCCGATGCAGGAGCGGGCGAACGGGAAAATATCTCCGGCGCGGAATATCCCTTTCTCCGCCAGCGCGGCTATGCTGCCCTGCTGCAACACCGCGATATCGGCCCGCGCGCCAGCCTCGATCTCGCCGGGCGCCACGCTGGAGGAGGAAACGGCCAAGTCCAAAGCCGGGCCGCCTTGCGCGCGCAGCGCCTGCGCCAATGCTTGCAGCAGCGGCGCGGTGGCGTTGCTGGTGCGAACGAGGAGTTGATCTGTCACAGCGCCGTCCTGTTCCAGGCTTGCTTCGGCCCCTTGTGCCGGTCAAGCATGCGGCCCGCAAGTACAGCGCGCCGCCCGTTGACAGCGGCACGCAGCGGGCTCATTACCCCTTTTGAACATATATTTTGGCGCAGGCCGCCGAAAGGGAGAGAAAAATGCCGCATGACGCGAAAGACGGTGTCCATTGGCACGAGCCCGCCGGCTCGCTGAAAAAGGCCGGCTTCGGCGAGTTCAAGAAGCAGCCGACCCCCTACGACGCCTTCATGGAATCGGAAGGCATTCCGGTGTTCCGCGACATCGGCGTCGACAGCGTTTTCAACCTGCCGATGGGCGACTGGAAGCGGCTGGGCGGTCGCGGAACCTATGTGCAGCTCTACGGTACCGAAACGAAATGGGGCTGCTACGTGGTCGAGGTTCCGGCCGGCGGCGCGCTGAACCCCGAAAAGCACATGTTCGAAAAGGTCATGCTGGTGGCAGAGGGGCGCGGCACGACGGAGGTCTGGCAGGACGGCGACACGAAAAAGCACGTCTTCGAATGGCAGAAGGGATCGATTTTCTCTATCCCGATGAACGCCCGGCACCGGATCGTCAACGCGACTTCGAGCCCGGCCGTGCTGATCGCCGGGACGACGGCGCCGAACGTCTATAACATGATCAACAACCGCGACGCGGTTTTCGACAATCCATTCGTCTTCCGCGACCGCTTTTCCGGCGCGGACGATTTCTTCAAGCCAAAGGACGAGATCGAGCCGGACCCGGTGCGCGGACTTGCGATGCGGCGCACCAATTTCATTCCGGATATCGTCAACTGCGACCTGCCGCTGGATAACCGCCGCTCGGTCGGCTATCGCCGCGTCGAGCCGTTCATGACCAACAACCAGTTCTATTACTGGATCGGCCAGCACGAGAACGGACGCTATTCCAAGGCCCATGCGCATACGTCCGCCGCCGTGCTGATCTGCCTGAAGGGCAAGGGCTATACCTATTCCTGGCCGGAGCATTGCGGGCCCAATCCGTGGAAGGACGGTTTTGGCGACGAAGTGCGCCGGCTCGATTATGGCCCGTTCGGCATGGTGACGGCGGCGCCCGGCGGCGCGCGCTGGTATCACCAGCATTTCTCTGTGTCGAAGGACGATTTCCGCCTCACCGCCTGGTTCGGCCCGCACAATCCGGGCCGCGATCCCGGCGCGCCGGGGCAGAAGCACACCGATTATACCGCCATCGACCTCGACAAGGGCGGCACGGCCATCCCCTACTGGATGGAAGACCCCTATCTGCGCGAGGAATTCGAAGCCACGCTGAAGAAGAACGGCGTGCCGAGCCGCATGGACCCGGCCTGGTTCGTGAAACCGAACGAGCAGGACGCTTCGGCCAAGCGCGACACGGTGATTTAAAGCCGAATGGGTGTACTGCGATGTTTATGCCATCGTCCTGCAGGACGGTGGCATTTTCGTTTCCGCAACCGGCCGCAGCGTAAGGTTGTGTCATGGCGGCTGCCCGTGCGGCGACGTTTGCAGACGCGCACGCTGCTACAATCGGCCGTTGATTGCTGAAATCTCGCAAGTCGCACCCTACCCACCCCCGCTCTGGACAAGCCCTGCACCGCGTGGGAATAGCAGCGCAAATACGAACGAGGCGGGAGAGCCAGACCCATGACCGAGGAATTTCAGGGCGGACGCGTGTTCTTTTCCAACGTGCGGCGCTCGCTCGAGGAAGAGGACGAAATCCGGCTCGTCTCCGTTGGCGTGGACATAGGCTCTTCGACGTCGCACCTCGTTTTTTCGCGGCTGGTGCTGGAGCGGCTCGACAACCGCTACATCGTCTCCGAGCGGGAGGTGTTTCACGAATCCGACGTGCTGCTGACGCCCTACGCCGATGACATGACGATCGACGCCACCCGGCTCGGGGCGTTTATCGACCGGCAGTACGAAATCGCCGGGCTCGACCCGCAGGCCATCGATACCGGCGCGCTGATCCTGACCGGGGTCGCCGTGCGGCGGGCCAATTCGCGCGCCATCGGCGACCTCTTCGCGGCGCAAACGGGCAAGTTCGTTTCCGTATCGGCAGGCGACGGGCTGGAAACCACGCTGGCGGCGTTCGGCTCGGGCGCAGCCGCCCGCTCCATCCGCGACAACAACCGCGTGATGAATATCGACATCGGCGGCGGCACGTCGAAAGTCGCGGTATGCGAGGGCGGCGAGGTTGTCGAAATGACGGCGGTGGACATCGGCGCGCGCATCGTGTCCTTCGACGCCAGCGGCAAGGTCGAGCGGCTGGAGGAAGCCGGCAAGCGCTTTGCCGAAGAGGCAGGTTTCACGCTGGAACTTGGCGGGACGATCAGCGAAGCGCAGCGCGCAGCGATGGTGGAGAAAATGGCGGCGCGGCTGTTCGAGGCGATCTCGGTAGCTGATCTCAGCCCGGAAACCGCCGCGCTGCTCCGGCTCGATCCGCTGGCGAACGGGCGCAAGCCCGACACCGTGACATTTTCCGGCGGCGTGTCGGAATATGTCTACGGCCTCCAGGATCAGGGTTTCGGCGATCTCGGCCCGCTGCTGGCCAAGGCGATGCGGGAGAAGATCGAGGCCTGGGGCGTTTCCATCGAGAAGCCGGACGAAGGCATCCGCGCCACGGTGGTGGGCGCGTCGCAATATACGATCCAGGTATCCGGCTCGACGATCTTCGTATCTCCGCTGGAGACGCTGCCTGTGCGCAACGTGCCTGTTGTCGTTGCCGATACGCCGCTGGAAGAGGACGATCTCGATATCGACGCCATAGCCGAAAGCGTGCGCGTGGCGCTGCGCCGGCTCGACCTGCACGAGGGCGAACAGGCGGTGGCGCTGTGCTACCGCTGGGGCGGGTCGGCCATGTGGCGGCGGCTGGACGATTTCTGCACCGGCATCCGCAAGGGACTCGACCGCCATCTGGCCAACGGCTTTCCGCTCATCCTCGTCGGCGACGGCGATATCGGGGGGCTGATCGGCATTCACGCCAAGGAAGAGCAGAAGCTGGCAAACGCCGTCGTATCCATCGACGGAATCATTCTCAAGGAGTTCGACTTCATCGATATCGGCGCTATGCTGGAAACATCCGGCGCAGTGCCGGTAGTGATCAAATCGCTGGTTTTCCCGACAACCGCGGCGCTCGGCCGGGTGGATGCGAAAGCCATCGCCTGATCCCGTATCGGCCGTATTTCGAGGACGCTCTTGAATCTCGATACACGCACCAGCCCGTCCGGCAGCGGACTTTATCCCGGCATTGCGCCGCATCGTACCGGCATGCTCGAAACCGGCGACGGGCACGAATTGTACTGGGAAGTCTGCGGCAATCCGCAGGGCAAGGCCGCTGTGTTCCTGCATGGCGGGCCGGGCGGTTCGTGCCAGCCCGACCACCGCCGGCTGTTCGATCCAAGCCATTACCGGATCGTGCTGTTCGACCAGCGCGGCTCGGGAAAGTCGCGGCCGAAGGGTTCGCTGGAAAATAATACGACCGCCCATCTCGTCGCCGACATGGAGCTATTGCGCGAGCATCTGGAGATCGACGACTGGCTGGTGCTCGGCGGCTCCTGGGGCGCTGCGCTGGCGCTGGCCTATGCGCAAGCCCATCCCGCGCGCGTGCGCGCCATGGTGCTGCGCGGCACGTTCACGGCGCGGCAGGAAGAAGTCGACTGGCTGTATAAATTCGGCGCATCGTCGCTGTTTCCCGAGGCATGGCAGAAGTTTCTGGCGCCGGTTCCACTGGAAGAGCGCGGTGATCTCGTCGCCGCCTATCACCGGCGGCTTACGGACCCGGACGAATATCTGCAGCGGGAATACGCCGGGGCGTGGTGCGCCTGGGAAAGTGTCTTGCTGACCATGAAGCCGCGCCCTGCCCGCACCCCCTCCCCGGCGACGCCCGGCGAGCTGGCGCTGGCGCGGATCGAGGCGCATTACTTCGTCAACGGCTCGTTTCTGGACGAAGGCCAGTTGCTGAAAAACGCCGGCCGGCTCGCCGGCATACCGGGCGTCGCCGTACAGGGCCGCTACGACGTCATCACTCCGGCGCGCACTGCGCACGAACTCTGCCAGATATGGACCGGCTGCCGTCTGGAAATCGTCCCCGACGCCGGCCACGCCACGAGCGAGCCGGGGATACTGGCCGCGCTGGTGCGGGCGACGGACGGGTTTCGGGGAGTGTGAGGAGTGGCGAGGGGGCAACTACAATGAAACTCGACGAGTTCCGGAAGGACCACAATGTTGAAGGCTTCGTGAAGTATTTTTCTTGCTACCTTAAGACGTGGGAAGTTCGGTATGTGTCGAAAAATAAGCGGATATCGGTGGAGGATCGGAATTTTCACGCGGCAGGAATTGAAGAAGCTACTAAGAATTACATTTGGCCTGCGTCGGTTGGCGAGGAGAAAATATGCCGATGGGACAAAACTTCTCAGAAGTTAATTGAGCTCAGTGCTTCCCTGATTAGTTCTTTGAGGCAAAGCGCTTCAGACACTAAGAATATTTGTGATAAAATAATTGATTGGGGCATGGGAAGTCGGGGAGGAAGCGCCAAGACATATTTAGATAAAACAGATTTGAAAAATTACTTAATCAATACCCGGAAAGCCATAGATCAAGACGATATATCTAAAATTACGTGTACACTATTTGATAAAATGGGATCAGGATTGGCTAAAATTCATGCGCTGGCAAATCCGGGCAAGCTGGTCATTCTCGACTCACGCGTAGCTCTGGCGGCAGGCCACGCGATTTTGGAGTATCTGAATCATCGCAAATATAACGGCAAAGTCCCGGAACACCTGAATATTGGATATTGTGATCATGGAAGAAAGCCAGAGGACCAGAACCGGAGCATGAAGCTCCTCCCGCGCAACCACAAATGGCTTATAGCGCAACTGAAATTGTCGTGGCTCTTACGTCTTACATTGGAAGAAGATAAGACTATTTTTGGTGGACATGAGGAGGCTACACGACTCCATATGCTTGAAGCTGGGCTTTTCATGTTCGGCGCAGACAAGGCGGCTCTCGAAGAAAGTTCAAAAGCCTGAAAGTTGCGACCCAACATTCTGCCAGCGGGGGGCTTGTGACTTTCTGGGTGGGGAAGAAACAAATTCGTCTACCCCCCGCCACCGGGATGCAACGAGAGAAACAGCGTCAGCAGCCGGATGGGTGAGTCGATAAATCCAAAACGCCGGTAAAAAGACGCCGCCTTGTCGTCGCGCGCGTGCACCAGAAGGGCGCGGATGCCGGCGATATGGGCCGCCTGCATCGTGCGCAGCACGGCGTCCTGCAGCAGGTCCGCGCCCAGCCCCTTGCCCTGCCAGTCCCTGTCGATCGCCAGGCGTGCGAGCAGCATGACAGGCACAGGCTCCGGCATGTTACGCCGGATGCGTCCAGGCGCTTCGGCGAGAAGGACGCCGCCATTGGCGAGAGCGTAATAGCCGGCCACACGCGCGCCATCGCAGACGACATAGGTCCGGCTGGCGCCGTTGCTCTGGTTGGCAAGCGCCCGGCGCTGCAGCCATTCGTCGAGGGCAGGAGTGCCGCATGAAAATTTCGCGCAATCGTGCGCGTCTTCAAGGAGTACCGGCGCCCCAATCATGCCGGGCGCTTGGACGACCACGCGGGTGTGCGCGCGAGCAGATCGCGCAGACCGGGATTTTCAGGAGGCGGCGTATCGAGCGCGGCCCGGAACGCCTGCCACTGCGCCTTGTTGAGCACGAAAAGCTGCTGGTCGAGAACGGCGTCTTCGGCCGCTTCGCGCACGGTGTCGAGAATGAAATCGGTCCGCGTCTTCCCGAATACCTGCGCCGCCCGGTCAATCAGGCCAAGCGTCTCGGGCGTAACCCGGATGTTGATGTTTTCGCTGCGGGCAGCCGCAGCAGGCTTTTGCAGGGTTTTCGGCATCGTTCTCTCCGCCCGCGAACTTAGGACGATTGCACGAATTTGTCAATACATTGTGCGCACACATCACTCCACCAGTCTGTCCCGTTTCGCCAGCGCGGGGAAGAACCAGCGCCAGGCGACGGCCAGCGTGAGGGTCATGGCGCCGCCGAAGACGATGGCGGGGATAGCGCCGAAGGCGGCGGCCATTGTGCCGGAGCGGAAATCGCCGAGATCGGACGACGCGCCAATGAAGATCGAATTCACCGCAGAAACCCGGCCACGCATCTCGTCCGGCGTGTCGCTCTGCACCATCGTGTGGCGGACGACGACGGAGATCATGTCGGCGGCCCCCATGAAGGCGAGCGCCGTCAGCGACAGCCAGAGATTCTTTGACAGGCCGAAGACGACGATGAGCAATCCGTAGAACGCGACGGCGGCGAGCATTTTTGCGCCCGCTTTCGACTGGATCGGATACCAGGCGATCAGCGCCGCCATGACGATGGCGCCCACCGCCGGAGCCGAGCGCAACAGGCCGAGCCCTTGCGGACCAATCTGCAGCACGTCCTTGGCGATGATCGGCAGGAGGCCGGCGACACCGCCAAAAAGCACGGCCACAAGATCGAGCGCAACAGCGCCAAAAATCACCGGCCGCGCCCACATGAAGGTGAGGCCTGCAGTGAGCGTCGCCAGCGTCACCGGGCCGCGGCCTTCCGTCTTCGGCTTGAGGTCGGTGCGCAGCGCCATGGCGCAGGCAACGGCGATGAGCGAGACGACAAGTGTGGCGGAGAACGCGACCACCGGACCGCCGGTGAAAAACAGCCCGCCATACAGAATGCCGCCAACAGCGGGGCCTACAATCGTGCTCACCTGCCAGGCTGAGGAAATCCAGGTGACCGCGTTGGCGAAATGCTCGCGCGGCACGAGGTTGGGCGTGATAGCCTGCGAAGCGGGGCCGGAGAAGGCGCGGCCTATGCCGGTCAGGAAGGTCGCCACATAGATCAGCCAGACCGGAGCGCCGCCCGTCAACAGTCCGGCGAGAATGGCAGCCATCGCGAGGGCTGTCAGACCGGTCGACAGGCCGGTAATGAGTTTCCGGTCGTACGTGTCGACGATATAGCCCGTAAACAGGGCCAGCACGACGGAGGGCAGAAAAGTGACGAGACCGGCGATGCCGAGCAGCAGCGCGCTTCCTGTCAGGTCGTAGATGTACCAGCCGATGGCGACGTTCTTCATCTGGTAGGCGAGGCCGAAGCTGAAGCGCCAGGCCGACCAGTAGCGGAAGTCACGATAGGCGAAAGAGGCAAGCGAGGCGCCGAGGCGGCTGGTCCCGGATGGGGAGAAAGTCATCGCAGGCAATATCCAAAACAAAAGCCCGCGCATTCGCTGCGCGGGCCGGAAGCGAAAATCTTATCTGGAAAAAGCTGCTGGTGCGGGCCGGTCACTTCCAGGTGGCAAACCCCATCATCGAGCCGGTGCCGGCTTCCGACCGGTAGCAGGGTACGAGGTCGAGCAGTTCCATCTTCATGCCGGTTTCGGCCATCATGCCGGCGTGGACGATCCAGTTCTTGATCTCGGAGGTGCCGGAGCGGAAGTGGATATCGGGCTCCGAGGTGATCGTCTCCCAGTCACCTTTCAGCATGGCGTCGACAAGGCGCTTGTCCATCTCCTCGTCGATGACGAAATGAGTCATCCCGCCCGATGCGCCGACCGCAATCCGCTCCTTGCCGGGCCAGGCCTTGATCGCGCGGGCGATGGCGCGGCCGAAATCGAAGCAGCGCTTCGGCGAGGGCTGGTTCGGCGGGTAATAGGTGTTCACCTGAATCGGAATCAGCGGAAACGGCTGGGATTTCAGGATGCGCCGGTAAATGAAGCCGTAGGAATGGCCGAGGGTACGCACAAGCCCGTCGTCGGCCGGCTGCTCGCCAATGGCAGTCACATCGAAACCATCGTCCATCATGTGCTTGATGAGATGGCGGCAGATTTCCGCTGGCACCGGATATTTCTCGTCCTCCGGCGGGTAGTAGACCTTCATCGAATAATTGCCGCCGCGGCTTTTGGCGTCCTCTTCCTCGGCAGGCGTCAAGGCGCGGTTCTGCACCTCTGTACCGTAGAAGACCGAAAAGGCCGGCTGTACGTCCTGCTTGAACCATTCGTGATGGTCGTCGCCGATTATCAGGAGAGCATCCGGCTTTGCCGCGCGGATGCGTTCGCCGAGCACGTCGAGCTGCTTCTGGCAACGGTCCCAGCGTTCGCGGCGGACTTCGACCGCGTTTTCCTTTTCGAAGCCCTGGCCTTTGCGCAGCTCGGCCAGTTCGGCGAAGTTATAGGTTCCGGCCCCGAAGGCGAGTTCCGGATTCTTGCGGTCGACATTGGCGCGCAGATCCCATTCCTCCGGCGGAGTCGCCAAAAGCGGTCCGTGCGACGTTCCAAAGCCCAGTACGATTTCGGCCATTGTTGAATTTCCTGCCCGGTCGCGGTTTGCATTGCTCATCGAGAAATAAGGCATAGGCCGGAGGCTGGCAACCGCAGCGCAATCGCCCCGGCCATGTCCGAGGCGCAGAACGGGCCCGCCCGGCTATCGGCGGGCCTTACCGTGAAGCAGCTTCCTGCGCTGCCAGCCGGGCGGCAAGATCGCGGCCGGCATTCACCCCGCCGTCGACGTGAAAAAGGATCTGGCGCGCCGGTTCCGGGGCACGCTCCAGCAGAATCTGCTGCTGCTCGATGACGTCGACGTCTTCGAAAAATGTGTTGCGGTTGGCGGTGAACATCCAATCGCCGAGCGCATCGTCAGTCAGGTCCATGTTGCGGGCCAGCGACCAGAAATAAAGGCTGCTGCGGCTGGTTTCCGGCGTCAGGGCGTTCATGACGCGAACTTCCGCGCGATGGTCCGGATTTTCGACACTCCACACTGTCAGTTCGATGACGATATTACTGGCCGGGGTGAAGCGGATAAGCTGGTGATGGTTCACCGCGCCGTCGAAATTGCCAAGGATGCGGCGGAAGAATGGCGAGGGCCGGATGTTGTTCATCTCGCGGCGGACGATGACGGTGTCGTCCTTTTCCTCGACATGGATCGGCGCGCTGATCACGGCGTCCGTCGCCAGCGTTTTCGAATGCACGAAATGCGCGTGGCTGAGATCGAGCAGATTGTCGCGCAGCAAAGATGCGTGGCACTTTACAGGCAGGGTTTCTCCGCGCGCCGACCAGGCGGGATCGTCCGACCAATGATAATCCGGGATGAGGGCTTCGTCCGCCAGATCCGGATCGCCCATCCAAATGAACACGAAGCGCCATTTTTCCACGACAGGATAGGCCTGCGTCATGAAGGCGCGAGGAACGTGATCGCTGCCGGGCACACGCAGGCACTTGCCCGCGCGGTCGAACGTCAGGCCGTGGTAGCCGCACTCCAGCCCCTCCCCGCGCACCTGTCCGGTCGTCAGCGGCGCGCCGCGATGGGGGCAGCGGTCGGCGATGGCAGCGGCCTTGCCGCTTTCCGTCCGGAAAAGGGCGATGGGCTCGTCCAATATCCAGCGCTGCAGCGGCTTCTGTGTCAGTTCTTCGCGCCAGGCGCAGATGTACCAATAGTTCCGGAGAAACGGCTCGAGCATGGTTCAGGCCCCTATCGCAGTTTTACGCGGCGCGCGATTTCCGGCGAGTCTTCCGAGTAACGAAACGCACGAAAAACCCAATTCGTGTTGAGTCCGCCGAACATATCGTCGAAATGCGGATTGACGAATTCCCAGACGATTTCCTTGTCCGGCGTAACCTCGAATATGCGGCCGAACGAACCTTCGCAGATCAGCGTATTGCCGGAGGCCAGCCGCTCGGCGCCGGAGATGTGGTGCGAGTAGAAAAAGTTCGGCGGATTGTCGCGGTATTCCCACACGATCTCGCCATCGCGCTTGAATTCGGACACGAAAGAATGCGCGTGCATGGCCGGCGCATGCATGCCATTTGCGAACAGCATCATGTTGCCATTCGGCAATTCGCGGATGTCGTGCTGCAGGCCCCAGTCGTCGTTGCGCATTTCCCAGTTGAACTTCTTCGTCTTGCGGTCGATTGCGGCGACGAGATTGATCTGGCGCAGGCTGATCAGAATATCTCCGTTGGAAATCTCCGAGCAGGTGTTCATCCACGCGAATACGCGCCGCGTGCAAAGCGGGTTGTTGGGGTATTTCTCGATCTCCATGTCGGAGTGGATATGCCATTCCCACACGGTTTCGCCGTCCGGCGTGACTTCGCGCAGGAGATCGCCAAACATTCCGTCCGGCCCCTCGCTGCCCGGTATGCCGCCCTTGACGCGGGCGGCCGTGCCTTCGGGCATCGGCTCCCACGCGGCATAGAGCAGATTGCCGTTGTCGAGTTTGCGGAAATCGTGGTGCTGCCAGTCGTCGCGATATTGCCAGACGATATTGCCATCCCAGTCCATTTCCTGGATCAGGCCGCCTTTCGCGCCGCCTTTGAATGGCGGCCCGCCCTCCGTCGTGGTCGCCGCGATGAGGTTTCCATTCGGCAGCAGACGCGCATAGCCGCCTGGATTGCCCGCCAGTTTCCACTCGTGCACGACCCTGCCTTCCATATCGAGAAGATAGGCATTGGGACGCCACAACGGCGAATAGAGAGTAAAGCCGGGGGTCGCTTTGTCGCGGTCGTAGACTTGCAGTCCGAAATGACGGGGGCGCACGGGATCTCCTTCGGCAAAACTCTCGCCAGCCAGATTGCTACAATCCTCCGGCTAAGGAAACCCGTCAGAACACTTTCGCCGGTGCGCCGAAAAGCGCCATCGCTCCCATGACGATATAGGCTGCGAGCGGCGGCAGGATGGCGGACGAAGCCAGGCGTACAGCGGAGAAACGCCAGCCCATCATCGGAATCTCGTAAATCATCACGCGGTGCAGGGCGAAGACGGACCACGCCGTGAGAAAAGCAACGACCTGCGGAAAACCGGCGCCCGCCTTCAGCATCACGATGACGATGGGAAACGACACGATAGGCCCTGCCGGCGTAATGCCGCCGACGATTGTGGCAAGCATGATGCCGAAGAGCCCGCTATCCTGTCCGATATACCGGCCGACGACTTCAGCCGGGACAAGCTTGCCGATGAACCCCGCCGCCAGCAGGGCTATTGCGATTTTCGGCATGATTTCTACGAACCGCCCGAAAGCGCTGCGTAGCGCCCGCTGCACCATCGCCGGGGAACGCCGCCAGGCGATGGCGGACAGGATCACGCCGAGAATCGCGGGAAAGAGCATGCCTTCGATCACGGGGTCCGCTCCACGCTCGCAGGCTGCGCACCGGCGGCAACGGCAGGGGCAGCAGGCTTGCTCCCAACTGCTGCATCGCCGCCGCTGTCGCGGTCCGGCGGCAGGTACATGGACAGGAAGGCTGCGGCGAAGGGAAGAGGCAGCGAGGCCAGAATACGCAAGGCTGCGTATTCGACACCGAGCAACGGCAACTCCCAGATCATGATGCGCTGGAAGCCGAGAACCTCCCAGGACGTGAGATAGGCGATCATGGAGGCGCGGCTGGAACCGGCGCGCGACAGGGCGGCCACCAGCGGGAAGGAAATCATCGGCCCGCCGGGTGTGACAGCGCCGATCCCGGTCGCCAGCGTCACGCCCTTCATGCCGGCCTGATCGCCGAGCCATCGCGCGATGACCTCGCGCGACACGAGCGCCGTCACCAGCGCTGCGACAATGAAAGCGAGAAACATTTTGGGCGTGAAGACAAGCAGCAGCCAGGATTCTGCTGCAATCGTTTCGAAGAATGCTTCGGGACCCTGGAATATGTATACGGCAGCCCCGGCTGCCAGCATGATGGCGCCGAGCACGAGATTGGACGTATCGAAGAACGCGCGGCGCCAGTCGATGAGTGGCCTTACGCCACCGCTTTTTACGTCCCTCGCGTTCATGGTCCCCGGCAGTATGGGCGCGCTCAGGCGCGCAAGGCGGTAAGCATCACTTCGATGTAGTCGACGCCGCTGGCGACGACCAGCATGCGTGTGTGCGGGCGCAGGTGATCGAGCGAGGCGTCGATATCGGCTTCGCTCGTCCCTTCGCGCGGAACGATCAGGCCGACAAGCGTTTTGTTATGGGCCTTGCAGGCGTCACCAATCATTGTGACGGAGCGTGCGTCCTCGCCAGCGGCGGTTATTGCGACGACGAAATCCGCCCCGGCGATTTCGCCATAGAGGTCCATGGTGCGGCCGGCGAGATCCTTCAGCCAGGCCTTCATGCCTTCGTCCGTACCGCTCGGCCTGCTGTCAGCCGAAAAGGACAATGACGTGAAAAACTTCGCGCCATGCCAGTTTTTCTTCGAAATCTCGTCCACCACTTTGGCTGCTTCGGCGTCAAGCGCGACGATCTTGGCGGAACGTTCTTTCGAGTTCGGATAGGGGATACGGTACGCGGCTTCCTTCGCCGTCGTCATCCGTGCGCATTCGCTCAGCATGGCGCCTTCGTTGATGCTCGACATCTCGCTTCCCCAAGTGATGATTCATGGCTGCCCGGCGGCGCTTAAAGCGCCGCCGGGTAGGTTTGACGCGGCCAGGCCTGCGCTCGTCAGATGCTGGTCTGCGGAACGCCCGGCTTCACCTTCAGCGCTTCCTTCGCGCCTTCCTTGAAGTTCACATCGCGCTTGAGCAAGAGGGCCGCCTGGCGCACCTTGTGATGCTCCGGATCGACGCCCGGCGGCGTGATGCCCTTCTCGTTAAACTCCTTGCAGGCCTTCAACAGGCGATGGCGGGCCATGATAACGCCGTTGTCGCAGCCGACGAGGTTTTCCTTCGTGCGGTCGACGATCGGACCCATGCTTTCCTGCAACGATCCGTCCTGAATGGCGATGCCCTTCACGCCGGAGAAGGTCAGTTTCATCTTCTGGGCCTGGCGGTCCATCAGATAGTCGTTGCGCTTGTTGGCGAGCGGGATGAACGTGCCCGGAACATATTCGTTATGGACGCCCTTGCCGTCGCGCATCGCCTTGACTTCCTCATGGGTGAGGTTGCGCGTCGGGTGGTAGTCGTAGCTCCAGGCCCAGCAATTCTCGTCGTCGATCGGCACCCAGAAGTGACCGTGGACGGGATGGTCGCCGCGCGGCGGCACTCCGGTGTAGCATGGCATGACCCAAGGCGTGATGCGCCAGTAGTACTGGTCGGCTTCCGCGTTGCGCCGCGCCGCAACCAGCAGGCCGCCATCGTTCTCGACCACTTCGAAGACCGGCGCCATGTCGCCCATGTTGTAGGCGTTGCCGCGAGACTTGTTGAACAACGGATCGTGCGAAAGATCGCCGCTGTGCAGCCACGACACATGACTCGAGTCGACGCCGCCTTCCAGCGCCTGCAGCCAGTTGCACTCCTGCAAGCGCTTGGACACGAAGCTCTGGTCGTCCGGCACGCGGCAGAACTCGTACTGCGGCTCCGGCGGCTGTTTTTCCGGCGGACCCATATAGGTCCACAGGACATGACCGACCTTGATGAGCGGATAGTTGGTGAGTTTGATTTTCTTGGCGTAACCGCTTTCGACAGGCTCGGACGGCACTTCCATGCAATTGCCGTTCACGTCGAACTTCCAGCCGTGATAGGGGCAGCGGATGCCGCCTTCCTCGACGCGGCCGAACCACAGCGAAACGCAGCGGTGGGCGCAGAACTCGTCGATAAGACCGTACTTGCCTTCGCTGTCGCGAACCGCCAGCAACCGCTCGCCCAGCAGCTTGACCCGCACCGGCGGGCAGTCGTTGTTCGGTAGCTCTTCGGCCAGCAGCGCCGGTATCCAATAGGCCCGGAACATGTTGCCCATGGGCGTGCCGGGATCGGTCTGGGTCAGGATATCGTTTTGCTCTTTGCGAAGCATGTGTTCACTCCCTCTGGGTCGCATACATGGATATGTGCCGGTACTGCCGTCCGGGAAGACCGCAGCGCCGCACCGATTGTGAAAAAGCTCCGGGGAGGGCGTTGACCCGCCTTTCGCACGTTGCTACAAGGCCCCGGTTCCTTTATGTGGAACGCTGTTCCGCAAGACTTGGCATCCCATACCATCGACGCGCGCCTATCGTCAATGTCACAGGCGCGAGCCCCAGGAGTACCAGAATGTCCGACACGGCCCAGAAAATCGAGTTGTGCAAGACCAGCGAAGTGGACGAAGGGTCTGCGATCAAGGTCGAAAACGGCGACCTGATCCTCGCCGTCTTCAACCTGAACGGAGCATTTTACGTTCTGGACGATACCTGTTCGCACGGCCCCGGTTCGCTATCGGAAGGTTTCATCGACAAGGGGCTGGAAACGATCGAATGCGATTTCCACAACGGCTCGTTCAACATAAAGACCGGCGAGGTCGTTGAGCCACCGTGCATGATTCCACAGAAGACCTACAAGACGACGGTGGAGAACGACACGGTTTTCATCGAAGTCTGATCGAAGGGCCCGCCCGCCGGAGGCTTGCATGGCGCCACGCACCCAGATCCCGGTCCTGATCCTGACGGGATTTCTCGGCAGCGGAAAAACGACGCTGCTGAGCCAATGGCTGCGTGCGCCGGAATTCGCAGGCGCGATGGCGATCGTCAACGAACTGGGTGAAGTCGGTCTCGACGACCGGCTCGTCCAGCATTCTTCCGACGTGCCGTTGCTGCTGGAAAACGGATGCGCCTGCTGCGAGGCTGCCGAAGACCTGAACGCGACGCTGGAACGCCTGTTCTGGCAGCGGCTGCACCGGCAAATTCCGAAGTTTTCCTGGGTTCTGATAGAAACGACGGGCGTCGCCGATCCCGGCCCGCTGCTCGCGTCGCTTGCCGGTCACCAGCTCGTTTCAGAACGGTATTGCGTGCGCGGCGTCGTGACGACGTTCGACGCGCGGCGCGGACCTGCCCAATTGCCGGCGCATGCCGAGTGCCGCAATCAGATCGCACGCGCCGATGCGGTTATTCTGACAAAAACCGATATCGCCAGTGCGGCGGATCAGGCCGTCGCGTTCGAAGCCATAACCGGCGTAAAGCCTGGCGTACGGATTTTGTCCTCCGCCCGCGCGAGTCTGACGGCGGCGGAGATTGTCGCGGCCATCGGCATGCTGCCTGGCGCCCGGACGGCGCAAGAACACGTACATGAACATGCCCAAGAACATTCCCATGAACATGCCCATGGTCATGCACATGATCACGCGCATTCTCATCCCTCGCATTCCGGCACCCATGCCGCACACCATGCTGGCGAATATACGACCGCTTTCGCTCCCCTGCCCGCACCTCTCGATTGGCGCCAGCTTGCAGAGGCCCTTGCCGCATTGCACGAAGTCTACGGCAGCGACTTGTTGCGCCTGAAGGGGACGGCGCGAACAGGCGCAAATGGCGCAATCGACACAATCCAGGCCATCGCTGGGGAGAGTTTCGAACGTGCGGCGCTGGCGCAGTCTCCTGACGCAAAACCTGTTCGCACCGGCATTACGATCATTGCGCGGCACATGCCCGCACATGAGATGGCCCGCGACCTGCTGCTCCGGCTTGGCCTCCCGGAAGATTCGCTGACGGATCATCCGGTTTCACCGACTGCCGAGGGAGCCCGCGCGCATGTCTGACGCTGCTACCCAGACGCGGCCTGTCCGGACCGAGCGCGCCAAACGCCCCGAACCGCAGCGGCTTTCGTCTGTTGCGACGGCGATGCGGCTTTTGAAAACATTCTCCGAAGGTGAGGTCGAAATCGGCGTGACGAGCCTCGCCAAAAGGCTGGGCGTCGCCAAGAGCACTGTTTATCGCCTCGCCTCGACGCTCGTCGCCGAAGGTCTGCTCGAGCAGAACAAGGAGAACGACAAGTACCGCCTCGGCATCGCCCTGTTCGGGCTCGGCGCACTGGTGCGCCAGCGCATGAATGTGTCCAACGAGGCGCGGCCGCACATTTTCGCCTTGCGCGAGGCCACCAACGAGACGGTGCATCTGGCCATTCCCGACGGGCCGGACATCATGCATGTCTACGATCTGGAGAGCACGCAAGCGATCCGCATGCGCGCGAATCTGGGCGAGCGGAAGCCGGCCTTTTCCTGTTCGGAAGGCAGGGCCATTCTGGCGTTTCAGAACGAGGCCGCCATCGAGCAGGCACTGGCGCGCGATCTGGAAAAGCGCACGCCCTCGACTGTGACCGATCCGGCGAAACTGCGTAAAGTGCTGGCGGATGTCCGCCGCACCGGATTTGCATTCGAGGACGAGCAATGCGAATTGGGCATGCGCTCGGTCGCGGCGCCCATCCGGGATGCGGACGGCAATGTCGTCGCCGCCGTAGGTATTGCCGGACCCGTCGAGCGGCTGTCCGACCAAAATCTGAAACGGTTTGCGCCGCTCGTGGTGCAGACCGCCGACACGATCTCCGCCCGCCTCGGCTACAGGGCCACGGCGCGTTTTTGACACCAAGAGCAGAAAGAAAGATGGCAAAAATCACGATCCCCGCAGCGGACACAAGCTTCGATGTTGCCGACGGCGACACTATCGCCCGCGCCGCCGTGCGCAACGGGCTCGGCTTTCCCTACGATTGCAATGTTGGCGAATGCGGCAACTGCCGCTTCGAACTGCTCGAAGGCGAAGTGGAATATCTGCGCGAGAACCCGCCGGCGGTGAACGAGCGCGACATCCAGCGCAAACGCTATCTCGGTTGCCAGGCGCTGCCGAAAGGCGCGTGCTCGATCAAAGTGCCGCTTCGCGACCAATTCAAGAGCAAGCATCTGCCGGCGCAGACGAAGGGCGTGCTGACAGAAATTCTCGATGTCACTTACGACATTCGCGAATTCCGCTTCAAGCTGGATGCTCCGAACAGGTTCCTGCCCGGACAATATGCGCTGATTTCCGCGCCCGGCGTTAACGGTGCGCGCGCTTATTCGATGTGCAACACGACGCAGGACGGGACCGAGTGGCATTTCCAGATTCGCAAGGTGCCGAACGGCGCGGCGACGACGGCCATGTTCGAACACGTTAAGACGGGGGACAGCATCGGCCTCGACGGTCCCTACGGCATGGCCTATCTGCGCGAAGACGCTCCGCGCGACCTGCTGCTGATTGCGGGCGGCTCCGGCCTCTCGCCGATGGTCTCCATCGCCCGCGGCGCCAGCGAAAGCGAGATGCTAAAAGACCGGCAGATCCATTTCCTGTTCGGCGGCCGCACGCCACGCGACATCTGCGGCGAGGAATTGCTCAAGGAATTGCGCGGCTTCGGCAAGAACCTGCATTACTATCCGGCGATCTCCATGCCGGACGATCCGTCTTCGGCCGGTTGGACGGGCAAGACCGGCTTCATCAACGACGTGGCGAGCGAGATTTTCGGCGACGATCTGAGCGGTTTCGAGGCCTATTTCGCCGGGCCGCCGCTGATGGCGCAGGCGGTCATGAAAACACTTATCAAAGGCAAGGTGCCGGCAGCACAGATGCACTTCGACCAGTTCTATTGAGAGCAACTCCCGCGTAGCTGCTCTATGATACGCGCCTGGCGCCGTGCTGCATGATGAAGTCCTGCGCGCGCGGCCGCAAGCGCTTGACTGGCAGGCCGAACAATTTCGCGGCATTGAGGCCGAGAATGTTTTTCTTGTCCTGTTCGGACAGGAAAGGCAGCGTGGTGATGGACGCGGGCGGGTCGAAGTCCCAGTGCGGCCAGTCGGACGCATAGAGCAATTGTGTCGGCGCCTTGATTTTCTCCATCGTCGCTTCAAGCAGTTTCAGGTCCCAGCGTTCCATCGGCTGGCTCGAGAAATACATGTCCTGCATGTATTCGCTTGGCATGCGCTTCAAGCCTGGCGCTTCGCTCGGGCGCAGCAGCACTTCGTGATCGAGCCTCTGCATCAGGAACGGCAGCCAGGCGAGCCCGCTTTCGATCCACAGGGTTTTCAGCTTCGGGAAGCGTTCGGGCAGTGCGTTGATGATCCAGTTGGTCATGTGGATCATGTTGTAATGCACGAACGAAATCGCGTGCATGGAAATGAAGCGGTTGAGCTGCGCCATGGACGGATCGCCCCAATAAGGCCCGGCATGGAAGCAAAGCGGCTTGCCGGTTTCCTCGATCATTGAATACAGGCGCATGTACTGATTGTGATGCACCGGCTTGTTGCGGATCGCGCAGATGGTGAAACCGACGATGCCCTTGCGGTCGCCGAAATCCTTGACGATGCGTTCGGATTCGGCCGGATCGTTGAAGGGCAGATAGACGAGGCCGATCAGTCTCTCGTCCCGCGGCAGCACGCACTCGCTCAACCAGCGGCAATAAGCGCGCGTGATGTAAACCTCAATGTCTTCCATCGGGTTCATGCCAAGGCCCAGCAGGCTGGTCGGAAAGATCACCTGATAGTCGACGCCCATGGAATCGATGGACCGCTGCATGATCTCGGTGAAAGCCGCGCCCGGCTCTGTCGCGTTGGAAACGTCCTCCTTGGGACCGGCCTGATGCGGGACCCGGCCCGTCAGCGCCTGATGCAGCATGCCGGGCTGGGAATTCATCAGCGGCGTGCCGATGCCCGCCTTGAATTGCACCTCGGCAATGTCCTTCAGGACATCGTTTTCCATGAACTGGATTATCTCGCCGAAGAAGCGCGCTTCCTGCGAATGGGCGTCACAATCGATGATGACTTCGTAATCGTCGTACTGGTCGCGCGCCTGCTTGGCGGCGGTGAAAAGATAATCGCGCGAATCTGTTCGAACAGTGATTTCCGCCAGTTCGCGAACATGGGTGGCGTCGGGCTTCAGTTCGTCGGGCATGTTTCCCTCCTGAAATAACAGCCGTGGCCTATCAGCGGCGCGGCTCCCTGATCGAAAGATAGATGTCGCCGCCGGCGATGCGCAGCGGCACCGAACGCAGCCGCACGGCATTGTTGGTGGGGTGGCGTCCGGTACGGATGTTGAACTCCATCCCGTGCCACGGGCACGACACGTTCATCTCGGTTTTGGAAAATTCGCGGCCGCGGCTTGTCTTGTCGTCGTTCACCGCCTCGGTCGTTTCGGGAATGATGCGGCCCTGACAGGCCGGGCCGTCATAATGCGGGCAGCGGTTTTCCCAGGCGTAGAATTCGCCGCCAAGCTGGAATACGCCGACTTCGACGCCGCCGACTTCGAAGACCTTGCGGCCCGGATCGGCAAAATCGGAGGTCTTCGCAACAATCACTTCAGGCATAGTGTTTCCTCACCGGCTGATTTTTACGAAATGCGATCGGGCGCGCGCTGCGCCAGTATGTCGGCCGCGCGCGGGCGCAGGCGTTTGACAGGCAGGTTGAAGAGCTTCGCCGCATTGAGGCCGAGGATGTTCTTTTTCGCCTCCTGCGAAAGAAACGGAAGGTTGGCAATGGAACCTGGCGGATCGAAATCCCAGTGCGGCCAGTCCGATGCATAGAGCAATTGCGTCGGCGCCTTCATTTTCTCCATCGTCGCTTCGAGCATTTTCAGGTCCCAGCTCTCCATCGGCTGGCTGGTGTAATACATGTCCTGCATGTATTCGCTCGGCATGCGCTTGAGGCCCGGCGCTTCGCTCGGGCGCAGCAGCACTTCGTGATCCAGCCGCTGCATGAGATAGGGAATCCAGGCCAGGCCGCTTTCCACCCACAAGACCTTCATTTGCGGGAACCGCTCCGGCATCGCATTGACGATCCAGTTCGTCATGTGGATCAGGTTGTAATGGACGAAGGATAGCGCGTGCATCGACACGAAGCGGTTGAGCTGCGCGAACGAGGGATCGTCCCAGTGCGGTCCGGCGTGGAACACCAGCGGCTTGCCGGTTTCCTCGATCATCGAATAGAGCCGCATGTATTGATTGTGCCACACCGGCTTGTGGCGGACGGCGCAGATGGTGAAACCGACGATCTGCGGATTGGCGCCGAATTCGCGAACGATCCTTTCGCATTCGTCGACATTGTTGAACGGCAGGTAGGCAAGGCCGATGAAGCGCTTGTCCTCCGGCAGGACCATCTCCGTCAGCCAGCGGCAATAGGCGCGGGCCATGTAGATCTCGATATCCTCCATCGGATTCATGCCCAGATGCAGCATGGCCGTGGGGAAGATGACCTGATAGTCGCAGCCCATTGCGTCGATGCTGCGGCGCATGATCTGCGCGAACGGATGGCCATGCGTATCGGGTTCGTCCACCGTTTCGCCGGGGCCGGACTGATGCGGCACGCGCCCGCTCAACGACTGGAAGCTCATGCCCGGCTGCATGTTGATGAGCGGCGTTCGCAGGCCGGCCTTCAACTGCGTTTCACCGATGTCGCGCAGAACATCGTTTTCCATAAAGCTCAGAAGCTCGCCGAAGAAGCGGCCTTCCTGAAGATGGGCGTCGGTATCTACGATCAGTTCGTAGTCTTCGTAGCGGGCGGCCTGACGTGCGGCGGCTGCGAGGTAGTCGCGGGTGTCAGTCGCCGCGCTCATTTCCTTGAGTTCGCGGACTTCGCCCGCCGAAACGCTTCCCACATCTTCGGGCATCGCTATCCTCCGCCTCGGGGCTGCCTACCCCCTTGTTTTCGGCAATTGAATGAATCCCCAGGGACTAGGCACTTCGCCAATCGGTACTTCGATCAGCGCAGGCTCACCGCTGGCGATGGCTTTCTCCAGAACAGGGCGCAATTCTTCCGCAGTCCGGACCCGATGTCCAGCCATACCGTAACTGCCGGCAAGCTTGACGAAATCGGGATTAAGCAGATCGCTGGCGATGACGCGGTTGCCATGATCGTAGGTCTGCATGCGCCGGACGTTGCCGAAAGCGCTATCGTTAAAGACAATCAGTACCGGCGCAATACGGTGGCGGACGGCGGTCGACAATTCCTGAATATTGTACATGAAGCCGCCGTCGCCGGAGATGCAGACGACGGGCCTATCGCCCACAGCGTCCTTGACGCCGAGGGCCGTGGCCACGCCCCAGCCGAGCGTGCCCTGAAAACCGGAGTTGAGAAAGGTGCGGGGTTTGTAGACGGGATAGGCGATGCGCGAGACGTAACCAACCTGGGTGAGATCGTCGATGAGAATGCCGTCTTCGGGCAGGACATCGCGGATGACGCGCAGGAAAGACAATTGCGGCTCGAGCCCGGCAATCTCCTTTTCGAAGCGCTGCTTGCGCCCGGCCAAAGCTTCCAGCCGCGCCTTCGTGTCGATGCTCTTTCCCTTCAGCGCCGCGTTGATCGCTGCGACGGCAGCTTGCGAATCGGCGTTGATGGCAAGATCGGTCTTGGCAAATTTCGTCAGTTCGGCCGGATCGATGTCGATGCGGATGAGCTGGATGTTGTCGTCGGTGCCCCAGACCTGGGTTGGCAATTGCATGTGCGAGGCAATGCCGATGGCAAGGTCGCAGGTCTTCCACAATTCGTGCGCGGCGGCCTGGGTAATCGAGAGGGGATGGCGCGAATCGAGAATACCGCGGCCCATGCGATGGCCGACGACGGGCGCACCAATCTTTTCCGCAAGCGCCAGCACCTCGTCCGCCGCGCGGATGGCGCCGGAGCCCACATAGATGAGCGGCCGTTCGGCACGGGCGATCATCTGGGCGGCGCGTTCGATATCGGCCGGCAGGGATTGCGGCGGCGCTTCGGGTGCAAGCGGCGCGACCGCTGAGATATCGGCGCGGGCAGCCAGCATGTCGACGGGCAGTTCGAGCCCAACCGGGCGCGCGCGGCCCGAATTCACCGCCTGAAACGCAGCAGCGACTTTCGCAGGGGCGTCCTGCGGCGTCTCGATGCGCTCGGCCCATTTGGTGAGCTGGCGCATGACGGCAAGCTGGTCCGGGATTTCGTGCAGCAAGCCAAAACCCATGCCGAGCGTGCGGACAGGATTCTGGCCCGCCAGCGCGACGACCTTCGCATTCACGGCCCACGCCGTGCAGAGCGCGGCGGCCGAGTTCAAAAATCCGGGCCCGGGCACGACGGAGTAAGCGGCGGGTTTTCCGGTCGCCATTGCCGCGCCCAGCGCCATGTAGGCGGCGCCTTGTTCGTGCCGGGTATGAATGACGCGGATGGCGCCCGAATCGAAAAGGGCGTTGAAAAGGTGGTCGCTTTGAACGCCGGGCAGACAATACAGCGTATCGATTCCATGGGCTGCAAGCGCGCCAACTACGGCATCGCCTCCCGACATCTCCGTCATGCGTCTTCCTCTGATGGGGCGGCCTGACACCGCGATTTCAATTTCGATGGCAGATTGAACGAGGCCACAAGGTCTGTCCAGTACCGCTCTTCCGCCGGCGAGCGCGGAGGCGTTCGGCCGGCGGAACTGGGCGAAGCGGCGCCGCCTTACTTGATGACCTTCGCGTAGACTTCTTCGCGCAAGACATCCGCGAGCTTGTTGCGATCCTTGCCGATCTTCGCCAGTGTTTTTTTCCAGCGTTCGAGATTGTCAAGTTGGATGCGGATGATCTTTTCCGGCTCCTTCACGCCGCGCTTCGCCATGTCGGCAGCGAGGTTCTTGATCTCGCTTTTGCGGAAATCGTCCACGGTCTTGCGGAAGGCCGCATCCGGCGGCCAGAACGCTACTCCCTTGGCCTTGGCTTCCTTCACCGCGTCTTCCGCCAGTTTCTGGTAGTCCGCGGTTCCCTTCACGACGTAGACGGGAATGAGCTTCAGCATTGCCGTCTTCTGCGCGGTGTTAAGTCCATCGAACATGCGTTTGTTGAAGACCCAGTTGCCGAGCCCGCCGTAAACGCCGAAGGGTTCGGCGACGACAGTTTTCACCATCTCGCGCAGGGACAGGTCGCGCAGCCAGGCAGTGGGGCCGCAGGCGCAATCGATCTGGCCGCCTTGCATCGCGGTAGGAATTTCGTTGGGGGCTAGCTGGACCGGTACTGCGCCCAACGCGCGGATAAGGCGCGTTGGCGAGGCCCCTGTCACGCGAACCTTGCGACCCTTCAGATCGTCCAGCTTCGTCACCGGCTCGCGGCACATGAGATGCCAGGGGTCGGGACCGATGCCGCCAAGCCAGACAACCTTCGCCGACGTGGCATCCGCCACGCATTCCTTGCAATCGAGAGTCGCAGTCGAAACGCCTGCCATGGCGGCAACCCAGGGATCTTCGACAAATGGCAGCAAGTCCGGCACGACATTGAGATGCTTGAGCTGGCCCTGATTGAGGCTCGGAACGACGAAGCCGCCGCCGACCACGCCGTCGCCGACCCCCTTCAGGGTGGCAGGAGCGTTGAGCAACTGGCCCCCAACAAACATTTTCGCGGTGAGCGAGCCGCCGGTTTCCTTTTTCAGGGCTTCGAAGAATTCTTCCATTACGCGAACCGGCGCGCTGCCGGGCCGGTCGAAAATGTTGTAGCGGATTTCGAGCGCGACCGATGCGCCGGCAGACGCTGCGAACAGCGCCGCGGCGGTGGCAAGCGAAGAGAGGGTTTTTCCAAACCGGGACATCTGCTTCCTCCTTTTGTATTGCGGCGTCTCGTCCTGGCGCCGCAGCCTTCGTAACGGTCAGAACAGCTTGGGGCTCCACGACAGGCCCGGAACGACAAGCACGATGGACGGAAAGGCGATGAGCAGCGCGATAACGATCAACTCGCAAACCAGAAACCAGACAATGCCGCGGAAGATCGTCTCGATGGGTATCGCGTCGCCGGCAATGACCTTCACCGCATAGGCGTTCATGCCCACCGGCGGGGTCATCAGGCCGATCTCGACATATTTGATGAGCATGATGCCAAACCAGATCAGGTTGACATCGTAAGGTTGCATCGCCGGGAGGACGATCGGCAAGGTGATAAGCATCAATCCGATCGGCTCCAGAAAGCAGCCGAGAACAAGATAAATGAAAGTCACGATAACGAGGAGGGTCAACAGATTTATCGACCACGCCTTGACCAGTCCGGACAAGAGGTCCGGAACGCCGCTGAACAGGAGGAAGCGGGTCAACATCATCGCGCCGATTGCAACGAAGAAGATACTGGCTGTCGCTTCCATCGATTCGAGCAGGCTTGATTTCAGGATGCCGTAACTCAATTGGCCACGCGACCACGCAATGACTGTCGCGACGATGACTCCCAGCGCAGCAGCTTCGGTGGGCGTCGCGACGCCGCCGTAGATGGAGCCGATGACGCCGACGATCAATAGGGGCAGAGGCCATATCCTGAGAAGAAGAACGAACTTTTCCCGGATGCTCGCCGTGTCCCGGTCTTGCGGTGCAAGCGAAGGGTCGAGCTTGCAGCGGATGACAATCATGCCGCCGTAGACAGCCGCAGTCAGAATACCCGGCAAAAAGCCTGCCAGAAACAGGTCTCCGACCGATTGGGCGGTGAAGATCGCATAGACGATCATCAGCACGCTTGGCGGGATGAGCGAACCGAGCGTGCCGGAACAGGCGACCGTGCCAGCGGCGAGGGACTTGTCGTAGCCCGCGCGCAGCATTTCCGGAATGGCGATGCGACCCATGGCGACGGTCGTAGCCACGCTGGAACCCGACGCCGCTGCGAACCCGGCGCAGGCGAAATTGGTGGCGACGGCGAGCCCTCCCGGCATGCCGCGCAACCAGACCCGCGCGGCGGCATAGAGGTCCGCCGTCATTCCAGAATGGAACGCTATGGCGCCCATGAGCAGGAACATCGGAATCGCGGACAATTCCCAATTGGCGGCGAATTCATACGGCATCGCCGTCAGGAGATTGTAGGTCGACTCGAAGCCGATGATTGCCGACAGACCGGAAATAGAAACGATCGCCAGCGCAAGGCCGATGGGAAATCGTAACAGGATCAGAACGAGCAAAGCCACCAGCCCTGCGATCCCGATGGCGTTGGGAGACATGCCGCCCATCAGTTGCGGTCTCCGGCGCGCGCGAGACCAGGAACGAGCTTCGTAATGGCGTTCAGCAGCGCATACAGACTCATCATCCCCATGCCCAGCGGAACGAGCCAGCGGCCCGGCCATGCCGGCAGAAGAAACTCGGCCATCTGCACCTGCTCGCCTGAATGGGTCGCGTGGACAGCCGCACTGACGGCCGACCATGCGATCAGTGCGGTCACCGCGAACATGGCGAGATCGGAAATGCCGGTGAGAATGCGCAAGGCCGGCGCGGGCAGATTGTCGGTGAAGATGCCCGCGACGAAATGGCCGTCCTTCTTCTGCACGTAAGCAAGCGGAAGGAAAACCAGAACTACCATGTAATACCGGGCGACGAATTCGACGGTTCCGGGCAAGGGCGCACGAAAAATATAGCGGCCGCAAACATCCGCGACGATGTGGATCGCCATGAGCGTGAAAACAACGGCGCTGCCGGCCAGCATGGCATTCGTCAGCGCGTCGAGCAGACCGCGCACCCGATGCATTTCGCTCCCTGCGTTGTAGCACGCCTGCCGCTCGATGCGTCCCGGCGTTTTGCGTCATGTTAGACGAGCGCACCGGGTCTCACAATGGCAATTCAATCAGCTCTTGCAAGAGCAGGAGGAAGCAAGCTTGCGCGCGGCCCGTATGCGTCCCGGGCCGCGCAGCGTCGCCATTGGAATGCGCTTCGTCCGCTATTTCGGCTTGCAGGGGCCGAGTTCCTTGATCGCAGCGTCGACGAAGCTGCAGTCGACCACTTGCGCCAGATCGATGTTGTCCTTCACCATACCCTGCGACTTGTAGAAATCGAGGTCCATCTGCGCGCTCTTCATGTTGAAGGCGCCGTCGGGGTCCATGGGAGTGGGGACAATCCTTGCCATCAGGGCCTTGTCCTTCAACGTCGAGTATTTCGTCAGAATCTCGATCACGTCTTGCGCGGTGGGGCCGGTCATCTTGCCGTCGCGGATGGCGTCGAGACAATAGCGCAGCCCGCGGATGTACTACGCCATTAACTTCTGCGCGACGGGACGACGCTGGTTGGCAAACTTGTCGCTGCAAGTGATCGCGCCAACGTTCATGTTGTCGCGGATCACCGCCACCGGCATCAATTCTCCGACCAGTCCCCTGGCGATGGCCTGCGTGCGAAACGGCTCGGGCAGCACGCTCGCATCGGGCGCGTCACTCTCCCAGGCGGATCGTCACCTGGTCGAAAAGCTCTTCAGCCTTGTATAGTTTTTTGACAATCTTTTGTTCGTATGCGTAGCGCGCGACAAGATCTATCGATTTGCGACATTCCTCGAAGCCGAACGGCAGCTGATCTATTTCTCCCGCCTTCGGCAGCCCAGCGCGTTGCTTGCTTTCTTTCAGCATGCGGAAGATTTCCTTGACAACATCGGGCCGCTCTTTCGGCAATGCGCTGTGCACCGCAAAGAAATGATTGACGTGACCGCAGCCGTATTTCTCGCCCCACTTGCGGCCCGTTTCATCCGGGTTTTCAATCACCGTGCGCATGTCGGGATTGGCGAGCAGATCGGCAGCCGGGATCACCGCGTCGGCCTTGCCGGAAAGCGCGATCTCATTGAGGTTCGGTCCGTCCGGATCGGCGCGGGTGACGAGTTCTTCGGGATCGGAATATTCGGCCAGATGCGCATCGTCCCAGCACAGCCAATTCAACTTCGAAAGATCGACGCCGTATTCGTCCTGCAGGATGCCGCGTACCCATACGCCCGTGGTCTGCGTATAGGAGCGCACCGCGACCATCTTTCCTTCGAGGGACTTCGGGTCCATCGGCGATTTCTCCTTGCGGCACACGAAGAACTGGTGCTGGAAGCGGCCGACCATGACGGCCGGCAGCAGCACAAGCGGCTTGCCGTAATCGAGCGCCTGCATGTAGGTGACGATGGCCAGTTCGCCAGCGTCGAACTTGCCTTCCCGCACCATCGGTTTGAAACCCTGGTTGGCGGTCTTGGGCCCGCAGAAATCGAGCTTTGCAATTTCGGACGAGACCTCGCCGTCCTTCAGGGCTTTTACCAAAGCGGAGTCGGCGAGATTGGTCTTGAGAGTGACAGGGCCGGATGAAGGAAAGTGGGACATTTTTCTCTCTGGGTGTCTTCCCGGAAAGCGCGAAACGCCTGTCCGGGACCGCTTTCTTGCTGCGAAAGGTCCCGGATCGCCAGCGGCGTCCGGGATGACCTTCCCTTTGTCTTCCCGGAAAACCGCAGCGTTTGTCCGGGATCGCTGTGTTGTTGCGGATGTCCCGCATAACCGCTTTGCGGCTTGCGGGATGACAATGGTTACTTGCGGCCCGCTAGTTCGAGGCCCTTGTTCAGTGCATTGTAGCTGCGCTCGGGCGCTGCCATCAGGAAGCGGTAGCCTTCGTTGAGCACGCGCTCGACGTTGCCCGACACGACGTGCGGATGGCCAACGACGACGTTGCATTCGGTGGCGATCTTCACGATCTCCGCCATGTGGTCGAGCACGACTTTATGCTCGTATTGACGGGGATAACCGAGTTCCTGCGACAGGTCGCCCTCGCCGATCAGGATAGCGCCGATGCCCTTAACCTTGGTGAGTATTTCACGCAGGTTTTGCAGGCCTTCCAGATCCTCGATCATGAGGATCACGAAGAGTTCGCCTTCCGGATTGAGCGGCCATACGTCGGCCTTCTTGTAATATTCCTGCTGCGAAAGACCCCAGAAGCGCACCGCTCCATGTGGACCGTCGCCGCGCTGGCCGAAGGGTTCGTGCAGCGGATTGTCCTTCATGGTCGGGTAGCGGCACGCGGATACGGCATTATAGGCCTGTTCCGCAGTCGATACATGCGGCCAGACGATGCCGTAAGCGCCAAGATCCAGCGCCTGCTTGGCAAACCACTGGTTCATCTCCGCGCCATTGGGCGGTATGCGCACTATCGGCGTCACGGAAGGCGCAATCGAACCGGATTTGGCGATTTCGGCGCGGTTGAGCGTGTATTGCAGCGCGTGGCGGACGTTCATTCCGTCCCACACATTGTGTTCGCATTCGAACACGACGCCGTCGTATTTCGAGCCGTGCAGCGCCAGCGCCGCATCAGCCGTCGGGGGAGAAAAGCACGTAAAGGCGGGTTTGCCGGATTCCAGGGCGCGAATAACGCCGTTCAGTCTTTGAGCCATGATTTACTCTCCAGATAATGTCATCCCGGACGCCGAAGGCGATCCGGGATCGTTAGCTTTTTGCGAATGGAGGTCGCCGGTTCGGCCAATGGCCGCCCCGGGATGACGCATCAGGAAATCAGGCCACGCTTTTTCAGGACCTTGTCCAGCGGGCCGTAGACCTTGCGTGCGTTGTGCTCGAATATCTTCGCCTTGTCCTCGGCTGACAGCGGCAGCGCGTCGACGTAGCGCTTGGTGTCGTCGAAAGCAAAGCCGGTTTCCGGATCGTTGCCACGCACGGCGCCGATCATTTCCGAGGCGAACAGGATGTTGTCGACCGGAATGACCTGCGCAAGCAGATTGATGCCCGGCTGGTGATAGACGCAGGTGTCGAAATAGACGTTGTCCAGCAGATGCTCCTTCAGCACCTTCTTCTGCATGAGCGCCAGGCCGCGGTAGCGGCCCCAGTGGAACGGCACCGCGCCGCCGCCATGCGGGATGATGAACTTCAGCTTCGGAAAGTCCTTGAACAGGTTGCTCTCGATGAACTGCATGAACGCCGTGGTGTCGCCATTGATGTAGTGCGCGCCCGTAGCGTGGAAGCAGGGGTTACAGGACGAGGAGACGTGGATCATGCCGGGAATGTCCAGTTCGCACATCTTCTCCCACAGCGGCCACCAGAACTTGTCGTACAGCGGCGGGTCCTGCCAGTAGCCGCCCGACGGGTCGGGGTTCACGTTGACGCCGACAAAATCGAGTTCGTTGATGCAGCGGTCGATTTCCGCGAGACAATTTTTCGGGCTCACGCCCGGCGACTGCGGCAGCTGCGCAACGCCGATGAAGTTCTTCGGGAAGAGCTGCGTGACGCGGTAGATCATGTCGTTGCACACGCGCGACCAGTCTTCGCTCGTCTTTTGCGTGCCGACGTGATGGGCCATTCCGGCCGCCTGCGGCGAGAAGATCGTCAGGTCGCTGCCGCGGTCCTGCTGCATCTTGAGCTGCTGGCCTTCCACGGAGACGCGGATTTCGTCATCGCTGATGTCCGGCGCCGGCCCGGGAAGCTTGCGGTTGCCGTCGGCAAGTTCGGCAAGCTGACGGTCGCGCCAGGCCTGCAGCTTCTGCGGCGCGGTCGTATAATGGCCGTGACAATCGATGATCATGACAGAATTACCCCATTTTCCGATTTTTCAGATCGTTGCATTCCGGTCCAGGGGAACTTGGCCAATGCGAATGCCGCAGCCGGAGCCGCAGGCTGTCCCGCCCGGTCATGGTTCCTCCCGGCGCTCGAATGCGCCGCCGCAACAATGGCCGGAAGACGGGAAAAATGCAACGGTTGGACATGCGTGCGACGCATAATTCCTGCCGGCCTTCAGGCGCGCGCCATAGCCCCCCGGCGCGACGCCAGCGCATGGCGGCCGAGGCCGCCTATTCTGCAGCTTTCGCCTTTGGCGGATAAAAGGTCGCAAAACCCAACCCGGTCCCGGTCAGCGCCTCCGTGCGGTAGCCCGGCGTATAGGACACCCAGTCGAGATCGAGATGCGGGCAGGCGCCGGCCAGCACCAGCCAGTTGCGGATTTCCGAAGACCCCGCCTGAAGGCGCTTCACATCCAGTTTGGCGAGATAGTCGAGATCGTGCCTGCGCATGGCCTCGATGACGGCCTCGTCGAGATCCTCCTCGGCCTGGAAGTGGCTGAGCCCCCCGGAAGCAAGAAATCCGACGCGCAGATTGCCGGGGAAGGCCTCCACCAATCTGCCGATGGACTTGCCAAGTTCGACGCACCGCTTCGGCGTCGGCTGGTTGGGCGGAAAGTATGTGTTCAGGAATACCGGCACGATGGGCACGATCTTCTCGCCCATGAAGAACTTCTGGATGTAGGAAAAGGCGTGGCCTTCGTGCTGGTCCTCGCGCATGCCGGCGAGAGCGGCGATATCAAAGCCATCCTCGATCAATCCGTGGATCAGGTGCAGCGCCAGCTCGTCGTGGACCGGATAATCTTTCGGCCCGCCTTCCTCGAAACGGCGGTTCTGGGCGATCTTGTACCAGGCGTCCGGCGGAAGATTCTTCTTGGCGGCGTTGCGGATGGTCTTGCCGTGGTAGATGCCCATGGCGGGCTGCAGGTTGGCGCTGAACAATTCGTTCTGGTCGTCGCCACAGATAATCAGAACGTCGAGATTTGCGGCCTGGACTTCCTGCGCCATGCGCTCAATCGCCGCCTGCACATCGTTGAAGCGCTTCTCGATGGCCTCGTCCGTGACCAGCTCGGCGGCGTTGGGAGGGGCGAGCGCCAGCAGTTCCTTGTATGAGACTTTATTGCCCTGCCGGTCGAAGAAAGACCCCTTCGGATCGAATTCGCGGAAGCCGCGCTGCCAATCCTGCAAAGTGCAGACGAGCATGACGGAATGCGATGCGCCGAATGCGGCGACTATTTCGGCCATGGGGGCTCTCCTCTCGGACTATGCGTCGGTCCACACCTCGGCGGCCGTTTCGACGATCAGGCGCAACTTGGCTTTCTGCTCGTCAATGCTCATCGCCATTCCCTCGATGCCGCTGGCGAAACCGCATTGCGGCGACAGGCAGAGCTGGTCGAGAGGTACGATTTTCGCGGCTTCGCCGATCCGGCGCTTCAGCGTGTCCTTGCTTTCCAGTTTTCCGTTTTTGGTTGTAACGAGGCCAAGAACGACATTTTTGCCTTTGGGCAAAAACCGCAACGGCTCGAATCCGCCGGCGCGGTCGCTGTCGTATTCGAGGAAATAGCCGTCGAACCCGATTTCGTTGAAAAGCACTTCGGCGACCGGTTCGTAGCCGCCCTCTGCGACCCAGGCGCCGGCGTAATTGCCGCGGCACAGATGCACGCAGACGGTCATGTTCGCCGGCCTGTCGCGGATCGTGTCGTTCAGCAGCTTCGCGTAGGTGCGCAAAAGCCGGTCCGGGTCCTCGCCGATGGAGCGGGCGTGATCGCGCAGTTCCGGATCGCAGAGATAGGCGAGATTGGTTTCGTCGATCTGCAGAAAGGTGCAACCGGCGGCCGCGAGATCGGCGATTTCCTGGCGGTAGACCGCGGCAAGATCGTCGTAAAATTCCTCGATCGTGGGATAGGCCTTGCTGTCGATGGCGTCGCGCCCGCCGCGGAAATGCAGGATCGTGGGCGAGGGGATCGACTGCTTGACGACGCGGTCCGTCAGCGATTTCGCATATTTGAAGTCGTCGAGGAAAATCGGCTGCCGGCGTCCGAGCTTGCCCGTCACCTGCATGGTCGGCGGGCTGTTCAGCACCACGCCGTCGGCGGTGTGGAATTTCACTTTCACATTGGATTTCGCCAATGAGACGTTTTCCAGCGCCAGCAGAAAATCGTGATGCCAGCTGCCGCGATTGTATTCGCCGTCGCTGACGGCGCGAAAGCCGATGTCCTCCTGCATCTTGATGACGGCGGGAATTTCGGCCTTCTGGATTTTCGTCAGCTCTTCGCGGGACATCTTTTTTGCATCGAAATCCTTGCGCGCCTGACGCAGGCTGTCCGGACGGATGAGCGAGCCGACCTGATCGGCGCGGAAAGGAGGACGGGATTTCACGGACATGGTTTCTCCCCAGGCGCTTGTAATTTTGTCGCGCTTTTGGTTCAGACAGCAACGTTCATCGCATCGTATTCGAACAGCCAGTCGTAACGGGTGCGCACCTTGTCGGGCGCCCATTCGCGTTCCATGAAGGCGACCGCTTCGACCGGGTCGGCCAGCGTCCGGTTATGGAATCTTTTGCCGGTCTCGGTCGAACCGTTGACGATCTTGGTCGTCCGCTCGACGCGGGCAGCCTGATATTTCATCAAGGCCTCCTCGACGTCCGAATACCTTTCCAGACACCGCGTCAGGACGACCGAATCCTCCAGCGCCATGATGGCCCCCTGAGCGAGGAATGGTACGGTCGGGTGGCAGGCATCGCCCAGAAGGGTTGCCCGGCCCTTTGTCCAGGTCTGCAACGGCGACCGGCTGACCAGCGCCCATTTGTAAGGTTGGTCGAGCAGCGAGATCATTTCGTGTACTGCCGGATTCCAGCCTACGAAATCCTGCGCGCACTCGTCCTTCGTGCCCTTTTCGTTCCAGCCTTCCAGACGCCAGTCGTCGCGCTCGCCGAAACCGACGAAGTTCAGCCATTGTCCGCCGTGAATTGGATAGGTGATGACATGCCCGCCGGGTCCGACCCAGTTCGTGCCGACCATGCGTTGCAGGTTGGGCGAAAGCTTCGAACGCTCGATGAGGCCGCGCCAGGCGATGATGCCGAGAAATTCCGATTTCGACGGGTCGTGCATTTGCTGGCGCAACAGCGAATGCACGCCGTCCGCGCCGACGAGAATATCGCCGTCGACCTTGCGCCCATCGGCAATCTCGAGCGTCACCCTGTTCCCGGTCTGCGTATAACCGGCGCAGCGGGCGCTGGTGTGGATCGCGTCCTTCTTGAGCGCCAGAACGGCATTCTTCAACGCGGTGTGCAGGTCGCCGCGATGAACGAACCAGTAGGGTGCGCCGAAGCGGCGGATGGAATCGTCGCCGAGATCGAAGAGTTTGAAAGTCTGGCCCGTGTTCCAGATGCGCACCTCCTTGGCCGCGGCTTCGCAAACCCAGGGTTCGAGCGCTTTTTCGAGGCCGAGATGGATGAGGACGCGTGTGCCGTTCGCCGCCATCTGCACGCCGGCTCCGAATTCCAGCAGTTCGGGCGCCTGTTCGTAGACATCGACGTCATAACCCTTTTGCAACAGCGCGAGGGCTGCCGCCAGTCCACCAATGCCTGCCCCTGCGATCAAAACGTGCGGCTTCGAAGCCATCGCTATCTCCCCTGCGCGGCCGGTACGATTGACAAGAGCCGCCGCGCGCTGAAGATGCTAGTACCGCATTTAGCGAAAGAAGATCAAACGGGAGGATACATTGGCTGAACAGGCAAAACCGGTACGCCGCATCGTTGCGGACCACGACGGGAACGGCAAGGCGATCATCACCCAGGACGGTCCCGCTCCGCAGGTCGTCCACCGGGCGGCCGCCAATCTTTTCACGACGCTGATCTGGACGCAGGACAAGTCTCCGGCCGATGTCGACAGCAAGGAAGACATGGGCCTGCGGCAGGTCGCCGTTGCGCCGCCGGCGAATGGCCATGTCTGCCGGGTCGTCGAATTCCCGCCGCTGAAGGATGGCGGCGCGGGCGTCGACAATGCCGCCATGCTCAAGGAAATGGGCATTTCGCAGGGCCAGTCCGGCGGCAAGCCGCCACGCAACCCGTTCATGCACCGCACGCGCTCCATCGACTACGCCATCGTGCTGGAAGGCGAAATCGACATGCTGCTCGACGATAGCGAGGTGCATCTGAAGCAGGGCGACATTCTGGTGCAGAAGGCGACCAACCACGCATGGGTCAACAATTCCGGCAAGACCTGCCGCATCTGCTTCGTGCTGATCGATGCAGCCGAACCGGAAGCGTGGAAGCTAAATCCGGATGCAGGGCATTAGGGGAGCGCCATCCCGAAAACGCCCCGCGTTTTCCGGGAAGATACAACTGGAGTGAAGCATGGCCGGACCGCGCGGACCCTGGATCGGCAAGCCGCTGCCGCGGATCGAGGACGAGCGCCTCCTGACCGGTCAGGGCAATTTCACCGACGATACCGCGTTGCCGCGGCTGGCGCGCATGGTCATTCTTCGCGCCAACCGGGCGCATGCTTCGATCCGCAAGATCGACACCGCGGCGGCCTCGCAGCTTCCGGGCGTCATCTGCGTTCTCACCGGAGCCGACTACAGGGCCGACGGTTTCGCGCCGCTGCCGCTCGAGCCCAACCCGGCGACCATGTTCGATGTAAATGCCAAGGTCTTTGCCGAAGACGGGCCGCGACCGCTTCTGAAGACGGAGCAGTGGCCGCTGGCAATGGATCGGGTACGCTACCCCGGCGAGGCTGTCGCTGTTGTCGTTGCCGAAACGCTGGACGCCGCGCGGGATGCTGCGGAAGCGATCGAAATCGACTACGAGGACCTTCCCGCCGTCACCTCCATCGAAGCCGCAACCGCGAACGGCGCTCCCCTGCTCTACAAAGAGGCGCCGGAAAACATCGCCTTCGAGGATACGAAGGGCGATCCGGATGCCGCCGAAGCCGCGCTTGCTGCGGCGCATCTGGTGGTCGAACAGAGCGTGCTGAGCCAGCGCATCGCCGGGGTGACGATGGAGCCGCGCGGCGGCATCGGCGAGTACAATGTAAAGTCCGGCGTTTATACGTTGACGGGGTCGAGCCAGGGCGTGCACCGCATACGCGGTTCGATCATGGCGGCGCTCGGCGTGCCGGCAGAAAAAGCGCATGTCGTCACGCACGACACGGGCGGCGGTTTCGGGACGCTTTCCAACACCTACCCCGAACAGGTGCTTATCCCATGGGCCGCGCGGCGTTCAGGCCGCAAGGTGAAGTGGATTGCCGAACGGACCGAAACCTTCCTCATCGACTACCATGGCCGCGATCTTGTCACGAAGGCGCGGCTGGGCTTCGGCCGCGACGGAAAGATTGTCGCGCAAAGTGTCGACATTACCTGCAACGAAGGCGCACAAACCATTTCCTACGTGCAATTGCACAATGCCTACCGGCTGACGCCCACCGTTTATCGCGTTCCGGTGGCGGGGCTGACCCTGCGCGGAGTCGTCACCAATACCGTGCCCATCGGCGTGTTGCGCGGCGCCGGCCGGCCGGAGGCGACGCTGGCCATCGAACGCTGCCTCGATCTGGCCGCGCATAAACTCGGCATCGACCGGATCGCCCTGCGGCGGCGCAATATCGTGACGCGCAAGGAAATGCCATGGACGAGCGCCACGGGCCTCACCTACGACAGCGGCGATTTCACCGGCAACATGGAGAAGGCGTTGGCGGCAGCCGACTGGAAGGGCTTTCCGGCGCGCAAACGTGCGGCGGTCAAACGCGGCAGGCTGGCGGGCATTGGCATGGCGAATTTTCTCGAAGCGCCCGGCGGCGCGCCCATCGAGCGCGCGGACGTAACCGTCACGCCGCACGACGTGCAACTCACTGTCGGCACGCAGTCGACCGGACAGGGGCACGAGACCAGCTTCGCCCAGGTGCTGGCTGACATGATCGGCTGCACGCCGTTCGACGTGCGTTTCATATCGGGCGACTCGAAAGCCGTAAAAGAAGGCGGCGGCACCCATTCGGACCGCTCGATGCGGCTGGCCGGAGCGATGATCGTCGAGGCCGGACAGAAGGTCGTCGCGCAGGCCAAAAAAGTGGCTGCAGCCCTGCTGGAAGCGCCGGAGGCGAACATTGTCTTCGAAGATGGCTTGTTCGCCGCCAGCGACCGCAACCGGCGGCTGTCGATCTTCGATATCGCCGAGGCCATCGAGAGCAACGATTCCCTGCCGCGGTCGCTGCGCAAGAAACTCACGTCCTCCGCGCGCATGTTCGGACGCATTCCAGCCTATCCGACCGGCTGCGCCATCTGCGAGGTCGAAATCGACCCGGAAACGGGGCAAACGGAGATCGTGCGCTACACATCGGTCGACGACGCAGGCCAACCGATCAATCCGCTGATCCTGAGCGGACAGATCCACGGCGGCGTTGCGCTCGGCATCGGCCAGGCCCTGTTCGAGGACGTGCGCTACGACCCCGCCAACGGCCAGGTGCTGAGCGCGAGTTTCATGGACTACGCCATGCCGCGCGCCGATACGACGCCATTCTACAACAACCACTCCGTCGAGGACCCGACGACGGAAAAGAGCAATCCGCTGCGCGTCAAAGGCGGTGGCGAAGGCGGCACCACACCCGGCCCGGCAGCAATCCTGAACGCCATCTGCGATGCGCTGAAAGACGTGGGCGTCGAACACATGGACATGCCCTGCACGCCGCACCGGGTGTGGCAGGCGATACGGGCGGCGAGACACTGAGTGATTGTCGAGCCTTATTGTCAGGCCTTGGCGATCAAAATATTCTGTGCTCGGCGAGATCGGATACGCAATTCCCGGCGATGTCTCAATAGCCGGAATAAACTGTTTTGCGGCGGCCTAGCCATGCATCCAATCCTTCCCGCGCGTCATTCGTAATACAAATCCGCGCAAATTGTTCGCGCTCAACCAACAAACCTTTTTCGATCGTTGTATCCGAACCAAGGGCGACCGCTGCCAATATGCGCGATACCGCCTGGCGGGAATGACGCAGCATTTGCTCTGCCAGCGCAAATGTTTCGGATATCAACCGTTCATGCGGCACCACTCTGTTGATTAGGCCTAATTCGTAAGCCCGATCGGGCCCAAACGTATTGCCCGTCAACAACAATTCGAGCGCGCGCTTTCGTCCGACATGACGAGGCAATCTTTGGTTGCCGCCAAATGTCGGAAGGATTCCGATGTTTATTTCCGGCTTAGCGAAAAGCGCCCGGTCAGATGCCACCGCCAGATGAGCCGCTTCGGTTATTTCGCAGCCTCCACCAAAAGCAATACCATTGATCGCTGCAATAACTGGCTTTGAAAACCCTTCGATTCGAGATGTCATGGTTTGGCCCCGGCGGCAGAACGAGTGCACAGCCTCGTTTTCCCCAAGCTTTACGCTTTCCGCAAATTCGCGAATGTCCGCTCCTGCCGAAAAAGCGCGACCGCCGGCTCCGGTTATAACGACTGCGCCAATTGATTCGTCACATTCAATTGCATCGAGCAGCGCAACAAGGCGATCGTTCATTGCGTAGGTGAGTGCGTTAAGCTTGTCCGGTCGATTTAGCGTCAGCAAGGCAATGGCATCGCGCTTTTCGAAAATCACATCGCAGGACATGTCCGTCTCCTATTTCTATTGACAGATAGTGTAGCATCGAGAACAGTGCTATAAATTCACTAGTGAGTATACATGGAAGCAAAGCCCAAACGTGGTACTGCGAAAGACAAGATCGTTGAAGCAGCGAACCGGCTTTTTTATGCCGAAGGGATCCGCGCCGTGAGCGTCGACGCCATAGCTGAAAAAGCGGGCGTGACGAAGAAGACGCTTTACTATCATTTTCAAAGCAAAGACGAAATTGCCGCTGCGTATCTGGCGTCGCGCGACCAACCGAACCTCTTGCTTTTCGAAAAATGGTTCAAAGAAGCTGAAGGGTCTGTAGCGGACCGGACTGAGGCAATTTTCGTCCGCCTTGCCGGGAATGCGCGGCACCCGAAGTGGAAGGGTTGCGGATTTTTGCGGACTATCGCCGAACTTGCAAATATGCCGGGCCACCCCGCCGTGATCATCGGCGCGGCACATAAAAAAAAGTTCGAGGCATGGCTCTCCGACCAGTACCGGACGTCCGGGATTGCACGTCCCGACCAGCTGGCGCGAACCGTTGCCCTGTTAATGGACGGCGCTTTCGCGGCCATGCTGACGCATCGCGACGCCGGTTATGCGGAAACAGCGGGACATGCGGCACGGGGGTTGGTGGCCGCAATGCTCTCTCCAAAGAGGTCATCTGGCAAGTCGCAATCGACTTCACAGACCGAAGAAATCGCACCGCGTCCCTCAAGGCCGATTGCGAAGAATTGAAAGGGGCAGCCGATACGGGTGTTTTCAGTCATCAATACGTGACACCGCGATCATGTCGCCGATACCGCTACTGCCCGCACATCCCGCACGCCCTCCGTGCTGCGCGGCGGTCCGCCGAAGACGATCTGCACAATGCCGGCCAGCGCCCCGATGGTTGCGCCGAGCTGCCAGGCCGGATCGTACGAGCCTGTCAGGTCGAAAATCACGCCACCGCCCCAGGTGCCGAGGGACGAGCCAACCTGATGCACGACAAAGGCCATGCCGAGCAGCGTCGCCATGTAGCGGGTGCCGAACACGTCGGCGATGATACCGCCGGTCAGCGGTGCAAGGCCGGGCCACCAGAGCAGGCCCATGGCCACGGCAAACAGCAGCGTGCTCAGCGTGGTCGGCGGCAGCGCGAAATAGGCGGCGATCATGATCGAGCGCAGAATGTAGACCGCGCCGAGAATGACGTGCTTGGGATATCGCCCACCAAGCCAACCTGTAACAAGCGAACCAACGGCGCTGACGCCGCCGATTGTCGCCAAAGTCCAGGCGCTCAACATCGGGTCCTGACCGCACAGCGCGAGATAGGCCGGGATATGCGTCGTCAGGAACATCAGGTTGAGGCCGCAGACGAAATAAGCGCCCGACATCACCAGAAACTGGCGATTGCGCAGTGCATCGCCCAAAACCTCGCTCATGGATGCGCGATTTGCATGGGCCGGTTGCGGAATATTGTCTGCGCCGCCCGCCAGAAAGGCGGCGGGAAGCATGATGACCGACAGGGCAACGAAAAACAGCGCACCGATCTGCCAGGCCTCGCGCGAGAGAATGGCCTGCGTGGCAAGCGGGCCGGCGAGGGTTCCCAATGAGCCGATTGCGGCGACCGCACCGAGCGCCATGCTGCGCTGCGCCGGGCTTACCGCGCGGGCGACAGCCGACATGCTGAGCGATGTCGCAGTGCACGCAAGCGCGATGCCGATCATGCCTCCAGACACGAACAGCGCCGTCGCACCGCCGGCGCCCGCCATCACGCAAAGGCCTGCTACATAAATCGCTGCGCCGGCCAGCAGTGTGCGGCGCAGGCCGTAGCGATCAGCGAGCGCGCCCACGAAGGCCTGGCTCAGGCCCCAGACGATATTCTGTATTGCAATCGCAAGGGTGAAGTCCGACGCCGTAATGGCGAGATCCTTCGTTACCGGCGTGAGAAACAGGCCAAAACTCTGCCGGATGCCCATGCCGACCATCAGCAAAACGCCTGCTCCAAGCAGAATCAGGCGGCACTGGCGGCTGATCGAGGCGTAGGTTCTGAACATGGAAAGGACGATCCCGTGATCGAGGATGGCAGCAGAAAAGCCAGAAGCCCTGCCGGTTGCAAAACCGGCGCGACCAGCGTGGCGGATTTTGCTGTGTCCCGCAAGGTGCGGGGCCTCGCCCACGCATTGCATTTTTCGGCGCGGTGTAGCAGAACCCGCACCAATAGCGCTCTCAAATCCGGGAACACCCATGACCAAAAGCACCGACCGCATTCTCACCACCCATGTCGGCTCCCTGCCGCGGCCGGATTCGGTGAAGGAATATCTGCGCGCCAAACAGGCCGGCAAAAACCCGGACGAGGCAGCGCATCGCAAGGACCTGGAGAAGGAAGTCGCCGCCGTCGTCAAGGAACAGAAGGACCACGGCATCGACATTCCCAGCGATGGAGAGTTCGGCAAAGGCATCAGCTGGTCGCAATATGTGATCGAGCGTCTTTCCGGCTTCGAGCGCCGCCCGTTCAAGGAGGGCGAGAATTCCTGGCGCACGGGCGCGGACCGCGAGAAGTTTTCCGCTTTCTACGACGAGATGGACGCCGCCGCCGGTATGGCGACAACGATGGATTCAGTCTGCACCGGGCCGATTTCCTACACGGGCCAGGACGCATTGCAGCGTGACATCGACAACATGAAGAACGCCATGAAAGCCGCTGGCGTCAAGGAAGGCTTCCTGCCGGTCGCGTCGCCGACGTCCGTCATCCCCGACCGCAAGAACGAATACTACAAGAGCGAGGACGACATCCTCATGGCCATCGCCGAGGCGATGCGCACCGAATACAAGATGATCGTCGACGCGGGTCTTTCCGTTCAGCTCGACGATGCGCGCTTCGCGGTGACATGGGACCGCATGCAGCCGACGGACCTCGGCACTTACGGCAAGTGGCTCGACAGGCAGGTCGAAGTCATCAATCACGCATTGCAGGACGTGCCCGAAGACAAGGTACGCTACCATGTCTGCTGGGGTTCGTGGAACGGCCCGCACACCACCGACATCCCGCTGCGCGACATCATCGACAAGGTCTATGCCATCAAGGCCGGAACCTACGTGATGGAAGGCGCCAATCCGCGCCATGAGCACGAATGGAAGGTCTGGGGCGAAAAGAAGCCGCCGAACAACCGTTCGCTTGCCACCGGCGTCATCAGCCACGCGACGAACATCGTCGAACATCCCGAACTGGTGGCCGAACGGATCACCCGCATCGCAAAGCTGATCGGCCGTGAAAACGTGCTGGCCGGTACCGATTGCGGCTTTGCGCAGGGTCCGTTCTATCGCCGCGTGCACCCGACCATCATGTGGGCCAAGTTCGAAGCGCTGTCGGAAGGCGCGCGCCTCGCCAGCAAGGAACTGTGGGGCAAGTAAAGCCGCCACCCTGCGCCATTCGAAGCGGGAAACCCGATGCCGTCTTCACTCGCGCCCTTTGCGATGGTTGCGGCATTCGCAATCGGTTTCCCGCTTTTCTTTGCGGGCGTCGTCTATCTTGTTTCGCGTTTGAGTGGCTGGAAAAGCCTGGCCGAGCGCTTCCCGGCGGCAGGCCCGCCTCAGGGCGAACCGTGTACCTGGGCCAGCGCGCGCCTGCGCTATATCGCAGGTTACAATCGCAGCCTCATCGTGCATGTCTCCGCCCGCGGCATACACATGCAGCCAATGCTGCTGTTCCGTACAGGGCATGAGCCTGTGTTCATCCCGTGGGAAGCCGTGGAAGAGGTACGCGAGCGCGGCCTTTCGCTGTTTCCCGCGGTCGACGTGAGAATTTCCGGCGCCGGCGGCAGCGGCCCGCTTTCCATCGCCTTTCATGGCCACCGGGTAGCGGAAACCATTTTGCGCTACTGGAGCGGACGGCCGGCTGCGAATAGCGTCGAAAGTGACGGCCGGTAGTTTCCAGCCGTCCGGACGCGCGGCTGCGGAGCGGGAAGCATCACTTACTCCGCCGCGTCCTTCCGGTCGGAAAATTCTCCAGCATCGTCGGCGCTGTCGCGCACATAAACATCCGACGGCGCTTCTCCGGGCATAAGCTTGTAATTGCCGTCGATGACGTTGACCTTGCGGCGATAGCCCATGTCGGCGGCTTTCAGCATCATGTCGCGGGCGATCTTGCGGCGGTCGTCCGGCATCCACAGCCTGTCGTGACCCCAGATGCTGGGCCCGACGCTGCGCTCGCCTTCCACCCAGGTTTCCGGATCGATGACCTTTCCGCCCCAGCCGGATTCGATCATGAATTTCGACGGCGTCCAGCTGTAGAAACTCAGCACGTCGTCGCCAGCATGGCGGCCCAGCGTCACCGCGACACGGTCGTTGGCCTGCGCGATGTCCCAGCCATGCCCCATGTCATCCATGGCGAAATATTCCATCATCACGTGATGGACCTGCGCCCTGTCGTGCTCGAACACGGCGAACGAATGGTGCCGCGGATTGACGTGGAAAAAGCAGCCGGTGAAAGGCTGTTCGTAATAGTCGCTGACGCCGAATTGCATGACATCGCGGTAGAAGGCGATCAGCGGTTTCACATTGTTCGAATTCAGCACCGCATGCCCCAGCCCGAGCGCGCCTGTGCGGAAGCCCGCGATATTGCGGCCCGGCGCAAACGGCTCGCTGGCGATAGCCGGTCCGTGAAATGCCTCCACGCGGTTGCCGCCGGGGTCGGCAAAAACCACCATGTCCGTCACGTGGCGCTCGTCACACAGCGCGCGCGGAGCCCTCTCCACGCGAACGCCCGATGCCTCGACCCGGGCGGCCAGTGCGTCGAGCGCGGCCGCATCGGCCATTTCCCAGCCATAGGCGGAAATGGTCGAGCCGCCGTCCTCATGCACCACAACCCTTTGTTTGCGGTCGTCCATGCGGAAAGCGAGAGTCCTGGCGCTGCGATCAATAGGTTGCAGACCGAGCTGGCTGGTCCCGTAATCGGACCAGTCGGACAGGCTTTGCGAGCTGACGACGATATAGCCAAGGGCGATGGGGCGCATGTCTGACCCGTTTTCTTTCGGTTTCTAACTCCCGCTTTCTATACCCCATGCTTCACAGGGCAGAAAGCGGTGGGCTGGCTGTGGCAGAAATCCGTTGCTTTCGCGCGGTTGCGGGACGAAAATGCAGACAAATGCCGCTGCTGGATTTCCGCGGCGATAAAAGCTACACAGCGGCCCGAAATCCCGTACCGGCTTTTCCGCTACACATATGGCGATCCACGCACTTTGGGAGAGAAACATGCGCGAGAATTATTTCGAAGACGGCAAGTTCTGGGTCAGTCCCTATAACTTCGTTCCCGAAGTGCGGAAGTCGTTCGAACTGCCGCCGAAGGTCGAAATTCATGACGCGACCCTGCGCGATGGCGAGCAGACGCCGGGCATCGTTTTTTCCGTCGACGACAAGGTGAAGATCGCCCAGGCGCTGAACGATGTCGGCATCGAGCGTATCGAGGCGGGCATGCCGGCGGTTTCGCCGCAGGATCAGGAAGCCATCAAGATCATTTCCAAGATGGGCCTGAAGTCGAAGATATTCACCTTCGCCCGGGCGATGAAGGCCGATATCGACATGGCGCTGGAATGCGGTGCTCAGGGCGTCATCATCGAAGTGCCCATCGGCTATCCGAAGCTCGTCACCCAGTTCAAGTGGACCTGGAAGGACGTTCTGGACAAGACCGCGCCGATCATCAACTACGCGCGCGAGAACGGCCTGTACGCAGTGTTTTTTCCGTACGACACGACCCGCGCGCGGCCGGAAGACCTGGAAAACCTCTGCAAGGGCATCATGAACGAGGCTCCGCCGGATTCCATCGGGATCGTCGACACGATGGGCTGCGCCACGCCGGAAGCGATCAAGTACATGGTGCGCTGGGTCAAGAAGATGACCGGCCTGAAGATCGAGATTCACACGCATAACGACTTTGGCATGGGCGTCGCCACGGAACTCGCCGCTGTGACGGCTGGTGCGGAAGTCGTCCACTCCTGCGCCAACGGCCTTGGCGAACGTACCGGCAACGCGGCCATGGAAGAGCTGATGATCTGCCTCGATCTGCTGTACGGCTACGAGACAGGCTACAAATTCGACCAGTTGCCGAAACTGGCCGAACTCGTTTCGCAATGCGCGAACGTGCCGATCCATCGCAACAAGCCGCTGCTCGGCTCCGGCAACTTCACGCGCGAGAGCGGCATCGGCATCAATTTCGTGATGAACGACCCGCTGGTGATGTTCGGCACCCATCCGGCTTTCACGGGCCGCGTTGGCGAAGTCGTGCTCGGCAAGAAGAGCGGCAAGATGTCCATTACCTTCAAGATGGACCAGCTTGGACTCGGCGAAGCAACCGACGATCAGGTCGGCGAAATCCTCGACATCGTCAAGCAGGCCGGTATCGCCAAGCGCGATGTGCTGACCGACGACGAATTCAAGGCAATCGTCGATCAGGTCCGGTCGGGCAAACGCGCCGCAGCGGAATAGGTTTTTCTTTCAAGGACAACATTTGCGGCCGGGGCCAATCGCCCCGGCCGTTTGCATTTGCGCCATCGCATACGGCTCGCCCACCCCCGGTGATACAAAAGTGTCATAAAACTGTGATGTTTCAGGCTGACTGCGCGGGGTATCCACATGGGCGGAACGGCTGCACTTTGGCGGAGAGGTAGCGATGGCGGACGACGAGAGAAACGGCGGCATGGACTGGCTGGAAGCGGAACTCGCAGACACGCTCGACGAGGACTACGAACTCGAACTGTCCGAACCGGCCCTGTCGATGGAAATCCGGCGCATCTACAACAAGGCGCATCCGGAAACCATCGACCGCAGAACATACCTGCGCAAGCTGCTGGAGCTGCAATCCGAACTCATCAAACTGCAAGACTGGGTGCAGCATACGAAGTCGAAAGTCGTCGTTGTCTTCGAAGGCCGGGATTCGGCCGGCAAGGGTGGCGTCATCAAGCGCATCACCCAGCGGCTGAACCCGCGCACCTGCCGCGTCGTCGCGCTGCCCGCGCCGTCCGAGCGCGAAAAGACGTCCTGGTATTTCCAGCGCTACGTACCGCATCTGCCGGCCGGCGGCGAAATCGTGCTCTTCGACCGCTCCTGGTACAACCGCGCAGGCGTTGAGCGCGTCATGGGTTTTGCAACCGAGGATGAAGTCGAACAGTTCTTTCAGGACGTGCCGGAGTTCGAGCGCATGCTGGTCCGCTCCGGCATAACGCTTATCAAGTACTGGTTCTCCATCACCGACGAGGAACAGCAAATGCGCTTCCTCATGCGCATCCACGACCCGTTGAAACAGTGGAAGCTCAGCCCGATGGACCTGCAGTCGCGCGTGAAGTGGGAAGCCTACACCAAGGCAAAAGAAGAAATGTTCGCGCGAACCAACATTCCCGAGGCGCAATGGTACATTGTCGAAGGCAACGACAAGAAGCGCGCCCGGCTGAACTGTATCGATCACCTGTTGCAGCAAATTCCCTACGAGCCTGTGCCGCATCAGGAGATTGCGTTGCCCGACCGGGTTTTCAATCCGGAATACGAACGCGCGGTCTTGCCGAGAGAGCTCTACGTTCCCTCGAAGTACTGAGCGGGTTGCTGCCGCTACACCTCCGCTTGTCCGCCTTCGCATGCACCTGTAAGGCAGAATGCGGAGGTTTACGCGATAGATGGCGGACACGGGCGATACGTTACCCAGGGCTGCCGATGTACTCGTCATCGGCGGCGGAATCGTTGGATGCTCGGCGGCGCTGCATCTGGCGCGGCAAGGCATATCCGTCGTCCTCGCAGAAAAGGGGCGCATAGCCGGCGAGCAATCCAGCCGAAACTGGGGCTGGGTGCGGCTGCAAGGCCGCGACCCGCGCGAAATTCCGCTGATGCTGGAAAGCCGGCGCATCTGGCGCGACATTGCCGCTGCGACCGGCGACGCTACCGGCTTCACACAGGCTGGATGCCTGTATCTGGGCGAAACGGAAAAAGCGCTGGCCGCACATGCCGTCTGGCTGTCCGTGGCGCACGAGTTCCATCTCGATACGCGCTTGCTGTCGCGCGCCGAACTGGAAACGGTGCTGCCCGGCAATGCGTCGAAGTTCGCCGGGGCGCTCTACACGCCGAGCGATTGCCGCGCCGAGCCTGCGACCGCGGTTCCTGCGATTGCGGCGCTGGCGCGGGAGGCCGGAGCGCACATCCACGAAAACTGTGCCGTGCGCGGCGTGACGCTGGCGGCCGGGCGAATAGCGGAAGCGGTTACGGAGCATGGCACGATCAGGGTTCAATCCATCATCTGCGCCGGGGGCGCGTGGACATCGCGCTTCTGCGCCAGCATTGGCGTCGACTTCCCGCAACTGACGGCGCGCGGCAGCGTCTTCCGCACCGCGCCGGCGCCGAACATTCTCGACGGGGCAGCCTGGGCGCGGGATGTTGCCCTGCGGCGGCGCGCCGATGGCGGCTATACGGTGGCGCATGGGCATGCGGTCGAACATTTCCTGACGCCGCAATCGTTCCGGCGGTTCCGCACTTTTCTGCCCAGCATGCTGGCCGACCGCGACCAGATCCGGTTGCGGATCGACGGCTCGTTCTTCCGGGAACTGGTCGCGCCGCGCACATGGCCGCTGGACCGGCCCTCGCCCTTCGAGGAAACCCGCGCGCTCGATCCGTTGCCGTCGAAACGCATTCTTGCGCAGACGCAAGCCAATCTGGCGCGGATATTCCCCGAGCTTGCCGGTATCCCGGTCCCGGAGACGTGGGCGGGCATGATCGAGGCCTCGCCGGACAGCGTTCCCGTGCTGTGCGAAGCCGATGTCCCGCGCGGTTTCTTCATCGCCAGCGGATTTTCCGGGCACGGCTTCGGAATCGGCCCCGGAGCCGGCAAGGCTATCGCGGACATTGCCACGGGGCGCGATCCGGGCATCGACCTGTCCCCGTTCCGGCTGTCGCGATTCTTCGACGGATCCCCCATCCGGCTCGGCCCGGGGGTATAGGCGGCTTTCGCGCTTTCCCAACGCCGTGCAATGCTCTACTTGCAGATTGCGGAGCGCCGTCAGAGGCGCTCCCGGCATAGTCACGTCAAAACGGATATTTGCATGAATTCGCGTGCGTTGCTCGCCGCCGCTTTCGCCTGCACCATGGCGCTGGCCGGATTTCTGCTGTTTCAGGTTCAGCCGGTTCTGGCGAAATACATCCTGCCGTGGTTCGGCGGCAGCGCGGCAACGTGGATCGTCGCCATGCTGTTTTTCCAGGTGGCGCTGCTGGCAGGCTATGCGCTGGCCTATGCGATCACCCTCCCCTTCGCGGTGACGACGCAGATCAAGATTCAACTCGTCCTGATCGTGCTGAGCTGCCTGCTGCTGCCCATTACCCCGTCCGAAGCATGGAAGCCCAGCGGGACCACGGACCCGACTTGGCGCATCGTCGCCTTGCTGACGTTCAGCGTCGGCATTCCCTATGCGGTGCTGGCGACGACGTCGCCGCTTCTCTCGCGCTGGCTGGCGAGCGCCGACAATACGCTGCATCCCGCCCGCTTTTTCGCCGCGTCCAATCTCGGCTCTTTCTTCGGCCTCCTGTCCTATCCCTTCGTGTTCGAACGCATGCTCACCAGCAGCCAGCAAACCGTGCTGTGGTCGTGGGGCTATGTCCTCTACGGGATATTCTTCGCCGGATGCGCCGCCCTGACCTATCGCCGTGCGCGCGGCGATTCCGGCGACGGCGGAGCGCTGTGGCGGCTGGCCGGCGGGCACGATCCTGTTTTCGCGTGGATCTACTATCCGGCACTCGCTTCGATATTATTGCTGGCGACGACCAACGCCATCACGCAATGGTCGGCGGTCGTGCCGTTTCTCTGGATATTGCCGCTCAGCCTCTATCTGCTGACGTTCGTGATCGCCTTCGGCCATCAGGGTCTTTATAGCCGGAGCGCTTACGCGATCCTTTTCGCCCTGTTCGCTGCCGCGGCGGTGTGGCTGCCGTTTCCCGACACGTCGCGCGAACTGCTGCTGCAATTGTTCGTGCAATGCGGAACCATGTTCCTCGGCTGCATGATCTGCCATGCGGAGATGGTCCGGCTGCAGCCGGAACCGCAGCGGCTGCCGAAATTCTATCTCACGATTTCCGTCGGCGGCGCATTGGGCGGAATCATCATCGCCCTTGTCGCACCCGTGCTGTTTTCCGACTATTTCGAACACCCGATCGTGCTGGCGGTCATCGGGGCAACCGTTGCCACCCTGATGCTGCGAGGCGCTGCGGGCGAGAGCAAGAAGCCTTTAATGGCGGGCATTGTCGCAGCCATGACGGCCATATTCGCAGGCGGTGCGTTCTGGAACGAATGGGAGCAGCGGCAGGACCTGCTGGCGCGCGTACGCAATTTCTACGGCGTGGTGTCCGTGGTGAAGGACGATGGCGGCCTACCGGGCGAAGCGAGCGTCGTCATGCGGCAGGCGGGTGTCGATCAGGGTTCGGAGTTTGTCACCCCGGCGCGGCGGCTGGAGCCGATCTGCGCCTACGATTGGGAAAGCGGTCTCGGTCTCGCCCTTACCTATCACGCAAAGAAACGCGCCGGCGGCGAAGCAACGCCGTTGAAACTGGGTATTGTAGGGCTCGGCGCCGGCATGGTGGCGGCGCTCGGCAAGACCGGCGATATCTTCCGCTACTATGAACTCAATCCGGCCGTACCGGAACTCGAGGGCAAGTATTTCGCCTTCGTCAAGGACGGCAAGGCCAAGGTCGACATCCTGCTTGGCGATGCAAGGCTGGTACTGGAACGACAGGCGGCGCGCGGCGAGAGACAGAATTTCGATGTCATCGTCATGAACGCCTTTCGCGGCGCCTCGCCACCCATGCACCTGATGACGAAGGAAGCCTTCGACATCTACAAGCAGCATCTTGCGCCGAACGGCGTGCTTGCGATCAATTTCGAACTCGACACATTCGAGATGGCCCCGTTGCACCGCGGCATGGCCAAAGCCACAGACATGAACGTCGCCTGGTTCGAGACGCGGGTACGGCCCGGCTGCTCCGAGCCGATCTCCTGGGCGCTTTACACCACGGACAAGGCGCTCTTCGACGTGCCGCAGGTAAAGGCCGCAATATCGCCCTGGCGCGACAAGGGCCGCGAGGCCATAGTCTGGACCGACCGCAGCAGCAACCTCATGAGCATTCTCAACTGGGGCAAGTAGCGTGGCGCCGGCGGGCGCCGAGGTGACATATCCCGTACACATCGCCCGGATACCGGGTGCCGGGGAAGGCTGCCCGATTCGGCGCAGCCACAATTTGCTTTGGAACGCAACGCCATGCCGTGGCTTTATCTTTCGCTTGCGATTGCCTGCGAGATCGTTGGCACGTTGACGCTCAAGGCTTCCGCCGGCTTCACGAACGCTTTGTTTGCGGGTTTGGCGCTTTGCTTTTATGGATTCGCGCTATTCTTCCTGTCCCATGCGCTCAAAACAATCCCGCTCGGCCTTGCCTACGCGGTCTGGTCGGGCATCGGCATCGCCAGCATCGCGACGCTGGGCGTCGTGCTCTACGGCCAGCGTCTCGATTGGCCTGCTACGATTGGCATCGCCCTGATCGCGGGAGGCATTCTCGTCATAAATTTCTCGACCACTTCCGCCCATCCGTAACCGCCTCAGGCGCGAGTCCGGTATCCCGCAAACACGTCCCGCCAGTCCTGCGTTAGCGGTTTGGGCCTGCGCGTCTGGCGGTCGACATAGACGTGGACGAAATGGCCCTGCGCGCTCGCCGTGTCTTCCTCGTTGCGAAACAGGCCGATCTCGTATCGAACAGACGACGTGCCGACATGGGCGATGCGCACGCCGGCGGCGACCTTGTCGGGATAGGCCATTTCCGCAAAATAGTTGCAGCCGGTTTCGACGACGACACCAATGGTTTCGCCGCCCGCAAGGCGCAGCAATCCTGCCGACATGAGGAAGCCCCCGATGACGGTGTCGAACAGGGCGTAGTGAACCACGTTGTTCATGTGGCCGTACACGTCGTTATCCGCCCATCGCGTTTGCAATGTGTCGAAATAGACGTAGTCGCTGCGCCGGGCCGGCGTTGGTCGGGCCATGCTATCCTCGTTTCACCATGCCGCTCGGTATATGGCCAGCGCATCCGCCTCGCCAACCTCGCGCGGATTGTTGACCAGAAGCCGCGTCTGCTTCATCGCCGCAGCGGCCATCGCCGGCAAGGCCTCCTCGCCGATCCCGGCATCGCGCAGGCGCGGCTCGAGACCGAGCCTCTGTGACAGGGTTCCAAGACGTTCGATGAACTCTGCGCACACGGCCTGCGCCGAGCGCGTGGTGTCGATACCGGCAAACACATACGGCGCCAGCTCCGCATATTGAACGTAGCAAACGGGCGCGTTGAAACGCATGACTTCCTTCAGCACGAGCGCGTTCGACAGGCCATGCGGAATATGAAACATGCCGCCAACCGGATAGGCCAGTGCGTGGACCGCGGCGACGGGCGAATTGGCGAACGCCATGCCCGCCAGCATCGACCCGGTGAGCATGGCCTGCCGCGCTTCGACATTGCCGGGCTCGAAGCAGGCCGTTTCAATATTGGCGCCGAGGAGGCGCAGCGCCTCGACAGCCAGCGCGCGCGACACCGGATTGTTGTTGGCGCTTTTCGACGTATAGGCCTCGATGGCGTGCACCATCGCGTCAACCCCGGTCGCAGCGGTGATATGGCGCGGCAGCCCAAGCGTCAGGCCGGCGTCGAGGATCGCCATGTCCGGCAGCAGTATGGGGCTGGAAACGCCGCGCTTCTCGTCTTCGTCGACTGTGATGATCGAGACCGGCGTGACTTCCGATCCCGTCCCGGCGGTCGTTGGCACCAGCGCCAGCGGCAGTCTGGGCCCTTTTGCCTTGTTGACGCCCCAGGCTTCATTCAATTCCTCTCCCGACCCCGCGAGCAGCGCCACGAGCTTCGCAACATCCATCGACGACCCGCCGCCGAAGCCCACTATGCCGGTTGCTCCGTGAGTCCGGGCGAGATCGAGGCATTCGAGCAAAACCTGCAAGGGTGGATCGGCCAGGACAGCATCGAATATACGGAGGGACGCTCCTGCCCCGCGTAGCGAGGCCAGCGCCGGCTCCAACAGTCCCAGTTCCATCAGTCCGGCGTCCGTAATCACGAGGATGCGCGGCCCAAGCCGCGCGGCGCAGAGATCGCCCAGTTTGGCCGAAAGTCCGTTCCCGATGTGCAGTGACGGCGTCGTATGAAAAGCATAAGCCATGACATGACTGTGCGGCTGCCTGCGGGGCGCGTCAAGGCGTCCCGGCTCTACAAGAGCGCTTGATCCTTCAGGCCTGATCAAACTACCCTTCCGCCAGCCGGGAGGATGGGTATGGATTTTGGCTTTACCGAAGAACAAAATATCTTGCGCGACAGCATCCAGAAGCTGATGCAAAAGCACGCTCCGCCCGAAGTCCTGCGGCAGCACGATCGCGAGCGCAGCTTTCCCTACGACATATACCAGGCCTGGATCGACGCCGGCCTGCTGCGTCTGCCGTTTCCCGAAACAATCGGCGGCGAAGCGCTGGGCGGGCTTGGCGGCGACGCCATCGACATGTGCATCGTCAATTTTGAACTGTCGCGGGCCAGCGCCGACATCGCCATGGCCTTTGGCGGAAACGTGTTTTGCGGATTGAACCTTTTGCGCAACGCGCGGCCGGAACAGGCCCGGTACTGGCTTGCGAAAATGATGAGCGGCGAAAAGATGCTGTCCATCGGCATTTCCGAGCCGGACGCGGGATCGGACGTCGGCAACATAAAGACGTTCGCGCGCAAGCAGGGCGACACATACATCGTCAATGGCCAGAAACTCTGGCAAACCGGCGCGGGCCTGAAGAACAATGTCATCAACTGCTATGTAAAGACCGACCGCGATGCGCATTACCGCAATGGCCTGTCGCTGCTGCTGATCGACAACGACATGCCGGGCGTTCAATGCCGCAAGCTCGACATGCTCGGCCGCCGTTCCATCGGCACCTACGAAGTTTTCTTTCACGATGTCGAAGTACCTGCAGACAGGCTCGTGGGCGCTGAAAACAACGGCTGGAACTGCCTGATGAGCGGGTTGCAAATCGAACGCGCAGTTTCCGCGGCGGGAAGCTGCGGCGGCGCGCAGGCGGTGTGCGATCTCGCCACCGAATATGCGAAGGAGCGAATCCAGTTCGGCCAGCCGATAGGTTCGTTTCAGGCCATCGGTCACATGATCGCCGACATGCAAACGGAAGTCGATGCGGCGACGATGCTCATGTGGCGCGCGGCGTGGCTCGTCGCCACTGGCAAGGACGCCTTGCGGGAAATCACAATGGCGAAACTCTACGCATCGGAAGTCTATGTAAAAGTCGCCAGCATGGGCGTGCAGATCATGGGCGGCTACGGACTCAACGCGGAATACGACATGCAGCGTTACTTCCGCGATGCCCGCAGCGCGACAATTGCGGCCGGAACATCGCAGACGCAGCGCAATCTTATCGCCGGGCTCATGGGCCTGAAGCCGAAACGCTAGGAGCAAGCAAGCCATGAAGGCTTTCATCAACGCCAAGACCGAAAAGGGTGCGACCCTGACGATGTGCAATGCGCCGGAGCCAACGCCCGGAGATCACGATATTCTTATTGCGGTAAAGGCGGCCGGTCTCAACCGGGCGGACCTCGCGCGCCCCGTCGCCAATCCGGACAGGCCGGAAGCCAATATCGGCGGGATGGAAATCGCGGGCGAAGTGATCGCCACCGGCAACATGGTCACCAATTTCAAGCCCGGCGACCGGGTCATGTCGATGTGCGGCAAGGCCTATGCGGAGAAGGCCCTCGCCGACAGCCGCGTGGCGATGACGATCCCCGCCAATCTCGACTATGTGCATGCCGCCGCCATTCCGGTCTTCTTTTCCACCGCCCACGACGCCATTGTCACCAACGGCAGGTTTCGCGCCGGCGAAAGCGTTCTCATCCAGGCCGTGACCGCCGGCGTCGGTATCGCCATGGTGCAGACAGCCAAAGCCTTGGGCGCGAGCCTCATAGCAGGAACCTCGCGCGATGCAGCGAAGCTGGAGCGGATCAAACCGTTCGGCCTCGGGCTCGCTATCGTTTCCGGAAAGGACGATACCGCTGCGCTGTGCAAGGAAGCCACCGGTGGCAAGGGCATCGACGTCATCATCGACAACATCGGCAAGGGCGTTCTGGCTGACAACATGGAGGCGGCCGCTATCAGGGGCCGGATAGTCGGCGTCGGCCGGCTTGGCGGACGGACGGACGAGATTGACCTGGACAAACTGGCGCTGAAGCGCCTGAAGCTGATCGGCGTCACCTTCCGCACGCGCTCGCTTGACGAGAAGGCCGAGATCACGCGGCTGATGCTGGCCGATTTGGGCCACCATTTCGCGTCCGGCGCTATTGCGCCGCCAATTGACCGGACGTTCCCGTTCGAGGAAGCGCTTGCGGCACAGGACTACATGCGCACGAACAAGCATGTCGGCAAGATTGTGCTGATGCTTTGAGCGGCGGCAGGCGCGATCAGATACCCGTGTGGGCCTTGATTTTTTCGGCCAGTATTTGCGCCTGTTCTTCCTGCGTGCGAAAGCCCGGGGAACTCTTGCAGAACTCGAGCGAGCGAGCGCGGATCTCGTCCGCCGGCAGCGAAAGGTCCAGCGGTTCGACGCAGGGCTGATCGATATACCAGGGCGAATCGCAAAATATCTCGATGCGGTTGCCTTCGGGATCGCGGAAATAGATCGACCAGGCATTGCCGTGGTTGGTGCCGTAAAGGTCGTGCACGCCGGGCGCATCCTTCACGCGCGCATGCGCCGCCTGCAGATCTTCGATCGATTGCACGCGAAACGACATCTGGTTTATGTGGTTGAAGTGCATGTGTTCGGGACGGCCCTCCACAAGCACCATCTGGTGATGTTCGTGCGGATTCCATGTCGTGAAAACGATCCGCGCGCCACGCGCCACGCCGCGGTCGCTGACAGTGAAACCAAGCACCTTTGTGTAGAATTCTTCCATCAGCGCCAGGTCGTGAACGACGATGCCGAGGTGGCTGAAATTGAGTTGGACCGGCTTGTCCGCCGCAGCGTTCATGGCGAATTCCTTCCGTTTGAATGCAAGATCACTTCACCAGACTGCCGCCGTCGATGGGCACGACCTGGCCGGTAATAAAGCTGGAGGCGTCGGATGCGAGCAGGAGCGCAAGCCCTTTCAGCTCCTTCGGATCGGCAACGCGGTTGAGCCCCGTAGTGGCGGCCATCATCTCGACGCGCTCGGGCTCGCGGAACATGCGTCCGCCGGCGATGTTCGTCAAAAAGGGGCCCGGCGCTATGCCGTTGACGCGGATGTTGTAAGGCGCGAGTTCGGCTGCCGCCAGATGGACGAGATGGATCACGGCGGCTTTCGTGGTCGAATAAGGATAGCCGGAAATGGCGGAGGTCTGCATGCCTGCGATCGAGGCCGTCGCGATTATGCGGCCGCTCCTTTGCGGTTTCATGACGGCGGCGGCCGCCTGCAAGGTGACGAAGACGCCGGTCAGGTTGACGTTGATGACGTTGTTCCAGACGGCGAGATCGATGTTCTCGATAAAGCCTTCCGGCTGCGAAATCGGCGCGCCGCCGGTTATGCCGGCGTTGGCGAAGACCGCATCGAGACGGCCCTGCGTATCCGCAAAGCGCTTGACGGTTTCCTTGACCGCTTCGGCGTCGCGCACGTCGAGCAGCGCCGTTTCCACGCGGTTGCTGATCTGGCGAAAATGATCTTTCGCTTTCTCCAGACCGTCCGGATCGGCGTCGGCCAGGCAAACCGCCGCGCCCGCCTCGGCCATCGCTTCGGCCATGGCGAAACCGAGGCCGCTGGCGGCGCCCGTGACCAGCGCGGCTCTGCCGGACATGTCGAAAATATTGGCGCTCACGTTTCTATCCCTTCTTCCTCGCACCAGGCCTGCGTCGCGCCATATGCGTCGATGATTGATTTATGCCGCGCAGAAAGGCGGTCGCGGGTCGTCATATGTGTGAAAACGTAAAAATCGTTGTTGCGGATCGCGGCCAGTACACGGCGGCCGACCTGGTCGGGATGCAGGCCCTGTTTCAGTTCTTCGGGCGTGCGGTCCGGCCCGCCTTCCGGACCGCCGAACCTGTCCGGGCGATTGCGCGGCGCGTGGTAGATGGACGTGTTGACTGCGCCAGGAGCAAGCACGGAGACGCCGATGCCGCTGCCCTCAAGATCGTTGCGCAGCCCGTCCGAGAAGGCGACGACGGCGAACTTGGTCGTCGCATAGGCCGTCGTATTGCGGCCCTTCGCGACCTGAAATCCGCCGATGGACGAGGTGTTGACGATATGCCCGCCTTGTCCGTGTTTTTTGATACGCGGTACGAACGCCCGCGCGCCGTTGATGACCCCGCGCAGATTGACGCCAAGCAGCCAGTCCCACTCCTCGTTCGTGACTTCCAGAACCGGTTTGGGATAGACGAGAACGCCCGCATTGTTGCAAACGATGTCGATGCGGCCGAATTCGTCTTCGACCTGCGCGGCCATATGCTCGACGGCATCGGGATCGGCGACATCGGCGGCGATCGCCAGTGCGCGGGCGTTCATGCCTGCCGTAATTGCATGCACCTCTTCGGCCGCTGCATCCACAGCATCCTTGCGGATGTCGGACAGGACGACCGACATGCCCGCACGGGCGAAGGTGCGCGCCATACCAAGCCCGATGCCCGATGCCGCCCCCGTGACGACCGCAACGCGGCCGGAAAAACTGTCCATGCGAACCTCCATGCCGGGCGATTGTCCGCCGCGGCGCGACAGATGGCAAGGGCCGGCAGCGACGCGGCCTGCCGCCGGCAGCTCAAAGCAAGTCGCCGATGTTGGTTTCTAGCGCGTGGCGGGAAAAGCCTGCGCTTTTCTTGAGTGCAAAATAGTCGGCCAGCGCCTTTTTTCGGTCGACCGAGGCGCTCTTCTTGCCCGCCAGCATGATGTTTTTCGGCGTATGTTCGAGCGCGGTGAATTCCAGAAATGTGACTTCGTATCCGCAGGCGTTCAGAAGCAGAGCGCGGCACACGTCGGTGATGATGTCAGCCTGCCGCCGCCGCATCAGCGGGAAGCGCGTTATGGGTTCGAAAGCTGCTTGCGGCGCTTCAAGTTGTCCTGCGATTTCGGCCTGGCAGCACGGGGCGCAAAAGAAGTAGCGCATGCCCGATCTTATGCCCAAAGCCAGCGCATCGTCGGTCGCCGTATCGCAAGCGTGCAGGGCGACGAGAATGTCGATGCTCTCCGCCGCATCCTTTTCGATGCGCGAAGACCGGAAATGCAGCCCTTCGAAAGCAAGCTTGCGGGCCAGTTCGTTGCACAGGGCGATTACATCGAATTTCAGATCGACGCCCGTCACCTGCGGTTCGCGTTGCGCACGCGTCCGGATGTAATCGTATGCAGCGAAGGTGAGGTAACCCTTGCCGCAGCCCAGATCCAGCAGGGTTATTGGCGTGTCGGCGCGCTCGACATAATCGCGAATCGAGCGATCGATTATTTCGACAAAGTTGGCGATCTGCCGGAATTTCGGAAACTGGCTGGCGTTGATCTCGCCGCTCGCATTGGAAACGCCGAGGCCCTGCAGGTAGGGGCGGTCTTTGGCAAGAACATAATTTTTCGGCTTGTTGTGCGGCTGCATGTCCCCTTTCAACGTTGGCTTTGCCTTGTAAAGCCGCGCCTCGCGCTTGCGGTTCTCGGCATAATGCAGATCGAACTCCGGCGTGCAGAGCAGGGCCGACTGGAACGGCTGCAACGCAGCGCCGGACATGCGCTCCGCCGCTTCGCCCGGCTCCATCTGCGCCACGATATCGCGTCCGCTCCTGTCGTCGCTGCGGCGCACGACATTCTTCTTTGCACCCGCGAGCGCCGCAAATTCCACGCGCGACTTTCTCTGTCCGTCGCGATAGCCCATGACGGCGCGCCGGAAGCTGCCCGAGCGCAGCGCTGTTGCGCAGGCTTGCAGAAATTCGTCTTGCAACTTGCCGTTCATTCGAAACGCCTGGAAATGCGCCGCGTTGCGGCGGTGACTAAGCCATCATGTCATGCACTAGCGGGATAACCTTGCGGCCATACAGTTCGATACATCGCATGATTTTCGCGTGCGGCAAATGTCCGGCGCTGTATTTCATGTCGAAGCGCGAAAGGCCCAGCGTCGTGGCGGTTTTCGTAATGCGGCGCGCCACGGTTTCGGGCGAGCCGACGTAGAGCGAGCCATGTTCGATTTCCCGTTCGAACTCGGCGGGCGTGAACGGCGGCCAGCCGCGCTCGCGGCCGATGCGGTCGCGCATGCCCTTGTAGTCGGGCCAGAGCTCTTCGCGCGCCAGTTCGTCCGTCGCCGCCACATAGCCGTGCGAGTGGACGCCGATAGCTTGCATGGGCTTGCCGGTCTGCGCAAAGGCGCGGGCGTAGAGGTCCACGAACGGCTTGAACCGCGCCGGGTCGCCGCCGATGATCGCCAGCATCAGCGGCATGTCGTATTGCACGGCGCGGATGACCGAATCCGGGCTGCCACCGACGCCAATCCACACTTTCAAAGCGCCGCTTTCGGGCCGCGGAAAAACCGGCTGGTTCTTCAACGGCGGGCGCGTTGCGCCCTGCCAGTTCACGCTTTCGTTGCGCAGAACGGCGGCGAAGAGATCGAGCTTGTCCTCGAACAGGGTTTCGTAGTCCTTCAGATCGAAGCCGAAGAGCGGAAAGGACTCGATAAAGGAGCCGCGCCCCAGAATGACTTCGGCGCGGCCGTTCGACACAGCGTCGAGCGTCGAGAAACGTTGGAAAACGCGAATGGGATCGTCGGAGCTGAGCACTGTTACCGCAGAGCCGAGGCGAATGGAGCCGGTGCGGCTGGCGATGGCCGCCAGCACGGTCTCTGGAGCGGAAATAGCGAAATCTGCCCTGTGATGTTCGCCAAGACCGATAAAATGCACGCCCGCCGCATCGGCGGCAACGCCCTGTTCGACGACTTCGCGGATCACCCGCGCCAGCGGCTGCTGCCTGCCGTCCGCATCCAACGTGGCGTCGCCGAACGTATCGAGACCGAGTTCGAGAGGCTGTGGCATGGATCGTCCAAAAAGTTGCGCGGCGACAATTGCGCCGACCGCTATGTGCCTGCCGCCGGGCGGCATTGCAAGCCGCTGGCCCGTAAGCATCCTTTGCATTGCCGAGGGCTGGGCCGCAGACTATTCTTTCCCCAACTTGCGATCGGCGCCGGAAACTGGCGGCATTGCAGAACCGACAATGGAACCGGGGTGGAGCATGAGCAAAAGCGCAGCGGATGCTGTCGGGGAATTCCCCATCGTCATCATTGGCGGCGGCTTTGGCGGCCTGTCGCTGGGCGTCCGGCTCAAGGCGGCAGGCATTAAATCATTCACGATTCTGGAAAAGTCCGGTTCGCTCGGCGGCGTCTGGCGCGACAATACCTATCCGGGCGCTGCCTGCGATGTGCCCTCGCGGTTTTATTCGCTGTCGTTTGAGCAGGATTGGGACTGGTCGGCGCGCTTTGGCCATCAGGCGGAAATTCTGGACTACTTCCGATACTGCGCCAGGAAATACGGCATCGAGGAACACGTCCGGCTCAACACCACCGTCACGGAAGCCCGCTTCGACGATACGACCGGTACGTGGCTGGTGCATATCGAAGGCGGTGAGACTTTGCGGGCGCGGGCTCTGGTTTCCGCCATCGGCCTGTTCAACCAGTTGACCTATCCAAACATTCCCGGCCGCGACGTCTTCAGGGGGCCGGCATTCCATTCGGCGGAATGGCGGCATGATGTCGATCTCGAAGGCAAGCGCGTTGCCGTTATCGGCACGGGCGCGAGCGCGATCCAGTTCGTGCCTGAAGTGGCGAAGGCCGCAGGCAAGCTATATGTCTGCCAGCGTTCGCCGCAATATATCCAGCCCAAGGACATGGGGATTGCCGAAGACGAGAAGAGCTGGGTCCACGAGACCCCGGTCTGGCGGCGCGTCGAACGCATGCGCATCTACAACGAGATGGAAGGCGGCTCGGGGCGCCGCTACAACGCGGATATGGCGAATGCCGCGCGCGAAGTCTGGCTGCAGCATCTGGCGCGCGAGGTGCCCGATCCGGAAAAGCGTCGCAAGCTGACGCCAGCCTATCCTTTCGGCTGCAAGCGCATGCTGCAATCGAACAATTACTATCCGGCGATGATGCAGGACAACGTCGACGTGGTTGACGTTCCTGTCGTCGAAATTACAGAGAATGCCATCTGCCTGAAAGACGGTACCCTGCACGAGGTGGATGTCATCATCTACGGCACCGGCTTCCTGCCGACAGCGTTCCTGCCATCACTCGACATCTACGGGCTGAACGGTTTCGACCTGAAGGAATCGTGGAAAGACGGCGCGGAGGCCTATCTCGGCATCACCGTAAATGGTTGTCCGAACTTCTTCATGATGTACGGCCCCAACACGAATGCCGCGGCAAGCATCATCTACATGCTGGAGCACCAGGCCGAGTATATCGCGCAGTGTGTGGAAGCGTTGCGCGATAATACGGGCTCGTGGATGCATGTGCGTTCAAGCGTGCAACGCGCCTTCAACGAAGCCGCGCACGAGCGTCTTGCGCACAGTGTCGTCGCGAACGACACATGCCTTAGTTATTTCAAATTGCCGAGCGGCAAGATCGTCACGCAATGGCCGTGGGGCATGGCCGACTATCACCAGCGCACGATGCAGGTGAATTTCGCCGACTACGAATTTTCCGGCGGAGACGGCGCGCAGGAAGCAGCCGAGTAGCCGTCGGCCCGGCAAACCTCCGTACTGTCCGCCGGGCCGGTGCGTTGCCACGCTAAATCTTGAAAGCTTCCAGCGTTTCCGGCGCGAACAATTCCTCCGGCTTCAGAAGACGCTTGGACAGGCCGCCTTCGTAGTGATAGCGCAGGAAGGCTTCCAGCACCTGGTAGTTCGGCTGCAATCCATATGCCCAGTAGTCGTCGCCCATTTCGCGGCGCGCTTCCTCGATGTCGTGCGTCAGCCACGGCACCATGGCTTTCAGCGCCGCCGTCTGGTTCAAATCGTGGTAGGTCTTCTGCTGCGCCTCACAAAACGCCTTGAAAAGCGATTGCGCAATCCAGCGGTTCTTTTCGTACACATCGCGGCGGATCGCGATTGTGTGCATGGTCGGGAAGATCTTCGTCTTGCGGTAATATTCGAGTTCGACCTCGCGATAGTTCGGGAACAGCCGCTTCACATGCACGCCATCGAGCGTCGAGGGCGAGCGGGCGGAATGCAGCGCGTCGATCTCGCCGTCCTTCAGCATTTGCGACAGCGTCTTGTCGTCCGGAATCGCTTCCACCTTGATGTTCGGCGGCAGGCTGATGCCCTGCTTTTCCGGCCGTCCGGGTTCTTCCTCGCCGCCCGTGTAATACGTCACGCTGTCGACCGGGACTCCGTAATGCTCGGCGAGAATGCCGCGAATCCATACCGGCGCCGTCATCTGGTATTCGGGCACGCCAATCTTCTTGCCGATCAGGTCTTTCGGCTCCTTGATGCCCGACTTCGCGCTGACGAAAATGCAGGAGTGACGGAAGAAGCGCGAGGGAAAGACCGGTATTGCTATGAACGGCGCCGGATCGCGAAACAGCGAGACCGTGTAGGAGGAGAGCGACATTTCCGCGACGTCGAACTCGCGATGGCGGACCATGCGGAAGAAGGTTTCTTCGACTTCCATGTTGAGAAAATTGAGGTCGATGCCGTCCGGCTGCACGGTCCCGTTTTGCAGGGCGATCACGCGGTCGTAATCCCAGCAGCCAAGCGTCAGATTCAGTTTGGACATGAGTTTTCCACCCTTTGGATTCAGAAATTGGCGGCGCAAATCGCTACGCGAGCCGCACAGGATCTATCGTTCGCGATCGGAGGCCTCCCGATACCCTGCTATATCCGGAAAGACCAGCCCTGCCTCAAGCCAGCTTGGCTTTCAAAAACGCGCCAATCTCCGCGATGACATCGTCCGCCTGCCGGATGACGCCGGTTGCGCCGACGAATCCGTGCATCTGGCCGGTGCAGCAGCGGTATTGCACATCGACCCCGGCGTTCCTTAGCGCGTTCGCGTAGGCCTCGCCCTCGTCGCAAAGCGGATCGAGACCGGCAGTGACCACATAAGCAGGCGGCGCTTTGGCGAGATTGGGGGCGAGCAGGGGCGAGGCGCGCCAGTCCCCCGTCTGATCCCCCTTTGTCAGATAATGATCGCGGAACCAGGCCATCGATCCGGCTGTCAGCGTGAAGCCATTGCCGACGCGGGCATAGGAATCGTAGCCCATGCGCAGGTCGACCGTTGGATAAATAAGGACCTGACCGCGTATGTCCGCTCCGCCCTTCGCTGCGGCGTCGAGCGACACCACGGCGGCGAGATTGCCGCCGGCGCTGTCGCCGCCAACGGCTATCCTCCCGGCATCCATGCCAAGCTGCGCGGCATTGTCTGCGACCCACTTCGTCGCCGCGATGCAATCCTCGGCCGCGGCAGGAAACTTGTGTTCGGGCGCCAGCCTGTAGTCCACGGCGACAACCGAACAGGCCCCGGCATTGGCGAAATGGCGGCACTGGATGTCGTGCGTCTCCAGGTCTCCGACGACCCAGCCGCCGCCGTGATAGAACACCATGACAGGCGAAAGCGCAGTCCCTGCAGCGTGGCTACGGTAAAGCCGGACGGGAAGCGGACCGCCCGGTCCCGGAACTTCCAGATTCTTAACCTCCGCCATGTCCGGGACTGGCTGCTTCATGGCTTCGCGCATGGCGCGGAAGGCCATGCGGGCCTGATCCGGCGCAAGGCTTTCCATCGGCGGGCGATTGAGCGTGCGAACCGCCGTAAGGACCTTGGCTGCGTCTTCGTCGATGCCCGGTATTTCCTTGATGATGTCCTGTGGTGTCAGAGCCATTTTTCTCTCTCTAGCGTTTCCTGCCGGCAGGGTGTCGCGCGCCGCGCGCGCCGTCAAGGCGCTTGAGGCGTCCCGGATTGTTGAAATCCGCCGCGCCGGTGGTTAGTACATGTTCCGATTGCGTTCGACTCCGGGCTCTGCCCGCAGACGGGCGCGCCGGGCGCCTACAGCCCAATTCAGGGACACGTCATGACCCCGAACGATCCGTCGCTGCGCTCCTTTGTCGATGTGCCCGCAGATTCCGATTTTCCGATCCAGAACCTGCCCTATGGCTCGTTTTCCACGCCAGCCAATCCCAAGCCGCGCATCGGCGTCGCCATCGGCGACATGATCCTCGATCTGGCCGTGATCGAAGCGGCAGGACTGCTGCCCAAGACCGCCCGGCCGGGCGTCTTCGCCGAAGCCAGCCTCAATGCTTTCATGGCCTATGGCCCGAAAACCTGGTCCGGCACGCGGGCAGCCATTTCCAAAATGCTGCGCCACAACGACGCCACGCTGCGCGACAATCCCGAATTGCGCCAGCGCGCCTTCGTCGCCCGCAAGGACGCCACTTTGCATCTGCCGGTGAAGGTCGCGGGCTTCACGGATTTCTACTCCTCGCGCGAGCACGCCACCAACGCCGGCACGATGATTCGCGGCAAGGACAATGCTTTGCAGGCCAACTGGCTGCATATCCCCATCGCCTACAACAGCCGCGCCAGCACCATCGTCGTCGACGGTACGCCGATCCGCCGGCCTCTGGGCCAGATCAAGGGGCCGGATCATCCGGCGCCGATTTTCACCGCGAGCCGGCGGCTGGACTTCGAGCTGGAGATGGCGACGATCGTCGGCCAGCCGACCACGATGGGCGAATATCTGAGCGTCGATCAGGCGCAGGCGGCGATCTTCGGCTTCGCGCTGCTCAACGACTGGAGCGCCCGCGACATCCAGGCGTGGGAATATGTCCCGCTGGGGCCGTTCATGGCCAAGGCCTTCGCCACCACGATGGGCGCCTGGGTGGTGCCCGCCGAAGCATTGGAGCCGTTCCGTGTCGGGGGGCCGAAGCAGGATCCCGAACCCCTGCCCTACCTGCGCCAGAACGGGCCGATGAACTATGACCTGAAGCTGGAGGTCGATCTCACACCGTCCGGCGCTGCGCAAGCCAGCACCATCAGCCGGACGAATTTTTCCTACATGTACTGGTCGCCGGCGCAGCAGTTCGCGCATCACACATCGTCGGGCTGCGCCATGTCCGTTGGCGATGTTCTGGGCTCGGGCACGATCAGCGGGCCGGAGAAGTCGATGCTGGGCTCAATGCTGGAACTGAGCTGGGGCGGCAAGGAACCGCTGACGCTGACGGATGGAACCGTACGCTCGTTTCTGGAAGACGGCGATACCGTCACCTTCCGCGGCTGGTGTCAGGGTGAGGGCTACCGCATCGGTTTCGGAACCGCAGGCGGACAGATCAAGCCGGCAGCCACGCCGCCGGCGTAATCCTCAAACGTCCAACCCGCCGCCAGTATCGTTCAGCGTTTCGTCGATGAGGAACACATCTGTCAGCAGCGCGCGGATGTGGATGGACGCGTTGAGGTTGTCGATTATCTGCGAGCCGATGGAACGTTGCGCGAGAACGAAGTTGATCGCAGCGCCGGCACGCGCGGCATCCTGTTTCAGCACGTCGAGCATGGCTTGCGTCGCATCTGCTATCGGGCCCGCCGGGGCGCCCATGTCCGCTGGCGTGGCTGCCGCGACGACTTTCAGACCGGCTGCAGCGCGGTTGAGATAGTCGCGGATTCCCATGGGATCGTCTTCCTCGCGCTCGCGGCCTTGCGCCGCATAGGCAAGCATGAATTCGTATGCCGCTTCCACAGCCTCCATCGCCTCGGCAATCGTTTGCGGCATGTTATCAGCCCCTCCAGCCATTCACGCACCTTTCGTCCTGTCCGGTCGGGGCAATTACGCCCGCCATTGATCGCTGTCGTAGTGGTCCTTGTATTCCTTGCGCGTGATCCAGCCGCGGAACATCGACTTCGTCAAATGCAATTCGTCCGGGCGCAAGGCAAAGTAGACGTGAATGATGATCATGGTGATCATCGCCATCGCGCACAGCCCGTGCGCGGCGTAGATCCATCCCCAGGTGTCGTTCGACAGGATATAGGGATTGCGCCGCCAGAATGGCGTGTCGATCTTCAGCAGCATCGTCAGCCCCGTACCAACGATGGCGAGAACGAATACGGCCGATCCGAGGTGAAAAAGCTTCTGCAGCGGATTGTACTTCCCCGGCTTTGCCGGCAATGGCGCGGTGCTGGAGAATGTCGCCGCCAGACCGCGGAAGATATCGCGAATGTCGGAGGGCCAGATCATCATGTTGCGCCAGTCCTGCCAGATCATGGCGCGCACGATGTGGACAAGCACCAGGACGCTCAGCAGAACGCCGGACATCCAGTGCAAGTCGATCCATTCGAACTTGACGCCGAGAATAGGCAGAAAGGCCGTACCCATCAGCACGAAAAAGGCAATAGCCATCAGCCAGTGATACAGCCTGTCGATCAACGTATGCCGAACAACCTTGTCCGGCGTTCTGCTCTGCTGCACAGGAGATTCGTTAGAGACAGTCTCGCTCATCGGTCCGCGGTTCCTTTCAATGGCGTACGCGGTTGCGCGAGCGGCTCAGAGCGGCAGCAACCAGATGAACGACGACAAAAGCTGCACCCGCGGCCGCGAACCACGGCAGCAAGTCCCATGATGCGCCGATCAGTTGCTCCTGACCGCCATATATCGATTTCGAATATCTGAACATGTTCAGCATCCTCCGCCGCTATAGGTGTTTCGGCCCTGCATAGTGGATCATGCGCCACTGCGCCAGACACATTGCAGGCAACACGGCGATTTTATGCCCTCAGGCCGGTTAGCTGTCGGTGATTTCGCTGTCCGCGGGCACAAACTCGACGCCGGCATTCTGCGCCAGCCACCGCGCCATGTCGGACGCATCGCCATTGGCGTCCGGCAGAAAGCGCGCAGCGGCGCACGCCGATTGCACGAGGCCCAGAAATTGCGCCGGCGCACTCGCACGCACCGCCGCTTGCATGACGGTTTGCAGATCGCGCTGGAGAATATTGATTGGAACGCCACTATCGTAGCGGCCGGTCAGCACTTCGCTGGCGATAGCTTTCGGCGCTGTCCCTGCCCCGGGCGCCAGAAAAGGCATCGCGTCCAGAACGCCTGCGGCATCAAGCCCGGCGCGCCGGGCAATCAACATGATCTCGGTGTAAACAGCTGTGGCCATTGCTTCGGCGGCCGCGCCAAGCGCCTTGGCGAGCTTTGCCGACCCGAGCCCGCCGAGACGGATGGTCCGCGACGAAACGGAGGCGAGAACCGGCGCAATCCTTTGCAATGCGTCAGCCTGACCCGCGGTTAACCAGACTGATGCGCCGGAGCGGACGTCTTCGGGAGAGCCCAGAATCGCTGCGTCGATCCAGATCACCCCTCGCGATGCAAGTTTGCCGGCAATCTCCGTACCCACGGAGGGATCGGCGTCGCTGAGGTCGACCAGGATCGTACCGGCGCTCAATCCATGGATCAGTCCCGTCGTGCCGAAAACAACTTCGCGCAGCGTTGCGTCCGTGGTTTCGGCAATGAAGATGAGATCGCACATATGCGCGACATCGGTCGGTGTCGAGGCCGGCGCCATGCCGGATTCCGCCACGTGCAATTGCAGCTTTTGCGGGTGCATGTCCGAGACCGTGTGCCCGAGGTCAGCAGCCTCAAGCCGTTCGCTCAGCGCTCCACCGAAAAGATCGAGACCAACAATCCCGATCGAAAATTCTTCGTCTGCAGAAATCTCGTCCATCTGTTTTCTCATTCAGTTGAGCGCCGCACGCCCGGACAATGGCGGCAATCAAAAGGCCCCGGAGCGGGTCCGCTCCGGGGCCTTTTTACGTCAATGCATATCCCGTTCAAGAAAAAGCAGCGGCGACTTGCTATCCGGCTTGCCGCACGCCCTGTCCCGCAATCAGGCTTTGGCGTCGCGCACGGAGCGCGTCACCAGATTGGCCATCAGCGGAATCTTGAAGTGGTTGTAGTTGAGCGGCCGGGCGCCCCGGCTCGTCGACTGACCGGCAAGCTTCGCGGACTCGGCGTCGGCTTTCGACCCCTTGATCGCGCCCTCGGCGGCGACTGCGCGTCGTGGCGTACAAGCCACACCGCCAACGACAATACGCGCGTCGGCGACATTTCCGCTTGCGTCGGTCTTTATCGCCGAGGCGACGTTGACCAGAGCGAAGTCCCACGATTTACGGTCTGTGACCTTTTCGAAGTAGAATTTCGCGCCGGCAAAGGTTTTCGGGATGCGAACTGCGACCAGCAGTTCCTCCGGCTTCACCTGCGTCATGCGGGTGATATCGATCCGCGGGCCGATAAAATATTCCTCGGCTTTCACGGTTCGCTCGCCGCCCGGACCCTTGATGACCATTTCGGCGTCGAGCGCAACAAGCGCCGGCGCTAGGTCCGATGGCGTCACGGCGACGCAACGGGCCGCATCGAAGATGGCATGTTCGCGGTTCTGTCCTTCGGGAGTATCGGCGAAACACGTGGTTCCACCGGCCCTGTAACAGGGCAGACCCGAGCGATAGTACCAGCAGCGGGCATCCTGATTGATGTTGCCGCCAAGGGTGCCGTTATTGCGGATCTGCGGCGATGCGACCTGACCGGCAGCATCGCTGAGAAGCCGGAAGCTCTTTTTGATGGCTTCGTTGTTCTCGATGTCGGTCAATGTTGTCATTGCGCCGATCTCGATGCCCTTGTCGGTTTCCCTGATGCCGGAAAGCTCTTTGATGGCGGACAAATCGATGACCTGTTTGGGCCGTTTAACACGGTCCTTCATCCAGGAAATCGAGTCGTTGCCGCCGGCAAGTTTCCAGGCGTCTTTCTTGTGCTGGCCGAGAAGCCGCACGGCTTCATCGACGGATGTGGGCCTGAACAGTTCGAAGCCCGGTATGACGTCTTTTATCATCATGGCTATGGGCTCCCTTACATCGTGTTGGCCTGGAGGGGCCGGTAAGATTGTTTCTGACCGGCCAAATGGTTCACGATCATGTCGCGAACGATCGGCGTCTTGTGGAAGTGGTGACCGAGGGCATCCTCGATCGCGCTGACCAGCGCTGATGCCGCAGCACCCTGCACAGGTTCGCCCATGCCCTTGACGCCAACCGGATTGTCACGGTCCGGCTTTTCCGCTGCCGCCCACTCGAACTTCTCGGGCAGTTCCAGCCAGGTGGGTGGTTTGGCCTGGTTGAGCGATACGTTGGCCGGCAGACCGAGCGCGTGATCGTAGACGATCCGTTCGAATACCGACATGCCGAAGCCCATCATGGCGCCGCCATGCATCTGGGTCTGCAGACCCATGGGATGCAGGATGGTGCCGCAATCTGTAACGCCGACATATTCCTTGATGGCTACATCGCCGGTTTCGGTGTCGACTTCCACCATGCAGTAGCCGGCACACAAACCCGGCACCATGCCACGCTTCTTCAACGTATCCTTGGCGACACCCATCAGACCCGTGCCGGAAATGGCGGTCGCCGCCGCGCGTGTCATGGGATTGATGTTCTTCGGCAATTCCTTGCCGGAGAACTTGCCGCCCATTTCAATGGCCTTCTTGGCGGCATCGCCATAGGACATCGACTTGGAGCCGTCCTTGGAGACGATCTTGCCGCCCTTCAGGTCGTAGTCGCCGGCCTTGCCGCCATGCACCGAAGCGGCGATTTCGAGCAGCTTGGCTTTGGCGTCCAAAGCAGCCACGTAGTTTGTTCGGGTCGCCGTATAGGCGGTGTTCGACCCGAACTGGCCGATCATCCAGGGCAGGTGGCGGTCGGTGCGGCCGCGGACGACGACAACGTCCTCCCACGGAACGCCCAGCACTTCCGAGGCAGCGCGCGCGGTCGCCGCATAGGAGAACGTACCCAGGTTGCCGACGCCCTGATGGACATGCAGCTTGCCATCCGGCGTGATGCGGATGAGGCCGTCGAAGCCCGCCGAACCAGCCGCATGGAAGGCCTGCCCGACACCGATGCCGATGACCTTGGTCCCGTTCTTCTTGCCGGAGAGTTTGATCTTCTCGTCCCACTTGAAGATATCGGCGCCTTTCTTTAGCGCGTCTTTCAGATAGGCGCTGGTGATCGGCTTGTCGGCATGGTGGCCATCCTTGCCGTCATTGTCCGGCGCGTTGACAACACGCAGGGCGACACGGTCGATTCCGAGCTTCTTGGCTGCTTCGTCCAGGAAAGGCTCAATCGCCATGGCCGTCTGGTTTTCGCCCGGACCGCGTTGTGGACCGCGCGGCGGCGTATTGGTAAGAACCGCCATGCCACGGAACCGCATGGCTTCCGGCTGCAGGACGATCTGCACCGAGTGGCCGCAGTTGCGGAAGTCCCAGAAGCCCATGTTCGGGCCGTTATCCTGGATGCAATAGACGTCGGCAGCAACGACACGGCCGTTCTCGGCAAAGCCGATCTTGGCCCAGCCCTGGAAGCCCGCACGGCCCTTGCCGATGTAGTATTCTTCCTCGCGAGAGACGCGGACCTGCACCGGACGTCCGTTCGCCTTCTTCGACAGATGCGCCGAGATGACGACTTCGGAATAGCCTGAGCCCTTGGAGCCGAAGCCGCCGCCGCAGAATTCCGCGATGAAGACGAGCTCGCTCGGCTTGATGCCGATCTGGCGGGCGATGCCCGGCGTCGGCAGCGACTGGCTCTGCATCGACCCGTGCAGGTAGCACTTGCCGTTCTGCCAGTATGCCATGTTGGTGCGCGGCTCCATCGAGTGATGGGAATTGCCGGCGGTCTGGAAGCTTTTCTCGATGATGACCTTGGCTTTCTTGAAGCCCGCATCGAGATCGCCGTAGTGCCATTCCTCGGCCGGCTTGCCCATGGGCAGCTTGCCCTGATCGAAGCCCGCGAAGTCCTTCGCGGTCCAGCGCACCGTCTGCAGCGGCAGGCGCACGTTGGCCACGTTGCCGCCGGTGAAGGCGTTGGCGCCGCCCGGATACAGCGAATCGAGCGGATCCATGACGTGCTTGAGTTGCTCGAAGTCGACCTTGATCGCTTCGATGGCGGCTGCCGCGATTTCTTCGGTCTCCGCAGCGACAGCTGCGATCGGGGCGCCGCGGAACATCGCTTCCTTGTACAGGATGGGATCGGCCGGCGGCGGGAATTGCGGCACGTCGTCGGCCGTGATGATGGCGACAACGCCCTTGATCTTCATCGCGGCCGAGGTGTCGATGTTCTTGACCCGCGCATGCGGCATGGGGCTGAGCAACAGCTTGCCGCGCAGGAGCCCGTCGGGACGGAAGTCTTCGGAATATTTAGCCGCGCCGGTTACCTTGGCGACCATGTCCGGAGGCGTGAAGTTCTTGCCGATTTGATCGTAAGCCATGGGTTAGCCTCCTTTCGCAGCGCGCATGACGCCTGCCAGATATTGCTGGTAGGAGCCGCAGCGGCACAGGTTGCCGGACATGGCCCGCTTGGCTTGTTCAACGGTAGGTTTGGGATTGGCCTTCAGCAGCGCCACCGCCGACATGACCTGACCAGGCGTGCAGAAGCCGCATTGCGGACCGAGCTCGTCAATGAAAGCCTGCTGCACCGGATGCAGCTTGCCGTCCTTTGCGATGCCTTCAATCGTCGTGATGTCCTTGTCGGCGACCGAATGCGTCAGCGTCGTGCAGGAATAAATGGTCGTATTGCCGACTATCACCGTGCAGGCGCCGCATTCGCCGCGATCGCATCCGAGCTTGGTGCCGGTCAGATTGAGCTTGTTGCGCAGCGTATTGGCCAGGGTTTCATATGGCAGAACGTCGACCTTGCGCGACTGCCCGTTGATTTTCAGGCTGACAAGCCGCTCGACAGCGCCGGCCGTGCGGGCCTGCGCTTCGCCGTGCAGAAAATATCCGGATGCGCTGACCGCAGCGCCCGAAGCAATAACGCCTTTAATGAAAGTGCGCCGCGTTGTTTTCGTACGCGCCAGCTCGCCGATGGGACCGCGCGCCAAAGCGCGATCTTCCGGCAGCGCGGGGTCGTGGATGTGAGCATCGCACGCATGCGACGTCCGACAATCTTCAGACATTGCCGTCTCCTTGATGGGTTTCCTTGATGCCTGCCGTGTTTTGCACTTTCGAGCCTCAGCCGGCAGGCGCTCCTCTGGCCCGATTCAGGGCCGTCAGGTGTTTCGACAGTGCGACATTTTGGCTTGGCTAGCAAGTCGAATTTTATCAATTCTAATGTGACTGGTTCGCGGGCGCAGGCCGCAACGCGGGCCAAACCGCGCAGAATGAGCGTGCGCAAAAATTCGCGCAAATTTGTGCAAATTTGCACGAATTCGCACAGCTCTTGCCGGCGATCGTCAGTTCCTGAATTTGTGCTTGCTGTAAAATTCGGACGAGAATTTGTCGGACGCCTTCTTGTCGGCCTCGGTCATCTCGACCTCGATCGCGTCGCGGCAGAACAGGCTGTCCATATAGCCGTTGGTGACGGCGATGTCGCACCAGGCGTGGGCGCGGCCCAGGTCTTTCGGCACACCCTTGCCGAAGTAATACAGCAAGCCCATGAAAAACTGCGCCGTCGGCTGCCCGGCTTCGGCTGCGCGGGAAAACCACAGCAGCGCCTTGGAGTAATCCCGCGGCACGGCGCGCCCGGCGTAATACAGCAGCCCGAGCGAGGCCTGCGCCTTGGCGTCGCCTTTCAGCGCCAGAGGCCACCAATTGCCGAAAGCCGTGGCGTAATCGCCTGATTCGTAGGCGTGCAACCCGGTGGTGAAGTCCTGTGCCCGCGCCGGTGAGTGCGCTGCAACAACTGCCGCGGCGATGCCCAGGGCGATCATTTGTTTTCGCATTGGCCGGCCATGCTGTTGCGATCCGTATGGTCCATACAGGGAAATGTAGCGCGCAACGATGAAGAAGGAAAACCGCTGGCGGCGGAAACGGGCTCAGCGCGTTGGCGCAAAGAAGTCCTCGACAAGTTCGGCAACCTTTTCCGGTGCATCGTGGTGCACGTTGTGGCCGGTTCCGGCGAGCCGGTGGAAGGTCACGTCCTTCACCTGTTCCAGCCGCCATTCGAACGACAGCGTATCGCTCTGCATGCTCGGCGGAAACACCCGGTCGGAGCCGATCCAGAGGGCCGGACATGCGATGGCGCGCCAGCAGGCCGCCCATTCGTCGACCCGGTGCAGGGTGGCGAAGGGGCGGGAATGGGCCGGATCGAAACTCCAGACGAGCGAACCGTCGTCGCGCACGATGTGCTGATGCGCGGCAAGGAAGAGCGCCTTGTCGCGGGTGAGGTTCTTGTTGCCCTGCATCAGCCGGTCCGCCATGGCTTCGACGTTTGGATATGGCCGGGGCGACGGCACGGGCTCGCGCCAGGCCTTGAGAAATTTTTCAAGATGCCCGGGCGTATCCTCCGCGCCGCGCGTGCGCAGGCCGAAACCGTCGAGCGAGCAAACGCGAACAACCCGCTCCGGGCGCACGCCGGCATACACGTTCGACATGTTGCCGCCGAGACTGTGGCCGGCCAGGCGCACAGGCGCGTCCGGGCTGAGCTTGTCGAGCAAGGCGTCGAGGTCGGCGAGGTAATCCTGATACCAGTAGCCGCCCGGCGCCCAGGCGGTATGACCGAAGCCGCGCCAGTCCGGACAGACCACACGCCATTCGTGCCGGAACAGGTCGACGACGAACTGGAATGTACTCGAGGCGTCGCGATGGCCGTGCAGCAACACCAGCAACGGCGCCGACGGATCGCCCCATTCGCGTATGTTGTAGTCGACGCCGCGTATATCTTGCCTGCGCGTGGAAGAGATAACGCGCCGCGTATAAGCGCCTTCGGCCTTTGCCCCCATGTCGTGCATCGTCTATTCCCTGCGCATATGGCCCATGCCGGCGGCGAGATCTTCCGTGAGATTGCGCGCCATTTTGTAGGCCGGCCACACCTTTGGATTGACGCGCTGCCAGGGCGAGGGGATCGGCGGATTTTCCTCGCCCAGCGCCACCGCCGCATGCCAGGCCCAGCGCGGATCGTCGATGAAGGCGCGGCCAATGGCGACCATGTCCGCCTGCCCGTTTTCTATGATGGCGTTGGCCTGTTCCGGCTTGACGATCAGGCCGACAGCCATCGTCTTGATGTCTACGTCCTGTTTGATGCGCTCAGCAAAGTGCACCATGTAGCCGGGCTCGATCTTCGGCAGCTTCATGCCGGGCGCGACATTGCCGGCAGACGGAACGACATAATCGATACCGAGCTTTTTCAGCTCCCGCGCGAAGATGACAGCGTCGTCGAGTTCAAGGCCGCCTTCGTTGAAATCCCTGCCGGTGGAACGCACGCCGATGGGCTTTTCTTCCGGCCAGACTTCGCGCACGGCGGCGATCACTTCCAGCGGGAACCGCATGTTGTTTTCGCGGCTGCCGCCGTATTTGTCGGTGCGGTGGTTGGACATCGGCGACAGGAACTGGTGCAGCAGATAGCCGTGCGCGACATGGATTTCGAGCATGTCGAAACCGCAGCGCTGCGCCCGGCGCGTGGCCTCGACATAATGGTCGATGATTCGCGTGAGGCCCTGGGTGTCGAGAGCCCGCGGCTCCGGCCAGCCGTCGTTGAAGGCTTCCGGCGAGGGGCCGACAGGAATCCACGCGCCCTCTTCGTCTGTCAGATTGGGGCCTTTCCACAATTCCCATGTCGGGCGGGACGAAGCCTTGCGGCCGGCATGGGAAAGCTGGATGCCGATGGCGGCGCTGGACATTGTGCGCGCATCGGACACCATTCTTGTGAGCGCCGCTTCGTTCTCGTCGCTATACAGGCCAAGACAACCGGCGGTGATGCGCCCGATATCCTCGACGGCGGTCGCCTCCAGAATCAGCAGCCCGGCGCCGGACACCATGTGGTGCATGGCGTTCATCATGTGCCAGGGCTGGGCCGTGCCATCGACGGCGCTGAACTGGCACAAAGGCGAAATTGCGATGCGGTTGAAAAGTTCAAGCTCGCGCAGTTTGATCGGGCTGAACAGGGCGCTGGGCATGGGGCCTCCCGGGGGTTCTCATTAGCGCATGCATAGCGGCTGCGGGGGCGCGGGGGCAAGCGAGGAGTTTATTGCCCATACAATCTGTGCGACGAATGAAGCATGCACGCAAAGCCTGTACCGCGCATTTCCTCAGTCGCCGCCCCAATCAAGACCGACAAGCTTGCATGGCGCTGCTCAGGACGAGGACCTATCAGTATCGCAATAGTCAACCCTCACTTTGAGTGGCCACCTCAGGCGGCGTATCGTTCTTCGACTGGCTCGGGACGGGAGGGCGAAGGCTTACACAAGCCTATTGAGAATCGAACGCGAATTCATCTCCTCACACCCCATAAAAATCAAAATAGCCGTCGATTTCGCTTTCCAAAAGCAGCACTTTCTTCCGCGCAATCTTCAGGCCACCCTCGCCCTGCCGCAAGACATATTCGTAAGACCCTGCCCTGATCTGCTGGCCGCGCAGTTCGGAATACCAGACGACCTGCCAGTTCGCGAAAACATGCACCTCGTCCGGCGAAAAGCGGTCGATGGTCACGAGGCTGAGGAAGTGCCGCGTGCGCGGCATGGGATGAGAGGCGAGCGACAGCTCCGTTCCCAGGCGGAATACGCGATCTTCGAGTCCGGCCCGGCCTTCGATGTAGATCAGATTGAGTTCGGTTTTCGGATCCTCCGTGTAGCCGCCCTCCATGCGGAAGGCGGGAACCCAGAAGATCGCGTCCGGCAGATAAAGCTCCAGCCATTCCTGCCACTTCTGCCCGTCGAGCAGGCGCGCTTCGCGGGCGAGGAAATCGTTGACAGCGCCATGCAGTTCGAGATCAGCCATTGCCCGCTCCTGGATCAGCGTGCTTTCAGATGGAACCATTTGAAAGCACAAAATCTGATCGTCTCCAATATCAGAGCATCGCCATGCGCGAAAAACCGGGACCACTTTTTCGCGCGATGCTCTATGCTTCCCCGGACATGAACTTGCGCCACTGGCGGTACACGCCCTGCAAGGTCAATTCGTGATCCCAGCTTGTCGTGCTGGCCACCGGCTCGAAACCTATGGCTTTTGCCGCGTCATCCGGTCCGTCCTTTCGGAAGGCGTCGCCGCGCGAGAGTTCGAACCAGCCTGCATGTTTGCCGTGGCTGGAAATGTGCGCTTCCTCGCAGAGCGCGATATCGTCGGGCGTCGCCATGCCGCTGGGCAGAAAGAAATCCTCGAACTTGCGCAGACGCGCCGCGCGCATCTCCGCCGGTTCGCCTTTCGGTGCGATGCACCAGATGGTCGTCTCCATCCTGTCGACGCCAAGCGGGCGGTAGGTGCGAAGGTGCGAGCTGGCGAGATCGTTGAGGAGCAGGTTCGGGAAAACAGTGATGTGCCGCCCCTTGCCGGTTATCCAGTCCATCTGTTCGGGCGAAAAGCGTTTGGCGAGTTCCTCCTGCTTTTCGTAGATCGGATAAACGCTGCGGTCGATGCGTTCGTGCCAGAAGACCGTGTGCCCGTTGCCCACCTCGTAACTGGCGCTGTCGATGCGTGCGGTGAGACGGCCGCGTTCGGTTTTCGCTACGCCGCTGAGCCCGTCGCGCGTTTCGCGGTTGGCGATGGTTTCGGCGAAATTGCGATGCACGACGGGGGCGTGAAAAGCGTCCGGACCGTTCTCGTGCATGAGCTTCCAGTTGCACTGGGATATATAGGTGCAATAGCCGGGTACGATTTCCAGCTCCGCCGGAGCAGGCTCGACGAAAATGTCGATCAGCCGCGCCGTTCCGCCGAGAAACGTTTCGAGGTCCGAAACATCCGGCGACAGCGAGCCGAAGACGAAACCGCGATAGCTGGCGACCTTTGCGATTGGCCGCAGGTTGAAGCGCTTGATGTCGAAGCCTTCAGGCCAGCCCGTGGTGCGGTTGCGCGCCGATACGCATGTTCCCTGCGTATCGAAGCAGAAGCCGTGATAGGGACAATCGAACGTGGTTGCGTTTCCGGTCTTGCGGGCGACGAGCAATGCGCCGCGATGGCCGCAGGCGTTGAGGAAGCAGTGGATCGCTCCATCATTGCCGCGCACGACGATGACGGGCTGGCGGCCCATATATGTAGAGATGAAATCGCCGGGATTGGGGATCTGCGTGTCGTGGCAGAGAAACAGCCATGTCCGCTCGAAGATGCGCTCGTATTCGGCTTCGAGCACCGCCGGATCGTTATAGATGCGGCGATCAATGCGAAAGACGCCGTCATGCGGGCGGTCATCAACCAGCGCAGCGAAACCACCGTTCGCATGTGCCGCGGATAGCGGGGCGTCAGACATAACCGTCCTCCTCGTCGCGTTGGCGCGCGTCCGGCTTGCGGAGCGCGGGATCGCCGAAGCCGCCACCGCCGGCGCCCTCGATGCGGAAGCGTTCGCCCGGTTTCAGCTCGACCCGGCAATTGGCAGGCATCTGCTTTTCCTCCGGCATATCCGGATATAGCAGAAACCGGCTCATCTTGCCGTCCTTGCCGCCGGCGACGCCGCGGGGCGGAAACTTCGTCTTGTCGCCGCGGTAGAAGACCGTCGCCGGCTGCAACACCTCGTATTCGCGGCGGAAGCTCATGCCGCCACGATATTGGCCGTCGCCGCCGGAGCCGGGCGCGAGTTCGAAGCGCGTCACGCGGCAGGGAAACTCGGTTTCCACGATCTCTATCGGTGTTACGTAGATGTTGGACATATGCACTGTCGTGCCCGATGCGCCGTCCTGTTGCGCATTGCCGCCATAGGCGGAGCCGAAAATCTCGTGCTGATTGTGCGACACATGGCGCGCATCGGGCCCGGAACCCTTGCCCCAGGCCACCACGATAGATCCTCCGCTGCCGCCGGCATGGGCCGCAGCCCGGCTTTTGCAGAAGGGATTGAGCGCCTCGATGACGACATCGATGAGGCGCTGGCAGATCTTCATGTAGTTCGAACAGGGCGCAGGCGGCCGGGCGTCGCAGACCGTCCCCGGTCTGGTGATTACGTCGACATGGGCACGGGCGGAATCGCTGTAGCGCAGGTGCGGGTCGATGAGAGCGATCAGCGCGTGGAAGCAGGCGGCTTCGACGAGGGGCGGGCGAATATTGACCGGCGTCGGCCGCTGTCCGTCGCTTTGTGTGAAGTCGAAGGTGAGATGGCCGTTTTCAACGGTGACCTTCGCGTGCAGGCGCACGGGCGGCTCGTCGCGGTCGCCATCGTTGTCGAGGAAGGCCTCGGCTTCGGATACCCCGTCCGGCAACCGTGCAAGCGCCGCCGCCATCTCGCGGCCCGCCGCCTCGATGGTTTCCGCGAGTGCGGCCTGCAGGGCTTCCACGCCGAGTTCGGCGGCGATCTGCTTCATGCGCTCGCAGCCGATGAGGACCGCGCCGGTCTGGCTGCGCATGTCGCCGAGGACCAGCGCCGGCTGGCGGCTGTTGGCGGCGATCAGGCGCTCGATGTCCTTTCGCACCATGCCAGCTTCGATCAGGCGGATCGGCGGCAGCATCATGCCTTCCTGAAACATTTCGGTCGCCTGACCGTAGCTCGATCCCGGCACCGCACCGCCGATGTCGGCTTTGTGGGCAATGGCGGCGGCGAAGCCGATCAGCCGGCCATCGGCCATGACCGGCGCCATGATCGCCATGTCGGGCGCGTGTGGCACGAAGCCCTCGTAGGGATGGTTGCTGACGAAGACATCGCCATCGCGCAGGTTCTCCCTGCCGAAGATCGCGAGTATGCGCTGGGCGAGGTGGTAGTACGCCGTGGCGTGATAGAACATCGGCGGCGAGGTGATCAGCCGTCCCTCGGCATCGACGATGACGCAGGAGAAGTCGCGGCTCTCGCGCACGATGGTGGAATAGCCCGAGCGGAAGAAATGATGCGCCATCTCTTCCATGAGGCAGGCGATGCGGTTGCGCAGGATCTGCACGGTGACCGGATCGACGGCCGAGCGGGCCGTTTCGGATGCAGCGATCATGCCGGCAGCCTTTCCAGTACGAGGTTGGCGTAATCGTCGCAGCGCACGCTCCAGCCGTCGGGCACCACGGTCGTGGCGTCGGGCTGCTCGATGATCGCCGGCCCGCGGGCGCTCCAGCCGCTGGCGAGCGCATCGCGCCGCCAGACGGACGCCTCAAGCACGCGGCCCGGCCCAAGCGTCAGGGTGCGGCGGCCCTCCGGTTGTGCGGCACCGGCGGCGGCGGCGCGGGCGCTTGCGGCTTTGGGCATCGCGACGCTGGCGCGCAGGCGGTAGCTGACGACTTCGACAACGGCATCGCGCGCGGCGTGGCCGTGGACTGCGGTGTGCAAATCGTGGAAGCGTTCCGCGATCCGGCTCAGGGCGTCAGCACCCAGCGGGCGCGGCAGGCCTTCCAGCGGCACGCGCAATTCGTAGCCCTGGCCTTCGTAGCGCAGATCGAGTTCGCGGGCGTAAACGATCTCCGCGCCGTTCAGGCCTTCGCCGGAAATCTCTTCGCGGGCGGCGTCTTCCAGCGCGGCGAAAGATTGCTCGGCATGGGAGGGATCGAGCGCGGACAGAACGGCCATTTCCGAGCGCATGTAATCGTGACGCACGTCGGTGCAGAGCAGGCCGAGGGCGGAGAAGGCGCCGGGATTGAGCGGAACCAGCACGCGCGGCATATGCAGGTCCTCGGCCACCTGCGCGGCATGGACCGGCCCCGCGCCGCCGAACGGCACCAGCGTGTGCCCTGTCAGGTCGATGCCTTTCTTCGCGGCCTCGACGCGGATGGCGTCGGTAATGCGGGCGTTGACGATGCGCACGATCCCGGAGGCCGCCGTTGCAACGTCCGTATCCATGGCCCGGGCGATTTTGTCTTCAATCGCCGCACGCGCCGCATGTGCATCGAGGCTCGCCTTGCCGCCAAGGAAATAGTCCGGATTGAGCGCGCCGCGTACGACATTGGCGTCGGTTACCGTCGGTTGCGAACCGCCACGACCGTAGCATACGGGTCCGGGATCGGCGCCGGCGCTGTGCGGGCCGACTTCCAGCATGCCGCCATCGTTGATCCAGGCGATGGAGCCGCCGCCCGCAGCGACGGTCGCGATATCGTAAGCGGGAACGCCGACGATGCGTCCGTCGACCATGGAATCGGATTGTTCCACCGGCTCGCCGTCCTCGATGAAGGCGATGTCGGCGCTGGTGCCGCCGATGTCCATCGTCACCAGATTGCGCCAGCCCTGCTCGCGCCCGAGCAGCCAGGAAGCGCAGCCGACGCCACCGGCCGGCCCCGACAGCAGCGTCCGCACGGCATGCGTTTCGGCATTGGCGACCAGCGGCATGACGCCGCCGTTCGATTGCATCAGAAACCGCTGCTGCGTGTTCACGCCATTTTCGTCGAGCCCCTTCGCCATGTCACGGCAATAGGCCGACAGAACCGGGCCGAGATAGGCATTCAGCATTGTGGTGGAATACCGCGGCCATTCGCGGATGCGCGGCAGCACCTGACTGGAACACGACACGAAGGCGCCGGGCACCGCCGAGCGCACGATACCGGCTGCGCGCGCCTCGTGCGCGTCGTTCATGAAGGAAAAAAGAAAGAGAATGGCGAAGGCGGTTGCGCCCTGCCCGGCAAGTTCGCGGGCAGCGGCGGCGACGGCGGCTTCGTCCAGCGGCTCGATCTCGCGTCCCGCATAATCCAGACGGCCGGGGATTTCGCGCACGAAGGCCGGACGGGCGAGCGGCTCCGGCTTGCGGAACAGATGGTCGAACGGCGGCCAGCCGTCGCGCGCCTGACTCTGCACTTCCAGAATGCCACGCATGCCGGCATTGACCAGCACGCCGATCTTCGCGCCGCGCATTTCCAGCAGCGCATTGGTCGTGGCCGTCGTGCCGTGGGAGAAAAATTCGATGTCCGCAGGATCGACGCCCGAGGCAACGAACTGCCGCACGCCATCCAGCACCGCAAGCGCCGGATTATGGGGCGTCGAGGGGATTTTCACGATGCGCCACCGGCCGGCCGCGCCATCCGCTCCCGTTTCCAGCAAAACCATGTCCGTGTGGGTGCCGCCCACATCGATGCCCAAACGATAGCGTGGCAAAAGTATCCTCCCGCGCACCGGGAACCCTCGCCCGCTTCGCAGGCACGTCCGTTCCAGTGTCTGTTGCCAACGCTTTCAGGTTGCAGCCCGGCAGCCGCATTGCATGAAAACGTTTTGCCCGTTGATGGACGGATGCAGCGCGGGCGTCAAGCGCGGGACAAATGTTTCATTGCTGGAGATTGCGCAGGAGTTCCATGAGAGCCGGTCGCGCGCGGTCGAGTTCGCTCTGTGTCGGAGCCGCCAGTACGATCTGGAAGAACATCGGCTTTCCGCCGTGCCTGCCGGCCGCATCTTTCATGAAAGCGGTAAGTTCGAAAGCCTGCGACGGCGCCGAAGGGTTCCTGTACAGGTACAACTTGATAGGGGACGCACCGGCGTTAGCGACGTCGGGCAATTGTTCGATCGTCGTATCCTTGAGGCGCGCCAGCCATCTTTGCTGCGCCGTGCGGATATAGGTTTCGAGCGCAATCTCCGGCCCCGGATGGACGCGGACATACATGAATGGCTTGGCCGAACTGTTGTCCCCATTCTCGAACAGCACGACGCGCTCGTAGCGCTGGCTCCATGCCGTATTCTCCACCCAGCCCTTGGGCAGTTTTACAGAGGACTTGTACCAAACGCCGGTCTGATTGCCGCGAATGTAATATTGCGGCTTCACTTCGGCGGCACGCACGCCCGCGCCAGCCAAGGCGGCCATCGCCACAAACAGCGCGACAAAGGCCCCGCCGGTCAATCTATGGATAATCATTTGCGCCTCCGCTTGCAGGCGCGAGAGCAGCCAGCCGGAATCCGGCGCAAGTCCCGGCCCTGCCGCGCGCCAGCTTCCGGATACGGATCCGCCTCCGCCAGATTGCGGGACGCTACACCGGCGTTTCCTGCATCCGGCGTGCGAAGGCGCACACCGGCGGCGCCCGGTCATTTTGGCGAACCGCGGGTTCCTGCTAACATGGAAGGCGAAATCGATCCGTTGCGAATGGCATTGACATGAAACTCCCCTCCCCCGGCGCAATCGATTGCGACATGCACATCAACGTGCCCGGCGTGCGCACGCTGATGCCCTATATGAGCGATTACTGGCAGGACCAGATCGCGACCCGCTATATCGACCGGTCTTCCTTCGCGCACATGAACTACCCACCACGTTCGCCGCTGTCCTGCCGCGAAGACTGGCGGCCTGTGGATGGCCCGCTGAAGGGCGTTGCCGGAGGCGGGCTTGCGGACGTCCAGGCCAACCTGCTGGACGCTTTCGGGCTCAAGCTTGCCGTCGCCAACGTCTTCCACGGCAGTAATTCCCTGTTCAACGAGGACATGGGCGCGGAATTCGCCAAGGCGATCAACGAATGGGTGGTGCGCGAATGGCTCGACAGGGAGCCGCGCCTGCGCGCCACGGTCACGGTCCATGCCCAGAACCCGGCACTGGCTGTGCAGGAAATCGAGCGGCGAGCGGGCGATCCGCGCTTCGTGGCCGTGCAGCTTCCGCTGATGGGCGATGCGCCGCTTGGCCGCCGCATCTACTGGCCGATCTTCGAGGCGGCGCAACGGTACGGCCTGTCGCTGGCCGTCCATGCGGGGTCGACCTATCGCCATCCGCTGTCGGGCGCGGGCTTCGGCTCGTACCAGATCGAAGACTACATCCACATGAGCACATCGTTCGAGAACCTGATCGTCTCGTTCCTCGCCGAGGGCGTATTCGAGAAATTTCCGGACATGAAGCTGGTGTGCATGGAATCCGGCTTCACCTTCATTCCGACGCTGATGTGGCGGGCCAACAAGACATGGCGCGGCGTGCGCGCCGAAGTACCATGGATCGGCGAGCCGCCCGCCGAGATCATCCGCCGCCATGTGCGCTTTACGTTGCAGCCGGTGGATGCGCCGCGCGATGCAAAAATTCTGGGCCGTATTCTGGAGCAGATCGACTGCGAGGACATGTTGCTGTTCTCGACAGATTATCCGCACTGGCAGTTCGACGGCGAGGACGTGTTGCCGGATGGATTGCCGGCAGAGCTCGTGCAAAAAATCCTGACGGACAATCCGCTTAAAGCCTTTCCCCGCCTTGCCACTGCAGCAGCGCAAGCCGAACCTGCGAGGTCCATCGCATGAACGCGCCCACCCACGCCCTCTCGCCCGAAACGAAGTCCGGCCAGAAGCTGATGCTGGCCGATTGCGATATCCACCCGATTCAAAAACCCGGCGTACTGGAAGACTATCTGCCGCCGCAATGGCGCGAACACATGCGCACCTTCGGGCCGCATGTGCGCCAGGGCCTTGCCGAGCGCATCGCCTGGCCGCGCATGATGGCGTCCGGCCAGCGCGCCGACGCCTACCCGCCGGAAGGCGGACCGCCCGGCTCGTCCTATGAAATGTTGCGCGACCAGCACCTCGATCCCAACGGCGTCGAGCACGGCATGCTGATCGCGCTGTCGAAGGGCGGGATGGAAGAACGCAACCAGGATTTTGCCGCAGCGCTCAGCCACGCCACCAACCAATGGCAGAAAGACCATTGGGTCGATCGCGACGCCAGGCTGCATGCCGGCATCGTGGTCAACCCGGAGGACGCCGCGGCGGCTGTGAAAGAAATCGAACTCAGGGCGCAGGACAGGGCGTTCAAACAGATCATCACCACGGCGCGGCTGAACGAACCTTTCGGGCGGCGGCGTTTCTGGCCGGTTTTCGCGGTGGCGGAAGAGACAGGCCTGCCGATTGGCCTGCATCCGCAGGCCCATCCCGGCGGCGCGCCATCGACCGGGCTCGGCTGGCCGAGCTATTACATGCAGGAGCATTTTACCTTTGCAACGGCATCGGAAGCCGTTGCCGTAAGCCTCGTCATGGAAGGCGTGTTCGAGCGGTTCCCGAAGCTGAAGATCGCCATGATCGAGGCCGGTTTCAGCTGGGCGCCCATCCTCGGCTGGCGCATGGACCGGATATGGGAGCGCATGCGCAAGGAAGTGCCGCATCTGAAGCGGCCACCATCGGAATATCTGCGCGAGAATTTCTGGTTCGCGACGCAGCCGATGGAGGAACCGGAGAATCCGCAGCACCTGCTCGATGTCTTCGAATGGATCGGCTGGGACCGCATTCTGTATTCGTCCGACTACCCGCACTGGGATTACGACGATCCGCGCTTCGTGCTTCGCGTGCGGCTGGACGACGAAAAGAAGCGCAAGCTGTTCCGCGACAATGCGGTTGCGCTGTATGGATTGGAGTGATGTCATTGCCGAATGACAGCGCGTGCGGAGGGAGGCCCCGCATAACAGCTTCGCGTTTTGCGGGAGACGGGGAATAGAATGGCGCAGAGACACGTTGTGGCAAAGGCCGCAGATATCGCCGCGGGGCAGCGGCTTGCGGTGAAAGCCGGCAATCGCGAGATAGCGGTGTTCAATGTCGGTGGTGAATTCTACGCGCTGGCGAACATCTGTCCGCACGAGGGCGGCCCGTTGTGCGAGGGTTTCGTTACCGGAATTGCGCTGTCGGACGGGCCGAACGATTATCGCATCGCACGCAAGGGCGAGTTCGTGCGCTGCCCGTGGCACGGCTGGGAATTCGATATCAAGACGGGACAGAGCTATTGCGACCCGAACTCGGTGCGGACGCGGCAGTTCAACATTCGCGTTGCACACGGGGAAGATCTTGTGCAGGGACCCTATGTCGCCGAGACGATCAAGGTGGAAAAGGACGGTGACTATCTGGTGATCGAGGTATAGATCACGCGGGAGGAAACCATGATCGCAGCGGATATAAGCCCGGTGACGGGTCCGCAGGTATGGACGGCGGCGGATTTCGCCGCCCGCACGGACTGGCGCTTCGACACGCCCGATGCGGTTGTCGACGATCTCGATTCTGTCGCCCGCACCGTGCGCGCTGGCGGCTTCGATCAGGATAGCTTCGACTTCGATGCGCCGGACTTTCCCAGCCTGCACGCCTTCGCTGCGGACTTGCGCCGTTCGCTGCAGGACGGGACCGGCGTTGCGCAGGTGAAGGGCTTTCCGGTGGAGCGCTACAGCGCGGAAGAACTGAAAGTGCTGTTTCTCGTACTCGGCCGCCACATGGGGCTGATCGGCCCGCAGGCTCCGCGCAAGCGCGGCATCGGCGAAGTCATGGACATCGAGGAGCCCGGACCGAAAGAGTTTTACTATCACCGCGGCGGGCCTTTGCCGATGCACATGGACCCGGTCGATGTCGTCGGACTTCTGACGATCCGCAAGGCCAAAAAGGGCGGGCTCAGCGGCATCGTCAGCTCGATGCGCGTCCACAATGAAATTCTGGCGGAACGGCCGGACCTGCTGGCGCTGCTCTATCGCGGCTTCTACAACCGGCGGCGGCAATCGCGCTTGGGAGCGGGCGGATCGCCGCTGACGGATTACCGCGTACCGGTTTACGCCGATATCGGCGGGGAAACGATCTGCTCCTATCTGCCCCAGCCCATCGTGATGGCGGTGGAAGAAGGGCTGGTGCGGCTGGACGACGACGAACGCGATGCGCTGGCAATGCTCGACCGCACCGCCGAACGGCCAGATCTTGTCTACCAGATGGATCTGGAGCCGGGCGATCTGCAGTTTCTCAACAACCGCTGCACCATGCACAATCGCGGCGATTACGAAGACTGGCAGGAGCGCGAGAGGCGGCGGCTGTTGCTGCGCCTGTGGCTGACCATGCCGGGATGGAAAAAATACCCGCCGGAAATTTCCCATACCGATGTGGAACAGCAACGCACGCCGGTTTAGCCGGAAGCGCCGGAGCGGGCATGAAACAACCGATCAACACCACCATGTCGGCCTCGCAATGGGGTGAGTTGTTTCTGCTCTCTTTGCTGTGGGGCGCGACTTATCTTTATGTCGCGGTCGCGCTGCGCGAGGTCGATCCGTTCACGATTGCGCTGTGCCGTGTCGGCTTTGCGGCGGTCTTTCTCTTTGGAGTGCTGGCTGTCATGCGGCTCGCCGTTCCGGCAACCGCGCGCGCCTGGGCCGCCTTTGCCGGCATGGGTACGCTCAACAATGTTATTCCGTTCATGGCGATCTTCTGGGGCCAGAAGGAAGTGGCTTCCGGGTTGACGTCCATCCTGATTGCGACGACGCCGCTGTTCACGGCGCTTTTTGCGCATTTCATGACGGACGACGAGAAGCTTTCCGTGAACAAGCTCGCCGGCATCGGCATCGGTTTTCTCGGGGTGGTGGTGTTGCTCGGGCCGGTTGCCGGGGCGGGAGGCGCGGGGATTGTGTCGCACCTGGCGATCATTGCGGGCGCAATGTCCTACGGCCTTGGCGGGATATTCGGCCGCCGCTTCGCCCCGCGCGGCTATCCTCCGCTGGTTCTGACGACGGGGCAGCTTACCATGTCGACGCTCATCCTCGGGGCGATATCATTTGCCTTCGGCAATCCGCTTGCACTCGCATCGGCGAGCCTTACGACATGGGGCGTGCTGCTGGCGATATCCATCCCGGCCACGGCGCTGGCTTATCTGTTGTATTTCCGGGTTCTCACCAAAGCCGGGGCGACCAACATCATGCTGGTGACGCTGCTCATGCCGGTCACCGCCATCCTGCTCGGCGCTATCGTGCTGGACGAACGTCTCGCCTGGACGCATTTCGCCTGCATGGCGCTGATCGCGGCCGGTCTTGCAGCCATAGACGGGCGCTTGCTGCGGCGGATGCGGGCGGCAACCTGACGTCGCTGTTGCGACGTGATCGCCTTCGCCCGGCGCTGCGCCGGCCGCCGGGCGGCCGGCAGTACAGGCCTGGCGGCGGCTCAACGCTCCCGGTCGTATGCTCCCAGTCCCGGACGATAGCTCTTTTCGTCGAGGAACTGCGTCATGCCCTTGGCCGCGCCGCCTTCGGGGTCGGTGAACTTGTTCTGGTCCGACTTGGCGGAGAGATATTCGGCAGCCATGTCCCAACTCATATCGCGGACGTAGTGATAGGCGACCTTGCACGAGCGCAACACGTGCGGGTTTTTCTTCATCAGATTGGCGGCGATGGATTTGACCTTCTCCATCAGTTCGTCCTGCGGCACGGAGAAAGTTACCAATCCGTATTGCTCGGCCTCCTTGCCGTTGAAGGTGTCTCCCGAGATGATGTAGTACATCGCCTTGCGCGGGGTCATCGTGTAAGTCGCCGACTTGGTGACGATGCCGGCGGGGATGATGCCCCAGTTGATTTCGGACATGCCAAAGGAGGCTTCGTCCGCGGCGACGGCGATGTCACAGCCAACAAGAACCTGGAACGCTCCGCCGAAGCACCAGCCGTTGACCATCGCGATGGTCGGCTTGTTGTAATAGAGCAGCTTGCGCCATTGCCAGCGAGAGTTGTTGTACTGAAGCCGCTCGCGTTCGGTCGGATGCCATTTCGCCGGTTCGCGGAAATATTCCTTCAGATCCTGACCGGCGGAAAAGGAATCGCCCGATCCTGTGATGACGATGACTTTGGCGCGGTCGTCCATTTCCAGCGCATCGAGAATCGCGTTGGCGTCCTTGACGATGCCGGGATTGATGCAATTGCGCTTTTCCGGCCGGTTGAGCGACACGAAGGCGATGCCGTCGCGGATTTCGCAAACAACGTCGTTGCCGCCGGGTAGCGTGGGATCGTGCGTGAATTGCTGGGCCTTCGATTCGCTCATTGGGGTTACCTCCACAATCATCTTGTCTTTCCGGAAGCGTGAAGCTTTGTCCGGGACCGCTTTCCGTATTGAAAGGTCCCGGGTTAGCGCTCCGCGCGCCGGGTTCGCCATTCCTTACTTCAACAAATGCCCGAACTTCTGCCGCGCCGCGCGGCGGGCTTCGAGCGATGGCTGGTTGACCTTCGGGTATTGATCCTTCCAGTGGAACGGCTTGCAGGCGTCGATGATGGCGCGCGAATTGGTGAAATCGCCTTTGGCCTTGCGTTCCGGCTCAATGCGCGGATCGAGCGGCGTCGACCAGGCGTTGGTGATGATGTCGATGGACGTCGCCGGATCGGAGCGGGTCAGCACGGCCCAGATCACTTCTTCCAGATTGGAGACATCGATATCCTCGTCGACGACGATGACATAGCGGCCCGCATAGGCGCCGGAATGGCACATGGCCGCAACATGGCCGGCCTGTTTGGCGTGGCCGCCGTAGCGCTGCTTGATGGCGACCGCGAGCAGCAACCGCGACGTGCCGACCTCGTGCGCCCAGACCGCCGTCACGTCTGGCACGCCGGCTTTGACGATGTTGTCGCGGACGATGGCCGAGCGCGTGAGCGCGCGGTAGCGGGCAATTTCGTCCGGCGGGCGTTGCGGTGCGCAACCGAGCAGGATCGGATCGTTGCGATGATAGATCGCCTTGATGTCCATGACCGGCTCGTCGCGCACATCGGAGCCGTAATAACCGAACCATTCGCCGAACGGTCCTTCCGGCTTCACGTTGCCCGGCTGGACATAGCCTTCGATAACGATCTCCGCATTGGCCGGCACAGGCAGGCCGGTGATGGGCGCATGCACCAGTTCCACCGGCTCGCCGCGAATCCCGCCCATGACCTCGTATTCGCAGACGCCGTAAGGCACCTCGCTCGACGACATGAGAAACGACATGGGATCGCAGCCGACAACGATGGCGACCGGCATGGGCTGGCCGAGCTTTTCGTATTTGTCGCGCATGATGCGGCCATGCTTGCCAGGCGAAATGTAAAAGCCCACGGTCTTGTCGTCATGGATCATCACGCGGTAGGTGCCGCAATTGATCCACCCTTCCTCCGGATCGCGGGTGACGTTGAAGCTGCCGGTGCCGATATAGCGGCCGCCGTCTTCCGGGTGCCACATCGGCGTCGGGAACTTGGTGACGTCTACCTCGTCGCCGACCATGCGGTTTTCGAACACCGGCCCGTCGTTGACGTAACGCGGCTCGATGCGCTTGAGGTCTTTCATATAATGCTCGCGAAAGGCTTCCGAGAGCGCCAGTTTGTCGAGATGATTTGGAAAGCCGAGCGTCATTTTCTGGCGGTCGCCGCCGAAGAAATTCACCAGCACTTTCGAGCCGGGCAGCGTGCCGGGCACGTCCTCGAATACGATGCAGGGCGCGCTTTCGTCGTGCAAGACGATTTCGGAGGCCTCGCCGATTTCGGTCTGCCAGTTGAGCCCCTTGACGTGGCGGACTTCGCCGAGCTTTTCGGCCTCCGCCATCCAGTCGCGCAAATCGCGATATTTGATTTCGGGCTTCAGGCCGGCGATATCGACACCGTCCTGCTCCATCGCGCCCTTCGCGCTCTTGTTCCTGTCCGCAGATTTTTCCGCCATCATTTCCTCGTGTGGTTTTGCAGGGCCGAGCACTTACCGCAGCAGCCCTGCCTCGCGATAGGCCTCGATTGCGCCGGGATGCAGCGGCGTGCCGCCAAACTCAAGTGCCGCAGCGCCTTTGGTTTTCAGATCGTCGAAAACCGCGCCCAACCCGGTGTAAAGCGGATTGATTTCCGCAAGTTCGTCGAGATTGTTCAACATTGTCGCGACGAAATTCTTCACCCGCGCTGCGTCCTGCCGGGCGTGCGTGGCGATGATGTTGACGACGGCCAGTTGCCGCGTGTCGTGTGCGATGCCGCGAAAGAAATGCTTGGGCATGACGACGGGGCGATAGAAGCCGGCTTTGTCGAGGACGGCTTTCAGATCGTCCGGCATCCAGTCCAGCACGCGCACGTCGAAGCGCTGGCTGATGTCGTGCATGACCTGGTTTGGATAGGGACATTGCCATTGCGCGTCGATCTCGCCGGCTTCGAGCGCGGCTCCGCCATCCTCGAAGCTCATGTTGACCGGCGCGAATTGTTCGAATGAAATGCCGAGCGCGCCGAAGATCGTGTGGATGTGCTGCACCATGCCGCTGCCTGCCGGCCCGATGGATATGCGCTTGCCGATCATGTCGCGGACATTGCGCAGGGCCGAATCCGCCCGCACGATGAAAAACATGGCGCCAGCATTGGCCGGCGCCGCCATGCGCACATCTATGGGCGTGTCGAACGGCGGTTCGCCCTTGAAGGCGCGGCCTATCCAGTTGGAGGCCATGAAGCCGAAGTCGACAAGATCGTCGCCGAGGCGGCGGGCGTTTTCGATGCTGGCCTGTTCGGCGTCGAGAACCTCGACGGCGATGCCCGGCTGCCGCCGGAGCAACGTGGCGACCGCCTCCCCTTGCGTCCAGAAAGTGCCACCCTTTTCGGACGTGCCGATCCTTATGGCGGACATGTCATCTCCCGGATTTTTTTCTGCCCTAACCGAATACTGGCGTTTCGCCCGGCTGGCAACAAAGCCGAAGTCCATGGTCCAGCTTGACCGGATGCCGCGAAATTAACGACAATGACCCAACCGGTCGCGCCGAAGGCGGCCAACGGGAGGTCGCTATGGATGGAAGCAATGTCGTTTCGGGCGTGGTCCAGCCGCTGGTGAGCGGACATTTCATCCGCAATGCCTGGTACATGGCCGGCTGGGCCTCGGAGGTCGCGGACGGAAAAATACTGACGCGCAAGATCATCGGCGAGCCGGTGGTGGTGTTCCGCACCCAGGACGGTTCGCTCGCCGCGCTGGAAGACCGATGCCCGCATCGCTGGGCGCCGCTCAGCCGGGGCAACCTCATTGGCAACGGCAATATCCAGTGCGCCTATCACGGCCTCGAATTCGACCGGACAGGCATGTGCGTCAACAATCCGCACCGCGGCGGCAGCATTCCGCATACGGCGAAAATCGCCAGCTATACCGCTGTCGAGAAACACCGCTGTATCTGGGTCTGGATGGGCGACAGGGAACCAGACCCGGCGAAGATTCCCGATTACTCGGTTATCGACAACCCCGCCCCCTTCGAGGACACGGCCGAAGACATGATCAAGATCGAGGCCAATTACAAACTGATCGTCGACAATCTGCTGGACCTGTCGCATGTGGCCTATCTGCATTCAGGCACGCTCGGCAACGCCGGCTCGACGACGGCCGACATCACGGTCTCCGAGGATGGCGGCGATCTGCTGGTGACGCGGGTCGCCTCGGGCGTCGATGCGGTCGCCCTGCATGCCATTCAGTGGCCGGGCCATCCCGGCAAGGTCGACCATTTCCAGGAAATCCGCTGGATGGCGCCGAGCTGCCTCAATCTCTACGTCGGCATCACAGGGGTCGGCCAGCCGTGGGAGAAAGGCTCCGGCATCTGGGCGACGCATATGCTGACGCCGGAGACGGAGACTTCGACGTTTTATTTCTTTACGGCGGTCAGGTTTGGCCTGCGCGAGATGAGCCAGGAGAGGCACCGGGACATCCAGAACAAGATCGGCGTCATGCGGCGCTATGCCTTCGAGGTCGAGGACGGCCCGATGATCGAGGCGCAGCAGAGGGTGCTCGACGAGGCACCTCGCCCGCTCGAACCGAACAATCTGAATGTCGATCTGGGCACAGTGCGTTTCCGGCGTGCGATTGCGCGGATGGAGGCTGAGGACCGGACCTGAGGAGACATGTTCCACTTCCGGGAAAAAACCATTAGGAGATGACCCGGAAAACAAGTCCGGGGGAAACGATCAAGATGTCCAGTGGCAAGCGGTACCGGCTCGGCGTCGATGTGGGCGGGACGCATACGGATTTGATGCTGCTCGATGTCGCAAGCGGCGAACTTTTTGTCGAAAAAGTCTCCTCGACGCCGCAAAATCCGGCGCTGGGCGTACTGAATGGCGTGCAACGCTTCGCGAAGCGTGGATTTGCGCCGGGCGACATCGAATTCTTCGCTCATGGCACGACGATCACGACGAACGCCCTTCTGGAAATGCGCGGCGCGGGCGTCGGCCTGTTCATCACGCAAGGATATCGCGCGATCCAGGAAGTGCAGGGACAGGCGCGGGACGTGAACCTGTTCGATTATTTCTTCTCGAAACCCGCGCCGATAGCGCCGCAGAGCCTGACGCGGGAAATTCCCGAGCGATCCGACTACCAGGGCAATGTTCTTATCCCCCTCGACGAGGAGGCCGTTCGCGTCGCCGCGCGCGACCTGAAGCAGAAGGGCGTCGCGTCAATCGCCGTGTGTTATCTGTTTTCGTTCATGAACCCGGCACATGAAACGCGCACGCGCGACCTGATAAGAGAAGAATATCCCGACGCGCATGTTTCGCTGTCCAGCGAGGTGCTGCCGCGCATCCGCGAATGGCCACGGCTGTCGACGACGCTTCTCAACGCCTATCTCGAGCCGGTGCTCGTGCGCTACATCGGCAGCCTTAACGAAGGGCTTGACGAGGCAGGCGCCGGCACCCAGCAGCGCTTCCTGATGCAATCGAACGGCGGCGTCATGCCGTTTGCGGCGGCCATCGCCGGCGGACGTACGGTGCATACGCTGTTCTCCGGGCCGGCCGCGGGGGCGCAGGCAAGCGCCTATCTGGCGGAAGACGCAAAGACCGGGCTGGTCACCCTCGACATGGGTGGCACAAGCGCCGACATCGCCTTCATCGAGGGCGGCGCGCCGCTGGAGACGACGGAAAGCGTCATCGCCCGCCGCCAGCTCGACGTGCCGGCGCTCGACATGACGACGATCTCCGCCGGGGGCGGCTCGCTGGCCGGCGTCGACGCGGCGGGCTTTCTCACGGTGGGTCCGCAAAGCGCCGGCGCAGACCCGGGACCTGCCTGCTATGGTCGCGGCGGCACCCGACCTGCGGTTACAGACGCCGACGTGGTGTGTGGCTATCTGAACCCCGACTATTTTCTTGGCGGCTCGCAGGGGCTGGACGTGGAAGCGGCGCGCAAGGCGCTGGACGAGCATGTCGCGCGGCCGCTTGGCATGAACGTCCTGCAGGCGGCCGCCGGCATTCGCCGCATCGTCGACATGCGCATGGCCGACGAGGTGCGCGTATTCGCCGCCAAACGCGGCGTCGACCTGACATCGTTTACGCTGCTGCCATTCGGCGGCGCAGGCGCCGTGCATGCCGCCGCCGTTGCCGAAGAGCTGAACATGCGGCGCATTCTGGTGCCGCCGCGCCCGGGTGCGTTTTCGGCGCTTGGCCTGCTTTGTACGGACGTCGTGCACGATTACATCCGCTCGGAACTCAAACCGCTGCAGGATTTGACGCCGGAACACGCCGAGACAATCTTCGCCGAACTCGAGGCGCGCGCGCAGCAGGATGTTGCCGACGAAGGACTGAACCCGGCGGATGCGCACATGTTCCGCGAACTCGATCTGCGCTACACCGGGCAGGGCTACGAATTGCGCACGCCGCTCGACGGACTTTATGCCGGGCGGCTCGATGCGGATTCGCTCTTTGCCGCGCGAGCGCGATTCGACGAACGCCATTCGCAAATCCACGGCCATGCCGCCGCCGACCGCCCCGTGGAAGTCGTCTCCTATCGCGTGCGTCTGAAAGTGGCCGTGCCGAAATACGTGCCGAAGCAACATCCCGTTCCGGAAACGCCGCCTGACGCCGAAGCCGCCCGCAAGGGTGCGCGGCAGGTCTGGTTCGATCCCACCTGCGCGACCGAAGCCGAAATCTACGAACGCGACAAGCTCGCCATCGGCGCCTGCATTTCCGGGCCGGCCATTGCCGAGCAATTCGATGCGACGACCGTTATTCCCGCGGGCTGGACGGGACGCGTCGACCGCTTCGGCAATCTCATTCTCGAAAAGCAGGACTGAGTCCATGGACGCAATCACCATCCAGATCCTGCGCAACAAAATCGCCAGCCTCGTCGACGAAATGCATTATCATTTCTATCGCTCGGGCTATTCCACCATCATCCGCGAGTCGCGCGACTTCTCCTGCGTCGTGCTCGACCGCAACGGCCGGCTGATCGTTGCGCCGCCGATGTTCTTTCACGCTCCGGTGTACCGAACGCTCGTCGGCCGCATCCTCGAACTCTACAACAGCCGGGACGGCGAACCGGGCGACATTTGCGAAGGCGATGTCTTCGTTTCCAATCATCCTTACGAAGGCGGGCTGCCGCACGTCTCGGACATGGCCTTCGTTGCGCCGGTTTTTTCCGGCGGCAAGATTGTCGCCTTTACAGGCTCCATCGCGCACAAGGCCGATGTCGGCGGCACGAACCCCGGCTCGACGTCGGCCAATGCCACCGAAATATTCCAGGAAGGCCTGCTGCTGCCGCCAATGAAAATCTGGGAGCGCGGCAAGCTGCTGACCGACGTCGAGCGGCTGATCCTGGCCAATACGCGGCAGCCGGAACTGGTGCGCGGCGACGCCCATGCGCAGATTGCCGTGACCCACAACGGCGCGCGGCGCGTGAAAGAACTGTGCGACCGCTTCGGCGCGCAGACGGTAATGGATTCGTTCGCCGCGATCCTGAAAGGCGCGGCCGATGCGCTGGGTGCGGCCATCGCCAGATTGCCGGAAGGTTCCGCCTCTGCGGAAGGCTTCATCGACAACGACGGCATAGACGTTAACAAGCCGGTAAAGCTGGCCGTGACGGTAACGATAAGGGGTGGCAAGGCGCACTTCGATTTTTCAAAGTCCGATCCGCAGACCAAGGGGCCGATGAACCTGCGTCCGTCAATGATCGAAGCGTGCATCTTCTATTCGCTGATCGGCGCACTGGGGCCGAACCTGCATTTCAACGACGGCATGAGCGATTGCATCGAAAAGGCATTCGCGCCCGATACGATCACCAATTCCTCGCCGCCGGCGGCCGTCTCCAACTACCAGCAGGTGAATTTGAAACTGGTGGACGTGATCCTCGAAGCGTTGGCGCATTTCGTACCGGCGCGGGCGACAGCGAATGCCGGTTCCTCCAGCGCGCTGGGCATTTTCTGGAAGAAGGGCCGGCCGGGCCAGTCGAACATGCAATACGAAATTCTCGGCTCGGCCTACGGCGGCGGCGCGGGGCACGACGGCGCGTCCGGCACGGCATGCCATCTCAGCAACCTGCACGTGACGCCCATCGAAATTCTCGAGAGCGAATATCCATGCCGGATTACGCGCTTCGACCTGGTGGCGGGCAGCGGCGGCGACGGGCAATGGCGGGGCGGGCTTTCCATGCGGCGCGAATACGAACTGCTGGAGGATGCCAGCGTGGTGCGCCGCTTCGACAAATCCGGACATCCGCCGCGCGGGCTGAACGGCGGCAGCAATGGCGCCGGCGCCCGGTTCACGCTGAACCTCGGCACGCCAGAAGAGCGGGATTCGCCGACGTCCGGCAAATTCGAGATGAAGGCCGGCGACCGGTTCCGCCTGCAGACGGCGGCCGGCGGCGGCTTCGGCGATCCGGCAAAGCGCGATCCGGCTGCGCGGGCGCGGGATGCGGAAGAGGGCTATGCGGAGAGCGAGGCGAAGCACGCTCCTTAAAGAGCTGTCTTCCCCGAAGCGCGAGGCGTTATCCGGGACCGCCATAAAACGGAGAAAGGTCCCGCATAAATGCTGCGCATTTGCGGGATGAGGTACGAACATGACCGATACGCCTTACGGTTTTCCGCAATACGTTATCGACCGCGTGCTTGCCAAGCGCGGCAAGCTCGCCGTTTACGACAGGTTCGAGCCGAAGAAGACCGCGCTGCTCGTGATCGACATGCAGAATTTCTATGTCGGCGAGATCGAATCCGTCGTCGGCATCATTCCCAACATCAATCGCCTTGCGAGCGCCCTGCGCGAGGCGGGCGGGCTTGTGATCTGGGTCGGCATGAGCGCAGGCCACGCCGGGACAAGCGACTGGCAGATCTACCACGATTACTTCTTCACGCCCGAAAAGGGCGCAAACCATCGCGACCAGCTTTCGCCGGGCCATCCCGGGCACGACTTCCACAAGGACCTCGACATCCGCGACGGTGACGAGATCGTCTACAAGAACAGGTTCAGCCCATTCATAGCAGGAGCCTCGAACATCGAGCAGGTGCTGGCGCTGCACGACATCGAAAATCTCGTGGTCACCGGCACGGCGACAAATATGTGTTGCGAAAGCGCCGCCCGGGACGCCATGATGCGCGACTTCAAGGTAGTGATGGTTGCGGACGCCAACGGCGCGCGCTACCCGGAAGACCATATGGCGGGGCTGACATCCTTCTATCAGAGCTTCGGCGACGTGCGCACCACGGACGAAGTGCTGACTGAAATGCTTGGCTCCCGGTAAAAGGGAAGAAGCGCGCGCATGGCTGCGGCAGCGGGATTTGGCGGCATAGCGAAGGCTTTCGAGAGCCGCAATTTCCGCATCTACTGGGTCGGCAATTTTACCCATACGATTACTGTCTGGGTCAATCGCATGGCGCTGGCCTGGCTGACGTGGCAGTTGACCCATTCGACGACCTGGCTCGGCATCGTCGCAGCGGCCAACATGCTTCCGACCATCGTGCTGGGACCCATCGGCGGGGTGACGGCCGACCGTTTCGGACACCGCTTCCAGCTCGTGATGGCGACGTATATCGGCGGCGCAATCGCCCTTCTGCTGACCGTTCTCGTCGCCATGCAGGCGATCAACGTCTACTGGCTGGCGCTCATCGTTCTCGTCACCGGCATTGTACGTTCGTTCAACGTGCCCGCCCGTTCGGCGCTGGTGAGCAATCTGGTCGAACGGCAATATCTGTCTTCGGCCATCGGCATCAACAGCGCCTCGTTTCACGGCGGCAATTTCATCGGGCCGGTGATTGGCGGGGCGCTGATAAACTACTTCGGGATTTCGCTGGCCTTCCTCGCCTATGCAGTGGGAGAGTTCATCGCCGCGACGTCGTTCTTGCTGCTCGACCTCAGCTATCAGCGACGCAGCGGCAAGTCGTTCCGGCTGTTCAGCGACCTGCTCGAGGGTTTCCGTTACACCTGGAACCACGCCGGCATCCTGTCGGTACTGATACTGACGCTGGTGAGCGCGCTTCTGATCAATCCCTATGTGGAAATGCTGCCGGCCTTCGTGGCGCGCGTCTACCACATGGACGCAGCGGGGCTGGCCTATCTCACGGCGGCGACAGGCGGCGGCGCCATGGTCGGCGGCCTGTGGGTGGCGCGGCGCGGGCGGATGGAAGGGCTGGTTCGCATTCAACTTGCAACGCTGGCCATAGGCTATCTTGCAATATTCGCCTTTGCCGCTTCAACCAGCCTGCCGTTGGCGATGGCCTCGCTGTGCGTGGCGGGGTTCGCGCTGGTCTGCTCGCAAACCAGCGCCTCGTCGCTGGTGCAGAATGCGGTCGATCCGGCGATGCGGGCGCGGGTCGTCAGCCTGAACGGCGTCATCATTGTGTCCATGCCGGCATTCGGCGCCATCGCCATCGGCTGGCTGGCAGAGTTTCTGGGCGTTCAACTCCCGATAATGGCGGCGGCCGCAATTGCACTGCTGTGCCTTGCCTTGCTGACACGGCGGGTCGCACGCAATGCGCGTTCGCTGGAGTCGGTGGAGCATTAGGCCGATTCGACTATCGATGTCCCTGCTCTATTTTTGCGGAGGTTTCTTCGCCTCGCTGTCGTACTTAATGCCGCCCAGGTCCTTGCCACCGACCGTGACATTGCCTACCGAGACCTTTGTCTTTCCGAACATGAAAAGCAGCGCCACGACAAGGATGACATAACCCCACCAGGGAATGCGGCGTAAAATGCTCACAATATGATCCTCCGCGGCCTGTTTGCGTTCAATTCAACTCAATGAAATCAAGCACTGAAGAGTTGCGGGCGAGGCATCGCGTCTCGCCCGGAACATTATCCACCCGACTGTCCAATTTCGTGCATCAAGCGTTCAAGCGCGCCCGAGCGCCTATGCTTCTTCCAGCACCTTGTCGCGGAACTTGCGGAATTTGTAGCGCGGGATCTGGTCGAGATCCGTGCCGGTGATGCGGATGACCCAGCATTTTTCCGGGTGTTCCGTGGAATGGATATAGCCCGGACCATAGGCCCTGGTGACACCGCGGGTCAGATCGTACTCTTCGGTCTTCTCAAGCACATGGGCTTCTTCGCTCTCGGCATTGGTGCGCTTGTATTCGCGCATGATGGTCTTGCCGTCGATGTTGCCGTAGATAGCCCAGGACGCGCCGTGGCTGTGCGGTGTGCCGCGCTTGCCGCCTTCCTGAACGTGGGCGAGCACGTAATAGTCGCGCTCGGCATCGTGGTAGAGTTCGCGTTTGCCGGCCGGGGTGTTTTCGTCGAACGTAGCCTTGACGAAGGCTTCGTCGGTCAGAAGGTTGCTGAGTTTATCTGCCACCTTGTTGAGGCGCGCGTGGATGTCGCCGTCGCCGTCGAGAATGGCATTGGTGTCCTTGCAGAACTGTTCCAGCGTATAGGCCATGACGTTCTCCTCCTGTTTCGAATGCGGCGTATCTTAAGCGGGAAGCCGATGCTTGACCAGCCATGGCTGACATCGACGCCCCGGTGTTCCGGCGCCGCATTGCGCCGCGCCCGCAAATATCGGATTATCGGGAAAATGCAGCAACCATAGACGGGAAACGCCATGCTCCGCCCAGAAGACAACGAACGGCTCACGCGGGTTGGCCCCGGCACGCCGGCAGGGGAATTGTTCCGCCGTTACTGGCAGCCGGCGGGCCTGTCCAGCGAACTTCCGGAGGCGGACGGCGCACCCCTGCGCGTGCGCCTGCTCGGCGAGGACCTGATCGCTTTTCGCGACAGCGACGGCAAGGTTGGCCTGATCGACGCGTTCTGTCCGCACCGGCGCGCGCCGATGTTCTTCGGCCGCAACGAGGAATGCGGATTGCGCTGCGTCTATCATGGCTGGAAATTCGACCGGAACGGCGATTGCGTCGACATGCCGTCCGAACCCGCCGGCACGCCGCTGCAGGCGCGCGTCAAGATCAAGGCCTATCCGGTGATCGAGAAGGGCGGCATCCTGTGGGCCTATATGGGGCCGAAGGACGCCATGCCGCCGGAACCGGACTACGAATGGCTGCGCGCGCCACAGACGCATTGCTTCGTGTCCAAGACCGTCGAGGAATGCAATTATCTTCAGGGGCTCGAAGGTGGGCTCGACACGGCGCATGTGTCCTTCCTGCATCGCAACGATTCCAATTCCGATCTTGCGCTGGCGGCGCGCGACGGGGCGCCGCAGATCGACGTCAACGTGACGGACTACGGATACAACTACGTTTCGACGCGCAACGCCGGGGACGGCAAGAGCTACGTGCGGCTGTACCAATTCATCATGCCGTTCCAGCAGATGCGCTCGAACGTGCTTGGCCACGGCGCGAAGGCGCAGAAGGTGCCGAAGATGGACGGCCACCTGTGGGTTCCCATCGACGACGAAACCACATGGGTCTACAATTTCATGTATGCTTACGACGCCTCGACGCCGCTGTCGCAGGACTATGCCTGGTCGTACGAGAAATTCGCAGGACGCGGGAAGGACGATCTCATTCCCGGAACGTTCAAGCCGAAGGCCAATCGCTCGAACGATTATTTCATCGACCGGCAAAAGCAGAAATCCGGCAGTTTTACCGGGATCGACGGCGTCAACACGCAGGACTTCGCATTGCAGGAAGGCATGGGCGCCATTGTCGACAGGTCGAAGGAATTCCTCGGCACATCGGACAAGGCCATCGTTTCCATGCGGCGCCTCCTGCTGGAGGCCGTACGCGATGTGGAAGAGGGCAAGCCTCCGCGCGGCATCGATCCTGCCTCGCATCGCAACGCACGGGCGCACGACAAGGTGGTGGACGCCACCGCCGACTGGCGCGCGATTTTTGCAACCGAAGGCGCAGCGCGCTGGTGAAGGCTGACGGGAAAAGACAAACATGGCGACGGACGAAACAATCGCGCGGCTGCGCGCGCTCGACATTTGCGATCTCTCCGATGCGATAGACGCCCTGGGGCTGAAGCCGGCGGTGACCGGACTGATCCAGGCGAGCGCCGGCAAGCCCATTGCCGGGCGCGCCGTGACGGTGAAGCTGATCGCCGGCAATGCGCCCGGCGGATCGACCCGGCACCTGTGTACGCATGCAGTCGAAAGCGCCGGGCCGGATGATATCATCGTCATTGAACAGCGCAGCGGCGTCGACGCAGCGGCCTGGGGCGGGATCCTGTCGCGTGCGGCGCAGGTGCGCGGCGTTGCCGGAACCGTGATCGACGGACCGGCGCGCGATATCGAGGAATCGGACCGCACCGGCTACACGGTCTACGCGCGAAACCTGACATGCCGCACGGCGCGCGGGCGCATCCACGAAAGCGAGAGCGATACGCCGATAGAATTCGGCGACCACACCGTACATCCGGGCGATTACATCGCCATCGACAGATCCGGCTGCGTCGTCATCCCCGCGGCGCGGATCGGCGACGTGCTGGCGCGGGCCGAACAGATCCGCGACAAGAGCGACGACATGGCGGCGGCGGTCTACCGCGGCGTGCCGGTTTCGAAGGTGATGGGCGGCGACTACGAGAAGATGCTGGAAAGCTGACGCGGCGGGCGAAATTGCGTCAGTATCCATAACCGCAACTGCGATGCCCGCGCTTTCTGCCGGAAAAGACGCAGGACGATATAAGTCTTGCGCGGCAGGAATTGTGGCATTACTCAAGTAAGTGATTCGTCTGGCGTTTGTTGACCTGCGGGGGCAACACGATGGGCAGCTTCAAACATTTTTCCTGCACTGCGTTGGCAATCGCCGGCATTACTATCGCCTTGCCCGCGCAAGGCGGATGGCTCGAGAACAGGCTGCACCAGATGAGGGCTCTCGTCCGCGAGGCGCCTGTAGCGGTGTCTAAAATCCTGCCGCAGCCCGTTCGAAGCCGGCCACGCACCAGCGCAGCGCTCGGTTATGCCGCGCAGAGCGCCAGCCTGGCATCTGCCGTTTCGTTCGGCAACAATGTTTTGCGCTTCCAGCGCGCATTGGCCGGACAGGTGCAGGACAGCGCTGCTGCAATCGCCCGCACGGGCGATCCGCGCAATGCCGTCGCGGTTGCCCTGGCCGCAGCCATCCGCGATGCACGCGCCCGGCATTATCCCGGATCGCGGCCCCTGCCGCCACGCGTGATCGCGGCGCTTTCGGGAACCATCCCTGCAACGACGCTGAAGCGGGCGCGCTATGTGGTACGCGACCCGCGGGCGAGCCTGCCGACGCTGGTCAACGGTGCGCAAAAGTATTTTGCCGGCAACGATCACGCTGTCGTTGCCGACGATGTCATCGTGTTCTCGACGCTGCCCAGCATGGATACACCGAAAGGCATCGAATGGTGGGCGCACGAGGTCCACCATGTCCACCAATACGGCGTATGGGGTATCGACAGGTTTGCGCGGACCTACGTCCGCGACAACGGCAAGATAGAACGAAGGGCCGACGCTGTGGCAAAGCGCGCTGTGGCGCGTGCGTTCGCTCAGATGGGCAGATAACGCATCATGGAGACTGGCATGCGCATTTCCGTCATTGTACTTGCATCGGCGGTCGCGTTTGCCGCGTCGCCATTGGCCGCCCAATGCCTGAGCGATACGGGCAAGGGCGAAGTCGCGGAGGGCCGTCTCGCGTTGGGGCAATTCAAGGACGCTGCGGACAGGCCGGAAACGGCCTATATCCTCACGTTGTCCGCGGCGGTCTGCCTGAACTCCAAAGATCCCGACATGCGCGTGAAGTCCACACGCAGGATTCATGTCTTTTCGAGCAACGAGGCCGTACACAAGCAAATCGGCCGCATGACGGGTAAACCTGTGCGCGTGCGCGGCGCACCGTTCGGGGCGCATACGGCGCACCACCATGCACCGATTGTCATGGATGTGTCCGCAGTCGAAGCAAGATAACGGTTCGCGCGGGAGACACCGGCGACACCGACACATCGTTCGTTACGGTGTTTTCTGTCCGAGGAAGTAACCGCCGCCGCGCCAGGGTTTCGTCATCGGCGCGCCTTCGCGGCGGATTCTCTGCCAACGCGGGTCGCCTGCATTCATGTCTGCGCCGCCTATGCCCCGCCGGGCAAATCTTGCGTGCAAGGCCGGCCGGCTTTTTACGCCAAGCGCCGCATAGATTTCGACGACGTACTTGTGAAACGTGCCGCTTGCGACTCCGAGACGGCGCGCCGCCTCTGCTTCGCCCAAACCATCCAGCAGCAATTCGAGCGCCTGCCGCAGGCGCGGCGTCAGCCCCGCTACGGGATCGCAGCTGTCGGCAAGGCGCGCACCTACCAGGCCGGACAGTTCGAATGTCAGAAGCCGCATCAGCCGGCGCTCGCTCTCGGTGAACAGAGGCTCGTTACGGGCGCGGAGGCAGGTGTGCAGATTGTAACGCTCGCCTGCCGAACCCGCGATTTCGAATATGCAGATCAACTGATCTCCGACATCGGCCGGTTGCATGTATTCGACATAAAACTCCGAGCCGAAAAAGCTCTCAGGATCGACAAGGTTTCCGATCGAGGCGACGATAAAGCGCTTCGGCTTCTTCACGATTGCGCAGCGCAACGGATCGTGAAGATGTGCGCCTTCCACCTGGTAGCGCACAAACGCCTCGTGCTGTTCGGGCCGCGGCCAGGGCGTTGCTACCATGTGCAGCACACGCGCACGCGAGTCGTCGTGGATATGCGCGAACTCGCCGGCATGCGCATACATGCAACCGAAAATATCGCGGATGCCGTATGCCAGCACGCTTCGCCAGGAAGTTGGATCGCCTCCGGACTGCACGCAGGCGTCAATGAGCCGGTAAATCTGCCGGATATCGCTGCGCCGCATCGTCTTCATCCAGCCCCGGAGTTTCCAAGTAGCGTCGTACCCACATATTATTAGAATGTTTTGACGAAGGGCAACGGCTAAGCGTAGGGTTGCGGAAAATACAAGCACTGGAAAATGCAGGTACTTTTTTCGATTTCCCCCCTGATTAGTCCATTGATCCCGGCCTCCGGAATGTGGTGTCTGCTGAAAGCACAGGGGGGCTCGGGGACAGCGCAACCATAGTGTCCTGAATCCATGAGCCATTGAACTGCAGGTGCTTCTCGCGCTGCTGTCCCTTCGCGCCTTCCACTACCGGTGGCGCGGATGGAGTGGCACGCGTGCGCGCCGTTTCGAAAAATAGCTCCGCCAACCGGCGAACCAAGTGTGCAGGTGACGTATGAAAAGCTTTTCGGGCAAGATCGCTGGTTCCCTGATGGCCGCCGCTATCTCGGTGGCCGCATTCGCGCAACCCGCCGCTGCAGCGGACCCGCGGGACGAACGGATATCGCCGCGGCCGCCTTCGATGGTCTTCGTGCCTGTCTGGAGCGGGCTTTATGTCGGTGTGCACATCGGCGGAGCCCAACTCGATCACAAGCGTTACGAAATCCTGCTCCCGGACAATCGCGTCAATCATTCGCCGTCCGCTTTCATCGCCGGTTTGCAGGCCGGGTACAATCATCAGATCGGCGTGTGGGTCGTCGGCATCGAGGGGCAGATTTCCTTCACCGATCTTAACCAGACCTCGCCGAGTTCGGTGCCTGCTTTCGCCGCTGCCGGCTTTGCGAAATATACCCGCGCCACCACGCTTGGCACTGTGGCGCTGCGCTTCGGCTACACGTTCGGCTCATGGATGATCTACGCGAAGGCCGGCGGCGCGTTCGCAAACTACAATACCAGGATCCTGCTGAACGGCGCGAACTATGCGACGGTGAACTATTCGCCATTCGGATGGATGCTGGGTCTCGGCGCCGAATACATGATCAATGCGAACTGGTCGGTGAAGGGCGAGTATAATTTCATGGACATGGGGTCCCGCACGGCGACCTTCGTCCCGTCTCCCTTGATCGGTTTCCCCGAGGTCTGGCGGCATCGCGACCGGATTCATGTCGTCAAGTTCGGCATCAACTATCGCTTCGGCGGACCGGCAGACCCGGTTGTCGCCAAATACTGACCGGCGGCAAGACACTTGTGCGCAATCGGCGGGGTAGTCAGCCCGTGCTCCAGGCGCGCGGCTGGCGCATGCCCGCAATCTTGCATGCCTGTTTGACGTAGCCGTAGGGAAACAACTCGAAAAAGCGCCTGCGGCCTTCGTTGACGTTTACACCGTGACGATCGGCAAGAAACCGGAAGACGAAACGCGCATCGGCAGCGACGCCGTTCTCGGCAAGAAAATCGCGCATGAATGCTATGACAGCACGATGCTCCGCGCCGAGCGCAACGCCTTCTTCGGCGGCGAAAGCCTCTGCGACGGAGCTGTCCCATTCATCCGGATCGACAAGGTAACCGTATTCGTCGCGGCGAATGGACTTACCGGCAATGGACTGGGTGGTTACGATGTCGGGTCTGGTGCGCATGGCGCAGAATAGCCCCCGGTGCGTCCACAAGACCAGAAAAAAAGCCTCTCCCGCGCTTGCGGGAGAGGCGCATCCGTTCAATCGCGAAGCTGGATCGGCCGTCTACTTCTTCAACCAGGCAGCCTGGTCTTTCTGGTTCTGCTCGCTCCACACGCCCTTTTCCTTGAAGTAGCGGACAGCACCTTCGTGGTAGGGCGCGCTCATGATGCGGGTTGCGCCCTTGAGCGTCCATTGCCTTGCCAGCGGATGCACCGGGCTCCATTCCTTCAGATTGTCGTAGATGGCCTTGGTGACTTCGTAGACAGTTTCAACGCTGGTCTTCTGCCCGGCGGCGACGCCGCAGCCGATCTGCAGGGTCTGGAAATCCTTGTCCAGTTTGAGCGGCGGGCGGCCGGCCTTGACCACCGTCTTGCCCCAGATCGGTTCGGCCTTGACGACCGCCGCAATCATGCCGTCGGACATGTTGAGGGCATGCATGCCCTTGGCCTGCTTGATCTCGGCCAGCGAAGGAATCATCCCGAAATAATAGGCGTCAGCGCGGCCGGTGCGCAGGCCCTGCAGCGCTTCGCGTGGCGAACGCACGGACAGGACTTTCATGTCCTTCTTGTAGTCGAGGCCCGCATATTTCGCGGCCTCGATGATCGCCGTTGCCTGATCGCGGTGGGTCATCTGCACGAAGATGCGTTTGCCCTTGAGGTCCTTGAACGTTTTCACGGCAGGATCAATGACGTTCATGGCGAACGGGAGGCCGTGGCCGGTGGCGAGAATGCGGACATTCTTCTGGCGTCCGAGTTTCGAGAAGGGGCCTTCGCCGAGATAGGCTTCCTCGATCTGCTTGAAGCCGCAATGCGAGGCGAAGTTGACCTCGCCGGTCTCCATGCGGGCGGGCCACCCAGCCGCGCCGCCGAAGGTCTGCAGCACAACTTTCTTGATCGGCGTCTTGTCGCCCAGCACTTTCGCATAGGCGCTGGTAAGGACATAGCCGCTGGTGCCGGCCGGCGGTACGGCAAAGGTGACCACTTCCGCCACTTTCGCCGACAGCGCCTGCGGAAATGCAAGCAAGGCCACCGGCGCGAGGGCAGCGGCAAGATGCAAGCGTTTTGTCATTTTTTCCTCCCTTTTTGTTTCTGTAGATCCTTTGCCCAAATTTGCCCGAATTGGCCAGCTCTGGCCGGTCACAAGATCATGCTGGCGCCCGGCTTCGCCATTGCAGGACGGAGATGGCGATGGTCGGCGCGAGCAAGGCAAGGCCGATCAGGTCGCTGCTGTGCTCGGGATAGAATAACAGCAGCCCGCCGACCGTCATCAGCGCAGTTTCCCAAAGCGGCAGCTTGCGGAAAAAGAAATAGCGCGTCAGCCCGCTCGCCAGGGCGATCACGCCGATGATCGCGGTTATGCCGGCGCGCAGAAGCGCGGGCCATTCGCCCTGCATCAGCAGCGCCGGATTGTAGACGAAGAAGAACGGCACGATGTAGGCGACGATGGCCAGCCGGCAGGCTTCGATGGAGGTCTGCCAGAAATCGGCTCCCGCCACGCGCGCGGCGATCATTGAGGCGAGCGCAACAGGCGGCGTCAGCATCGACATCAGCCCGAAGTAAAAAATGAACATATGCGCGGCGATGGGCGATACGCCGGTCTTGATCAGCGCCGGGGCGACCGTGCTCGCCAGCAGGATGTAGACCAGCAGCGGCGGCGCGCCCATGCCGAGAATGATCGCGGCCACGGCGGCCAGTACGAGCAGGATCAGCAGACTGTCTCCGGCAAGCGATTGCATGGCCTGCGGCAGGACCGAGCCGAGGCCTGTCAGCGCAAAGCCGCCGGTGATGATGCCCACGACAGCGCCGGTGACGCCGATTTCAGCCAGCAGCTTGCCGCCGTCTTCCAGCGCCTTGAGAATGCCGCTCATGCGCAGCCCGCCGCGGCGCGGGATCGACAGGAGCACCAGCACGACAAGCGCCAGTAGCGCCGACTGGTCCACCGGCAGCCCGTATTGGCCGAGCGCGATCAACAGCACGGCGATGGCGGTCAGCAGCGGCCATCCGTGCAGCAAGGTGTGCGCCAGCGGCGGGATCTGCTCGCGCGGGACGCCCTTGAGGTTGGAGCGCCCGCCCTCGAAGTCGACGATGACGAAAATGGCGAGAAAATAAAGGATACCAGGTAGAAACGCCGCCACCGCGATATCCCAATAGGGCTTGGCCAGAATGTCCGACATCAGGAACGCGGCAGCTCCCATGACCGGGGGCATGAGAATGCCGCCCGTGGACGCCGCAGCCTCGACCGCGCCGGCTAGCGGGCCGCGGTAGCCCATTTTCTTCATGGCGGGTATGGTGAAACTGCCCGTTACCAAAACGTTGGCGACACCGACGCCGCTGATGGTGCCGAACAGGGCCGAGGAGATGACCGCCACCTTGGCCATCCCGGCGCGATACGCTCCCGCAAGCCCCATTGCACCGTCGAGAAAGACCTTCGCCGCCCCGGTCGCCTGCAGGAACGCGCCGAACAGCAGAAACACAGCCACCGTTGTTGTGAATATTTCCATCGGCGAGCCGAAGATGCCGTCGGTCGTGCCGGCGAAGTAATAGTTCTGCACCAGCGCTGACAGCGTGTTCGGACGGGTCTGCAACACACCCGGCAACCACGGGCCGACAATCGGATAGACGATGAAGACAACGGCCACGAGGGTGAAGGCCGGACCGAGCGCGCGGCGCGAACCTTCGAGCGTTATCAACACGAGTACGACGCCGAATATCTCCTCGTACCAGAGCGGGATGCCGACGCCGTCAAGCCAGTTGTTCCAGGAAAAAAACGCATAGAGGGCGCAAAATGCGCCGGCCGCGCCAAGCGCCAGATCATACCACGGCACGCGATCCCACGGGCCTTTTTTGGTGGCCGGATAGAAAACGAACAGGAGGAACAAAATCACCGCATAGGTCAGCGCCCGGTGCGACCCATAAAGCGAAATATCGAAGCGCTGAAAGACGGTGGAGATATACAGCAGGATGTAGAGCCCAAGGCCGATGGTCGTCCAGCGGACGACATGCGCCAGAGCCCCGGAGGGCGAACGGGTGCGCGCCTCGCCGCCGGATTCGCTTGCATCCGTAGCTGCGGCGGCATCGCGCGGTTTGGCCGGCGCGCCCGCCTGATCCTGCGTCCCCATCGGCCGGTCCGCTCCCCTGGATTGCGGCTTGTCGTTTGCCGCGCTGTTCATCACTCGATACATCGTTTGGACGAGCGAAACCAGTCCCCGGGCAACTCCTCACAGATTTTGACAAGCCGCGGGCGGCAATGGCATATCCGAAGACAGAAAAACGGGCCGGACCTCGTTCCGCAAAGCCGCGGATTGGCCGCACGGCCGCGATCAGGGAAGAAACCGATGAGCTTTTCGGAGCAGACACTCAACGTCCACGGCCGGGAGATCTCCTACAGGCGCGGCGGCTCCGGCCAGCCGCTGCTTTACCTGCACGGAACCGACAGCCTGAATCACTGGCCGGCGATACTCGACGATCTGGCCAAAAATTACGATGTCATTGCGCCCGACCATCCGGGCTTCGGCGGGACGTCCGTACAGGACTGGATGGACGACGTCTCCGACCTTGCCTACCACTACATGGACTTCGTCGAAGCGCTGGGCCTGGACGGCGTGCATCTTGTTGGCCATTCGCTAGGCGGCTGGGTGGCTCTGGAAATGGCGGTGCGGTCACAGGAGCGGATCGCCGACCTCATCCTGCTGGCCAGCGCGGGCATTCATGTGAAGGGACACCCGAAGGCCGATATTTTCATGATCGACCCGGACGAGCAGGCGCGGCTGGCCTATGCCGATCCGGCCCTCGGCGAAAAGGCGGCGGCGCAGGCCAACGAACAGAAATACGAAGACGTGGCCATCACCGACCGCATCGCCTCGGCGCGGTTCGGCTGGAACCCGCGCTTCTTCAATCCGCGGCTCGAGCGCTGGCTGCACCGGATCGGCGTGCCCACGCTCATCGTCTGGGGCGAGCAGGACCGCATCTTCCCGCCCGAGCACGCCACGGCGCTGCAGGGCCTCGTTCCCGGATCGGAGCTTGTCATGCTGCCGTCCTGCGGACACCTGCCGCATGTCGAAAATCGCGAGCAGACATTGGCGGCTATCGCCGCCTTCATGAAACGCTGACGGCGAACGGGACGCCGTCACGGCCGTAGAACGGGAACGCGCATGAAGGTCATGGTCTTCTACCTGATGCCGTATGCGGACCTCGATCTGTCGATCAAGGACCATTACCGCAGTGCGTGGATCGTCCTGCCCAATTCCTATTTCGATCCGGTCAAGGGCCATGCGCTCTACAACCGCTATCTCGACGAGCTGGAATTGTGCGACGAAGTCGGTTTCGACGGCGTCTGCGTGAACGAACATCACCAGACCGCCTACGGCATGATGCCGTCGCCGGTCGTCACCGCCTCGGCGCTGGCGCGCACGACGAAGAAAGGGCGCATCGCCATTCTCGGCAATGCATTCTGCCTGCGCGAGAACCCTCTGACGCTCGCCGAAGAGCATGCGATGATCGACGTCATCACTGGGGGAAGGCTCATCACTGGCTTCGTGCGCGGCGTCGGCTCGGAGTATTTTTCCTTCGGCGCAAACCCGGTTCACTCGCTGGAACGGCATCAGGAAGCGCACGACCTCGTTGTTCGCGCATGGACGGAGCCAGGTCCGTTCGCGTTCGAGGGCAAGCACTATCACTTCGAGTACGTGAACGTCTGGCCGCGCCCGTTCCAGCAACCGCACCCGCCGATCTGGTGTCCGTCGATGGGTTCGCTCGAGACTATCGAATGGGCGGCGCATCCGGACCGGAAATACGTCTATCTGCAGAATTTCTCGCCGCGCCAGTCGGTGGCGCGCTATCTCAATCTCTATCGTGAATATGCGCAGCGCAAATTCGGTTACGAGGCCAGGTCCGATCGCATCGGCTGGGGCGCGCCGGTCTATCTCGCCGATACCGACGAACAGGCGGTGGAAGAATGCCGGCCGCATATCGAAGCTTTGTTCAACATCTTTCTGCCGAAGCTTTCCGAGCTGATGTTTTTCCCGCCCGGCTACCTGTCACCCGGCTCGCTGAAGGCGGTGCTGCAGCACAAGAAGGCCAATACCGGCGGCGTGAAAATCGAAACGCTTATCGAACGCGGCATCATCTTTTGCGGCAGTCCGGAGACCGTGCGACGGCAAATCACCGAGGCCCACCACGAACTGGGCTTTCAGGAGTTCCTCGCCATGCTGCAATTCGGCACCATGCCGGCGCATTTGTCGGTGAAGAACATCAAGCTTTTCGCGTCGGAAGTGCTGCCGGCGCTGCAGGCCTTGACCGACCGGCACTATCGCGGCTTCGAATTGCCGAAGGAAGCGGCCGAATGACCCTGCGCAAAACCGTGTTATGACATCTGCACTGAATCGACCCTTGCGGGACGGGAACCGAAGGACAGAATATGGCTGACAGAAAACCCTTTATCGTCGGAATGGGCGGCACGACGCGGCCCGGCTCCTCGTCGGAACAGGCGCTCGCGATGGCGCTGGCCCATGCGGCGCAATGCGGCGCGGAGACGAAACTTTATGGCGGCGCGGCTTTGATGCTGCCGATGTACGATCCCGATCCGGCCAACATGACGGACGCCGCGCGGCATCTGATCGACGATCTGCGCCGGGCCGACGGGGTCATCCTGTCTTCGCCCTGCTACCACGGCGGCGTTTCGGGCCTCATCAAGAACGCCATCGACTATACCGAGGAAATGCGCGAGGACCCGCGCGTCTATTTCGACGGCCGGGCTATCGGCGCCATCGGCTGCGGCTACGGCAACCAGGGGCCGAACACGGTGCTGGCGCAATTGCGCGCCATCGGCCACGCCCTGCGCGGCTGGAACGTGCCGCTCGGCGTTGCGGTCAATTCGGCGGAAGTCAAATTCAAGGACGGCAAGTGCTCGGCCGAAGGCATCGGCAAGCAGATCGAGATCATGGCCGGACAGGTCTTCGATTTCGCGTCGAAATCCATGCGGGGCTGATCTATCGCGTTGTCCGCGCGACGCGGAAATCTGTTCGCTCACGAAAAAAACGCTGCGAAACACAAGTCTAGGTCAGACCTTCCGCGGCAAGAGCCCGTTGCACGGCGGGCCTTGCGCGCATGCGCCGGTAGTGGGCATCTATGTTGGGCGGAAGGGTGTAATGCACCTTTTCGACAGCCCAATACTCGATAAAAAACAGCGAAGCATCTGCTGCCGAATAGTCTCCGAGCAGCCAGTCGCTCCGGCCGAGGGTCTGGCTGAAAATATCCATGCCCTGCATCACAATTTCTCGGCCCCGCGCAACAACCGCCTCCTGCTCGTCCGGGCTGGCAGAGAACAGGAGCGGCCGCCATGCGCGTGCTGCCCCTTGCATATGCGTCGTAGCCGCAATGTAGGACAACAGTTCGAAGGCGCGGGTCCTTCCTTCCACATCGTCCGGCAGCAGGCGTCCGGCCGGCCAGACCGAGGCCAGCCACATGGCTATTGCCGGGACTTCGGTCAGAACGCTGCCGTCGTCGCGGACCAGCGCGGGCACTTTTCCTTTCGGATTGATGGCGAGATAGGCGCGAGAATATTGGTGTTTCGCGGACAAATCGACCGTTTCACGGTCGTATCTCAGGCCGAGCTCCTCCAGCAAAATGTGGATGGTGATGCCGCAGGTGCCCGGCCAGTAGTAGAGTTTCATGATCCAGCGCCCGCACCGGATAGCCCGGCAAAACTACGCCACGCCCTCTTCCTTGCGCGAGGCCTGAACGGACGGACGCTTTTTCATGCGCTCGTAATGGGCCTGAACGTTCGGCGGCAGCGGCCACTTCGCAACATCGGCTACCCAGTATTCCACGTAATAGAGGGCGCTGTCGGCAATCGAATACACGCCGGCGGCCCATTCCTTGCCCGCAAGGGCCTCATTGACGACATCAAGGCCTTTCATGACGGCATCCTTGCCGCGCTCCTTGAGCTGAGCCTGTTCCTCCGGATTTGCGGTATAGGCGTCCGGCCGGCGATAGAGGCGCCACGACAGCATGTGCAGGGTGCCAATGGCGAAATCCATCGCTTCGATGGCGCGCGCCATGCCTTCCGGATCGGACGGGAGGAGCTTCTTGTCCGGATTGGTCATGGCAAGCCACGCTGCGATTGCGCCATATTCGGTCAGGATCGAACCGTCGTCGCGGATCAGGGCTGGAACCTTACCCTTCGGATTAAGCTTGCGATACTCCGGGCTGTGCTGTTCCTGTTTGGAAAAATCGACCTTGCGCAATTCATAGGGCTTGCCGATCTCTTCGAGCAGAACGTGAATGCCGATGGCGCACGTGCCCTTGGCGTAACACAGGGTGGTCATTCGTTCCTCCACATGGATTTTGCGGCATTGTCTTGCTGCCTCCGGCCATCCGGCCCGGCCAGTCGTTATGGCCCATCCAGCCGGTTGGCGCCAGAGGAAGGTTGCGGTTGCGGCGGCGCGGAGACTTGACCCCCGCTGGCGGATGGATACAACCCTTTTCGTCATGAGACGGGCCAGCAGCGCCCGGCTAACGCGTAGAAATATCCGGCGTGCGGGCGGCAGACGGCAGGGCAGGCACGCAGGGTCGAGAGTCAAGTCCAAAGGAAGTCCATGTCCCCCGAACATCGCGCCTGGCTGTCTTCGATAGAAGAGGTCATCGAAGACGCCCGCAATGGCCGCATGTTTATTCTCGTCGACGACGAAGACCGCGAGAACGAGGGCGACCTTGTCATTCCGGCCGAAAAGGCGACGCCGGAGGCAGTCAACTTCATGGCGCGCTACGGGCGCGGCCTGATCTGCCTGTCCATGACGGCGCAGCGGACGGAGGAGCTCGGCCTCGACCTGATGGCGCGGAAGAACCAGGACCGCCATTCAACCGCTTTCACGGTGTCCATCGAAGCCCGCGAAGGTGTGACGACCGGCATATCGGCAGCCGACCGCGCCCAGACCATCGCCGTCGCCATCGACCCGGACAAGAGCCGGCGCGACATCGTTACCCCTGGCCATGTCTTTCCCCTCGTCGCCCAGGACGGCGGCGTGCTGGTGCGCGCCGGGCATACGGAAGCCGCGGTCGACGTCTCGCGGCTCGCGGGGCTCAATCCGGCTGGCGTGATCTGCGAAATCATGAACGACGACGGCACGATGGCGCGGATGCCCGACCTCGTTCAGTTCGCCCAGTTGCACGGCTTGAAGATCGCCACAATCGCCGATCTCATCGCCTATCGCCGCCGCACCGAGCGGATGATCGATTTCGTCGCCAGCAGCACGCTGCAAAGCCGGTTCGGCGGCGAATTCGAGATGCGGGTCTACGCCAACAAGGTCGGCTATGTGGAGCATCTGGTGCTTATCCGCGGCGACATATCCGGCGACGAGCCGGTTATCGTGCGCATGCACCAGGCGAACATTTTCGCAGACGCGCTGGGCGATATCATGCAGGCGCCGTTTTTCGGCGGTCCGGCGCGGCCGCGCAGCGGCGAGCTCGAAGCTTCCATGCGGCTGATCGCCCGGGAAAACCGTGGCGTCATCGTCATCATTCGCGATCCGAACGAGAATTTCATAAGCCGTGCGCTGCAGGAGCGTGAAGGGACGGAAATGGGCAAGCCGATCCACGAACTGCGCCAGTATGGCGTCGGGGCGCAGATCTTGCTCGATCTCGGCTTGAAGAAAATCGTTCTCTTGTCAAACACGTCGCACAGGATCGTCGGTCTCGACGGTTATGGCATTACCGTGGTTGGACAGCAGCCGCTGCCGGCCGATTTGTTGCGGCAAGGCTAGTTGAAGGCGCGTTGACTGAGATTTTCGAAACGCACGAAAGAAAGTCCGGGCGACACCGGACACGTACAGGGAGAAAGCTTACATGCCGGGGGCAGAATCGAACACAAGCATAATGGCGATCGGGGGCGTCTCCCTCGAAGTGGAAATTCGCGGTTCGGGCGCGCCCCTCCTGCTGTTGTCCAACGAGGAACAACTCGAAAACCGCTCGACGCTGGCCGACCGGCTGGCGCAGAAATACCAGTTGATTATTCCTTCGCCGCCGGGTTTCGGCCATTCGGAGCGGCCGGACTGGATGACACGCGCCGAAGATATTTCCTTTGTCTATCTCGACTTGCTCGAACATCTGAAATTGAAGGACGTCACCGTGCTGGGCTGTTCTCTCGGCGGCTGGATCGCGGCGGAGATGGCGGTTGTCGACGACAGCCCGTTCTCAAAAATCGTCCTGGCTGATCCTTACGGCGTCAAGATCGGCGGCCCATACGACCGCGACGTGCAGGATCTCTGGATCCAGACACCGGAGAAAGTTGCTGCGATGTTCTGGAAGAATCCGGAACTTGCGAAAGTCGACTACACGCAAATGAGCGAGGACGAACTGACCGTCGTCGCCCGCAACAAGGAAACATTCGCCCGGTTCTGCTGGGAACCCTACATGCACAATCCGAAGCTGATGCACCGCCTGCACCGCATCGGTGTGCCGACGCTTGTCGTCTGGGGAGACAACGACGGGGTGGTGACGAAGGACTATGGCAAGGCCTACGCCGGGTTGATCCCCGGGGCAAAATTCGAAACGATCGCGGACGCCGGGCATTACCCGCAACTGGAAAATACGGACGCATTCCTCGCCACCTTCGAACGTTTCGCGGGATAGCGCCGGCAGATCGGACTGCACTTACCGCGAACCACAAAAGCCTCACCGGGGGCGGTCGCGGCAACATCGGGGAAACGCCATGAAAGAGGCCAAATACGTTTCGGTCGACGGTATCCGTACGCATTATTTCGAGGCGGGCGACGCACATCGCGGCAAGCGGCCGACTATTCTGCTGCTGCATTCCGCGGAATTCGGCGGATGCGCGGAATTTTCCTGGGAACGCAACATGCCGGCGTTCGCGGAACGATATCATGTTCTCGCCCCGGACCACCTCGGCTTCGGTCTCACCGACAAGATTTTCGATTTCAACGACCAGTTCGGCCGGCGCATCCGGCATATCCGGCGCTTCATCGAGATCATGGAGACTGGCCCTGTGCATGTCATGGGCTCGTCGATGTCGGGGGGGCTCTGCCTGACGGTCGCCGCGCGCGAATTGCCGGACTGGCCGCTGAAGTCGGTCACCTGCTGCTCCGGCGGAGGCGATGCGCCGGACAACGAGGCCCGCAAGGTGCTGAACAGTTACGACGGCACGAAAGAGCACATGCGCCGTATCGTCGACACGATGTTTGTCGACAAATCCTTTGCCGCGGACGACGCTTATATCGACCGGCGCGTCGAAATGGCCAATCTGGCCGGCGGCTGGGAAGCGACGGCGGCAGCCCGCTTCAAGGCGCCGTTTGCACGGCCAGGCAACAAGAGCGAGCGCGACACTATCCGCTATTCGAATATCAGGGTTCCGGTTCTCGTTTTCGCCGGCAAGCACGATACCCTGCGCAATCCCGGCTATACGGACGGCTTCGTGCCCGATATTCCGGATGCGCAATTGCATGTCTTCGAAAAGGCGGGGCATATGGGAAATATCGAATGCGCGGACGAGTTCAATGCGCGTGTTCTGGAGTTCCTGGAGCGGACAAGCTAAGCCGCCGCTCAATGCCGGAAACCGGCCGACACTTGCCCCTGCGCCGCGCTGACTTTATGAAACCGTGTAAGAGGTTCCGGCGGTCCGGGCGCATGCCGCGCCGCCATTCGCCACGGAGACCGTTTTGTCCGACACCATCACGATGCGCCTGACTGCAATACGGTATGAGGCGCAGGATACTCACAGTTTCGAATTCTCGCCGCTGGACGGCAAAGCGCTGCCGCAGGTCGAGCCGGGCGCGCATATCGACTTGCACCTGCCCAACGGGATGATGCGGCAATATTCGCTGGTTACCGCCGAAGGGTCCCGGACGTCCTACGTCGTCGGCGTCAAAAAAGATCGCGCGAGCCGCGGCGGCTCGAAATACATCCACGACCAGCTCAAGGTCGGCCAGACCTTGCAGGTCGGCGGCCCGCGCAACAATTTTCCGCTCGACGAAAGCGCCAGCCATTCGGTTCTCATCGCTGGCGGCGTCGGCATCACGCCGATCTGGTGCATGGCGCAGCGGCTTATCGCCAAGGGCGAATCGTGGAGCATGTTCTATTCCTGCCGCACCAGGGCCGAAGCCGCCTTTCTGGGCGATCTCGCAGACCGCCCGGAGGTGACGCTGCATTTCGACGACGAATCCGCCGGTACATTCCTCGACCTTGGCAAGATCGTCGCGGAAGCTCCGGAAGGCGCGCATTTCTACTGCTGCGGCCCGACGCCGATGCTGCAGGCCTATGAAGCAGCGGCCGCCGGCCTGCCCGAAGGCCACATGCATGTCGAGTATTTCACCGCCGCCGAAGAGGCAGCGACCGAGGGCGGATATACCGTCGTGCTGCAGCGCTCGGGACGGGAGTTTCCAATCCCCGAGGGCAAGACCATCCTGCAGGTGCTGCGCGAGGCCGGGCTCGACGTAACCTATTCCTGCGAGGAAGGGGTGTGCGGCGCTTGCGAGACCGCCGTCGTTTCGGGGACGCCCGACCATCGCGACAATATCCTGACCGACCGCGAACGCGAAGAATCCAAGACCATGATGATCTGCTGCTCGGGGTCCAAATCGGCGCGGCTCGTGCTGGACATGTAGCCGCAGGCGGCAGGACAGGCTTGCGCGGAGCCGCTCCCGGCGCGAATAATCGGGCGCGGTTCATTTCACCGTTTCACGAAAACGGCGGAATGATCCAGATTCTTGTCTTGACGCGTTTTCTTCACGCGAACCGGATTCCACTTCGCTCGAAAACGCCATAACAAAAAACGGGCCGGAAACGCACCATGACCAAAATCGACTTCGCCCTGTGGGACGCCGTTGGCGGCTATTCGAGCCGCGATGTCGACATGGCCGATACCTATGACGAGCACATCCGGCTGGCCGAACAACTCGACCGCGATGGCTGGCATTCCTATTTCGTCATCGAGCACCAGAATTCGCCGATAGGCCGGATAACGGCGCCGACTGTATTTCTGACTGCCATCGCCCGCGCAACCAGCAACCTGCGCATCGGGACGATGATGTGGCAATTGCCATTCCATCATCCGATCCGGCTGGCGCAGGATGTGGCCATGCTGGATCAACTCTCGCGTGGCCGGGTGGAATTCGGCTCGGGCATCGGCGTGCACGAACACGAGTTCATCCGCTGGGGCGTCGACTTCTACAAGCGCGCCGCAATGTCCGAAGAAGCGCTGAAGATCATCAAGATGGCGTGGACGCAGGACGAGGTGACCTTCGACGGCGAATTTTACAAGTTCGACGAGGCCCTGCCGCAGCCGCATCCGTTCCAGAAGCCCTATCCACCCATCTGGGCCGCCGTTCACTCCGACATGGCGCTCGCATGGGCGGCGAAGAACAACTACCACGTCGCGCAAAACCTCGACACGGACGAAGTTATCGCGCGCAAGTTCGATCACTACCGCAATGTCTGGAAAAGCTGCAATCACGAAGGCCCCATGCCGCGGATATTCCTGATGCGGCAGGTGCATGTGGCGGAAACCGACGAGAAGGCGCACGAAGAGGCAAAGCAATATCTCGTCGCCCGCGAAGGCGGCGCGGTGCCGGTTGGCGGCGGCCCCATCGAGCGCACGCGCATCGGCTGGGGCACGCATGCGCGCGGCATGGGCCGTGACAGCGAGCGGCCGGACGACAAGGCGCGCGGGGAGGCCATCGCCCGCTCGATGAAGGACTACCAGTTCAATCTCGACAGCGGCCTTGCCGTAGTCGGCTCGCCGGAGACGGTCATCCGGAAGCTGCAGGAAAGCCAGGCGCGCATCGGCTACGACATTTTCTGCTGCAACCACGAAATCGGAAAGATGCCGAGAGACATGGTGCAAAGGTCGATCGACCTGTTCGGCAGGGAAGTGGTGCCCGCTTTCAAGGGCCAGGCTTTTGCCGGGGCGGATTAAGCCCGCGCACCTCTCTTGCCCCCGGGGCTGAAGCCCGGCATAAATGCTCCCAAAATGGGAGGAACAAGCGCGATGCTCAGCGTCAGATCGCTCAATACCGAATATCAGACCCAGAAGGGACCGCCCGTCAAAGCGGCGCAGGACGTCTCGTTCGAAGTTCCCAAGGGCAAGTTTTTCACGCTTCTGGGCCCCTCCGGTTGCGGCAAGACGACGACGCTGCGCTCGATTGCCGGGCTTGAGCGGCCCACGACCGGTGAGATCGAGGTCAATTCCAAGATCGTCTATTCTTCCGCCAAGGGCATTTTCATCCCGCCGAACCGGCGCAATTTCGGCATGGTGTTTCAATCCTACGCCATCTGGCCGCACATGACCGTCTTCGCGAATGCCGCATTCCCGCTGGAAGTGCGCAAGGACCGGCCTTCGAAGCAGGCGATCCGGGACAAGGTCATGGGCGTTCTGTCCGCGGTTCAGCTCGACCATCTGGCCGAGCGGGACGCCACGCGCCTGTCGGGCGGGCAGCAGCAGCGGCTGGCCCTGGCCCGCGCCCTTGTGATGGAACCGGAACTTCTGCTGCTGGACGAGCCGCTGTCGAACCTCGATGCCAAACTGCGCGAGGCGATGCGTTTCGAACTCAAACGCATCCAGCGCGATAACGGGCTGACCACGATTTACGTTACCCACGACCAGGGCGAGGCACTGGCACTCAGCCACGAGATTGCCGTCATGAGCGAAGGGCGGATCGTGCAGATCGGCTCGCCCAAGGCCATCTACGACCATCCGCGGACGAAGTTTGTGGCCGACTTTATCGGCACGACGAATTTTCTCGATGGCGCCGTGAAAGGCGAGTCCGGGAGCGGGCGCTTCGCGGTGGATACCCCTATAGGCGCAATGACCGTGGCTTCTGACGAAAAGCTCGCACCCGGCATGAACGTCTCGATTTCAATCCGGCCGGAAGACATCGAACTTTCCGCTGTTCCGCTGGCCGCGGAAAACGGAGCCAACGTCTACGACGGCGTTATCGATGCGACAGTGTTTCTCGGCGATTTTGTCGACGTGCAGGTGAAGAGCGGATCCGCGATGCTGCAATCGCGCACCCACCCGTCCCTGTCCGCTGGCGAAGGCGAGACGGTCCACATGCGCATCAATCCGGAGAAATGCGTGGCGATGGAAGATTCCTCGCGCGTCCGCGCGGCGTGACCGCCCCGGAGCCGGTACCATCCACAGTATAAAAAAGAGCGGCCTCACGCCGCCCTTTCCGATTGTTTGAGCTGAAATTCCTGCCCGCTACGGGCTTACGGCCAGCGTCTTGTCGCCACCACTTTGCGAAGACGAAATAATTGTGCTGGTGATCACGCCGACGCCAAGCGCCGTCCCCACTGCCGGCAGAGCGCCGCCTACCAGCCCTGTTCCGCTTCCAAAACCGTTTGCAAGAACCGACGAACACGCCCCCGCGGTCTGCGCCGTACAGGCAGCCTTGACCGAGCAGGGTGAAACCCTGGAGATTGTGACAAGCCGCCCTGCGTTGACCGGCACCATGCAGCCATCCGCATAGCCGAGCAGCGCTTTCGACTTCGGCGTCACCAGAACCCGGTCGCCGGTGACCAGCGACATGGAACCGGACGCGGGCCGGTAGCCGGAACCGTTGTTGACCATGACGACGCCTTCGTGACTGACGATTGCTGCGCCAGCGTGCGCCTGAGTCAATGTGGAAAGTAATATCGCTGCAATAGCAATAACCTGGCTGCCCCTGGCCCGCATGATTTGCTCCAAATTCCGCCTTCAATGTCTTTCGTGGCAATGCGGCGCCCGCCCCCTGGGAGGCAGCCGGCAGTTCGCCAAGCAGCAGGGGACATCCGCCCGCTACTCAGCAGGACAATAAGGTGGGATGGTAAGCAAATGGTTAAGATGCGGCTTTCTGGAGGTTAACGAAGCTGCTGCAAGCCGCCCTAACCCAACTCCCAATCCGCCGGGACAATGCCTGCTTTCCGCATGTTTCCAACGTAATAGCGCCAAAGCTTGTCGATGTGGCGTTGCCGCTTGAACTCCCGGCTGAAGCTTTCGATGTCTTCCGCCGACAGGGGCTTTAGCTTGCCTATCGCCATCGCATTGTATTGGGCGATTCCGTTTTCGACGAAATGCACCGAATCGGTGAGCACGGCCGGAACGCTTTCTCCGGTAACGATCTGGCCATGCGCACGAATTTGCATCGCGTGGCAATCGCCCAGTGTCGCGGCGACAGCCGCTCCCTGCTTCGCGCTCGCAACATGAGCAGGATCGGGATGAACCGGAATGCCATCTTTCCACCGGATCGCATGGTTCTTGACCGGAACCATCGCCGCGCCTTCGACCAGGGTGAAAGAATTGGTCATGTCGTGATGAAAATGGGCGACGGACATGATGTCGGGCCGGGCACGGAATATTTCGGCGTGCAGGGCGGTCTCGGCAGGCGGTTTTTCGCCTTCCGGGCCGGCCAGAACCCTGCAATCGAGATCGCAGGTAATCAGGTCTTCGGGCTTAAGATCCGAACGCGGCGTGTCGATCGGCTGGATGAGGAAGCTCTTGCCGTCTGGCAGACGGGCGCTGACATGGCCGGAATAGCCGAGGATATTCTCCGCGTTCAGGATGAGAGTGCAGGCCGAGACCTGACGTTTGAGCAGCGCGACTTGTTGCTCGACGTTGGATGCCTGCCCGACGGACGCCTTGATGTTCATGTATGCCTCCCGGTTTACCGCGCCGGCAGCCTGGGGCGGCCAGAAAACGATTCGGATTTTATGGTGGACGTCTATTCCGTCCCAACCGGCGCGGCAAGCGCTGCTCGCGGAATGGCGGCCGGTGCTCGAACGCAGGCTCAGCGTCAATCATGCCAACACCTTTTGCCCAAAAACACACAATGGCTTTCAAACCGGAGGGGCGACTGGTAAAGCGTTGCAAATATGGTATTGCGTTTACGTTGCGCTAACGCTTGGATTCTTCGAGACAGTTTGCGAAAACGCAGCGCGTTGCCCGCTCGGGAATCTCGCGATCCGCGACGACGTCAGTTTTGTCAGACAATACCGGCCGATTTCGTCCGGCAAAGACAACCAACAGGTACCTCAGGTCAATGAGCGAAAGCGAAAAAGATTCGGCCTCCCTTCGAATCGCAGCTTTTGTCGGACAATTGTCGCGGTCGCAAAAGCGGTTCGGACTGATGCTGTTCGATGCGCTTGTCGTTGCTTTTTCGCTTTGGCTCGCCGTGGCGCTTCGGATTGGCGAACTATGGCCCGATAACGTCTGGCGGAACGGCTGGCTTGCATTGATTGTACTGCCGCTTGTCAGCCTCGTCGTCTTCTACCAGATGGGCGTCTACAAGCTGCTGCTGCGCTCGCTCGGGCTACGCAACAGTTTCCGGATTATCCAGGCGACGGCCATCAACGCGATATTGCTTGCGGCTGCCGGTTACTTCTTCACTTCGTTTTTCCTGCCGCGCTCGACGCCGATCATTTTCGTGCTGGTGGCCGTTCTGCTTCTGGTCATGGGCCGCTGGCTGGCGCGTGCGGTCTACGAATCGATTCTGAACGAGGGGCGCATCCGCAAGCCCGTGGTCATTTTCGGGGCCGGAGCGGCAGGCATGCAATTGCTGGCGGCCCTGAAAGTTTCCGACGAGTACACGCCCGTGGCCTTCGTCGACGACGACAAATCGATCAAGAACTCGATTGTCGAAGGACGTCCGGTACGGCCGCGCGAGGCGATCGACAAGCTGATCCAGGACTACGGGGTGCGGGATGTGTTTCTGGCGATCCCGTCGCTGAGCCCGACGCGCAAGCGCGAGCTGCTGCA
>JBFWRC010000011.1:0-110544 GCA_050249115.1 Beijerinckiaceae bacterium
GGTAGCGTGCCGACCATTACGGCCGCGACGGAAAAGCTCAAAGTAAAGGCTGAAGACGGAGGTGCGGTCACCAAGCCGGTCCGTAGCGTATCGATTTTGCAACCGAATAATTCTGGAGCCAAATCCAGCAATGTCGTTACGAACGACGAACAGCCAGTCGACCTTGCACAGGTCCCGGCCGAGCCGAAAGCCGCCCGCCGGATCAAGGAAGAAGAGCTGAGCAGGAAGCTCAATCTCGCTGATAAGAATGTTGCCCAGCCAATTGCAAGCAGAAACCCTGCGATTGGTGCGCCCCGCAGCGCGACGGGGTATTTCCCTGAGCCGCGCAAGGTGCGCACCGTTATGGTCCGTCCCGACGGCTCTCTCATCGATCCGACCGCCTCCGTTCCGTCCGCTGGCTCCGCGATGGCTCCAGCGCCGAGCCGTCCGGTTCGTCCAGTGGCTCTGCCAAGCGTCCCCGAGGCCGACGAAGCGACGCCGGCGGAGCGTCCTGCAATCGCGCCGCCGCGTCAAAAGGCAGCCGCTCCCAAGGCTGCTCCGAAGACGACATCGCGTGTAGCGGCGCGTCCGGCTCCCCGTCCGGCCCGTGCAGCGCCCGCTCCACGCGAGGGTGCTGCCGCGCGGCCAACTCCGGCAAATCGCACCGCAGCCATTGATCTGACACCGAAGAATATTCGCAACAGGGCTACATCGTCCGCTGCCGGCGGTTACGCCGTTCAACTCGCGGCGCCGGCGCAGGAATCGGCCGCGCGTCAGGTCGCCGGCAACGCGCGTCAGCGCTACGCTGCGGTGCTGGGCGGCCGTTCGCCTTCGATCCAGAAGGCCGTGGTCGGCAACCGGACAGTCTATCGCGTGCGCGTCAATGGCCTGAGCCGGGAAGCTGCGGCGAAAATGTGCTCCGGCTTGCAGTCCCGCGGCGGCAAATGCTTCGTCGCTCGCAATTAGGAACATCCTTATCCCGTAAAGCTCCGGGCGATACACCGCGTCCGGAGCTTTTGCTTGTCTGTCGCCCGTCAGCAGGATTGTCATGAGAAAACCCGCCCGTGCTTTCGTCCTTGGCTGCGCAAGTCTCGAATTGACCGCGGACGAGCGGGAATTCATCGCGAAGAGTCAGCCCTGGGGCCTTATTCTCTTCAAGCGCAACGTCTCCGATCGCGCCCAGCTTCGCAAGCTTACGGCAATGTTTCGCGAGCTTGTCGGCCGTGACAACGCGCCGGTTCTCATCGATCAGGAGGGCGGGCGCGTCCAGCGCATGGGCCCGCCCGAATGGCGCGCCTATCCCCCAGCCGCCGTATTCAATGGCCTCGGCGGTCTCGGCGAAGACGGCAAGGCGCAAATAACCCGCCTCGGCGCAGCACTGATCGCCCGCGATCTGCGCGAGGCCGGCATCAATGTCGATTGCCTGCCAGTGCTCGACGTGCCGGTTCCAGGCGCCCACGATGTCATCGGCGACCGCGCTTATGCGAAAGACCCGCAGACTGTGGCCACGCTCGGCCGCGCCGCCTGCGAAGGGCTCCTGCGCGGCGGCGTCTTGCCGGTGATCAAGCATATTCCTGGACACGGGCGTGCCGGAGCCGACAGTCACAAGGAGCTTCCCCGCGTTTCTGCGCCTCTTCAGGAGCTCGAGCGCAGCGATTTCATTCCTTTCCAGTCGTTGGCGGACATGCCGCTGGCGATGAGCGCCCATGTCGTCTACGAGGCTATCGATCCGGCCCGCCCGGCCACGATTTCGCCCATCGTCATCGACCGGATCGTCCGCGGCCAGATCGGCTACGACGGCATGGTGATGAGCGACGATCTGTCGATGAAAGCGCTTTCGGGCTCGTTCCGCGAGAAAACCGAAGCGCTGTTCGCAGCCGGGCTCGACCTTGCGTTGCATTGCAGCCCGGACCTTGCCGAAGCGGCGGAGGTCGCCTCGGCAGCGCCCTGGCTTGATGGAAAGCGGGGCGAAAGGGCCGAGAGGGCGCTTGACATGATCGCAGAGCCTCCTGAATGGATTGATTCTGTGGAAGCCGCGGCCAGACTGGACGCAGCGCTTGCGATGCAGGGCTAGAGCGATCACATTCCGTCGAGTTCGCGGACGCGCGGGCGATGGAGGAGTGATTCGCGTATGGCCGAGTTGCCGTTCGAAGAAGATTCAGGGGTTGCCGGCGAGATCGACCGCGGCGACAGCGAGCCGGCGTTTCTGGTCGATGTCGACGGCTTCGAGGGGCCACTCGATCTGCTGCTGGAGCTCGCGCGCAGGCAAAAGGTTGATCTGGCAAAGATTTCCGTCCTTGCGTTGGCTGAGCAATACCTCGGTTTCATCGAACATGCCCGCAAGATGCGCCTCGAACTCGCGGCGGACTATCTGGTCATGGCCGCCTGGCTTGCGTATCTCAAATCCCGGCTTTTGCTGCCCGAGCAGCCGAAAGGGGACGAACCTGCGGCGGCCGATCTGGCCGCGGCGCTCGCCAACCGCCTGCGCCGGCTGGAGGCCATTCGGGCCGCCGCCGACAAGTTGATGAACCGGCCGCAACTCGGCCGCGACCTTTTCCTGCGCGGCGAACCCGAGGGAATTTCCGTCGTCCGCCACGCGCAATACAGCGCGACCCTGTACGACCTGCTGACAGCCTATGCCCAGCAGCGGCAGGTGCAGGCGCTTTCGCGCGTCGTTCTCAAAAAGCGTATTGTCTGGACGCTGCCGGAGGCGCGCGCGGCGATGGAGCGTCTGGCCGGATACGCCATCGAATGGACGGTTCTCGACAAATATCTCGCCGAGTATGCGATGGAGCCGCAGATGCGCAAGACGGTGCGGGCGTCCGGCTTTGTCGCATCGCTCGAACTCGTGCGCGAAGGCAGGCTTTCTATCCGGCAGGACGAGGCCTTCGCGCCAATCTGGATCAAATCCCGCACGGAGGAAGCGGCGTGAGCGCCGTTGCCGCGCCGTAATCGCCCTTAAACCGGACGGGGCTTGCAAGTATACCGGTCGAAAGGATCAAACGTGGCAGAGGCTGCTCGCATTATCGAGGATGAAGACGTGGCGGTGGAAGGCGCGCAAGATGACGCGATGCTGGAAGCGTGCCGGATTGTCGAGGCGCTGATATTCGCTTCGACCGCTCCGGTCGAGGAGAGCGAGCTAGCCAAGCGCCTGCCGGAAGGCCTGAAACTGGCCGACGTAATGCAGGAACTGCGCACCCACTACGAAGGCCGTGGCTTCAACCTTGTGCGCGTCGCGAAAAAATGGACATTTCGGACGGCAGCGGACCTCGGCTGGCTGCTGTCGCGCGAAACGACGCAGCAGAAAAAGCTCTCCCGCGCCGCGCTCGAAACACTTGCCATCGTCGCCTACCACCAGCCAGTAACGCGCGCAGACGTCGAGGAAATCCGCGGCGTTGCGATATCCAAGGGCACTCTCGACGTACTGATAGAAACCGGCTGGGTGCGCTTGCGCGGCCGCCGCAAAACGCCTGGCCGCCCGGTCACCTACGGTACGACGGAAGAATTTCTGCTGCAATTCGGACTGGAACAGATCACCGATCTCCCGGGTCTGGACGAACTCAAGGGCGCAGGCCTTTTCGATGGCCGCCTGCCGCCGGGGTTCGGCGTACCGACGCCGAGCGACAACGCAGATCTTGCCGAAGACGAAGACCCGCTGGAAGACGGCGACATGTTCGCGCTCATCGAACAGGACGAAGCGGCGCATCTGGAAGCTGCTGCGCTGGCGCAGGCCGAGGCAGAGCAGTCAGCCGAAGGCAGCGAAGCCGAAGATGACGACCCGGAATATCGGGATGCCGGTGCGGCCGAAGCGGTCGGCATCTCGCCCGACGACAGCGAAATGTCCGGCGCTCCCGAGGCGCATCTCGATGACGAATCTGCGCTGCCGGAAGGCGCGCCCGCTTCGGTCCTCGACACCGGCGACGAAGTGGCGGACGAAAGCCGCGTGGAGGCCGCAAGCGGCGAGCCGCCCGAAGCGTCCGAAGCAGGCCGGGAAGGATAACGGCATTTTCGGTCAGAATCGCCGCGGAACATGAAAATTTATTCATTTTCGCGAGGTTTTCGGCCCCCGGATGCACTAAGTCCCCCTTTTTGCCTTCTTGTTTTTGACGCGCCGGTCTCATAGGTTCACGTCATAGCGGACGGGGAGGGCCCCGGCCAAACTGCAAGGAGGTTTTCATGGGCAGTATGTCGATTTGGCACTGGCTCGTTGTCGGCGGCATCGCGCTTTTGCTGTTTGGCGGCAAGGGCAAGATTTCCGACATCATGGGCGACGTCGCGAAGGGCATCAAATCCTTCAAGAAGGGCATGCAGGACGAACCGGAAGAGACGGCCAAGGCGGACGCCAAGCCGGCGACCATCGAACAGCAGGCCGCCGCGAAGGTCGCCGAGGAACAGCCGCAGAGCCAGAAAGCAGGCTGATGGGTGCGGCGGCCTCGTCCGCCGCAGCCAGACTCACCGGCCTGCCAGAAACGGGACGCAGTGCTTTCAAGCGTTGCTGCTGCCCGGTTTGACGGAAAAACCGATCAGGCCGATTGCTCCCGCTCTCCGGGCAGCAGAGCCGCTCCGTGCGGCGCCGGGACAGGCCGGCAAGCGAAGGATAAAGACTTCGCACCTGTAAAGATCCACGGGTAAAATCCGTTTCTGAAGAGCGGCAACCGCTCCAGTTTCGCCGGCTGCCTCCGGCGCAGACCATCCAGATGGACCCGTACTGCCATGTTCGACTTTAGCGCGGCTGAATTTCTTGTCATCGGTCTCGTCGCACTGATCGTCATCGGCCCGAAGGAATTGCCGGGCCTGTTGCGCCAGTTCGGCCAGATGGTCGGCAAGGTGCGCCGGATGGCGAGCGACTTCCAGGAACAACTGAATACTGCTGTCGAGCAGTCGGAAGTTCAGGACATCAAGAAGGAGCTGAACGAGGTCGCCGACAAGGCGCGCGTCGAGATCGACTACGATCCGGCCTACGACGCCGAACAGCAAATTCGCGAGGCGGTGCATGGCGCGCCGAAGAAGGCTGAGATCAAGAATCCGGAATACGGCGACGATCCGGACGGCGCACTGATCGACTTTCCCTCGCCCGGTGAAACCCCGGCAGCAGAAAAGACCGCTACAGCAAGCTCCGACAACGCCATTATCCGCGAGCCCTCGGCGCCGCGCGCATCGGCGCCCGCCAAACGCCTGCCGGTTACGACCGGAGCGCAACCCGATCCCGATAGGGCCGATTCCGTCGCGGCCGAACCGCATCTTGGCGACGGCAAACCGACTGCTGCAGGGGGCTGACCGCCGTGACCGACACCGATATCGAGAACTCGAAAGCCCCTTTGATCGAGCACCTGATCGAATTGCGTTCGCGTTTGGTCAAGGCTGTCGCGGCTTTCTTCATCATGTTCGTGGTGTTCTTCTTCTTTGCGAAGGACATCTACAACATCCTCGTCGTGCCCTACACTACGGTGGCGGGTCCCGACGCGAAGCTGATCTACACCGCGCCGCAGGAGTTCTTCTTCACGCAGATCAAGGTTGCGATGTTCGCGGCGGCCTTTGCGGCCTGTCCGGTCATCTTCGGCCAGATCTACGCCTTCGTCGCGCCGGGACTTTACAAGCACGAGAAAGCTGCGTTTGCGCCCTATCTGGTCGCAACGCCTGTCTTCTTCGCTCTTGGTGCGGCAATGGTCTACTTCCTGGTCATGCCCAATCTGCTGAAGTTCTTTCTGTCGATGCAGCAGAACCAGGGGGCCGGCAAGGCTCAGATCGAACTGCTGCCGCGGGTCAGCGAATATCTGTCGCTCATCATGACGCTGATATTCGCCTTCGGCATCACCTTCCAGCTTCCGGTGGTGCTGACGCTGCTCGGCAAGATCGGCGTGGTGACGTCGGACTTTCTGAAGGCCAAGCGCCGGATAGCGATCTTTCTGGCCTTCGTGGTGGCCGCCGTACTGACGCCGCCCGATGTGTTCAGCCAGTTCGCGCTCGCTGTGCCTGCGATCCTTCTCTACGAAGCCTCGATCTATTCGGTGAAGATCATCGAGAGGGGAAGGGCGCAAGCGGCGGCGAAGGATGAAGCTGCCGGCACCGCCGCCAACGGCGCGCCCGGCGAATAGTCGCAGCACCGGATACCATCCTGAACCGCCCCCGCACACGCCGCGGGGGCGGTTTTCTTTTGCAGATCGTTTTCGGACCGCTTTGATGGCGCGGGCGCATGCGGTAGGAGGGGATGCAATCGCCCGCTCACTGGCGACGCCTTCCCAACCGGTTTTCGCAATGCCCCTTCGCGACCAGTTCTATGCCGTGCTTGTCGCCGTAATCTGGGGCATCGCCTTCATTCCGGTGAAATACGGCGTTGCCGAACTGCCGCCGCTGATGCTGACGGCGATGCGGTTTCTGTTCACGGCGTTTCCGGCGGTGTTCTTCATTCCCGCGCCGCGCACGAAAATTTCCATCGTTATCGCCTACGGGCTGGTGCTCGGGCTCGGCCAGTTTGGCTTTGTCTTTTCGGCCATGGCGATGGGCATTTCCGTCGGACTGACGTCCATCGTCGTGCAGACGCAGGTCTTTTTCACGATCATCCTGACCGTGATCGTCTTTCGCGAGAAGCCGCAGGCCTATCAGATCGCCGGCGCGCTGATCGCCTTTGCCGGCGTCGTGCTGATCGGCCAGAACAAGCTGGGCGACCTGATCTTTCTGCCGTTTCTCCTTGTTCTGGCGGGGGCCTTTTGCTGGGGCGCTGCGAATGTCATCGGCAAGGCGGCCGGGCGCATCGACATGCTGTCGTTCATCGTCTGGTCGAGCCTTGCTTCGCCAATTCCCCTCGCTATCCTGTCGCTGATACTCGACGGCCGCGCCGGGTTCGTCGCGCTCAGCCCTCCCTCATGGTCGATTATCGCCATTGTCCTGTTTCTGGCCTGGCCTTCGACGCTGTTCTGCTTTGGCATGTGGAGCCATCTGCTCAGCCGCTATCCGGCTGCCAACGTCGCACCCTTCGCGCTGCTGGTGCCTGTGGTCGGCGTCGTCGCGGGGGCGATATTCCTCGGCGAACGCATAGCCCCGATTGAACTGGCGGGCGGTTCGCTGGTAATGGCAGGGCTCGCCTGCACCATATTCTGGCCGCGCCTGAAGCGCGCCATCAGCCGCTGAGACCCTTTCATGTATGACATCCGCTGGATCCGCGAAAACGCCGGGACTTTCGACGAAGGCCGCCGCCGCCGCGGGCTCGAGCCCTTGAGTGCGCAGCTTCTGGCGCTCGATGACACCCGCCGCGCCGCCATCGCGAAAGCACAGGACGCCCAGCAACGCCGCAACGCCGCCTCGAAGGAGATCGGCGCGGCGATGAAGTCCGGCGACAAGGAAAAGGCCGAAGCGCTGAAGGCCGAAGTCGCGAGTCTGAAAGATTCGATGGGCGCACTCGAGGCCGAGGAGAAAGCGGCCATCGAAGCGCTGAACACGGCCCTTGCCGAAATCCCCAATACGCCGCTGCCGGACGTGCCCGAAGGCGCGGACGAGGAGGGCAATGTCGAAGTGCGGGTCGTTGGCGAATTGCCGAAGTTCGATTTCGCGCCGAAAGAGCATTTCGACATCGGCGAAGCGCTCGGCATGATGGACTTCGAGACGGCGGCCAAACTCTCGGGCTCGCGTTTTGTCGTGCTGAAAGGCCAGCTTGCCAGGCTCGAGCGCGCGCTGATGCAGTTCATGCTCGACCTGCATGTCGACCAGCACGGCTACATGGAGGTTGACCCGCCGCTGCTGGTGCGCGACGACGCCATGTTCGGGACGGCGCAACTGCCGAAGTTTCGATTTGACCAATTTAAAGTTGCTAACAGAGATCACTACCCAGATTTTGTATTCGCAAGCACGCATGTCGATCCGGTCCTAAGCGCGAAAATCAAGACCGCAGGGCAGCTTGGTTACTTTCAGGAAGATGATCTCTGGGAGCAGATGTCAGAACTAGAAATGGCTTTGCCCAAAGAGGGATATTCGCAGTTACTCAACGCACTGCAAAATCGTCATTTTTGGCTCATCCCCACCGCCGAAGTGCCCCTCACCAACCTCGTCCGCGAAAGCATTATCGAAGAAGGCGCGCTGCCCATGCGCATGACGGCGGGCACCTATTGCTTCCGCGCCGAAGCCGGCGCTGCGGGACGCGATACGCGCGGCATGATCCGCCAGCACCAGTTCCACAAGGTCGAGATGGTGTCGATCACAACGCCGGAACAGGCGCTGGACGAACACGAGCGCATGACAGCCTGCGCGGAAGAAGTCCTGAAGCGCCTCGGTCTGCCCTATCGCGTCATGCTGCTGTGCACCGGCGACATGGGCTTTGCCTCGCGGAAGACTTACGATCTGGAAGTCTGGCTGCCGGGGCAGGGGAAGTATCGCGAGATTTCCTCCTGCTCGGTCTGCGGCGATTTCCAGGCCCGGCGCATGAACGCCCGCTACCGCAGCGAGCAAGGGCCGCGCTTCGTCCATACGCTTAACGGCTCGGGCGTAGCGGTCGGACGCGCGCTTGTGGCGATACTCGAGAACTACCAGAACGCCGACGGCTCGGTGACGATCCCCGAAGCCTTGCGTGGCTACATGGGCGGCAAAGCGGTCATCGCGCGGAACGCTTGACCCCCGTTTCGCTGCGACACGCGAAGAGGCAGAATCCGTCAGAGCGACAACCGGCATTTGCCCGGCAGCGCAGTCTGAAGCGCGCAACCTGTTCTATGTTGCGGCGCAACATGCCGTAAGGAGCGCAAGCGCAAACACTGTCAATTGTGGCGACAATCCGGCATATCCGCGGGAGCATCGCAGCGACAGTAAAATTGGTCTGATTGCGATCAATTTCATTGGATTAAGTGATGCAATTTTGCCACGGCTGCCGACAAGATCGCGGTTGCGGCGGTTTCGTGCCGGTCATGCTGTTGTGCAAAAAAATTTGCCGATCTAAGTGAGCGCATGCCTTCGGAGTTCTCCGCCGGCGCGAAAGGACACCCTTCGCACCGGCCGGACAACCCGGCAGCTTACTTCCCGACATCCTGCCATCCGGCAGGTGCCCCCTGTGAAGAAGACCTTCGTCGTATCGACGGCAGTCATCTGCCGCGAACGGCATTCGAATAGAAACTGGAGCAAACGATGAAAACTGTAATCTCGACCGCTATCGCGGCATTTGCCCTGACCGGCGCCGCTGTTGCTGCCGATCTTCCCGCCCGCGACGCCGCTCCGGCTCCGGCTCCCGCCTATTCCGTCGGCTACGACTGGACCGGCTTCTACGTCGGTGGCCAGATCGGCTACATCCAGAACCGCGACAAGGCCTCCGTTCCGCTGCTGGCCTTCATCGGCGCGTCGCAGAGCTACAGCGCAAATTCGGCTATCGGCGGTGTTTATGCCGGTTACAACTGGCAGATGAATTCGCTGGTTCTCGGTGTTGAAGCCGACGCCAACATTTTCAACACTTCGAAGACCACGAACGCCATCGGCGGCTTCGTCTTCGGCCCGCCGAGCAACGTCCGCGTCCGTTCGACCTATCAGGTCGGTCTGGTTGCCAAGGCAGGCGTCGCTTTCGATCGCGCCCTTCTGTACGTACTGGCTGGCGGCACGCTGGCGAACGTCGATGCGCGCTACAACCTGTTCGCCACGTCGCAGACCTCTGACAGCAGCCGTCTCGGCTGGACCGTCGGCGCCGGCATGGCCTATGCGTTCAACGCCAACTGGTCGGCCCGCGTCGAATACCGCTACACGAACTTCGGCACGAAGAACGACGGCCTCGTCAACTTCGCTCCGCTGTCCGTCTCGCACCGCGTCGACAGCCATCGCTTCATGGGTGGTCTGACCTACCGCTTCGGCGGCCCGGCCGCTCCGGTCGTCGCCAAGTACTGAGTCACCTACCGGGGCAAGTGTCGAGCCTTTACCCGCTTGATATCCCGCCCCCGATAATGGCTGAGAAGCAAATGGAAACCGGCGGTCTTCGGATCGCCGGTTTTGTTTTGCCAGGCACGCCGCTGCGCCGGGCAACTTGCCATAGCAGGGCGCATATCCTAACACCGGTCACAAACTGCCAGAGGGGGAAACGCGCATGAATCCGGAGGCCATCGACGTCCATTGCCACGTCATTTCGCCGGATCGCGAAAAGTATCCCCTTGCCCCGCTGGGTGGAAAGCAGAGCGACTGGTCGTCCGAGCGCAGTCTGACGCCGGAACAATTGATCGCTGCCATGGACGAAGCCAGCGTAACCAAGGCGGCTGTCGTGCAGGCCTCGACCGCCTACGGCCACGATTCTTCCTATGTCGCCGATTCCATCGCGCGCTTTCCCGGCCGCCTGACCGGGGTTTTTTCCATCGATCCGCTTGATCCTGCCGCCCTGAAACATATCGAACACTGGACCTCGCGCGGCATGACAGGCATGCGCGTCTTCACGACCGGCACCACCATGCCCGGTCAGCAGACATGGCTCGACGACGAGGCGGCCTATCCGGTCTGGGCGGAGGCGGGTAAGCGCAAATTGCCGGTCGCCATGCAGATGACGCTGAAGGGTGTGCCAATGCTGGAAAAGATCGTCAGCACCTTTCCGCAGACCGACTTTTTGCTCGACCATCTCGCGCGAGTCACACTCGACGACGGCCCGCCCTATGCCGCCGCCGCGCCGCTGCTGACGCTTGCCAAATATCCGAACGTTTATCTCAAGCTCACCAGCCGTACCGTCGAGCAATGCCACTCCGGCAAGGCCGACGCCAAGAGCTTCATGGCCATGATTCTGGAAAAATTCGGAGCGAAGCGCATGTTGTGGGGCTCGAATTTCCCCGCCCACGACGACACGCTGGCCAACATCCTGCGCGATGCGCTTGGCGTGATTTCCAGCGCCAGCGCTGCCGACCAGACCGAAATCCTGTCCGGCACCGCCAAACGCCTCTATCCCACGCTTGCCTGAGCCTGCAGAAATGACCGCAAACATTCCCGTATTGAAAGCAGCGCTCAAGCGCTACCCGACTACCCGCGCATTGCTGGATGGCTCATTGACGTCTCCGCACATGGCCGTCGACTGGCATGAGGTCGAGCCTATCCATGATGCTTTCAAGCCGATGGCCCAGCGGCAGGTCTACGATTTCAGCGAAATGGCGGTCTTCACGTATTTGCAGGCGAAGACCTACGGCAAACCTTTGGTTCTTCTGCCGATTGTGCTCGCCGCGCGGTTTCAGCACCCCTGTATCGTCTACAACACCGACTTCCACAAGGAACTGACACCGGAGATACTGCCGGGGAAAAAGGTCGGCGTGCGCGCCTATTCGCAGACGACCGGCGCCTGGGTGCGCAACATCCTTGCCACCGAACACGGCCTCGACCTCGAATCGATCAACTGGATAACTTTCGAGGGCGGGCATCTGGCCGAATACAGCGAACCGTCCTTCGTCACCCGTGCGCCGGAAGGGACGAAACTCCTGCCGATGCTCATGTCCGGCGGGGTCGACGCGGGAATTCTGGGCAACGATCTGCCGGACGACCCGAAAATCAAGGCTGTCATTCCGAATGCAAAAACAGCCGGCCGCGCATATTTCGACCGCACCGGGCTGATCCCGATCAATCACATGCTCGTTGTGACGCAGAAGCTGGCGCAGGAGCGCCCCGAGCTTGTGCGCGAAATCTATGCCCTGTTCCGCCAGGCCAAGGCGCAGGCGCCTGCCGATCCATCCCAGCCCGACCTGCGCCCCGTTGGTATCGAGGCGATTTCGCCGTCTTTACAGGTCGTTGTCGATCTGGCGCATCACCAGAAGCTGATTCCGGAGAAATTCGGCCTTGACCAGCTCTTCGCAGACGCCCGGCGCATTCTGGGTGCGGACGCCGAATAAATCACGTGCTACAAGGCCAAAACAAAATCAACCGGAACACGGGAGGGAGATCCATGTCGAAGATCACACGGTTTGCAGCGATTGCGGCTCTTGCTGCGGGCTTTCTGCCTGCCGGGCAGGCTGCGGCGCAGGACGAGGCGGCTTTCTACAAGGGAAAAACCATCCGCATCATGTCCGGCTTTCCGACGGGGGGCTCCTACGATCTGTATGCGCGTCTGGCTGCCGACATGCTCAAGAAGGGGATCCCTGGCCTGGATGCCGTGATCGTCGAAAACAAGCCGGGCGGCGGCGGCCTCATCGCCACCAGCTATTTCTACAGCCAGAGCGCCAAGGACGGGACGGCGCTGGGCGTGCTGCCTGATACAATCGCCAACTTTCAGTTGATGGACCCGAAAAAGGCCCCCTGGGACGTCCGCAAGCTCAACTACATTGGTTCGATGACGCCGATCAATTCGCTTATTCTGCGCCGCGGCGACACGCCGGCCAAGACCATCGACGACATGCGCAAACAGGAGACAATAGTCGCCGCCTCCGGAAAAAGCGCCCAGAGCTATCAGTTTCCGGCTGCGGCCAAGGTCTTGGCCGGCTTCAACTTCAAGATCGTGCCGGGCTACCGCGGAGCGGGCGGCATCAAGCTGGCGCTTGAACGCAAGGAAGCCCAGGTTGGCGGCTTGGGCTGGACAGCCTGGCGCGTGTCGCACGTCGATCGCATTGCCAAGGGCGAGTACGTCCCGGTTTTCCAGATCGGCCTGAAACGCGATGCAGAGCTGCCCAACGTTCCGCTCTTGCAGGAACTTGTCACCGATCCCGACAACAAGAAGGCCATCGAGTTTATCAGCGGCGGGACCGCCATCGGCCGGGCGCTGACCGCGCCTCCCGGAGTTCCGGAAAAGCGCATCGCCTACCTTCGGTCGGTTTTCGACAAAGTGGTGAAGGACCCGGAGATCATGGCAATCGCCCGGAAACGCGGCCTGATCCTGAACCCTGTGCCGGGAAAGGAAATTCAGGCCATTTCGGACGCCATTGTCCAGACGCCGAAAGCCATCGTCGACAAAGCGGCGAAAGCGTTCGAGTAATCGTCGCTTTGCTGGCGATCGCTCATTCCGGAGCGGGGCGCCATTGCGGGCAAAACGCGGAGCGCTGTCGCGCGACGGCAGCATAGGCGCGAATGGATATAATCGCCTGTTGTGGGCGAAGGGGCGCGATTTGCTGCGAAACACTAACGCTTATGAATAATCCCGTATCCGCATATACTTAGGATTTTCCTCTTTGAATTTAGTGAAAACAGTGTGTTGCTAAAATGACACCCAGATTGCGAAAGCGTCTCAGTTACGCGTCGTAATGCTTCCGTTTCAGTTGTTAGCCAGGGCCAGCCGGACTATCGATTGCCGCATTCCGGCAGCGGCGACGCACAGTGTCCGCTAGTTCCGGGACTGGTGAACAAAACGCGATACTGAATTAGGGGGTATTAATGAAGAGATTACTGGTATCCGCGAGCGCTTTTCTTGCTCTCGCAGGTTCGGCCATTGCCGCCGATCTTCCCGGCCGTGGCGGTGCGGTTGCGCCGGCGCCGATGTCTTCTCCGATCTTCACCTGGGAAGGTTTTTATGTCGGCGCTCAGGCCGGATATGTGTGGGGCCGCAGCAACATCGCCGGCTATACAGCGGCCGGGGCGATTGCCGGCGCAGGCAATTTCAAGCCCAAGGGCATGGTTGGCGGCATTCACGCCGGTTACAACTTTCAATCCGGCGCGCTCGTCTACGGTGTCGAACTGGACGCGGAACTGTCGGGAGTCAAATACACCGATCTGTTCGCTAGCGGTACGCGGGCCCGGGAATCGTTTCGCGGCTCTGCACGGCTGCGTGCAGGTTTCGCTTTCGACCGTGCTCTCCTCTACGTAACCGGTGGTGCGGCCTTTACGAACCACGAAGCCGGTACATTTGACGGCGCCCGGTGGCATAGCTTTAGTGGCAACGGCATGGGCTGGACCGTCGGCGCAGGTGTCGAATATGCTGTCACGAACAATTGGACCGTTCGCGGCGAGTATCGCTACAGCGATTTCGGCACCAAAAACTCGGCCTTGCCGGCCGTGTTCGCGCCGGCCGTGCGCATACGTGACACCTACAAGGACAATGCCTTCCGCATCGGCGTGAGCTACCGTTTCGGCGGTCCGGCCGGCCCGGTCGTCGCCAAATACTGAGTTTCGGCGCTCTTGCATCAACCGGCGGCCTTCGGGCCGCCGGTTTTGTTTTCTCGGGAGGAGCAGACTGGCCGTGATCGCCGCAATGCCAAAGCCGCAAAATGCTGCTAGAAATCGCTGGCGAATAAGCCAGAGGATTCGATGCATATTCTCATCACCAACGACGACGGCATTCATGCGCCGGGGCTGGCGGTTCTGGAAGCCATTGCGCGCGATATCGGAGATGAGGTGACGATCGTTGCGCCCGAATCCGACCAGTCGGGCGTCGCCCATTCGCTGACGCTGAACGATCCGCTGCGGCTGCGCGAGATTTCGCCCTCCCATTTCGCAGTCAAGGGTACGCCGACCGATTGCGTGATCATGGCCATTCACAAGATTCTGGACGGCCGCAAGCCCGATCTGGTGCTCTCCGGAGTCAATCGGGGCCACAACGTTGCCGAGGATGTCACATATTCGGGCACTATCGCGGGTGCAATGGAGGGCACTATCCTCGGCATTCCATCGATTGCCCTGTCGCAGTCCTATGCGCCTGGTGGCCACAATGCAGTCCCGTTCGATTGCGCAAGGACCCACGCCCCGGACGTCATTCGCCGGATACTCAAGGCCGGCATTGCGCCCAATACTCTGGTCAACGTGAACTTTCCCCGCTGCAGCGCCGGCGAAGTCGAGGGGGTATCCGTCACCCGCCAGGGCAAACGGGACACCCTTTTGCGGGTGGAAGAACGCTTCGACGGCCGGCGCAACCCCTACTACTGGATTGGTTTTCAACGCCTTACCGGTACTCCGCCGGCCGGCTCCGATCTCGAGGCGCTGGCGACCAACCGCATTTCGGTCACGCCTCTGCAGGTCGACATGACAGCGCACGAACTGGCCGGGTCACTGACGAAGGCATTCGGCGGATGAGCGAAGGCGGCGCCACGGGGCAGGGCGGGGCGGGTCAATCCGGCGATCGTCCCCTCGCTGCATCGGCTGCCGGCGAAGCGCGCATGGCCTTCATTCTCCAGCTCCGCGAGCGGGGCGTGGCCGATGTCAATGTCTTGCGCGCGCTGGAAACGGTACCGCGGGAAAAGTTCGTGCCTCGGCGTTACGCCGATCTGGCCTGGCGCGACATCGCGCTTCCGATCGCCTGCGGCCAGGTCATGCCGGACCCGTTCGTTGTCGCCCGGACGATGGAGGCGCTCGAATTGGGACCGGGCGTGCGGGTCCTGGAAATCGGAGCGGGTTCCGGCTACGCCACCGCCATCTTGTCCAGACTGGCGAAGGAAGTCGTGTCGTTCGAGCGCTACCGGTCGCTCGCGGTCGAAGCGCAGGAACGCTTGGCGGCCATCGGCGCGGACAATGTCAAAATTCTCTGGGCTGACGGCTTTGCTGCCGCCGCTACGCAAGGCCGGTTCGACCGGATACTGGTTCATTTGAGCCTCGGAAACGAAGCCGAAGTGCTCGCGTCGCAGCTGGCGCCGGGAGGACGCATGGTCGTCGGCCGGCCGGCTAGCAGTACGCAACCGCCCGGATTGGTCGTCCGCTATGACAGAGGCGACACCGGGTTTGTCGAAAGTTTCATTGTCCCCGTGCGGCTGACTCCAGCCCTGGAGGGACTTTCGCGTCATTTATGAACCGCGAGACAGATTGTTCTGTTTTCGAGAAAAACATAATTTTTACATATCATTATTTCAAATAGTTCATGTAAATCTTGAATGGTTGAAAGCGGAAAGTTGACTATTCGCGCCAATGCCCGGGCGCCCCGTTTGGAGATTTTTTTTCGGGTTGTGCAGAAGATTCCGTTCATCATAAACCCTCCCTTAACTCGCACGGCGTCTAATGGGTGAAATTCAAATGCCTCGTGCGAGTTAGCGTTATGCGTTCATCCCGGCCGCCCGAAAATCGGATTTTGCTTCGCGTCGCAATGGCTGGCGCTGCTGCAAGTTTGCTCACCGCATGCTCGCCCGACATGGACCGCTTTGCGCCGCAGGCCACAGGAGCCTACGACCGAACCCCCGTGGGGACGACCCTGGTGCCGCCGACTACGATAGGCGGGGGCGGTGTCGCCACTGCTGCGGCGGTTATCCCAACGATCCGCTCCGCTCCTGTAAGCTCTATAGTATCGTCGCCTTTGCCTCCGGTCGGGGCGGCCGTGCGCCCCAATTACGCTGCGCCCGCCGCGGCGAGTCCCGGTCTCGTCGGGAACGCTGCACGGTCCGCCCTGGCGGCAAAGCAGATACCCACCGGCACCGCGCGCAATCTCTCGCGGCATGGCAAATGGACGCCAGTTGGCGGCGCCTCGGTCGTGATGGCGCAGGGCGAGACGCTGGCCACGCTCGAGCGGCGCTATGGCGTCCCTGCCGATGCGCTTCTCAAGGTCAACGGAATAAAGTCCAAGTCGCAGGTCGGGCCGGGAACGAGCCTGATTATACCGGTTTACGATCGCGGTTCGGGTTCCGCCACTGCCGCGAAAGCTTCTGTCGTCAAGGCAGCCGCGCCTGCTGTTGCCCCGGTGCGCACCGCGGCCCGCAGTACGGCGCAATCCGGCGGCAATGTTCTGCGCGCGCCGGTTGCTGCGGCAAGGCCGGACCGTGGAAGCAGGAAAGACCAAGTCAAGACAGAAGTGGTCAAGCGGAGCAAGACTGCAAAGGCAGAGACCGGCAAACGCGATGACGCCGCCGCCACGCGCGCCGAGCGTCTCGCCGCCAGCAAGGCGGAGCAGGAGCGTAAACTCGCCGAACGCCGTCAGGCGCGCAAGGAAGCCGCCGAGAAAGCCCGTCAAAAGCGTGAAGAACTCGCCGCGAAAAAAGCCGCCGCCAGCCGGGTCGCCAAAGTGGAAGAGCCCAAGGCTGATGTCCAGAAAGCAAGCGTCCGTCCGGCCGACCGGGAGCCGGTTGGCAGCATCGACCGCAGCGAAAAGGCAGACGCCTCGGGGGCTGGAAATTTCCGCTGGCCCGCTCGCGGCCGTGTCATTCGCGGCTATGTAAAGGGCCAGAACGACGGCATCAATATCGCCGTCCCGGAAGGCTCGGCGGTCAAGGCGGCAGAGGGTGGCGTCGTCGCCTATGCCGGCAGCGAGTTGAAGGGCTACGGCAATCTGGTGCTGATCAAGCATCCCAACGGATACGTATCGGCCTATGCACACAATAGTGCGGTAAAGGTGAAACGCGGCGATAAGGTCCGCCGCGGCCAGACCATCGCCGCGGCGGGCCGTACCGGTAACGTTTCAACGCCGCAAATCCACTTCGAGCTGCGCAAGGGCGCGGAACCGGTAAATCCGGTCAAACTTCTTGGTTCCAACTGACGGGACGTCGAAGTTCAAAGGCTTCACAATTTGTCCGGATTTCCGCGAGACACGAAAATCCGGTCAAAACAAAAGGCGGCGGGTCCCATGAAAGGCCTTGCCGCCTTTCAATTTTCTCGGCCAGTACAACTCGTGACGGCCCGGCACTTCGCCTGGCATCTCAGTTCTTCTCCTGACGGCCCAGTTCTTCTGCCGACAGCCCAGTTCTTCTGCTGACAGCCCAGTTCTTCTGCTGACAGCAATGTGACTTCCTGCGCCTGAACGGCCCTGCTACGCGCGGGCCATGATCAAACACATCTTCGCCGGCGCGCTCGTCGCCCTGACCTTTTGCTGCGAATTCGCAAGTGCGGCCGAACCGGCCCGGTTGCCCGATGGCGAAACGGCGGTGTGGCGTGGTTACAACGCATGGCTGACCCTGCCGACTACGCGATATGACCATGGTGTTCTCGGCGACGCCATCGAAGCCGGAGGCTTCGCGATACGCACGCCGCAAGATCGCTTGCTCCACTATGTCCTGCCGCTCGACGCGGTTTTCGAGGACAGGCGCGTGCGGTTGCACGACTTCGATGGCGACGGCGTACCGGAAGCGGTCGTCATAAAATCCTACCTGCGCCGCGGCGCAGCCGTTGCGGTTTACCGGATCGTTGGAAGCCGCATCGCGCCATTGATCGAAGGCCCGGCGATAGGCCGCTCGCACCGGTGGCTCAACGTTATCGGGATTGCGGATTTTGACGGCGACGGCCGGGCGGATATCGCCTATGCGCAGACCCCGCATCTGGCCGGGATTGTCCGGGTGTTTGCATTCACCGGGAAGTCGCTGAAGGAGGCCGGCCGGTTGTCAGGCTACACCAATCACGCCATCGGTTCTCGCAACCTCGACGAAGCGCGGGTTTTGCCTCGCAAAGGCGGTGGCGCGGATATCGAAATTCCGGTTATCGGCCGAGGCGCAATCGCGGTGCTCGGGTTCAGGAAGGGGCGGTTTGTCGAGGTGTCGCGGCGACCGGCGCGCTGAAGAACCCGCGTCTCAGATTCGTCGCGGTGATAGCGGTGCGGGTTGTCAAAACGCTTTCAGCAAAATAGCCGCGCCGAAAAACAGGAAGGCGATCAGAAAGACCCGGACAAACAGCTCTTCGGACATGCGCCCGCGAACGCGCCCGCCGAACCATATGCCGGTCAGCGACGTGGCCGCTGCGATGACCGACAACATGACGAGATTTGGCGTGAACGACCGGTTGGCTCCGACGACTGTCAGCATGATGAGCGCGCCGGCCACGAACCAGACGGCGATGGCCTGGATGAGTTCATTGCGGTTGAAGCCAAGGGTCTGCAGATAGGGAACAACCGGCATGGCGAACATGCCGCTCATGCCACCCAGCGTGCCGCCGATCAGCCCGAGCAGTGGCGTCAATACCGGCTCGTACTTGCCTGGCCGGGGAAATTTGAATTTCGCCAGCGAGACCGCAGAATAAACGATAATCAGCGAACCGACGATGAAGGCGAGGATGCGCTTGTCGCCCTTCAGGCCCAGTTGCGTCGCAATTCCAATGGAAATCCCGCCGACAAGCAGGAGCGGCCACAAGCGTTTGAAGATCGTTTTCAGGGCAGGGCCGGCGATGGCCTGTGCGAGGCTGGTCAGCATCGCCGGGGCGAGGGTTATGTAGATCGCTTCCCGGATTCCGATGATGTGCGAAAGCAGGGAAACCGCGAAGATCGGCAGGCCGATTCCAACTATTCCCTTACCGAAACCGGCCACGAGAAAAACCGCCGCTACTGCAAGGCCCGTCGTCCATTCGATATGCATGACCGAAGCCCCGGTTATCCTGTAGCCTTGCCGAGCCGGCCGGCGAGATCCTGAATGTACTGCCAGGCGGTTCTGCCCGAGCGGGCTCCGCGCGTCGCAGCCCATTCTATCGCTTCGGCGCGTATCGTATCGGGATCGGCGTCCAGCCCGAAATGCTTGGCGTAACCATAGACCATCGCCAGATATTCGTCCTGACTACAGCGGTGGAAGCCGAGCCAGAGACCGAAACGGTCCGACAGCGAGACTTTTTCCTCCACCGCCTCGCCCGGATTGATGGCGGTGGAACGCTCGTTGTCCATCATGTCGCGCGGCATCAGGTGACGGCGGTTGGACGTTGCATAGAAAATGACATTGGCCGGCCGGCCCTCGATGCCGCCCTCCAGCACCGCCTTGAGCGATTTGTAGGACGTATCGTCGGTATCGAAGGAGAGATCGTCACAGAAGACGACGAACGGGTAGGGCGCATCGCGCAGGATCGCCATCAGCGCCGGCAGGCTCTCGATATCTTCGCGATGGATTTCCACCAGCTTGAGCGCCGGTTTCCCGCTTCGTGCCGGATCGGCGTTGATCGAAGCATGCACCGCCTTGACCAGCGAAGACTTGCCCATGCCGCGCGCGCCCCAGAGCAGCGCGTTGTTGGCCGGCAATCCACTGGCGAAGCGCAGCGTATTGTCGAACAGCGTGTCGCGCACCCGGTCGATGCCGTGCAGCAGCGCCATGTCCACCCGGTTGACCTTCGGCACCGGAGCAAGACGGGCATCGGTCGCGTGCCAGACGAAGGCGTCGGCGGCATCCAGGTTTGCGGCGCCGGAGCTGGACGGCGCCATGCGCTCCAGCGCGGCGGCGATACGCTCAAGAATCGTGCTGAGGTCCGGAGAAACTGAATTCGGCATGTTTTTCAGGGTTTGCGAAGGCGTCGGGGCCGCTCGCGCAGGAAACGGGGCGGCAGGAAACGGGCGGCATGAAGGTGGCCTTTACCGCGATACCGCTCCGGCGTCCATTGCTGCAGTAACTGGGCGTTCAATTCGCGCGCGCATGCGTCCTTCGCCATTGCTTTCGCCGCCGCTCTGGCTATATTCCGCCCAACTTCGCGCCCGGGAACGCCCCCCGGGCGTCTGTTTAACCGGAAGAAAGCGGTTTCCCATGCCCTTCATCACGCCTGCATATGCGCAGACCCCCGGCGGCGCAGACGCGTTCATGCAATTCGCCCCGTTCATTCTCATTCTGGTGATCATGTATTTCCTGATCATCCGGCCGCAGCAGCGGCGCGCGAGAGAGCACCGCGAGTTGATCGCCAACGTTCGCCGCGGCGATACGGTAGTCACATCCGGCGGCTTCATCGCAAAGGTCACGAAGGTCATCGACGACAACGAGGTCGAGGTCGAAATTGCGCCAGACACGCGCGCACGTCTGGTGCGCAGCATGATCGCCGACGTGCGCGGCAAGGGCGAGCCGGTCAAGGAATAGCGCAAGAGATAGCGCAAGGAATAGCGCAAGGGATAGCAATCGTGCCGCTGTTGCGCACGCGCCACAGCTGATCGAATTGCGATTTCCTGCCCGGCCGACGCGTGCTATGCGGTTGCGTTCGTTCCGGCGCGCCCCCAAGTCGCCCGAAACGTCAAAAGGGCGGCCGGATCAATTAGCGCGGCAGCCCCGCCCGCCGCGCGGTCGATGCCCGGCAAGGTCGAGAGACTGAGGAACAATGCAGAGATTTCCCCGCTGGAAGGTGATTTCGATCCTGGCCATGACTGTTCTGGCCTTCCTGATCATAATCCCGAGTTTCCTGAGCGAGAGCACGCGCAAGACGATTCAGAGTTACCTGCCGGGCTGGGTCCCCGCCAAGGCCGTGGTTCTCGGCCTCGATCTGCAGGGCGGTGCGCATATCGTTCTGCAGGTCGATTCCAAGGACGTCACGCGGACCCAGGTTCTGAACTTGCGCGACGACATCCGCCGCATGCTGCGGGAAGAAAAAGTGCGCCTGGCCGGCGGCATCGGGGCCACGGGAAGCACCGTGCAGGTCCGTATACCGGATGCGGCCAACCGAGAAAAAGCGCTCAGGCGGTTGCGCCAGATGGCGCAAGGCGGTGGTATCACGGCCCTTGGTACGGCGACCCCGGCCAATTTCACGATCGACGAGGGCGACAACGGCCTCCTGCGAATGACAGTTACCGAAGCGGCGATTCTCGAACGCATCCGCCGCGCCGTCGACCAGACCATCGAGGTTCTGCGCAAGCGCGTCGATGCGCTTGGCACAACGGAACCGAACATCCAGCGCCAGGGCGCGGACCGGATTCTCGTGCAGGTGCCCGGCTTGCAGGATACGCAGCGCCTCAAGGACATTCTCGGCACCACGGCAAAGCTCGAATTCCGTCTTGTCGCCGATCCCGGCGCCAACCCCAACGAAGTCGAGAAGCTGTACGAATATGCCACGGTCGATGGCAAAAAGACGCGCTCGGCCGAATACAGCGTCGAAAAACGTGTGATGGTTCAGGGCGAGGACCTGACCGATGCGCAGCCCGGTTTCGACTCGCGTACCAACGAGCCGGTCGTCAACTTCAAGTTCAACATTCGCGGCGGCCAGCGTTTCGGACAGGTCACGACGTTGAACGTCGGCAAGCTCTTCGCCATCGTGCTCGACAACGAAGTCATTTCCGCCCCGCGCATCCTGACCCCCATCACCGGCGGCTCGGGGCAGATCTCCGGTCGCTTCACCGTACAGCAGGCCAACGACCTGGCCGTGCTGCTTCGCGCCGGTGCGCTGCCCGCCAAGCTGACCATCGTCGAAGAACGTACCGTCGGGCCGGGGCTTGGACAGGACTCGATCAACGCGGGCAAGACGGCATCCTACATCGCTGGCGTTCTTGTCGTCGTCTACATGCTCCTGTCTTACGGCATGTTTGGCGTCTTCGCGAATATCGCGCTCGCCATCCATATCGCCATGATCTTCGCTGGTCTCGTGCTGATCGGCGCAACATTGACCTTGCCGGGCATCGCCGGCATCGTTCTGACGATCGGCATGGCGGTGGACTCGAACGTTCTGATCTACGAACGCATCCGCGAAGAGCACAAACTGGGACGCTCGATAATATCTGCGCTCGACGCGGGCTTCCAGCGCGCCTTCGCGACGATCGTCGATGCCCAGTCGACCACCATGGTGGTGGCGATCATCCTCTACTTCATGGGTTCCGGGCCGGTCCGCGGCTTCGCCGTGACGCTCGGGCTCGGCATTATCACCACCATCGTTACGGCAGTGACCATGACGCGCATGATGATAGCGCTCTGGTATAGCTGGAAGCGCCCAACCGAACTTCCGATCTGAAGGATCCGTCATGCGCATGCCCCGCATTCGTCTCGCTCCGGACGATCTGAACTTCAGCTTCATGCGCTTTCGCCGTGTGAGCTATCCTTTCTCGGCCTTCATGTCGATTGTCTCGGTCGTGCTGTTCCTGACCGTTGGACTGAACTATGGCATCGACTTCGCTGGCGGCACGTTGATGGAACTGCGCGCCAAGCAGGGCAATGCCGATCTGACCGAACTGCGGGCGCTCGGCGACAAGCTGAAACTCGGCGAAGTGGAAGTGCAGGCTTTCGGCAACGGCTCGGACGTTTCGGTGCGGGTGCGTCTGCAACCCGGCGGCGACGACGCCCAGCAGGCGGCCGTGAAAAGCGTGCAGGACTCCGTGAGAGAGAAGTACGACATCCGCCGCACGGAAGTCGTCGGCCCGCGCGTGTCGGGCGAGCTGGTGCAAGCCGGCACCATTGGCGTCGTCCTGTCTATCATTGCCGTGCTGATCTACCTCTGGTTCCGCTACGAATGGCAGCTCGCGATAGCGGCCGTCATCGCGACCATGCACGACTTGCTGATGACGCTCGGTTTCTTTTCGATCACGCAGCTGGAATTCAACATCACGTCCATCGCCGCCATTTTGACGATTGTCGGCGTGTCGCTGAACGAAACCGTGGTGGTGCTGGACCGCATCCGCGAGATGATGCGCAAATACCGGCGCATGCCTATCGACGAGTTGATCGACACCTCGATCAACGCCGTTCTGGCGCGCACGATCATGACGACGTCGACGACCGTTCTTGCGCTGCTTGCGCTGGTGATTTTCGGCGGCCACGTGATCCAGTCGTTCTCCTACGCCATGATGTTCGGCATCGTCGCGGGCGTCTATTCGTCGATCTTCATCTGCTCGCCGATCCTCATCTACCTGGGCATGCGCAGCGAACTGTTGTCTTCGGCGCAGTCTTCGGCTGCGCCCGCCGAATAGGCGCGGGTAATCATGGCCGGGCGACCGCGCTACGACGGTTTCGTGCCGGGGCAGTTCGCCATCGACGGCTACGGCGCGGGGGGCTTCACGTTCGCAGGCATGTCCCATCGCGGATCGATCCTTGCGCTGCCCAGCGGCATCCACGCATGGAAAGTTGCAGTATTCGAAGAGCTGTCGCCTGAAGCGTTGGGGCCTGTTTTTGCGGAAGCCGAAGGCTCGGTCGAATTGCTGCTGATCGGCACTGGCAAGGAATTGCGCCCGCTTCCGCGCGACGTGCGAGAAGCCCTGCGCGCCCGCTCCATCCGGTTCGATCCCATGGCGACTACGCACGCCGTTTCGACCTACAACATTTTGCTGGAAGAGCGGCGCAAGGTTGCCGCCGCCCTGATTGCGACAGATTGATGGACCTGCATGCTGTGCTTGCGGAAGTGCGGGCGGCAAGAGTGCAAAGATGGAAACCGGTTACGCCCATTGCGAGAGTTTTCTGCGCGAGCATGACCGCGCGGCCTGGCTCGCGGCCATGTTTGCGCCGGACGAAACACGCAGGCATCTCCATGCACTTTATGCGTTCGCGGCGGAAATCGCCCGCGTGCGCGCCATCGTTTCAGAGCCCGCACTGGGAGAAATTCGCCTGCAATGGTGGGCCGAAGCACTTGAAGGCCAGAGGGCCGGGGAGGCCGCCGCCAATCCCGTGGCGCAGGCGCTCTTGCAGACCGTTGCCGAATGCAGGCTCCCCGTTGCGGCCCTGACCGGGATGATCGAGGCGCGCCGCTTCGATCTTTACAATGACCCCATGCCCGATCTGGCGACCCTCGAAGGCTATTGCGGCGAGACGTATTCGGCGCTGTTCCGGCTCGCAGCCATCGCTCTGAACAGCGGCAACGAACCGGGAGGCGCGGATGTATGCGGCCATGCCGGAGTTGCGCTTGGCGTTGCGCGCATATTGCAGGATTTGCCCCGCCATGCGGCGCGAGGGCAATGTCTTGTACCCGCCGACGTGTTGAAGCGCCACGGCGCTGTCGCCGAAGCTGTTGCGGCGGGCCTCACGTCGCAGCCCTTGCTTGCAGCGCTGGCGGAATTGCGTGGCCGGACCCGCGAGCATCTGAAAGCATCGCGGGAAGGTGTCGAAACACTGGCTCCCGCCGCGCGGCCGGCCCTTGTTCCGCTCGCAGCCGTCGAGCCGTTGCTAAAGCGCATGGAAGGCCGGAACTACGATCCGTTCGCAAGCGATGTGGAGCCGCCGCAATGGCGCCTGCAATGGGCCATGCTGAGGTTCAAATAGTAATATTGCATCCGGCTTGTTGACAAGCTGCGTGCACGCCCCGCCCTTCGATACGCCGCCTGCGGCGGCTACTCAGGGGGAGGGCTAACCGGTTTAATTAAAATAGACCCTCATCCTGAGTAGCCCCGCGTAGCGGGGTGTATCGAAGGATCGCCGCGCTGTACGGAGTCTATCAGTAATCCGATTATCTTCCATTATCAGGATGCAGGCGAATTCGAAACGTCTCAGCGCAACGCCGCGTTCATCTTTTCCAGCGCTTCCGGCCCCGGACACAGTTCGGCCTCGCCCAGAGCATTGAGCGCACCGTCCACCGTGTGCAGATGTTTGTGCAGGTCTTCCGGTTCCGGATCGAGATAGAGCAGGCCGGTCACGATTTCGCCGACCGCCTTGTAGCGGTTGAGAATGGCGATGGAGGCGTTGCGGTTGTTCAGATGATGATCGCGCGCGATCTTGCGCAGGCGGATGGTCGAGCCGTCGTGCAGCTTGATCAGTTCGGTCGCTCCGGATTCGTAATCGGCGGTGATCGGCGCTTTCGGCGAGATGAAGTCGAGCGTATTGAGCGCGGCGTTGTGTGCACGCACGTAGTCGAAGCTGCGCGTCGAGCCTTCGTGATTGTTGAAGGCGACGCAGGGCGAAATGCAATCGATGAACGCGGCGCCCTTGTGTTCGATCGCGGCCTTGATGAGCGGCACGAGTTGGTCCTTGTCGCCGGAGAACGAGCGCGCAACGAAGGTTGCGCCAAGCTCCAGCGCCATCGCCAGCAGGTCGATGGAGGAATCCGTATTGACGACGCCGCGTTTGCTCTTCGAGCCCTTGTCCGAGGTCGCCGAGAACTGACCTTTGGTGAGGCCGTAAACGCCGTTGTTCTCTACGATATAAACCATGTTCACGCCGCGCCGGATGGCGTGGGCGAACTGGCCGATGCCAATGGACGCCGAGTCGCCGTCGCCCGACACGCCCATGTAGATGAGATCGCGATTGGCGAGGTTGGCGCCCGTGAGCACAGACGGCATGCGCCCATGCACGGAATTGAAGCCATGGCTCTGGCCGAGGAAATAGGTCGGCGTTTTCGACGAACAGCCGATGCCCGAAAGTTTGGCGATGCGATGTGGGGGCAGGTTCAGTTCGAAACAGGCCCGCATGATGGCGGCGGAAATGGAATCGTGTCCGCAACCGGCGCACAGCGTCGAGATGGCGCCCTCGTAGTCGCGGTGCGTGAAGCCCAGTTCGTTGGTCTCGATCTGCGGATGGCGGAATTTAGGTTTCGGTAGAAAGGTCATGACAGGACCCCGTTGCTGACTTTTTCGCTGGTTGCGGCGGCATCCTTGCCGAGCGCTTTGCGGATGGCGGCACGAATGAAACGCGCGGTGATCGGCGTGCCGTCGTAATGAACGATGGATCGCACTTTCGCGGGATCGAACTCGTGCTCGACGATCAATAGCGTGCGCAACTGCGCATCGCGGTTCTGCTCGACCACATAGACGACGTCGTGTGCGGCGACGAAGGCGTCGACACTGTGCGCGAATGGAAACGCCCTTACGCGCAGCGCGTCGACATGAATGCCGTCCGCTTCCAGTTGTTCGAGCGCTTCGTCCATCGAGGGCGCGGTCGACCCGTAATAGATCACGCCGACGCCGGTCGTTTCCCTCGCCGGTTTGTGGATCGGTTCCGGCACAATGGATTTCGCTGTCTCGAATTTCTTCAGCAGCCGCTCCATGTTTTCCACGTAAGGCTTGCCCAGTTCGGTATAACGCGCGTAGGCGTCCTTGGTGGTGCCCCGCGTGAAATAGGCTCCGCGCGTCGGATGCGTGCCCGGATATGTACGATAGGGAATCCCGTCGCCGTCGACATCGAGATAGCGGCCGAAAGTCTTGCCGGCTTCAAGGTCCTCATACGTCATGATCTTGCCGCGGTCGTACGTCCGCGAAGCGTCCCATGCAAAAGGTTTGCACATGCGATGGTTCGAGCCGATGTCGAGATCGAGCATGACAAAGACCGGCGTTTGCAGGCGATCAGCCAGATCGAATGCCTGAGCGCCGAATTCGAAGGCCTCGTACGGGTCTTCGGGGAACAACAGCACATGTTTCGTGTCGCCGTGCGAAGCATAGGCGGCAAGAAGAACGTCCGACTGTTGCGTGCGCGTGGGCAGACCCGTCGACGGCCCGCCGCGTTGCACGTCGAAAATCACGGCCGGAATTTCGGCGAAATAGGCAAGGCCCAGAAATTCCTGCATCAACGAAATGCCTGGGCCGGACGTCGCCGTGAAAGCGCGCGCACCGTTCCAGCCGGCGCCAATCACCATGCCGATTGAAGCCAATTCGTCCTCGGCCTGCACGATGGCGAACTTGTTTTCGCCGGTTTCCTTGTCCACCCGCATGCGCTTGCAATAGGCGGTGAAGGATTCTGCCAGCGATGTGGAAGGCGTAATCGGGTACCACGCGCACACCGTCGCCCCGCCATAGACCGCACCCAATGCAGCTGCCGCATTGCCCTCGATAAAAATCTTGTCGCCAACCGCATCGCTTGCCTGAACGCGCAGCCCGATGGGGCAATCGAACATCTCTTTCGCTTTGTCGTAGCCCATCTGCAGCGCGTTGTGATTGGGCGCGATCAGCTTGTCCTTGCCGCGGAACTGTTCGCCGATCAGCTTGCGAATAACGTCCATGTCCATGTCGAGCAGGGCTGCGAGGGCGCCGACATAGATGATGTTTTTGAATAGCTGGCGCTGGCGCGGATCCTTGTAGGTCTTGTTGCAGATTTCCGTCAGCGGAATGCCTATGACGGTCACATCCTCGCGGAATTTCGAGGCGGGAACAGGGCGCGAGGAATCGTAGAACAGATATCCGCCCGGTTCGATGTCCGCGACATCCTGCGCCCATGTTTCCGGATTCATCGCGACCAGAAGATCGGTGCCGCCGCGTGCGCCGGCATAGCTTTTTTCGCTGATACGCACTTCGTACCAGGTAGGCAGCCCCTGGATGTTGCTCGGGAAAATGTTGCGCGGAGAAACCGGAACGCCCATCCGCATGATCGAGCGCGCGAACAGCAGGTTGGCGCTCGCCGATCCGGAGCCGTTGACGTTGGCGAACCGGACTACGAAGTCGTTAACTCTCTGGATCGGCATGCACCCTCCGCATGAGTCATGGTGAGATAAAACTTTTGCATGTCCCACGCGCCCGTCGGACAGCGCTCGGCGCACAAGCCGCAGTGCAGGCACACGTCCTCGTCCTTCACCATGACGCGGCCCGTGTTCAGATTGCCGGAGACATACAGGTCCTGTTCGGTGTTCTTGGCTGGCGCCTGCAAGTGCTGGCGCAATTCGTCTTCTTCGCGGTTCTGCGTGAACGTGATGCAGTCCATCGGGCAAATGTCCACGCAGGCGTCGCATTCGATGCAGAGATTGTCGCTGAACACCGTCTGCACATCGCAGTTCAAACAGCGCTGCGCTTCCTCGAACGCGAGCTTCTCGTCGAAGCCGAGTTCCACTTCGAGCAGAATGTTCTTCAGCGACTCCTCTGCCGGCCTGTGCGGGACGCGGAAGCGCTTGTCGAGCTCGATCTGGTTGTCGTAGCTCCACTCGTGGATGCCCATTTTCTGGCTGACGAGTTCGTTGGCGGGATCCGGCCGCACGGCGATATCTTCGCCCTGGCAAAGCTTGTGGATGGATACCGCGGCTTCGTGGCCGTGCGCCACCGCCCAGATGATGTTTTTCGGTCCGAACGCCGCATCGCCGCCAAAGAACACGCCGGGCCGGGTCGATTGAAACGTTGCAGCATCGACGACCGGCATGTCCCACTTGTCGAACTCGATACCGAGATCCCGCTCGATCCAGGGAAAAGCATTCTCCTGCCCAACGGCCATCAACACATCGTCACAGGGAATATGCACATCCGGCTCGCCGGCATTCACCAGCTTGCGCCGGCCGCGGTCGTCGTATTCGGCTTTCACCTTTTCGAACACCACACCTGTCAGCTTGCCGTCCGCATGCGTGAACTCCTTGGGCACAAGGAAGTTCAGGATCGGAATGCCTTCGTACATCGCGTCTTCTTTTTCCCAGGGCGAGGCCTTCATTTCCTCGAAACCCGAGCGCACCACGACCTTCACGTCCTTGCCGCCGAGGCGGACGGCGGACCGGCAACAGTCCATCGCCGTGTTGCCGCCGCCAAGCACGATGACCTTCTCGCCAATCTTGTCGATGTGTCCGAAGGAAACGCTCGAGAGCCAGTCGATGCCGATATGGATATTCGCTGCTGCTTCCTTGCGCCCGGGCGCCTCGAGATCGCGCCCGCGCGGAGCGCCGCTGCCGACGAAAATAGCGTCGTAGCCGTCGTCGATCAGGGCTTTCAGGCTGTCGATGCGTTTACCGGCGCGGAATTCGACGCCCAGGTCGAGGATGTAGCCGCATTCCTCGTCGATCACTTCTTCCGGCAAGCGGAACTTCGGAATCTGCGTGCGCATCATGCCGCCTGCGCGCGGATCCTGATCGTAGACGACGACTTCGTATCCCAGCGGCGCCAGATCGCGCGCCACTGTGAGCGAAGCAGGTCCGCCGCCGACGCAAGCGATTCGCTTGCCGTTTTTCTCCGTCGCCGGCCTGGGCAGCCGGTGGCGGATATCGTCCTTGTAGTCGGCGGCAACGCGTTTCAGGCGGCAGATGGCGACGGGCTCTTCTTCCACACGTCCCCGGCGGCAGGCCGGTTCGCAAGGCCGGTCGCAGGTGCGGCCGAGAATTCCCGGGAACACATTCGACTTCCAGTTGATCATATAGGCGTCGCTGTAGCGGCGCGCTGCGATCAGACGAATGTATTCGGGGACGGGGGTATGAGCCGGGCAGGCCCATTGGCAATCGACAACCTTGTGGAAGTAGGTGTGATCCGAAATGTCGGTTGGCTTCACAGAAAGCTCCTCCCGGCCGCCTTGCCAGCTTGGCCCGGGGCGATATGCTTTCGCCCCGGTTCCGGCGTTTATTGTTCAAGACTGTGCCGGAACCGGCATGACGTCAAGAGCGCTGCGTCTGGTTTGGGCGCGAACGCCCGCCTGCATCACGCGATTGGGAATAATCTGCCGCTCCGGCGACTGTTCGCGTTTGCACTGTTGCTGCCACCGTTGCGCCGGCTTCCGCAGTGCGGTAGCCTCGCGACACGATAAAACGGCAGACCCGCCCGGCAATTGCGCTACCCTCGTGCAATGATTTGGCCGGAGAGCCAATAATAAATCCCGGGGGGAACGTATGGCCGCCAGTATGCAAGCGCTGAACAGGAATATCTTGAACATCTGCCTTGCGGCAGTGCTCCTTATTGGCATTGGCTGGATTCTCTCCCTGCCGGATTACCTGGGGATGGCCTTTACGTTCCAGCAGGTCCTGGGCGTGATTCTCGGTGTTTCCACTGCCGCCGTTCTGCTGCGCTACCCCTATGGCGAACAACCCGGTCCGCTCGACCTCATTCTGGCCATTGCCGCGTTTCTGGCCTGGTTCTGGATGGCATGGAATTTCGACGACTGGGTCGTCGGCATGGCCGACCGCACGCCCGATAAATGGGTTCCCGGCGTCATTGCCGTGGTTCTGATGATGGAGGCCATGCGCAAGGCCACGGGCAAGGCGATCACGATTCTCGTCTGGATCACCATTCTGTATGCTTTCCTTGGCAATCATTTGCCGGGGGTGCTGGAAGCTGAAGTTTTCCCGCCGACCAAGGTCGTCCTGTTCCTCTACGCGGACAACAACGGCATTCCGGGACTGGTGCTGCGGGTCGTCGTCGAGATGGTTGTCGCCTTCATCATTCTCGGCAAGGTGATGGAAGTCAGCGGGGCGACGAAATTTTTCACTGACCTTTCTCTGGCGCTCATGGGACACCGGCGCGGAGGACCCGCCAAGGTCGCGGTCGTTGCGTCTTCCGCATTTGGAACCATCAGCGGTTCGACCGTTGGCAACATCATGTCGACGGGCATCGTTACAATCCCGCTCATGAAGCGCACCGGCTTTCAGCCGCGCTATGCGGCAGCGATCGAAGCCGTAGCTTCGAATGGCGGACAATTTGCGCCGCCGGTGATGGGGGCGACGGCGTTCATCATCGCGGAATTTCTGGAAGTTCCTTATTCGGAAGTCGTACTGGCTGCCGCCGTGCCGGCGATCCTCTACTATCTCGTGCTGTTTCTGCAGGTCGACCAGATCGCCAAACGCTTCGGGCTCTCGGGCCTGCCGAAGTCCGAACTGCCGAAGGCCGGTCCCGTTCTCGCCGATGGCTGGATTTTTCTCGTGCCGCTCGGCGTGCTGGTCTATTTCCTCTTCGGCCTCGGCTACAATGCCGGCAAGTCGGCGCTCTATTCGGCTTTCGCACTGTTCCTGCTCGGGATCGTCCGGCTGCGGCGCTTGCCAACCGCGGCGGAATGGAAGGATTATATTTTCGGCGGCGGCGAAAGCCTGCTGCCGCTCATTCTCATTGCGGGCGGGGCAGGGGTCGTGATCGGTGTCTTGAATGCTACCGGTCTTGCCTTCCAGCTCTCGCTCATTTTGACATCCATAGGCAAAGCGCATGGCATCGTCGTCATGCTGCTGCTGACCGGCGTTATCGCCATCGTTCTCGGCATGGGCATGCCAACGGCGGCGATCTATATCATTCTTGCCACTGTGGTGGCGCCGGCGCTTGTCGACATGGGCATCAAGCCCATGGGGGCCCACCTCTTCCTGTTCTATTTCGGTTTGCTCAGTATGCTGACGCCGCCGGTTGCCGTGGCCAGCATGGTGGCGGCGGGCTTGGCGGGCGCAGACTTCTGGCGCACCGGTGTGGTCGGGGTGTTGCTGGCGGCAACGGCCTATCTGCTGCCGTTCTTCTGGGTCTTCAATCCGGCAATATTGCTCGATGGGTCCTACACGGCGATCTTCCTCGCCATAGTTTCCGTGCTCGCGGCGGCATTCGTACTGGCGCAGGGTTCGTTCCACCTTGGCCAGCCGGGCCTGGCAGAGAAGCTGATCGGCGCCGCTCTGTTCGCCTGCTCGCTTCTCGTCGGCGGGTCGACGCTCTGGCTCGGTCCGGAGAACTGGCTCGTTCTCCTGCCAACGCTTGCCGGGTTTGGTCTTGCCTACGGACTGACGCGCATGGGTGGGGCGCACGTGATTTTGCAGCAATCGCCGGGCTGAGACCGGAGGCCGTTCAGACCATTTCCGGCGCGGTGTGGGCAGCCATCCAGTCGCTCAAATCGCACTTTGCCCGCGCCGTCAGGGCACGCTTTTTCGCGATGGCCTTGTCCGGGCCGCGCAGCCGTTTGCCCTCGGGCGAGGTCTTGGAAAATTCGACCGGAGGGAACAGGCCGAAGTTCACGTTCATCGGCTGATAGGATGGCGGTCCGGCATCGATCGTCTCGATATGCCCGCCGGTAATATGGTTCAGCAGCGCCCCCAGCGCTGTCGTCGCCGGCGGCGGGACAAGAACCCGGCCGGACGCTTCGGCCGCCGCCATGCGTCCGGCGATCAGGCCGGTGGCGGCGCTTTCGACATAGCCTTCGCAACCGGTGATCTGGCCGGCGAAGCGCAAACGCGGCTCCGATTTGAGCCGCAGCCTTTCGTCGAGCAATGCTGGAGAGTTCAGAAACGTATTGCGGTGCAATCCGCCAAGGCGGGCGAATTCGGCCCGCTCAAGCCCGGGAACCGTGCGGAAGATGCGTACCTGCTCGGCGTGTTTCAGCTTCGTCTGGAACCCGACCAGATTGTAGAGCGTGCCGAGCGCATTGTCCTGCCGGAGCTGGATGACGGCATAGGGCTTGACGCCGGGCGTATGCGGATTGGTCAGCCCGAACGGCTTTAACGGCCCGTGCCGCAGGGTTTCGCGCCCGCGCGCCGCCATGACTTCGATAGGCAGGCAGCCATCGAAATAGGGCGTGCCTTCCCATTGTTTGAATTCGACCTTTTCGCCGTCGTTGAGCGCATCGACGAACGCGCCGTACTGCTCCCGGTCGAGCGGGCAGTTGATGTAGTCCGCCGTGCCGCCGCCGGGTCCGGGCTTGTCGTAGCGCGACTGGAACCAGGCCTTCGAGAAGTCGATGCTGTCCTTGTAGACAATCGGGGCAATGGCGTCGAAGAATGCGAGCTGGTCCGCGCCGGTCTTGCTGCGGATGGCCGCCGCGAGCCGCGCCGACGTCAGCGGCCCGGTGGCGATGATGACATTATTCCAGTCTGGCGGCGGGACATCCGGCACTTCTTCGTGGACAATCCGGATCAGCGGATGCCCGCGCAGTTTTTCGGTGACTGCTGCCGAGAAACCGTCCCGGTCGACCGCCAGCGCGCTGCCCGCTGGCACCTTGTGCGCGTCGGCGCAGGCCAGGATCAGCGAATCGAGCGCGCGCATTTCGTGATGGATAAGGCCGACCGCATTCTGCTCCGAATCGTCGGAGCGGAACGAATTGGAGCAGACCAGCTCGGCGAAACCGTCGGTCCGATGCGCCTCGGTCGTGGTTCCGGGCCGCATTTCGTGCAGAACGACAGCAACTCCGGCTCTCGCGGCCTGCCATGCAGCCTCCGAGCCCGCAAGCCCTGCGCCGATGATGTGGATGGACGTTTGCCCGGTTACGGTGGAATTCGTCATGCCGGTATGTGCGGTGCGCTCACGCGCCGGTCAAGGGTGGCGCTGCGCCCGGACAAAGAAAACGCCCGCCGGGGGAGGGACCGGCGGGCGCTATACGGCGGCTTGAGGGAGGGAGGGAGGCCGCCGGTAAACCTGTTCTAGACTTGCGCCGTCTCGAAGGCGACGCGCGAAATTTCGGCGCGACGGATGCCGAGGTCGGCAAGCTCCCGGTCGGTGAGGCGGGAGAGTTCGCGCACTGCAACATAGTAGCGCCGCACGCGGGTGATCAAATTGCCGATGGTCTTCATATGCAGTCCTTGAAAATCAGCGGTATATTTCAACCGCGCTGTCTCATCTGTTGAAGAGAAGATAGTATGCTGCACCGCACAATCAAAGAGCGAATTACGTCGGTCTGATATGCAGAAAACGCATGGATAATCGACGAAAGAAAATATGTGTTCGAAATGTGGCGCGATTCCCTGCAAAGAAATTTCAGCGTTTGCAGAAGCAGGTCGGTTTTTGCAGGAAAACAGCTCACATCCGGTTGTCAAAAGTTAAAGAAATGTGAATTTTGCATTTCGCAGTGCAAACTGCCCCCAATTTAGCCTTCCGGTCTCAACTTGAGCAGCCTGATTGCGTTCTCCTTCAGGATCAGCGGGCGCACCTCGTCGCGGAACGGCGCGGCCTCGAAATCCTTCAGCCAGCGGTCGGGCGTGATGGCGGGGAAGTCCGACCCGAACAAGACCTTGTTTTTCAGAAGCGTGTTCGAATAGCGGACGAGAATCTCCGGGAAATACTTCGGCGACCAGCCCGACAGGTCGATGTAAACGTTCGGCTTGTGCTGGGCGACCGCCAGAGCCTCCTCCTGCCAGGGAAAGGAGGGATGCGCCATGATGATCGGCATGTCCGGGAAATCGGCGGCGACCGCATCCAGATACATCGGGTTGGAATATTCCAGCTTGATGCCGAAACCGCCGCGCATCCCCGAGCCGACGCCGGTCTGTCCGGTGTGAAAGAGCGCCGGCTTGCCGGTTTCCTGGATCGCCTCGTACAGCGGATAGGCCATGCGGTCCGACGGGTGGAATCCCTGCGTCGACGGATGGAACTTGAAGCCCTGAACGCCGAATTCCTCCACCAGCCGCCGCGCCTCCCGCGCGCCAAGCTTGCCCTTGTGCGGGTCGATGGACGCGAAGGGGATCATGATGTCCGAGTTGGCATTGGCCTGTTCGGCCACCTCCTCGTTGGAATAGCGCCGGTGGCCGAGGTTGAACTCGTGATCCACGGTGAAAATGACCACGGCGATTTTCCGCTGCCGGTAGTAATCGGCCATTTCCGCTATGCTGGGTTGCTGGAATTCCTTCTTGAAATACTTGGCCATGCCCTCCTGCAACTCGCGGGCATCGTTCCATTGCGGCGTCCCGCAAGGCGCTTCGGCATGGGTGTGAACGTCGATGGCAATGAGATTGTCGAGATCGAGAGGCATGGACGGCTTTCGGCTTTTTGTCGTTTGGATCAGCCGCATCCTAACGGCGTTGGTGCGGGAGGGGTAGAAAAAGATCGTCGCATCGGGAGAAGCGATGGGACAAACGCAACTCGGTGCAACAATACGAACAGATGCAGCACGTCCCTTCTCCCCGCTTGCGGGGAGAAGGTGCCCGAAGGGCGGATGAGGGGGCAGCGGCTGCAGAAAGCGTCTATCGTAGTTTCTCTGCGATAGTCAGCAGCCCCTCATCCGACCTTGCTTCGCAAGGCCACCTTCTCCCCGATTTTCGGGGAGAAGGGATGCGCGTGCCGCAACCGCTTTTTCCAATTCAAACTGCCGTTGGCATTCCCGCGACTCTTGCCCGGGGCATAAGAAAAAAGAAACGAGAGGCCGGAACGCAGGGCTAGCGCTCGTTAATTTATAGAATGCGGTGTCCCTGCGCAGCGGAGTCTTGGGAGTGATTCCGGGCGTGACGTAACGCGTTACCACCTCGCAGACGGCCCGGGACCGCGCTTTGGTCAAGATCAGCGGGCGATCAGATGGACTCATCTGATCGCCCAAAAGCTGATCGACTCCAATATTTAGCGCATCGTTATTCGCGAAGAACCGGGGGCCACTTTTTCGCACGATGCGCTACACAGCCGCAGACAACCGCTCGCCGCCCGCGCTTCATGACCGCTCGAGACTGGCCCCTCGCGTGTAGGGCGATGGACGGATTATGGACGCGGAAAGAGGGAGGGGATAGTTTTGTTTTTTTGTTTGGAGTCAATAACTAACGAAAGCCCACATCCTGAGGAACAGGCCGGAGGCCTGTGCTCGAAGGATGGGCCGCAAACGCATTCCACAGATAAAAGTGCCCGTGACCCGCCCTCGTGCTTCGAGACGCCCGGCTATGCCGGGCTCTTCAGCATGAGGGCTTATGGCTTCCTCGACATTCCCCGACGCCGCAACGCAGCGATCCGGCAACTGCGTGTCTTTTGCAGGATATGGCTTTATATCCCGAACCATCGCGTTTAGTACGAAAAGCAACTTTCCAAGGCAAAGCAATGACAGCAACTTTCGCGTCCAACACATCGATTTTCGAGATCGTTCCGATTTCGCAGTCAAACCGCATCTAAATGTCTTCGAAGAATTATGCCGATGTGTCTCGTACAGCCGGATGGATATTGGCATCGAGCGGCAACAAAGCCGGTTCGAATCTTTCGATGTGCCGGGCAACCATTACGCCCTTCTCGGTTAGCGCATACCAGGCGTGACCGCTGTTCGTGCGCGGCACTTTTTCTACAAGGTCGCTATTAAGAAGCAAACGCAAGGCAGCGCCAGTGGTTTTGTCGCAGGCAAGTTGCGGCCCGGATTCGAGCGCCGCAGTCAAGGTCCGGGATTGTGCCACATCCAGGCGGTTGAGAAGCACGATCAACAGGCAACGGGTGGAACCGAGATAATCGAGAAACCTGACCGGCACGCACTTTCTTGAAGCCGCAGTATATTCCGGATGAGACAGCCCTTCAGGCGTGATCTGCACAAACACATGCATGCCCATGCGATATATGCGAAGCAGTCCTTGTTCCTGCAATCGATCGGCAATAAAGCGTCCGGCGGGTTTCGTCACGCGGGCGAAGCGTGCAGCCTCTTCGACAGGCGTCAGGCGGTGCTCCGCCAAGACCGACACAAGAACGCGCTCCCGCTCGGCCAGTGTCCGATACTGGGAGTTCCTGTCCGAACTGTCGAGGCAGTCGGCTCGAATGTAATGGGGCCGTTTAGTCCCGCCGGCGCGCAGGTAGATCCGCCTTACGCTTCCCGACGCAAGCGGTTCTTCCAGCATCTGCAAAATTCGTTGCGGTGTTAGCTGCTGAATCCCGGAAAGTTCAGATACGGTTCTGGGGAAATTCAAGCATTCGAGCATGTCGAGATAGCTTACATGCGTGCTGGGGCGTCGTCGCGGCTTGCTCTTGTCCCTTGAGATACTTCTCGATGCAGCCCGTTCGTACAGGCCATGGTGGGGCTTGAAAATATCACCCGCCAGAACCAGTGATTTCAATGCGCGGTCGACTGCCAGGTCCGGATACTTTTCTTCAAAGTAAGCCAGGATCGAGTTTCTTTGCCAAAGCTTTCCGTCCGACAAAATCGCTTTTATGCGGGCTTCTATCGTTTCCTGTCGCTTTTTGACGTCGTCGAGTGCGACGAGTTCCGGAAGCTCTTGCTTGACGATCGTGAGGTTCATGACCGCATGGCATTGTTCGATCAATCGAACAAGTTCCTGCTCGTCGATCGAAGCCGAGACGAACTCGATGATATATCGCCGCATGTGCCCCCCAGAGCATCATCGGACGCGATTTGCCGCCAGGATACTGCGCGGTCATTCCTTCATCTGTCAATATGGGAGTAATTTTCGCATCAGGTCAACTAATTTTTTAATATTTTTGCATATAAATAACGTAGGCTCGCCGCTGAATCGTAAAAGACGCGAATTACTGAACGCCGCCTTTGTGTTTCACACGAAACAACACAATTTCTAAAGCTCCATGACAGCTGTTTTATTCGAAGCTAAACCAGAAAAAAAGTTAAGTTAAGTACGGCGTTTCCGGGCTTGCGCGAGGATCATGCAAGTTATTGAGTAAATATTGTAGCGTTGAGCCGGCCGGCGCTCTGGCGCGCAACAGACATTTACCTTGCAGTCCGGCGTCTGGGTAGCGCGTGGATCGTGGCGCTGCTTCTGCGCAACGCCCTCACTCCGCCGCTTCCGCGCGTGGCGTCTTGGTCAGCGGCGCGTCGGCGCCCGGCGCGATCTTGCGCTCCAGCACCTCTTTCAGGAAGCGTCCTGTGTGGGAGCGCGGATTTTTCACGATGTCTTCCGGCGTGCCAACGCCGACGATTTCGCCGCCGCCGTCGCCGCCTTCCGGGCCGAGGTCGATGATCCAGTCCGCGGTCTTGATGACTTCGAGATTGTGTTCGATCACCACCACCGTATTGCCCTGCGCCACCAGTTCGTGCAGCACTTCCAGCAACTTTTTCACATCGTGGAAATGCAGGCCCGTGGTCGGCTCGTCGAGAATGTAGAGTGTGCGTCCCGTCGAACGGCGCGACAATTCCTTCGACAGTTTCACGCGCTGCGCCTCGCCGCCCGATAGCGTCGTCGCTTGCTGGCCGACATGGATATAATCGAGGCCGACGCGTTTCAGCGTTTCCATTTTTTCGCGGATTTGCGGCACGGCCTTGAACAGGTCGCGCGCTTCCTCGACCGTCATGTCGAGCACGTCGGCAATGGACTTGTCGCGGTATTTCACTTCCAGCGTTTCACGGTCGTAGCGCTTGCCCTTGCATACATCGCAGGTAACGTAGACGTCCGGGAGAAAGTGCATCTCGATCTTGATGACGCCATCGCCCTGGCAGGCTTCGCAGCGCCCGCCTTTCACGTTGAACGAGAAACGGCCGGGCGCATAGCCGCGCGCCTTGGCTTCCGGCAATTGCGCGAACCATTCGCGGATCGGCGTGAACGCGCCGGTATAGGTCGCAGGGTTCGAGCGCGGCGTGCGGCCGATCGGCGACTGGTCGATGTCGATCACCTTGTCGAGATGCTCGATGCCTTCAATGTGATCGTGCGGGGCAGGGTTCTCGTGCGCGCCGACGAGCCGCCGCGCGACAGCGTTGTAGAGCGTGTCGATGACAAGCGTCGACTTGCCGCCGCCCGAAACGCCGGTGACGCAGACGAAGCAGCCGAGCGGGATTTCCGCCGTGACGTTTTTCAGATTGTTGCCGCGGGCGTTGACGATCTTGAGCATGCGCGCCGGTTGGACCTTGCGGCGTTTGGCCGGCACGGCGACCGCCTTGCGTCCGGCAAGATAATCGCCCGTCAGCGACTTCGGATCGGCAATGACATCGGCCGGCGTGCCTTCGGCGATGATGCGCCCGCCGTGGATGCCCGCGCCCGGGCCGACATCGACGACGTAATCGGCGGTGCGGATGGCGTCCTCGTCGTGTTCGACGACGATCACCGTGTTGCCGAGATTGCGCAGGCGGCGCAGCGTTTCGAGCAGCCGCGCATTGTCGCGCTGGTGCAGGCCGATGCTCGGCTCGTCCAGCACGTAGAGCACGCCGGTCAGGCCCGAGCCGATCTGCGAGGCAAGGCGGATGCGTTGGCTTTCGCCGCCCGACAGCGTGCCGGACGAGCGCGAAAGGGTGAGATATTCGAGCCCGACATCGACGAGAAAGATCAGCCGGTCGCGGATTTCCTTGAGGATGCGGCCGGCGATTTCGTTGCGCTTCTTGTCGAGAGCCTTTGGCAGCGCCTGCGCCCAGGCGGCGGCGTCCTTCACGGAGAGCTGCGAAATTTCGCCGATATGCCTGCCGTCGATCTTCACCGCCAGCGCTTCCGGCTTCAGGCGATAGCCGCCGCAGGCCGAGCAGGGCGTCGCCGACATGTAACGGCCGATATCCTCGCGCGCCCATTCGCTTTCGGTTTCGAGATAGCGCCGTTCGAGATTGCGGATCACGCCTTCGAAGGGTTTTTTCACGTCATAGGCCCGCAGGCCATCGTCGTAGGAGAATTTGATCGGGTCCTCGCCGGAACCGTACAGGATGACGTCCCGCGCTTTCCTCGGCAGCTCGCCGAAGGGCGCATCGAGACGGAACTTGTAATGCTTCGACAGCGCATCGAGCGTCTGCAGGTAATAGGGTGACGACGATTTCGCCCACGGCGCGATGGCGCCCTTGCGCAGGGTGAGTTTCGGGTCGGGCACGACGAGATCAGGATCGACCTTCTGCTCGGAGCCGAGGCCGCTGCAGGAGGGGCACGCGCCGAACGGGTTGTTGAAGGAAAACAGCCGCGGCTCGATTTCCGGGATCGTGAAACCGGAGACGGGACAGGCGAATTTCGAGGAAAAGATCAGGCGCTTGGCTTCGCCGCTTGTGTCCTTCTCGTCGACGAATTCGGCGATGGCGATGCCGTCGGCAAGATCGAGCGCGGTTTCGATGGATTCGGCCAGCCGCGCGCCCATGTCGGGCCGTACGACGATGCGGTCCACCACGACATCGATGTTGTGGTTGAACTTCTTGTCCAGCGCCGGGGTGTCGGCGATTTCGAAATATTCGCCGTCGACTTTCAGTCGCTGAAAGCCCTTCTTCATGAAATCGGCGATTTCCTTGCGGTATTCGCCCTTGCGCCCGCGCACCACAGGCGCAAGCAGGTAGAGCCGCGTCTTCTCGGGAAGTTCCAGAATGCGGTCGACCATCTGGCTGACGGTCTGGCTTTCGATTGGCTGGCCCGTTGCAGGCGAATAAGGAATGCCCGTGCGTGCCCAGAGCAGGCGCATGTAGTCGTAGATCTCGGTCACCGTGCCGACGGTGGAGCGCGGATTGCGCGAGGTCGTTTTCTGCTCGATGGAAATAGCCGGCGACAGGCCGTCGATCTGGTCTACGTCCGGCTTTTGCATCATTTCCAGAAACTGCCGGGCATAGGCCGACAAGGACTCGACATAGCGCCGCTGGCCCTCGGCATAGATCGTATCGAAGGCGAGGGAGGACTTGCCGGACCCGGACAGACCCGTGAACACCACCAGCTTGTCGCGCGGAATGGTCAGGTCGACGTTCTTGAGATTGTGCTCGCGCGCGCCGCGAATGGAGATCGCACGGTTTTCCGCGAAGGGCAGGGCAGGCGGCGCATCAAGGCCGGGACCGGTCTTGCGCGAACGGGCGGGTTTTTTGCTCGTCATTGGATCGAAGTGCCGTGCCTGTGCGACCGCCGGCGACAAGTGCCGGACCTGTGCGTACGAAAGAAGGATTGGCTCCAATCTAGGTGCGAAGTCGCGCCGGGTCGAGAGGAGGAGGCGGCCGCAGGTGCGATATACCCGCAATATTGCCGCCGGCTGCCAGGATCGGTGCAGAACCGCGAAAGCCGCCATTAACTCCGGAAGGGTAGAGTCGTGCGATCCGCAAGCTTTGCCTTGCCCGGCTGCCCCGCGGCCCGCAATTCCGCCGGAACCTGCACATGACCCAATCCCTGACGCTGGACACCCCCGTATCGCGGGCAGACAGGCTGAAACATCTTTGCCTTGCCGCCGCGCTCGGGTCCTTCGCGACCTGGATTGCCGTATGGGCCGGCGGCGACCGCGCAGTCAGCACGCTCGGTTCGCTTCCCATCCTGCTGCACGGCATGTTGTTCGCGCTGATCCTGCCGCGCACCGCCGGCCAGGTATTTGCCCTTGTATTCTTGTTGCTGGTGACGGCCCTCGGCTTCGTCAACGACTTCAAGATCGGCCTGACGTCGATGCCGCTCATGTGGGCGGATTTTCGCGTGTTCGGCATGCAGCCGTTGGCTTCGCTGAAGGCCCTGCTGCTGCCGGCATGGGCGCATTACGCCATCGTGGCGGGTGCGCCGGCCGTGGCGGCGGTTGCCACTGGCAGTCTGATTGTCTCGCTGGCGCGCGCGAACGGCCTTGCATTGCGGCTGGCTGCGGGCGCAGTGATCGCTCTGAACGCAGGCTTGCTGGCGAATCAGTACCAGCACGCAATCGATCGCCATCTGGCGAGCCTTGGCGGCGGGTCCTGGAGCCCGGAGTCGCTTGTGTATCTGTCGAAAAAGGTCGGTATTACAGGTTTTCTTGCCTATTCGCGCTGGCTCGACAGTAAATCCACGGGCCTTTACTTCGACGCCGCATCTGCAGCTCCGCCAGACGCCGCCGCCGTCGACGCCGCAGCCCGCAACCTTGTCGTTCCTCCGGCTGCCGGCTTTGCTCCATTGCCCAACATCGTCGCCGTGCTGGCCGAATCCACGTTCGATCCGAACGAGGCGTTCCGTCTTACGAAGCCGGTGGACGATTACCTTCTGCACCCGAACCCGCTCACCCATGCGCGCGGAACAGTCTTCGTAACGCCGATAGGCGGCGGTACCTGGATGTCCGAGTTTGAGCTCTTCACCGGTTTGAACGCCCGCCTGTTCGGTTTTCACGGCCTTTACACGCACACGATGCTGGCACCGCATGTGCGCAGAACCCTTCTCACCGGGCTCAGGGAAAAGGGCTATGCGACTGCTGCCTACTACGCGACCGACAGCACCTTCTTCAACACGCGCGCGGCGTTTCACCACTACGGCTTCGAAAAGGATTTCGACGGCCCCGATCTCGGATTTTCCGGCAAGGACTGGCATGTCAAGGACACCGAAATCGCCGAACGCGTGATCCGCGCCTCTGCGCGCGACGACGCAACGAAGCCATTCTTCAAGTTCGTGCAACTGCTCGAAAACCACGCGCCGCATCCTTGCCCGCCGGGCAAGCGCCCGCAGGACCTGAAGACGCAACTGGCCGGCAATGCCGGCTTCGCGATGGACTGCCAGCTGGACGCATATATCGGCCGGATGCATTCGACTTCCGCGGCGATCAAGGCCTTGCAGGCATGGCTGGGCGAATCTGAAAAGCGCACCGGGCGGCCCTACCTGCTCGTGGTGTTCGGAGATCATCAGCCGCACACATTCACCGGCACCGACAGCGCCATGTACGACTTCAAGCCCTATCGCAAGGACGCCGACCCCCGCTTCGCCACGTTTCACATCATGGGCACGGCAAAAAACCGCCTGCGCATCGACCCGGCCTCTGTCATTCCCCTGACGCTATTGCCGACCCTGATCAGCGCCTACACGGCGACCGCGGAAAAGGATCTGTTCCTGCCGGTCAACGCCTGGGCGCTGAAACGGTGCGGCTATGATATCGCCGGTTCGCGCAATACCGCCATGAGTTCGGACACGGGCAAGGCAGCGGCGCTTCTGGCCGGCCGCAAGTCGAAGAACTGTGCCGATCTGGACAGCGTCGTGGCAGCCTACAAGGCCGCCGGGCTGCTGGACCTCCGCTAGCCGCGGCAAAGCTGGCTTTCATTTTCCCTTTGCGCCGGCCGTTTGTCCGTGATAGGAACAAAATAGGAACATATTGAGCGGCGCTTGCGGCCGCGGGTTTGCGTTGTGGACAAGTTGCGGGCGCGGGGAAAACGGGTTCGCGGCTTGCCGCGCCGGGGTTTAGACCGGGCATGGGTTTGGACCGGGCAATGGCGCTGCGGCGCGGGCGGGCGCCACAGGTCAAGGACAGGAGCGAACAATGGCAGGCAGTGTCAACAAGGTCATTCTGGTCGGCAATCTCGGGCGCGATCCGGAAGTGCGGACCTTCGCCAACGGCGGCAAGGTCTGCAATCTGGCGATCGCCACGTCCGAAAGCTGGCGCGACAAGAATACTGGCGAGCGCAAGGAAAAGACCGAGTGGCACCGGGTCGCCATTTTCAACGATGGTCTTGTGCGGATCGCAGAGCAGTACCTGAAAAAGGGCTCCAAAGTGTATCTCGAGGGCCAGCTGCAGACGCGCGAGTGGGAGCGCGATGGTCAGAAACATTACACGACAGAAATCGTGCTGCAGGGCTTCAACGGCAATCTGACCATGCTCGACGGCCGTGGCGATGGCGGCGGCAGTGGTGACCGAATGTCCTACGGCGGCGGATCGGACGACGGTTTCGGGCGCTCCTCGCCAATGGAAAGGTCGCCTGCAACGGCTGGCGGCGGCCGCATGTCCGCCGAAATCGACGACGATATTCCGTTCTAGCAAACGGCCCGGCAGGCAATCCCGGCAGGCAATAGGGACGCCCGCCGCGCCGGCAGGCAGGGGGCTCGTGCCGTTTGCCTGCTGCCGTATCTGCGGACTTCGGGAGGTCTGCGCCGGGCGCGATGCGAGCCGCCGGGAGAGCATGCTTTGCCTAATGCGGGCAGAGCGGATTGGCGGTCCTGTGAATGACATCCGTAACTAGCTGAAAAAAGGTCATTCAATCGAGTCGCGCGGCGAGGCTCGTATTCGCTTTTTGCGCGAAAATACGCTAGAAACGCCAGAGCGATTCCCTCTTTCTCAGGCAAGCGGAAACAAGCGTCCTTGGCCGACGAAAACAACCCCGACAATCCCGATCAGCCCGGCTCCGATATCCGGCCCGTTTCGATCATCGATGAAATGAAGCGCAGCTATCTCGATTACGCCATGAGCGTGATCGTGAGCCGCGCGCTTCCGGACGTTCGCGACGGCCTCAAGCCGGTGCATCGCCGCATCCTGTTCACGATGCGCGAGAGTGGCTTCACGCCGGACAAGTCATTCGTGAAATCTGCGCGTCCGGTCGGCGATTGCATGGGTAAATATCACCCGCACGGCGACCAGTCGATTTACGACGCGCTGGTGCGCATGGCGCAATCCTTCTCCATGCGTCTGCCGTTGATCGACGGTCAGGGCAATTTCGGTTCCGTCGATGGCGATCCGCCTGCGGCCATGCGCTACACGGAATCGCGCCTTGCGCCGCCGGCGCTGGCCCTTTTGGAAGACATCGATCTCGATACGGTCGACTTTCAGCCGAACTACGACGGCAAGGATCAGGAACCGGTTGTCCTTCCGGCGCGCTTTCCCAATCTCCTTGTCAACGGGGCTGGCGGCATCGCCGTCGGCATGGCGACGAACATTCCGCCGCACAATCTTGGCGAAGTCATCGACGGCGTCTTCGCGCTGATGGACAGGCCGGAAATCGACGTTGACGAACTGATCGACATTATTCCCGGTCCGGATTTCCCGACCGGCGGCTCGATTCTCGGGCGCGGCGGCATACGCTCGGCCTATCACACGGGCCGCGGCTCCATCCTGATGCGTTCGAAATACGAGGTCGAGGAGATCCGCAAGGATCGTCAGGCGATCATCGTTTCCGAAATTCCCTATCAGGTGAACAAGAAGCTGCTGATAGAGAAGATCGCGGAACTGGTACGCGAGAAGCGGATCGAGGGCATTTCCGACCTGCGCGACGAAAGCGACCGCGACGGCATGCGCATCGTCATCGAGATCAAGCGCGATGCGGTGCCCGATGTCGTGCTGAACCAGCTCTGGCGCTATACGCAGATGCAAACGTCCTTCGGCGCGAACATGATCGCGCTGAACGGCGGCCGTCCGGAGATGCTCAATCTCAAGGACTTCCTCAAGGCTTTTGTCGATTTCCGGGAAGAGGTCGTTGCCCGCCGCACGAAATTCCTGCTCAACAAGGCGCGCGACAGTGCCCATGTCCAGGTCGGTCTCGCCATAGCCGTGGCCAATATCGACGAAGTGATCCGGCTCATCCGCACTTCGCCTGATGCCGCAACCGCCCGCGCCGCGCTGATGGAGCGCAACTGGCCGGCGCGCGACATGGCGCCGCTGATCGAGCTGATCGCCGATCCCAACCACACGCTGAACGCGGACGGCACGTACATATTGTCGGAAACGCAGGCGCGCGCCATTCTCGATCTGCGGCTGCAGCGCCTGACCGCGCTGGGGCGGGAGGAAATCGCCGCCGCGTTGAACAAGCTGGCCGATGAAATCGCCGATTATCTCGACATCCTGCGCTCGCGCCAGCGCGTAATGGACATCATCCGCGCCGAACTGGCAGAAGTGAAAACGAAGTTCGCAACGCCGCGCCGGACCGTAATTCTCGAAAGCGACGCAGACCTCGACGACGAAGACCTGATCCAGCGCGAGGAAATGGTGGTGACGGTATCGCACGCGGGCTACGTCAAACGCGTGCCGCTGTCGACCTACCGGGCCCAGCGCCGCGGCGGCAAGGGCCGCTCGGGCATGCAGACGCGCGAGGAAGACTTCGTCCAGCGTCTGTTCGTCGCCTCGACACACCAGCCCGTGCTGTTCTTCTCTTCGCGCGGCATCGCCTATCAGGAGAAGGTCTGGCGTCTGCCGCTGGCGGCGCCGCAGGCGCGCGGCAAGGCTCTCGTCAACATGCTGCCGCTGGAGCAGGGCGAACGCATCACCACCATCATGCCGCTGCCCGAGGACGAGGAATCCTGGGAAGGCTACGACCTGATGTTCGCGACGACCGGCGGTACGGTCCGGCGTAACAAGCTGTCCGATTTCACCGACGTCCGCCGTTCCGGCAAGATCGCCATGAAGCTCGAGGACGGCGAGGAAATCGTCCACGTCGCCATGTGCTCGGAAGCGGACGATGTGTTGCTCACCAGCGCTGATGGCCAGTGCATTCGTTTTGCGGTGGATGAAGTACGCGTGTTCAAGGGCCGCAATTCGACCGGTGTGCGTGGCATCAACCTGGCCGAAGGCGACCGCCTCATCTCCATGGCGATCCTGCGCCATGTCGAGGCCAGCCCCGAGGAACGCGCCGCCTATCTGCGTATGCGCCGCGCGCTGGACGGCGAAGCCGACGCGGGCGCGCCGGAGGAGCCCGATGCAGAGCAGGCGGCCGACGCGCCATCGAGCCTGCCCGAAGGCCGCTACGTCGAACTCTCGGCCGCAGAGGAATTCGTCCTCACCGTATCCGAACGCGGCTTTGGCAAGCGCACCTCGTCCTACGAATACCGGGTCACCGGACGTGGCGGCAAAGGCATCGTCGCCATGGCTGTGAACAGCCGCAACGGCGCGCTGGTGGGTTCGTTCCCCGTCGCGGAAAGCGACCAGATCATGCTTGTGACCAACGGCGGCCAGCTCATCCGCTGTCCGGTCAACGGTATCCGCATAGCCGGCCGATCGACCCAGGGCGTCATCGTCTTCCGCACCGATGCGGACGAAAAGGTCGTATCGGTGGAACACATCCCGGACGAGGGCGAGGATGAGGACGGGGATGGAGATGGAGTGGGCGACGCCGGGAACGTGTCCGGATAGAGCCATCGCATTGCGCAGGTTCCAGACTGGCCAGGGATAGCTGCGTCACAGGCCGCAGCTTCGTGAAGGACTACCGTGCCCGCAGAAACCGGATTTGCCGCAACGGCAGAAAAGAATGTGGCCCCCATCCTCACCATCGGGTCGCTGTTCTTCATTTTCGGTTTCGTCACCTGGCTCAACGGGCCGCTGATCACGTTCGTCAAACTGGCCTTCGAACTCGACGACGTGAACGCCTTCCTCGTGCCGATGGCGTTTTACCTGTCGTATTTTTTCCTCGCCTTGCCGGCCTCGGCGATCCTGCGCGCAACGGGCATGAAACGCGGCATGGCGCTCGGCTTTGTCGTCATGGCGGCAGGCGCCGCGGCATTCGGGCACTTCACCACCCAGCGCTGGTATCCCGGCGCACTGACGGGGCTCTTCGTCATTGGCGCGGGACTTTCGTTGCTGCAGACGGCTGCGAACCCCTACATCAGCATCCTCGGCCCGATTGAAGGCGCGGCGCGGCGCATCGCCTTCATGGGCATCTGCAACAAGTTTGCCGGTTTTCTTGCGCCCTTCGTTTTCGGCGCCATCGCCCTGCGCGGGCTCGACGGCTTCGCCGCACAGGTGCAGGCAGCGGCCACGCCGCAGGCACGCGAAGCGCTGCTGAAGGCTTTCGCAGGACAGGTCTACTGGCCCTACATGACAATGGCTGCGCTGCTTCTGGCGATGGCGGCGTTCATTCTGGCCTCGCGCCTGCCGGATTTGCGCCCCGCGGACGTCAATGCGGCGGAAGTATCCGCGACCGATGGCGCAGGCATTCTGGCTTATCCGCATTTGTGGTGCGGCGTCGTCGCGCTCTTTCTCTATGTCGGCGTCGAAGTCATGGCGGGCGACGCCATCGGCATCTACGGCGAAGGCTTCGGTCTGCCGCCCGCAGCGACGCGGTTTTTCACGTCCTGGACCCTGTTCGCGATGCTGGCCGGTTATATCCTCGGCGTTGTGCTGACGCCGCGTTACGTCGCCCAGGCGCGCTATCTGGCGCTGTCGGCGGCGCTGGGCATGGCGCTGGCGCTCGCGGCCTGGCTCACAACCGGACGCGTATCGATCGCTTGTATCGCGGCGATGGGTTTCGCGAATGCGATGATGTGGCCGGCGATCTTCCCGCTCGCAATCGCGGGTCTGGGCCGTCACACCGAGACCGGATCGGCGCTGCTCATCATGGCCATCGCCGGCGGCGCACTGATGCCGTGGTGGTTCGCGCTGCTGAAACAGCATGTGCCGTTCCAGCTTGCCTATCTCGCGCTCGCTCTGCCAGCCTATGCCTTCATCTTCTGGTATGGCGCGGCCGGTTTCGCCCTGCGCCGGCGCAGTTAGTTCTTCAGCAGCGCGTCGACCCGGTCCATCATCTCGTCGCGGTTGTAGAGATCGAAGAAGACCGAACCCAGGATTTGCGGCGGGCCGAAGAAAAAGCGCTCGTAGAGCGTCTGGCGCGCGCCGAAACCGGAAACGGCAATGTCCTGCGCCAGCCGGAACAGCGCCACGCGGTCGCGGCTCGGCAGGTTCTCGACCTGAAAATACTGTTCCACGTAAGGTGTTATGCCGTTGGAAAAATCGGCCTCGCCCGGCGTCGCCATGAGCGAACTGGAGCCCAGCATCTGCACAAGCTCCACAAGCCGCGGCCACGTGCGCGGATAAAGATTGCGCTGCGCGTCGAGCGGGCGGCGCAACGGCACATGCACGCCCCACTGGTCCTCGTGGGCCTGCTCCTCGGCGCTGAACACGAAGGCGCGCACACTCTCGGCCGCCCACATGGCTTCGGCGATCAGGTTTTTGACGCCGGTATCCTTGTCCTTGCCTGTGGCTTTCGCCATCGCGCACAGCAGTCCGACAATGAATTCCGTCTTGGCGAGCTTGCCGCAGGCGACCTGATGCATCATGTGGACGAGCGCATTGGTCGCTCCGAAGGCCTGGTTGCAGCGGGCGGGGTCGCTATACATGAACACCCGCTCCCACGGCACCAGAACGTCGTCGAAGACGACAACGGCGTCCATTTCCTCGTAACGCGAGGAGATCGGCGCGTCGAAATGCGATTTTTCCTCGTCGTAGCTGTCGCGGCAGATCAGTTTCAACCCATCGGTGGCGACGGGCAGGGCGAAGGCGAATGCGAAGGGATGATTGTCCTCGTTCGCGCGCATGACCGAGGCCGGGAAAACCTCGATCTCGTCCGCGTGCGGCCCGAGCGTCGCCAGCAGCCGCGCGCCGCGCACAACGATGCCGGCATCCGTTTCCTTCACGACATGCAGGGCTACCTTGTCGCTGTATTGCCCCTTCGCCGCCATCTCGTGGCTGAACGTCGGGTTCACCAGCGTATGGGTGAGCACGCGGTCGCCTTTGCGGATGCTGTCGTAGAAGCGCACCATGTTATCGGCAAAGCCGCGATCGGCGTCCAGAAAGCCGCGCGCTGCCGCGAAGGCCATGACGGAGGTATTCTTGTAGTCGGGCGTGCGTCCGAACATGCCGTTCGACCATTTCGCCCATTCGTAAAAGGCTTTTCCACGCCGCTTTACATCGTCTTTCGATTTCGGAATGAGGTACGACGTTTCGCAGCGCTCGCCGTCCACGTCCGTATAGGTAACGATATCGCGGTATGTCTCCTCGTGCTGGCGATCGAGGAAGCCGGCAAGGGTCTGCGCGCCGCGCCGCAGGCCCGGATGTGCCGTCACGTCCGCCACCCGCTCGCCGCGAAACCAGACTTCGCGTCCGTCCTGCAAGCCTTTCAGATATTCTGTGCCCGTGCGAATACCCATTGCGTCCCCCGGAATTCCGCCTGTGCCGCTATAGGCGCGCTGGCCGGTACGGGCAACACGCGCACCGGCTCGTCAAAGAGCCCGTGCCGCAGGGTGGCGCAGTCTGGATGGAATCTCTCCGGCCGGGCACTGTAAACCGCTTTCCGTGGCGGCCCGTTTCCCGCTATGGATCAGCTCCCGAACCGGAAGAAATCATGTCCCTTGCCGATATTGATCTTGTCATCTTCGATTGCGATGGCGTTCTCATAAATTCCGAGGAACTGGCCTCGGAAATCTGCGTCGCCTCGCTCCGTGAGCTCGACCTGCACCTGACGCCGCATCAATACGCCGATCGCTATGCCGGCCATCCGGTCAATGAAATCTGGCGGCGGGTGGAAGAGGATATCGGCCGTGTCCTGCCGGAGGGTTTCCGCGTCAAGGTCGATAGCGCCGTGCGCAAACGCTTCGAGACGGAACTCGCCGCGATTGCCGGCGTGGCCGAATTGCTGGCGGAACTCAGGCACCCGCGGTGTGTTGCGTCTTCGACGCAATTGCCGCTGTTGCAGGCCAATCTTTCCCGTGCGGGATTGATCGACTATTTCGATCCGAACGTGTTTTCTGGCTCGCAGGTCAAGCGCGGCAAGCCTGCGCCGGACGTTTTTTTATATGCGGCCTCGCAGATGGGCGCCGATCCCGCGCGCTGTCTCGTGATCGAGGATTCCATGGCCGGCGTCACGGCGGCAAAGCGCGCGGGGATGAATGCCGTGGGCTTTGTCGGCGGCGGCCACGCCAGCGACGTTCTGCACGAAAAGCTGAGACTGGCCGGCGCGCGCGACGTATTCGACAGCATGAAAGGGCTGGCAATGCATCTGTTCCGCTGATCAGCGTCTGGCGGCCTCAAGCATGCGCACCATGGCTACGTATCCGCGCGCGCGGGCGTGATCGAGCGGCGTCTTGCCGGCGGCATCAGCCAGTTTTGTGTTGGCCCCGGCCTCGATCAAATAGCGCAATGTTTGCTGATGGCGCGTGCCGCCATTGCCCAGAACGACAGCTTCGATAGAGGCCGTCCAGCGCAGGTTGTTGACGTGATCGAGCGGTGCGCCGTGTTTTATAAGGAGGCGCACGCATTCGTCATGGCCGAGATGGGCCGCAGCAATCAGCGCCGTCCCGTCGTAGATGCTGGTCGTCAGTTTCGCCGAAGCGCCGTTTTCCAGCAGCGTTCTCAATGTTTCCGCGTCATCGGCAACCGCGGCGATAGTCACCGCGTCGTATTTCTGATTGTCGAGGGCCGCGGTGTTCGCGCCCGCTTTGATCAAAGTGGCAATCGCCGTGCGCTGCTTGAGAAATGCGGCGACGTGCAGCGGGGTGCGGCCGTTGCCGTCTCGCGCTTCAAGCGCCTTCTTGTCTCCATCGGCAAGGCGAACAATAGCGCTGGCATCGCCCCCGGCCGCAGCCGCATGCAGTCCGGCATAAGCGCGAACTTCGGCAGCGCTCGGAGCGATCTGGGCCTGGCCCGGGAGGAGCGCGTAGAAAAACAGTGCCGCGGCTGGTAAAAATGCCTTACCCGAAGCCTGGCCCATCGAAACCTCCCTGCGCGGCGCAAGCGGCGCCCCGAAGGGCTCTGAACGCCGCCAGACTGTGCGGCGAGTACTTGCCGCACGCACGAGATGGTGGAATTTTCGTCCACCATTGCCGCTCAGGTCAACAAGCCGTCGCGTAAAGATATTTGCGCCAGCGTAAGCCGCTGGGAGGCGTCCTAGCACCGGCCGGGCAGGGCCGCCGCCGCAACGCTTTCCGGAAACAGCGCGGCCTCGACAGCCCGCAGGCCGGCCTCGGAAATGCGTTGCATGTGCGCGATCTGTTCCATGTCCGCCATGAGCCGGTTGAGCTCGTCCGGCACGCCAGCGTCCGGGCTGTTCGAAAGCTTTTGTTTCAGGGACCGGCCGACTGCGCTGGCGACCACCTGATTTTCGGCAGCGCGGAGAGCTTCCGCCGAAACATCGATATGTGAGGACATGGGGTACTCGCTTTACTCTTGCGCCGAATACGCCCGGCGCTACTGGACAAAGAACGGGCGCAACTCTCGAAAGTCGCATCCAATCGATTCAAGTTTACGCAATATGCTGAGTATTTCGTTAAGCGCCGTGCGGCGGCTCACGTCCCGGTTCTGCACACATGGCCTGCCGCAGGCTCTGGCGATGCGACGCAGCAGGCGCTACTATAGGGCCATGACACGCAAGCCCGTTTCCGCCGCCGCCAGCCGCATCGCCCTGTACACGGGCTCGTTCGACCCTGTGACCAACGGGCATCTGGACGTATTGCGCAACGCGGCTCCCATGTTCGACGCGATCATCGTTGCAATCGGCACGCATCCGGGCAAGACGCCGCTGTTTTCGGTGGAAGAAAAAACCGCCCTGATCGAAGCGACGACTGCGAAATTTGCAGCCTCTGCCGGCTGCAGGATCGAGGTCGCGACCTTCGCCGGTCTGGCCGTCGACGCCGCCCGCGAACATGGCGCCATAGCGCTGCTGCGCGGCCTGCGAGACGGAACCGACCTCGACTATGAAATGCAGATGTCGGGAATGAACGGAAAAATGGCGCCGGAGGTGCAAACGGTGTTTTTTCCGGCTTCGCCCGAGGTTCGCCACATTACCGCGACATTGGTCCGGCAGATCGCGATGATGGGCGGCGACGTCCGGCCCTTCGTGCCACCCGAAGTGGCAAAAGCCCTGAAGGCCAAAGCAGTCAGGGCCAATTCGGGCAAGGCCGGCGCGGTCAAGGCCAAGGCTGCGAAATAGTCTGCTGCCGGATAGTCCGCTGCCCGGTCCGCTTTCCTTGCCGCTCGTGCCGTGGTTTATGCCTTCCGCTAGGGCGTCCCGCGATTCCCCCGTTTCACCTTGAGAGGTCTTTCGATGAAGCTCGTGAAATCCTTCGTTCTGCCGTTGGCGCTCGCCGCCGTTCTGGCTGCGCCCGCGATGGCGCAGAAAGCCAGCCCGGAGAACACGCTGTATCTCGACACCAAGGATGGCCGCGTCACGATCCAGCTCCTGCCGAACCTTGCGCCCAAACACGTTGCGCAAATCAAGAAGCTGACGCGGCAGAAATTCTACGACGGCATTGTCTTCCATCGCGTCATCGACGGCTTCATGGCGCAGACCGGCGATCCGACAGGAACAGGGTCCGGAGGTTCCAAAGAGCCCAATCTTCCGGCTGAGTTTTCCAAATATGTCTACAAGCGCGGCACTGTGGGCATGGCCCGCACCAACGATCCGAATTCCGCCAATTCGCAGTTCTTCATCTGTTTCGACGACAGCGGCTGCCGCGGCCTGACCGGACAATATACGGTCTGGGGCCAGGTGACCTCCGGCATGGGCGTTGTCGAAAAGATCAAGAAGGGCGCGCCCGGCAGCGGTCAGGTCAGCGGCCCGGACAAGATCGTGCGCATGCGCGTTGCCGCCGACGCGAAGTAGCGGCATTTCCGAATTAATCCGAAGAACGTTCAGCAAAGGAGACAATAATGTCCGACGAGGGCAACACACTCACACTTGAAACCACCAAGGGGCCGGTCGTTATCCGCATGCGTCCGGATCTCGCGCCCAATCACGTTGCGCATATCAAGAAGCTCGCGAACGAGAACTTCTACGACGGCATCGTCTTTCACCGCGTCATCGACGGCTTCATGGCGCAGACGGGCTGCCCGCACGGCACCGGCACCGGTGGTTCGGAATATCCGGACCTCAAGCAGGAATTCAACGCCGAGCCGCATGTGCGCGGCGTCTGCTCGATGGCGCGCGCCGCCAACCCGGACAGCGCCAATTCGCAGTTCTTCATCTGCTTCGACGACGCGCGCTTCCTCGACAAGCAATACACTGTGTGGGGCCAAGTCGTCTCCGGCATGGAAAATGTCGACAAGATCAAGCGCGGCGAGCCCGTACGCGATCCCGACAAAATCCTGACGGCGCGGATAAGCTGAGAAAGCAAGCGGGCAGGAGGCAGTAGGCAATAGGGAGTAGGGAGTAGGGGACGATTGTTGCACTTGACAGTCTGTTCTTTGCAAAAGCCAACTCCCGGGTGCCTAGTGCCAATTGCCTGCTCCCTGTTGCCTACTGCCCCGCCATGCGTGTCGACCTTTTCGATTTCGAGTTGCCGGAAGAACGCATTGCCTTGCGTCCGGCTGAACCGCGGGACGCGGCGCGGATGCTGGTTGTCGATCCGGCGGGCAGCACGCCTTTGCAGGATCGCGTTGTTCGCGACCTGCCGGGGTTCCTGCGCGCGGGCGACGTGCTTGTCGTCAACGACACGAAAGTCATTCCCGCACGCCTGCGCGGTCTGCGCGACCGGCAGGGCAATGTCGCGCGCATAGAGGTGACGCTGCACAAGCGCGAAGACGCGCAAAGCTGGCGCGCCTTTGCAAAGCCTGCCAAGCGGCTGCGGGCCGGTGACAGGATACGCTTCGGAGACGGTGCGGAAAGTTACGCCTGCGAACTCGGGCATCTCGATGCCGAAGTGATCGAGCGCGAGGACGGCGGGCAGGCGCTGCTGCGCTTTTCCTTTACCGGCGCGGCCCTCGACGAGGCGATCGAGCGTATCGGCGAGATGCCGCTGCCGCCCTATATCGCGAGCAGGCGCGCCGCAGATTCGCACGATGCCGGCGATTACCAGACCCTGTTCGCGCGCCAGAGTGGCGCGGTGGCCGCGCCTACGGCCAGCCTGCATTTCACACCTGACCTGATTGCCGCGCTCGAAGCACGCGGCGTCGACATCGTGCGCGTTACCCTGCATGTCGGGGCAGGCACCTTTCTTCCCGTAAAGGCAGGCGACACGACGGAACATGTCATGCACTCCGAATACGGGATCGTGACGGCGGACGCCGCGGAACGGATCAACCGGGCGCGAGCGGAGGGTGGCCGCATCGTTGCCGCCGGAACCACGAGCCTGCGCATTCTCGAAACGGCGGCGCAGGATGACGGAAGCGTTGCGCCTGTCGCACGGGATACGGCTATTTTCATAACGCCCGGCTATCGCTTTCGCGCGGTGGACATTCTGCTCACGAATTTTCATCTGCCGCGCTCGACGCTTTTCATGCTCGTCAGCGCTTTCTGCGGCCTGGAGGCGATGCAGGGCGCCTATGCGCATGCGATAGAAAGCAAATATCGCTTCTATTCCTATGGCGATGCCTGTTTGCTGTTTCGCCGGGACGCGACGAGTCAAGCATAAAGAAGTCTGGCGGTGCGGCGCGCTGCGTGACATTGTTTTCGCGGTTGGGACTCGAATCCGTGTGCTGGCGGCCAGGGTGCGAACGTTGCTTTCCTGCGCCGGTTGTTCCGCGCAGGTGCAGGCGGAGAGGCAATGAGTACGGAATTTTCTTTCAAGGTCTCGAAAACCGACGGCAAGTCCCGCACGGGCATCATAACGACCGGGCGCGGCGTTGTGCGCACTCCGGCCTTCATGCCTGTCGGTACGGCCGGTACCGTGAAAGCCATGTACACCGATCAGGTGAAGGCGCTGGGCGCCGACGTCGTTCTGGGAAATACCTATCATCTGATGTTGCGTCCGGGAGCCGAGCGCGTTGCCGAACTTGGCGGCCTGCACCGGTTCATGAACTGGCGCTACCCGATCCTCACCGACTCCGGTGGCTTTCAGGTCATGTCTCTGGCGAAACTGCGCAAGCTCGACGAGAATGGCGTGACCTTCCAGTCGCACATCGACGGGTCGCAACATGTATTGACGCCCGAAAGATCGATGGAAATCCAGCATCTGCTGGGTTCGGACATCCAGATGCAACTGGACGAATGCATCAAGCTGCCGGCGGAGAGGTCCGAGATCGAACGCGCCATGCAATTGTCGCTGCGCTGGGCAGAACGCTCGCGCAAGGCGTTCCGGGAAGCGCCGGGCAGGGCGGTGTTCGGCATTGTCCAGGGGGGCAGCGACCACAAGCTTCGCGTCGACAGCGCAAAGGCGCTCGCCAACATGGATTTTCACGGACTGGCGATTGGCGGTCTTGCGGTTGGCGAACCTCAGGACGTCATGCTGGACATGATCGAAACGGTCGCGCCCTACATGCCGCAGGACAAGCCGCGCTACCTTATGGGCGTCGGCACGCCCGACGATATTCTGGAAGCGGTGCGCCGCGGCGTCGACATGTTCGACTGCGTGATGCCCACCAGAGCCGGGCGGCACGGGCTCGCCTATACGCGCTTCGGACGCATCAACATCAAGAACGCGAAATACGCCGAGGATACGCGGCCGCTGGATGCGTCGTCGTCCTGTCCCGCCTCACGCGAATATTCGCGCGCCTATCTGCATCATCTCGTCAAATCCGGCGAAATCCTTGCCATGATGCTGATGACCTGGTCGAACCTTGCCTATTATCAGGACCTCATGGCCGGCATGCGCAAGGCCATCGCCGAAGGCCGCTTTTCGGATTTCTACGGCGAGACGAAAGCCGGCTGGTCGCGAGGCGAAGCCGAGGAAGAGGCCGGGCAGCCGCTGGATTGACACACGGCTGCGGCGCACGCCGCGGGCGGTCCATAACAAGAAAGATGCTCCCAATCCGGCAAGTTGTACCGGGCCCGCCGCCGTGGCCCGGAATGTGAAGTTGTGTCCCCGAACCTCCCCTCGAAGCAATGCGGGAGCCAGTCCGGGACAGTCATGCTGCAGAAAAGTTCCATTTCGGCACACATCGCCCGCCGCAGTCCGAATACCGGCCAAGCCGCCAGCCCGGAACGGCGGCCGCTTGTGCTCGATCTGGATCAAACCCTGCTGCGCAGCGATCTGCTTGTCGAATGTCTTGTCGCGATGGTGCGCGAGCGTCCGTCAACTATATTCCGGGTAGCCGGATGGCTGATGCGCGGAAAAGCGCATCTCAAGCGCAAGGTTGCCGAATACGCCCACATCGATCCTGCCGATTTACCGGTCAACGAGGAAGTCGCCGCTTTTGCCGCAGGGCGCAAATCGGAAGGCCAGCGTGTCGTTATCGCCACGGCTGCCGACGAAACAGCCGCGCGGCGGTTGTTGGCGCGCTTCCCGTTTGTCGATGAGGTGATCGGCAGCGACGGCGTACGCAATCTCAAGGGCGAAGCGAAAGCGCGCCTGCTGCAGATGCGCTTCCCACAGGGCTTCGACTATGCCGGCGACAGCGCCGCCGATCTGCCGGTCTGGCGCGCGAGCGCCGGGATGATTCTGGTCGAACCCAAAGCCACGGTTGCGCGTGCGGCCGAACGGATAAAGCCGGCGGACCTGCACTTTCGCCGGCCGCCGGTGTGGAATGTCTGGGCGCGGGCGCTTCGGCTGCACCAATGGGTGAAGAACGCACTGGTCTTTGCGCCGCTGCTTCTGTCCGGGATGATCGGAGACACGCAAGCTTGGGGGGCGGCGTTGCTGGCTTTTGTGGGCCTCGGTCTCACGGCGTCGGCGACGTATGTGCTGAACGATCTGATTGACCTGCCGCACGACCGCAAACATCGCAGCAAGTCGGGCCGGCCGCTCGCGAGTGGCCGGATGCCGTTGGCGCACGGCATGGCGCTTGCCGGGTTGGCGCTCCCGGCCGGTTTGGCAATGGCGGCGCTAGCCGGAACCCATGTGTTGGGCGGCGTCCTCGTATATCTGGCCGCGACCATTCTCTATTCGGTCCACCTCAAACGCATACCGTTTCTGGATACCGCGACCCTGGCCGGTCTCTTCACGCTGCGGCTCGGCATCGGGATTGTCGCGACCGGCGCTCCACCATCCACCTGGCTCCTCGCATTCTCGATGTTCCTGTTTCTGTCGCTTTCGCTGGCCAAGCGTTTTGTCGAGATCGCGTCGATGCGTGGGCGCGGGCGCATCGCCTTGCCCGGCAGAGGCTACAGAACCGAAGACGAGCCGGTTGTCGCCGGCTTCGGCGTTGCATCGGCTGTGGCCAGTATTGTCCTGTTCGTGCTCTATTTATCGAACGAAGGCGCCGTAAAGGCGACCTTTATCGGTACGGAATTGCTCTGGATTTTCCCTGTCCTGCTGTTCCTGTGGCTCAGCCGGATCTGGATCCTCTCGGCGCGCGGCGAAATGAAAGACGATCCTGTAGCTTTCTCCATTCGCGATCGCGTCAGCCTGTGGCTGGGCGCTCTCAGCTTCTGCCTGTTTGCAGTAGCGATTGGCTGGTCGGCGCAGTAGATCAGCGTGCGTTCAAGTGAATTCATCTGAACGCACAATTTTTCGCGCGATGCTCCAGCAGCGCCGGCAGAGAAATCTTCAAGAGCTTGAAACGGAAATAAAAAAGGCGCGGCCACAACCGGCCCGCGCCATTAGTTCAATCGCAAATTCCGAGAGGGACATTTATACACCGGGTGGGACAGCCCATAAGCAGAACCGAACCGGAGCTGGCTGTATCGCCAGACGTCTCAAGGACAATTTCCCTGTCGGAATTTCCTCCCGCGACTCGGATTCGCTCGCCGATTACCCCGGCAGCGGCCTCCTTTCGGATGCGAGCGGACGCTAGCGCATCGACTTTTGATTGTCATCAAATTTTGTCACCTAAGTCGCAAAATTTTACCTGTTGGGCAGGCATCGGATGGGAAATCGCCCAAAATGCGGGCAATTTCATACCGCTACGGTCCCGGTTGCACATTTCCGGACATTCTCCTTGAGTTTCGTGCCCGATTGCGGTTGGAAAAGCGCGCAGGCTCCATGCGGGCCGATTCGCGTTTTTCAGTTTTCCGGGAACAGGTTCATGCGCCTTAGCCGCTATTTTTTGCCCATTCTGCGGGAAGACCCCAAGGAAGCGGAGATTGTCTCGCACAGGCTCATGTTGCGTGCAGGCATGATCCGGCAGGAAAGTGCGGGCATATATGCATGGCTGCCACTGGGCTACCGCGTCCTGCAGAAGATCAACCAGATCGTGCGCGAGGAGCAAAACCGCGCCGGCGCCATCGAATTGCTGATGCCGGTGATCCAGTCCGCCGACCTGTGGCGCGAATCCGGCCGCTACGAGGATTACGGCAAGGAGATGCTGCGCATTTGCGACCGGCATGACCGCGACATGTTGTTCGGCCCCACCAATGAGGAAATGATCACCGAAATTTTCCGGGGATACGTGCGGTCCTACAAGGATTTGCCGCTCAATCTCTACCACATTCAGTGGAAATTCCGTGACGAGGTGCGGCCGCGTTTCGGCGTCATGCGTTCGCGCGAGTTTCTGATGAAGGACGCCTATTCCTTCGATCTGGACGTCGCCGGCGCGCGCCATTCCTACAACAAGATGTTCACGGCCTATCTGCGCACATTCGCGCGCATGGGCCTGAAGGCGATCCCCATGCGCGCCGACACCGGCCCCATTGGCGGCGATCTCAGCCACGAATTCATCATTTTGGCCTCGACCGGCGAGAGCGAGGTCTTCTGTCACTCGGATTATCTGCAGATGGCTCCGCCCGCCGCAGACGTGAATTTCGACGATCCCGCTGCCATGCAGGGTGTTTTCGACGCCTGGACGGCACGTTATGCCGCCACGGAAGAAATGCACGACAAGAATGCCTTCGAAGCGCTGGCGGAAAAAGACCGCGTTTCGGCGCGCGGTATCGAAGTCGGCCATATTTTCTACTTCGGGACAAAGTATTCGGCAGCCATGAAAGCGGTTGTCACTGGTCCGGACGGCAAGGAAATCACGGTGCAGATGGGGTCTTACGGAATAGGCCCGTCGCGGCTGGCTGCTGCGCTGATCGAAGCCAACCACGATGATGCCGGCATCATATGGCCGGAAGCGGTCGCCCCGTTCCACGTCGGTCTCGCCAATCTCAAGACGGGGGATGCGGCCACGGACGCGGCCTGCGATGATATTTATCTTCGCCTGAATAACGCCGGACGCGATGTGCTCTACGACGACAAGGACGACCGTCCCGGCGCGAAATTCGCGCGCTTCGATCTGATCGGGCTGCCGTGGCAGGTCATTGTCGGCCCGAAGGGACTTGCCGAAGGCAAGGTCGAGGTCAAGAACCGGCGTACCGGGGCCCGCGAAATGCTGTCGCCGGACGAGGCTGTCAACAAACTTTCGGGCGGAGCATGAGCACAGGGGCGCAGGGCATAGCTGGCGCGGACGAGTCGCTGCCGCCTTCCGGCCGGGCCGCGAAAACTGCGGGCGCTTCCGCCACTGCGCCGTTTGCGCCATTCGAATGGGCGCTTGCCATGCGCTATCTGCGCGGGCGCAAGGCGCGCTTCCTGCCTTCGGTCATCGCCGCCATTTCTTTTGTGGCCATCATGGTCGCGGTCGCGACACTCATCGTCGTCATGTCGGTGATGAACGGCTTTCATATCGAGCTGATGAACAAGATCATCGGCGTCAACGGCCACATGTTTCTGCAATCCATCGGCACGACGGTGAAGGACTACGATCCGCTCGTCGCCAAATTGTCCAAAGTCGAAGGTATCACGCATATCTTTCCCGTAGTGGAAGGCGCGGCCGGCGTTTCCACCCGCGTGAAGCAGGGCGGCGCGCTCGTGCGCGGCGTCCACGAAAAGGACATCAAACTGCTGCCCGGCATCGGCAAGAGCCTGTTGCAGGGGACGTTTGATGGTTTCGACAAATCCGGTGGCGTCGCCATCGGCAAGGAGATGGCGGCCCAGCACGGCGTGCAGGTCGGCGACGAAATCACCATCCTGACGGCGCGCGGCGAGGAGACGCCCTTCGGCATGACGCCGCGCATCCGCACTTATCCGGTTACGGCGATTTTCCATATCGGCGTGTCCAATTTCGACGAAGTCTTCGTCTACATGCCGCTCGAAGAGGCGCAATCGTTTTTCAATCTCGACGGAACGGTGTCCCTGCTCGAAGCCTTTGTGAAGAACCCCGAAGACATGGATACAGTCCGCAATCGTCTGGACAAGGCGCTTGCCGAACCAATGATGGTTGTCGACTGGCGCCAGCGCAACAAGTCGTTCTTCGATGCGCTTCAGGTCGAGCGCACGGTGATGTTCCTTATCCTGACGCTGATCATCATTGTTGCAACGCTGAGCATCGTGTCGGGACTGACCATGCTGGTGAAGGACAAGGGCAGGGCGATCGCCATCCTGCGGACGATGGGCGCAACGCGCGGGGCGGTTATGCGGGTGTTCTTGTTGACGGGCACGCTGATCGGCCTTGCCGGGACGATCGCCGGACTGCTGCTCGGCATTCTGATCGCGCACAATCTCGAAGCGATCCGGCAGTTTCTCAATGCGGCTTTCAGTCTCAACCTGTTTCCGGCCAAACAATATTTCCTCAGCCGTCTGCCGTCGGTGATGGTGCCTGGCGATGTTGCGAAAGTCGTCGCACTCGCGCTGGTTCTGTCGATCCTCGCGACCGTCTATCCGTCCTGGCGGGCGGCGCGGCTCGATCCCGTCGACGCATTGCGCTACGAATGACGGACGCGCCCGCCATGCCGGACAACATGCCCAAGAACACGCCGCCCGATGTGCATGCGACAGAACCCGCGGGCAGCCCGGCCCTGCAGTTGCGTGCGATTTCCCGGCATTACATGCAAGGCGCCGAACGGCTGGATATTTTGCGCAAGGTCGATTTCGAAATCTGGCCGGGTCAGTCTGTTGCGCTGATTGCGCCATCGGGCGCCGGCAAATCCACTTTGTTGCATCTGGCCGGCTTGCTGGAGCATCCCGATAGCGGCGAGATATTGCTGGCCGGCATTCCCACCGCTGGAATGGACGACAAGAAGCGCACCGCCCTGCGTCGGGACGCCATCGGCTTTGTGTATCAGTTTCATCATCTTTTGCCGGAATTCTCGGCGCTGGAAAACGTCATGCTGCCGCAGATGATCCGCGGCCTTTCACGCAGCGAAGCGGCGGTGCGCGCGAAGGAACTGCTGGAATATCTGGGCCTTGGTCACCGCATCGCCCATCGCCCCGCCGAAATGTCCGGCGGCGAACAGCAGCGTGTCGCCATCGCCAGGGCCGTCGCCAATGCGCCGCGCGTTTTGCTGGCCGACGAGCCGACCGGCAATCTCGATCCGAAGACCGCCGATCACGTGTTCGATGCGCTGGCGCAACTTGTGCGCGCGACCGGGCTTGCCGCCCTCGTTGCGACCCACAATCTCGAACTTGCCCGCCGCATGGACCGGCGCGTAACCTTGTCCGAGGGACGCATCGTCGAAGTCGCGTGATCCTCTTGGCGGTGCGGCTGCGCACCGCCGGTGCAGGCCGCGATCTCTAAAGTCTCAAAGAGTGTTCGTGCGAATTTGCGCTTTTTCGCGAGCCGTCCGAAACGCACAAAGCGTTATTTGCGACTGGGGAGGGACCGATGGCTGACCGCATTGGGCAGAAGCAATCGATAGATGCAGCAGTCTTCGCGCAAGGTGTGCAAAGCCCCGCGCTCTCGACTTTGCGCAAGGAGCAGATCGACGAACTCCGCCACGGCCGGTTGCAGCGGCTGATTCCCTTTGTTGCGCTATGGTTTCTCGGCATGGCCGCTGTTGTGGCCGTCTGCCTGCCGATCCTTGGCCTCGGGCACAGCGCCTCGGTGGCCCTGGCATTCATCGCCGCGCTTGCCGTGCTGGCTGTCATGTGGGTCGGATATTACGGCGCTTACCTGCTGCCCTACTCGTGGATGGCCGGTGCTGTTGCGCTCAGCGCGGTCTTCGCATGGATCGTTGTGCGTATGGCCGAAAGCATGGGCGACGTACTGGACGAGATTTTCGCCTGGGGACTGGTGCTGGGCTCGATGGGCGCCTTTTACGCTTTCCGCTGGCTGCGCCGCGGCAGTCTGGTGCGCGAGACCGTCGTACAAAATTATGGCCGGGCGCTCGGATTGGCCTACTCCGGCGAAGCGGAGAACCTTCCCGACCCGATATTTCTGCGCTCCGGCGCGATCTATGCGCGCACCGAAGTCCGTATGTTGCTTTCCGGCGAAATTCTTGGGCTGCCGGTGCATTTCGGCCGCTACGAGGAAGCTGAAGCCCCCAGCGCCCACCTGCTCGTGGTCTGCCCACAAGCCGGCTTCCGGCCTTCGAACCTCGAAATCACCACCCACGACAGTTTTCCGGACACTGAGGAAGGCGCCAGTATTCGATACGAGGGCTGGGAGGGGATTTTCCGGATCCGAAGCCTGAATGGCCCGCCTTCCGAGGCTACCGAAGCGTTTCTCAAAGTCCTCACGGCGCGCCTGGACGAGATCGCGGATGGGCGAAATTGCTATGCGGCGCTTGGCGGCAGCGGCCTGGCCGTATTCCTCGAGGAAAAGGACGACGTCTTTGTCGCCGATGAGGTCAAACTGATCCTCGACCCTCCCAGCGTTCTCGACGAGATCGAACGCGAGATCGCCGCTGCGGCGCGCATCGCCGCAGCCGTATCGGACGCCGCGGAAGCCGCACGCGGTGCGCACGATCCGGAAAGCAGCAACAATATCCGGCCGGACGGCGATCCCTCCTAGAGCATCGTGCGGAAAAGTGGTTCCGGTTTTTCGCGCACAACGATGCTCTACTCTTTGGATTCTATCAGCGTTACCGCCCTGGCAGGGTCGGGAGCGGACTTGCCATGGCCGTTCTCGGCGGTTGCCGCCGGCGCGCCCGCGCCGCATTGGCCTGCTTGCGAACCTCGTTTCCCTGTGTCCGTTCATCTTCGCCGAAAAGCCGCAAGTATTCGGCAGGGGAGATGCGCCCCATGTGCATCAGGGCTTTGGCTGTGTGTTTGTCGAGCATTGCAAATCCTCCGCATGAGCGCCCCAGCCAGATTAACCATGGCCGATCTTTCTGGCTGAAATTTGCCGTGGTGACGGAAGATCGGATAGACAGGAACAAAACAAAAACATATAAGGAATGTATTGGAAACAAAGGAGCGGTCTTATGATGCGTAGCGTAATATCAGGCCTGTTCGAAATCGCCTCCCTGGGGTTGCTGCTGTCCTTCATCGGGCTCGTGACCCGTACAACGGGACTGGGCTAGGGACCCCGGTGTTGCTGCCGGTGTTGATGGCGGGGAGTATTCCCGCCCGCCTGGCTTTTATGCTCGACCGTTCCTTTTCGCCCGTTACGATGTCCCGCGAATACACGTGAGTCGGGCAGGCGGACGGGACGGGCGGATGACGGCGGACGCGACAGATAGGGACCGGGTGGGCGATGCGCCATTGATGGACATAGCGACCATCGCGAAAAAGGTCGGCTTCGTCCATCTGCATGTGCACACGTCATTCTCGCTGCGCGAAGGCGCGCTCACGATCCCCAAGCTGATCCAGTTCGCCAAGGCCGACGAGCAGCCAGCGCTGGCGATTACCGACACGAACAACCTGTTCGGCGCGCTGGAGTTTTCCGAGAAGCTGGCGAAGGAGGGCATACAGCCCATCGTCGGCGTGCACCTGAATGTCGATTTCGGCGATGCGCCCGCCTTTGGCTCGCGCGCCGACGATGCGCGGGCCGGGCGTGCGGCGCTTGTGCTGCTCGCGGCCAATCGCGACGGCTATCTCAACCTGATGAATCTGGCTTCCCGGGCATGGCTCGATCCGGAGGCCGGCGATCTGCCGCATGTGCCGTTGGCGCAGCTGCGTGGTGCCGCTTCCGGAGTGATCGCGCTGAGTGGCGGCCCGTCCGGCCCTGCCGACCTCGCACTGGCGGCCTCGCGTCCGGCCATCGCGCAGTCCCGTCTCGATACGCTGTGCGATATCTTCGGCAATCGTTTCTATGTGGAACTGCAACGCCACGGCGAACGTGCGCAAGCCGAACGCGAACGTCATTTGATAGACTACGCCTACCGCAAGGGCGTTCCGCTGGTGGCAGCCAACGAGCCCTATTTCGCGGCCCGCTCGGACTACGATGCGCACGATGCGCTTCTGTGTATCGCCGACGGTACACTCGTTGGCGAGGAAAACCGCCGCAAGGTGACGCCCGAGCACCGTTTCAAGACGCGGGCGGAGATGGGCGAACTTTTCGCCGACCTGCCTGAGGCGCTGGAAAGTACTGTCGAAATCGCGCTGCGATGCTCTTACCGGCCGCGCACGCATCCGCCGATCCTGCCGCGTTTCACTGCGGCGGATGGCATCGAGGCCGACGAGGTCGCGGAACTGAAACGCCAGGCGCAGGAAGGCCTGAAGGCCAGGCTGGCGGCGCACGGCTGCGCGCCTGATCTGAGTGAGGAAGACTACGAAAAGCGGCTGGAATTCGAACTCGGCATCATCATCAAGATGAAGTTCCCCGGTTACTTCCTGATCGTTGCCGACTTCATCAAATGGTCGAAGCAGCAGGGCATTCCGGTGGGGCCGGGCCGCGGTTCGGGCGCCGGTTCGCTCGTCGCCTGGTCGCTGACGATTACCGATCTTGATCCGCTGCGCTTCGGCCTGCTGTTCGAACGCTTCCTCAATCCCGAACGTGTCTCGATGCCGGACTTCGACATCGATTTCTGCCAGGAGCGCCGCGACGAGGTCATCCGCTATGTGCGCCAGCGCTACGGCGAGGACCGCGTCGCGCAGATCATTACATTCGGATCGTTTCTGGCGCGCGGCGTCCTGCGCAATGTCGGGCGCGTACTGGAAATGCCGCTGGGGCAGGTCGACCGGCTGGCGAAACTCGTGCCGCAGAACCCCGCCGCGCCCGTGACGCTGAAACAGGCCATCGAAGGCGAGGTGCGCCTTGTCGAGGCCGCCGATCAGGACGAACGCGTTGCGCTGCTGCTGGAAACGGCGCAGAAACTGGAGGGGCTCTATTCCAACGCCTCGACCCACGCGGCCGGCATTGTTATCGGCGACCGGCCGCTGGTCGAACTCGTCCCGCTCTACCGCGATCCGAAATCGGACATGCCCGCGACCCAGTTCAACATGAAATGGGTCGAGCCTGCCGGCCTCGTGAAATTCGACTTCCTCGGCCTGAAAACCCTGACGACTCTGTCGACGACAATCCGCCTGCTGGCCAAGCGCGGCGTCCACGTCGAACTCGAAAAAATTCCGCTCGACGACGCGAAAACCTACCAGATGATGGGCAGGGGCGAAACAATCGGCGTGTTCCAGCTGGAAAGCGCCGGCATGCGCAAGGCGCTGGCGGAAATGAAATCCGACCGGCTTGAAGACATCATCGCCCTCGTCGCACTTTACCGGCCGGGCCCGATGGCGAACATTCCGACCTATTGCGCCGTCAAACACGGCGAGCAGGACGCCGATTATATTCATCCCAAGATCGAGACGGTGCTGAAGGAGACCCACGGCGTCATCATCTATCAGGAACAGGTGATGCAGATCGCGCAGATCCTGTCGGGCTATTCGCTCGGCGAGGCCGATCTTCTGCGCCGCGCCATGGGCAAGAAGATCAAGGCCGAAATGGACGCCCAGCGCGACCGTTTTGTCACTGGCGCGGTGGAGCGCGGCATACCGAAAACCAAGGCCGACGAGATTTTCGATCTGCTGGCGAAATTCGCCGACTACGGCTTCAACAAGAGCCATGCGGCGGCCTATGCGCTGATCGCCTACCAGACCGCATGGTTCAAGGCGAATTATCCGGTCGAGTTCATCGCCGCCTCGATGACGCTGGACAAGGCCAACACCGACAAATTGTCCGAATTCCGCAACGAGGCGCGCCGGCTCGGCATTCCCGTGGAACCGCCGTCGCTGAACCGCTCCGGCGCCGACTTCGAGGTTCATCCCGACAGCGATGGCAAGCTCGCTATACGCTATGCGCTGTCGGCCGTAAAAGGCGTCGGCGAGGGGCAAGCGCAGGCGATCGTTGCCGCGCGGAACGGACGACCATTTTCCAGCCTCGGTGACATTGCCGCGCGCATCAATCCGCGCGAGGTCAACAAGAAGGTGCTCGAAAGCCTGGCGGCTGCCGGCGCCTTCGATGCACTCGAACGCGACAGGGCGAAAGCTTTCGCTTCGGTAGAGAAAATCCTCGCCGTCGCCAACCGTTCGCAGGCCGAAAGCGCGGCGGGGCAGGCGGGCCTGTTCGGCGCGGACGCCGCGCAGGACATACAGGTGCCGAACGTTGCGGCGTGGCTGCCGGCCGAACGCCTGAAACGAGAATTCGATGCTGTCGGTTTTTTTCTTTCCGGCCATCCGCTCGACGATTACGCCAGCCTTCTGAAAAAGCTGCGCGTGCAACGCTGGGCCGATTTCGCCCGCTCCGTCAAACAGGGGGCATCGGCGGCGAAACTGGCCGCTACGGTTCTCGACCGCAGCGAACGGCGCACCCGCAACGGATCGAAAATGGGCATTGTCATCCTGTCCGATCCGTCCGGCCAGTACGAAGCCATCATGTTCCAGGAGACGTTGAACCAGTATCGCGACATGCTGGAACGCGGCGCGGTGGTCCTGGTGACGCTGAACGCAAGCGTCGACGGCGAGGATGTGCGCGCGCGAATTGTCCATGCCGAACCGCTGGAGGACGCGGCGCGCAAGGTGCAGCAGGGCCTGCGCATATTCCTGAAGGACGACAAGCCGCTGGCCTCGGTGACGCAGCGCCTCGCGATCAAGGGCGAAGGGGAGGTGTCGCTGGTGCTGATGCTCGACGGCGGCGGCAGCGAGGTCGAAGTGCGGCTGCCCGGAAAATATCGCGTGACGCCTCAGATTGCCGGCGCGATCAAGGCCATTCCCGGCATCGTCGAGGTAGAGCACCTTTAGAGTTACCGGAGCACGCAAAGAAAAAGGGCCCGGCGTGAACCGGGCCCTTCTGTTTTGACGTTTGTGCGCTTACCGCGAGAGATGCAGACCCTGCAGGCTGTCGCCGATGTCGCTGAAGGCAGCGGCAAGTTGCGTTGCATCCTCGGCCGCGTAGTAATTGCTTGTCGAGGTGGCGCAGGATTCCAGCATCGTTTTGGCGCTGTTGCTGATGCTCTTGCCGAAGGCGACGGTGAAGACCTTCACACCGGCAGTCTTGGCGGCCGTACAGGCCTCCAGCGTCTTTGCGTTCATGTACGACGTGACATTGTCCTTGTCGACATTGCCGATGCTGCCTCCGGCCGAACCCAGGCGATTGTTCCAGTAGTAGCCGAAGGGGCCGTACTTGCTCTTGTTGTTGCCGTCCGTGGACGACCAGGTGTTGTCACCGTCGGTCATCAGGATGATGATCTTCTGGTGGTTCGGCTCGGTGTACGGCTTGATCTCCTTGAAGTTCGCATAAGGGCTGTTCGGGGAAATCGTTTTCCAGGCCCACATGAAACCGGAGATGATGTTGGTCGAGCCGAGCGCATCCATCGCCTCGATTTCGTTCTTCAGGAGCGAGTTGTCGGTGGACAATTGCGTGACCGGCCGGGTTTCGCAGCTGAAGTTGGGGCCCTTGCTTGATGTGTTGGTTGCCGTGATGGTGAGGTTTTCAGTGGTGACGACATCCGGTTCGCAAACCTGGGTCGTCGTGCAAACCGGTTCGTCCGGATCGTCCTCGCACTTCCATTTCCACTTTCCGTTTTTCTTCACCCAACCGCAAGTCTGGGCGGCTTTCTGGATCAGCGAACGATAGTCGATACCGATCGAAGGAAGCCCTGCGAAACCCGAGCTGGTGCGCTTTCCGGTGTAGCTGGCGAGTTTGCGCAAGCTGTTATTCTGCAGGCTTGCGCCTTCGCAGGTCGTGACGTTGGTGCAGGCGCCCGGCGTCGTCGTGATCTGCACGCCCGGCTTGTACTTGCACAGCTTCGACATGCCGTCGCCCCAGTAGGTGTTGCTATCCTTCGTGGCGTAGGCGTCGTTGTTCTCGCAGATCGAATTGCCGTAGTCGCTGAGGTAATTGTTGGTTGCGTCGGAGCTCCATTTGCCCTTGCTGTTCGTCGAACCGTCCTGATCGCCTTCGTCGGGCGCGAACAGGGGAACATACAGCGAGTCCGGGTTTGTCGTTGAAGCAGCAGCATCCGACAGGCCGTAGGAACCGGGCCGGGCTTCGAAACAGCCGGACCACTTGGTGTTGATGTTCTTGTGCAGTTCGAAGCGGTTGACGGGATTGAACGATCCGCCGGTCACTTTCGGGAAGTTTTGCCAGTGGATGGACGAATTGCCGTCGTTATCCAGCCATGTCAGGCCCTGGTAGCGGGTCGACTCGTCCGTATCGCCGCTTGCAGCGATCAGATCCGGATCGAATGCCTTGACGGCCGAACTGAACGGAATGAGGCTGACCTTGGTGTAATAGGTCGAGGCAGAGGCCGGAACGAGCTGGTCGATGAGATCCTTGGCTGCCTTTTTCATGTCCAGCAGCTTGGTGCTCTTGATTGTCGTCTGGTTTCTGCCGCTGCCAGTCGTGACCGAGGTATCGTCGTCCATCGACCCCGTATTATCGAGCGCGATGGCGACTTCGTAGGTCGTGCCGCCGATCTTTGCGCAGGAGGTAGCTTCGAGATCAATATAGTCGACCTTGACCAGCTTCATCATCGCTGTCGGCATGGACGCCTTGCCGGTGAGGCACAGTTTCGTCTTGTTTTCTTCGGGGACAGGCGCGCTGGCGAGCGAATAGTTGGGCGCGTACTGGCTCGCTGTCAAATGCGCGGTTGCGATCTGGGTCAGCTGTTCTGTCGTGCCCGTCTTCATCTTGCGCGCGGCTGCCAGAACAGCCGAATCGACAGCGGCCTGCAGTTCGGTTTTCTCGCGAACGGCGCGGGACAGGTCCATCGCGGCGCCGCCCATCATCATGACGGGGATAATGGACAATGAAAACACCATGGCGGTGCCGCCGCCAATATCACGGCCAAATCGTCTGGCCGCGGTTCTGAAGCAATTATTGTTGCTCATGGTTTGACCCTCAAATGCAAAATGGACCGCTTCCCTTTGCGGCTTCCATCGAACAGACTATTCGGGAACGGCGTAAGCGGCGTTAAGGGCCATGCTTTACGCAAGGTGAAGATAATCGTAGCAATAACAAACAATGAACGCGTTCGCAGAATCGAAGGCGCTTGTGTAACCAGTTGAAAAATATATAAAAAACATGGCCCGTCCGACTTGCTTGGCCGGCTTTGCGGTCCACGCGCCGCGCCGTGGCTAACGCAAGTGCAACCGGGGCGGCGGCTGTCGCAGCCCATGATAGTAAACACGGCTACGGAACCAATGGCCTCGCGCCGGGCGGAATGCGAAACAAAGGCTTTGTTTCTTATTGTGCAAGATAGACGGACCTGACCCCCGTCGCCGGCGCGCCATACTGTGTCACGGCAAGCGCCTCGCACGCCCTATCGGACTGGCTGAGTTTCAACGATCCCGAAATCGAGATTTCCCGCAGCGCGAATTTCGAGCAGCCGGCTTCGCCGGTTTTCAACGAGCCGTCGAAAACGGCTTGCGTCGCCGGCATATAGAACACGCCGTCGATCGCGGCATAGGAGCCCGATTTCCACGTCAGGGAAGTCCCTGCCGTTTCGTCGGGATTTGCAAACACCGCAATGCCCCTCCAGGGATTGTCAGCGCCAGCGGCCGGCGATTGCCGCCAAGTTGCGCCATCCTCGCCGCTCGCCATCTTGAACGTGTTGTCCTTTCCGCCTCCTGCAAGCACCAGCGTGGTGCGGTACGCGGCAAGATCTGCGTATGAATCGACAATTGCCGAGCCATTTTCCACGACAACCACGAGATCCTCTGCTGGCGAGTAGCCGTTGAGCGCGCCTTTGCCCTTCAACGTAAGGTCGCCGCAGATGTGGATTTCGATCCAGGAAGGGCGCGCGACATAGCGCACCAGATGGCTGGCCGCGGGGAGAGAGCCGTCCACAGTCCACGTAACTCCGCCGTCGACGCTGCCGCACTCCCGTTCGATCTTGTCCTTCAGCCCCGCATAGACGTCACCGATGGCGGCCTGGGCAGGCATGGCGTTCTGGCAATCGCCTTCCACAGCGCCCACCGCGAATGAGCCCGTGGCGCCGAAGTTCCTGCTGTCGCAAGCCATGCTGGCGTTGGAGCGCATGGAGCAGCCGGAAAGGTCGACCGATGCGCCGGATCCTACTGTCAGCGTCTTCGCCGAACTCGGGCCCGGTCCCATCGCGTAAATGCAGGAATTGTCGGTTACGCCGGCTGTTCCTGCCGATCCGTACATCGCAAAGGCCGAACGGGTGACAGTGAACGTCTCGACGCCCACCAGTCGCAGGACGGCCGTGCCGATTGTCATCTGTCCGGTGACGCGATAGCCGGTTCCCGTATCCTGGCCAGTCACCGATGCTGCCGTATCGGCGCCCGCGGCGCCAAGCCCTGCCATGAATGCCGCGCTGGCGCTGCTGTCCCGGCTGCCGGACTGCGACGCCGCGATCAGGGCGGCGCTGTCGACGGCCGATTGCAGCTGCGCGCCGGCGCGCGCGACACTGGCGTAGTCTACCGCGAAGCCCACCGCCATTGTCACCGGGATGGACATGAGGGCGAAATTCATTGCGATAGCGCCGCGTGTATCGTCGCGATACCGAACATATGCGGATTTCAACCTGCGAAACATGGCGGAACTTCCCGGTCCTGTCCGGCGCGCGCCGGAGACCCGTTACCCTTGCGGAACGAGGTTACAAAACGGTGAAAAATATTTATGGTAAATATTATCGTAATATAAACCATCAATCCTGCTTGATGGATATTGACGCGCCCGGATAGCCCGGAAAGAGCCAAAATCCAGCCGATTTTGTCCGCATGCTGAGTTTGGTGGCGTACAAGTCGGCCAGCCGAAAGGCGTTATTGCCACGGCGAACGTACTTAATAAAAAGCAAATGCGCGCCACAGTCCATCGTCCACAGTCCACAGTCCGCAGCGCGCAAGCAGGAAGAGGTTTGCAGTTCCACTGCAGCAGGCGCGGGTACGTATTGTATTGCGAAACCTGCTGGCTCGCGCAGCCGCTCGAGTCCTGAGTCAGCGCCACGGCGCCGTTGATGCGGAAGGACTGGCTGACAAGTTTCGAGCATTGGCCGCAGTGAATGAAATACGTCAGCGGCGTCAGCTCTGTGCGGGCGACCAGGGGCTGCGAAAGCGCCTTTTCGTTTTGGGGTCTTCCAGAATGACGTCGCGCCCGCCGGCATAGTCGATCAGCGCCTGCACCCGCGCTTCGATAGGCGGATGCGTCGAGAAAAGATCGGCGAAACCCTCGCGCGGGTTGTCGATGCACATTTCCATGATGCCGGACGGTGCGGTAGGAATTTCGCTCTTGCCGTCGATCTTGCGAAGGGCGGAGATCATCGCGTCCGGATTCTTGGTGAGTTCCACGGCGCCGGCGTCGGCGAGATACTCGCGCGTGCGAGATAATGCGAAGCGGATCAGCAGGGACAGCACCCATGCCGTCGCGACGATCAGCAGGACGATGGCGATGGCGGCGGCCGCGCCGCCCTTGCCCTTGCCGTCGTCGCCCGACGAGCGCGAGTTCCCGGACCCCCAGCGAACATTGCCGAATCCGCGGAAAATCAGCTCGCACACGAAGGCGACAACGCCGGCGATCACCATCGCGATCACCATCATTTGCACATCGCCGTTGCGTATGTGGGTGAGCTCGTGCGCCATCACGGCCTCGAGCTCTTCGTCCGTGAGTGTGGCGATCAACCCGCGCGTTAGCGTTACCGAATACTGGCGCTCGTTGACGCCGGTGGCGAAGGCGTTGGGCACATCGGTCTCAAGGATCTCCAGCCGCGGCGTCTTGATGCCGCGCGATATACAGAGATTTTCGAGCATGTCGTAAAGATGGGGCTCTTCGGCACGCGTAATCGAGTGCCCGCCGATCATCGCATCGATGATCTGCCGGTTGAAAAAATAGCCTATGGCGACCCATGCGAGCGCCGCCGCCGTTACAAGCGGGAAGGCCATCTTGAAGTCTTCGAAGGCCTGGTAGAGCAGCGCTTCCAGCCGCCAGTTGCGCGTCACGGCAACGCCTGCCAGCGCGCCCGCATAGGTCAGCGCGTAAATCAGCATGAACAGCGTCGTCAGAAGGAAAACCGAACGTATCCGGTTTGCCCTGATGTGCGTGTAGAGGCCGAAGGCCGGGAGCATGGCTGGCGACGCGCTGTTGTCAGAACTTTACCGACGGCGGCGCGTCGAGCTGCTTGCGCTCGTCGGTCCCGACATCGAAGAATTCGCGTTCGCCAAATCCCATCGATTTGGCGAAGAACATCGCCGGAAACGACTGGATGGAAGCGTTGTATTCGCTCACCGCATTGTTGAAAAAACGCCGCGCGGCAGAGAGCTTGTTTTCGACGCTCGACAATTCGGTCTGCAATTGCTGGAAATTCGTATTGGCCTTCAGGTCCGGATAGGCTTCCGAAAGAGCGAACAGGCGGCCCAGCGCTGCGCCGAGCATGCCTTCCGCCGCGCCCTGTTGCGCCGGCCCTTGCGCACTGAGCGCTGCGTTGCGCGCCTTCACGACGGCGTCGAGCGTTTCGCGCTCGTGGCTGGCGTAGCCTTTGACGGTTTCGACCAGGTTGGGAATGAGATCGTGCCGCTGCTTGAGCTGTACGTCGATATCGGCAAAGGCCTGGTTCGTGCGCTGCCGCAGACTGACAAGTCCATTATAGACGGCAACAAGCCAAACGGCCAGGGCGGCAAGAACCCCGAGAACAATCCAACCGGTCATAAGGCGACTCCCATGTCGAAGGGTACGCGGGCTTTAGCGTTCGCAGTGCGCGCGCAGTGTGCGCAAACGCACCGTGCGAGTATGGCACGCCCGCCTGCCGCGCGAAACCGGTGGCGAGTATTCTCCTTACGTACCTTTTTTCGGAGCATGCCCGCCGTGCAGAGAAAGCAATTCGGACGGCGCCCGGGTCTTCCGGCTGCGCACGGACTCGAAATCTGCAGCGGCAAACGCGGGTTGCGGCGATTGCGTCCCGCCGATCGTGACCCGCTGCATGTAGCGGCGCTTGGGGAAGTAATCGTGCACGGCGTAGTGCTGCGTCGAGCGGTTGTCCCAGAAGGCGAGGGTGCCGTTATGCCAATGATGCCGGTATTGATACTCCGGCGTCTTGGCCAGGTCGAAAAGCTGGTCGAGAAGGGCGCGGCTCTCGGCGTCTTCCATGCCCTTGATCTTGGTCGTGAACTGCGGATTGACGAAGATCGCCTTGCGTTTCGTCACTGGATGTTCCGCAACGACAGGATGTAGGCTGGGCGGATAGTCGCGTTCGAATTGCAGCAGCCTTTCGCGTTCTTCCGGCGAGCCGCCAAAGACGTCCTTGAACGGCAGGAAATCATGGAATGCTTCGAGCCCGGACAGAAAATGCTGCATACGGTCGCTCAGGCCTTCCCACGCCGCCGTCATTGATACGAACATCGTGTCGCCGCCGAATTTCGGCACGTCCAGCGCATGCAGCATGGTGCCCATAGGCGGAACCTTGCGGAACGTTTCGTCCGAATGCCAGCAATCGGTCTTCCACGGTGGCGTCTCCGCGTCGTTCCGGAACAGGATAAGCTCCGGGTTTTCCTTGTCGTTGGGCGAAAAGGGATGAACGCTCAGCCGCCCGAAGCGCCGGCCAAAGGCCATGAATTGCTCCGCCGTCAGCGGCTGGTCGCGGAATACGACGACTTCGTACTGGGCATGCGCCTGCGCGATGGCGGCAACATCGGCATCGCTCAGCGGCTTGGAGAGATCGACGCCGCTGATCTCGGCCCCGAGATAGGAATTGATCTGCTCGACTTTGACGGACGAGCCTTGTGCGGACGGAATTTGCGTGTCGGTGCGTTCGGCCAGAGCGCTCATGGCGTGGTCCTTTCTGCTTGCGGCAGGCGATGTAACGTCCCCACTTTAGCGCCGCCGGCATCATGCGCAAAATTTATATTTGATATTGTATCATAAGCGTGATTTATACCACGCATGGCAGCCGCAAATCGCCTTTTGAACCGGATCGACCTCAATCTGCTGAAGGTTTTCCGCGCTGTCTACGACCGTGGACAAACCACGGCGGCCGCGCAGTTTCTCGGCCTGACGCAACCGGCCGTGAGCCAGGCGCTCAAGCGCCTTCGCGACATTGTCGGAGATCCGCTTTTCGTTCCGGGCGCGTCGGGCATGCAGCCTACCGCCCGCGCCGTCGAATTGTCCGCTCCCGTCGCCGAGGCGCTTGCCGCCATCGAGCAGGCTCTGGCGCGCAGTCCGCAATTCGATCCTGCAATCGCTCGGCGGCGGTTTCGTCTGGGCATGCTCGATTACGGCGTTATGGCGCTGGCGCCGGGACTTGCTGCGGTTTTATCCCGCGAGGCTCCCGGCATATCGGTGGATATTTCCCATGTCCCGTCCGACAGCGCCGCACGCCTTCTTTTGGCCGATCACATCGATATCGTGACGGGACCGTTTGCCCATCCGCCGGCAAGCCTCGAACGCACGCCCGTTTTCTCCGACCAATACGTTCTTGTCGCACGCCGCGGTCACAAGGCGCTCAAGGGCCCGCTCGAAGACGCTCTTTCCAACGGAGCGCCGCACGTCGACGTTGCCTATGACACCAGCGAGGGTGGCGGGATCGACGCCGCGCTGCAGGCTTTCGGCTTCAGCCGCCGCAAGGCGATGCAGGTGCCGCTTTTCGGCGGCGCGTGTTTTATCGCCGGAGCAAGCGATTTCCTGGCCATTGTGCCGCGGCGCTTTGCCGAGGTTCACGCGGGCGTCTGCGGCATCGGCTGGCGGGCGCTGCCTGCGGGATTTCCTCCGTTGGAAATCTGCGCGCTTGTTCATCGACGCAACAGCGCCGATCCCGGCCTGCGCTGGCTGCTCGAGACACTGACCCGAACGGCGCGTGGCAGCGGGTTTGGAAGTCTGGCAGCGCCAGAGGAAAAAAAGGCCGCAACAAAGGCTGCAACAAAGTCTGCAACAAAACGCGGGAGAAAACGCCATGTCGGGGTCTGATGCCTACGATACCCCTATTCTCATTGCCGGCGGGGGACCGGTCGGCATGGCCCTGGCCGCCGAACTCGGCTACCAGGGCCAGACCTGCACCGTGGTCGAACGGCGCGACGGCGTCGTCTCCCATCCCAAGATGAACATGATTTCCACGCGCACGATGGAGTTCGCGCGCCGGTGGGGATTTGCGAAGGAACTGCGCGAAAAGGCTTGGCCTGCAGATCATCCGCTCAATGTCTCGTTCATCACTTCGCTGACCGGCTACGAAATCGCCAGCTTTCATTTTCCCGCCTACAAGGACCGGGTCTGGCCGCACACGCCGGAGGGCCACCAGCGCTGTTCGCAGCTCTGGTTCGACCCGATGATCCAGAAGCGCGCGCTCGAAAGCGGCACGGTGGATGCGCGCTTCCGTACCATATTCCTGGGCTTCGAGCAGGACGTCGATGGCGTTACGGCGACGGTTGAAAACCGCGACACCGGCAGACAGGAAAAGATACGCGCGCAATATCTCGTCGGCTGCGACGGCGCCGATTCTCTGGTGCGCGAGTCTCTCGGCATCGCCATGCCGAACTCCAAAAGTCTCAGTTACGATGTAAATATCTTTTTCGAGTCCGAAGAATTGCTGGAGTTGCACAAGCGCTTCATGGCGATGATGTATTGGGTCTACGACGAGACAGGATACTGGGCGCAATTCATTTCTGTCGATGGCAGAGGACTCTGGCGCATTTCGATGGTTACGCCCGAACTGGTGACGGATTTCTCGAACTTCGACGCCGACGCCTTTATCCGCAAAGCTGTCGGGGCAAAAGTATCGTACAAATTGAATTCGCTTCTGGCCTGGGAACGGCACCGGCGGGTTGCGGACAGCTATCGCAAGGGCAGGGTGTTCATCTGCGGCGATGCGGCCCATCAATATTCCCCGACAGGCGGCCTTGGCATGAATACCGGCATTCAGGAAGCGGTCGATCTGGCCTGGAAGCTCAACGCCGACCTTGCCGGCTGGGGCGGATACAGGTTGCTGGACAGTTACGAGACGGAGCGCCGGCCCGTTGCGATCTACAACAACGAAGCGGCAACGAGCAATTTTCTGAAACTGATCAGCGTTCCTTGCGGTCCAAATATCGCCGAAGACAACGACGAGGGCCGCCGGATCCGGGAACAGGGCAGGGCACTGATCCTCGGCAACAACTTCAACGAGGAATACGAGCAGGAGGGCATTACCGTCGGCTACCGCTACGATGCTTCGCCGATCGTCGTGGAGGACGGGACGCCTGTGCCGCCTGTCACCACGACTACCTACACGCAGACCGCACGGCCCGGAGCGCGCGCACCGCATGCCTGGCTTGACGAAGACAAGGGCCTGTCGACGATAGATCTGTTCGGCCGGGGCTTCGTGCTCCTGCGTTTTGGGCCTGATTTTGCCAGTGCCGCGCCGCTGGTGGAGGCGGCGCAGGCGGCAGGAATGCCGCTGCGCGTGCAGGATATTTCCGATGCTTCGATTGCCGCACTGTACGAATGCAAGCTCGTCCTCGTGCGCCCGGACGGTCATGTTGCATGGCGGGGGAATGCAGCTCCCGCTGCGGCTGGCGACATAATCGATTGTGTGCGCGGGGCGTGACGAGAACGAAAAGCGGAGCCCCTTTCGGAGCCCCGCATTGTTCCGGTCGCTGCAGCCCCGGACGCGGAGGCAGGGCGACGAGAATTACTTCGCAGTCCGGGCGGCGTCGTAGTCCTTCGCGGACCAGGCCGGTAACTTCGTCAGCGTGTCCTTCGTGAAGCTGCTGGTGATCTTGATCGCGCTGCCGTCGTGCGCATAGCGCAGTTCGTCGAAGTTCACCGCCACGTCGCGTTCGCCGAGGCCGAGAAATCCGCCAACGCCGATCACGACCTTGGCGATCTTGCCAGAGTTGTCGACGATCAGCTCGTTGATTTCGCCGACGTCCTCGTTATTGGCCGAGTAGACATTGGCGCCGATGAGCTTGCTGGCGCGCCATTCGCCCATGCCGGCGGTAGCGTGCATCTTGTCCTTGTTCATGTCCGTGCGCATGTCACCCGGCTTGGCGGCAGGAGTTGTCGTGCCTGCCGGCGCCATTTTGTCGGCCGGAGCGGGCGTGCGCATGGTGTCGGTCTTGCCCGTCTGCGCCAGAGCAGGCGAAGCCAGAAGGGCAATGAGCGAAACGCTTGCGAGGATATTTTTCATTATTAGTCTCCCAACTTTGAGTAACGCATCCCTCCTCCGGCGCCGTGGGCGCAGGCTTGCGGGTTCCTGAAGGATGCTGTGCCGTGATAATGCGGAACCACCCGGAAGGTTCCAGATGGTTTTTCCCGGAAGTTGCCGGAATCGCTGATTCGCGCGGCGCTATTCGCTGCGCTGCCAGTCAACAGCCTGTTTGAGGCGCACCAGAGATTTCGCGCCATACACCGATCGAAAGCCCGCAATATCGCCGGGCTGGAGTTTGTTGAAACGCTCTTCGTATTTGAATGACATTACTTGCCCGGTGCGGCTTGGATGATCCAGCCCCAAAGCATGACCGATTTCGTGTGTCAGAACGTAGGTCAATTCGTAAGTCTTGAGATTGCCGTCGAACGAACTCTTCCACCGCGCGTCTGGATTGAGACAAATCAGCGCCTTGTTAATCTTGCCTGTACGCATGCCGGGGACCGGCTGGAAGGCGACATTGGCGTAGGCCACGCCTTTGGGTTCGGCCTGCGCGCCAATGAGGATATCGGCGTTGCGCCAGTCCGCAATGTAGGTGAACCGGATGCCGCCCTGAGCCTGCCAGTTTGCGAAAGCCTCGCGGGCGGCTTCGGACGGATAGCCAGGCGGCAGCCTTGCTACTATCGATCGCAAATCCGTCATGCGCTTGCAATTGATGGCGTCCGGGCTATCCATCAGGCCTTGCGCGAAGGACCATGACAAAGACAGCGTTTCGCCGGGCTTCTTGGGCCAGCCAAGCTGATATCCGCCGATTTCCAGCCGCCGGTACTGCGGCTCGGCACCTAGTCCTGTTTGCCCGGTCCAAAGCAAAATCGCGGCTGCAAGCCCCGCCGATGCGAATTTTTGCATCGAATGTTCCCCGTTCGACTCATTTATGATTGTCTTTTGGCAACAATTTTAGGTGGTTCTTCGCTGCCGCCGCAACCGGATTCTGAGAGGCAATTGGTGTATTTGGATGGATTTGAGGGTTTCAAATTGCCGCATCCGGCTTGAGCGGCAGAGGTATGACGACGTCTGTGCACGCTGCTTCGCCACGGCGCCAAACCGGCCGAGGCAGCCACCGGCGGCTCCGCCGGGATTGCCGTTCGCGCGCGCCGCTTTGTGGCAGCTTCCGGTATTGCCTAGTCGAGTAGCAGCTGGAAGCGCCCCCCTGGCGTTGTGCTCGAAAGCGAAGGGGAATGTGCCTGCAGGGATCGCGGCTCAATCGAGGGCAGGCCATGCGTTTGATCGCGCCAACCAACTCCGCCGTCTCTGCCGCTTCCAGCTTTTGCGCTTGTCCGTCATCCAGCTGTCCATGAAATTTCAACAGCCACATCGCGGCCTGCTTAAGGGCGTGCAGGCGCGGATCCGATAGCGGGGGAATGCGACCGTAACGGTCGAACAGGGCGTCGAGCGTATCTGCCGTGGCCGCATCCCCGGCCGGCCGTGTCCGGCCTGACGTTGCACGTCCTGGCATCGCAATGCCCTCAGAAGCGCAAGGACAGGAACATCTCCACGTTCCGGCCCGGCTGAAGCACCTCGTCTTTCTTGAACGAGGCATGATTGCGGATGCGTGAGTCGAGCAGGTTGTTGCCCTTGATCCCCACCGTCAGCGTGCGCCTGGCTCCGGCGACCTTGAATTCATGCTTGTAGGCGAGTTCCGCCGACAAAAGGTTGTATCCCGGCGTCGGCGTTTCTTCGCCGAGGGCGATCTTGTTCTGCTCGAAGGCGTGCAGCAGCTTGGCGCGCGCGAACCAGTTGGCGTTGTACCAGTAAACGCCACCGCCAAGGCGCATGGGCGGAATGCGCGGCACCACGGTCCCATCGGTAAAGCGTGCCCGCACGACGTCGAACTGGCCCTCGACGCCGAACATGCCGGTGAAGAGCGGCGCGACATCGAACTGACCCTGGAATTCGGCGCCTGTGAAATGCGCATCTTTCTGCTGGAACACGATCTGCTTCAGTTCGTCTTCGACGCCGCAATCGTCGAATTCCTCGCCGCATTCCACGCCTGTCAGCCGCTTGTAAATGTAACCGCGGTAGCGGGTGTGGAAGACAGTCGCCTCAAAGCGGAAACGGCCTTTCGAACGGCGCAGTCCGGCCTCCGCCGACGCGGCGCTTTCCGTCCGGAGATTGGGGTTTCCGATTTCAAACGTACCGGTAGCCTCGTGCGGCCCCTTGGAGAACAGCTCGAGCGCCGTGGGCGCGCGCTGCGCGTGCTGTACCGTGGCGAACGCCACGACGCCGTGCGACAGTTCGCGCAACAGGCCTGCGCTCAGGCTGACCGGCATGAACGAACCGCGGCGCGCCTGTTCCATGACCGGGTTGCCGTCAGGCAGAAAGTTGCCCGGAAACAGAGCCGCCGTACCATTGACACGCACGTGTTCGATCCGTGCCGCAGTCTGCAATCTCCAGACCTGCGCGAAATGCAGTTCGTTGAAGATATAGGCCGCCACGCGGTTTTCCGTTGCGGGCGCAAGAAGTCCGCCGGCTTCGCCCGACGTTCCGATGGACCGCTTGCCGGCCTGGACGCCAATGGCCGTCGTCCATCGTCCGAACGGCAAGACAAGCGGCTGAAGCTGCACTTCGACGCGTGCTTCGAGTTGCCGGTTCTTGAACGTTCCCTTGATCGAGTCGAGCCCGTCCTCGCGCGCAATCTCGTCGTGCTTGTAGACCGTCGCGCCACCCCAGAAGCGGATGGTATCGATAAAGACGCTGTTGACTCGCACTTCGCCTTTGGTGGTGAACTTGGTTTGAGCCATGTCGATGCGGACGTTGCGCTCAGCCGCTTCGCCGCCCGGGACATGATAAAGGCTGCCGAAGTGGGATACGGCTGCGCCAATATAGCCACTGTCGAAAATGTACGAGACACCGAAGGCCCCGCCCACGCTGCGCAGGGCGGAATTGGCCTGTTTGCCGTCCGGCGTCCGGTAATCGCCGCTCTCGCGGCGATACACGTCGCCGTGAACGGCGAAAGAACCCGAGCGCGCGTTGATCACCAGCGCGCCTTCGCCGCCCGTATCCACGCTCGTGAATGCACCGCGTACGACACCGCTTATTCCCTGCGGCGTTCCGGGCATGGGTATGCGGTTGTTCTCGGCATTGACCACGCCACCAATGGCTTGCGATCCCCAGCGCAGCGTCGCTGGACCGCGAATGATCTCGACCCGATCGGTGGCCAGCGGATCGATTGGCACCCCGTGATCTTCGCCGATTTCGGATACGTCCATCACGCCTATGCCGTTTTCCTGAATTCGAACGCGATTGTTGTCGAGGCCGCGAATGATCGGGCGGCCGGCTCCAGGAGCATAGCTGCTGCTGGCGACGCCGGGCGTCTGCGCCGCTATATCGCCCAGGGTCGCCGCTGGTGCACTCTCGATTTGCTGCGGCGTAAGAACCGTAACTGCCGAAAAGGCGTTTTCCGGTATGGGCGCGAGAAAGCCGTTGCCGGGCAGGGCGACGCCGGCGGTTGGTGCGGCAGGGGAAGCTCCGCCACCCTGTTGGTTCCACGGCGGCTGGATTGGGCTGGGGGCGGTGACAACGATGACCGGCAAGTCCTGTTGCGCGAAGCTATGAGACGCGAGGCCCGGCACTCCCGTCAATATTGTCGTAGAAACAAGCCAGTACTTTCTCACCGCTACACCTCGTGATGTTATGTTATAACATCCTTTAGCAAGTAGCATTCACGAATGCAATGTTATAACATCCAATTGAACCATTTTCTTGGACCCGCCAGCGAAACCCGGCGGTTCACGAAAAACGGATCAGCATGCGAGATTGCAGTTTGGCGGCATGCCCGGAAATGGTCCGGATGGCGGTGCGAGTAGTTATGAAATTGGTTGCATTCGACTTCATGGATGGAGAGGCCGCGCCGGCGCCGGTGCTTATCCTTGGCCCCGATTCTACGCCGACAGCGCCGCAGGTAATGTGGGGCAGGCTCGCGCAGGAGAATGATCCAGACTCCGCCGCCGTTATCCCCGGAATCCGGTTTGGCGATGCGGACAAACCGCTGGCGACAGATCACCGGTTGGAACGGCGGCCTGTCTGGTTGGGTGGCATCCTGTCGGCTGGCGCACACGCGGCTGTAATCGGCTTGGCGGCGGTGTTGCTGGCGATGGTTCAGGAGTTCCCCCCGGTTTCCCTGGATGCAGTGCAGGTGGAGGTCGTGACGGCCGTGCCTGGCGAGGCGCGGCCGCTACCTGCGCCCAGTTCGCCAGCGCCCTTATCCGCCGATCTGGAGCCGCGCCCCGCGGTGCCCATGCCGCCGGAGGCCAGCCTTTCCATTGATCTGGCGCCGCCACCCAAAGTGCCGTTGCCGCCGCCCGATCCGCCGGCGGCATTAGCAAGGGCTCTTCTGCCTGATGTCCGCCTGGAAAATGCGCCGCCGCCGGCCCTCTCGCGCGAGTTGACGCCCCCGGAGAAACCTGACGCCACGACGCCGCGGGAACCCGTGCGGGAAACCGTGCGGGAATCCGTGCGGGAACCCGTGATCGAGTCGCGCAAAGGCGTGTTCGAACTCGAAAAGGCGCAAGAAGCGGCCCGGCTAAAACAGCAGGAGGCCAGCCGCCGGAACCGGCAAAGACTGGAAGCTGCCCGGGCGGCGGCCCGCAAGAAAAGGGAACTCCAGCGGGAGCGGGAGGAAGTAGCGCGACGAGAGCAAGCGCGGCGGGAGAGGGGCGCTGCGGCGGCGAGAGAAAGGGCGAGGGAAAAGGCGAGAGAAAAGGCGAGAGAACAGGCAAGGGAAAGGGCGGCTGAGCGTTCGCGTGAGCGTGCGCAGGAAAGGGCAAGGGAGCGCTCTCGCGCGCGCGCCGAAGCGCGGCAGGCGGCGCAGGCGCAGAAGGCTGCCGCAGCCAGAGCCGCTGCGCGCCGTGCCGCACGCGCTACGGCTGCCGGGCGCAACGGGCGCGCAGGCGCAGTTTCTGCGGCAGCCTATAGTGCTGCCGTTGCTGCCAGGCTGCGCCGCAACAGTCCGGGCCGCAGGCTCGCCGCGGTCGCGCAAGGCACTGCTGTTGTGACTTTTTCGATCAGCTCCTCGGGCGCTGCTACGGGCATAAGGCTGTCCCGCTCTGCCGGTCATCCCGCCCTGGACCAGGCCGCGTTGTCCATGGTGCGCCGCTCCTCGCCGTTTCCGCCACCGCCACCAGGCGCCCGGAGATCTTTCCGGATACCTGTTCGTTTCGGCGGCTGAAAACAGCTGGAAATAACCATCCATCGCGCCTCTTGCGCCGCAGCAGTACTTCGATTACAAGCCGCCGTATTCCACAGGCGGATATATGCGCTCCTGATCCAAGGATCGCTCCGGTGGCAGGCCATCCCGGCCGGTCAACTCTCCGCCGCGGCATAACCGGAGAAGTATCATGGCGCTGCCCGAGTTCAGCATGCGTCAGCTATTGGAAGCTGGCGCGCATTTTGGACATCAATCCCACCGCTGGAACCCGAAAATGGGTCCCTATATTTTCGGTGTTCGCAATAACATCCACATCATCGACCTGGCCCAGACGGTGCCGCTGCTGCACCAGGCGCTGAAGGTCGTGTCCGATACGGTCGCCAAGGGCGGGCGTGTGCTGTTCGTCGGCACCAAGCGTCAGGCAACCGAAGCGATCGCCGACAGCGCCCGCAATTCGGCGCAGTATTTCATCAACTCGCGCTGGCTCGGCGGCACGTTGACGAACTGGAAAACGATTTCCGGCTCGATCCAGCGCCTGCGCAAACTGACAGACGATCTCGACGGCGGTGTGTCCGGTCTCACCAAGAAGGAGCTTCTGATGCTCTCGCGCGAACGCGAGCGCCTCGACAAGGCCCTTGGCGGCATCAAGGACATGGGCGGCACGCCGGACCTGATGTTCGTGATCGACACCAACAAGGAACAGCTTGCGATCAAGGAAGCCAACCGTCTCGGTATCCCGGTCGTCGCAATTCTCGACACCAATTGCGATCCGGACGGCATCACCTATCCGATCCCGGGCAACGACGACGCCGGACGGGCGATCCAGCTCTACTGCGATCTGATCTCGCGCGCCGCCCTTGACGGTATCTCGCGCGGCGCCGGCGCTAGCGGCATCGACCTTGGCGAGTTGGAAGCGCCGGTCGAGGAAACGCTGGCGGAAGCGCCTGCTGCCGAACCCGCCGCTCCTGTTGTCGCCGCAAGTGAAGACGTGTTCGAAGTCCTCGCTGCTCCGCGCGGCGCTCCGGACGAACTGACGAAGCTCGGCGGTGTCGGACCGCAGCTCGAGAAGCGCCTGAACGAGGGTGGAATTTTCCACTTCTGGCAGCTTGCCGCCATGACGCCGGCCGACATCGAAAAGATCGATGGCGAGTTGAAGCTCAATGGCCGCATCGAGCGCGACGGCTGGCAGAAGCAGGCCCGCGATCTCATGGAAGCGGCGGCGTAAGCCGGCGTGCATTGTGTCCGGCCGGATGCGCCGGACGTAACGCAATCGTTGCAATTCTGCGTCAGGGCGTTGCGAGCGCCCGGCGCTATTCGACCATAACAGAACCGTAAAATGGCCCGTGACCGGCGAAAACGCCGCCTCATGGGCCAAAACACTTGCAGAGGACAAACCCATGGCCCAGATCACAGCCGCCCTCGTCAAGGAACTGCGCGAAATGACCGGCGCAGGCATGATGGATTGCAAATCCGCATTGACCGAAACCCAGGGTGAAATCGAGGCAGCCGTCGACTGGCTGCGCAAGAAAGGCCTGTCCAAGGCCGCCAAGAAGGCCGATCGCGTCGCCGCCGAAGGCCTGGTTGCGGCCCGCACCGCCGGCGCGCGCGGCATCGTTCTGGAAATGAACGCGGAAACCGATTTCGTCGCCCGCAACGAGGATTTCCAGAAGCTGACGTCGAATGTTGCCAATGTCGCCCTGGAGGCCAATACGACCGACGTCGAAAAGCTCGCCGGCGCCGCCTATCCGGGCGGCGGTACGGTCAGCGAAGCGATCTCCAACGCCATCGCCACCATCGGCGAGAACATGACCCTGCGCCGCGCTGCCGGGCTGGAGGTGAGCCAGGGCGTCGTCTCGAGCTACATCCACAATTCGGTCGGCGACAACATGGGCCGCATCGGCGTTCTGGTCGCGCTGCAGTCTTCCGGCTCCGCCGAGGCGCTGAACGACTTCGGCCGCAAGGTCGCCATGCATGTGGCTGCCTCCTCGCCGCTGGCGCTTGACTCGTCGGGTCTCGAGGCATCGGTGCTGGAGCGCGAAGCCAACGTGTTGCGCGAGAAAAACGCCGGAAAGCCGGCCAACGTGCTGGAAAAGATCGTCGAATCCGGCCTGCGGACCTATTACAAGGAAGTCTGCCTGCTCGATCAGGCTTTCATCCACGATACCGGCAAGACCGTCGCGCAGGCGGCAGCAGAAGCCGGCAAGTCGGCGGGCGGCGAGATCAAGATCACGGGTTTCATCCGCTACATGCTGGGCGAAGGCATCGAGAAGCAGGAATCGGATTTTGCGGCGGAAGTCGCCGGTATGGCCAAGAATTGATTAGAGTACCGAGCAGGTACTGACTAGAGCACTGAGGCTTACCTGCAGATTCCCGCATGGCTGCGTTGCGCGGCCAAGGCTTTGAACTTGCGCGGCGATCCGTATAAGGGTCGCCGCGCTTTGTTTTAACCGCCGAGATTCTGGACGGTCCGGATGAGCCTCGACACACCGGCCTCGAACGCCTTGCCTGCTGCTGCTGCGCCGCCGGCTGCCGCATCGCCGTTGCATGGCGCCGAGACGGGCGCGGCCAATCTTATCCTCTGGACCATGTGTCTGGCGCATTTCCTCAACGACATGCTGCAGGCGCTGATCCCGGCGGTCCTGCCGATTCTCAAGACAAACTACAATCTGGATTTTTTCTACGTCGGCATGGTTTCGGCGGCGTTCATGATGTCCGCCTCGATCCTGCAGCCCGGCGTCGGCTATATCACCGACAAGAAGACTTGGCCCTTCGCGCTGGCTTTTGGCATGGCCGCAACCATGATCGGACTGGTAATGTTCGCGGGGGCGAAAACCTATCCCATGCTCCTGATCGCGGCGGTGCTTGTGGGATTCGGCTCGGCGATTTTCCACCCCGAGGGCTCACGCGTCGCCCGGATGGCGGCGGGCGGCCGGCATGGCAAGGCGCAGGCGACCTTTCAGGTCGGGGGCAATTTCGGCCAGGCCTCCGGCCCGCTCATGGCAGCCTTCGTCATTGTGCCGTTGGGGCAGGCGGGCATCGGCTGGTTCGGCATCGTCGCTTTCGGGGCCGTGTTGCTGCTGTACGCGGTCGGGCGCTGGGTGCAGGGCCAGTTGCGCGACAGCCGCGCCCGCGCCCGCAACGCGGTGACAAATCCCAATCCCCTCGGTCTGTCGCAGGGCAAGATCGTCGCGATCCTTGGCATTCTGCTGCTGCTGAATTTTTCCAAGAGCTTTTATTCGTCCAGCATCAGCACGTTTTATACGTTCTACCTGATGCAGAAATTTGCCGTCGACCTGCGCAATGCGCAATTGATGCTGTTCCTTTTCATGGGTTCCGTAGCGGCAGGCGTTTATTTCGGCGGCCCTATCGGCGACCGGATCGGGCGCAAATACGTGATCTGGATTTCGATCCTCGGCGCGCTGCCGTTCACTCTGGCGTTGCCCTACGCCAATCTGACCGGAGCTGCGATCCTGACCGTAATCATCGGCTTCATCATGTCCGCCTCGATGTCGCAGATCATCGTTTACGCGCTGGAACTGTTGCCGGGCAGGGTTGGGCTGATTTCCGGCCTGTTCTTTGGTTTCGGGTTCGGGATGGCCGGCCTTGGCGCAGCGTTTCTGGGGTATCTCGCCGACAAGACGAGCCTCGATTTCGTCTTCCATGTCTGTTCCTTCCTGCCCGTGTTGGGATTGTTCACCTGGTTCCTTCCCGAAACGCGTCAGAACTGACGCCATCAGCACTCGTCTTTGCATGGGGCCGGCGGCGGGCGAGTGCTTCCCCACAGCGCGGGCGGCCGCATGTGGTTTTCCGCAGCCGAATCGCGATAACCCGTTGTAAGCTCGCTGCGGGCAACGACAGGTGGACCGGATGGAACTGCGCTGGAAACGGGTTATCGTAAAACTGTCGGGCGAAGCCCTGATGGGCGGTCAGACCCACGGTCTCGACGAGGCGACCCTCAAGCGCATTGCGCTCGATATTGCCGAAGCGGCGAAAATGGGTCTCCAGATCGGCATCGTCGTTGGCGGTGGCAATTTCTTCCGCGGCATTCAGGGCGCCGACAAAGGCATCGACCGCGCGCGCGCCGATTCCATCGGCATGCTGGCGACGGTGATGAACGGTCTGGCAGTCGAACACGCCATCGAAACTGTCGGACAGCCGGCGCGGGCGCTTTCGGCCGTGCCGATGCCCTATGTATGCCAGCCCTATTCGCGTCAGGCGGCGCTGAATCATCTGAACAAGGGCAGGGTGGTGGTGCTGGCCGGCGGCACGGGTAATCCGTTTTTCACCACGGACACGGGCGCTGCCCTGCGGGCCGCAGAATTGTCGGCCGATCTCATCATGAAGGCGACACAGGTCGACGGCGTCTATTCGGCCGATCCGAAAAAGGACCCGAATGCAGTGAGATACGACACCATTTCCCAAAGCGAGGCGATCGCCAAAAAGCTCGGCGTCATGGATACGGCGGCCTTTGCCCTGGCGCAGGAAAACACAATTCCCATCATAGTGTTCGCCCTGAAAGGGGAGATGGCGATTACCCGCGCGCTGCGCGGAGAGAATCCGGCGACTTTGGTTTCGCCATGAAATCGGAGCAAAAACGCGCAGCTAGCCGGGCCGGGCACAGGGTCCGGCTGGCCCTTACGCATTGCGGCGTAATGCGCTAAAGACGGACAAGGCGGCGCGCTCGCGCCGACAGAGCTTGAAAGCAGGCACAAAAGCGGGCGTGGAAAGCCACGAAAGCGAAAACGGGACAGGGACAATGAGCGATTTCGATCTGGCGGATATCGAGCGGCGCATGGCAGGCGCGGTGCAATCGCTGACCCACGAGCTGAACGGCCTGCGCACGGGTCGCGCTTCATCCAGCTTGCTCGACCCGATTCAGATCGATGCCTACGGCGCCAAGATGCCGATGAACCAGGTCGCAACCATCAGCGTGCCAGAGCCGCGCATGCTGTCCGTGCAGGTCTGGGACCGCAGCATGGTCGGCGCGGTTGAAAAAGCGATCCGCGAGTCCAGCCTTGGCCTCAATCCGCAGACCGAAGGCCAGACTTTGCGCATTCCGATACCCGAACTGAACGAACAGCGCCGCAAGGAGCTGGTGAAGGTTGCGCACAAATACGCCGAAGACGCCCGCGTCGCCGTGCGCCATGTTCGCCGCGACGGCATCGACAAGGTCAAGAAGGCCCTGAAGGACAAGGTGATCGGCGAGGACGAAGAAAAGCGCCGCGAAGCGGAGATCCAGAAGGCGACGGACAAGTCCGTCGGTGAGATCGACAGCGTGCTCAGCGCCAAGGAAAAGGAAATCATGCAGGTCTGAAACGCCTGTGTGACGCGCCTTGCTGCGGCCGCGATGCTTTTGTCCGGTTTGCCACCGCAATGTTGCGTTTAGGGTCTATGCGTTTGTAGAGCGTTCCGACAAAAACAGGATGCCGAAGCCCGAATCATGAGCGCAACGACCGATCTCAAAGTATCCGGCGCCGCTGCCGCCTCGTCTGGCGGTGCAAAATCCGGAGAACATGCGCCGGCTGCCGGGCCTATCGAAGGCCGCCGTCCCCGCCACGTCGGCATCATCATGGACGGCAACGGACGCTGGGCGCTGGCGCGCGGCCTGCCGCGGGTAGAGGGCCATCGCCGCGGCGTCGAAGCCCTGCGCAAGGCGATCCGCACTGCTGGCGACTATCGCATTCCCTACATCACGATCTACGCGTTTTCGGCCGAGAACTGGCGCCGTCCGGCCGAAGAGGTAGGCTTCCTGATGGGACTGTTGCGGCGCTTCATCCGCAACGATCTCGCGGAACTGCACAAGAGCGGGGTGCGCGTGCGCATCATTGGCAGCCGCGAGGACCTTCCTCCGGATATTCTGTCGCTGCTGCAGGAAGCCGAGGAACTCACGCGCGACAATCGCAATATGACGCTGGCGGTCGCTTTCAATTACGGCGGACGGCAGGAAGTCGTGGAAGCCGCCAAAAGCCTCGCCCGCCGCGTTGCCGCCGGCGAACTCGATCCGGAAAAAATCGACGCCGCGGCCATCGCCGACAACCTGACGACAGCGGGCATGCCCGACCCCGACCTCATCATCCGCACCTCCGGCGAACAGCGCCTGTCGAACTTTCTGCTGTGGCAGGCGGCCTACGCTGAATTCGTGTTTCTTCCGGTTCATTGGCCGGATTTCGATGCCGTCGTGTTCCGCGATGCCTTGCAGGAATACGCCAAACGCGAGCGCCGGTACGGCGATGTGACGCCGCAGCCGGCGCACAGCAATGCACTGACCGGCTGATGGCCGAGGGCGCCCCCGTACCCGTTCCGGCGGGCGACACGCATTCGGGAATTTCCGGCGGCCCATCTCCGGGACCGGCGCCGCCGGAACCGCCGAACCGCATGGCGGATCTTCGCACCCGAACAGCTTCGGCGATCGTAATGATTGTCCTTGCTCTGGCCTCGGCGTGGAGCGGCGGGCAGATTTTCGTGCTGTTCTGGCTTGTCGCCTGCTTCGCAGTTTTATGGGAATGGCAGAAAATGATTGGCGGCGACGCGTCCCTGGCGCGTTTGCTCGCCGGCGCTGCCGGTCTGGCTGCTGCTGCCGCTCTGGTTGGCGTAGCCCATCTTGCCGCAGCCTGCGGCGTGTTGGTGCTGGCGTCGGCTGGGGTTGCCTGGCTGGCCGGTTCGGGCCGGGGCGTGTGGGCTGCGGCCGGCTGTCTCTACGCCGGCCTCCTGCTGATTTCCGTCCTCGTGTTGCGCGCATCCCTGGCTCTCGGCTTCGAGGCCGTTGTCTGGCTGTTCGCCATCGTCTGGTCGACCGATATCGGCGCCTATTTTGCCGGCCGCGCTATCGGTGGCCCCAAACTCTGGCCCGCCGTCTCGCCGTCCAAGACCTGGGCAGGGTTTGTCGGCGGCGTGCTCTGTGGCGGACTGGCGGGCACGGCATTGTACGCACTGGCGATATCGGGCCGGCCGGGAGGCTGGATCACGATGTTTTTCCTCGCTTTGGCCCTTGCAGCGCTGTCGCAGGGGGGCGATCTGTTTGAGTCATCGCTCAAGCGGCGCTACGGTGTGAAGGATTCGAGCAGTTTGATCCCCGGCCACGGTGGATTCATGGACAGGCTGGATGGCTTTTGGGCGGCTTGCGTTTGTGCTGCGCTCATCGGGGTTGTGCGCGGGGGCGAAGTGAACGCCGCGCACGGTCTGTTTTCCTGGTAGGATTGGCGAATGGCGGCGCGTGCGAACCTGAAACCGGCTTTCGATCCTGAAGCCCTCACACGGGCTGCAGCGCGGACGCGCCGTATTTCGATCCTCGGTGCAACGGGCTCCATCGGTCAGTCCACCGCGGCTGTGCTGGAAGCCGTGCCTGGCTGCTTCGAGGTTGAAGCGATTGCCGGTGGCAGCGATCCGGCGGCGCTTGCTGCCATGGCCGAAAGGCTCGGTGTCCGCGTCGCCGTCATCGCCGACGAGACGCAGTTTTTCGCCTTGCGCGACATGCTTGCCGGTTCCGGTATCGAAGCGGCAGCCGGGACACAAGCGCTGAAGGACGTCGCCACGCGTCCGGTCGATCTGGTCGTCGGTGCGATTGCAGGTGCGGCGGGCGTTGAGCCGACTTTCGCGGCCGTACAAGCTGGCAACGCCGTGGCGCTTGCGAACAAGGAATGTCTGGTTTGCGCCGGCGCGCCCTTCATGCAGGCAGCTCTGAAGCGCGGCGTCGATATTCTGCCAATGGACAGCGAGCACAACGCTATCTTCCAGGCCCTGTCCGGTGCGCCGGCGGACCGGATCGCGCGGATGATCCTGACGGCCTCGGGTGGCCCGTTCCGGCAATGGAGCGCCCAGGACATCGCCGCGGCCACGCCGGAGCAGGCACTGGCCCATCCCAATTGGGACATGGGCCCCAAGGTGACCATCGATTCCGCCAGCCTGATGAACAAGGGACTGGAATTGATCGAGGCGCATTACCTGTTCGGCGTGCCGCCGGAAAAACTCGGCGTTCTGGTCCATCCCCAGTCCATCGTCCACGGGCTGGTGACCTACAGCGACGGCGCAATGGTCGCCGGCCTGGCAAATCCCGACATGCGGGTGCCTATCGCCCATTGCCTTGGCTGGCCGGAGCGACTGGATACGGCAGCCGCACCGCTCGACCTGGCGGCGATCGGTTCGCTCACCTTCGAGCTGCCGGATCTGGAGCGCTTCCCGGCGCTCGCGCTGGCCATGGAAGCCCTGCGGCAGGGCGGGGCGATGCCCACGGTGCTGAATGCCGCAAACGAGATTGCGGTGGCGGAATTCCTCAAAAAACGCATTTCTTTCGGCGATATTGCCCGGATTGTCGGGCGGACGTGCGAGCGCTACGTGGCGAAGGGCCCGGCCGGCAGCCCTGCAAGCGTGGCCGAAGCTCTCGCTGTTGACCATATTGCAAGAGAAATAGCCGCCACCGTATTGGCTTGAGCGCGCGGGCCGGTCTAAGTAACCCTTTACTAACCATCGCGGGTCCGGCCCGGAAGGAACTGGTTAAATGCAGGCGTTGCAAATGCTTTGGTCGTTCGTCGGCTATCTCGTCCCGTTCGTGTTCGTGCTCAGCATCGTGGTCTTTTTCCACGAACTTGGTCATTTTCTCGTTGGCCGCTGGTGCGGGGTCAAGGTCGCGGCGTTTTCCATCGGTTTCGGCAAGGAGCTTTTCGCCTTTACCGACAAGAAGGGCACGCGCTGGCGCTTCGCGCTGATACCTCTGGGCGGCTACGTGAAGTTCTACGGCGATGCCGACGCGGCAAGCATGACCGATGAGGAACTGGCCCAGCACATGTCGCCGGAAGAGCGCCGGATCAGCCTGTTCGGACAAAGCGTCGGCAAGCGGGCCGCCATCGTCGCTGCCGGCCCGATTGCCAATTTCCTGCTCGCCATAGTGATCTTTTCCGCGGTGTTCTACACCAGTGGTCGCGGCGAGCTCGCGCCGCGCATCGCGACGGTCCGCGCCGGCGACGCAGGCGCAATCGGCGGCTTCAAGCCGGGCGACCTGGTGCTGGCCATCAATGGCCGTTCCATCGACCATTGGGGCGATATGCAGCGGATAGTTCAGGCTTCGCCGGACGTGAAACTGAATTTCACCGTACTGCGCGACGGCAAGCAGGTGCGGCTCGAAGCGACCCCGAAATTGCGCGAGATCAAGACCCCGTTCGGAATCAACCGCGCCGGCCTGTTGGGCGTTACCGCATCGAACCGTCAGGAAGACTGGAAGGTGCGCCAATTCGGCCTCGGCGAATCCATCGCGGCCGGGGCAGGGGAGACATGGTTCGTAGTCGAGAGGACGGCGTCTTACATCGGCGGCCTGTTCGTGGGCCGCGAATCCGCCGACCAGATTTCCGGGCCGATTCGGATAGCCGAGGTTTCGGGCGAAGTCGCGAAAGTCGGCATTGTCGCGCTGATCAATCTGGCCGCCATCCTCTCCATTTCGGTCGGATTGCTGAATTTGTTCCCGGTTCCGCCCCTGGATGGGGGACATTTGCTCTATTTCGCGGTGGAAGCGATCAAAGGCAGCCCGCTCAGCCAGATCGGCCAGGAAATCGGGTTCAAAATCGGCCTGGCGCTCGTGCTAGCGCTTATGGTCTTTGCCACCTACAACGATATCCTGCACATCGGACGTAAACTGTTAGGATAGCTCGATTTACCGGAATTTAACCATGTTGCGTGGCAGCCGCGCAACGGAAAGGCTAAATTCATTAAAATCGGACGATTCTGCATTTGCACGATTGGTTAAAACTTGTAGAACCGTCGTGGCGAAAAGGGGGGCGGGTGAATCGGCCCGCAGACGGAACCCCTTTGCAAGACGCGGCTCCGCACAATGGGGCGCGTCGCTCCGGGGCGGGTGAAGACCGGCGGGTCGCTACGAGCCGCAAGTCTTTGGACGCAATCGGGGTTCAGGTAATCCGCGCTGGTGCTTTGCCGGGGAAATGTCCCCTTTGCTGCAAAGTCCGGCGTCTGGTGGCGGAACAGGTTTTTGACGGGGAACACTCGACCAATGCAGTTTTTCCGGGGTTTTTTGTACCGCTTTGCGCTGATTGCCGCTGTGGTGCTTTCCGTATCGGCGACCGTGAATACCGCGTCGGCGCAGCGTATCGTCATCGAGGGCACCCAGCGTGTCGATGCCGAGACGATCAAGTCCTATTTTAACGGGACGAGCCAGGCGCGTATCAATCAGGCGGTGAAAGAGCTTTACGCAACCGGTCTGTTCGCCGATGTTCAGGTGACCCGCTCGGGCGGCGCGATCGTGGTTCGCGTGCGCGAGAACCAGCTCATCAACCGTGTCGCCTTCGAAGGCAACAGCAAGATCAAGGGCCAGGTGCTGGCCGGCGAGGTCCAGTCCAAAGCGCGCGGCTCCTACAGCCCGGCCACCGTGCAGGCTGATATCCAGCGCCTGCGGGACGTCTACCGCCGCTCCGGCCGCGGCGATGCGTCGATCACCGCGCGCACCGTGCCGCTGCGCAACGGCCGTCTCGATGTCGTTTTCACCATCAAGGAAGGCAGCAAGACCGGCGTTCGCGAAATCAATTTCGTTGGCAACCGTGCGATTTCCGGGTGGCGTCTGCGCAACCTGATGGAAACCACGGAGATGAATTTCCTCTCCTGGCTGAAGACCACGGACGTCTACGATCCCGAAAAAATCTCCGGCGATCTCGAGCGCATCCGCCGCTACTACCTTAAGAACGGCTATGCCGACTTCCGCATCATTGGTTCGGATGCGCGCTACAGCGAAGCGAAGAAGGGCTGGATCGTCACGGTGACCATGGACGAGGGGCCGAAGTATCGCATCGGTTCGGTCAATGTCGATTCGCGCGTGGCCGATGTCGATCCGCGCACCCTGCGCCGTCTCGTCCGCATCAAGCCGGGCGACACCTACAATGGCGACAAGGTCGAAAAGGCCGTGCAGTCGCTGACCCGCGAAGCCGCCCGCAAGGGCTACGCCTTCGCCGTGGCCCGCCCGAACGGCGACCGCAATCCTGCCTCCCGCACGGTCAACCTGACCCTGACGATGGAAGAAGGGCCGCGCGTCTACATCGAGCAGATCATCGTGCGCGGCAATACCCGCAGCCGCGACTATGTCATCCGCCGCGAATTCGACATCGGCGAGGGCGATGCCTACAATCGCGTGCTGATCGACAAGGCCGAACGCCGCCTCAACAATCTCGGCTACTTCAAGAAGGTGACCATCACCAACCAGCCGGGCAGCTCGCCCGACCGCGTGGTGGTTGTCGTCAACGTCGAGGATCAACCGACGGGTTCGTTCGGCGTCTCCGGCGGTTTCTCGACCCAGGACGGTTTCATCGGCGAAGTTTCGCTGTCCGAATCCAACTTCATGGGTCGCGGCCAGTATGTCCGCGTCGCCGGCACGCTGGGCCAGCGCGTCCAGGGTATCGACCTGTCTTTCACCGAGCCCTATTTCATGGGTTACCGGATGTCTGCGGGCATCGACCTGTTCCACAAGCAGACCCGCAACTCGCGCTATTCGCTGTACGAATCGACCGTAACCGGCGCAACCCTGCGTCTGGGCGTTCCGGTCACCGATGAATTCTCCATCGGCCTGCGTTATTCGATCTACAACACGCGGATCGAACTGCCGAATACGTTCCAGAAGCCGTATAATGACTGCATTGGTACCGCGGCGCCTCCTCCGTTCGGGAACATCGCTGGATATCCCTACAGCCCGACTTTGACATGTATGTCGAACGGTGAAGCATCGCTTGCCATCAAAGAAGCGGTCGGCTCACGGCTTACCTCGCTGGTCGGGGTGACCTTCGCATACAGCACGTTGGACAACCCCAAAAACCCGACCAGCGGTATGCTGCTGCAGTTGAATCTCGACGTAGCCGGTCTCGGCGGCGCGTCCAAATTCGTCCGCACCACCGGCGTTGGCGCATATTACTACCCGGTTTGGGATGACGTGACCCTGATGGTCAAAGGTCAGGCCGGCGTGATGCATGCGATGGGCGGTTCCAAGCTGCGCATTATCGACAATTTCAACAACGGCTCGCAACTGGTTCGCGGTTTTGCTCCGGGCGGCATGGGACCCCGGGATATTTCGCCCGGCCTCGACGTCAACGGGTCGTCGCTCGGTGGCACGGCCTATTGGGCCGGTACTGCGGAACTGCAGTTCCCGATCTTCGGCCTGCCGCGTGAAATCGGCCTGCGCGGCGCATTGTTCGCGGATATCGGTTCGCTGCATGGGTATCGCGGCGCTACCAACTTCTCGCCTTTGCTTGGAATGCCGGCCGGCTCTGTCTGCGTTCCGAGCTTGGTGGTCGCTGGCGTCATTCAGACCCAGAGCAACTGTCTCTTCGTGAAGGACTCGTCCAAGCCGCGTTCGTCTGTGGGTCTCAGCCTGTTGTGGAAATCGCCGCTCGGCCCGATCCGCTTCGACTACGCATTCGTTCTGTCGCGGGCTTACGGCGACCGGACGCAGGCCTTCCGCTTCTCGGGCGGCGGTTCGTTCTGATCGCTTGGGGCTGAGCTGAAACAAAACGCCGGGCCGTCATGCGGTCCGGCGTATTTCTGTAAAGCGCCGTTTTCAGACCTTCTCCGCTCCTGGCCGGTCCAGGCAACTTGCATGACAGCGGCGTGACGGGATACATCTGGCTGTGCGGGCCGGCCGGCCCCGGTCCATCGAACAAAAGCAAACCGAATTGAAGCAACCCGAATTCTTCGCGCGCGCGCTGACGCCCACCGTCGCCGAAATTGCCGCCTGGGTGGAAGCGCAAACGCCGGACGGCGCGGACCTGTCGGCGGCGATCACCCGGCTGGCGCCGCTCGACGATGCCGGTCCCGGCGCGCTGGTCTTTCTCGACAACGCCAAATATGCGGACGCGCTGACCCGCAGCAGCGCCACCGCCTGCCTCGTCGGCAAGCGCCATGCAGACAGGGTGCCCGAGGGCACGATCGCGCTTGTCTGCCGCGAGCCCTATCGCGCCTATGCGGTCGTCGCTGCAAGAATGTACCCGGCCTCCAGCCAGCCCGGATCGCAGTTCCGCGCATCGGGCGTTTCTCCCGGCGCCTTCGTCCATGCCGAGGCGCGGCTCGAAGAAAACGTGACCGTCGATCCTGGCGCTGTCGTCGGGCCCGGCGCGGCCATCGGTTCGGGCACCAGCATAGGGCCAGGGGCTGTTGTCGGCCCCAACGTCCAGATCGGCCGCAATTGTTCGATCGGCGCCGGCGTCACCCTGCAGGCGGCGTTTATCGGCGACCGGGTGATCCTGCATCCGGGTGTGCGCGCGGGACAGGACGGCTTCGGTTTCGCGATGGGGCCAGGCGGCCATCTCAAGGTGCCGCAACTCGGCCGGGTCATCATCCAGAACGATGTCGAAATCGGCGCCAATTGCACCATAGACCGCGGCGCGAACCGCGACACGGTCATCGGCGAGGGGACGAAAATCGACAATCTGGTACAGATCGCGCACAACGTGACCATCGGCCGCCATTGCATCATCGTCTCACAGGTCGGTATTTCCGGCTCCACCGAAATCGGCGATTATGTCGCCATCGGCGGGCAGGCTGGCTTCACCGGCCATCTGAAAATCGGCATGGGCGCACAGATTGCAGCACAAGCGGGCGTGATGAACGACATTCCTGCCGGCGGACGCTGGGGCGGTTCGCCTGCCCGCTCCCTGCGGGATGTCTGGCGCGCCGAAGTGGCGCTGGCGCGGCTTGCCTCGCGGGACAGCAAACGGCCGGACCAGTCCGGGACGAAGCAGACTGACGAGACAGATTAAAGAAGCAGACCAACGAGGCGGGACAACCAGGAATGATGCAGAGCGGGCAATAGCCCTTGCGCAGGAACCGGTTTCCGCGCATTCGTTACTACCGGTTGGAATGTTTGAGATATTGAAATACGGGAACGAAAGAATGGACGCCGCCCCCACGCAAACCATCGAATCGGTGGATATTCAAAAACTGCTGGAGTATTTGCCCCACCGTTATCCCTTTTTGCTGGTCGACCGGATGATCGAGTGCAACGGCGACGAGAGCTGCATTGGCATCAAGAACGTCACCGCCAACGAACCGCAATTTCAGGGTCATTTTCCTGGTGAACCGATCATGCCCGGCGTCCTGTTGATTGAGGGCATGGCGCAGACGGCTGGCGCGCTGTGCGTGAAGGCGACGGGCATGGACCGGCCCAGCAAGGTGTATTTCATGACCATCGACAAGGCGAAGTTCCGCAAGCCTGTCATTCCCGGCGATCGCGTCGAGTTCCACCTGACCAAAATGGCCAAGCGCCGCACGATGTGGTGGTACAAGGGCGTCGCGAAGGTCGATGGACAGGTTGTCTGCGAGGCCGAGGTCGGCGCCATGCTGGTGCAGGACCAGGTGAGCTGATGGACATGCCGCAGAAACCGGAAGGCGTTCGCATCCATCCCAGTTCCGTCGTCGAGGATGGCGCAGTGCTTGGTGCCGATGTCCGCATCGGCCCGTTTTGCCATGTCGGTCCCGGCGTGCGGCTGGGCGACGGGGTCGAACTGAAATCGCATGTGGTCGTAGCGGGCGATACCAGCGTCGGGGCGGGAACGCGGATTTTTCCTTTCGCCTCCATCGGTCACGAACCGCAGGATCTCAAGTTCCACGGCGAGAAAACCGTTCTCGTCATTGGCGCCAATTGCACCATTCGCGAAGGCGTGACGATGAATCCCGGCACCGAGGGTGGCGGCGCACGCACGGAAGTGGGCGACAATTCCACGTTTCTTGCCAATTCCCACGTCGCGCACGATTGCAAGGTCGGGCGCAACGTTATCCTGTCGAACAATGTGATGCTGGCCGGCCACACGTCCATCGGCGACTTCGTCATCATGGGTGGCGGCTCGGCGGTCCACCAATTCGTCCGTGTCGGCGATCACGCCTTCGTCGGCGGCCTCGCGGGCGTCGAGAACGACGTGATCCCCTATGGCATGGCGCTTGGCAATCGCGCCGGCCTCGCGGGCCTCAACCTCGTCGGCCTGCGCCGGCGCGGCTTTACCCGCGACGCCATTCACGATCTGCGGCGCGCCTACCGGTTGCTGTTTGCCGCCGAAGGCACGTTGAAGGAGCGGCTGGCCGATGTCGCCGATGAATTTGCCTCCCATCCCCAGGTCCACGAGATCATCGACTTCATCCGCGCCGGCGGCGACCGTTCGCTGTGCATGCCGCGCGATTTGAAGGAGCCGGCTGCGTGAGCGCCGCCGGGCTGTCCGGCTCGTCCGGAGCAGGCGGGCCCGGCATATTCATCGTTGCAGGGGAAAGCTCCGGCGACGAACTCGGTGCGAGCCTGATCGCCGCATTGAAGGCCCGCGCGCCGGACGCCGGCTTTCGCGGCGTCGGTGGCCCTGCCATGCAGGCGCAAGGGTTTTCCAGCCTGTTTCCGATGCAGGACATCGCCGTGATGGGTTTCCTGCCGGTCGTGCGCCACCTGCCGCATCTGCTGGCGCGCATCAATGCTACGGCGCAGGCCATTCTCGCCGATCCCCCGGACGCCGTCGTGCTGATCGACAGCCCCGACTTCACCCACCGCGTCGCCCGGCGCGTGCGCGCCGCCAATCCGGCAATTCCGATCGTCGACTATGTCTCCCCGACAGTCTGGGCCTGGCGGCCCGGCCGGGCGAAAAAAATGCGCGCCTACGTCGATCTCGTCCTGGCGTTGCTGCCTTTCGAGCCGCAGGCGCATGCGGATCTGGGCGGTCCCCCTTGCGTCTACACGGGCCATCCGCTGATCGAAAAACTCCATCAGTTGCGTGGGACGGGCGAGGACAATTCGCGCCTTCGCAGCGAAACGCTGGCCGTGCTGCCCGGATCGCGCCGCAGCGAAATAACCCGTCTGATGCCGGTATTCGGCGAAGCCATTGGCCTTTTGAAAGCGCAGTTTCCGTCGCTCCGGATCGTTCTGCCGGCTGTACGGCACCTGATGCAGGATATCGAGGCGCTGGCGTCGAACTGGCCGATTGCTCCTTCCATCGTTTCCGGAGAAGGCAACAAGTATCGGGTCTTTCGCAGCGCCAGCGCCGCGCTGGCTGCGTCCGGAACGGTCACACTCGAGTTGGCTTTGGCGCAGACGCCCGCCGTTCTCGCCTATAAAGTCGCGCCGGCAGAGGCGTTTCTAGTCCGCCGTCTCGTTCGCACACCCTTTGCCGGTCTGCCGAACATTATCGCGGGCCGTGAAGTCATACCGGAATTCCTGCAGGAGGCTGCGACACCGGAGAATCTTGCTGCCGCACTTGCTCCCTTGCTGGCGGGCGGTGCGCAGCGCGCGGCCCAGCTCGCAGGCTTTGCCGAAGTCGACGCCGCGATGCAGCTCCCGGAAGGACAGACGCCAAGCAGCGTTGCAGCGCAGGCGGTTCTGACACTGTTGCAGCAGCGGGGCAGGGGCTAGCTTGGTCTCGTTGCGTGCGCCGCCAGCCGCGCATAACAGGGTTCGTACCGCGCGGCCAGCGGATGGTTGCGCACGGCTTCCAGCGCCATGTCAAACGCTGCGCCGCCTGCTTCCACACTTGCCAAAACCGCGCGATGCGCCGTGCAGAACGCCTCGAAATCCGGGCCGGTCTGGTCTTTGCGTCCATGCAGGGCGAACACCGGCGTCCGTTCGGCTTTTCCCTTCAGGTCGGCCGCGCCCAGTTCGACGAAAGCAAATGCGTCCGCTGCATCGCGTGTTGCCTGCGATACGAGAATGGGGAATGCGAGTTCCTTCGTTGCGGTTTCCAGACGCGCGGCCACGTTCACCGGATCGCCGACAATCGAATAGTCGAAGCGCTGGTCCGAGCCCATGTTGCCGACGAAGACCTCGCCTGTGTTGACACCGATGCCGATGCGCAGCGGCATGTGCGCCGCGCCGCGCCGCTGTGCATCGGCGGCCAGCGTAGCGTCTATCTCGGGAACAAGGGCAAGCATCGCGAGCGCGGCCGCGCAGGCCCGGTTGGCGTGATCCGGAACGTTGAGCGGCGCATTCCAGAAAGCCATCAGACCATCGCCGATGTATTTGTCGATGGTGCCGCGTTCGGCCAGAACCGCTCCGGTGAATGGCGTATGCAGCGCATTGAGAAAATGGACGACGCCTGCCGCGTTCAGGCTTTCCGAGCGCGTGGTGAAATCGCGCACGTCCGAGAACAGGATCGTCACATCGCGGGTTTCGCCGCCCAGCGACAATTGCGAAGGATCTGCCGCGATGCGCTCGACAACGGCGGGCGCAAGGTAGCGCGAAAAAGCGCTGCGCACGAATTGCTTCTCCCGTTCCGTGCGCCGGTAGGCCGAGACCAGCCCCAACCCGGCGATGGAGAGCCATGTGGCGCCGGAGACCAGCGGATCGAACAGGTAGCCGAGATGACGAAACGCCAGCCAGCTCGCGATGGCAACCCCGGCGACCAGGACGAAGGTGAAGATCGCCGCGCTCAGCGCCCGCAACCGGGCAATCGCGAACAACAGCGCCAGCGCGCCGGACAGAAGCACGAAAAACTCAAGGCCAATGGCGTAATCGGGCCGAACCAGCGTAACGCCGGAGACCGCCTGCTCGATCATTTCCGCATGGGCTTCGACCCCCGGAACGGAGGCTTCCAGAGGGGTTGCACGGAAGTCGGCAATGCCGAGCGCCCCGACGCCGACGAGGATGATGCGGCCCTCGACCTGTTTCGGGTCGAAGTCGCCCGACAGCACTTTCCAGGCCGGGATGCGGCGTCCTTGCTGCGTCCCGGAGAAATGCACCCGCACGCTGGCGTCCTTGCCGGTGGGAATCTCGATAGCCCCGATCCGCGCCGCGACCACGCCCGTACTCTGGCCGAAGCCGTATTCGCCGGATGCATTGGACGATTTGACGATATAGGTACTGGCGCGCTGGGCCGTGCGCAGGGCTTCGGCTGTCAGCGACGGCACCACGACGGCGTTGTCGCCCGCGCCAAGGCGGAAAAACAAGGGCACGCGGCGGATAAGCAGGTCGAGGTCGGCCGCCATGTTGAAAGCCCCGAGCCCCATCGCCGGGTCGATCAGGGGCTTCAGCGGCAGGATCGCCTTGGGAAAGGGTGTTAGAAACGGACGCGGGTCGTCGCCGGCGTTCGCCATGCCCCATTTCGCCGGCACGTCGGTTGTTTGCCCGTTCGCGGCAAGGACATATCCGAGCACCACCGGCGCTTTGCCAATGGCGTTCGCCCATCCGCTGTCGTCGAGCAGGCCTTTTTCCTTCAGAGCGCCCATCAGGGCGTCGCGTTCTGGCAAAGCCGGCAGCCGCTCGATCATGGCGCGGTTGGCGAGCCGGTCCCGGTCGGCGAAGACGACGTCGAAAGCGATTGTCGCTGCGCCGGCCTGGCCCAGCCGCTCCACGAGTTTCACGAAGGTTTCGTGCGGCCAGGGCCATTGGCCGTGACGGGCGATGGATTCGTCGTCGACAAGCACCACACGCACCGGCCCGTCCGGGTTCCATTGCCGCGGGCTCCAGCGCTGGTACTGGTCGAAGACCGCATTGCGCAGCCGCTCGACCGCGCCGGAATTGTCGAGGCCGGATGCGATCAAGAGACCGGCAGCGAGCGGCAGCAAGGTCCATAACATGCGCCGCAGGCGGAAGAGAATGCGCATCGGGCGGCTCACTTGCGCCGGTCCGCCCGTATGCTGATTTTCCGCCACGGCCGCCGCCTCAGATATCGAGTGCAATGCGGATGGGCACGTGATCGGACGGTTTTTCCTTCGCCCGCATGTCCTTGTCTATGGCGACGCTTGTGAGGCGGTCGGCGGCCTGCGGCGACAACAACAGATGGTCGATGCGGATCCCGTTGTTCTTCTGCCACGCGCCGGCCTGATAATCCCAGAACGTGTAAAGCCCGTCCGCATCCGTGGTTGCGCGCAGGGCATCGGTCAGGCCGAGATTGCAGAGCTTTGCAAAGGCTGCCCGTGTCTGCGGCAGGTACAGGGCGTCGCCGGTCCAGTTTTCGGGGAAGCGGGCATCGCGGGCGTCCGGAATGACATTGTAGTCGCCGGCAAGAACAAGCGGCTCTTCCAGCTTCAGCAATTCGCGCGCCCGCGCACGTAACCTTTCCATCCACGCCAGCTTGTAGGCGTACTTGTCCGTCTCCGGCGGATTGCCATTGGGAAGATAGATCGAGGCGACCCGCACAACGCCGGCGTCCGTTGAGACCAGGGCTTCGAGATAGCGCGCCTGTTCGTCGCTGTCGTCGCCGGGAAGCCCGCGCGTTACGTCTTCAAGCGGCAGTCTGGAAAGGATGGCGACGCCGTTGAATGTTTTCTGGCCATGGACCGCGACATTGTAGCCGCATTCCTCGATGGCGGCGGCGGGGAAGGCATCGTCCTGGCACTTGATTTCCTGCAGGCACAGGACATCCGGCGCGACTTCACGCAGGTAATCGGTCAGATGACCGATGCGCTGGCGGATCGAATTGATGTTCCATGTGGCGACGATCACGGGAGGCGTCCTTCGGTCGGCGGATAGTGCAGCGGCAGCACGATGGCGCACGCTAACATCTTGCCGCCGGTTAATCAGCCCCAGCGCCGGTGAACCCACATCCATTGGCCGGGATATTCACGGATGAATGTTTCGAAAGCGGCCTGCAACGAGGCGGTTGCGGCAGTGGCGTCGGCCATGCGGTCGTCCGTAACGGGGACGTCGACGCGCACGAGCCGCACGCGAAAGCGCACATGGTCATCGCCCTCGGGAACGCGCGCGCATACAACGGCAAACAGCGGAATACCGAAACTGCGCGCCATCAAGGCGGGAAAGACATTCGATGGAGCAGGACGTCCGAAAAACGGAACGGACGGTCCGAACCAGTCGCGCAAATCTCCCATGGTTGTGAGACTGGCGCCGTTACGGATCGCAATCATGACCTTGCGGCCGGCATTATCATGCTTGGGAAACAATCCCGCCGGGTACAAGGGTTCCCGCAAGGAGCGGACATATTGCTCGACATGCGGATTATGGATGCGCTGATAGACCCCGCAGACACTGGCGCCGACTTCGCGAGCCGTAGCCGCTGCCACCTCCCAGTTGCCCAGATGTGCGCCCACGAAGACAAAACGCCGCTCGCTGCCCAATGCAGCGCGGAATTCTTCAGCTTCTTCGAGAACGACCCGGCCCTGTTGCCATATGTCTGACAGGTGAAAGCCTTCCGCGAAGACGCGCCCGAGATTGTCCCACATTGCGCGGGCAGTAGCATCGCACCAGGCCTGGTCCTTGTCCGGAAACGCTGCGGCTATGGCCCGGACCGCCCGCTTGTGGCGCGACAGGAACGGCGCGAACGCCCGCCAGCCCTTGCCAGAGAGCCGCGATGCGGTTTCCAGAGGCAATGCACGAACGAGCCCGGCCAGTACCCGGAACCCTGCGTAATCCAGCCGGTATCGCAATGCTGATTTGGTCTTGGACATTAGGTCGAAGTTGGATCCGGACTGAAGACGCGCAGGCTTGTCGCGAAAGGACGCGGCCATTGGGCTCATTTGAACGGGCAAGTCAAGGCAAGGGCGGAACCCCGTCACATATGGTCGCGTGCGCGCCTGCCGCGTTCGGGCGCCGCATTTCGCATCACCAGCGGTGCGCCCGGTTGCGGCGACATGCCCTCCTGCATGATCCGCCGCCGCAAGGGTCCGATTGCCGATATCGCAGCGATGCCTGCGCCGCGAAGAAGGTCGATCGGCGGAAACTTCGTTAAAAGAACGCGGTTCAGCATGTCGACGCCCATGGTGCGGCTGGCGATGTCGGGCGCCCGCCGGGCGGCATAGGTTTTAAGTACGTCCGGCGCGCCCGGATCCTCCTCCCACGGGGTCAGCACTTCCACCAGATGCGCCGTATCGCGGAAACCGAGATTGAGACCCTGCGCGCCGATAGGCGGAAAAACATGCGCGGCCTCGCCTGCCAGCGCAATGCGCGGCCCCGCGACAGTGCGCGGCATGAGCCCGCGGATCGGGTAGACGTTGATGGGCCGCAGCAGCCTCATGCGTCCGAGCGACAGATGCGCGGCGCGCTCGATTTCCAGAACCAGCGCCTCCGGTTCGAGCCCGGCCCGCCGCTCCGCCTCGGCATGGGTCATCAGCCAGACGAGGCTGGAAGCATTCGGCGCACCCTCCTGCGGCGGCAGCGGCACGAAAGTGCAGGGGCCCTGCCGGGTGTGGAATTCGCTGGAGACATTGTTGTGCGGCTCGTCGTGTCCGAGAAACGCCGTTATCGCCGTCTGCCCATAGTCCCATTTCTGGGTTTTGATCCCGGCGGCCTTGCGGGCGGGGGAGGCAGCGCCATCGGCCGCCACCACGAGCCGGGCATGAATCGAACTGCCGTCCGCCAGCCTTGCGCTGACGGCATCGTCGCCAAATTCGTATGCCGCCACTGGCGAAGGCAGGTGAACGATATTCACCAGAGCCTGCGACCTCTCAAGCAGCAGGGCGTTGAGCACGCTGTTTTCAATATTGTAGCCGAAAAACTCGGTCCCGATTTCGCTGGCGCGGAATTCGACCGGCGGCAGATGGATAAGTGAGCCGGTGTCGTCGGAAATGCGCATGACGGCGAGCGGTTCGCCCTTTTCCTCCACTGCCGGGCGCACGCCCAGCGCGCCGAGAAACCGCAGCGAGCCCTCGAAAAGCGCGACCGTGCGCGTCCCGGTCCGAAGATCGGGTTCCCCGGCCACAACCACCGAATAGCCCGCCTGCGCCAGTCCGATAGCAGCCGTTAGCCCGGCTGCGCCAGGCCCTGCCACGAGAATATCGGTTTTGCGGATGTTCGTTTCGGCGGTCATGGCGTCAGAATAGGGCCGGAATGCGGGTCTGGCGAGAGGCAAACTGACGCCCGGACTTCGCAAGGCAGCAGGGTTGGCGGCCGTGCTAGGGTGTCGCAGTGATACGTGCAGGGCACAGGGCTGAATAATGACCGAACCGCCGGATGGGCGTCCATCGTGGAACATCAACGAAAAGCTGGCGCCTCTGGCTGTCCATGTTTTCACGGCGGCCGGCGCTTTCATCGGCATGCTCGCGCTGGAACGCGCCTTCGCTCGCGATTTTCCAGCTGTATTCGGCTGGCTGGCGCTGGCTTTCATTATAGACGGCGTTGACGGAACGATCGCGCGACGGGTGCGCGTGCGCGAAAGGCTGCCCCATATCGACGGCGATGTTCTCGACTGTGTGGTCGATTATCTCAATTATGTCGTCGTGCCGCTGACGGCCATCTGGACGGGCGCATTGATGCCGCCGCCGCTTGCCCATGTCGCCATTGCAGTCGTTGCGATTGGGTCCTCGATCTACTTCGCCGACCGGCGCATGAAGACGCCCGACAACTGGTTTCGCGGCTTTCCGGCGCTGTGGAATGTCGTTGCGCTATATCTCTTCACTTTTCCCATGCCCGGCTGGGCAGTGTTTCTCGTTATGATCGCCGCAAGCGCCGCGATGTTCGTTCCTGTCGTGTTCGTTCATCCGATGCGCGTCGCGCGCCTGCGTGGGGTAACTCTGGCTGCGATGGCGCTCTGGTTCGTCGCGGCTGCAATTCTGGTTGCCAATGGTTTTTCCGGCCCCGTCTGGGCGAAGGCCGTACTGATCGCAACCGGCCTGTATTTCGTCAGTCTTCCGCTGTGGCGCGGCACGATATGGGCGAAGGAAAAGGGGGCCGGCAGCTAGCGGACGCGTTGCCCGCGCAATGGCGCGGACGTAAGATCGGTGGACAGACAATTCTTTCCAGAGCAACAGGGGCGGCACATGAGCAAGAGCGTTCGCATTCACGAGCACGGCGGCGCCGAGGTGATGAAACTCGAGGACGTGGACATCGGCGATCCGGGGCCGGGACAAGTGAAGCTGCGCCACCGTGCCATCGGCCTCAATTTTATCGACGTCTATTTCCGTAACGGCCTCTACAAGCAGCCGCTGCCCTTCACGCCCGGGAACGAAGGCTCCGGCGACGTGATCGCTGTGGGACGCGGCGTAAAGGACTTCAAGGTCGGCGACCGCGTCGCGTATTGTTCTTCCATCGGCTCCTACTGCGAGGAGCGCCTGATCGACACCAAGACGCTCGTGAAATTGCCGAAGACGATTTCCTACGAACAGGGCGCCGCGATGATGCTGAAGGGCCTGACCGCGCAATATCTGCTGCGCCAGACGTTCCGCGTGAAAGCCGGCGACACGATCCTGATGCATGCAGCGGCCGGCGGCGTCGGACTGCTGTTGTGTCAATGGGCGAAAGCCCTCGGCGCCACCGTGATAGGCACGGTCGGATCGCAAGACAAAATCAAACTGGCGAAGAAGGCCGGCTGCAAATATGTGATCGACTATTCGAAAGAAGATTTCGTCGAGCGCGTAGCGAAGATTACCAAGGGCAAGAAATGCGATGTCGTCTACGACGGCGTCGGGCAGGCGACGTTCCCCGCTTCGCTCGATTGCATTCGCCCGCTCGGCATGTTTGTTTCGTTCGGCTCCGCTTCCGGTCCGATCAAGCAGTTCGACATCAACCTTCTGACGCAGAAGGGCTCGCTATTCTGCACGCGCCCGACCCTGTTCACCTATGGAGCGGATCGCGCCAATCTCGATAGAATGGCCCGCGACCTTTTCAGGGTAGTGGCCTCAGGCGATGTGAAAATACCCATAAACCAGACCTTTGCATTGAAAGACGTGGTCACGGCGCACAAGGCGCTGGAAGCGCGGGAGACGACAGGCGCCACGATCATAATTCCGTAGAGCGCAGAACTTTGGTTTGATTGCGCGCCCGTTGTGACAATTATGCAACCATCGTGCACCGTGGTTCGTGATAAGAAATACCTATCGTTGCAGGCGGAGGTTCCTCCCACCTCGGCGTACGCTGCAACCACCTTGAAGAACCCGGCCACGAGTGCAGTCAACTCGGTCGGGTTTTTTGTTGTGCATTACCTGTTGTTTGCTGCCCGCTCTGACGGAGCGCCGTGAAACCCAATCCGTTCAGGTAGCCACGCCGTGCAGATCGTAAGCGTCCGCTTTTTCGATTTTCGCGCTGACGATATCGCCCATGCGCAAGGGTCTGCGTGAGGACACATACACCGCGCCGTCAATTTCCGGTGCGTCGGCCTTCGTGCGTCCCTTGCTGACGGTGGGGCCAGGTTCGTCGATGATGACTTGCAGGCGCTTGCCGATCTTGTTTTTCAGAATGCGTGCGCTGATGGCCTGCTGCTTTTCCATGAAGCGCTTGTAGCGCCGCTCCTGTTCCTCTGGTGGAACAGGGGCGAGGCCGAGATCGTTGGCGGCAGCGCCGGTGACAGGTTCGTATTTGAATGCGCCGACGCGATCCAGTTTGGCTTCGCCCAGCCAGTCGAGGAGCATTTCGAAATCCTCTTCCGTCTCGCCGGGAAAGCCGACGATGAACGTGGAGCGGATAGCGAGGTCCGGACAGGCTGCGCGCCATGCATGAATGCGTTCGAGCGTCTTGTCCTGATTGCCGGGACGCTTCATCGCCTTGAGTACCTTTGGGCTCGCATGCTGAAACGGGATGTCGAGATAGGGAAGGACCGTTCCGTCCGCCATCAGTTCGATCACATCATCGACATGCGGATACGGATAGACATAGTGCAAGCGCACCCACGCCCCGAGACTTCCCAATTCGCGCGCGAGATCCTTGAAGCGCGCCTTGATGTTCCGGTCCTGCCACAGGCTTTCCGAATATCGCAGGTCGACGCCATAGGCGGACGTATCCTGCGAAATCACCAGCAGTTCCTTGACGCCAGCTTTCACCAGTTTTTCGGCTTCGCGCAATACGTCGGCAGCACTGCGCGAGACCAGTTTGCCGCGTAAATCCGGAATGATGCAGAAGGAGCAACTGTTGTTGCAGCCTTCGGATATTTTCAAATAAGCATAGTGACGGGGCGTCAATTTAACGCCCTGCGGCGGCACCAGGTCGACGAAGGGATCATGCGGGGCGGGGGCGACGTCATGAACGGCGTGCATCACGCTTTCGTAGGCCTGCGGTCCGGTGATGGCGCGGACATTGGGATAGGCGCTGCGGATTTCGTCCGGATTCGCGCCCATGCAGCCGGTCACGATAACGGTTCCGTTTTCGCCGAGCGCAGCGCCAATGGCGTCGAGGGATTCCTGTTTGGCGGAATCCAGAAAACCGCAGGTGTTGACGATAACCGCGTCGGCGCCCGCGTGATGTTTCGACAATTCGTAGCCTTCCGCACGCAACGCCGTGACGATGCGTTCGGAATCCACCAGCGCCTTCGGGCAGCCAAGCGAAACGAAGGAAATGCGCGGGGCAGGCTTCTCGGAAGCGCCACCTGGGTTGGTTTTGTCGGACGATGAATTGCTCATGCCCTGCATTGCCACGCCGCGCATTCGGGCGCAATCGCGATGCGAATTATTTTCGCAAGCATTCAAGGGGATACAAGTAAGACCGCAAAAATGGCGCTTTTTCACATTGCAGGCGCATCGCGAAAGGCCTAAGGACCTTCGCCCGCGCTATTTTGCGCAGGGTATGCCGCAACGAGACATGACCGTTGGCGCCGGGCCCGGGGCCATCAATAAGAACGGCAGTCTTGTGAGGCGCCATGTGACGGGGCCGGGAAAGCAGCATGCTTTTTCCGCGTAGAGTCAAAAGAGGGGAGCATGAGTTACAAGCTGGCGACATACAATTCGGCCGAGGGACCGCGGGCTGCGATCATTCTCGGTGACCGCGTGATCGACATTGCGCGCGCGACCCGTGTAAACGCCGACGTCAGCGTCGACGGTATTCTGTTGGACTGGGCGAAGGCGAAGGCCCGGCTGGAGGCTTTGACCAAGCGCAAGGGCTTGCGTGGCCAGCCGCTCTCCAAAGTGAAGCTTATGGCGCCGATTCCCAGGCCGGGCGCGATCTATTGCGCCGGGTCGAACTATGCCGATCACGCCGCAGAAATGGCTCGCGCCTCGGGCCGCGAACCGCCAAAAGACCCGCATGAGCTGGGCCTGCGGTCATGGCATTTCATCAAGTCTTCCCGCGCCGTGGTTGGCACGGGGCAGACCGTGAAAATGCCCGCCAATTCGAAGAAGATCGATTGGGAAGTCGAATTGGCGGTCGTCATTGGCCGCAAGTGCAAGGATGTCGCGGAGAAGGACGCCTACCGCTATATCGCCGGTTACATGGTCGCCAACGACCTGTCTGCGCGCGACCGCGGCCTTCGCGAAGCCATGCCGGCAACGTCCGCTTTCCGCTTCGACTGGACAGCGCACAAGTCGTTCGACGGCTCCTGTCCCATGGGGCCGTGGATCGTGCCCGCCAGCGAGATCAAGGACCCGATGGATCTCGGCCTGCAACTCGAGGTCAGCGGCGTGACGAAGCAGGATTCCAACACGAAGCACATGATCTTCAACATCCGCGAGCAGATCGCGGACCTGTCCAGCAAGATCACCCTCTGGCCCGGCGATATCATCATGACCGGCACGCCGGACGGGGTCGGCAACGGCCGCGGCGAATTCCTGAAGGCCGGCGACGTGGTCAAGGCGCGCGTGGAAGGCATCGGCGAAATCGTCACGAAAATGGCCTGAGCCACTACCGGGCAGATTTTCAGGCCGCCGTACCGGACACCGGTGCGGCGGCGCTTTTGTTTGTTTCGCCCCCCAAGCTTTGCACGTCATCTGCTGGACAGCCGTGACCGCGGAACCTATCGTCACGCCAATTCCGTGACGAAGGGGAAACGCCATGTGTGAAGTTCACAACGTGCATTTGATCGGGTCGGTGGCGCTGCCGGATACGGCAAGCGTCTTCGAAGCCGTCGCCGGCGAACTGGGTCCGTGGCTCAAGCGCATTCCCGATGGCGAGACCGGCGCGCGCGGGCGCTGGATATTCTGGCAAAGGCAGATGCTTCTCGAGCATCCTGATTTTGAGCTCGCCAGCGATCTGCCGGACATGGAGCTGACAGAGTGGAATGGCCGCGTCTTCCGCAAGGTTCCCTATATCCGCCTTAAGCCGGGAACGGACATTGCAGCGGTGAAAATCGAGACCGGCTACGCCGAGGCCGCGATAGATTCCTATGCGACCTTTGCCAAAATGCGCGATGCGGGAACCATTCCCGCAGGTGTGAAATTTCAGGTCTGCCTGCCGACGGCTATTGCGTCCGCCTATCAATTCATCGCGCCCGCTTCGATCCCGGATTTCCTCAAAATCTACGAAGGCTCATTGCTCGGCGATTTGAAGCGCATCGTTGACGCCATCCCGCACCAAGACCTGTCGATCCAGTGGGATGTCTGTCAGGAAGTGTTGCTGTATGAAAACTATCCGCCTTACGCGCACCGTCCGGCAGACTTCAAGGACAAGATCGCGGCCGAACTGATCCGTATCGGCGAGGCCGTGCCGGCCGATGTCGATATGGGCTATCACCTGTGTTACGGCTCGCCCGCCGACGCTCATCTCGTCATGCCCAAAGACATGGCCGTGATGGTGGAACTGACACAGAGCTTTCTGCCAAAGGTCAAGCGCAGCGTGAATTTTCTTCACATGCCCGTGCCGCAGGATCGCTCGGACGATACCTATTTTGCTCCGCTGAAAAATCTGAACCTGCCGCCGGAAACGGAGCTCTACCTCGGTCTCATTCACCACGGCGATGCACCCGGCGACACGGCGCGCCTGAAGGCCGCATGCAAGGTTGCCGGCAAATTTGGCGTTGCGACGGAATGCGGCTGGGGGCGGACCGACCCGGCGCGCGTGCCGGGACTGATCCGCGCCCATCGCGAGATCATGGAAGCGCAGACCAGCTGAACGCTGCCAGGAGGCGGCTATTTCCCGCCGCCTGCCTTCGGCGTTTCTGTTTTCATGTCCATTTTCGTGCTGCCGCCGGCGTCCATTGGATGGTCCAGAAACAGAAATCCGATTCCGAGCACCAGCGCTGCGCCTATGATCACGGCAAGGAGTCCAATCCCGCCGCGGCCACTACCGTTCCCAGCCATTTCGGTAACTCCCGAGACGCCATACAAGAGCGGCTCTTCAGGCGGTAAAACGTTGATATCGGTAGATTGTTCCTGCCATGGGCTTTGACCCCTGGCGGGCTCGGGCCATCTGCCCCTTGTCAGACGAAGCGTACCGAAAGGCCCGGCAGATCCAGGCCGCTCAGCCGCGTGGTCCACGTCTCGCCGCTGGAAACCGGAAAGGCCCGCGTCAGCGTCCCGGTCGTGACGATTTCGCCCGCATGGAGCGGGGGATTGAGCGCATCGGTCTCAAGCGCCCTGGCAAGATGACGCAGGGCGTTGAGCGGGGAATCCAGTACGTTGGCGCCCCCGCCGCTATCGATGCTTTCGCCGCCGCAGGCCAATTCGATCCGGAACGCCGCCAGCGCCCGCGCAAGATTGCCGGTCGTCCAGTGCGCAACACTGCGCTTAGGCCCAACGATCATGCGGCCGTGCAGGCCGCCGCAGGCGATCGTATCGGCAATGGCGAAGCGCCAGCCCGGGTAGATCGATTGTACGATCTCGAAGCCGTGCGCAATCCAGTCCAGCGCTCCGATGAGGCTCGCATCGTCCATGTCCGGGCTGACGGGACCCTTCAGGCCA
>JBFWRC010000012.1:0-108786 GCA_050249115.1 Beijerinckiaceae bacterium
GCGACAAAGCGTAAGCGTTCTTCCATAACGGAGCTCTCTTTCCAGGGCATCGACACCTCCCGCCACATCGCGAAAAGTGTTACCCATGTCTCCGGTACGAAGTGTCACCTATGTCTCGAGTCGTTCAGAGTCGTTCAGATTGCTTCGGAACACCGACCGCCGGCGCCGGCCAAAGACATGAGCCGCAGGCTCTTGCCCGGTCCCGTCCGGCTAAGACGCAGCTGAGCAAACTTCCCATCGCAACCGATTCATCGACCGCACCAAATGAATTGCCGTGCCCTTCGCCAGCGGCGGGCAAACGGCGCAACGCCCATGATGGCCCGGCCGGTCAATCTCGGCCGCACGCCGGGCGCGCTGAAAGTACGCCCGCCCGCACGCGGCGAACACACCCGGGAAATTCTGACAGAATTCGGTATCGACGCCGCCACGATTGCGGATTATTCCAAACGAAACATCGTCTGAAGGATCGCGTCATGCCCGCTGTCGCCACCGACAAAATGCTCGCCGAAAAAACCGGCCACATCGGCCGCATGATTTTCAACAATCCCGAACGGCACAATGCTGTGTCTCTGGAAATGTGGGATGCGGCCGTCGCAATCCTCGAAGATTTCGCGAAGGACGAAAACATCCGCGTGGTCGTTCTCTCGGGCGCCGGCGGCAAGTCCTTTGTGTCCGGCGCAGATATTTCGAAATTCGAGAAAGAACGCGGCAGCAAGGAAGCGGTCGAGCACTACAACGCCCGCGTTGCGGCGGCCTATGGCATCGTCAACCATTTCCCCAAGCCGACCATCGCCGAGATCAACGGCTATTGCATCGGCGGCGGCCTCGGCCTCGCCATCTCCTGCGACCTGCGCTTCTGCTCGGCGAAATCAAAGTTCGGATTGCCGGCCGCAAAACTCGGCCTCGGATACGGGTTCGACGCGGTGAAGCGGCTCGTCGACGCCATCGGGCCTGGCGCGACACGCGATATCGTCTTCACAGGCCGGCAGCTCGATTCCGATGAAGCGCGCACTGTCGGCATTGTTCAGAAAATCGTCGCCGAGGAAGAATTGAGCAGCTTTGTCACCGATTACGCCAACACGATCTGCAGCAACGCGCCGCTGACCGTGCGAGCGTTGAAATACATCGTCAACGAAACCCTCAAGAGCGAAAGCGACCGCGACCTCGGCAAGTGTCAGGCAATGGTGGACGCCGCATTCGCCAGCGAAGACTACAAGGAAGGCCGCCTCGCCTTCATGGAGAAGCGCAAGCCCCAATTCACCGGGCGGTAAAAGCGCCGCGTGGAATCGGCGGCGGCTCAGCATTCGTCATGCGAATGGCCCGACGCGTCTCGCTATGCACCGGCCCCGACAAGTCCGGCAACGTGCGCCCCAAAGGCCTTTGTGCCCAGCGCGCCGCCGAGATCGGCCGTGCGGGTTTCCGGCGCTGCTATGGCAATATCGAGCGCCCTCTCCATTGCCGCAGCCGCCTCTGCGAGATTGGCGGCCTGCCGCCGTTCGCCGAGCCACGCCAGCAGCATCGCCAGCGAGCCGATCAGCGAAGCCGGATTGGCCTTATCCATGCCGGCGATGTCGGGCGCCGAGCCATGTTGCGGCTGCGCGATCGCGTGATCCGTCCCCGCATTCAGCGAAGCGGCAAGACCAAGCGAGCCGGAGATTTCGGAAGCAAGATCGGAGAGAATGTCGCCATACATGTTGGTGGTGACGATCACGTCGAACCGGCTGGCGTCACGCACCAGCAAGGCCGCCATAGCGTCGATAATGATTTCCTCGACCTCGATGTCCGGAAACTCCTGCGCCACTTCGCGCGTACAGGCGAGAAACAGCCCGTCCGATACGCGCAGCACGTTGCCCTTGTGAACGACCGTCACCTTGCCGCGGCGCTGCCGCGCCAGGCGGAAGGCATGTTCGGCAATCCGCATCGAAGCCTTGCGCGTGATCTTTCGCACGGCCAGCGCAACATCTTCCGTCGGCATGAATTCGCCGGAACCGGCAAACATGTTGCGGTCGGCGTAAAAACCTTCGGTATTCTCGCGCACCACCACAAGATCGACCGGCTTGCCGCAACGCGGCGGAAATCCGCCCCGCGACAGGGCCGGCCGCACATTGGCGAACAGGTCGAGATTCTTGCGCAACTCGCCCGAAGGATTGAGCCCGCCTTTGGAAAAATCCGGATACTCGTTGTGCGACACCGGGCCGAGAATAACGCCATCGGCCGCCCGCGCCGCGTCCAGCACTTCCGGCAAAAACGTCGTCCCATTGGCCGCCAGCGAGCGCAGGCCGATGAGAGCCGTGCGCGTTTGCGCCGAAAAACCGAAACGCCGCCCGGCCCCCGCCAGCACATCGAGCGTCGCGGCAGTGATCTCCGGTCCAATGCCGTCGCCCTCGAGAACGAGCAGATCAAGTCGCGTCATGGTCCGTGCATCCGTTGCAAAACCGCAGAGCCGATCTCTATGGGCGCACGGGCAAACGCTGGCAAGTACCCGCTCCATACCGGACCCAAACGAATGGGGTATCGGCCCCATACAGCACGCGCGTTGCACCGCGTACCTTTCCTTTCATCGGAACAGCGATAACGCGGTTCCCGAAAGCCCAAGGAAAGGAACACGGTCATGAACGCATTCTCCCGCTTCGCCGCCTCTGCCGCCCTTGCCGCCTGCGCATTCGCAGCCGTCCAGCCGGCCCAGGCCATCACCGTCCGCAACTGCACCGGCGATGTCATCCGCGTGAACATCTACAACAACGACGATGCGCTGCGCGTCATCCCCAAGGCTGGTGGCAAGATCGGACCCGGCGCAGTGGCTGGAGGTAACACGGGCGCGCCCCGCGCCTTCGTCAAGGTCTTCAAGGGCGGCGTCGTCGACCAGTTCCGGACCGAACGCGGCGGCCTGGCGGACAGCGGCTATTTCAGCGTCACCCGCAACTACCAGATCGTGCCGGGCAACGCCTGCAACTGAGCCCCCTCCCGGGAAACGCCGGCCGCGGACGGCCGGCGTGCCATTCCGAAAAGCCCTCACAACCAAATCCTTCGCAAGGAAACGTTTCATGTCCACGCATCTGCGCACATCCGCTCTTGCCGTTTTGGCCCTCGCTGCCGCCACCGGCGCCGCCCTGCCCGCCCATGCGCTCGGCTTCCGCAACTGCACCGGCGAAGTCATCCGCGTGAATGTCTACAACAACGACGACGCCCTACGCGTGGTCCCCAAGGCCGGCGGCGCCATCGGCCCCGGCGACTTCCGCAACTACAACGTCGGCGGCGGCCTTCAGTTCGTAAAGATATTCCGCGCCCAGGTCGGCGACCGGTTGATGCGCCAGCAGGGCGGGATAAGCGGCGGCGGCAATTATTCCGTCCAGCCGGGCTACAGGATCGGGCCCAACACGTCTTGCGCTGCGACCGGCAAGCCCGGCACCGGACCCGGACCCGGACCGCAGCCGTTCACTCTCGGCGGATCGTGGATTCCCGAAAGCGGCGTGGCGCAATGGCAAATGACCATCAGCCAGGCGAGCCCCGGCCTTCTCGGCGTCCAGGTTCCCGCCGTCCCGGCGCTCAGCGGAACCTATCGCCGTTTCTCCGGCAATTCCTACAGGGGCCCGTCCGGGGCCACGATCTCCGCAGGCGGGCCCGGCTCTTTGGTCCTGACCACCCAATGGGGCGCCATGCGCTATCGCCGCCGCTAACCGGAAAAGCTTTGGCGCAAGCGCATCTGTTATTGCGCCGGTATATGCCTATACTGGCGCAATAGCGGAAACGGGCGGCACGGAAACGGTCATGACCAATACAGCACCTTCCGGCGGCAGCTCCAGATACAACGCCGTCATCGCGGACGATCACCAGATTGTCCGCGCCGGCCTCCGGGCAGCGCTCGAAATGCCCGGCCTCGTTGAGCCGGAGGGGATCGAAGTCATGGCCGAGGCCGGCGACGGCCCGGCCGCTATCGCCGCCATACGCCGCTGCCGCCCGCACCTGCTGCTGCTCGACGTCTCCATGCCTGGCGCCGGCGGCGTCGAGGTCGTCGTAGAAACGCGGCGCTGGAGCCCGGAAACGAAAATCGCCGTCTTCACCGGCGTCACCGCGCCCGGCATCGTCGGCAGCCTCGTCGGTTCCGGCATTGACGGCCTGTTCTCGAAAGCCGCGCCGAACGAATACATGTACCAGAAGCTCCCGCTGATCCTGCGTGGCGGCAAGGCCATCGCCCCGATGTTCCTCGACATCCTCGAGCGCGAACCGCGGCAGGACAATCTCACCGACCGCGAACGCCAGACGCTAAACTGCATCGTGCGCGGCCAGTCCAACAAGGAGATCGCCGAAACGCTGGGCATCAGCATCAAGACAGTCGACAAGCACCGCACCAGCCTGATGCAGAAACTGCGGGTCAACTCCGTGGCGCAATTGCTCGCCCGCGCGGTGAAGGACGGATTGATCGATCCGGCCAAAGAACTGTAGCCGCGCCCTATGCACCGCCTGCTGTTCGCCTGCCTCGCAACATTGTTCCTCGCGCCATGTCCCATCGCGCCATGTCTCATCGCGCCATGTTTCATCGCACCATGCCTGCTTGCTGCGCCCGCGCAAGCAGCCGCCGGCTCCGCGCAGACAAAGCCGCCGCCGCTCGTCGTCACCGGCAGCAGCCTGCCCGCCCGCCATCTCGGCCAACACCTGTCGTGGCTGACCGATCCCGGCGGCGGCATGACCCTGCCCCAGGCCCTGCAGCGCTATGACGAGGGGCGTTTCGGCAGCACCAAAGCGATCCACCTCGACGCCGGCTATGGCGCATCGCCCGTGTGGATCGTCATTGAGACAGAATCCCGTTCCATCTTCGATTCCACCGTCATCCTGTCGACGAACCTCCCCTATGTCCCGGCCGTCGAAATGTACTGGCAACCGGACGGCGGCGCCGTCGAGCTCATCCAGCTGCGCACGCTGGACACGCCCTATATCGCCGAACAGTTCAGCGGCCAGGTGCTGGTCTCGAACCAGTTCATCATAAAGCCCGGCGACAAGGGCAGGCTCGTCGTCCGTTTCCAGCCTTACGGCATGGGGCTCATTCCCCTGTCGCTCGAATCGCCCGAATCCCTCTTCGCCAGAACTTCCCTCGCAACGACCGGCTATGTCGCCTTCTATGTCTTTGCCGTGTCCATGCTGGTCTTCTTCGCTGTCTTCAATCTCGCACTCGGCAGCCGCGGTCTGTTCTATTTTGTCTTTCTCTTCGCCAGCGGCCTGCTGCTGATCTTCCAGATCGACGGCTTCCCGCAGGCCTGGCTCTGGCCGCGATTCCCCAACTGGAACCGCGTCGCCAGTTGTCCCATGCTCTTCCTCGTCAACTTCTCAAGTCTGCTGCTGGCCGGCTACATGTTGCGCGCAGGCGGCTTCCCCCGTTTTGGCGTCCGGGTGCAGCGGCTCTCGTGGCTCATCCTGCTGCCGCTGCTGGCGACGGCCGTCTTCCCCGTCGTTTGGGTCATCGTGATCGGCCTCGTGTTTCTGCCGCTGTCGATGGGCGTTCTGTTTTTCGCCGTCTTCGCCTGGGCGCGGGAACTGCGCGGTCAACGTTATCTCGCCATCGCGGCGGGCATAGGCATTCTGGCGGGCGTGGCCTTCTACATGTTTCACACCCTGTCCGGCGAGGCCGAAGTCGCAGACGCCAACCGCTTCATGCTGAAAGTTCTCTACGGCCTTGGCTCCATTTCCATCATGACGTCCTATGCCACCCACGCCGCTGCGCTCAACCGCAATTACCGCACCGCACTGCAGCGCGAAGTGGATGCGGCCCGCCGCGATGCCGAACTGACGCAATCGCTGCTCGTCTCGGAACGCAACTTCAACCGCGCCCGCGATCTGGCCGATCTGCGCAGCCGCCAACTGGCCGCCGCAGCGCATGATCTGCGCCAGCCCGTCGCCTCGCTGCGGCTGATGATGGATTCCTTCGCCCGCAACGCCGAACCGTCCGTGCGCAGTAACCTTGCCCGCGCCTTCGACTATCTCGAAGGCCTCGTCCGCGACAATCTCGACACCGCCAAGGCCAATCTCGACAGCCGCGAGGCAGATCTGCAGTTCGAAGACGAAGCGGCGGATAGCGAAAACGGCGATACCGCGCACGAGGACCAGCACACATCCGCCAATCACTCGAGCGAAACATTTCCACTGGACATCGTCCTGCAGGCCAGCGGCGAAATCTACCGCGAGGAGGCGATTTCAAAGCAGATCGAACTGCGCGTCGTCTCCTCCACGCTGGAAGTCCACGCCAACGCCATCGCTCTCATGCGCATCGCCGGCAATCTCGTCTCGAACGCGGTGAAACATACCGAACGCGGCAAGGTCCTCATCGGCGTCCGCCGCGGCGGCCGAGACCCGAACGGCAGTGACCCGCGCAGCAATCGCCCGCGCATAATCGTCGCCGACACCGGCAAGGGCATGAGCACCGAAGACCTCGCCCGCTTCAAAACAGCCTGGGAGAAAGGGGAAAACTCCAAGGGCGACGGGCTCGGCCTCGCCATCTGCTTCGAACTGGCCGAAGAACACGGCCTGACGCTGGACGCGCGGTCCGTGCCGGGGAAAGGGACGTGGTTCGAGGTGAGGATGTAAGGGAGAAGTCCGCTCGGCCGCTCACGTCGGCTGATCCTGCACGAGGATTGCGCCGGGCAAAGCATCGTCTCCCATCGGGTGGATTGACGCCAGCTACGTGACATCGTTCGCGCAATGGGTGCATGCAACTGACTTTGTCTGCATGTGACGAATGGTTTTGGAAGTTTGCTTCATAACCAAGGCCCGGATATCTCGCCGCCAATGTTCGGATACTTCAGCGCGGCCTGGAATCCACGCAGCTGCAGCTTTACAGCGGAAATGTCGACGGCTGCTTGAGTTTTTATTGCAACCTGGTTGACGGTGCGCGCGTGAATGTGGTCAAACATGGCGATGTGACGGAGGGCAGCAAAATGAAAAAACTTTTTCCCGGTGTGGCGTTTGTATTGGGACTGTTTTTGCTAGTATTGCCGCAATCCACACCCGCGCAGGCGCAGGACTACTGGGGCGCGGTTGCTTTCAATGCGCGAGGCGCGACCGGAACAGCCTGGCGCCGTTTGTCCCAGCAGAGCGCAGTCCGCGAAGCGCTAGCTGCCTGCCGCCGCAATGCGACGATCCCCTGCAAGGTTCTATCGGGCGCGAATGCGGCATGCGGCGTCGTCTCTATTGGTACGCGCGGCAACAGCCGCACGGCATTTGGCGTGATCCGCGCGGGTCTTGGCAATGCGCGTAACGCAGCTTTGGCGCAATGCCGCAATGCCGGTTATGGCGGTTGCTCTATCCGAACCGTTATGTGTGCGGCGGGCCAGCATCGCTAGGTCAAGTTGACAAACTGCAAACGCTATAGAGCGCGGGTATCTAGATTGTCCATCGAAGACAACGCGCTAGCCTTCGTGCTGCAGCCATCCTTCGAGACGCACGCGTTGCGTGCTCCTCAGGATTAAGGCCGTGTATAAAAGCGAATTCAATTAGCCCTCATCCTGAGGAGGCGCGTAGCGCCGTCTCGAAGGACGAGGGCGTTTGGAACCAATTTATTTTCAACATGAAAATTATAGTAACCTGAAAGAACTCAACTCTCCCACCGCTCCGCGGCCTTGTCGTCGGCGTCCTTCGCCTCGACCCAGTCGCCGGACGTGCCGTCTTTCAGATGTTCCTTCTTCCAGAACGGCGCGCGGGTCTTCAGAAAATCCATCAGAAATTCCGCCGCCTCGAAGGCGGCCTGCCGGTGGGCAGAAGCGGTCACCACCAGCACGATGTTCTCGCCCGGCCTGATCTTGCCGTACCGGTGAATGGCGGTAGCCCCGATCAGCGGCCAGCGCGCCTCGGCCTGCGTCATGACGCGGGCTATCTCTTCCTCGGCCATGCCGGGGTAATGTTCCAATTCCAGCGCGGCGAGTGCGCCGCCTTCGTCGCGGCAAAGGCCGGTGAAGGTCACCACCGCGCCCGCATCCGTGCGGTCCGCCGTCAGCGTCGCAGCCTCGGCGGCTGCGTCGAAATCCTCGCTCTGGATGCGGACTTTTCCCATCGTGCGGGCTCCCTCAGCCGCCGGTCATCGGCGGGAAGAAGGCAATCTCGCCGGCGCCCGCGATGGCCGCGTCCTGCCTGACGTGCTTGCGGTCGATGGCGGCGCGGATGACGCCCGGCTTTTCGAAGGCATAGGCATATTCCTCGCCGCGCTGCGTCAGCCAGGCGATGAGTTCGCCCACCGTCCGCACCTCCGGCGGCGGGGCGATCTCTTCCTCGGTCTTGCCGATGCGCTCGCGCACCCAGGCAAAATACACTGCTTTCATGGCGCTTTCCCGTGCGTGCCGACGCCCTGCCCGAAGGCCTATTCGTCCGGCACGTGTTTCATGCTGGCCTTCATATAGTCCCAGCCGGTGTAAAGCGTAAGGATCGCGGCGATCCAAAGCAGCACGATGCCGATGATTTCGGTGCCGGGCAGCACCGTTTCCCCCGCCGGGCCGGCGATCAGAAAGCCGATCGCCAGAAGCTGCACCGTCGTCTTCCATTTGGCGACTGTCGAAACCGGAACGGATACGCGCAATTCGGCCAGAAATTCCCGCAGGCCGGAAACCAGGATCTCACGCAGCAGGATGATCAGCGCCGCCCAGATGGAAACTCCGGTGATCTGCTGGTCGAAGGCCAGCATCAGCAGGCAGGCGGCAACCAGAAGCTTGTCGGCGATCGGGTCCAGCATCCGCCCAAGGGAGGATTGCTGAGACCAGGCCCGGGCGAGATAGCCGTCCAGGAAGTCGGTAACCGCCGCCAGCGCGAAAATGCCGAGCGCCGTCCAGCGCGCCCAGTCCTTCTCCGGCCAGAACAACAGCGCCACGACAACGGGCACAGCCGCCACCCTGCCATAGGTCAGGATGTTCGGCAGCGACCAGTTTTTCGAGCGCACCGGACCGGAAGGAGAATCCATTGGCCGAAGGAACTATCGGGAGGGCGTGAAGTCAATCGCCGGAACGGCAATCGACGCGAATTGCTGCGACTTGGTACGAATTGGCGCGAATTCGCGCGAATTCCGGTTGCTCATCCTTCCGGAGCAGTGCGGTCGAATTCGGGGCAGCCTGCCCGGAATGAATCGAACCAGCCAATCAGCGCCGGATTGATGGCGCGCCAGTCGACCTGCTTGCGCCAGTCGATGTAGCCGAGCGCGCAGGCTGCCGCGATGGTTCCGGCATTGACCTCGGTCGGGGCCGGCAGGAACCTGTCCAAAGCCTTGAGACCGCGGGTGATTTTGTCGCGCTGGTGATCGACCCAGCCCTCGTGGCGGCGCTCTTCGGGCCGGTAGCGGGCCTCGTAGACGACGAGGATAGCGGCGTCCATGATGCCATCGGCGAGCGCCTGCAGACGCTGGCAATCGAGCCGTTTGTCGGGATCTGCGGGCAAAATCCGGTTTCCGCCGGCCAGATGGTCGAAATATTCGAGGATCACCCGGCTGTCGAAGACGTTGCGCCCGTCGGCCAGCGTCAGGACGGGGATCTTGCCAAGCGGATTTTCGTCCCGCAGAGGATCCTTCGGATCGAGCGTATCGCCATGTTTTACATCGACTTTATCCGAAAGCCCCAGGCGCAGCGCCGCCAGCCGGGCCTTGCGCCCGAACGGCGAAGTAGTGGACGTACGCAGCAGCATGGAAGTCTCCCTCAGCGATGGCTTTCGGCATTCTCGGTCTTGACGAGGCGCGCAATGATGACCGGCAGGGCCAGATTGATCATGACGAACCGGGCGAAGTGGTGCGTTGTAACAAAAACCGGATCAACCCCCAAGGCCAGCGCGAGCACTACCATGGCTTCCTGCGCGCCCGGAGAATAGCCGATCATCGCCGCGCCGAACGGAACGCCCAGCAAGCCGGCGGCAATCCAGGCAAAAAAGGCGGAAATCGCCATCATTCCGCCGATAGCCAGCGTTGTTCCGATACAAATGCGCCAGAACAGCTTCCAGTCAAAGTCCGCGAACCGCGAACCGACCCAGCCGCCGACAATGATTTGCCCCAGACTCATCACCCAGCTTGGTACGCGCCCGGGAGCCCAGCCCATATAGTGGATGAAGCCGGACACGATCAGGCCGCCGATCAGGAATCCGGCCGGCGCCCCCAGCTTTTCGACGACCAGTCCGCCGATGAAGCCGGCGGCCATGACAAGCGCCAGGATATAGAGCGGATAATGCACCGCCGGCGCGGTCACGCCAACTTTGCCGCCGGTCTCCCAGGCGATCAGGAACGGCAGCAGCGTCACCAGAAAGATCACCCGCGACATCTGCACGACGGCAATTCGGGCCGCATCGGCTCCCATGGTCAGCGAAACGGCCACGATATAACTCATCGACCCCGGCACGGACGACAGGACCGCCATGGATAGGGGCCATTTGAGATAATACACCCATACCGCAGTTGAAACGGCCGACATCAGCACAACGCAGACGGCCATCAGCGCCAGGCTCGCCGGATAGGCCTTCATGTGCGAAAACGTATCCGGCCCCACGACCGAGCCAATGGCGATGCCGACAATGCACAGGCCGATCACGCGCAACGGGCCCGTGATGCCGCGCGCGCGCCCGGTCAGCGAGAGCAATGCAACGGCGATCACGGCTCCCGACATTGCTCCGCCAGGCACCCCGATAGCGACGAAAAAAATCCCGCCAAGCGCCGCCACAGCCAGCGTCAACACTTCTCCAGGCGAGAATTTGAATTTTTTGGCCAGGGCGGCGGGCTGAAACGATGACAATGTCTGGTCCGGGAACAGCTAACTCTGCCCCCTGCATAGACCATCGCGCGGAAAAGTGGACACGCTTTTTCGCGAAAAGTTCGTCCCGTACCTTTTTCAGGAAAATCAGTGTGCAGCCCGAGCTGCCCTGGCGGAGCCGGGTCTAGCTGGCCAGACGTATCTCCTGCACACTTTCCAGATAAGCGCGCAATTGCTCGGCGCTCATCGGCCGTCCGAACAGAAATCCCTGATAGGCCATGCCACCCATGGCCGAGAGTTCGGCCAATTGCGTTTGCGTCTCGACGCCCTCGACGATGCACTGCAACCGCATGGTCCTGCACAATCCGATGATCGCCTGCATGATGTCCCGCGCCGGCGCATCGTCCTCAATGTCCACCACGAACGAGCGGTCGATTTTGACCCTGTCGATAGGCAGCTTGCGCAGATAGTTCAGGCTCGAATACCCGGTGCCGAAGTCGTCCAGCGCTATCGAAGCCCCCGCCATGCGCAATTCCCCGATCGCAACGATGGCGCGATCGAAGTCCTGCAAGATCGCGGATTCCGTAATCTCGAAAACAAGACGTCCCGGCGTCACTGCATTGCGCCGCATCGTCTCCAGAATACGGTCCACGGTCTCCCGCGAACACAGATCGTGCGCGGAGAGATTGAAGGAAAGATATATACCTTCCGGCCAGCATGCTGCCGTCCGCAAGGCGCGCTCGAGAAGGCCGATCGTTATCTTCCCGATCGTCCCGTTCTGCTCGGCGCTGCGAATGAATACGTCTGGCGCAACATCGCCCAATATCCTGTCGGACCAGCGCGCCAAAGCTTCGAACCCGAGCGTCTGCCCGGACAGTCCGTCGACGATCGGCTGATAGCAAATGCTGAAATCCCGCTCCATGTCGGCGGCCCGCAGCCGCTGGCTGATAGTGGCGACTTTCCGGATCTCTTTCTCATGTTCTTGCGAAAACAGGGTCACCGAGCCCCGGTTGTTCTGCTTCGAATGATAGAGAGCGAAATCGGCCATTTCATAAAGTTCGTCGCCGGTCACGCTGGCGCTCATGTAACGCGCTATGCCGCATGTCGCCGAAATCGCGGCGCTGCCCTCGTCCAGTGCGAAAGGCCTGCGTAAAGTTGCAATCATCGATTCGCAGGTGGCAAGCAATTTCGCGTCGTCACCCGGCTGCTCGAGTATGATCGCAAATTCGTCGCCACCAAGGCGCGCAAGCATGCCTCTGCCGGGAAGTGCGCCGAGCAGACGCGATGCAACCTCGCGCAACAATTTGTCGCCCGCGCCGTGCCCATGAATGTCGTTAACCGGTTTGAAGCCATCCAGATCGACGACACCCACTGCGAAGCTGGTACGGACCGGACCACCCCCGATCAGCGAATCGAGGTAGGCGAAGAAACTGCGCCTGTTCGGAAGTCCAGTCAGGCTGTCCTGATTGGCAAGAACACTCACCGTGCTGTTCAGCCCCTGCAATTCCTTGCGCTGTCTGTTCAATTCGCTTTGCTTTGCGATTCCCTGCTGGAAGTCGGCGTTGGATCGCAAAAGGACAAAAACCATGCCTGCGACGACCAGAAGCATGTTAAGTGCGATGGCCTTGAATTCGGCCTCTTTCTGAAGCACCAGCACGAGTGAGGCCGGCGCCACGACCGTCGCGAAAAGAATCATCGCGATCTGTCGCAATGGCATCAGGCAAGTGATGACAGCGATGATAGTGACGGCAATGAAAAACGCCACCTGCGCCTTTCCCGCCATGTCACCGTAACCGAACAACGCAAGCGACCATGCGCAAATGCTCATGCCCAAAAGAACGGCCAAAGCCACCACGAGATTCAGTTTCCTGCGCAGGACCGCGACCGTATGCCGGGACTCGCTGTCGGTCGCCATCTTGTAGGCGCGGACGACACAGACCAATCCAAAAACCGCCGGGATAGTCACCGTAAGATAAAAAGGCGCTTTTCCATAAAGAGTTAGTGCCAAAGCGGCCATGTTTATGAGCAGGATCGCATACATGAGCGGGGTTTGCCGCGTCATCACCGCGTACTGCGCCCGCACGAGTTCGTCGCTGGAATCCTTGCTCGTAAGGTAATCTGTAAAATCGCTCAGTAACGACATGCAACCCGACCTGTTGGCATCGAAGCGAAAGACCAAAACATTTCGAACAATCCGCCCGCAACAGCGCGCCTGAAGCTGCCTTGCTAGCGAAAGGTTGCGCTTCTACGTACGCAATATGCTTGTCCAAAGCTAAGAAGTACTAAACTATTGGCCGATCGGCGCCGTAAGGTAAACGTGATGTAACTTCTCCGGAACCAGTGCTTGCCTACGTCCTTTCATGGAAAAAATCGTAGATCAGCTTCGCTGTAGAAGCACTGACTCCAGGCACTTTTTCGAGGTCGGCAAGACTTGCCTGCGCGACCGCCTTGGCCGTCCCGAACGCCGCCAGCAAAGCTCTCTTGCGCGTCGGTCCTATTCCCGAAATTTCGTCGAGGGGATTCTTGGTAAATTCTTTCTTGCGCCGCGCACGGTGAGTGCCAATGGCGAAGCGGTGCGCCTCGTCGCGCAGTCTCTGTACGAAATACAGGGCAGGATCGCGCGGCTCGAGTTTGAACGGCTCGCGGCCCTCGATGAAAAACGTTTCGCGTCCCGCATTCCGGTCCGGCCCCTTGGCGATGGACGCAACAGCAACATCCCGGACGCCCAACTCCGCCAGCACCGTCCGCGCGGCCTCGAACTGACCGATGCCTCCATCGATCAGGATGAGATCCGGACGGTTTGGAAAACCCGGGTCCGCGATATCCTCGTCGTCCCCTGCATCGTGATCCGCAGGGACGTCAACCCCGGGCTCCGCATCGGACGAAGCCGATAATGCGGTTTCCAGTTCGTCTTCCTGCGCCGGCGGTCCCATCGCGCCCTCTTCTTTCAGCAGACGCGCGAAACGCCGCATCAGCACTTCGCGCATCATGGCGTAGTCGTCGCCGGGCGTAAGACTCGTGCTCTTGATGTTGAATGTACGGTAGTGCGGCTTCATGAAACCATCGGCGCCTGCGACAATCATGGCGCCCACCGCGTTGGTCCCCATGATGTGCGAGTTGTCGTACACTTCGACACGCCGCAATCGCCGATCGAAGCCGAATGCCGCGGAAAGCGCATCCAGCAGTTTTTCCTGGGTCGCCGTATCCGATAGCTTGCGCGCCAGCGTTTCGCGCCCGTTCGCCATGGCATGTTCGACAAGCTCCCGCCGCTCGCCGCGTTGCGGGACCGCGATTTCAATCTTGCGGCCAGCCCGTGCCGACAGTGCTTCGGCAAGCACGCTGCGGTTCTCGATGTCCTGCGACAACAGGACGAGCCGCGCGGCGGGTTTGTCGGAATAGAACTGCGCGAGAAAGGAATCCAGAACTTCGCCGGGCTCCATGTTGCGGTCGGCGCGCGGATAGTAGGTGCGGTTGCCCCAGTTCTGGAATGTGCGAAAAAAGAAGACTTCGATGGCGAACTGGCCCGCCTGCTCCACAATTGCGAAAACATCGGCCTCTTCCACCGTGCGGGGATTGATTCCCTGGGTGCCCTGAATCGCCGATAGCGCCGCAATGCGGTCGCGCAGGCGCGCTGCGGTTTCAAACTCCAGCGCCTCGGCAGCCGCCTCCATGTCCGCGGCCAGTTGCTCTCGCACCTTGCGGCTCTTGCCCGAGAGAAAGTCCTTCGTTTCGTTGACAAGTTCGCCATAGTCTTCGGGAGAGATTTCGCCCGTGCATGGCCCCGAGCACCTTTTGATCTGAAAGAGCAGACAGGGGCGCGAACGATTTTCGTAATAGGAATCGGTACAGGATCGCAGCAAGAATGCGCGTTGCAGGGCGTTGAGGGTCCTGTTCACCGCTCCCGCGCTGGCAAAAGGCCCGAAGTAATCCCCTTTGCGGTTTCGCGCGCCGCGATGCTTCGTGATCTGCGGCGCAAGGTGATCGCCGGTCAGCAATATGTAGGGAAACGACTTGTCATCGCGCAGCAGAACGTTGAAGCGCGGCTTGAGCTGCTTGATGAGATTGGCTTCCAGCAGAAGCGCCTCGGTCTCCGTCTCCGTCGTGATGAAAACCATCGAAGCCGTAAGCCCGATCATCCTGACGATACGGTTCGAATGTCCCTGCCCGCGCGCGTATGAGGCCAGCCGCTTGCGGATGGAGCGCGCCTTGCCGACGTACAGCACCTCCCCGTCCGCCCCGATCATCCTGTAGACACCGGGCCCCTTCGGCGAACGCGGCAGCTCGGCACGGATCACCGCAACGCCTCTCGGTGCTTCCGCCTGGGCCGTGACAGCCGCTTCCATTTCGGGGGAGGATTCGTTCATATGTGCTATGTAAGGCCGTCGCGGCCCGGCGAAAACCCGGATCGCGCGCCTTCCTGCAAATTCACGGGGATACGGGGAAACGCATGCGCGACGGCAAGGCTTACATCGCCAGCCTGAAGGACGGCCGCGAGGTCTGGATCGACGGCGAAAGGGTATCGGACGTCACGCTGCACCCGGCGCTTGCTCCGGCGATCCAGGCGACTGCCCATCTCTACGATATGCAGCACGAACCGGCGCTGGCGGGACGCTTGAGCTGGTCGGACCCGGAAACCGGACAAACCGCAGGCCGCACGTTTCAACCACCGCGAACGTGGGAAGACCTCGCCGGCCGGCGCGAGGCGACGCGCCTGTGGATGGAAACCAGCTTCGGCTTCATGGGCCGCGCGCCGGATTTTCTGAACACGGTGCTGATGTGCCTGAAGGCCAAAAGCAGCCATTTCGCAAAGCTATCCGCCGAGCGCCAAAAGGCCGTTGAAGCCTATGTGGACCATGCTGCGCAAGAAGACCTGTTTCTTACCCATGGCCTCAACGATCCATTGCCGGACAAAACGAAGGCGCGCCATGCGCAGAACGACAAGGGCGTGGTCCTGCATGTCGAAGAAGAAACGGCCGATGGTCTCATCGTGTCGGGCGCGAAGGTTGTCGCCACCGCGGCCGCCTATGCCAACGACGCGCTGATGTTTCCCATGCCCAACAACCAGGTTGCCGGCGACGAGCCCTATGCCCTGGCGATCTGCATTCCCGTTGCGTCGCCGGGCCTGAAGATCATCTGCCGCGGTTCTTTCATGCATCCGGGTCGCAATGCCGACTTTCCGCTTTCATCGCGTTTCGACGAAATGGATTCGGTGCTGGTTTTCGACCGCGTTCTCGTCCCCTGGGATCGCGTGTTCCTGCACGGCGACGTCGGGCTGATGAATGCCATGTACGGCTACTGCAAGGTGCGCGAGATGACGGCGCACCAGACCAATGTGCGCCTGCTGGTGAAACTGGAATTTCTCTACGCGCTGCTGGTCCGCATTGCGCGCATGCAAGGCCATGAGGAAACGCCCTGGGTGGCGCAATCGCTCGGCGAGACGGCAGCTTACGTCGAGATGTTGCGCGCCTCGATCCTGACGGCAGAACGCGAGGCCAAGATCGATCCGGAAAACGGCGTGCTCTACCCCGAGCTGTCCAGCATCGGCATTGGCCGCGTCATGGGGCCGAGGATTTACGGCGAGATCGTGCAGAAAATCCGCCGCCTTGCCGGCTCGACGCTGATGCAGGCCCCTGGCTCGCTTTCTATCCTGGAGAGCGAAGCCGGAGAGCTGATCGAGCGCTTCTACAAGGGAACGAACGCAAGCGCGCGCGAGAAGATATCGCTGGCGCGGTTGGCCTGGGACGTGTGCGGCACCGAATTCGGCTCCCGGCACCAATTGTACGAACTGTTCTACGCCGGCGATCCGGATGCCCTCATGGCGCGGTACCACAAGGACTACCAGCGCCGGGAGGAACATCTGGCCATGTTCGCACGCGGGATGGGGCGGCTGACGGCGGGCTGACGCCTGCTCCAGTCGCCACTTTCCCCTAGCCCCGCCCCGTCCTCCGGTGCTACCAGTGGGCCGGGTTAATACTTCGTTAAAGGGCCGGGGAGCCTATGGCCGTTCTTGCTATCCGCCACACCGTGAGTTGCGCCTTTGCAATGGCTTCGGCTGTGCTGCTGTCCGGCTGCCTCGAAACCGTGTCGCAGCCGCAGGCCAGGGTCGAGGCGGCACAGCAATTTTCCATAGCGCCTCGCGCTGGCGTCAGTCCCGGTGGCGCAACGATCGCCTTCTTGCCGCTGAAAGCCGCACCCGAGGCTTTCCGGCGCCAGCTCGGCGATGCCATGACTGCGGAAGTCGCCCGCAACAGGATGCGGCTGGCAGCGCCGGCCTCTGCCAACTACCTGATACAGGGTCATATATTGCCGTTTCCGGCGGAAAAGGCGACGCCGGTCGCCATCATCTGGGACATCTATGGCGCCGACCGCCGCCACCGCTACCGCGTCGAGGATCGTCTGGTCATTCCCGGCGTGTCGCCGGACGGCTGGAGCCTGCTCGGCGAAAAAAAAAAGCCGCAGCGCAGATTGCCGCTTCCGGCGCGCGCGAACTGGCGGCGTGGCTGACGCATACGCCCGAGGCAATCGCCGCAACCGGCCAGACGGCGGGTAAGGTGGCAGCGGCAGCGCCTTCCGCGGCGTCCGCCAATGCGGCGATAGCGGCGAGCCCTCCCCTCGCCGCCCCGAATCCCACGGCAGGCCCGGGCGCGCTTTCGTACTCAAGCCTTGGGCGATAGGCAAAAGCGAGATTTGCGGTGGATTGACCTCACTTGGGCGCTTGCCTGCGTCCATCCAATATTGTTCCCCCGCACCATGCCTGCTAAAGCCACCGCACCGGCGGGCAGGACTTCCAGGCAAGCGCAGGCAGAGCGCGTCCGCCAGCCGTGCAATCGGGGGTGACATGGTCGATGCGATCAAGCTGTTGGCGGGAAATTCCAATCGCGCCCTGACGGAAGCCATTGCGGCCTACCTCGGCATTCCGCTGACGAAAGCCCAGGTCCGGCGCTTCGCCGATATGGAAATCTTTGTCGAGATTCAGGAGAACGTCCGCGGCAAGGATACATTCATCATCCAGTCGACATCGTTTCCTGCCAACGACCACCTGATGGAAGTCCTGATCATGACCGACGCGCTTCGCCGCGCTTCGGCGCGCCGCATCACGGCCGTGCTTCCGTATTTCGGTTACGCCCGGCAGGACCGCAAGCCGGGTCCGCGCACGCCCATCTCGGCAAAGCTCGTATCCAACCTGATAACCCATGCCGGCGCCTACAGGGTCCTGACCGTCGATCTCCATGCCGGCCAGATCCAGGGCTTTTTCGACGTCCCCGTGGACAATCTCTACGCCGCTCCCGTGATGGTGCGCGACATCAAGGAACGCATGCAATTGGATAATACCTGCGTGGTATCGCCGGACGTGGGCGGCGTGGTGCGCGCCCGGGCGCTCGCCAAGCGCATCAACGCGCCCCTTGCCATCGTCGACAAACGCCGCGAGCGCGCCGGCGAGTCCGAAGTCATGAACATTATCGGCGATGTCGAGGGAAAGAGCTGCATTCTGGTCGACGACATCGTCGATTCCGGCGGCACCCTGTGCAATGCAGCCGAAGCGCTGATGAAGGCCGGCGCACAGGAAGTCTACGCCTACATCACGCACGGGGTCCTGTCCGGCGGCGCCGTCGCCCGCATATCGTCCTCGGCGATCAAGGAACTGGTGCTGACCGACACGATAGAGCCGACAGCGGCCGTGCGGGTTGCCAAGAATATCCGGGTCATCTCAATCGCCCCGCTGGTCGGCGAGGCCATTGCCCGCACGTCGAAAGAAGAAAGCGTTTCGAGCCTTTTCGACGACTGACCGAAAAGCGAAGCAAGGCCTGTCAAGGAAAGGTGAGGGCGGCTACGTCCTCACGGCCTTCCCTGCATACTGTCCTCGCGACCCCTCGCGAAAGTCCATATCCCGGGATTCCGGAAGATTTTCTATATGCAGATGGAAGGCCGTAACGCAAAAGAAGCGGCGCAAAGGCGCCGCTCCGGTTTGTTGCATTGATGGGAAATGCGGTTACTTCATTCGAACGGTGACCGGCCTTCCGACCCACTGATTGTTCTCGTACTTGACCTGTGGCGCCGCCTCGAAATCCTTGTTCGTCATCGCGACATAGTATGAATTGTCGTTTGCATTGTAGCGGACCGCAGAAAGCGGGATCTTGTACTTCTGCTCGCCCATGCCGAGAAAACCGCCGTGACTGATGACGGCATAACTCTTGTCCGCAGAACTGGACACCAGCACATCTTCAATTTCGCCAACGTTGTCACCTGTGGACATCGAGTAGATCGTCGAACCGACAATCTTGTCGGCTGACATGAAACCCTTGCCGCCCCAAACCGGCCGGCTGGCTTTGGCGAGTTCGGCCCGGTTGTAGACACGGTCAGCCTTTTGGTCCCCGGACGCCGCGTCCTTTCTGGCGGCCATATCCTTCTTGTCGCCGGAATCGCCGCTCCGAGCGGCCATGTCCTTGGGCGTTACACGGTTGTCGACAATGTCGTTGATGGCCTTGACGACAGCCTGGCAGGCGCTCTCCTGATCGTACATGTCCAGCCTGCGGGCCGTATCCCGCATCTGGCGAATGTCGCGCGACGAGGTGGCGTAGGTCGCGTACCCCTTGGCGCCGATCTTCTTGTCGATCGCGGACAGATCATAGTTGCACGCGGCGTTTGCCGCCGATGCCGCCATGATGGCAAACGTAGAAACAGCGATGGTTTTCGTAAATGACATAATGCTTTTCCTTTCGACACATAAGGTTTTCGCCACAGCGACAGGCATGGCGCCCACCAGCGTTGCGCCCGCGCTCATGACGTTGACCGTTAACCGGTTCGATCCTCGCAATCAGGACTGGTTACGCGACCAGTCGTCGATCTGCCGCTCGGCTTCTTCCTTCGTGATGCCGTAGCGTTCCTGGATTTTGCCGGCGACCTGTTCGCGCTTGCCGTCGATCTGGTCGAGTTCGTCGTCGGTCAGATCGCCCCATTGCTCTTTGACCTTGCCTTTGAATTGCTTCCAATTGCCGGAAATCTGATCCCAGTTCATGTGGGCCTCCCGTGTGTGGCTGGATGTGTTGAGGTGGATGAGAGCCTTCGCCTTTGCCGGTATGCGTCGCATCTCCTGCAGCGCGCTCGCTGCATCAAGGCGCGCAGGACGAAGTGGTTCCCGTAACAGGCCATCCCGAAAGCTGCGCGGCGCGAAAAACCACCGGCGATGTGTAATTTGACAGAGTTTCCTGTCCGGCAGGTGGCGGATTATAGCTCAGATTAAGTCTGGACGACCCCTGTCGCGCACTTGCGCGCGTAACCAGCCCCGATTATAAGCGCCGCTTCCCGGCCGTTTCCGACACCCCTGGAGGCGTGGCCGGGAGTTTTCATCGAAAGGACCTGAAACATGGCAGCAGCAGTAAAAGAGCTGGCCGCCACGGTCCGCAGCGGGACAGGCAAGGGGGCCGCCCGCAGCGTACGCCGTGAAGGCCGAGTACCGGCAGTGATCTATGGTGGGGGCGAAGCGCCCGAGCCGATCAGCCTGGACTACAACACCACCAACAAGCTAATCTATGCAGGGCACTTCCTGACGACGATTTTCGATCTCGATATCGGCGGCAAGAAGGTGCGGGCGATCCCGCGCGACTATCAGCTCGATGTCGTGAAGGACACGCCGATGCATGTTGATTTCCTGCGCTTGACGCCGGGCTCGACCCTCCGGCTCGACATTCCGGTGCATTTCACCGGCCACGAAACCAGCGCCGCCATCAAACAGGGCGCCACGCTGAACATTGTTCGCCATACCGTCGAAATGCGCGTGCCGGCCGACAACATTCCCGAAGCGATCAGCGCCGACATCACCGATCTGGGCATGGGCGATTCCCTACACATTTCTGCGATCTCGCTGCCCGAGGGCTGCCGTCCCGTGATTACCAACCGTGACTTCACGGTGGCCACGATCGTGCCGCCGAAAACGCAGGATGAACCTGCTGCAGCCGCTTCGGCCGCGGCCGCCCCTGCCGCCAAGGCGGAAGAGAAGAAATAATCTTCTCCGGTTATGCTATGAAACGCCCGCGCCATTCGGTGCGGGCGTTTTCGTTGCACGTCGCGGATTGCGGCAGCCGGCATGGGCAACCCATTGGAGAGAACCATGATGCTGTTTGTTGGCCTGGGAAATCCCGGCAGCCGTTACGCCAACAACCGCCACAACATCGGCTTCATGGCGATCGAAGCGATAGCGCGCGCTTACAGCTTCCCGTCTTTCCGGAACAAGTTCCAGGGTCTTCTCAGCGAGGGCACGATTGGCTCCGAACGTGTGGCGCTGTTGATGCCGCAAACCTTCATGAACGAAAGCGGCCGCGCTGTCGGTGAAGCCGTCCGTTTCCACAAGTTCGATCTGTCGGATATTTATGTTTTCCACGACGAACTCGACCTCGCCGAAGCAAAACTGCGGGTGAAGACGGGTGGTGGAAATGCCGGCCATAACGGCCTGCGCTCAATCACCAGCCACATTGGTAACGATTACAAGCGCGTGCGTATCGGCATCGGGCATCCCGGCGACAAGGATCGCGTACATGGCCACGTCCTTTCCGATTTCGCCAAGGCCGACCGCCCCTGGGTCGATGCGATGATCGATTCCATTGCCCGCAACGCCGATCTGATTGCGGCGCGGAATGGCGCGGAATTTCAAAATCGTGTCCACCGGGCAATGGAAGACGCCGGCTTCGCCGAAAAGAAGCCGCCGAAAAAGAAGGACGGCAAGGATGAACCGGGCAGCGAGAACCCGAATGCGGCGCAATAGCGCAGAGATGGATTGATCGAGATCAACGCCATCGTGTGCCCATGCGGAAAAATTCCCCCATCACTTTCGTCAGGGGGAACCGTTCATGAACAGCGCAGAAACGATGTATCTTGTTCTTGCGACAGTAGCTTTTCTTGCTTTCGCAGTGTCCCTCGGCATGAACTCGGCACAATACTGGCGCGACAATCACTGAACCGGGATTGCCGGCGCGGACAGCGCGAGCCCGTCTTAAAAGCCGGCGAGGTTTTCCAGCGATTTGCCCTCGGCTGCATGCTGGCTCCGGGTTGCGGCGAATGCTTCGGCAACCGGCGGCGGCAGCATCACTTCCCGGGAAAACTCCGGCCGTGCCAACAGCTTCTGGTACCATGTCCACACATTGGGGTGCAGGCGCGCGAACGGATAGGCCGCATGCTCCAGCCGGTTCGTGTAGATGAACCAGGCGATGTCGGCGACGCTCAGCGTATCGTCCAGAACATGGGCATGCGTCGCAAGTCTCGCGTCCAGATCGGAGAAAGCCTGGCGGAACCGTCCCGCGGCGCCTTTCGCCACCGCATCGGTGATGCCCTCTTTCGCGTAAGTTTGCCAAAAACCGATCTCGATGGCGCGCCGCCCGTCGTTCTGTCCGCCGACAGTCCCTGACCCCGACTTTGCAAAAACCTCGAGCGCATCGGCGCTTTTGGGCGGTCCCGGCGGATTGAACACGAACCGGAAACTGAGCGCGCGGAGATCGAGATGCATGTCGTCTTCCAGCTTCAGAAGCTTGCGCGCTTCGCCGGCCGTCTCGGCAGCAAGGAGTTTCGGCTCGGGAAACTTGCCTTCGAGATATTCGATGATGTCGTTGCTTTCGATGTAAACGTCGCCATCGTCGACCAGAACCGGCACAAGACCGCGCGGGTTGATGCCGAGGTACCAGGGCGTCAGATTCTCGTTGGCCATGAGGTCGACGGGATGCGATTCCCATTCTGCGCCCTTCAGATTGAGAAATATCCGCAGTTTCTGCGAGCAGGACGAAAAAGGAAAATGAAAGACGTGCAGGCCTTTCCAGCCGAGCACTTCTTTCGTCAGCACATCTTGATCCGCCAGCTTGACCATCTTTCCTCCCCTCCGGCATCGCCGCGCCGGCCAGTTATCAGCGCCCGGCCGTTTTGTCCCGGACGCTTGCGTTTTGCACGGCATCGTTTCATACACGCGCCAATTCCGCAACACGGTCGCGTATGCGCGCCGCAACGAGCGAACGAATATCCATGGGCTTCAAGTGTGGCATTGTCGGTCTGCCGAATGTCGGCAAATCGACCCTTTTCAACGCATTGACGCAGACTGCCGCAGCGCAGGCCGCGAACTATCCGTTTTGCACCATCGAACCGAATGTCGGCGATGTGGCGGTGCCCGATCCGCGGCTCGATGCCCTGGCGCAGATCGCGTCCTCGAAGGAAATCATCCCCACGCGTCTGACCTTCGTCGATATCGCCGGACTGGTCCGCGGTGCATCCAAGGGCGAAGGCCTCGGCAACCAGTTTCTGGCCAACATCCGCGAATGCGACGCGATTGCCCATGTTGTTCGCTGTTTCGAGGATGGCGACGTCATCCATGTCGAGGACCGGATCGACCCGCTTGCCGATATCGAAGTGATAGAGACCGAGCTGATGCTCGCCGATCTCGACAGCCTGGAACGCCGCGTCGTCAATCTGGAAAAGCGCGCCAAGCAGAACGACAAGGAAGCCAAGGCGACCCTCGATATCGTGCAGCGCTGCCTTGTTCTTCTGCGCGACGGCAAACCGGCCCGCATGGCGGAGGTGAGCGCGGAGGAACAGCCGCTTTTCGAAACGATGGGCCTGTTGTCGTCGAAACCTGTGCTTTACGTCTGCAATGTCGAGGAAGATTCAGCCGCCGAAGGCAACGCCTTTTCGGCGAAGGTCGCAGAATACGCGAAGGCGCAGAACGCTGTCAGCGTCGTCGTATCGGCCAAGATCGAGAGCGAAATCGCCGTGCTCGCACCGGAGGAACAGAAGGATTATCTCGAGGCGGTCGGCCTTGAGGAGCCCGGCCTCAACCGCGTCATCCGCGCCGGATACTCCCTGCTCGGGCTGATCACCTATTTCACGGTCGGGCCCAAGGAAGCACGCGCCTGGACCATCGAAAACGGCACCAAGGCGCCACAAGCCGCGGGCGTTATTCACACCGATTTCGAGAAGGGCTTCATCCGCGCCGAGACCATCGCCTATAGCGACTACGTTTCGCTCAAGGGCGAAGCCGGCGCGCGCGACGCCGGTAAAATGCGCCTCGAGGGCAAGGAGTACACGGTCGCCGATGGCGACGTGATGCACTTCCGCTTCGCCAATTGACCGGCCGGCCACGGACGGTTGCGGCCGGAGAATTGCCGGATTGGCTTACGACTTCTTCATCGGGCAGGTCGACAATCCAACCAGGCTATAGGCCGGGCAGGTTGCGAACAGGCCCGTGAAAAGCGGTATGATGCCGATCAGGCCCCACCAGGTCTTCGGACCGACAAAAATCAGCGCCAGCAGAACGAGGCCCACGATAATGCGCAGCGCGCGGTCGATACCGCCTACATTATTCTGAAACATGGCCGAAACTCCCTTTTCCCGAAGCAGTGAACAGATAAACGGTGCCAGTGTTTGGACGCATTGTCTGTGATCAAGTCACAGCGCAGCCACTCTAAACCGGTTCAGGAAATCTGCCCGATCAAGCCAAGACCGTGCCGGTCGATCACGTCGATAGCGCCGCGGCGAAGGCCGACGAGTTTCTGCCGCGCAAAAGCTTGCAACTGCCGCGTCACGACTTCGCGGGCGGACCCGATCTCGTCCGCAAGCGCCTGATGGGTGATCGCAACCGGCGATCCTGCCGGTTTCGACAACAGGGCTTTTGCAAGACGCGCATCAACGCGCACGAAGGCGATAGTCTCGAGAATCCGGGTCATGTCGGCCATGCGTTCGCCAAAGCGCGAAAACACGAACTGGCGGAATGCCCGCGAGGAGGCGGTCAATTCGTCGAACAGACCAAGCGGCACGACAACCAGCGTGATGCCGGTTTCGGCAACGCCCTCGGCGGAATATTCCCCGCCCGCCGCGGCGCACAACGTCGTCTGGACACAGGTTTCGCCAACACCGACGCGGTAGAGCGTCAGCATGCGCCCGTTTTCGGACGTCAGCGAGACCCGTACCCGGCCATCGAGCACGAGCACGAAGCCCCGGCAAGGCGACCCCGGTGAAAAAAGCACCGTACCGGCGGGCATTTGCACGGCTGGCAAAGCTTCAAGGCGTGCGCGTTCAGCCGGCTCGATCTGCGCGAGCGGCGAATAGGCGTCGAGCCACTTGTCCCATTCGCCGCCTGTCATGTCCGCTCCCGAAGCGATCCGCGCTTACGCTTCCCAGCGAATGCGGACGGCGCGCAAATGTTCTTCGACACGAAAGAATATCATGAACAATTCGGCCATCATACGGGCCAGGATGACGCCGAGTACGCCAAGAATAAGAGTGCCTATCAGCGTTCCCAACCCGCCGAACAGCGAAAACCGCATATAGGCGATGGCCGAACCAATGCCGCCAAGGACCGCGAAGCCGATCAGGACGAGGTTCAAGTAATAGAAAACTTTCACCAATTGCGGCGTGACGAATTTATCCCATTGAAAAAAGCTGCCCATGATTTCGAATTCCTTCTTGTTCTCGTTTCTCCCTGTCCGCTGGATACAACGGCCCGGGTACTATATCCAGACGGAGCCGCCCGGGCCAACCCGTAAGCGCGATTCCGTTTTTCCGCGTGGACGAAAGATGTTCCATTTCGAAGACTTTCCCGAAAACAGCGTCCACGAATACGGCGCTTTCGAAGTGACGGCAGAGGAAATCGTATCCTTTGCGCGCGAATTCGATCCGCAGCCGTTTCATCTCGACGAGGCGGCGGCGAAGGCGAGCCTGCTCGGCGGGCTTGCCACTTCGGGCTGGCAGACCGCGGCCATTTCGATGCGCCTGCATTGCCTGCATCTGTTGAAGGATGCTGCCAGCCTCGGTTCGCCGGGCATTGCGGAAATGAAATGGCTGAAGCCGGTCCTCAAAGGATACAAGGTTCGCCTGCGAACGAAAATTTCGTCGGCGCGGCGCTCGCAATCGCGCAGCGGACTGGGCGTGCTCGGTCTCGAAACGACAATGCTGAACCAGTCCGGCGAGGAATTGATGTGGAACCGCGGCACGGTCTTCATGGCCTGCCGCGACGCGCCGCCAGACCTCACGCTCTACGATCCTTCCGCGATAGCACGCGCCCCGCAATGGACTTCGCCGCCGGACCTCCTTTCCAGACCTGCCGATGCGGCCGACGACGATGGCGTGCTGAGCGGATGGTTCGACGATCTGAAGATCGGCCGCACACTCGACCTCGGCGTTCACACATTCGAACCCGACAACATCATTCGCTTCGCCAGAAAATGGGATCCGCAGCTGTTTCACATCGATCCCGAAGCAGCCGCGAACGGACCTTTCGGTGGATTGACGGCCTCGGGCTGGCACACGGGCGCAGCCGGCATGCGCCGCCACATTCTCACCCGCGACAAGTATCAGGCGGAAGCTGCCCGGCGCGGCCTTCCTGCATCGCCGCGCGGCCCCTCGCCCGGCTTTCGCGACATGAAATGGCTGGAGCCAGTCTTCGCCGGCGACACCCTCCACTATTACTCGACGCCAGTCGAAAAGCGGAAAACGTCCCGGCCGGGATGGGGCATCCAGTTCACCCGCTTCGAGGGCGTGAACCAGCACGGCCGCAAGGCTTACGAATATCTCAGCGCGGCCCTGTGGCCGCTGAAGCCCGGCCGCTGAAACCTCTCTTCCGGAACGAAACCTGCGCTTTGGCGTTGCCTGAACATGGCCGCCGGAGCTTACAGGCGCGTGCAGCGCTGCGTTGCCGGACTGAAAGGTTTGCCAAGCAATCAGGCAAGCAATCAGGCAGGCCATCAGGCAGACAATCAGGATTCCCAGACATGGCCCATCCCGCCGTCCGCAAGGGATCGCCCGACGTCAGTCTCTCGCGAGAAGAGTTTTTCCGGCGTTACCGCGACAAATTCTACGATCCCGCCTTCGACAGCGAGAGCACGGCCATAGACCGGCTCGCGAAAATCGCCTGGGACGCTTACCGGGACGGACGCAAGGCGCCGCGCACCCGGAAAGCAGGCGAAGGATACGCTGATCCCGGCTACGATCTGTCGACCGAGTGGATCGAAGCCGCCGCAGCGATAGACGCAGCCCGCAAACGGCATATGCATGCGGACGGACCGACACGCTTGCTTGTCATTTCCGGCTCGCCGCGCAGCGACCAGACATGTCCCGGAGAAATGTCCAAGTCCTGGCGCTTGCTGCACATTGCCCGGGAGGCGCTGGGAGATAAGGATGAGAACGGCGCGTCAATTGAAGTCAAAGTCCTCGACCTCAGCCACCTTGCATCCGAATATGGCCGTACGATCCACCCCTGCAAGGGTTGTTTTTCAACCTCCCCCGCTCTGTGCCACTTCCCATGCTCCTGCTATCCGAATCACAGTCTCGGCCAGACCGGCGACTGGATGAATGAAATCTATCCGATGTGGATAGAAGCCCACGGTGTGATGATCGTCACGCCGGTACATTGGGATCAATCGCCCTCTGCTCTCAAACTGATGATCGACCGCCTGGTTTGCGCCGACGGCGGCAATGAAGACCCTACAACCACGCATGGAAAGGACCCCGAACGCGCCAGGGCCATGGAACCCGATTGGCGCTACCCCCGCCACCTCGCGGGCCGCGCCTACTCTTTGGTCGTACATGGCGATTCCGAAGGAATAGACGGATTACGCCACGCATTGACCGACTGGCTGGAAGCGATGGAGCTTGTCGCCGCAGAGCCGAAAGGCGTTATATCCCGTTATGTCGGCTATATGGCCCCCTATGGCGAAAGCCACGATGCACTGGATGCCGACAAGGGGCTGCAGGAAGAAGTTCGCAATGCGGCGCGCTCGCTGGTGCGCACAGTTTCGTCGATCAGGTCCGGCCAACTGCCAGTTGCGGACAAGGGGATAGTGGACCCGCGTCCGAAGTAGGCGGATGACCTGCCGCTACCGTTTTCCGTAGTCGGCAAATTTCGCCTGCACCCGCTTCATCTCGGCTGTGCTCAGGATCACCGGCTTCAGGCCGCTCGCCAGCAGGTCGAGATATTCGCCGGCGAGATTCTCGACTTCCTGCGCCAGGCCCCATGCAGCGTCCAGCGAAGCGCCACACGCGACAACACCATGATTGGCGAGCAGAACGGCGCGCCTTTCGCCCATCGCCGTCACGAGATTGTCCGCCAGTTTCTGCGTCCCGAAAGTGGCGTATCTAGCGCAGGGAATATCGTGCCCGCCTGCCATGGCGATCATGTAATGAAACGCCGGAATACCGCGCCGGGCGCAGGACAGCGCCGTAGCCCGCGGCGAATGATTGTGCACGACCGCGCCACATTCCGCTTTCGAGAGGTAGAGCGCGGCATGAAACCTCCACTCCGAAGACGGCCGCAGCCTCCCTGACAGAATTGCTCCGTCCATCGCTACGTGAACGAGATCGGCAGGCTTGAGGCTGGCGTAGGGTTTGCCCGTTGGGGTAATCAAGAACCCCTCGTCCAGACGCGCCGAAACATTGCCGGATTTCGAAGGCGCAAAACCGGCTGCATCCATCGCATTGGCAACGCGAATGATATCCTTTGCAAGAGCCAGCCGGCTCATGCTGCGGCCCCCTGCCCCGTCTCGCCGAACAGGCCGGCTAACCCTTCCCGCGTCGCCGGTGTAACGCCGCGTTCGGTAATGAAGGCCGTGACGAGCCGCGCCGGTGTCACGTCGAAGGCCGGATTGGCCGCGGCACTTCCAGGCGAAACGATGCGCATGGTTGCCACGGAGCCATCGTCATCGAGGCCTGTAATATGCGTGACTTCCCGCGCACTGCGCTCCTCGATGGGAATGTCGCGCAAGCCGTCGGCGATCGTCCAGTCGATCGTGGTCGAAGGCAGCGCGACATAAAACGGCACGCGATTGTCGTGTGCGGCGAGCGCCTTGAGATAGGTGCCGATCTTGTTCGCAACATCGCCATTGGCAGACACGCGGTCCGTCCCCACGATGCACATGTCGACCTTGCCGTGCTGCATAAGGTGGCCGCCCGCGTTATCGGCAATCACCGTATGCGGAACGCCGTGCGCGTTGAGTTCATAGGCCGTAAGCGCCGCACCCTGATTGCGGGGCCGTGTTTCATCGACCCAGACATGAATGTCGATGCCTGCATCGTGCGCGAGATAGATCGGCGCTATCGCCGTGCCGTAATCGACGGTCGCCAGCCAGCCGGCGTTGCAATGGGTAAGAATGTTCACGCGCCCGTTGTTCGTACGCGCCGCCTCTCCGATGAGCTTGAGTCCATGCGCGCCGATGGAGCGCGATATCTCGACATCCTCGTCGCAGATCGCGGCTGCTTCGCGCCACGCCGCATCCGCGCGCGCCACCGATGGCATTTCGGCAAGCTTTCGCTGCATGCGCTCCAGCGCCCAGCGCAGGTTTACGGCGGTCGGACGCGTCGCGCCAAGAACGCGAACCGCATCGGCAAGCGCCGCGTCATCGGCTCGTTCCCGCATGGCAAGCGCAACGCCATACGCTGCCGTTGCACCGATCAGCGGCGCGCCGCGCACGATCATCGTTCGGATGGCGTGAGCCGCAGCCTCCATGCTTTCGAGCCGCAGCGTCTCGAACGCGAAGGGCAGTCTCGTCTGGTCGATGACGATTGCGGCGCGCCCGTCGTCCGCAGGCTCGATTGTCCGCCAGTGTCTGTCGCCGACTATCATTCTGCGCTCCCGCGCTTGATCAGTGCCCGTCGAAGGCCATCAACGTGCGCACCGGCACGCCCAGCGCCTCGATTTTCTTCGCCCCGCCAAGGTCCGGCAGATCGATCACGAAACAGGCGGCAACCACGTTGGCGCCGATGGACTGCAACAGCTTCACCGCGCCTTCCGCCGTTCCGCCCGTGGCGATGAGATCGTCGACGAGGATGACACGCTCGCCCGGGGTCACAGCGTCCCGGTGCATTTCCATCTCGTCGATGCCGTATTCCAGACTGTAGGCGATCGATACCGTCTCGTGCGGCAGCTTGCCTTTCTTGCGGATCGGCACGAAGCCTGCCGACAATTGATGCGCCACCGCGCCGCCCAGAATGAAACCGCGCGCCTCCATCCCGGCCACTTTCTCGATCCGCCCGCCTGCCCAGGGCTGAACGAGTTCGTCCACAGCTCGGCGAAAAGCCTGCGGATTGCCGAGCAAGGTCGTGATGTCGCGAAACAGTATGCCGGGCTTGGGGTAGTCCGGGATGGTGCGAACGCTGGCGCGCAGGTCTGTGATGATGTTCATGATCCCGTCCCCATGTTGCGATTCCGTGACATTGGCATGACACGGCGGGATATCACACTACCCGCCCGCGACAACGCGCGCGACAATAGGGCCGAGCTTTTGCATCAGTGCAGGGTCGCGGCTGGCAGGCGCTGTTATCATCGCAACGTCCAGAGCCCGGTCGGAACCCGCCGGACACGGCGGATGTTCGGCAGGAAAATCGCGCAACACACGCGCCACAAGGCGTGTCGCGTTTTCGGCATTCTCGTGCAGGATTTTTATCACCGAAGCGACGTCGACGTGGTCATGGTCGGGATGCCAGCAGTCGAAATCGGTGACCATGGCGACGATGGCGTAGGAAATCTCCGCTTCGCGCGCGAGCTTGGCCTCCGGCATCGCGGTCATGCCAACTACCGAATATCCGAGCTGCCTGTAGGTGAGCGATTCGGCCTGCGAGGAAAACTGCGGCCCCTCCATGCAGACATAGGTTCCCCCGCGCGCCAGAGGAATGTTTTCGGCTTCTGCCGCCTGAGCAATGATATCGGCGAGCGCGGGGGAGACCGGGTGCGCCATCGACACATGCGCCACGCAGCCCTTGCCGAAAAACGACGATGCCCGGCCCGTGGTGCGGTCGACGAACTGGTCGGCGAGCAGGAAACGCCCCGGCGGCAGGTCTTCGCGGAAGGAGCCGCAGGCAGAGACCGAAATCAGATCCGTCACGCCCGCGGCCTTCATGGCGTAGATATTGGCGCGGTAGTTGATGTCCGACGGCGAATAGACATGGCCGCGCCCGTGGCGCGGCAGAAAGACCGCTTCCGTCGCGCCTATGCGTCCGAACCGCAGCGCATCGGATGGCTCGCCCCAGGGCGTCGTCACGCGCTCCTCGCGCAAACCGGTCAGCCCGGGAAGATCGTACACCCCCGATCCGCCGATGATCCCAACAATCGCTTTGCTCATTCCCCAGCCCGCCCTTCGTTTCGCCGCCCTACCAATGCAACGCCAGCCTCATCCCGGCAACCCGGCGCGCCCGGATCCCGGCTCGCCCTATCGTGATTTGCCCGTGATAGGCCCGCGCATTAGCCTGAGCCGACTCCTGAGCGCAATAAAACTCCGAAAGGACGATTCGATGACATTTTCGATTAGCCGTCGCCCGGCCTGGGCCATCCCGGAACGCGAGGCTGCGCCGGAGGAACTCTTTCTCGACCGCCGCAAGGCGCTCCAGATGGCGGCAGCTCTGGGCGCGGGCATGATTCTCCCCGAGATGGCCTTTGCCCAGGACAAGGACCCGTCCGCCGGGCTTTATCCTGCCAAGCGCAACGAGGCCTACAAGCTGGACCGGCCGTTGACGCCGGAAAAGCTGACCTCGACTTACAACAATTTCTATGAATTCGGCGGCAGCAAGAACATTCATGCCGCGGCGCAGGCGCTGAAAACCCGGCCCTGGCTCATTTCCATCGACGGAATGGTCGAAAAGCCGTTCGAGATCGGGATCGACGACCTGCTTAAGAAGGTACAACTCGAAGAGCGTCTCTACCGGCTGCGCTGCGTCGAGGCGTGGTCCATGACCATTCCCTGGACCGGATTTCCCATGAAAGCCCTGCTCGACATCGCCAAACCGCAATCGGGCGCAAAATACATCCGGTTCGAGACATTCAAAGACCCGAAAATGGCGCCCGGCCAACGTCAGGTCTGGTATCCGTGGCCCTATGTCGAGGGATGCACGGTCGCCGAAGCGGCCAACGATCTCGCCTTCTTCGTGACCGGCGCTTACGGCAAACCCTTGGCAAAGCAATACGGCGCACCGATCCGGGTCCATATGCCGTGGAAATACGGCTTCAAGGGCATCAAATCGATCAAGAAGATCACATTCACCGACAAACGGCCCAAGAGCTTCTGGGAAGGAATGCAGGCTTCGGAATACGGCTTTTGGGCCAACGTTAATCCGGATGTCTCCCACCCGCGCTGGAGCCAGGCGACAGAGGCTGTGCTGGGCGAGAACAAGCGGGTTCCGACCCTGATCTGGAACGGATACGGCGAACAGGTCGCCAGCCTCTACAAGGGCATGGAGAAGACCGAGAACCTCTTCATGTAGGGAAATTCTCCCTCGCCGCCGGCGCAAAAAAAAGGGCCGGGCTCTAGGCCCGGCCGACTTCCGGATAAACCGGTCGTCTCCAGAGGGGAACGGCTGAAGGAATGGAACCCATACCGGAAGGGAGGGGGGTAGGGCTCCGGCCTAAAGCCATGAACACTATTGCAATGCATTTTTTGCAGCACAACGGGAACATTTGCATGGGAGCTATGCGATTTTGTCTTAATTCGACCTTCAGGAGGCCGGCTGCGGTTTTCGCGGCATCCCGGCGCCGGTTCAACGGCAGCAAGCATCGCCAAACCAAAGAAACAATGCGAAAGCACACGCATGGCCTTGCGGAGCCATTTTTGCTCTGAAACATTGCAGAGTGAGCGCCGAGAGTTTGTAACGCCCTGGGAACGTCATGCATCTGGTCAAGGCCTACATTCGCGCCATCGCCCTGCTCGCGACCGAAGGTGGCCTGGTCGTCGGCCTTGTCACGGCCTCTGTCGGAATAGGCCTCGTGCAACTGGCCGAGCCTGTGATTTTCGGAAAAGTCGTCGACGCACTCTCGCGCTATTCCGAAGCACTGCCGCTGATCGGATATTGGGCGCTGCTGGGCGTCTTCAGCATCGTCGCGAGCATGACCGTCGCCGTATCGGCAGACCGGCTCGCCCATCGGCAGCGGCAGGCGGCGCTGGCCATCGCCTTCGACCGCTCGATCACGCTGCCGCTCACCTACCATGCCACCCACGGTTCCGGCACGATCGTCCGCAACATGCTGGCCGGAACCGACGCCCTGTTTGGCGTGTGGCTTTCGTTTCTGCGCGAGCAGGTGGTGGCCGTCGTCACCGTCGGGTTCCTTGTGCCAATCGCGTTCTGGATGGACTGGCGTCTGGCGTCGATCCTTGCGGTACTGGCGGCGCTCTATTTTGCGATGAACTTCTACGTTATCCAGCGCACGGCCACCGGCCAGTCGAACGTCGAACAATACAGCCGCAATGTCTTTGGCCGTGTCGGCGACGTCGTTGGCAACGTGACCGTCGTGCAGAGCTACGCCCGGCTGATGGCCGAAAGCACAGCCCTCCGCGGCATGATGCGCGAATTGCTCAATGCGCAGTATCCCGTTCTGACCTGGTGGGCGGTGCTCACTGTCTTGACCCGCGCTGCCGGCACGATCGCCATGGTCGCCATTTTTGCCGCCGGCGCCTGGCTGGCGCAGGAAGGCAAGGTGAGCGTTGGGCATGTCGTAACCTTCGTCGGCTTCGCCGGGCTGTTGATTTCCAAACTCGACCAGATCGCCGGATTCGTCGGCCGGATTTTCATCTTTGCACCGACCATCGCGACCTTCTTCGAACTGATCGACCTGAAGGAGGAAGTCCGCGACCGGCCCGGCGCAATCGATCTCGGAACGCCGCGCGGCGACGTTTCCTTCGAGGACGTCAGCTATCGCTTTCCGAATTCCGCGCTCGGCGTAACCGGTATCTCGTTCGCGGCAAAAGCCGGCGAAACGATAGCTCTCGTCGGCCCCACCGGCTGCGGCAAAACGACGACGCTAGGGTTTCTGCAGCGTTTGCGCGAACCCGAGTCCGGCCGGGTCCTGATCGACGGCGTCGACGTGCGCGATATCACCCTGACCAGCCTGCGCCACGCAATCTCGGTCGTTTTCCAGGACGCCGGACTTTTCAACCGGACGATCGCCGACAACATCCGCATCGGCAAGCCGGGGGCGAGCGACGCGGAAGTCGAACGCGCCGCGCGCATGGCCGAGGCGCACGAGTTCATCATGGCCAAACCGGGCGGTTACAAATTCATCATCGGTGAACGCGGCTCCTCGCTTTCCGGCGGCGAACGCCAGCGCGTCGCCGTTGCCCGCGCCATCCTCAAGGATGCACCCATACTCATCCTCGACGAGGCGACCAGCGCTCTCGATAACGAAACCGAGTTCAAACTCAAGCTGGCGCTCGACGCCGTGCGCAAGAACCGTACGACTTTCATCATTGCGCACCGCCTGTCGACCATCCAGGACGTCGACAAGATCCTGGTTCTGGAAAAAGGCCGCATCGTCCAGAGCGGAACCTTCGACGAACTCGCACGCCAAGAGGGACTGTTTGCGCGACTCGTGGACCTGGGCGCATTGCGGCAGGACGCTGCAGCTACCGATCGGGTGGATACGCAGGTCTAGTTTCGCCGTTGTGCACGATAGTGTTTTGCCGCGCGCAAGCTCCGAATCCGTTGTATTCTCGCGTATTCCATCAATCCGGGTCGCAATGCCGCCTTCAGACAATAGTTCTTCCGGCCGTCAAACGCCCGGCAGCCAGACGGGTGACGTACCGCCGCCGCCGAAACTTGCCGACGCAGCCGGGGAAACCAAGCCGTCGCGGGCCTCGATTATCGACAACGTGCAGCCGGCGCCGCCTGCCGGCGAGCCTGCTCTGCATGAACGCAGCACCTTGCTCGACGCCTGGACATTGCTGCGCGGATTGATGGCGTCGAAGCAACGCAAGATTGTCTTGCTGCTGTTCGGCGGCATTCTGGCCGTGCTTGTCCTGACCATGATCGGCCAGGTTCAATTGAACCGCTGGGAAGGTCGCTTTTTCGACGCCATCGGCGCACGCAAAATGTCCGCTCTCTGGCGCGAACTGACGTTCTTCTTCGGCCTGGTTGCTATTCTCCTGTCGCTGGTCGTCGCGCAGACCTGGCTGCACGAAATGCTGAAACTGCGCCTGCGAGAATGGCTGACGCACCGCCTGCTCGACAACTGGTTGGTCGACGCCCGCATCTACCGCCTGAACATGACCGCGGAAGTCGGCGCCAACCCCGACCAGCGGATGCAGCAGGACACGCAAAACCTTACCGAACAAACAGCCGATCTTGGGGTGGGGCTGATACATCATCTTTTTTTGCTGGTGACATTTATTGGCATCCTGTGGGGGCTTTCGCGGCAGGTAACCTTCACGATTGGCGGCGAGCCATTCACCATCCCGGGGTTTATGGTCTGGTGCGCCATTGGCTACGCCCTGGCCGGTTCCACGCTTACTTATATTGTGGGCCGAAAACTCGTGGGGCTGAACGCCGCCCGATACGCTCGCGAAGCCGAACTGCGTTTCGCCATGGTTCACATCAACGAACGCGCCGAGGCAATTGCGCTCTACCGCGGCGAAACCGACGAACGCCGTTTCGTAAACATCACGCTCAACAACGTCATCGAGGCGGTGCGCCGCCTTGTTTTCGCGCTCGCCCGCCTGACCTGGATAACATCCGGTTACGGCTGGCTGGCCATCGTGGTGCCGGTCCTGGTCGCGCTTCCCGGCTATCTTAACGGCTCGCTTTCGCTCGGTGGCCTGATGATGGTCGTCGGCGCATTCCGTCAGGTGCAGGCAGCGCTGAAGTGGTTTGTCGACAACTTTCCGAAAATCGCCGAATGGCGCGCCGCGCTGTATCGCGTCGCCCTGTTCGACGAAGCCCTGCAAACGCTGAACGACATCGAAGACGAAGAAGCAAGAATCGAGATCGAGCCGCATCCGGAAGAAAAACTCGCGTTCGAGAATGTCAGCGTTCTTCTCTACGACGGCTCCGTTGTCATTGAAGAAGCATCCGCCGAGATCGAACCCGGAGAGCGCGTTCTGATCGTCGGCGAATCGGGAACCGGAAAATCGACCCTTTTCCGCGCCATCGCTGGCATATGGCCCTGGGGCGGCGGGCGCATCCTGATTCCCCCGCGCGATGACATGATGTTCCTGCCGCAATTTCCCTATCTTCCGCTGGGCACGTTGCGCGTCGCAGCGTGTTATCCCGCCGACCCCGCCACGTTCGAAACGTCCGCGATTTGCGCCGCGTTCGAGGAAGTTGGCCTGGAAGAATTCTGCGAATACCTCGATGTCGAAGAACGCTGGGACCGCTCCATGTCGCTCGGCCAGCAACAGCGGCTGGCATTCGTGCGCCTGATCTTGCACAAGCCGAAATGGGTTTTTCTGGACGAAGCAACAGGCGCACTCGACGAGGAAAATCAGACGCGCGTCATGCAACTGATCAACGAGCGCCTGCCGCAATCGGCAATCATAAGCATCGGGCACCGGCCAAGTCTGGCCGAATTCCACAATCGCACGCTTACGCTGATGCCGACACCGACCGGTGCGCGGCTCCACAGGCGGAAACATCCGCCCCCTCACAGCGCCGATCTTGTGAAGTCTTTCCAAAGCTGGTGGCAATCGAGGTCTAAACGCAAGGCTGTTTAGCTGCTATAAAGAGCGCAACCGGACCAGGGCGAAGCCCGAGAGCCCGGCTCTATAGATCAAGCCAGAGGAGAACCACTTTGCGACAGGCACTGATTCTTGCTGCGGCGTTGGCCGCCGCCCCCGGAGCAACCGCCACGGCGGCGGATTTCTACCAGGGCAAAACCATCACCATTCTGGTCGGCTTCGGCGCGGGCGGCGGTTACGATACGACCACGCGGCTCTTCGCCCGCCACTACGGCAACCACATCCCCGGCAAGCCGACAGTTGTCGTGCAGAACATGCCCGGCGCGGGCTCGATGATCGTAGCAAACTATCTCTACAACGTTGCGCCGAAGGACGGCACGACACTGGGCGTTTTCGCCTCTTCGACAGCTCTCGAACCTCTGTTCGGCAACGCGAAGGCAAAGTTCGATCCGCGTAAATACGAGTGGATCGGCAGCCTGCATCAGGACATCGCATCCTGCGCGGTCTGGAAAGGCGCCGGCGCCAACATCAAGACGCTGGAAGACCTCATCAAGTCCAAGAAAACTGTCGTTTTCGGCTCGACATCGCCCACAGCCATCACCAGCCAGCATCCGCTGTTTTTGAAAAACATGTTCAATGCGCCGATAAAGGTGATTTACGGCTTCAAGGGCACCAAGGCCGTATCCATCGCGATGCAGCAGGGCGAAGTCGACGGCTCCTGCGGCATGTTCGAATCGTCCGTCCGCGCTTCCTACGACCAGCATATCAAGGCTGGCGAGATGAAGATCATCGTGCAGTTCGGACGCGACAAGACGATTCCGTATTTTGGCGATGCGACGCAGATGTACAAGTTGCTGAAGACGGATGACGACAAGAAGGTCGCGGACGTGATCTTCGAACAGACCCGCCTTGCCCGGCCGGTCGCCGCACCTCCCGGAACGCCGAAGGAACAGGTGGCGCAATTGCGCAAGGGCCTGCTCGCGGCGCTGAACGATCCTGCCTTGAAAGCTGACGCTACGAAACTCAGGATCGACTTCGATCCGATGTCGGGAGAGGAAGCTGCGAAAATGCTTGCCGACTTCTACAACACCGCTCCCGCGCTGGTGAAGAAGGCGGCGCAATTCACGCAGCCATCGAAGTAAAGCAGCGCCGCGCTGCAACGCGCAGGCAAAATTTGCACAAAGTTGCACGGCCGGGCCACGCGCCCGGCCTTTGCATTTGCCGAAACGAGAAGTGGCCGGGATGCCGGATACAATCTTGTAGCGGGCTACGACATTATCCCCTAAAACTAGCTTGGAAACGCGCCCCCGCGGCGCTCGACTGCTTCAACAGTGCGCGTGAAGCAGAAAATCCGCTTGAGCCGGACACCGATAACAGGAGGGAAACAATAATGACGACGCCAGTTAAATTAGCCATAAAACTCGCATTACCGGCCATTCTGCTGGCGACCGCAGGCGTACAGACTGCGATGGCTGCCGAAGCCGTGCTGCGTACGCAGACGGCCCTGCCGCGCCAGCACGATCTGTCCAAGAGCTTCCTCAAACACTTCGTCGAAAAGCTCAACGCTGCAGGCAAGGGCGTCGTCCGCATCGATTACATCGGCGGACCGGAAGTAACGCCCGCCAACAAGGCTGCAGACGCCTTGAAACGCGGCGTGTTCGACTTGCTGCATACTCCGGCGGCCTATCACGTCGGGATCGTGCCGCAAGGCATGGCGTTGATGCCGACCAACCAGACGCCACAGGAATACCGCGCCGCCGGCGCCATGAAGGTTCTCGAGCCGCACTGGCAGCAGAAGCTGAACGCGAATATCCTCGCCATCGGTGAGACCGGCGCGCAGTTTCATCTTTACACCGTGAAAGAACCGGTCGTTAAAGACGGCAAGCTCGATCTGAAAGGTTTCAAGCTGCGCACAACAGGCGCCTATCGACCGCTGATCCTGGCGCTTGGCGCAACGCCAGTGCAAATCGCAGCAGGCGAAGTATACACCGGCCTGCAGCGAGGCGTCGTCGACGGCTTCGGCTGGCCGACTGTCGGCCTGCATGCGCTCGGCCTCGACAAGGTCGCGAAATTCCGTATCGATCCGCCTTTCTATCACCTCGCCAATCTCGTGCTGGTCAATCAGGACAAGTGGAAGACCCTGTCGAAGGAAGCTCAGGCCATCGTTACAAAAGTCTCCGCGCAATACGAGCAGGATTCCATCAAGGAGATGCAGGACGGCGCCAAGGCGGATACCGAAGCCGTGCAGAAAGAAGGCGTGAAGATATTCAAGCTCGAAGGCGACGTCGCCAAGGCCTATTTGAAGGCAGCCTACGAGGCGATGTGGAAGCGCGCCGGCCAGCGCATTCCAGCCGAAGAGCTGAAAGTGTTGCGCAGCAAGCTCTACAAGGAATAGCGTCAACGCAACTGGCGGGCGGCGCGCTCTGCTGTCGCCCGTTCTCATGCTCCACACCGGACAGATCGTGCCCGCAGTTTCCAGACTCTACGACCACCTCGTCAATGCGCTCGCCGTGATCGCGGGTGCTGGCGTTGTCGTGATCACATTCGCAGTCGTTTACGACGTGCTGGTGCGCTCGTTCGGCGTCAGCCCGCCCGCTGTCACCAGCGCGCTGGTGGAATATCTGCTGCTTTACTTCGCAATGTTTTCTGCGCCCTATCTCGTGCGCAAGAAGGGCCACGTCGTCATCGACGCCTTCGTGACGCGCCTGCCCTATCCGCTTCGCACCTGGGTCGAAAAATTCGCCTATCTTCTGGCGGTCGTGACAGCGATTGTTTTCGTCTGGTTCAGCGGCGGATTGCTGCTCGATTCGCTTCAGAGCGGGCGCTTCGACGAACGCTCCGTCGACATACCCATGTGGCTGCTCTATGCGCCGATGCCCGTAGGCTTTTTCTGCGTCGCGATCGAATTTCTGCGCTGCCTGTTCGGCTACGACGGCATCTATCAGGAGCGCACGGAATTGCGGGATTCCGTTTAAATGACCTGGTACTTCGCCACACTCGTTCTCGTGGGCATGGTCGTCGGCATGATGGCGCTCGGTGTGCCCGTGGCGCTCGCCTTCATGGCGACCAACGTGCTCGGCACCCTGATTTTCGTCGGCAGCATCGCCGGCCTGACGCAGGTCATCGACAATTCCACCTCGCTCATCACCCGCTTCACCCTTGCACCGGTGCCGCTGTTCATCCTGATGGGCGCGCTTTTCTTTCATTCCGGCCTTGCCATCCGCGTATTCGATGCGCTCGACAAACTGCTCGGCAGGCTGCCCGGCCGCCTGTGCTTTCTCACCGTTCTCGGCGGCGCGACGTTCTCGACACTGACCGGCTCCAGCATGGCGAACACCGCCATGCTCGGCTCTCTGATGGTGCCGGAAATGCAGCGCCGCGGCTATTCGCGGCAAATGTCGCTCGGGCCTATTCTCGGCACCGGCGGCCTCGCCATGATCATTCCTCCCTCGACGCTCGGCGTGCTGCTTGCCAGTGTCGCCGGCATCGACGTTGGCCGCCTGCTGATCGCCGGCATATTGCCCGGCATCGTCCTGGCGATTCTCTACTCCGGCCTGATCCTGTTGCAGGTGACGCTCAACCCGTCCTCTGCCCCCGCCTATCAGCCGGATCCGTCGACGCGGCGGGAAAAAATCAAGGGACTGGCCGTCAATGTACTGCCGATGGCGCTTGTCGTGGCGATGGTCATCGGCCTCATCATTTTCGGCATAGCGACGCCGACGGAGGCAGCGGCATTCGGCGTCGTGGGCGTATTGATGCTCGCAATCCTGTTCCGCCTGCTGACATGGGAGTGCATTTTCGTCTCGGTCGAATCGACTGTCCGCGTCAGCGGCATGGTGCTTTTCATCATCATGAGTTCGACCGTGTTCAGCCAGTTGCTGGCCTATTCGGGCGCCAGCGCCGGCATGCTGAAATGGGCGACAAGCCTCGAAGTATCGAACCTGACGCTGCTGCTGGCGATGTTCGGCGTGTTGCTTGTCTTGGGCATGTTCATGGATCCCGTCTCCATGATGCTGATTGCCGTGCCTATCTTTTTCCCGCTCATTGCGACGATGAAGGTCGATCCGATCTGGTTCGGCGTATTCTTCCTGATGGCTCTCGAAATGAGCCAGACGACACCGCCCTTCGGCCTGTTGCTCTATATCATGATCGGCGTTGCGCCGCCCGGCACGACGCTGATGCATGTGGCTTCGGCGGCCTTTCCGTTCCTTGTCTGCGATGCGATCCTTGTTACGATCCTGATCGTTTTCCCGAAACTCGCACTGTGGCTGCCGCAATTGATGTAGCCGGCGCTATCGCGGCGCCCGCTCCGCACGCTTTTCGTCTTCCACCACCTTGAACGCAAACCGGAAGCGTGGGAGATCCTCGCCTGGGTGGTCCCGCGCATAAGTCAATTGCGGCAGCCGGAAGTTCTGCGGCGTACGTTCCTTGCCCTTGTAAATAGCCGGATACAGATCGACGAAATGCCAGCCGGGCGCGCCCGTTGCATGCAGAAAAATCTGCACGTCGCCCTGGCTGTTGAAGCCGCAGGCATAGCCGATATAGGCATTGTCATAGACGACGGCATAGATGTTCGCCGTCTCGGTCCAGCCGACTCCCTTCAGACGGATGGTGAATTTCGTGCCCGCCGGCCCGCTCGAGCGGTCGAGAGGTTTGGCCGAAGGCGCGATCCAGTGCGTTCCTTCAAGCTTACGGCCGCCATGTTCCAACATTAGCCCGTGCGAACCGCCCAAATCGTCCGGCGTCACAAAGGAAAAAGCCGCCGTGCCCGAAGGGTCTGCTTTTGCCATGGCAATCGTGCGTGCCTTGCTCTCCCATCCGGCTCCGCTGATGCGGTTGCCGGTCACCGTCGACCATTGCAGCTTGTACTCCTTGCCCGGCGCAAGACCGCTGGCAGAAAGCGTCAGCGGTTCACCCACCGTCGAAAACGCCCGTTGCGCCGCCAGCGTGCCTCTGGCCGGCAGCCCGCGAACACTGGTCTGCGCCTGCTGCTCCGGCGGTGGCGGCAACACGGCTGCACCCGGAGTGATCGTAAACGGTATCTGGAACACCGGACGGTCGGGCGACGGCGACTGTTGCATGTTGCGATAAGCGAACGTGAAACTGCCATGCAACAATTCAAGGATGTGCCGGCCTTCGTGGCCGGTCGCCGGAATTGTAAAACGTGCAGTGCCGCCCGTCGTGACCGATGATACCCAGCCTGTAGGCTTGTTGTCGTAGAACAGCATCCAGCTGTTCTCGAGATACTTCCAGCCAATGCCGCGGATCGTCACCTCAATCGGCGTGCCGAGTGGTCCGCTCTTGGGCGAGATCTTCATCTCCATGTCGATATTGAAGTTCGCCTGTGTCAGCAGCCGCTTGCCGTCCTGCACCACAACATCGTGGCCGAAACCAAAATCTTCCGGCACGACGAATTTCGCACGCGCCGCCCCGTTCGCATCCGCTGCCAGGCGGGCAATGCGATAGGCTACGGGCTGGAAAGCCCTGCCATTGTAGGAGCCGTTTTCCGCCTTCCAGCGGCCCTTGGCCGTGCGCCAGACAAGGTCGAATGTCTGACCGGGCCTTAGACCTTCAATGGAAGCGGCGACCTGCGTGCCTGCCGGACCATGATCGGGCGTCAGCCGGAGGCTGCCGGAAAATCCGCCCGAAGGTTCGGCAATGACCGCCTCCGGGCCAAAGGCAGCCGGCGCGGCGAGCGCCGCAGGAGCAACGTCAATCGCAGACGCCGCCGCGCCAAAAAGACTCACAGAAAGACCCACTGCGGCAAGCAATGCTGTGATTGCAGAGCAGCGGAAAAATCGCGCCTGGACGCTGCCGGACGCGACGGAGACAGCGCGCTGCATGACAATTCACCTTCCCGGCCGAAAGACCTTTCGACGCCTGTCAGATTATTTCTTCGGCGGCATGGCCTTCGCCGGCGGGCCTGCAAGAACGGTCAGTTGCGACGACTTGATGTTGAATGGCTTCCACTCATGCGTCTTGCCGTCCTTGTCGGTCGCAACAACCGTATAGGCGAACGTTCCGGTCGGATAATCGTCGGGAATTTTCCAGACTGCCGTCCAGTAGCTGTCGGAAGCATTCTTTGGCGGATGCGTGCCGAACTTGGCGGGGTACGACTTTCCATCCGGCAGTTTGATCGCAACGGACTTGAGGCCATCCTTTCCCAACTGCTCTTTGACGCCCGGAGCATGAATGCGCACGCGCCAGACCATCAGCTCCCCGCGCTTGAAGCGGTTCTCGAGCACGCAGAGAGGCCCCGTAAAACCTTCCTTGAGGCGGCCACGCACCATGTCGCCTTCGAAGTAGAGCCGGTCGGCGGCGAGCGCTGCGGAACCGGCTGCGAGAACCGCAGCTGCCGCAGGAATTGCAAGCGCCACAAAACGAAAGCAAACAGCCATCCCGTTATACTCCCTTGAAATTGTTTTGCGTCGAAGGAGCGCGAACCCGCACTGCCGACTTTTGCAAGTATGCGGTCAAAAATTCAAATCTGGCAATACCTTAAATTCGGTAGGCGACGCTCTGTCCGGTCGGCCCTCTCAATATTCCCAGCGCTGCGCGTTCGCGACCAGGAAATCGCAGAAGACCCGCACGCGCGCGACGTTTTTCATCTCCTCGGGATACACCAGATAGCAATCCATTTCCGGCATATCCGCCTGCGGCAGGATACGGACCAGGCCTGTCTCGCTGAGCGCCAGATAGTCGGGCAGCACCGCTATTCCGACGCCGTTTTCGACCGCCCGCCGCAATGCCGAAATATTGTTGATCGTCAGCGTCGAAGGCCTTGGATCCTTCGCTTCCCGTCCGGCAAAATGCAGATAGTTGATATTGGTGAGATAGGTCGGAGCGCGCTGGCCGTAGGTGATGATGCGATGGTGATCGAGATCGGCCAGTGACTTTGGCTCGCCATGCCGCTCGAGATATTGCGGTGAGGCGTAGGCGTGGAAGTGCATGGTGAAGATGCGACGGCGGATCAGGTCCGCCTGCACCGGCTCGCGCACGCGGATGGCCACATCGGCCTCACGCATGGCGAGATCGAGTTCGCCATCGACCAGCAGCACGGTCAGCTTGATGTCCGGATAGAGTTCGAGAAACTCGCCGAGGCGCGGCGTCAGCCAGTTGGTGCCGATGCCGAGCGTCGTCGTCACACGCAATTCGCCGCCGGGCCGTTCCTTGGAATCGGCAAGCCGCGCCTGCGCATTTTCCAGCTTGAACACCACGTCGCGGACCGTGCGATACAGCATCTCGCCCTGCTCGGTGAGGATCAGTCCGCGCGCATGGCGATGGAACAACGGGACTTGCAAATCCTGCTCGAGCGCGCTGACCTGACGGCTCACGGCCGACTGGCTGAGACCCAACGCTTCGCCCGCGTGCGTGAACGATCCGGCGTCGGCGGCGGCATGAAAGATGCGCAATTTATCCCAGTCCAATGGCCCGCCCCGTTGAAGTCTCCGTTGATGCTTTCATGACGGCGCGAATTTATTGCGCCGCCGCCAGCTCCATTTCCTGCGCCGCGAGGAATTTCTCGACTTCCAGCGCCGCCATGCAGCCCATGCCGGCAGCCGTCACGGCCTGCCGGTAGATATCGTCCGTCACATCGCCAGCGGCAAAGACGCCCGGCACATTGGTGGCCGTCGAGTCCGGAGCAGTTACGATGTAGCCGTTCGGTTTGATTTCGATCTGGCCCTGAAACAATTCCGAGGCCGGCGCATGGCCGATCGCGACGAAGACACCATCGACCGCCAGTTTCGTGATTTCACCGGTCTGGACGTTCTTCAGCGCTGCATGCGTGACGCCGGGCGGATTTTCCGTACCCATCACCTCTTCCAGCGTATGGTTCCAGAGCACTTCGACTTTTGGATGCTTGAAAAGCCTGTCCTGCAAAATCTTTTCCGAGCGGAAAGAATCGCGGCGGTGAACGACTGTCACCTTCGAGGCAAGGTTCGCCAGATACAGCGCCTCTTCGACGGCCGAATTTCCGCCGCCGACGACAATCACTTCCTTGCCGCGGTAGAAGAAGCCGTCGCACGTCGCGCAGGCCGAAACGCCATAACCCTTGAACTTTTCTTCGGTCGGAATGCCAAGCCACTTGGCCTTTGCGCCCGTGGCGATCACCAGCGCGTCGCAGGTATAGACCGTGCCGCTGTCCCCGTTCATTCTGAATGGCCGCTGCGACAGGTCAACTGACGTAATGTGATCGGACACCATCTCCGTCCCGACATGCTCGGCCTGCGCCTTCATCTGCTCCATCAGCCACGGGCCCTGAATGGGGTCGGCGAAACCGGGGTAGTTTTCCACATCGGTGGTAATCATCAGCTGCCCGCCGGGCTCGAAACCGGAGATCAGCACCGGCTCCAGCATCGCGCGCGCCGCATAGATGGCAGCGGTATATCCGGCGGGCCCGGAACCGACGATCATCAGCTTTGCATGTTTCGTAGTGCTCATTGCAGTTCCCCAGAATATGTTTTCCGCACCATTTCCGCACCTTGCGGCGGCAGTTTCAAATCGCCATAACGCCAGCCGGAGGCCACTTCGCCCGGTTTCCCTGTTATGTAAAACAGGCAATGCACTCCCGCAAGCCATGCGAAATTCACATATTTGTTGGCTGGAGAACCGATGGCGAAACTCCGGTGCAATATTGTATTTGACTGCGATCATGCCGGATTTGCCCGAAGCCGTGGTATTTTTATAATGAATCGCCGGGCAGAGAGGCCTGGAGGGGCATTTCGTTGCGAAACTTCGGAGAAAGCAGTCGCATCCGCCATGTTCTCAGCTATCCCGAAATCGCTGCTCTTATGCGTTGTCGCCATCCTATGCGGCACGGTTGCGTCTGCTCAGGCCCAGCGCGTGTTTAGCGGCGATTGGCAGCCCAATTATCCCTCAACGCCACCACCGGGAGTGGGCAATGGAACTTTTTCGGTTGCGCTGGCTGATCCCCCCGGCAAGACGCTTCAGCTTCGTGCCCTCGAGAGCATGACGATTGCGGTGCGAAAGCCATCCGGCGCACCGGTTCGCAACGCCAGCATCTCGGTCGCCGTCCGCACCCGCGAGGTCGACAGACGCATGCAAACGGCGCCACGTGTCGGCCGCGATCTTGGCGGCGGCAGATATGTTATAGAAGGTCTGCGGTTCGATATGGCGGGCCTGTGGCTGCTGGAGTTCGAGATTGCTGCAGGAACGGAGCGGGACAAGGCGCTGCTGCAGGTGGATGTGAAGTAGCTGCGGCGTGAAGAAAGCGGACAGGCAAGAGGGAAGGGTAATGCGCGAGCGAAAGGACGGTGCGGCTTCTTCAAAGCATTTGCAGCTTGCCGTGCGCGCGTTGTCGTTGTCGTGTGCAGCTCTGGCCGCCGTGCTCGCTTTGCATTCTGCCGGCTTGCGGCCAGGTATCGCTGAAACCTCATCCGGCGCGGACATTACAAGAGCCGCATGGAACGTCGACGGCTGGGACGCGGAAGAGCTTGCGAAAATCGCCTCGCTCTCGATTGGCGCCCTGCCGAAGCTGCCACCAGATCCGACCAACAAATACGCCGACGACGAGCGCGCCGCCGAATTTGGTCACCGCCTGTTTTTCGATACGGCTTTGAGTTCCAACGGCCAGGTCGCGTGTGCGACCTGCCACAGCCCGGTCCGGAACTTCACCGATGGACGCAAGCTTTCCGTGGGCGTCGGCATCACCAACCGCAATGCCCCGACGATTGTCGGAACAGCCTACAACACATGGTTCTTCTGGGACGGCCGCAAGGACAGCCAGTGGTCGCAGGCTCTGGCGTCGCTCGAAAATCCGAAAGAACATAACATGCCGCGCGCCAAAGTCGTCGGCGTGCTGCGCGCCAGCGCCGACTACCGCAAGCGCTATACGGAAATCTTCGGCCCCCTGCCGGCGGAAGGTGACAAAGCCGGCATCGACCGCGCTTTTGCCAATGTCGGCAAGGCCATTGCAGCCTACGAGCGCAAGATTCTGCCGGGCCCGACCAAGTTCGACCGCTACGCGCAGGCCATGATCGAGCGCCGCAAGCCCGGCGCGAAGGATTTGCTGACTCTCGACGAAAGTCTCGGCCTCAAGACCTTCATAACCGACGTGCGCGGCCGCTGCATGCACTGCCACAACGGTCCGCTACTGACCAATGGCTCGTTCCATAACATCGGCATCCGGCGCAACGAGCCGGCGCGGGATGCGCAAGGCCGCGCTAAAGGCGTTACAGCTGTCTTGAAAGACGAATTCAATTGTCTCAGCCGGTTTTCCGATGCACGGCCTGATCAATGCCAGGCGTTGAAGTTCGTGCGCACCGACGGCGCCGATCTCGCCGGCGCTTTCAAGACGCCGTCGTTGCGTTATCTCGGCAAGGCCGGTCCCTATATGCACAATGGCAGCCAGCGCTCTCTTGAAGACGTCACCTGGCATTACCGCACGACGCCCATCGCGGACGTCGGCAAGAGCGAGCTCGAACCCTTCGTCATCACCGACACGGAATTCGTGCAGATCGAAAGGTTTCTGCTTACGCTGGACGGCAAGATCGCCGCCGATCCGAAATGGCTGCAAGCGCCAGGCAGCAACCATTAGCGAACGGTCTGCCCAAGTTCAGATTCTGTGCGCGAAAAACTGGAACCACTTGTTCTCACGATGCTCTAGGCGCCTGCCCGGGCCTGCACAAACAGCGCGTAGCGCCGCGCAACCTCGCCGGCAATTTCGGCCGTCGCATCGAGCGGCGCATAGCTCCAGTCTTCAAGCGCCCCCTTCCAGAAGCGGATATAGCCGCCGGCCTGCAGGCGTTCGAAAAACGTCCCGAATTTGCCTGCTTCGCCTTCCAGTTTCAGCACGTGCACGGGCTTGCCCGTCGCCAGCGCTTCGCCGATCATGTTGACGCTGTCGCAGGTCACGAGAAAGGCGTCCGCCAGCGCCAGCATGCCCTGGTACGGGTTGTCGCCGCTGCCGTCCCAGACGAAGGCCCTGTCCGTGGCGCCGGCATCGGCGATCGCGTGTTTCAGCCGCTCCACCAATTCATCCGGCGTGCGCCGCGACGGCGAGATCATCACGCGCGCGTCTTCGGCCAGCAGTCTTGCGACCGCAGCCCGAACATTTTCGCTGTCGGCGTCGCCGAACCTGTATTGGCCGCTGGGCCCGCCGAGCATGACCGCAACACGGGGCGATGCCAGACCGGCAAGGCGCCCATCTGCACGCGCCCGCGCCGATGCCAAAGCGGTGGCGTCATGCGGGTGCGGCGCAGTCAGCGTTTTGAAAACGTTCGCTCCGGTCAGCCGGTCGTGGGCGGGCGTCCAGATGAGATCGAAGATGCCGCAAGACACCCGGGGATCGCCCAGAAACAGCGTAAAAGTAGCCCCGTCCGAACGCTTTTTCAGCGCGCGCAGATAGGGGACTGTTTCCTTGCCCGAGGCGATCGCGATATCGGGAAACGGCGCGCGCAGGCCGGGATCGGCAGGGTCGGCAGGTCCCCACGGCGCAAAGGGCGCATACCACAACCGCGGCGCGACCTGAACGATCTCCGGTTCGACGCCCAGCGCCGCGGCAACACCCGCGCAGGGCACCAAATGGCCTGTCTTGCCACAAGCCAGAATGCGGATGGAAACACCTGCCGGCAGTTGTCCGGAGGCGGCGACGCCACTCAAACGAACGCCACCTGCATCACTTCATAGGATTTGCCGCCGCCGGGCGCGTTCACTTCGACCGTGTCGCCAACTGTCTTGCCGATCAGCGCGCGCGCGATGGGAGAGGTGATCGAAATCTTGCCACTCTTCACATCTGCTTCGCTCTCGCCGACAATCTGATACTTTTTTTCTTCTTCGGTATCCTCGTCGATCAGCGTCACGGTCGCGCCGAATTTGATCGTGTCTCCGCCCAGTTTGGACACATCGATAACTTCAGCGCGCGAAATCTTGTCTTCCAGTTCCGCAATGCGGCCTTCGTTCAGCGACTGAGACTCTTTGGCGGCATGGTATTCGGCATTTTCGGAAAGGTCGCCATGGGCGCGCGCTTCTGAGATCGCCTGGATAATGCGTGGGCGCTCTTCCTGCTGGCGCTTCTTCAGTTCTGCCGCCAACGCCGCATATCCGCCGGCCGTCATCGGAATTTTGTCCATAGCCTGTCTCTTTCACCTGAGTCGCTTGACGCCCGGCCTGCCCGAAAACTGGCCCGGGCCGGGCGATTTCCTGTCCACACACCGGGTCCGCCATTGACGGACGTTCCTACGCGGCGGGCCGCTCCGGGAAGTAGTCCTGCAGGGCCCGCACTTCCAGATCGCCGGCCCGGTAGGCTGTGATTCCCTGCGCGGCGGCGATCGCCCCCGCAAGTGTGGTGTAGTACGGAACATTATGCAAGAGGGCGGCGCGCCGCAACGACATGGAATCGGCCATCGCCTGCGCCCCCTCGGTCGTATTGAAAACGAGCTGGATCGTGCCGTTTTTGATCGAATCGACCACGTGCGGCCGCCCTTCGGACACTTTGTTGATGCGCTTGGCCGGAATGCCTTGCTCTTCCAGATAACGCTGCGTTCCACCTGTCGCGACCAGGGAAAAGCCGTTTCCGGCCAGCAGCCGGGCCGTCTCCAACAACCTGGGCTTGTCCGCATCGCGCACAGAGACGAACACTGTCCCGCCCACCGGCACGCTGGTCCCTCCGCCGAGCTGGCTCTTCGCGAACGCCATTTCGAAATTCCGGTCGAGCCCGATCACTTCGCCTGTCGAGCGCATCTCGGGGCCAAGAACGGTGTCGACGCCGGGGAAGCGGGCGAACGGGAACACGGCTTCCTTGACGCCAACATGCTCGAGCGGCGCCTTTTTCAGCCCGAAGGCGGCAAGCGGTTCGCCGGCCATGATGCGCGCCGCGATCTTGGCGATCGGATATCCGATCACTTTGGCGACGAAGGGCACCGTGCGCGACGCGCGCGGATTGACCTCGAGCACATAGATGTCGCCGTCCTTCAGCGCGTATTGCACATTCATCAGACCGCCGACTTCGAGGGCCAGCGCCAGCTTGCGCGTCTGCTCCTCCAGCCGCGCCAGCATTTCGGGCGCCAGCGACCGGGGCGGCAGCGAACAGGCCGAATCGCCGGAGTGAATGCCCGCCTCCTCGATATGTTCCATGATCCCGGCCACGAACGTATCCTGCCCGTCGCACAGGCAATCGACATCGACTTCGATAGCATCGGAGAGATATCGGTCGAACAGGAGCGGATTCTTGCCCAGAACCGTGTTGATCTGGCCGGTCTTGTCGTTCGGATAGCGCACCTTCACATCCGCCGGGATCAGCGAAGGCAGCGTGCCGAGCAGGTACTCCTCGAAGGACGCCATGTCGCGGATGATCGCCATGGCGCGGCCGCCAAGCACATAGGAGGGACGCACCACCAGCGGCAGGCCCAGTTCGCCCGCCACGAGCCGCGCCTGCTCGACCGAATAGGCGATGCCGTTCTTCGGCTGTTTCAGGCCGAGCTTGTCCAGCAGTCGCTTGAAGCGGTCGCGGTCCTCGGCAAGATCGATGGAATCGACCGAAGTGCCGAGGATCGGAATGTCGGCCTGTTGCAGGCTGGTCGCCAGCTTCAACGGCGTCTGTCCGCCGAACTGGACGATCACGCCCTCCAGTGTGCCGTTGCTGCGTTCCTTGTCGAGGATTTCCAGCACATCCTCCGCCGTCAACGGCTCGAAGAACAGGCGGTCGGACGTGTCGTAATCGGTAGACACCGTCTCCGGATTGCAATTGATCATGATCGTCTCGTAGCCCGCCTCGCTCAGGGCAAAACAGGCGTGGACGCAGCAGTAATCGAACTCGATGCCCTGGCCGATACGGTTCGGACCGCCGCCGAGGATGACAATCTTTTTTGCGTCCGAGGGCCGCGACTCGCAAACGGGCGCGCCCGCGAAGGGCTTCTCGTAAGTCGAATACATGTAAGCCGTCGGTGAGGCGAACTCCGCCGCGCAGGTGTCGATGCGTTTGAATACGGGCCGGACATCCAGCGCATGACGCGCCCTGCGCACCTCGTCCTCGGCAGCGCCGGTCAACGACGCCAGCCGCAGGTCGGAAAAACCCGCCGCCTTGAGCATACGGAAATTGAGAGCGTCCCTGGGCAGGCCGTGAGCGCGCACCCGGTTTTCGAGCGCGACGATCTCCGCCAGCCGCTCGATGAACCAGCGTTCGATACGGCAGGCGCGGTAGATTTCCTCCACGTCCATGCCCATACGCAAGGCCTGCGCAACGACGAGCAGCCGATCAGGCGTGGGCGTACCAAGCGCAGCGCGCAAAACGTTCATGTCGTCGCCGGCGCCAATGCCGTCGATGTCGATATCGTCGAGGCCGGACAGGCCGGTTTCCATCGACCGCAGCGCCTTTTGCAGCGATTCGGCGAATGTCCGGCCGATGGCCATGGCTTCGCCGACGGATTTCATCGCCGTCGTCAGAACCGGATCGGCGCCGGGAAACTTTTCGAAGGCGAAGCGCGGGATTTTCGTCACCACATAGTCGATGGTCGGCTCGAACGATGCTGGCGTGGCGCCGCCCGTGATGTCGTTGGCGATTTCGTCCAGCGTGTAACCGACCGCAAGTTTCGCAGCGACCTTCGCGATCGGAAAGCCCGTCGCCTTGGAGGCCAGCGCCGAGGAGCGCGACACGCGCGGGTTCATCTCGATGACGATCATCCGGCCGTTTTCCGGGTTGATCGCGAATTGCACGTTGGATCCGCCGGTTTCGACTCCGATCTCGCGCAAAACGGCGATCGAGGCGTTGCGCATGATCTGGTATTCGCGGTCCGTCAGCGTCAGCGCCGGAGCCACGGTGATGGAATCGCCCGTATGCACGCCCATCGGATCGACGTTTTCGATGGAGCAGACGATGATGCAATTGTCCACCCTGTCGCGAACAACTTCCATCTCGTATTCTTTCCAGCCGAGCACGCTTTCCTCGATCAGGACTTCGGTCGTCGGCGAAGCGTCGAGTCCGCGCTCGATGATGTCGAGATAGTCCGCCCGGTTGTAGGCGATGCCGCCGCCTGTTCCGCCCAGCGTGAACGAAGGCCGGATGATTGCCGGCAACCCGACATCGTCGATAGCCTCAAGCGCTTCCTGCAGGCCTTTGGAAATATAACGACGCTTGCGTTCCGGTTCTTTCGAAGCCCAGGCGCGCGCATGCGCCTCCAGCGCCTTCTGCCGTTCTGCGGGATCGGAATGCTTGGCAGCGACTTCCTCGCGCTGGCGGTTGAACTCTTCCTTGTCTGCCTTCTTCAGGTCAGAAGCGTTCGCGAGCCGCGAAGTCGGCGTATCGAGACCGATCTTCGCCATCGCATCCCGGAACAATTGCCGGTCTTCAGCCTTGTCGATGGCAGCGGCTTTCGCGCCGATCATCTCGACGTCGAACCGTTCCAGCACGCCCATCTTTTCCAGCGACAGGGCGCAATTCAACGCTGTCTGTCCACCCATGGTCGGCAACAGGGCGAAGCCTTTCGATCGGTCGCCGCGCTCCTTCTCGATGATCTTTGCGACGACCTCCGGCGTAATCGGCTCGACATATGTCCGGTCGGCCATGTCCGGGTCGGTCATGATCGTTGCAGGATTGGAATTGACCAGGACGATCCGATATCCTTCGTCGCGTAGCGCCTTGCAGGCCTGCGTCCCGGAATAGTCGAACTCGCACGCCTGTCCGATGATGATGGGGCCTGCGCCGATGATAAGAATTGTTTCGATGTCTGTCCGCTTGGGCATGGTCGTCCGTTTCGGTTCGCGCGCGGCCCGGCAGGACGCTGCGCGCAAAAAAAAGGCCGCTGAACTGGCCAGAAAACTCTGGCCGGAGCGCGTCCTCGCAAAAACCCTCGCCGGGATTTTCGAGCGGCAAGCCTCCGGCTCGAAAGTTGCGGATGTCTAGACGAGATTTCCCGCCATTGGAAGCCCTTCCCGCCCGGCCGGCCGGCTTTGCCGTTGACAACCCGCATTCCCGCCCCGAACCCGCCCGGATATGGCCTTGGAGCATGAACTTGACAGCGAAAACATGGTTTTCGCCAGACAATTCCTCCGCGATTGTATGTGACATCCACTTCTGTCACCTTGGAAACATCGCAGACTTGAGAACGCGGACACAATTCCGACAAGCATCTGGCGATGGTGGCCGCAAACGCACGCCGCAGCTTGAGGCGGACATCAGTTCGAGTGCGTAACAGTCGAGGAGAACAGCATGACCGATCAGCAACCAAGTCAGCCGCCAAATCAGCCGTCAAGCGAGCCGCTCAATCGAACGCACGATACTGCACGCGCCGCACAGGAAAACTTCGTCCCGGGCGATCTCGTCATTCTGCGTTCCGGCGGCCCTGTGATGACTGTCGAGCGCACCAATGGCAGCCAGGTCAACTGTATCTGGTTCTCTGCCGACGAAACCCTGCGCTCGACAACCCTGCCTGCAGCCGCGCTGGAATCGGCCAACGACGCCGAACTTGGTCTGGCCGATCAGGACGGTTTCTTCGAGTTCGAGGAAGAGCACGAGGAACACGAAGAAATCGACATGCCGGAAAAGAAAAAGAAAAAGAAAAAGTAGGTAGCGCGAAACACATCGGAAAAAGGCCGGGATTTCCGCTTGTGCCGCTGCACACAGCGGCCCGGCCCCCAGTCTGGCATTCCTCGGGGCAAGGCAAAACGCCTTCACAACATCGAGGGAGCATAGACATGTTGAACGTTGCGAACACCGGGCGAAAGCTCACACGATCCACCCGCGCCATCCTTCTGGGCGGCGTTTTCCTTCCTGCCGGAATGCTGCTGGCATCCGGCGCAGTCATGGCCCAGAGCGGCGACGGCCAGCCGCCTGCCCCCGCTCCACAAGCCCAGGCCCAGCCAGCCGCCCCGGATGCGCAAGGCACGGAAATCTCCGACGAGTGGCGCGCCACCCTGGCAAAGTTCGGGACCTTCTCCAAGAACGAGCGCTACGGCGAAATCTGGAAGCCGAATGCCGTTCCCGCCGACTGGAAGCCCTATCCGGCCTGCTACTGGACCTACAAGAAAGACATCGGCTGGTACCTCGACGATCCCACCGAATGGGGCAAGATCGTTCATCATCACGGCCGCTGGACCCAGGACGAAGACCAGACCTGGGTATGGACAGCCGGAACCGAGTTTTCGCCCGCCTGGGTCGTCTGGGACAATTCGCAGTCGAAGGTCGGCTGGGCGCCCAAGCTGCCCGACATCGACGAAAAGGACGTCGATTTCGAAAGCTACAAGCAATCCGGCGCGTTCCAGTATCTCGAAGCCGCAAAATTCGGCATGAAATGCGGCCCATCCATCCCGCCGGTAGCTTCGGCCCCGCCTCCGCCGCGTTTCGCTGCGCCGGCCCCGCGCGTCGCCGATATGGCGCCGCCTCCGGTTCGCGTTGCACCGATCCCTGTCGTTGGCGGTGGCGGCGGATATGTGACCGGCGGCGGCTATGCCGGCGGCGGCGGTGTCTGGACCGGCGGCGGCTGGACAGGTGGTGGAATCTGCCGCTTCAAGCCCTGGCTTCCGCGCTGCGGCCGGCCTCCGGTCAACATCTGCAAGATCAAGCCCTGGCTGAAGTTCTGCAAGGTTGCCGACCATCGTCCGCCGTCCTGCTCGACAGGCATCCGCCCGTCCTGGTGCGCGCCGGTCTGCAAGACCAAGCCGTTCCTGCCGATGTGCAAGCATCCCGGCAAGAAGCCGGATCTGGTAAAGAAGTTCAAGCCGCACAAGATGAAGATCGCGCACATGCGTCCGCACCGTCCGGGCAAGATCCGGCCGCACGTCCGCCCGCATCGCCCGTTCGTGCAGAAACATGTCCGTCCGTTCCGGCCGCATGTCCGCCCTGGCCGCATCGTACGTCCGAACCGGGTCCTGCGTCCGAACCGGGTGTTCAGCCAGCGTCCCATGATCCGGCCGGCACGCAACTTCCAGGCCCGGCATCAGTTTCGGCCGCGCCAGAACTTCCGCCCCGCGCGTAGCTTCAACCGGCCGGTTGTGCGTCAGCGCTTCTCCGGCGGACGCGGGTTCGCAGGCGCCCGCAGGTTCCGGTAACTTTTGCCCATGAAACACCAGCGGCGGCGGATGGAAACATCCGCCGCCGCCTTTTTTGCATCCTCGCGTGCGGCGATTATTCTGCCGCCAGCGCCCGGTCCGATCCAGCGTCCTCTTCAAGCCCGGCGAGATCCGGCAGGATCATCTTGTAGAAAACGCATTCCTCGCTGGCGCGCACCGTAGCCTGTTCGCCCGGCGCACAATGGATGACCGTCAGTTTGCGAAACTCCTGCGTCTGCCCACCCGCCTCGACCGTGCCCGAGCCTTCGATGCACACATGCACGCTGCGTTCCGTCAGCACCGTCGATGCGCCGCCCTCCAGTTTCAGCATGCCGACTTCCGCGCGCCGCTCGGTGAACACGCCCATCGGCTTTTCCCACACGCCCGCTTCCGAACGCGACCGCGCCCAGTGGAAGTGGTCGCGATCCATCATGATCGGACCGGGATAGCGGGGCTTGGGATAATCCAGCTTGCGGCCGCGGATATGCGACCAGATGGCCTCGTATCCGTCCATGTTGCGCTTGCCTTCGGCACCCTCGTTACGCCGGAAAATGCCGTCCTTGAACGAGCCTTCGTTTTCCAGCGCCTTCATGCCTGCCGACACTTCGTTGCGGGAAAGATAGCCACTGCCGCTGGCGCCGCCGAACTGCAGCACGAAGGTCGTCGCATCGCCATCCTGCGTCTGCGGTCCGTAATGCGCGCCCTCGGGGAAATAGGCGACCATGCCGGGCTTCATCGTGCCGTCGCGGCCGAACTTCAGGTCGCCGTCGAGCTGGATGCGGAACTGCTCGAAATTGTGCCGGTGGCGCGGCGACAGGAAATCCTTGTCGCTGCGGCCCATGGACAATTGAAAATTGCCGATCGAGCCCTCCTCGCCTTCCAGCAATTTGCGGAAATGGAACATGCCGCCGCGATATTCGAGACCCCGCCGCCATTCCAGCGTGTCGCCCTGTACAATCTGCATGATGACCTCCTGCCGCTATTTTACAGCGATTTCACGGAATATTTTCAGAACGTCCGGCGAAGCCGCTTCCAGCGACTGCTTTAATATCGTGCGTATTTCCTCGCCGGAAATCGCCTTGCCCCAAGGCGCGCCGATCTTGTCGGAATCCGCGCCGAACTGCTTGTCCTCGCTCATTTTCGCAAACGCTGCACGCAGCGCGTCCACCCGTTCCGGCGCAGCCTGCGGCGGAGCCACGAGCGGCATGCCCGTCGCGCTGGCATAGCCGCTGAGCGCCAGAAGCTTCTTGCCAGTATCGGAGACAAAGCGGTCCATAACCGGTATCTCTTCTTTCGACCGCAAAAGCTGAAACACCCGCACGGTTTTCTCGATAAGGTCCCGCCGCCGGGCGAAGCTGGCTTCGTTGGTGGCGACGGCGTGGACTTCGCCCTTTTCGATGGCGTTGATGATAGCGCCCGTACCGCGATAACCGCTGACGGCCTTCATCGGATATCCTTCGCGAGCCAGTATTTTCGGGATCATGCTCGGCTGCGTGCTTGGCGTCAGGCCGCCGAAGACGATGTCCTTCTTGCTCGCCTTTACCCGTTCCGGCGTCATCAGACCGAGCGATTTCGCCAGCCAGACGAACGTGTTCACCGCGCCGGAAGACCCGATATAGGCGAACTCCAGTGGTTCGAAACGCCCGCCCTTGCCGAACAGCAGCGGAAACAGCGGCCAGTCTCTACCCGGAACCGCGACCGTCAGACCATCCTTCGGCGCTTTCGTGTAAAGCCAGTTCGCGGACGCCACACCGCCTGCACCAGGCATGTTCTGGATCACGACGGACGGATTGCCGGCCAAAAAACGCGGCAAATGTCTGGCGATAACCCGAGCGCCCGTATCGACCCCGCCACCGGGCGGAAAGCCGACAACCATCGTGATCGTCTTGCCCGCAAAATCCGCAGCAGCATGCGCGCTTCGATTCGGGCCCAGCACGGCCGCAGCCGCTCCGGCCAATACAGCGCGCCTTGATATTGCTCCAGTCAAGCCGGTCATGTGCGCATTCCTCCACATTGGAAGGTTAGACAAAACCGGCACGCCTGTCATCAAAAGGGGAATAACCGAAGCCGGGATCGCGCCTGGGACTCGTTCCGCGTGAGCCATGCGCGCATTTGACAATGGGCAGGGCCCATTTCAGGTGTTACAGGACATACGCAAGCACAGGCTATGGAGGGGCGGCGGACCCGGTTGGGAATCCCCGCAGCATTGCATCAAATGGTGGAGGTAAACATGGAAACGACCCGGAGAATGCTTCCCGTGGCGGCGATTATGCTGGCTGCGACCGGCATGGCGGCAGCCCAGCAAAACGATGTGAAAGGCCGCGTCGTCATCGTCACATCGTTCAACAAGCAGGTGACCGCGCCCTTTAAGGCAGCATTCGAGAAAGCCCATCCCGGGGTCACGGTCGACGTACAGAACCGCAATACCAACGCTGGCGTGAGATACCTCGCCGAAACGAAGGCGAACAATCGCAGCGATATTTTCTGGGCCTCTGCGCCGGATGCGTTCGAGGTGCTCAAACGCGATGGCCTGCTGGAGAAATACACGCCGAAGGCCGAAGGCATTGCGCCGAAGATCGGCCCCTACGACATGAACGACAAGGACGGCCATTATTTCGGCTTTGCTGCGTCTGGCTACGGCATAATGTGGAACGAGCGCTATACCCGCGCCAATCGCTTGCCTGATGCGAAGGAGTGGAGCGATCTGGCCAGGGCGCCCTATTACGACCACGTGATGATAACCGCGCCGTCCCGTTCCGGCACGACCCATCTCACCATCGAAACGATTCTCCAGGGCGAGGGCTGGGACAAGGGCTGGAACACGATCAAGGCCGTCTCCGGCAACATGCGGACCATAGCGGACCGCTCGTTCGGCGTTCCCGATGCGGTCAACTCCGGCCAGGTTGGATACGGCATTGTGATCGACTTCTTTGCCTTCTCCGCAAAGGCGGCGGGCTTCCCGGTCAAATTCGTCTATCCGACCGTTTCAACAGTTGTTCCGGCGAATATCGCCATCGTGAAGAACCCTCAGAACCCGGCCGGCGCGCGCGCTTTCGTCGACTTTGTTCTCTCGCCGAAAGGCCAGGAACTGCTGATGGATAAGGCCGTCTCGCGCCTTCCCGTCAACCCGGCCATCTACGCCAAAGCCCCTGCCGGATATCCGAACCCCTTCAAGGGTTCGGTCGGTCTGCCCGACTTCAAATTCGACCTGAAATTGTCCAGCAGCCGCCGCCGTCCGGTTGGCGCCCTGTTCGATCAACTGATCACCTTCAACCTGGAGCCGTTGAAGAAAGCGACCAAAGCCATTCACGGCGTTGAAGCCAAATTGGCGAAAAAGGACAATGCGGAAGCGCGCAAACTCGTCGCCGAAGCCCGAGCCCTGATTGCCGCGATGCCAGTCACCGCAGACCAGGCCCGCAGCAGCGAAATCACCGGCGCCTTCAAGGGCTCGACTTCGAAGAAAAAAGCGCCGCGGCAAGCCGAACTGGAACAGAAATGGTCGGCCTTCGCGAAGGAAAAATATGCCGCCGCCCTCGCCAAAGCCGAAGCGGCGGACAAACTCGCGAAATAACCGGCTTCGCGAACCGCTTCGCAGACCGGCGTCGCGGAGCGGTTCGCAATCGGGCTGGATTTTGAACAGGCCGGCCGGAACAGAACGTCAGATTTCAGATGGCGATATTCGCAGCAGCATCCCGCACCAGCCGCATCCGCACGCCGGCCGCGCAGACTTTGCTCGCGCTGGCTCTGCTGGCGTTTCTGTTGCTGTTTCTGGTCGTGCCGGTCGTGACCGTGATCTATGTCGCCTTCACCGACGCCAATACGGGCGCGTTCACGCTGGTGAACTTTCTCGACTTCGCCCGCAACGATCTGTTCATGCAGTCGCTGCGCAATTCGTTGTGGGTGTCGTTCATGTCGGTGGTTCTGGCGACGGTCTTCGCCATGCCGCTTGCCTATATCACCATGCGGTTCGAATTTCGCGGCGCGTTGATGATACAAACGCTCGGCGTCATCCCGCTCATCATGCCGCCGTTTGCAGGCGCGGTCGCCATGCAACTCCTGTTCGGCCGCAACGGAACGTTCAACCTCTTGCTCGGCGACTGGCTGGGCATCAACATTCCGTTCATGGAAGGATTGAACGGCGTCATCCTGCTGCAGGCCATTCACTATTTCCCGTTCATTCTGCTGAATGTGTCCGCTGCGCTCGCAAATCTCGACCGCTCCATGGAAGAAGCCGCGCAGAACCTCGGCTCAAGCGGCTTCCGTCTGTTCCGGCGCATCGTCTTTCCACTTGCCATGCCCGGCTACATCGCGGGAGCAAGCCTCGTTTTCATCAAGGTCTTCGACGACCTCGCGACCCCGCTTCTCCTCAACATAAAGGAAATGCTTGCGCCACAGGCCTATCTTCGCATCACGTCGATCGGAATTACCGATCCGATGGGCTACGTGATTTCCACTGTTCTGATTGTTGTATCGCTTGGATCGCTATGGATTGCAGCCTTCGCAACCCGCGGGAAGGACTTCGCCACCACCCAGCGCGGCGGCGGCGGTCTGGCCCGGCGCGCCATGAACCGGCGGGACAGGCTTTTGGCATGGACAACAATCCTGCTGATTCTCGCGCTCGTCCTGTCGCCGCATGTCGGGCTGGTACTGCTGTCGCTCGCAACGGTCTGGTCCTTCGCCCCGCTGCCGGACGGCTATACCCTCGCCCATTACGCGACCGTGTTCCGCGAGAGCGCAAATTACATCTGGAACACGCTGCTCTATGCTACGCTTGCCGGCCTGATCGCCGTCGTTCTCGGTTCGGCCATCGCCTATCTTGTCGAACGGTCGAAACTGTCCGGCAGGCACGTGCTCGACTACATGGCGATGGCGGCGCTCGCCGTTCCGGGCGTCGTTATCGGCATTGGCTATCTGCGCACTTTCTATAACGTGACGTTGCCCGGCGGTCAGGCGCTGGCGACGTTCTGGTTCATGATCGTGCTCGCCCTCGCCGTGCGCCGCCTGCCCTACGCCTTGCGCGCCTCGGGCGCTGCCCTGCAGCAGATTTCGCCGCAACTGGAAGAGGCAGCCGAAAATCTTGGCGCCAACAAGCAACGCACCCTGCGCCGCATTCTGTTGCCCCTGATGAGTGGCGGGATGCTGGCCGGTTTCGTCACGGCTTTCGCCACCGCTTCCGTCGAATTGTCGGCCACCATGATGCTGGTGCAATCGAGCTCCGACGCGCCGCTGGCCTACGGACTTTACGTCTACATGCAATCGCCGGCCGGGCGCGGCGCGGGCGCGGCGCTCGGCGTCATCGCCGTCGCAATCGTCGGCCTGTGTACGTTCCTGTCTCACCTCGCCGCCGGCAAAACACGCCCCGGAGGACTGGCTCATTGACCGCCGCTCTGCAGACAACCCAGGCCGCAAGCGTGCGGGTGGAGGATGTGAATCTTTCCTACGGCTCCACGCACGTTCTCAAGAACGTCAATCTTTCCATCGAGCCTGGCGAGTTCTTCGCTTTTCTCGGTCCCTCCGGCTGCGGCAAGACAACATTGCTGCGCCTGATTGCCGGCTTCAACATCGCTCAAACCGGACGCGTGCTTGTAGGCGGTGAGGATATTGGAGCACTGCCGCCGTGGAAACGAGACGTTGGCATGGTCTTTCAGTCCTACGCGCTCTGGCCGCACATGACAGTGCGCCAGAACGTCGCCTTCGGGCTGGAAGAGCGGAAAGTTCAGGCCAGCGAAATCGCAACCCGCGTGAAAGACGCCCTCGACATCGTCGGGCTTGGCGCGCTGGCCGGCCGCTATCCGGCGCAACTTTCGGGCGGTCAGCAGCAGCGCGTGGCGCTGGCGCGCACCATCGTCGTGCGCCCGAAAGTCCTGCTGCTCGACGAACCGCTGTCGAACCTCGATGCCAAGATGCGCGTCGATGTGCGGCGCGAATTGCGCGACCTGCAACAGCGCCTCGGCATAACCACGATCTTCGTCACCCACGATCAGGAAGAAGCCAACACGATCTGCGACCGCATCGCCGTGATGAACGACGGAATCATCCAGCAAGTCGGCGCGCCGATGGATTTGTACGAAAAGCCCGCCAATCTTTTCGTCGCAGGCTTTCTCGGCTCGGCCAACATTCTGGAAGGCAAGGTCGCCAAAGACGGCGGCGGCCGCGCTTTCGTCCTTGCCGGCGGGGAGCGCATTGCCTTGCCCGCGGACGGGCTTGCGCCGGACGGGGCACGGCTCTTGTTCCGCCCGCAATATGCAAGCGTTGCAAGAACGGCCTCCGGTCCCGCCTTGCACGGCGCAGTCCGCCATCGCGAATTTCTTGGCTCCACCGTCCGCTACGCCATCGCAGTCGGCGATCAGGAAATCTTTGTCGATGCGCCATTCCAGACCGCCAGCGATCTCGCGCCCGAGGGCGCGGAGGTTGCCATAACCCTGCCGCCGGAACGCCTGCTATTGCTGGGCGCCTAGAAGCAAGGAAGACGCGCAAATTATCGCAGCTGCGTTGCCCCGGCGACTTTCTCGACCTGAACGGCGAGCGCGCCCGTGCGCTCCGCAATCGCATCGGCAAGGCCTATCGAATGGGTCACGACCCAGACCTGGCTGCGGTCCGACGCCCTGACGATCATCTCCGCGAGCGGCGCCATCAGTTCGGGATGCAGGCTGCCTTCCGGCTCGTTCAGCGCAACCAGAGGCGGGCGATGATAGGCGAACAGCGCACCGGCAAGGCCAAGATAGCGCAGCGTGCCGTCCGACAATTCCCCCTGTCCGAATACGCGCCGGCCGCCGCCATCGAGCACGAAATCGGGATAGGTGAACCCGAAGCGCGCCTCCCGCTCCGGCCATTCGACAACCAGTTCGCTGCCGGGGAAAGCATCCGCCACCGCAGCATCGAGATCGGCCGCATCCTGCCGGATATGCCGCAGCGTCGCGAACACAGCAGCCAGATTGCCGCCATCGGCATCGAGCGACGCCGCCACGGTCGCCAGGCTCGGCTGCCGCATTGGCGATGCGCTGTCCGTGCGAAGGTCGTGATAAAAACGCCAGCTCGCCAAGGTCCGCCGCACGAGATGCTGGTCGGGGAATGCGCCCGGCTCATCAAGGTGGGAGAGCGCCGTTTCCGAGGCCAGCAGATCGGTTGCGAGCTGACGGGAGACGCCATCGCGATCACGCACTTCCGCACCCGGTCCCCGCCGTTGCAGCAGGATGTGCTTTCGCCTGCCGTCGTGAAAGTACAGCGTCTCGGTTTTCACCTGCGGTTCCAGCGCGAAGGCCGCAGCGCTTGGCGTAGGCGTGCCGATTTCGATCTCGTATGTGTATGTAGCCCGGTCTTCCCGGGAAGCGGCCAGGACAACCGTCAGTCCAAGCCGCGCCGGGGCTTTGCGCACGCGCCGGCCTGCCCACAGCACCGCGCCCATGCCGCCTTCGCCGGCAATCTCGCGCGCCAGCGTTCCGAGCGCCGCCGCCTGGACGAGTTGCAAGGCGCGATAGAGGTTCGTCTTGCCGGTCCCGTTCTTGCCAACGAACACATTGAGGCTGTGGAGGTCCATGCCCGCCTTTTGCACGGACCTGTAGCCGGAGATTTCGAGGCGGCGCACCTGCAGCATCGTTCGTATCCATCCGCGCGCTTGGACCTACGGCCATTTCACCCGCGGCGGCATGGAAGACAGAATCGAATCCACGTTTCCGCCGGTCTTCAGGCCGAATATCGTGCCGCGATCGTAGAGCAGGTTGAATTCGACATAACGGCCGCGGCGGACGAGTTGCTCCTCGCGCTGGGCGTCTGTCCACGGCTTTTCGAAATTGCGCCGGACGAGCGTCATATAGATGTCGAGGAAGCTGTTTCCGACATCCTGCGTGAAGGCAAAATCCTTGTCCCACGCCGAATTGGCCACGTCCCCGGCGCTGTTGAGATAATCGTAGAAAATTCCGCCGATGCCGCGCGGCTCCTTGCGGTGCGGCAAGTAGAAATATTCGTCGCACCAGTCCTTGAACCTGCCGTAGGGCGCAACGTCCGCGTGGCGGTCGCAGGCCGCTTGCATGGCGGCGTGGAAGTCCTTCGTATCGGGATCGTCCTGGCTGCGGCGCGCGTCCAGCACCGGCGTCAGGTCCGCGCCGCCGCCGAACCAGGCCTTCGAGGTGACGACGAAGCGCGTGTTCATGTGCACCGCCGGAACATTCGGATTCCACGGGTGCACGATCAGGGAAATGCCGGACGCCCAGAACCGCGGATCGTCGGCAGCGCCGGGAATCTGCTTGGCGAATTCCGGCGCAAAGGTGCCATGCACAGCGGAAACATGGACGCCCGCTTTCTCGAAAACCCGGCCCTTGAGAATCGCCATCGTCCCGCCGCCGCCCGGTGCGCCGTCGTGATTGGTGCGCAGCCACGGCGTGCGCTGCGCCACGCCCGCGCCTGCCGAAAGCGGGTCGAAAGGCCCCGGACACTCCGCTTCCAGCGCCTCGAAGCCTGCCAGTATCCGGCCTTGCAAAGTCTCGAACCAGGACTTGGCCTGACTTTTTCGCTCTTCGAGCGCCGCTTGCGCGTCCATGCCCGCTTTTCCCATCCTTGTTGTCCTGCTCGTATTCAAGCGGGCGCCAGCTGACGCAAGGCCTCCCCCGCTACCATCGCCGCCGCAACCGCGACGTTCACCGAACGCATCCCGCCGCGCATCGGAATGGAAATCCGCGCATCGGCCGCCGCGTGCACATCTTCCGGAACGCCCGCCGATTCGCGTCCGACCATCAATATGTCGCCCGCCTGGAACCGGAATTCCGTATACGGGCAGTCGCCCTGCGTCGTCAGCAGGACCAGACGCCGCTGCACGCCGGCCGATGCCTGCCCGGCGCGCCACTCCTCGAACGACCGCCACGAAACATGGCGCTTCACGTCCACCGCGTCGAGATAGTCCATGCCGGCGCGGCGGAAAGCCCGGTCTGAGACCGGAAAGCCGGCCGGTTCGACGATCGCGGCGGCGATGCCAAGGCACGCGCAAGTTCGCAGCATCGTGCCCGTGTTCTGCGGAATGTCGGGCTGGTACAAAGCCAGTGTCAGACCCGAAGAACCGCCGGATAATTCCGCTGTGGACAAATTGCACCCTCGCGCCGCAGTTGTTTCCGCCCCTGGGGCCGGCCGGGACGCGACGACCCCTCCCGCCCACGGAAAAGCCCGGCAAGAAGGCGAATTCGCGCCTGCAAACCGGTCTGCCCCGCAAATCCCGGATTCTGTTGCGGTGGTATAGACAATCCCGCACAGCGGTGCCAAATACGGTCGCCTTTCACAAGGCTGGGAGCGGGAAAGAGCCTTTCCGGAGCGCCAAGCGCCAAGGGATTCCGAACGGGTGGCGATGCGTCGCATTGCCGCTTCCGCCTCCCGAACCTATGAGAGCGCAATCCGGGGGTGGAAGCGCAGATTACGCGTGATTTGCGCACGCCTGCAGCATTCTGTCCCCGCAGCGTCCGCGCAGAACTGGATAGGAATTAATCGTGGCTAATTCATCGTCGGTCGAACCCACCCGCAGGGACATGCTGTTCATCGCAACCGGAGCGGCCGCCGCCGTCGGTACGGGCGCGATGGTGTGGCCATTCATCAGCCAGATGAATCCGGACGCGTCCACGCTGGCGCTGGCTTCCATCGAGGTCGATATCGGCGCAATCAAGCCGGGCGCGATCATGACCGTCAAATGGCGCGGCAAGCCGGTCTTCATCCGCCACCGTACGAAGGAAGAAATCGCCGAAGCCGAAAAGGTGAATGTCGCTACGCTGCCCGATCCGGAAGCCGACGACAAACGCGTCAAGAAGCCGGAATGGCTGGTCGTTATCGGCGTCTGCACCCATCTGGGCTGCGTGCCGCTGGGCGGCGAAGGCCAGCGTGGCGAATATCACGGCTGGTTCTGCCCCTGCCACGGATCGGCATACGACACCTCCGGCCGCATCCGCAAAGGTCCCGCGCCGAAGAACCTCGAAGTTCCGCAGTACGAATTCGTATCCAACACCAAGCTCAAGATTGGCTGACGCCAGCCCGATCCGAACCGCCGGAGAGGCTGGGAAAACCTGCCGGCTGCAGACATTTCGCCGAGGATAAACAAACATGAGCGGACATTCGACCTACGTCCCCAAGAGCGCCCTGGGCCGCTGGTTTGAAAGCCGGCTTCCGGTTATGGGGCTGATGCACAACTCGTTCGTCGCCTATCCGACACCGCGCAACCTGAACTACTGGTGGACGTTCGGCGGCATCCTGAGCTTCATGCTCGTCGCGCAGATCGTGACCGGCATCGTGCTGGCCATGCACTACACCGCCCATACCTCCATGGCGTTCCAGTCGGTCGAGCACATCATGCGCGACGTCAACTGGGGCTGGTTCATCCGCTACGCCCATGCCAACGGCGCCTCGATGTTCTTCGTCGCCGTCTATATCCACATGTTCCGCGGCCTCTATTACGGGTCCTACAAGGCTCCCCGCGAAGTGCTGTGGATCCTCGGCGTCATCATCTTCCTGCTCATGATGGCCACCGCCTTCATGGGCTACGTGCTGCCGTGGGGCCAGATGAGCTTCTGGGGCGCAACCGTCATCACCAACCTGTTCTCGGCAATTCCGCTGGTCGGCAACGCCATCACCACCTGGCTATGGGGCGGCTATTCTGTCGACAACCCGACCCTGAACCGCTTCTTCTCGCTGCACTACCTGCTGCCGTTCATGATCGCCGGCGTCGTCGTCCTGCATGTCTGGGCGCTGCACGTCGTCGGCCAGAACAATCCGGCCGGCGTCGAAGTGAAAGACGTCAAGCGCGACACCCTGCCCTTCACGCCCTATGCGACCCTGAAGGACGGCACGGCGCTGGTCTTCTTCCTGATCTTCTACGCCTGGTTCGTGTTCTACGTGCCGAACTATCTCGGCCACGCCGACAATTATATCGACGCCAACCCGCTGGTGACGCCGGCCCATATCGTGCCGGAATGGTACTTCCTGCCCTTCTACGCGATCCTGCGCGCCATACCTTCAAAGCTCGGCGGCGTTATCGCCATGTTCGGCTCGATTGCCGTCCTGGCCTTCCTGCCCTGGCTCGACACGTCGAAAGTCCGCTCCGCGGCCTTCCGCCCGGTCTACAAGGTGCTGTTCTGGGCTTTCGTGATTGTTTGCATCGGCCTCGGCTATCTCGGCTCGAAGCCGGCCGAAGGCGGCTACGTCACCGCATCGCGGCTGCTGACATTCTTCTACTTTGCGTTCTTCGCGATCCTGCCGTTCCTCGGCTGGTTCGAGAAGACCAAACCCGTACCGGCCTCGATCGCCGATGCGGTTCTGGCAAAGAACGGCGGTTCGGCCGCTGCCCTTGCCGGCGCCGCCCATTCGAAATCCTGATCGGCTGATGAGGAAAATGAAAATGAACCGTTTGTCCATAATCAGCCTTGCCTTCGCAGCGTTTGCCGCTTTCGCAACGCCTGCCATCGCTGCAGAAGGCGGCGCCAAACCGCCACGTCAGTCCTGGTCCTTCGGCGGACCCTTCGGCCATTACGACCGGGCGCAGATCCAGCGCGGATTTCAGGTCTACAAGGAAGTCTGCGCAGCCTGTCATTCCTTGAAGCGCGTCGCCTTCCGCAACCTGCATGAAAAGGGCGGCCCGGAGTTCTCCGAAGGACAGATCAAGGCGCTCGCTGCGAGCTACGAAATTCCGGACATCAACGATCAGGGCGAAGCCGTAAAACGCCCGGGCAAGCCGTCCGACAAGTTTCCGCTCATCTACCCGAACGACGAAGCGGCAAAAGCCGCGCAAGGCGCCATCCCGCCGGATCTTTCAGTAATCGCCAAGGCCCGTTCCTACGAGCGCGGCTTCCCGCTGTTCCTGCTCGACGCCGTGCCGGGCTTCGCCTATCAGGAGCATGGCGTGGACTACATCGCCGCCCTGCTGAATGGATACACCAAGGCGGACGATCCGAACTGGAACGAATATTTCCCCGGCCACAAGATCGGCATGGCCAAACCGCTCAGCGACGGACAGGTCGAGTACACGGACGGTTCGCCGAAGACCGTGAAGCAATACGCGACCGACGTTTCAGCCTTCCTGATGTGGGCGGCAGAGCCGAAGCTGGAAGAACGCAAGAAGACCGGCTTCACCGTCATGGTCTTCCTGTTTGTCTTTGCCGGCCTGATGTTCCTGACCAAGAAGAAGGTCTGGTCGAACGAAGCACATTGATAGCGTTTTCCATAATCGCAGGCATTCCAGCCCCCGCAGCAATGCGGGGGTTTTTTCTTGCGCGGCAAGCTCCATACACCTAAAGTCAAGATTGACATATAGACATACGAGCCTTATCTTTCCGAGATGTTCGAACGCACCACAGTCCGCCTGCCGAAGGTCCTGCTAGACCGCGCCCGCAAGAAAGCTGCGGAGCGGGGAATAACGCTGACAGCCTTGCTGGAGGAGAGCCTGCTTCGAAACATAGAGGAAGGAACTCCCAAAAAACGCCAGGGTCAGCGGATTTCCCTCCCGGTCTCGTCAGCAACCGGCGGGCCCCGTCCCGGCGTCGACCTGACGCGGATGGCGGGGATATACGAGGACGAAGATCGGGAATATATGGAGCGCCTGCGGAAGGGCTTTCAGGAATCATCGCCCTGATGTTCCTGCCGGACGTCAATATTTTCATTAACGCTTTCAGGCGTGACGCCGCCTACCATACGCTGTGCAAGACTTGGCTGGATGACATTGCCAACAGCGACGCCGGGCTTGCCGTCTCGCCATTGGCGCTTTCCGCCGTTGTCCGGGTTGTCACCAACCGCCGGTCTTTCCAAAATCCGTCGCCGCTGGAAGAAGCTTTCGCGTTCTGCGCCACGGTTCGCGGGCTTGAAAACTCCACGCGCGTAGAACCCGGCCCCGGCCACTGGCGCATTTTCCAGTCGCTTTGCGTCGACAACAACATCCGCGGCCCGCTCGTCACGGACGCCTGGTATGCTGCGCTGGCCATTGAGTGGAATTGCGAACTGGTCAGTCTGGACCGGGATTTCGCTCGCTTTCCCGGCCTGCGCTGGTCCGTGCCGTCCGCCTGACCGAATATCGCGCTAATAGCGTTTTCAAGCGCAGTGGATGCCGGTTCGCGTCAGGAAAACGCGCCGAAACCAGAATCTGGATCGGTTCACTGTTTCCATGAACCGGGGAACCGATCCAGCCCCAACCTTTGCTCCAGCAACTCTTTCGCCGCCTCCGCGTGGCCGGCGCGCAGATGCGCGACCACCAGCGTCTCCCACACGCCGTCGCGCTGGGCGTGACTGCCGCCAATTCGCGGCACGTCGGGCATCGCCGCTTGCAGATGCAGGGCGGCTGCAGGGTAGTCCCCGTCCGCGAAGGCCATCACACCCCGGCAGATCGAATGCACGGCAGGCGCCGAGGGGTGAACGCCAAGGAGTTCGTTGTCCGCACATACAGCGGTATGCCGCGCCAGCGCATCGCGATTGCCTGCCGCCGCATGGGCATAGGCAATGTGAACGTTGGCGAATCCGATACCGCCCTTCGGAAAATGCTGTTCCGCAAAGGTGCTGACGGCCTCAAGACCGGCGCCCGGCCGCTCCACGTCGCGCAGCAGACAGCGCCAGTTGAACGCCCCGGAGTCGATGATGGCGAAAAACGGCGGCTGCTTCCCGAGCGCAGGATCGATACGCCCGTCGTACAGCGCCACGGCCTTTGCCGCATCGCCCAGACGCAGGGCGAACAGCGCCAGATGCCAGGACAGATGCGGATAGAGCGAACCGTTCGCAGCGTAGTCCGGCAGCCAATTGTCGAGGAACGCGGCGCCACCGGCCGCATCGCCCAGTTCGTAGAATGCATGCGCCCGCCCGTGCGCCGCATTGCCGTTGGCGCGCCGCAACGCCAGCGATTCTTCGATGAGCGGCGCACCGAATTCTGCATTCCCGGTCTCGGCATGCGCCCAGCCGCGATAGCCCAGAAACCACCAGTCCCCGTCCCAATGTCCGGCTATGGAATCCAGCAGGTCGCGCTGCTGTTCATGATGATCGCGCGCGCCGCTAAAGCCGAGTAGCCCATAGACGCCCGTCGTCAGCGACAGGACGAACGCATCGCGCGGCCAATCGCGGATATGTTGCTTCAGCGCATCCAGCGCGCCTGCGCCGTCGCCGGCAATGGCCAGCGACACAGCATGGATATGCGAGCGCTCGCGATCATCGAGCCGCTCCACCAATGCATTCGCCGCGGAAACCGCCGCAGCAGCCGCCTCGCCCTTGCCCTGCATCTGCAGCACACGGCCGCGCGCGACATGCGCCAGCGCGAAATCCGGATCGGCGGCCAGCGCCGCATCGAAATGCGCATCCGCCCCCGGCCACGCGCTCAGCAGGATATCCATCCCCTCGACATAGGCGTCGATGGCAGCCCGGCTGCTTGCCGTCACCGGCTGACCGAACCTGTCCTGCAAGCGGCCCATCTCGGCTGCTATCCTTTCGTTTGTGTGGCAATCGCCGAAGGTTCGGTCTCGCACATGCGATCGTACCACGCCGCCAGCTTCGGAAACTTCGCACGCCAGTCGATATCCTTCTGACGGTCGACGAAATAGATCGCGCAGAAAAGCCCCATGGCCGCACCGTCGAACACGGCCGGAATGTCATTCTCGAAAACCCCCAGCGCCCGCTCCACTTTGCCGCGCTGATGCTCGACCCATTTCTCGTTGCGCTGCTCGGGCGTGCGCCAGCGGTCCTCGTAATGGATCAGCACGCTCGCTTCGGTAATACCGTCGGCGAGCGCGAGCTTCGACAGCGCCTTGTAGCGCGCTTCGCCCTCGGCCGGGAACAGTTTGCCACCTCCGGCAACGTGATCGAGATATTCCATGATGACGGGAGAGTCGAAAATTTCGGTTCCGCTGTCCGTGATCAGCATCGGTATCTTGTGCAGCGGATTGCGTTGCCGCGTGGTGTTTTCTGCATCGGCCGCGTGATCGACCATCTTGATCTTGCCGGCGAGCCCCAGCGCATGCGCGGCCATCGACGCCTTGCGTCCGAACGGTGAACCATTTGAATACCGCAGCAACATCAAAGCCTCCCCATTTCTGTTTTGTTGCGAACCTGCCGGACTATTCGTCTTCGCCTGCGATCCAGTCAACGCTCCACGTCGCGCCGGGGCCCTGCCCCAGCGTCGCAGCCAACCAGGGCAGAAGCGTCCGTGCTTCCCGTTCCAGCACGTAGGGCGGATTGACGACCGCAAGGCCGGTGGCGCACAGGCCAGCGCCGGGCTCCGGTTCGCGAACGGCCAAGTCCATGCGCAGGATTTTGCGAACACCGGCCTCCACAAGCGCAGCGAAGAAACCATCCGCACCACCGCCCGGCTTCAATGGATACCACAGGCAATACGCGCCCGCAGGCCATTTGTGCCAGGCCTCCGCGATATTGCGCGCCGCGGTCGTGAACTCGTCCGTCTTTTCGAACGGCGGATCGATCAACACGATTCCGCGCCGTTCGACCGGCGGCACATAGGCCCGCAAGGCGGTGTAACCGTCAATTTCGACAGTCTTGACCCGCCGGTCGCGGCGCATGACTGAGGCCAGCACGGCGGCGTCGACGGGATGCAACTCGCAAAAGATCATTCTGTCCTGCGGCCGCAACATCGCCGCAGCAAGGGCGGGCGATCCAGGATAGCGCGCGGGCGCTGCCTCGCCGGCGCTCAAGCCCACCGCTGTCAGGTAAGGTCCAAGAAGCTCGGACACATCCGGCGGCATCGCGGCCCCGGCCAGCCGACCTATCCCCTCGCGCCATTCGCCCGTGCGTCTGGCTTCGTCCGCCGCCAGATCGTACCAGCCGATACCTGCATGGGTGTCGATGAAGCGCAAGGCTGCATCCTTGCGCTTCATGTAAACGAATATCCGGCTCAGTAGCGCATGCTTGAACACATCGGCGAAATTGCCGGCATGAAACGCATGGCGGTAGTTCATGCGGGAAGGCTATCGCGGCGCCGGGATGCGCATGCTGGGTGCGCGGCACGCTTTCCGGTCGACCTCGGGACAGGACACGAAAGACCGCATATCTTTCGACACGCAAATCCGCACTTCCTGAAAGTCCCCGTCCTTGCAGGTCACGGCGATATTGTCCGGCCGCAATCCCTTGTTGGCAGCAAGAAACGCCTTTTCGATCAGATCGGGATCGGCTTTGGACGGCTGGCTGAGCTTGTCCAGGGCCGGCGGAACGACAATCTTGTCACGCGCCTGTTTGACGGTCCGGAAATAGGCCGATGGCGACAGGCCAGAACACGAGCCGTGCTTGCGCCATTGGTAGCGGGCGAGACCGAATTCCGGAAACACGCGGCCCTCGTTCTCGACGACGTTGCGCGGCGGGTTGCTTTGGTTGCAGTAGGACGGCGCACCGCGATTGTATTGCGGCCAGAGCCCATGCACGACAAACGTGTTGCGTGCGCCGATGCGGCACTGAAATCGCGAGCGCTGTCCAGCGTCCGACGCACAGAAGCTTGGCGACCAGGACAGCGCCAGCACATAGAAATCGAACCGGCCCGGAGCGGAACCATAGTCGCGCCCTCCCGCACGCCGGTCGCCGGAATCGCGCCGTCCACCGCCGCGATCGTCGTCACGGAAGCGGTCGCGGCTGCGATAGTCGCGCCGGTCGCGGCAATTATCGAGGACGCAATTGTCCGGCCCGCGCGCGCCCTGGGCCGCCGCGGGCGCAGCGCCCATCGACAGGCCGGGAACCAGGGCCAGGCTCAGCCATGCGGTTACCGGCAAAGCCAGCGCAAATCGCACAATAGACTTTTTCATCGAAACGTCTCCAGATCATATGCTCAGGCGCGCGAGCGGACCCAAGTCGCGGTCCTTATGGCGCCGCGGCCGAGCAGCCGGGCGCATACGCAAGGTTGTAGTCGAGGCCGTGGACGCACCATTCGACACCCCAGCCAATTCCGTAACCCGCGCTCCACGGCCCCAGCCAGCTCGCCCCGGCCATGCCGAGGTCCTCGCCGATGGAATAGGTAACCCGCCGCTTGCGGCCGTCGTTGAACTCGGCGCGAACCGAACACCAGCGGCGCGGAATGAAGTCGGAGCCGTTCGACCGGTAACCAATCTCGCGCGGATGCCGGAAACCGACGATTTCCCGCCCGGTTTTCCAGTATTTGCGCTCGCGCTGGCCGAATCGCGACTTGATCCTGTCCAGCACGCGGGGATGATCGCACGCCGGAACAGTGCCGGTATAAGGCGAATAGCGGTTCTCGGCCGGCGTCTTCGGCCGCGCCTTGGCTTCCGTCGACGACAGGAACGCCGCAGCAGCGCCCAGACAGACCAGGGCGGCGGTCCCCGCCACGCAAATCTTGCACATACTCATTCTCCCAATCCGGCTGCACGATGATGCCGCGCAGGCCGGGCGTCAAGGCGATTTCATCCCGACTTGCAGCAACTTTCCCCGTGCAATTCGCCCCGGCGCAAACACGGATTTTCCAGGACTGCCGCCGTGCGCCCGAAACTGGTCACGGCACGAAGGTTGCTGTCCCAACCGGACAAGCGGCCCGCGCGGCGACCCAGTGTCAAACCGGCGCGCGCCTGTACCGGATTGGAACAGATGGCAATTTCGCGCAAGATCGAGGGATGGACAAACGGCGGCCAGCGTTTTGACGCTCCGGGCCAGCGCTCGTCGCGTACCCCCTTGAAAGCGCGCCAGATCACCGGCTTCGTACGGGCCTCGTTTGCTGTCCTCGCGCTGGCTTGCGATTTTGCCGCGATCATCGTCGGCGCCGTCGCTTGCGGCTGGATTTATCACAACATTTTCCAGAACCACCCGGCTCCGGTGCAGATGCAATTGCAGCAGGGATATATCGTCGCCACCCTCGTCATTGCCCCGATCCTCCTTCGCGGCGAATATTCGATCCGCCGTTACCTCGAGTTCCGGAGCCATATCCGTCAGGTCGTGACAGTTTGGAACACGGCTTTCATAACCGCCCTCACACTCGCCTTCCTGACCAAGACCAGCGAGGAGATTTCGCGCGGATCGGCGATATTGTTCTACGTCTTCGGCGCAGCGTTCCTGCTGCTCGTAAGATTGGTCATGGTCCGTATCGTGCAGGAACAGGCCGCAGCGGGACAGGTGCCGAACCGCCGCATCTTCCTTGTCGGCTTCGAGGAAGAGGTCCGTCTCTTCAGCGAACGCTACAGGCCCTGGACGCTCGGCGTCGATGTCGTCGCTTCGGCTGTCCTGCGCGACGAGGATTCACTCCAGGACGACCTTGCTCTCGCGGCGGCCTCGGCGCGTGTCTTGCGCCCCGAAGACATCTTTGTGCTGGTCCCGTGGTCGCACCGCGAAACGGTCGACGCCTGCATCAGCGCCTTTCTGCGCGTGCCTGCATCCATCCACTTGATGCCCGAGCGCATACTCGATCGTTTCGCCGACGTGCAGATCGAAAAGCTGGGCCCGATCTCAAGCCTGCATCTCGTGCGCCGGCCCCTGTCCACCTTCGAGATATTCCAGAAGCGCGTATTCGACATTGTCGCGTCAGCATTGGGGCTGCTGGTGCTTTCGCCCCTGTTGCTGATTGTCGCCATCCTGATCAAGCTGGATTCACGCGGACCGGTCTTCTTCCTGCAGCGGCGCTACGGTTTCAATCAGGAACCGTTCCGCATCTACAAATTCCGATCGATGACGACGCTGGAAGACGGGCGCATCGTGACGCAGGCGACCCGCGGCGACCGGCGCATCACACGCATCGGCCGCATCTTGCGCCGCACCAACATCGACGAGCTGCCGCAGCTCATCAATGTTCTTCGTGGCGAGATGTCGCTTGTTGGCCCGCGTCCTCATGCGCTGGCGCACGACCAGATGTTCGAACGCCAGATTGCCAACTACGCCCGCCGTCACAACGTCAAACCAGGCATCACCGGCTGGGCACAGGTCAGCGGTTTGCGCGGGGAAACCGACACGGAAGAAAAGATCAGGTCCCGCGTCGAACACGATCTCTACTACATCGATCACTGGTCAATGTGGTTCGATATCCGCATCCTGTTTCTGACGGTCTTCTCGATGAAATCCTATCGAAACGCAGGCTGATTCCCGGTACCGCAGCAGGTTGTCACTTGGCCTTTTTCTCCAATCCCTCGGAAAGAGAGTTGTAGAATTTGGCCGCCTGCGCGCGCACATCGGGCGTCATGGACATGGCTTCGGCGATCTGCTTGTCGAGGTCCGCACCGCTCGCAGGCACAACATCCAGCTTCGCCTTGCGCGCATCGGCCTGAAACTCGGGGTCCGCAATCATCTTCTCGTAAGCAGAACGCAGGGCCGCCAGCCGGTCGGCCGGCAAATCGGGCGGCGCGGCCAGCGATCGGCCCATTTCCGTTGCAACGGTGAATACATTGAGAAAGGCCTTTTCCGCCGGCGTGCGCCCGAATTCCGTTATGATCGGCGTATTGGGAAACTCGCGCAGCCGCGCGCGCGACAGCACGACCAGCGGCAGGATGTCACCCGCCTGCACCTGCTTCCAGTGCCGCGCATAGAGCGAATCCAGCGAGGTGGACGCGACATCCACCTCGCCGCGCTCGAGCGCCAGAAACGTCTGCCCGGTGCCGACATAGCCGGTTATGATCCGGAATTTCGCGCCGGCGAGTTGCCGCATGATCGAGGGGAAATGCGCGGTGATGTTGTAAGTCCCCGCTGCGCCCACGCTGAAATCGCGCTTGTTTGCGCCGGCAATCGACGTAAGGCCCGACTTCTTCGAAGCCACCATCACCTGCTTCAGAACGCCAAGCCGGCCGATATAGTGGATCTTGAGCGGATCGTAATTGGCGCGCTTGTTGAACAGCGCCTCCTGCACGATCGACGACAGCGGGATCAGCAGCGACGTCCCGTCGCGCGGCGCAGCCGTGGCAAACCAGTTCAGAGCGACAAGCCCGCCCGCGCCCGGCCGCGATTCCATCGCAACGGCCGGATTGCCCGGAATGAAGCGCCCCAGATGACGCGAGGCAAGTTGTGCGTAAAGCCCGTATGAGCCGCCCGGCCTTGTCCCGATAACGACGCGCACCTGCTTGCCCTTGTAGAATTCCGCGACGCTTTCTGCGCGTGAACCCGGCGCCGTCACAATGACAGCGGCCACACCAATCGCAAATGCTGCAAACTTTCCTGCATGCGGCCGAAATATCGCGATGACAGGGTCCGCTTTTGCGCTTTTCGCCTCCATGGTCGTCTCCCTTGATCTGCAGCACATGTGCTTGCAATCATTGTGGGGACATGGGTTGGTCTACGCAAGCCCGAAGCGGCCCGTTATTCCCGGCGTCAGTCGTGCGAATGCGGCGGGCGCAGCGACCGGACCATGTCGAGAAGTACTGACTCCTCGAATGGCTTTTGCAGATGCGCATCGCCGCCCAGCCAAGTGAGCTGGCTGGCGTCATATCCGCTGACGACGCAGAACGGGACCGAAAGGGCGCGCAAAGCCAAAGCCACGGGTTCGGCGCTCTCGCCATTGAGTTCCGCGTCGAGAATGGCCAGAGTGACGTCCCCGCGTTTCAGCCGTTCGACTGCGGCAGCAACATCCCGCTCGATCCCAATGACCGTATGCCCGGCGTCCGCCAGCAACGTCTCGATATCAAGCGCGATAATCGCCTCGTCGTCCACGACGAGTATGCGCTCTGGCATGCAAATTCCCCCGTAGGCTAAAGCGGTAGCTGAGCAGATTGAACTCTTGCGATCCGCCTGAAAGCCCGGATCAACCGCCGCCGCATTACGGCCGGACGGAAACCAAAATACAGGTAGCGCTTGGACAAATCGCTCGCAATGTCTTTAATTAACAAAAATATTCTGTATTTTAAACCGTTACTAATATCCTTTGTACAAAACGTTTCCGGCCGGAGCTTTCAATTCCCAAACCAATCCGGCAGGGTGATAGGAAAGTTTCACTTCGCCACCAACCGTATGCGCCGCCATCCTCTCGATGACGGTCCGTCCAAAACCCTTCCGTGCGGGCTCCGATACGGGGGGGCCGCCAGACTCCACCCAGCTCATGTGGAAATCGCCTGTGTCGCTCTCATCGCTGTCCCACGTGATGGCGATATGTCCCGAATCCGTGGAAAAAGCGCCATATTTCACCGCATTCGTAGCAAGCTCGTGGATCGCCATGCCGATCCCCTGCGCGGCGGCCGGCGTAAGACGGATGACCGGACCACTGAGCGTGCATCGCGCAACCAGCGTGCTGCCCAGATACCCCAGTTGCGACTCGACCAGATCGCTGAGCCGGACCGCTACCCAATTGCCGGCTATCATCAAATCCTGCGAGGCCGACAGGCTCTGGAGCCGTTCTGCAAATTCCTTGGCAAAACTGACGGGGCTGGCGTCGCGCGCCGTTTGGCGGACGATGGATTGCAAAACCGCCAGAAGATTCTTCGAGCGGTGGTTCACCTCCCGCATCAGCAGGCGAATCTGGGTGTCGTTTTCCTTGCGCTCGGTTACATCAGCGCTCGCGCCAATATGGCCCTGGTAAATTCCGGACGCCGAGAAATAGGGCTGCGCCCAGCTCTCGAGCCACCGCCATTGTCCGTCCGCATTGCGCACGCGCAGCTCCTCGTGAAAATCGGTGCGTTGCGCAATACACTGCGACAGCTGGTTTGCGACGCGAGCGGCATCTTCCTTATGCACCAGCCTTTGCCAATGACTGCCCTGCGCCGCTTCCCGGGCGATACCAAAATACTCGCAATAGGTCGTATTCACGAACTCAATGCCCTCATTGCCTAACATCCAGACGAGAAGCGGCAGCTTGTCGGCCATGATGCGAAAACGGTTCTCGAATTCGCGCACCTGCTCTTCGGCCCGCTTGCGGGCCGTGATGTCGCGAATGAACGTCGAGGCGCCGATGACCCGTTCGGCGGAATCGTAAATAGGTGAGGCTCCGAGGGAGACGTCGACGGGCGTACCATCCCGGCGCAGACGCACAGTCTCAATGTAGACCGGTTTGCCAGTGGCCACGGAAGCCAGCACCATGTCCTCTTCGGTTTCCAAAGAGTCTGGCACAATCAACCGGATGCTTTGTCCGATCATCTCTGCGGCCTTGTAGCCGAAAATCTCCTCCGCACTCTCGTTCCAGCTCGTCACGATGCCGTCCGGAGTCTTGCCGACGATGGCGTCGGCGGAAGATTCGACGATGGCCGCAAGGCGCGCGAGTTCAATCTCGGCCTTCTTGATGTCGGTGATGTCATGCCCTTCCGGCACCAGAAACAAAACTTCGCCATCCCCTCCCGTCACGGGCGTCACGCTAAACGTTACCCACCGCTCCTCGCCCGACTTGAGCCGGAATGAACGCTCGACTTTGGAAAACTCCCCTTTGGCGCCGCGCGCAATGATCTCTTGAAACTGTTTCCGGGCGTGTCCGGACTTTGCGGCCACTTCCCAGAACTTCCTGCCCACCACTTCTTCTTCGCGCTCGACCCCGGCCGCTTCCAACCCCGCCCGGTTGATGGCGATGATGGAGCCGTCGGGTCGCAGCAAACCGGCGTAAGTTGCGATCGCGTCAAACATTGCGCGAAAGCGCTGTTCGCTTTCTCTAAGTGCGCGTTCGGCTGCTTTCGCCGGCCGGATGTCGCGATAGATTATGGAAGCGCCGATCATCTCGCCGTTTGCGTCGAGGATCGGCGAATTGGTGATCTCGACGTCGATTGGCAAACCGCTTTTGTGATTTCGGACCGTTTCGTATCGCTTCGACGATTTGGTGGTTGTCGCACGTTTGAACATTTGGGCCGGTTGCGTCGAATAGCCGGCGGAGACAAGGAATTCGTCGGTTCGCAATCCCAGAACCTCGGCTTCCGAGAATCCAAAAAGCCGCTCGGCTCCGGGATTCCAGGTCTGGATGCGCCGCTCGGCATCTACCGAGACGATGGCGTCCTCCGACGATCCGATAATGGCGGCGAGTTGCGCATTGCGGGCGTTATGACGGCGTCTTTCAGCAAGCAGCTGAAATCGTTCAATGGCGGAAAACACGGTGCGCGGAAATATATAGTCGTCGAGAAACTTCCGCCGCACGTAGTCCGACGCCCCTGAGGTCATGGCTTCCGTAGCCAATTCGGATGAATCTTCATCCGCCAGAACGACTATGGGCGAGTCCAGAGAGCCATCACGCGGGTTCATCTCTTCAACGAAATCGACTGCCGACATGTCCTGCAGTTGTGCAGCCACGATGACGCAATCGAAGCGTTTCTCACGCGCCAGCTGCAGCCCTGCTGCGCCGGTCGGCACCACCTCTACGATGCTGCCGTGGCTCCGCAAAACTTCGTCAATTTTCTGAATATCCGAACCCCGGTCGTCGACCAGAAGAAAACGGCTGGCGCCGCCACCGGCGCCAGAGCTTCGATCGCTCCGGCCCGTCGCCGTTGTCATGAGATAGTCCCGCCGTGAACCGGCGTCGTCAGAGGGTGATCCCACGTGTCCCCAAGCCATATGCGGCCGTCCGGGCCCATTATCCCATCGGCCTGTTGTCGTGCGTGCATTTTACATGCGCATCGCGTCAATAGACATTGCTATGGTGAAAAGCGCCACTTCTCAATTGGTTCCACGCGCAGACGCTTTTTTTTAAGGGTCGCTTACAGATGCCCCCTCGCGAGCAACCTTCCGGTCCATTGCCAGCCGTCACTTCAATTGATCGCCCGAGCCGTGGCTGTTAGATTGATCAATGCCATTTTGCATTTGCTCATATTGGCGAAGGGCCGGAGCCGTATCCGGCGCAGAGCGCTACTCCGCCGCTATGCCGCAAGAGGACGTTGATGACAAAGATTCTCATCGCCACACCGAGTTACGATGGCACGGTCCGTAAGGAATACATGCAAACGATCATGCAGGTGAGCGACTATTGCCGACAGAATGGATTTGGGTGGGACATCGTCCTCGAAATGGCGACTGTCTTGCATACTTTGCGAAGCGTGATGGCCAGCAAGGCTTTGGCGGACCCTGAATCGACACATATACTCTTCGTCGATGCAGACATGGCGTTTACTGTCGGAGCGTTTGCTAAGATGCTGAAGTCCGGCCACGACGTCGTCGGCTGCGCAAGTCCGTTGAGGACAATCCCGTTGCATCATGAAGTGCCCACGGCGGGCATTTCCTACCGGCAATCGTTAAGCGCGGCCGTCCCGTATGCCGTCAACATGCCATCTGGTCTCGAGAAACTCGAGGTTATCAATGGCATCTGCGAGGTTGGAACCATCGGAACCGGGATATTGCTGATTTCGACTGCAGCACTGAAAACCATGCGCGATCGTGGCAAAATCGAGACGTACAAGACAAAATTCCCCTACGATCAGTATTACGGGGAGCCAAAATACTGGGCATTCTTCGAACATATTAAAGTCGATGGCGATATCCTTGGCGAGGACATTTCCTTTTGCTGGCGGTGGAAAAAGGATTGCGGTGGAAAAATTTACGCCGTTGTCGACGAAGAAATCGGGCACATTGGACCGATGCCTGTTCTGGGCCGCTATCTAGACAAGATCAAGACCGGAAAACTGTGACCCGCAAAGGTGTATTGCCTCACACAGCCTTCTGGTAGTCCTTGACGTCGGTAAAGGAAATCTTCGGCCAGTTTTGCGCATCGTGATTGAGCGACCACGCCGACGGCGCCAGAAAAACAGGTGCACCGTCGAGATCCGCGGCCATGGCGGAACGGAACTGCCTTTGAAACTTGTCTATTTCCGCCTTGTCCTCCGAGGAAATCCAGCGCGCGACCTCGAACCGGCTGGGTTCGAAATCCACCGGCAGGGAATATTCCACCTGTAGCCGCTCCTTCAGCACATCGAGCTGCAGCGCGCCAACGACGCCGACTATGGCGGGCGAGCCGTCGGCCGGCAGGAACAATTGCACCACGCCTTCTTCCGCCATCTGGGTCAGGGCGTCGCGCAGCTTTTTGGCCTTCATGGCGTCCGTGAGACGCACGCGCCGCAGGATTTCCGGCGCAAAGCTTGGCACCCCCCGGAAAACGATGTCCTCGCCCTCGGTCAGCGTATCGCCAATGCGCAAAGTGCCGTGATTGGGAATGCCCACGACGTCTCCGGCATGGGCCTCGTCGGCAATCGCCCGTTCCTGCGCGAAGAAAAACTGCGGCGCATTCAGCGCCATCGGCTTGCCGGTCCGGCTTAGTCTCGCCTTCATCCCCCGCTTCAGCGTGCCCGAACAGACCCGCATGAAAGCGATACGGTCGCGATGATTGGGGTCCATGTTCGCCTGAATTTTGAAAACGAAACCGGTCATCTTGCCCTCGCGCGGGTCGACGGTGCGACCTGCCGCTTCCTGCGCACGGGGTGGCGGCGCAAACTCCGCCAGCGCGTCGATAAGGTCGCGCACGCCGAAGGTCCGCAGGGCCGAACCCCAGTAAACCGGGGTCAGATGCCCCTCCAGGAACGATTGCTTGTCGAACGGCTTGAGCGCCTCCACTGCGAGCGACAATTCCTCCCGGAACATCTCGCGCTCATGTTCCGGCAAGAGCTCGGCGATGCGCGGATCGTCCGGCCCGTTCACTTTGATGGGTTCCTCGTCTTTGTCGATCAGCCGGATCGTCGAATTGCGCATGTCGTAGGTGCCTGCGAAGGACCGCCCGCGCCCAATGGGCCACGTCATCGGCGCAACGTCGAGCGCCAGCGTCTCCTCCACCTCGTCGAGCAGTTCGAACGGATCGCGGGTTTCGCGGTCGAGCTTGTTGACGAAGGTGAGGATCGGAATGTCGCGCAGCCGGCACACCTCGAACAGCTTGCGCGTTCGCGCCTCAATGCCCTTGGCTGCGTCGATCACCATGACGGCGGAATCGACTGCGGTCAGCGTCCGGTATGTGTCTTCGGAAAAGTCCTCGTGGCCAGGCGTATCGAGCAGGTTGAAGACGTTTCCGCCGTATTCGAAGGTCATCACCGAGGTCACGACAGAAATGCCGCGCTGGCGCTCGATATTCATCCAGTCCGAGCGGGTCTGGCGGCGGTTGGCCTTCGCCCTCACCTCGCCGGCAAGCTGAATGGCGCCGCCGAAGAGCAGCAATTTTTCCGTCAAGGTCGTTTTGCCCGCGTCCGGATGCGAAATGATCGCAAAGGTGCGGCGGCGCGATACGGGATCGGTCTGGGACATGAAGAAGGTTTCGGAACGGCGTGAAATCGGGGAATGACGGGCAGCGAGAGGCCGCGATGCGATGACGGGTGCTTAGCCTACCCTGCCCGGCAATGGCAATGCCGGGAAAGCTCAGGCTTCCGGTAACCAATTCGGCCCATCCTTGAGGACATGATTCGTTTTGCCTGCTTCCTGGCCGCCCTCGGCCTCGCTTCCGCAACCTCCGGCTGCGCCGTCGTAACCACGACCGCTGCGGTGGCGACAACCACAGTGAGCGTTGTCTCGACAACAGGTTCGCTGGCCGTCTCGGGCGCTTCCACGGCCGTTTCGCTCGGCGCCGGCGCGGTCAAGGCGGGCATCCGCTCGGCAACTCTGGACGACGCGAAAAAAGAACAGCCAAAACCTCGATAAGATCAAATCCGGCGCTCACATTACGAAATGATAATTTGCCGGCCCGTCCGGGGCGGGCCTATCCTCACGATCGCCGCGAACTGCCATGTTCCGGTTGTTTCAGAGGCTGTATTTATGAAAAATCCAAGAATTCAAGCAACGCTTTTGCGTCTGCACCGCTGGATCACGGTCATTCTCGCGATCCCGCTGGCCACCCTTATCGTGACCGGGCTCGTCCTTTCGTTCGCCCCTATCGTCCAGACAACTTCGATCAAACCCGGCTCAATCACACTGACCGAACTGGAAAGTCATCTTGCCAGACACGATCCTCAGGGAACGGCGCGCGGCATCCTGATGGATCACGCCGCCGGGACAATGACGATCCTCGGCGCGGAAGAGCGGAAGACCGTAGACATCAAATCCGGCGTGGAAACCGACCGCAGGCACTGGTTCTCCGCCTGGAACCGCTGGGCGCGGCCACTGCATGAACATTTTGTCTACGATCTCGACTGGCTGGTCCCGCTGTCGACCGCCGCCATGCTGGTTTCGATGTTTTTTGGTGTCCTGATGGGCTGGCCGCGGATAATCAATACCGTCGGCGGCTGGCACAAGGCTGCCGGCTGGTTCCTGCTGCCGCTCCTTGTCTTGAGCCCGCTAACCGGCCTGTTCATCACCTACGGCGTAACGTTCACGCCTCCCGCGCAGCGCGCCGAGGCGCTGCCCGTGATCGAAGCAGTGCGCCTCGTGGCGCAGAAGCACGACCCTTCGACGCTCGTTTACGTGCGCCGCCGCGGGCCGCGCCAGATGGCGCTGGTCAACACCGGATCGGAGCAAATCCAGTACCAGCCGACAAAAGACGGATTGAAGCCGTTACCGGCCAACCTGCCGCGCATTTTCCACCAGGGCGATTTCTTCGGCATCTGGGGCGGCGTGATGAACGTCATCCTATCGCTCGCTTTTGTTCTGCTGCTGACGACGGGCCTGTGGATCTGGCTAAAGCGGACCTTTTTCCGCAAGCGCCGGCGCGTGCGCCAGCCTGCCGGTCGGGGCGCCGGCGCCGCCCAGCCCGCGGAATGACCGCGGCAGGTTGATCCCGCGCCGAACTACAGCCACTCTGCTGGCATCGAAACATTTTCGCTTGCCCGCAGAGGACCCTCATCAATGAGTGCGATTGCCGAAGGCCGGACGATCCTCGTGACCGGCGCGCACGGTCAGATCGGTTCCGAACTCGTCCCTGCACTGCAGGAGCGGTACGGGGCAGACCGCGTGATAGCATCCGATTTGCGCATGACGCCGCCGGGCGGAAGCCTCGCGGGCCGGCACATCCACCTCGACTGCACAGACCCGCAACAAATACTTGAGACGATACGCCGGAACGGCGTCGGCGCGATCTTCCATCTGGCCGCCATGCTCTCGGCTACCGCCGAAACGCGGCCGCAGACCGCCTGGCAACTCAACATGAACAGCCTCTACACGGTGCTGGAGGCCGCGCGCCAATACGATTGCAGCGTTTTTTTCCCGTCCAGCATCGGCGCCTTCGGCCCCTCGACGCCGCGCGTGGATACGCCGCAGGAAACAATCCAGCGGCCAAACACGATTTATGGCGTGACGAAAGCAGCCGGCGAATTGCTGTGCGACTACTACGCCACGCGCTTCGGCCTCGACACGCGCGGCCTTCGCCTGCCCGGGCTCATTTCCCATGTCGCACCGCCCGGCGGCGGCACCACGGATTACGCAGTGGAAATTTTCCACCAGGCGATCCGCTACAGCCACTACACCTGCTTTCTACGGCCCGGCACGCGCCTCGACATGATGTACATGCCCGACGCCATCGCCGCCATGATCGCGCTGATGGAGGCCGATGCATCGCGCCTGCGCTATCGCAACGCCTATAACGTTTCCGCCATGAGCGTCGCGCCGGAGGACATCGCCGCAGCGATTCGCGGCCATGTGCCGGATTTCTTGATCGACTACGAGATCGATCCGGTGCGGCAGGCCATCGCCGATTCTTGGCCGCAGCGCATGGACACCAGCGCCGCCCGCGCAGACTGGAACTTTGCGCCCCGCTACGATCTTGCCGCGATGAGCGCAGACATGCTGGCGCGCGTACGCGCCCGCATCGAAAGTGCGCGGCAAGCCTAGAGCCACGCCGCCGAACCGCAAACGGACACGGAAGAAAGCCATGCCGACCGAACGCCTGCTCCCGCTGTTGTCGCAAACCCTTGCGTCTCTGGAGAACGAAAATCGTTTGAAAGGCGCAGAGACAATCCTTGCGGGCGAAGTCGCGGCCGCCAACGGCAAGGGCCCGCGCTATCTCATCGAGGGTGAAGGCGCAAAGCACTTCCTGCGCATGAACTCCAACGGCTATCTTGGACTCGCCGGTCATGAAGTTCTGAAGCAGGCAGAAGACGCTGCCGTGGAGCGCTACGGCTCCGGCCCCGGCGCAGTGCGCTTCATCTCCGGCACCTGGTCGCCGCATGTGGCTCTGGAAAAGCGGCTGGCGCAGTTTCATGGCCGCGAAGACGCAATTCTCTTCAGTTCCGCCTACGCGACCGTTCTGGGCGTCCTGCCTGCCCTCGTGACCGACCGCACGGCAATTATCAGCGATGCGCTCAACCACAACTGCATCATCAACGCGATTGCCCTGTCGCGGCCAAAGCAAAAGCACATCTATCGCCATCTGGATTTTGCCGATCTCGAGACAAAACTCGATGCCGCATCGCAGGCCTGCGACCGCGCCATTATCGTCACCGACGGCGTCTTCAGCATGCGCGGCGACCACGCGTCGCTCGGGACCGTCATGGACATCGCCCGCAAGCACGATGCGAACTTTGCGGAAAATGTCGTCGTTGTCGCCGACGATTCGCACGGCGTCGGCGCTTTCGGCGCGACTGGCCGTGGCACGGAGGAAGCCGGCGGCGGCGCTCCGGTCGACGTTCTTGTCGGCACGCTGGGCAAGGCGTTCGGCGTCAATGGCGGTTACATGACCGGAGCGGCGGCTTTGGTGCGCTACGCCCGCGAAACGGCGGCGACATACATCTATTCGAACCCGATCACCGCCGCCGAGGCAGCCGCTGCCCTCGCCGCTGTCGATCTCGTCGATTCAGCCCAAGGCCGCGAGCGTTTGGAGCGCCTGCGCACCGTGACCCGCCGCTTCCGCGACGGCTTGCAGAAACTCGGCCTCGAAACCGTACCGGGCGAACATCCCGTTGTGCCGCTGATCGTGCGCGACAGTGCCAGGACAAGCGCGCTCGTGCGCCACCTGCGTGCAAACGGGATACTGGCCACCGCCATTGTCTATCCCGTCGTGCCGCGCGGCGAGGAGGAGATCCGCTTCCAGATTTGCGCCAGTCATACCGGAGCCGACATCGACGAAGCGCTGGCAGCGCTGGCGGCCTTCGGGTAAAAGGCGCCTCAATCGCCATAACGACAAGCGCCGAACGGAGGAGACCCCCATGCGCATTATCGCACTCGAAGAACATTACGGCGTCGCCGAATTGATGAAGAAGATCGACCCCGATCTGATCGTCAAGCGCGGCTACCCGCGCCCCGATGCGCCCTCAACGCGACCGCAGATCGAAGCGAACCTCGTTGATCTCGGCGAGAGCCGCATCGCCGACATGGACAAGCACGGAATAACCATGCAGGTGCTGTCGACGTCCGGCCCCGGCTCGGACCTGCTGCCGCCCGCCGACGCCGCGGCCTGGGCGCGCGACTGCAACGATATCCTAGCAGACGAAATCAAGAAGCGCCCGGACCGCTATGCCGGCTTCGCGCATCTGCCGTTGAGCGACCCGGACGCGGCCGCGAAGGAACTCGAACGCTGCATCACCAAACTCGGCTTCAAGGCGACGATGGTCAACGGCACGACCGACGGCAAATTCTTCGACGATCCACGCTTCGAGCCAATTATTGCGACCTGCGAGAAGCTCGACATTCCGCTCTACGTCCATCCCGGAATTCCGCCCGCCGCGGTGCGCGAGGCCTATTACAGCAACCTGCCGGGTCCCATGCCGACAATCCTGTCGCGCGCCGGCTACGGCTGGCACACGGAAGCAGCGATCCACATCATTCGCCTTTGCCTCGCCGGCGTTCTCGACAAGCATCCGAAACTGAAAGTTGTCATCGGCCACCAGGGCGAGGGCTTGCCCGCAGCCCTCACGCGCTTCGACGAGCAGTTCGGCCCGCTGTCACCAAAGTTCCTGCAGCGCACGGTCACCGAAATGCTGCACGACCAGTTGCATATCACCACGGCGGGCTTCTACAGCGTGCCAGCCTTCAACATGCTGTTGCAGACTTTCGGCATCGACAAGCTGATGTTCTCGGTCGACTATCCCTACAGCCAGCACGCCTGGGCGCGCGACTTCCTCGACAAGATCGAACTGTCGCCTGCCGACCGCGAGAAATTCGCCCACGGCAATGCGGAGAAATTGCTGAAGATAAAGCCTGAGGGCTGAGACAGCGCTTCGGGCGCCCGGACGCTCCCGGCATTCGGCCGGGAGCTTTCGCAATCAATCGCGCGGTTCGATGCGCCGCACCGGCGTTTCCGGATTGACTTCCGAGGACGGCCGGCGGCGCTGCATCGAGTTTTCGCCGTTGCGTTCCCAATCGCCCTTCACGGCCGCCTGCGCAAAGCGCTCCCAGCGCTCGCCCCAGTCGCCCAGATGCACCCCATGCCACGGCGCCTGCGGGCTGAGCTGCGGCAGGCCGATCTTCTCCCACAGCTTCTTGGCGTCTTCCATGAACTCCTTCGCCGGCAGCGCCAGCGGCGGCATCAGGTCCTTGGACGTGGCGTCGATCAGCAGCGTCGAATTGGCGGTGTCGTCGTGCTTGGGCCCGTGCGTGCGCGAACGGTACGGTACGATCATGATGTCCTTGATCGGGTTCGAGCGATAGGCCATCGACCAGAACACCGCATCTGCATTGTGCGGGTCGATGTCGTCCGTCACGGCGATGACGATCTTGCCGCATTGCGCCTGCATGGTCGAAGCGCCCTGCAGCGCGCGCCAGATTTCCGTCTGCGGCGTACCGTATTTGAACTGCAGGAAGATGATCGGCCGCAGGTTCGACAACGGCTCGTGCATGACGACGCCGGTGACGCCCTTCACGCCGAGCACCTTCTGCAGGTGATGCAGGAAGAGCGGTTCGTAGGCGACCTTCTTGATGACGCTGGATTCGCTCGGCGTCACCTGGCTGACGATAGACGGCAGGATCGGATTTTTGCGCATCGTGATCGCGGTCACATGCATCGTCATGTTGAATTCTTCAAGCGCGATATGGCCGTGGCTTTCGCCAAAGGGACCTTCCGGCTCCACCATGTCGGTGTCGATCAATCCCTCGACAACAATCTCCGCATCGGCGGGTATTTCTAGATCGACCGTAAGAGCCCTGGTGACCCGCAGCGGCGCGCCGGCAAGCCCGCCAGCAACCGCCATTTCGTCGGTGTCGATGGCAAGCTTTTGCGGGCCGGTGTACTGGATGATCGGCGCCGCCCCAAGCACGATGGCGATCGGCATCTGTTCGCCGCGCTCCTTGTACTTCAGCCAGTGCGCATAGCCGCCCGCGCCCGTCAGCCGGGTCGCCATGCGCACGCCGAGCCGGTCCGTCGCCTTCAGTCCGGCGCGATAGGTTCCCATGTTGCGGATGCCGTTTTCGGGGTCCTTCGTCACGCACAAAGTCGCGGTGAGGTAGGGCGCGGAATCGAAACCCGGGCTGGAAATCGGAATCGGCAGCGCCGCAAGACCGCCACCCGGCTTGCGCAAATCCTCGCCCTGCCAGACGATTTCCTGGCACGGCGGGTTGTCTGCCCTCACCGGCTCGATGGGCGCGGCAATGCCCCGGTTCCAGACATTGCCGATCTCGGCAACCGGCACGCCCATGCCGACAGCGTAAATCGCCGGATTGGCGGCGAAGACACCGACCACGACCGGCGTATCGAACTTGCGTCCATCCGCGCCGTAGACGTTGGTGAAAAGGAACGCGCGCCGCGCATCTTCCGGCAGACCGCCGACGAATTGCCAGCGCACCAGCGCATGCAATTGCGTGTCCTTGTTGACCGGTTCGTCGATGCGCGTCAGCAGGCCCTGCTCTTCGAGCCGCCGCAAATGCTCGCGCAGATCAAGCGGTGCGTGGATCTGCGCTGCTGCCCTGTCGTCCATGGTCGTGCCTCTTCTGTGTTTGCAATGCGCATCCGATCGCGAATGCGAAACGGAGCCGCGGCTTGACGCCTGCGGCTCCGGTTAAAAATATTCCGGGCGTTTTTCTAACCCGGCTCCGGGCCCTGCGCCACCGGACGCGCCGGGTCTTCGCTCCACGCCGACCACGAGCCGACGTAAAGCGGCGCTTCCAGCCCCGCCACATGCATGGCCGCGAGCAGATGCGAGGCGGCGTTGCCGCTGCCGCAGTAAACGCCTGCTGCCACCGAACCGTCCGCCCCAAGCGCAGCGAAATGGGCTTTCAATTCTTCGCTCGACTTGAAGCAGCCGTTGGCGTCCAGCGTCTGCGCGGACGGTGCACACACAGCCCCGGGAATATGCCCGGTTTTCGGCTTGCCGGCCTCGCCTTCATAGGCAGCCTTGCCCCTGGCGTCGAGCAATATACCCCGGCGCGACAGCCGCTGCGCCCCGTCGGCATCCATCGCCGGCAGATGCCCGGCGCTGAGGGTAACCGTGCCGCCGCCTGCAATGTGCTGCGGCTGATCGGCCACCGGCTTGCCCGCGGCCTGCCAGGCCTTCAACCCGCCATCGAGAAGCCGCACGTTTTCGTGCCCGGCCCAGCGGAACGTCCACCACGCCCGGCCTGCCTGCGCGCCGCCGGCATTGTCGTAAACGACGACGAGACTCTCCGCGTGAACGCCCCAGCCCCGCACGGTCTCTTGCAGCACGGCGATATCCGGCAGCGGCCGCCGGCCGCCCTCTTTCGTCGGCGGTCCGGAAATGTCCGAAGCCAGCGAGACGGCAAAAGCGCCGGGAATAACCGGCCGCTCCAGGGGAGCGGTTGTCAGGTCGTCGCTGACATCCAGCAGCACGACATGTTTTCCGGCCTCCAGCGCAGCCGCGAGATCTGCAACCGAAACAAGAACGCCCGAACGGGGATCTGCTTTGCCAGCCATCCCGCCGGTCCTCACGCAGTCATCGTGCAGCGATACAGGATGCGGCGCGCAGTGCCCGCGTAGTCCTTGACTGCGCGATGCTGCACGACACGGTTGTCCCAAACGGCCAAAGCGCCCTGCTTCCACTCGATCCGGCAGGTCGCGTCCGGGGACTTGATCATGTCGAACAGGATACCAAGGATGTTCTGGCTGTGAACGCGGCTGACGCCCTTGATGTAGCCGGCGTAGGATTCATTGACAGCTACCCATTTGGCCCCGGTAACCGGATGCACGCGGATCAGCGGCATGGCGAAGGGAGGCATCCGCAACCGCGCCTGGGCCGCTTCTTCCGGATCGGTATAGCGGTCGGTGATATGGCCGGTGGCGTCCGGCGACTGGATGACCGTCAGCGATTCCAGATACTGGGCGAACAGCGGATCGAGCTGTTCGTACACCCAGCGTGCATTGGCGAACATTGTATCGCCGGCGCCTTCCAGAATCTGCTTGCCGAACAGCGCCGTAAAGGCCGGAGCGTCGGCGCGGAAACCGCCGTCGGCATGCCAGACGTGGTTGCGCAGGTTCTTGTCCTTCGCCGAATCGATCATTGTGGCGTCGGGATTTTCCGGCGCGCGCGGCGTGTGAGGCCCGGCGTAGTTGAAGAATTCGCCCAGAAACCCCGCGAATTTCGTGAAGTTCTCCGCCGTCACCGTGCCTGGCTCAAAAATCACCAGACCGCGATTGTGCAAAAGCTCGCGCATGGCCGCGCGAAAACCGTTGCTGACTGTCTCGCCGTCGAACCGGTAGCCGGAAATATAAGAGCCGATGTTTGTCTTGATCTGGGAGACGCGGACCCCGTCGGGAAGCGCGGCGTTGTCGGAAACGAGCCGGATATTCGATGTAGCCGTAGACATGTTTAGCTGCCTTTCCTTCCCGTATTGAAAAACTTTCTATTGCTGTTTCGTTTGCCCTGCTCCAGCCCGCCCGTCAAGTGGGACAGGCCTGCGCCTTGTTCCGATCCGCAGTGCAAGTCCGGCGATAGATAGATAGAATTGGGCAAAAATCCATCGATCAGCGCCTTCGCCCGGTAAAATGCTGGTAATCCTTCGTATTGCGCCAGTTCCCGCCCCAACGCCAGCCGATCTGGCCGAAAGCGCGCACAACAGGCCCACCGGGCGTAATCAATCCCGGGTGCGCGCCGGTGCGCCTTTGCGTCGGCAAGGCCCAGGCGCTGCCGGTGGGAGGATCGGCGACACCTCCCTGCACCCAGGGATTCTGCACCGGGTTGATATCGATAGCCAGCCCGCGGCCGTGATCGGATAGTCTGTTCGTGCCCGGAACGCTGCGGCAATTGAAACCGCTGGTGTTGTTCGCCGCCATCGAGCGGGCATCGTCGCCGCCAAAGCGCGACACCGGCTCCATACGCTCTATGCGGAAACCGCTCCGGTAGATGGCTGCGAATGCGGTCAGCACCGGAACGGCGACACTGCGTGCGACGACAAGCTGGCCGGTTTGCGCGTGGCCGGAAAAATCGCGGTATGGCACGGCAAGAAGCGCAAGCGCCTCGCGGCCGGGGCAGCCGCGCCCCGGATGCCAGGAGGTTCCCTGCATGGCCTGCCAAATGGCGTCGGGCAAGGGGCGCCATGAGCCGCGTTCGGCGGCAGCAGCCGGTGACATCACCAGAACAAATGCCGGTAAAACAGGCATTATCACGAATGACATACGCCCCATGGCGTCGAACCTCTCACGCGCGGCGTTGTTCATTCCGCAGGATGAAATTTGCAATCGCCGCTGTCAGGCCGTCGGCAAGCGGGATCGCCGGATCGCGATAAACATTGGCTTGTGCGGCGGGTTCAGGTGAACTGACCGTTTTCAGCACATGATTCATTGTATCGAAAATTCGGAGCTCGGCATTTGCATTGGCATCCACCAGTCGCTGCACGTCGGCAATCTTGATCTGAAAATCCATACGACCACGAACGACAAGCATTGGCATATCGAGATCAGCGGCCAGTTGCGCGGGATCATGGGACATTGAGCTGATCATGAGCCTTTGGATATGAGGCCCGAACAGCGGAAAAAGGGGCGGGGCAATATCCGCAGCATCGACGGATTTTCCTGAAGCGAGCGCGGCAATCACACTTTCAAGATTAGTTCGCAATGCCGCATCCGGCAGCTTCGGGCCCAATTGTTCCAGAAGGACTTCGGCAAATGGCCGGCTCGCGGCGCACAGATGCACGACGCCATTCACGCCCTGCCTTTGCGCTGCCACAACCAGGGCGACCAGTCCGCCTTCGCTATGGCCCAGAACGTAAACACGGGACATGCCGGTTTGCGACCGTATTTCCGATGCCCATGTTGCTACGTCATCAGCATATTCCCCAATGGCAACATCATTGGCATTGGCGAGAGCCATGACGCTACCATACATGCCGCGCTTGTCGACCCGGAGCGAGGCGATGCCTGCATCGGCAAGTCCATGCGCCAACATTTCCAAACTACAAGGAAACAGGGCTACCTGATTGCCGTTCCTGTCTGTCGGACCAGAACCCGGCACTATCACGACGCAGACATCGCAAGCCGCTTCCATTGGTTGGCATAACGTACCGCGCAGCGCACCCTCCGGTCCCGGCGCAATCATGCCCGTTTCAACGAATGCATCGCGCCTGGTTCTCGCCATCACGAACCTCCCGGCAAAGCGTCTGTATCGACCTTGTGCAGGCGCGATTGTGCCCAAGCCGCGCTTGCGGTCAACGGCAATCAAATACAACTTCGCACCTCAGCCATTGCGCCGGGACGACAGGAAAGCTAGTCTTCCTTCTGCCAGGGGTGCCGCCGGTCTTGACGATCGTGCGGCTGAGAGCACACCCGTAGAACCTGATCCGGTTAGGACCGGCGTAGGGATGGCAGGCGGCAGAGGACAGAGCGGCAATCGCCCATAGCCTCGCCCACATCCGCCAATCACCAGTGCTCCGCAACGGAACGCAACGGGCCCCGCCCGATGCCAATGCACACGTATTGGAGGATGCACCATGAACTACCAGCACAAGCCGGATTCGCTCGTACCCGAAACAGTCACGACCGGCCCGATGCCGGGATCGCGCAAGGTCTACTACACACCAAAGGACCACGCTGACGTCCACGTTCCCTATCGCGAACTGACGCTGACCGACCCGCTCGAACCGCCGCTGCGCATCTACGATCCGACCGGCCCCTATACGGACCAGAACTATACGGTGGACCTGTCGAAGGGCCTGCCGCGCATTCGCGATCCGTGGATTGCGCGCCGCAATACCGACAACTACAGCGGCCGCACCATCAAGGACGTCGACAACGGCAACGTCGGCGCCGACAAGCTCGTTCCACCCTGCCCGGCCGTGACCGAACCGCGCGCCGCGCGCGACGGCCAGCTCATAACGCAATACGAGTTCGCCAAGGCCGGCCTCATCACCGAGGAAATGGTCTATGTCGCGCACCGCGAAAATCTGTGCCGCGAAAAGGCGCTCGCCGATGCTGCCGCCAATGTCGCGGACGGCAACTCCTGGGGCGCGGCGATTCCGGAATTCGTGACGCCCGAATTCGTGCGAGACGAAATCGCCCGCGGCCGCGCAATCATTCCCGCCAACATCAACCACCCCGAGTTGGAACCGACGATCATCGGCCGCAACTTCCTCGTCAAGGTCAACGCCAACATCGGCAATTCGGCTGTGACGTCTTCGGTTGCCGAAGAAGTCGAGAAGCTTGTCTGGGCTATCCGCTGGGGCGCAGACACGGTCATGGACCTGTCGACGGGCCGCAATATCCACAACATCCGCGACTGGATCATGCGCAATTCGCCTGTGCCGATTGGCACGGTGCCGATCTATCAGGCGTTGGAAAAGGTCGGTGGCGACCCGCTGAAACTCGATTGGGAAGTCTTCAAGGACACGCTCATCGAACAGGCAGAACAGGGTGTCGACTATTTCACTATCCACGCCGGCGTGCGCCTGAAATACGTGCCGCTGACCGCCAATCGCGTCACCGGCATCGTCTCGCGCGGCGGCTCGATCATGGCGCGCTGGTGCCTTGCCGGCCATCGTGAAAGCTTCCTATACGAGCGCTTCGACGAGATTTGTGACATCATGCGCAAGTATGACGTCTCGTTCTCGCTGGGCGACGGATTGCGTCCGGGCTCGGGCGCTGACGCGAACGACGCAGCACAGTTCGGCGAGTTGGAAACGCTCGGCGAACTCACGAAGATCGCCTGGGACAAGGGTTGTCAGGTCATGATCGAAGGCCCGGGCCATGTGCCGATGCACAAGGTCAAGGCCAACATGGATAAGCAGCTGAAGGAATGCCACGAGGCCCCGTTCTACACGCTCGGGCCGCTCGTCACCGACATCGCGCCGGGCTACGACCACATCACGTCCGGCATCGGCGCGGCGATGATCGGCTGGTTCGGCACGGCGATGCTCTGCTACGTCACGCCGAAGGAGCATCTCGGCCTGCCAGACCGCGACGACGTGAAGACCGGCGTCGTCACCTACCGCATCGCCGCCCATGCTGCGGACCTTGCCAAGGGCCATCCGGCGGCGAAACTGCGCGACGACGCCATGAGCCGGGCGCGCTTCTCCTTCCGCTGGGAGGACCAGTTCAACATCGGCCTCGACCCGGATACGGCGCGGCAATACCACGACGCGACCTTGCCGAAAGACGCGCACAAGACCGCGCATTTCTGCTCCATGTGCGGGCCGAAATTCTGCTCGATGAAAATCACGCAGGATTTGCGCGAGGAAGCAAAGGAACTGCTCGGCAACGAAAAGGCAGCGCTCGAAGGCATGGCTCAAATGTCGAAAAAATTCATCGAGATGGGCGGCAAGGTCTATCTGACCGAAGAACAGGCCAACGCCAACAAGGTGCCGCCGGGGGAGTAACCTGCCCGCAATCCAGACAACAAAAAAGCCCCGGCGCAAACCGGGGCTTTTTCGTTTTCAGGTCCGGCGCAGCGGGCGCGCGGAAAAAATCAATCGATCGCCGGAATGCGCAGCAGCTGGCCGGGGTAGATCTTGTCCGGGTCGGACAGCATCGGCTTGTTGGCTTCGAAGATCACGGGATATTTCGAGCCCTTGCCCTTGCCGTACATGGCCTCGGCGATCTTCCACAGCGAGTCGCCCTTCTTGACCTCGTAGGTCCGCGATTCGGATGCGCCGTCGGCCGGCTTGAGGTTGTTTTCGACCGCCGCAATGCCCATCGTGTTGCCGAGCGCCAGCGCGATCTTTTCGGCTTCTTCCTGCGTGCCGACATCGCCGTTCAGCACGACCTTGTCGCCCTCGACCTTGATGTCCAGTTTCGACGTGTCGAGACCGTACTTTTCGGCTTCCTTCTTCAGCGTGTCGGCATCGGCCGCCTGCGCTTCGCTGGAGCCAAATACCTTAGCGCCAACAGACTTGGCGAAACTCCACAAACCCATTTTATCTCTCCTGCTATACCGGACCCGCGCCGCAAAATTGCGCGGCGCAATAATCCCTCCTGCCATGCGGAAAACACGGCAAACCGGTGCAAGCACATCAGCCATTGCGAAGGACGCTTGCGGCACGCAGCCGCAAGCGTCAAAGGCAGGCCATGTCTTGACGGCGTCAGCATACCGGCTTGCGACCCTGCGCGAAAGCGCAAAAGACAGCGACGTGTTCCATGACCACAACGGTGCAGGAATCAAAACGCCCCCGCACGGGCGGGGGCGCGACTTGAGGCGCATGCAGTTGTCAGGCCTGCCGCAGCGGCGGCTAGAAGTGATAATTGACGCCGGCCCGGACGGTCGAGGTTGTCACGCCCGATCCGGTGAGATAGGGCAGCGCGAAAATCGTTTTCGAACCGTAGCTCGCATAAAGATATTCGGCCTTGGCGGAGATGTTGTTGGTAAAGGCGTATTCGATGCCCAGGCCGCCAGTCCAGCCATGCCGCACCGACGACGCGTTGAACACTGCGGGAATAACCGTATCGTTCACCGTTCCCTTCACCTGTGCGAAGCCGTAGCCGCCAGTCGCATAGACGAGTGCGCGGTCGGCGGCAAAACCTGCGCGGGCGCGCAGCGAGCCCGACCAGTCGAGGCTGCCGTTCGTGTAGACCGGACCGGGAAACACTTTCTTCGAACGGCCGCCGTTCCATGCGATGTCGCCTTCGACGCCAATCACGAAATTGCTCATCTGGTGGTTGTAGCCGATCTGGCCGCCAATAGCGGCGCCGCTCGGCTTGCCCAGCAGATTGGCCGACCCGTTGTGGAAAGAGCCCCAGCTGTATCCGGCATTCACGCCGGCGTAGAAACCGGTCCAGACATAGCCCCGGGCGGGGGCCGACATCGGCTCCGGCGAATAGGGCGCGCGGTTGGACGGCAAATCGGCGGCCACAGCGCCCTGAAGGGCAACCAGTGACGCCAGCGCGGCGGCAGCAAACAACGTTCTCATAACCCGTACTCCAGCACTCGTAAGCTCGCTTGCGAAACACCTCTCGCATCGCGTTGATGGTTCGTTCATAACGAACAGATCGTAAATGAACTGTTTATACTTGTCGGTTTTCAAATATTCAGGGATGTGGCGAAATATAGATTGAAATATGTTTCATGTATTAAATCGAGTTTTATTTTAGAATTACATCCAAATTTTGCAGTAAAAAATGCTTAACGGATCGTTAAATGCCCCGTTCCACTGCCAATTCCGCAAGACTTGATTGGTTAGTAAAACCTTAATACGCAAACAACATTGGCTGATTGCAGTTGCCTCTGCGGGATCCGCACAAAAATCATCGGCCCTGGGGAGCAAAAAGCGTTTTGTCATCCGCGGACAGAGCAATTTTTTGCCGGACCGGGCAAATTGCGCGAATACTGGCCAATCTCTGACGCGGCAGCATCTTCATTTGTCCGCAAACACGAACCGGAAAGGCGCGGCATGGCGAAACGAAACGTGGCGATCGTGACTGGAGCAACCCGCCGCATCGGCGCGTCGATCGCGCGGGCGCTGGCGGGGGCTGGATACGACCTCGTCCTGCACGCCAGCGAGCGCTCGCACGCCGATACGCAGAAGCTTGCGGCGGAACTCTCTGGCGCCGGAGCAGTCTGCCATACTCTCGTCGCGGACCTCGCAGATCGTTCCGCACCGGCAAATCTCATGACGGAAGCCGCGGACGCCGCCTCGGGACGCCTTGCCTTGCTCGTCAACAACGCGTCGATTTTCGAACCCGACAGCCCGGAGACGCTCGATCCTGCCGATTGGGACAGGTGTTTCGCCGTTAATCTCCGCGCCCCGGTTTTTCTTGCGAGCGCTTTTGCGAAACATTGCCGGCGTCCGGGCAGCGCCATCGTCAATATTGCCGACCAGCGCGTCTGGCGGCTCAACCCGCAATATTTCACCTACACTTTGACGAAATCCGCGCTCTGGACCGCAACCCAGACCATGGCGCAGGCGTTTGCGCCGGACATCCGCGTCAATGCGGTCGGCCCGGGCCCGGTCTTGCCGAATACCAACGAGGGCGATAGCGGTTTCCAGCGCGAAATCGCCAATATACCGCTGCAACGCGCTGTTGCCCCGGCGGATGTGGCAGCTGCCGTCGTCTATCTCGCTGGCGCGGCAAGCGTGACTGGACAACTGATATGCGTCGACGGCGGCCAGCATCTGGCCTGGAAAACGCCGGATATCGTGGACTGACTTCACCCCGAAATGGGCGTGACGCACCGGGGCGTTCGGTGTATGAAACACACAAGAACAACTTCATACCCTGGGAGGGATCATTGAACCGCACATCCGTATTGGCAGCCGCAACGATTTTCGCCGCCGTATCGTCTCCCGTACATGCAGATTCGGTAGCCGACTTCTACAAGGGCAAGACCGTCACCATCGTCGTGCCGGCAGCCACCGGCGGCGACTATGACCTGCGTTCGCGGCTCATTTCCCGCCACCTTGGCCGTATGCTGCCCGGCAAACCCAACGTCATCGTTCAGAACATGCCCGGAGGCATTGGTGTAGTGGCCGCAAACTGGCTGTACCTGAAGGCCCCGCGCGACGGCACCGCGCTGCACATGCTGTTCCAGAACATGCCGGTGCTGCAGGCGATCAAGAAGAAGGGCGTGACATTCGACGTGCGCGAATTCGGCTGGCTTGGGAACACCACCAATTCGCCGAACGTCATCAACTCCTGGCACACGACAGGCATTACCAAGATCGAGGATGTCTACAAAAAGGAACTCGTCGTCGGCGCGCCGGGCACAGCCTCGACGTCCTACGTCTATCCTGCCGTCATGAACGAAGTGCTCGGTACGAAGTTCAAGATCGTCACCGGCTATCGCGGCGGCAGCCGGGTCAACATCGCGATGGAAAAGGGCGAAGTCGGCGGCCGCGGCTCCAATAGCTGGGCGTCCTGGAAGAGCGGCCATCCGCACTGGCTGAAGGAGAAGAAAATCCATATCCTCGTGCAGATCGGCCTCAAGCGCGCGCCCGATCTGAAAGACGTGCCGCTGATGCTGGAACTGGCGAAGAACGACAAGGACAGGAAATATCTTACATTCCTGTCGTCCGACATGGGCATCTCGCGCCCGATGGTGACGACGCCCGGCGTGCCGGCCGACCGTCTCGCCGCCCTCAAGAAAGCCTTCAAGGACACGCTGCACGACAAGGATTTTCTCACGGACGCCGCCAAGTCCAAGCGCGACATCGAATATTCCAGCGGCGAAGAGGCTTTCGCCATCGCCAAATCGATGATGGAAGCGGACACGGACGTCCTGCTGCGCGCATCGAAGCTGCTCGGCGGCACGCTGAAATAGGCGCCGCCGGTAACTTTCCCGGGAAAAGTTAAGGCTCCGCACTTGCCGGAGCCTTTTCTCTTACCGCATAGCGGCGGGATCAGAGTTCCTTGCCGATCACCCGGTCGACGGAGTAGGGGCCGCCACCGCGCAGCGAAATCGCAAAACAGATCAGCCCCCACATCAGCACATATTCGTACCCGCGCGCGGTCCATGCAAAACCGTTCTTCCAGTACAGACACATGATGATGAACATCTGAACCGCAGCGGCGGCGGCAAAGAAGCGCGTAAACAGACCGATGATGAGTGCAATGCCGCCAAAGAACTCGATGCCTATTGCCGCGTAGATCCACGGCATCGCCGGATCGAAGCCCTGCGCATTGAAACCCTTCACGTAGGCGGAAGGTCCGCGCGTCAGAATTTTCGGATATCCGTGGATCAGCAGATTCCAGCCCACGGCGATGCGAATGATGAGCCACGACACCGGCTCCATCGTATCGTAGAAACCGCGCAAGGCGGGAAACAGAAGTTTCGGCCGTCCATTTGTCGTATCGCTCATGTTTACCTCCCCAGCCCGCGGCAGGTTTGGCGCGGGCTCGTTGGCTCTTCAGGCGCAACGCCGGATGGTCCGCCCGGTTTGGAGAAATTGCAACATAATTATTCGAGCGTCCGGACAGCCGCTCTACCCTGCGGCCTCGATACCCCGCCACGCGGTCCGTTCGTCCAAAGGCGCCGGTCTCTTTGCGCGCACGCGCTGCAGGATCAGTCGCAAGTCCGCATCCGAACCGGCACGCATGGCCATGCCGGCATAGACCCGCTCCAGCAAATCCTGCTGCGCATGCGAGCCGCCGAGCAGATGCATGGCGCCAAGCGCAGGACGCATACGTTGAAGCGCTTGCGCAGGCTCGCCGCGCGCGTCTGCGAAAATTGCTTCGCACACCGGCAACGCCGCCTTGCGGACGATATGCGCTTGCGCCGCGTGTGCGCCTTGGGCGAAGGCCTCCGCTTCCTGCAATAGCCTTTCCGCTGCGGCGAAGCGCTCGGTCCGCACCAGCGCCAGCATCCAGTGCGGCAGCGTGAAGGCATTCGAACAATCGCCGCCGCGCTTTTCGGCCTTGTCCGCAAGTTCGTCCCAACGGCTGCCGGTAAAATGCTCGGCCATCTCCAGCCGGTACAACATCGAAACCGCATTCTGCACGTCGATGTAAAGATCCGGCATCTGCATCGTCAGTTCGGAATCGAGCTTGCGGAACTTGTGATCGTAAAGGTCCAGCACAGCATCGAATTCGCCACGATCGTAATGAAACAGCGCCCGGTGCCACCACAGATGGTGCAGCAGATTGTTGCCACCGTCCCAATGCCGCTCAAGCGCGGCCAGCAGAACGAGGCCCTCGTCGCGCCGGCCTTGCATCTCGTAAGTGTGCGCGATGGCGTGCGTCGCCCAGATGTCGCCCGGATCGATATCGATAGCGGTGCGCCCCGCATATTCGGCGATCGTGTAGGAACCGCATTCCTCGTGCGCGAAGGCGCGGCAGGCATGGATTGTGGCAACCCCCGGCAACAGCCTGTTCCAATTCGGCGCCACCCGCTCCGCATGTGCCATCATCGCTTCCGGCCTGCCGAGCCAGAAACCCAGAAAATGATGCAGTCGGAAGGCCAGCAGGTCGCGCGGCCAGGCCGCGCCGATCTCTTCCCAAATCGCCATCGTCCGGTCCGTATCGCCGCGAGCCCACGCCTCGAGCGCCGCGACATGCGCCTGTTCGCGAGCCGTCGCACTGGCGGCGAATTTTTGCGCATCCGCCAGACACTTTTGGATGAAGCCGGCATTGCCGGCATTGAACGCGCCCATCGTGAAATAACCGCGCATGACATGCGCCATGACGCATTCCGGATCGACGGCCAGCAGCGCTTTCAACCGCTGCGACGTGTCGTTGCGGTTTCGCGTATAGCCGTCGACGACATGATCGTATGCTTCGGCAGCCGCCTGCGAGGCGCATGTCATCTCCAGTCCGAGGGCGTCGCGATACATGCTGTTATCCGTTGCGCGAGGATGTTCCGGCCAGCATGCGCGCGCATGCACCTGTCTGCAACGCGCAGCGCATCAACTTGTGCGTGATCGCATGCGGCAAAAGGTCTGGCGAAATCCGGCGCTCAATCCGCGCTCGGCAACCGGCGGATGGTGAACTCGATCTCGCCGTCCGGCGTTTCCCGCCAGAACTCGATTTCGGTCATATAGGCGGCCTTGGGATATTTGCCGAACCATTCGCGCGCCTTGGCGCGGGCTTCGAGTCGCGGCAGGGTGAAGGTCTGGCGTTTCCACACGCTTTCGCCAGGCTCGCGTCCGCTGCCGCGCTGCGCCCGCTCGCGCCCGGCAAGCGAACGCACCACATCCCGCGGTCTGTTGCGGACACTGTCCATACGCTGCTCCCTTACTCGTGGGAGTAACGTAGCGCGAAGCTCCGCCGTTTGCGAGTCCCATCTTCCAAAGCCCGGATGCGCCGCTAGCCCTTGAGCGCATCCTCGAGCAACCGCGCCAGCACAGCCGGTTCTTTCGGAAAGCCCGCACGTATCCATGCGGCTTGCAACCGCTTGAGCATCGCGCCGAGCGCCGGGCCGCCCTGCACGCCGCGCTGCATCAGTTCCGCGCCGGAAAACGGCAGGCGCGGTTCCGGCGTATCGTGCAGAAACGCGTAAGCCGAACGCCAGCTTGCATCGTCACGCATGTGTGCATTGCCGCCTTGCAACAGCAGCAGCGCGTCCATCGCTGCACGCCGTCCGTGCAAAAACAGCATGCGTACAAGATCGGTCTTCGGCGGCGGCTCGGTTGCCAACCGCAATGCTGCAAAAGCATCGGCGCTTTGACGCATCCGCGCCGTCTGTGCGTTCGAGAGTCGCAACAGATCGCGCAGGCGTTCGGCGTCTTCGTGAACGAGCACTGTGAGCGCGATCAGGCGCAAGGTAGCGTCCGGCGCCAGTCCCTGCGCCGCTTCCGCCGCAGCAAGCCTGCTCAGCCGCGCCGGATTGGGAACCCCGCAAATCAGCATGCCAGCTATTCCGGCGTCCGCCATCGCGGTTACGGCGGCGGGTGCGCCGCGCGCCGCAAGCAGCTTCTGCAATTCCGCGCCGATGCGTTCGCGCGACAGACCAAGCAGGCCATGCCGGCACGCGATCGCGGCCTGCAGGCCTTCCCGGTCTATTTCGCCCTCGCCATAGGCGGCGTGAATCCGAAACAGCCTCAGGATGCGCAGATAATCTTCCGCAATCCGCACGCGCGCCTCGCCGATAAAGCGCACACGCCGGAGGGCGATATCGTCGAGTCCGCCGACGTAGTCGTGAATGCGCCGCTGCGCATCGACGAAGAGCGCATTGATCGTAAAATCGCGTCGCTTCGCGTCGGCTTCGAAATCCCCGCCGAAGCGGACCCTCGCGCGTCTGCCGTCGGTTTCGACGTCTTCCCGCAAAGTGGTGACTTCGAAGGGAACGCCATCGGCGATCACTGTGACCGTCCCATGCTCGAAACCGGTCGGCACAACCTTCATACCCGCAGCTTGCGCGCGCCGGGTGACTTCTTCGGGCAGGGCCGTCGTCGCCAGATCGACATCCGGGGCAGGTTCGCCCAAGAGCGCATTACGGATTGCGCCGCCAGCGATCCGCGTTTCGGCCCCATCGCCGTTCAGGCAGGTCATGACCCGCTGTAAAGACGGCTCGTCGAGGAAAGGCGCATCAATCAGCATGCCGTCAACGACGCGCGCGGCGGCTTGCGGCCGGGCTGTGCCGCTCATGGGCGATAATGCCTTTCCCACATCCGCCGGATGATGCCCGCCGTTACGCCCCAGATGAAACGTTCGCCGTATGCCATGGCCCAGCTCTCGCGCATCACGCCATCGCGTTCCCAGCGATGGCGGGTGTGATTGTCTTCGCCCATGAGAAAGGACAGCGGCACTTCGAATGCGTCGTCGACTTCGTGTTCGTTCAGCGTCAGCGTAAATCCCGGCCGCACCAGGCCGATTACCGGAATGATCCGGAACCCCGTGCCGGACTGGTAGGGCTCGAGATAGCCCAGAGGCTCGACATGGCCGAAATCGAGTCCGATTTCCTCCAGCGCCTCGCGCATTGCCGTTTGCGTGGGACTTGCGTCTTCAGGATCCATGCGGCCGCCGGGAAAGGCTACCTGCCCGGCATGATTGCGTAGCTTCGATGTACGCAGGGTCAGCAAGACGTTGACGCCTTCGTCGTGGGCAATGAGCGGTACCAGAACGGCTGCGGGCTTGGCCCGGACGGGGGCGGCGGACAAATCGGGATTGAGCGCATGGTCGCCCTGCGGCGGCCAGATCGGCGCATCGAACACATCGGCCGCCAGATCGAATGTCAGGCGATCCCGGAGGCGCGCCAGGGTCTCGCCGGGCGAGAATGGCGCCGGAACCGGAAAACTGTTTTGGGATGAAGGGAAGTCTTTCCGCATAGGTCTTGCCGCATCTTCAGTGTTTGCCCGACTCAGTCGTCGCCGGTTTCAAGTTCCGCCGCGGGAGCCATGGCGAAAAACATTCCCTGCGAGGCTACGCCGAACATCTCCTGCCCGTCCACCATGCGCGTTTCGCCAAGTTCGACAAGATCGTAGAACAGCGCCCGGCTTACCAGGGCCCAAAGGTCCGCCCGCACGCGGATATAGGGCTTCAGCCCGCCGGACGGCCCCGGTTCGAATCGCATCGGGTGATCCGGCCCTGCAGGAGCCCAGTCGTCGACATTGGTGCGGAAATGCAAGGTCTGGCTGCCGCCATCGCCTTCGCGCTGCATTTCGACCGCCACGAACGGCGCGTCCTCGACCTCGACGGACACCTTTTCGACTGGCGTTACAAGCACATGTCCGTCCGGATCCTTGCGCAGGATTGTCGCGAACAACTTGACCAGCGCCATGCGGCCGATGGGCGAATTGCGGTAGAACCACGTTCCGTCGGCCGCGATGCGCATGCCGATATCGCCGCAATGGGGCGGATTCCACAAGTGCACCGGCGGAAGCTGCTTGCCCGCAGCGTCGCGGGCAGCCCGCACTATGCTGTCAAGGCCCGACTTGGCGTCTGCCGGATCATTATTTCGCGACTTGCCGGACATTACCGTTATTTCACTTTCAACAGCCCCATTCCGCCATAATCTGGGGTCAGAAATCGTTATCACGCGAATTTTGACGGACAGCCAATCGACAATGCCTGTTTCCGTTCTAAACTGATAGTTTGCCGATGTCATGGTCGGGATGTCATGGCCGGGATGTCATGGCCGGGATCTCATGGCCGGAACGCCAGTCTCACAAGTGCGGAGGTTCAATGAATTCGACTGCAGGACAGAACAGCGCCCCGGAATCTCTCGAAGACGCTGTCGCACGCCAGACCGAAGCCGCACTTGAAAAAGTCGCCGCAGCGCGCGCCGCTATCGGCACGGTCATTTTCGGCCAGCAAAAGGTGGTCGAGGAAACGCTGGTGACATTGATCGCTGGCGGCCACGGCCTTCTGGTCGGCGTGCCGGGCCTCGCCAAGACGAAACTGGTCGACACGCTTGGCACGGTCCTCGGTCTCGACGCCAGCCGCGTGCAGTTCACGCCGGACCTGATGCCGGCCGACATTCTCGGCTCGGAAATCATGGAAGAAGGGCCCGACGGCAAACGCGCCTTCCGCTTCGTCCGCGGCCCGATCTTCGCCCAGCTTCTGATGGCCGACGAAATCAACCGCGCCAGCCCGCGCACCCAGTCGGCGCTGCTGCAGTCCATGCAGGAATATCACGTCACCGTCGCCGGCGAGCGCCACGACCTGCCGCGCCCGTTCCACGTTCTGGCGACCCAGAACCCGCTTGAGCAGGAAGGCACCTATCCGCTGCCGGAAGCCCAGCTCGACCGCTTCCTCATGCAGATCGACGTGCTGTATCCGAGCCGCGAAGCCGAAAAGCGCATTCTTATCGAAACGACCGGCGAAGCTGCGGCCGCGCCGGCGCGCGCCATGTCCGCCGAAGACCTGATGTCGATCCAGCGCCTCGTGCGCCGCATGCCGGTGGGCGACCGCATCGTCGAATCGATTCTCGATATTGTTCGCGCCGCCCGTCCCGGCGAAGGTGAATCGGCGATCACGAAGCACATTGCCTGGGGCCCCGGCCCGCGCGCCGCTCAGGCGCTCATGCTCGCCACCCGCGCCCGGGCGCTTGTCGGCGGCCGCCTGTCGCCGTCGCTCGACGATGTGGCCGCACTGGCCGAGCCGGTGCTGAAACACCGCATGGCGCTGACCTTTGCAGCCCGCGCGGAAGGCGAAACCATCGGCGGCGTTGTCGCCCGGCTCGTCGAGCGGATCGGCTGACACACATGGCGGACGCCTGGCTCCTCGAAGGCGAAGACGCGGCCATAAGCGCCGGGCATCAGCACGGCGCGCTCGAACTCGCGCGCCGGCTCCCGTCCCTGCTTGTTGCCGCGAAAGAAGTCGCTGCGACCGTGATGTACGGCGTGCACGGACGCCGCCGCGCCGGCGTCGGCGAGACCTTCTGGCAATTTCGCCCGTTTACGTCCGGAGAACCGGCGCAGCGCATCGACTGGCGGCGCTCTGCACGCGACGATCGGATGTACGTGCGCGAACGGGAATGGGAAGCCGCGCATACGGTCTGGATATGGCCGGATCGCTCGGCCTCGATGGCCTTTCAGTCCTCGCTCGCCGGCCAGTCGAAGCTCGATCGCGCCCTGATACTGGCGCTCGCCTGCGCCGATCTGCTGGTCCGCGGCGGCGAGCGGGTCGGCATTCCCGGCCTGACCCGCCCCATAGCGGCGCGCAACATCGCCGAGCGCATGGCCCAGGCCATGGCCGAGGAAGCCTCGCGCCCGGGCCATGAGCCAGCCGAACTGCCACCGGGCTCCGAGCTCGCCCCGCGCACGCAGGCCATCGTCATAGGCGATCTTTTGTCCGATCCGGCGGATATCGAGCGCACAGTCCACGCCATGTCCTCGCGCGGCGCCGTGGGCCACGTCGTGATGATCGCCGATCCGGTTGAGGAGAGCTTTCCCTTCACCGGCCATACCGAATTTCTCGACGTCGATTCCACCGCGCGCCTGCGCGTCGGCGAAGCGCAAAGCTTTCGCGCCGATTACGTCGCCCGTCTGGCCGCCCATCGCGATGCCATCCGCTCCATTTGCCGGTCGCGCGGCTGGACTTTTGCGATCCACCGCACCGATCGTCCCGCGTCCGAGGCGCTACTGAACCTGCGCATGCGGCTCGAAGCAGGGCATGGCGCTTTCTCTGGCGCGCTGTCCGGTGGCATGAGTTCGGGGAGCGCCGCCTGATGCTCGGCCTTCCCCTCGCCTTCACGGCTCCGCTCGTATTGGGAACGCTGCTGGCGCTTCCGATCCTGTATTATCTGCTCCGGCTGACGCCGCCGCGTCCGCGCCAGATTGCGTTTCCGCCGCTGAAACTCATCCTCGACCTCAAGCCGAAGGAAGAGACGCCCGCCCGCACGCCGTGGTGGCTGCTGCTGCTGCGACTTGCGCTCGCTGCGTTGATCATCATGGCCATGGCCGGCCCCGTATGGAATCCGCCGCCCCAGGGCGAAGGTGGACGCGGGCCGCTTCTGGTTCTCCTCGACGACGGCTGGCCTGCGGCCGTGCAATGGGACCGCCGCACCGCTGCCGCAGCCGAAGCTGCATCCGCCGCCGCCCGGCAAGGCCGGTCCAGCGCGCTGGCGACCATGTCGGAGGGCGGGCGCGAGATCGCCCCGGCCGATCCACAGGCCACAGCGGAGCGCCTGCGCGCCATCCAGCCGGTTCCCTACGCCCCCGACAAAATGGCGGCGCTGCCGGCCATCCGCACATTTCTTGCAGCCAACGCAAACACGCAGATCCTGTGGATTTCGAGTGGTCTGGAATCGGGCAATACCCGCGCCTTCGCGCAGGCGCTGCGGTCGGCGGCGGGCGACGCCGCATCGATCCGCATTCTCCTCGCGGACCAGTCTCCGGTCGCCATCGTGGCGGCGGAAAATGCCCCCGGCGCGCTGGAAGTCGTCCTGCGCCGCGCCGGCGCCGATGCGCCTGCCAACGGCAAACTCAAGGCTTACGACCTGAAAGGCCTGAGTGTCGGCGAAGCGCCTTACGCCTTCGCTGCGGCCAACGAGACCAGGGGCAAGTTCGATCTGCCCATCGAATTGCGCAACGAAATCGCCCGTATCGAAGTGGAGAGCGGCCGCACGGCAGGCTCGGTTACGCTGCTCGACGCCCGCTCCAAGCGCCGCCGCGTGGCCGTGATTTCCGGCGAGACCGCCGACACCTCGCAGCCCTTGCTGGCTCCGACCTATTATCTCACCAACGCGCTCGCCCCGTTCGCCGATATACGCGAACCCCGTGCGCCGAACCGCGATCCCATTCTCGTCGCGCTTGAAGACAAGCCTTCGGTCATCGTGCTCGCCGATGTTGGGGCCATTTCCAGGCAGGCCGAAGAACCGCTGGAAAAATTCATCGAAGCCGGCGGCGTACTGCTGCGCTTTGCCGGCACGCGCCTGGCTGCCGCCACAACCGATCTCGTGCCCGTACGCCTGCGCCGCGGCGGCCGCGTCCTCGGCGGCGCGCTGTCCTGGGATCAGCCGCGCAAACTTGCCCCCTTCGAGCGCGGTTCGCCCTTCTACGGTCTGCCCGCCCCGCCGGAAGTGACCGTGCTGCGGCAGGTGCTCGCGGAACCGGACGCCGGCCTTCCCGGCAAGACCTGGGCGGCGCTGGACGATGGCACGCCGCTGATTACGGCGGACCGCCGCGGCAAGGGCCTGATTGCCCTCGTGCATGTAACTGCGGACACGACCTGGTCGAATCTGCCCCTGTCGGGCCTGTATGTGGAACTTCTGCGCCGCATCGTCGCCATGGCCGGGGAAGCGGCCGAAGGCGCGGAAACGGGAACCGACGCAAGCGGCGCCAGACAGCCCGCTCGCGTAAGCGAAACCGCTGCACCGGCGCGCACACTCGACGGTTTCGGCCAGCTCGGCAATCCGCCCGTGACAGCCAAGCCGATTCCGGTCAATTATAAGGGCCTGCCCGGCCGCGATCACCCGCCCGGATTCTACGGGCCGCCGGAGGCGCTGATCGCGCTCAATACCCTGCGGCCGGACGACAAGCTGGCCAAGGCCAATCTGACGGGCCTGAACATGGAGACGATCGCATTGCAGCCGTCCGAACCCATAGATCTCAGGCCGTGGCTTGTTGCTTTGGCTCTCTTTCTGTTCCTCGCTGACGCAATCGCCTCGATCTGGCTGGCCGGCGGGCTGGCCGGCCTCGCCCGGCGCCGGCCAAAGCGGAATTTGGGTGCGGGCAGCGCCGCCGCGCTCGTTCTCGCCGTGGCGGCCGCCGCCCTGTTCGCTCAGCCGGCAGACGTCCGCGCCCAGCAGGCGCCGAAACCTGCGCCGTCCGCAACCGCCGCGAAGCAACCGCCCCGCGCCCTGACGGCACAGGAAATAAAATCGGCGCTGCAAACACGCCTCGCCTACGTCGTCACCGGCGATTCCGAAACCGACCGCGCCAGCCAACTTGGCCTCAAGCGCGTTTCGCGGGCGCTGGCCGACCGCACCGCGCTGAGTCCCGGCGAACCGATGGGCGTCGATCCCGCCCGCGACGAACTCTCGTTCTATCCACTGCTGTACTGGCCCATCGTCGCCGGCCGGCCGCAACCGCCGGAAGCAGCCGTAACCCGCCTGAAGGCATTCATGAAGCAGGGCGGCACGGTTCTGTTCGACACGCGCGATGCGCCGCGCAACCGGCCGGGCGATGCGCCAACGCCGGAAACGCAATGGCTGCGCACGCTGCTGGCCGGAGTCGACGTGCCCGAGCTCGAACCTCTGCCGCGCGATCACGTTGTGACCAAGACATTCTACCTGATCGACCGCATCAATGGCCGCTACGCCTACGGCCAGACCTGGATCGAGGCGCTGCCCGCGCCCGGCAAGGATCAGGCGAACCGCCCGGCCCGCGCCGGCGATTCCGTTTCGCCGGTCATCATCACCTCGAACGATCTTGCCGCCGCCTGGGCCTATGGCGAAAACGGCCTGCCGCTCTACCCTTTGGAATCGGGCGGCCTGCGCGAGCGCGAGTTCGCCCTGCGCAGCGGCGTCAATCTCGTGATGTACACACTGACCGGCAATTACAAGGCCGATCAGGTCCACGCCCGCGACATTCTCGAACGGCTCGGCCTGTGAGCAGCGACGCCGCTGCCCGCATCCGCGCGTAACACGAAACCGGCATGACCCAGTTCAACATTTCCATCGCTCCCCTGCTGCCATGGCCCCTGCTGGCAGCACTTGCTGTCGGCGCAGTCGCCATCGTCGCGCTGGGTTTTTACGCCGGCCGCCGCGGCACCTGGCTGCGTGCGCTGGGGCTGGCGTTGATTCTCTTCGCGCTCACCGATCCCTCTCTCGTGCGTGAAGATCGCAAGCCCCTGAAGGACGTGGTCGCTGTCGTCGTTGACGAAAGCCAGAGCCAGCAAATCGGTCCGCGCGCCGCGCAAACGAAGGCCGCCCGCGAACAGGTGGAGGCTGCGCTCAATGCGCTCGGCAGCATCGAGACGCGCGTGGTATCGGCCGGCGGCAATAACACCAACAACGACGGCACGCGGCTGTTCAATGCGCTTTCCGGTGCTCTCGCCGATGTTCCGCCAGACCGGATTGGCGGAGCGGTTCTGATAACCGACGGGATCGTTCACGATATACCGGGCGCGGCCGCACAACTTGGTTTCAAAGCCCCTCTGCACGCCCTGATAACCGGCCGCGAAGGCGAACGCGACCGCCGCATCGAGCTGGTGGAAGCGCCGCGCTTCGGCCTCGTCGGCAAGGACCAGACCATCTCCGTTCGCGTGCACGACACCGCAGGAGGCAATGCTCCGATCGACCTGATCGTCCGCCGCGACGGCGAACAGGTTGGCCGTTATCGCGCCCGCGCGGGCGCGCTCGTTCGCGTGTCCGTAAAGGTCGAACACGGCGGACCGAATGTCGTCGAACTCGATGTCGCAGCGCTTCCGGACGAATTGACCGCCCTCAACAACAAGGCTGTCGTCACCATCGAAGGCGTGCGCGACAAGCTGAAAGTGCTTCTCGTGTCGGGCGAACCGCACGCCGGCGAGCGCATGTGGCGCAACCTTCTGAAGTCGGATGCCAACGTCAACCTGATCCACTTCACCATCCTGCGTCCGCCGGAAAAGCGCGACGGAACGCCGATCAACGAACTGTCGCTGATCGCCTTCCCGACTGCCGATCTCTTCGGCCGCAAGATCAAGGATTTCGATCTCATCATCTTCGACCGCTATTCGAACCAGACAATTCTGCCCTCGATCTACTTCGAGAACATCGTCGAATTCGTGCGCAACGGCGGCGCGCTGATGATGGCAGTCGGCCCCGACTATGCAACGGCGGAAGGCCTGTTCTATTCGCCGCTTGGCGCAATCGCGCCCGCACGCCCCAACGGCCAGCTTATCGAGCGCGCCTTTCGCGCCAAGGTCACGGACATGGGGCAGAAGCATCCCGTTACCCGCGGTTTACCCGGCGCGGAAGTGTCACCGCCCGCCTGGAGCGACTGGTATCGCCAGGTCGGGGCAACGACATCGCGCGGCGTGCCTGTCATGGCCGGCGCCGGCGAAGCTCCGCTGCTGGTTCTGTCGCGCGAAGGCAAGGGCCGCGTCGGGCTGCTGCTCTCCGACCAGATATGGCTCTGGGCGCGTTCGTTCCGCGAAGGCGGACCGCATCTGGAACTGACCCGCCGCGTCGCACACTGGCTGATGAAAGAGCCCGAACTTGAGGAAGAGGCTCTCCGCGCCTCCGCCCGCGGAACCGAAATCTCGATCGTGCGCCAGAGCCTGAAGGACGAAATCCCGCCGGTCACCCTGACGTCGCCCACAGGCAAGACCCAGACAGTGACTTTGGCGAAAGGCGAACCCGGCCTCAGCAAGGCGTCCATCAAGGTGACGGAACTGGGCCTTTACAAGCTCAGCGACGGAACGTTGAACGCCCTCGTCAACGTAGGCCCGGAAAATCCGCGCGAGTACAGGGAGGTCGTATCGAGCCTCGACAAGCTTTCGCCGCTGGCGAAAGAAACCGGCGGCACCGTGCGCCGTATAGGACTTGCCAGTGGCGAAAGCGTTTCCATGCCGCGCTTCGCCGCCATGCGCAACAGTCCGATCTACGGCGGCTCCGACTACGTCGGCATCAAACGCACCGGCGCCAGCGTCATTACCGGGATCGGCGTGGCTCCGCTGGCGATAGGCTTCATTGGCCTGCTGGCGTTGCTCGGCTCGATCCTTGCCGGATGGCTCTGGGAAGGCCGCCAAATGCGCGCTTGACGCGCGCCATCCCGAAAGCTTCACCGCAATTTGCCGTTGGCTTCGTGTCGCCGGGAGCGGCCGCGAATAGCGTGCGCCCTTGCCACATACGGCGGAAACCGTCATG
>JBFWRC010000013.1:0-106000 GCA_050249115.1 Beijerinckiaceae bacterium
GCATTTCGATCATGTCCGCCTTGCGTTCGGACATTTTCTGTACCACCACGCCGGAATGTTCCTCGTCGACGTCGATGACGACTTCCTCGATAGGTTCGAGCAACTCGCCGGTCGACTCGTCCTTGCGATAAACAACTTTGGGGCGTGAAACGCCCAGCTCGAAGCCTTCGCGCCGCATGGTTTCGATAAGCACGGCAAGCTGCAGTTCGCCGCGCCCGGAAACGATATAGGCGTCCGAATTGGCCGCCTGCTCGACGCGAAGAGCCACATTGCCTTCGACTTCCTTGAACAGCCGGTCGCGGATGACGCGGCTGGTCACCTTGTCGCCCTCGGTTCCCGCGAGCGGGGAATCGTTGACGAGGAACGTCATCGACAGGGTTGGCGGATCGATCGGCTGCGCCTGCAGTGGCTCGGAAACGTCGAGCGCGCAGAGCGTATCGGCCACGTTGAATTTTTCCAGGCCTGCAATGGCGACGATGTCTCCGGCCTCCGCTTCCTCGATAGGCGTGCGCTCGATCCCGCGGAAAGCAAGGATTTTGGAAACCCGGCCCTGTTCGACAACCTTGCCGGCGCGGTCCAGAACCTTCACAGCCTGGTTCGGTTTGACCGATCCGGCGAACACCCGGCCCGTGATTATGCGGCCGAGGTAAGGGTTCGCTTCGAGCAAGGTGCCGAGCATGCGGAACCCGCCAGATTCGATCTTCGGCTCCGGCACATGCGCCAGCACCAGATCGAACAGCGCGGCCATGTCCTGCGTTGGCTTTTCCGGATCGTCCGACATCCAGCCCTGCTTGGCGGAGCCGTAAATAATCGGAAAATCGAGCTGTTCGTCGGTGGCGTCGAGCGCGGCGAAGAGATCAAAGACCTCATTGATGACTTCGTTGGCGCGGGCGTCGGGCTTGTCGACCTTGTTGACGCAAACGATAGGCCGCAGGCCGATCTTCAGCGCCTTGCCGACCACGAACTTCGTCTGGGGCATCGGCCCTTCGGCAGCATCCACAAGCACGATGGCTCCGTCCACCATGCTCAGAATGCGTTCCACTTCGCCGCCGAAATCGGCGTGCCCCGGAGTATCGACAATATTGATGCGGATGTCCTTCCAGACGACCGAGGTCGCCTTGGCCAAAATCGTGATGCCCCGCTCTTTTTCGAGGTCGTTGGAATCCATCACACGTTCGGCGACCCGCTGGTTCTCGCGGAACGCGCCGGATTGCTGCAACAGGCGGTCGACAAGTGTCGTCTTGCCGTGGTCGACGTGGGCGATAATGGCGATATTTCGCAGTTTCATGTTCGGTACTCCGCTGGCTGAGCCAGCGCTCCGGAGAAGACGTTATGGCAAACCGGAAAGCTTCGCCGGACAGGGAAGCTTTCCCTTCGGTCCGTCGCGGCCGTTCCGTCCCGTGATTTTCGAGATTGATCGCGGCTCAATACACCAAGGCGGCCGATTTGGAAACGCCGAAATCCAGTCGGCGGATATTACGAAACGGCGCGTACCCGCGTCCTGCCCGTTGCCAGTTGCCGCGGCTTGGGATTGCTGATTTTGGCCGGTTGCGGGCTGCTACTGCCAACGGCAGCCTGCTTCTCAAGTTCTGTTCCCTTGTCCCGGATTGCCTCGCGCACCTGTCCGATTGCGAGCCCCAGCGAGCCTATAAGGTCCGAATCGATGCTCTTGCCGCCATTCTCGCGGATTGCTTCAGCCAGGATGCCGTCGACTTCGATCTGGGCGAGTTTCAGCATGGAGGCATTATCCGCGGCGCGGACCTGAGCCAATAGTTCGATGAGACGATTGATCAATTCGTCGAAACGGCGGCGATGGTACATGTTGGCGCGGCCAACCAGTGCGGCGAAAGCTGAGCCGATCATGCTCGCGACCATGGCGCCCAGGTATATGAAATCGCTGTATTTGACGAGGAGCGACACGTCCTCGCCATCCAGAAATGCCGCTGCGCCCGGATGAACCGGAAGTGCAGCATCCTTGCTGGTCGATGGCGCTTCAATCTTCAGAGCAGATGGGATCGAAGAAGATATCTTGGACTTCAACGCAAACATGGCCCGCGCAATGGCGCTAACGGTCACGTCCGGCAATTGCGAGTCGGCCATCAGGACCGTTGTTGCGGCGACCGTGTCGATCCCCGACAGAGGCCGCGGTTTGGCGCCGCCGAATGCTCCCGCCACAATCTTTCCGGCCGTAAGTGCCGGGCTGCTCTGCGCAATCGCATAGGCCTGAGAAATCGAAACGAATACAGGTTCGCCGCGGTTGCTGCCGGTGACTGCTGTCACGATTTCGAGCAGCCGGTCGGAGGGTGCGACGCCAACGGTGAATACGGCATCCACCTTCGCTGCAGCGACCGCCGGACCAACCTGCGGCATCGTAACAGGAATGATTGTGACATCGTCGGTACTCAATTCGTATTGAGCCAGGATTATCGCAAGTAAATGCTGATCGTTCGCGCCGAAACCGCTACCCGTAACGATGCCAATCCTTTTGCTCCGCAAGTCCGCAACCGAGGCGATTTTCGATCCGGGCGGCGCGACGATCAGCGCCTCGTCCTTGCGCATGATCGCAACGGCCTTGCCGTTGAGCGGCAGTCCGAGATCGGTCCGCGCGATTGCCATATCCGCCCCGCCGGTCTCCAAAGCGCGGGCGGCCGCAGCCGGATCCGTTTCCAGCACCAGCTTGAAGCGAACGCCGGAGCGGTCTCGAAGCAGAAACTTCGAAGCCGCGGAAAGAATTCGATGATCGGTGCTGTCGCGCGGAACGGCGATGCGAATGAGATTCGGACGGCCGAAATAGTAAAACGCGAGCCCTGCGATCGAGATGATCGCGAGGGCGCTTGCAACAATCGTCCAAACAGTCCGGCGCAAAACTTCGCCCCCCGGGTCGATGTGCATGCCGGCTGAAACGCCGTACGCAACAAACCAGTTCGAATCGGTCGATCAGGAACAGCTGTCGCCCGATTTTGGCAAAAAGATGCAAAATCGGGGACCGTTCGATTCAATCGTCCGACTCTGGAGGCAAAACGGATACCAAAAGGTAAAGTTGCGGCCGGAGCCGCAACAATTTCTTAGCCACGAAACGGATAATCCGCGATTGCGGCGATTGGGCATCAGCCCTTGGAGCGCCGGTTGCGGCTTTCCAGGGTCCGCAACCGCAGGGCGTTGAGCTTGATAAAGCCGGCGGCATCGCGGTGATCGTAAGCGACAGCGCCCTCTTCGAATGTCACAAGATCCTGATCATAGAGGGAATAAGGGCTTTGCCGCCCGACAACGCGGACATTGCCCTTGTAGAGCTTGAGCCGCACCCGGCCGGTCACGAATTCCTGGCTCTTGTCGATCAGCGCCTGCAGCATCTCGCGTTCCGGCGAGAACCAGAAGCCGTTGTAGATGAGCTCTGCATATTTCGGCATCAGCTCGTCTTTCAGATGGGCAGCGCCGCGGTCCAGCGTGATTGATTCCATGCCACGATGGGCGGCAAGCAGGATCGTGCCGCCCGGCGTCTCATAGACGCCGCGCGATTTCATCCCGACGAAACGGTTCTCGACCAGGTCGAGTCTCCCGATGCCGTTGGCCTTGCCGAGATCGTTGAGTTTCGCCAGCAGGCTGGCTGGCGAGAGTTTCTGGCCGTCGATGGCTACAGCATCGCCGCGCTCGAAGTCGATCGTAATCTCGGTGACCGCATCCGGCGCGTCTTCCGGCGCGATCGTGCGCATGTGGACGTATTCCGGCGGCTCGGTCCACGGATCTTCGAGCACTTTGCCCTCGGAAGAAGAGTGCAACAGGTTCGCATCGACTGAAAACGGCGCCTCGCCACGCTTGTCCTTGGCGATGGGGATCTGGTTTTTTTCGGCGAAATCGATGAGCGCCTCGCGGCTCTTGAGGTCCCATTCGCGCCACGGTGCGATAACGGTAATGTCCGGCTCCAGCGCGTAATAGCCGAGCTCGAAGCGCACCTGGTCGTTGCCCTTGCCGGTGGCTCCATGGCAGACGGCGTCGGCGCCGACCTTGCGGGCGATTTCGATCTGCTTCTTGGCAATCAGGGGCCGCGCAATGGACGTTCCGAGCAGGTAGACGCCCTCGTACTGCGCGTTGGCGCGAAACATCGGAAACACGTAATCGCGCACGAATTCTTCGCGCAGATCCTCGATGAAGATGTACTCCTGCTTGATTCCAAGCATCAGCGCTTTTTCGCGCGCAGGTTCCAGCTCTTCGCCCTGACCGAGGTCCGCGGTAAACGTGACGACTTCGCAGCCATAGGTGGTCTGCAGCCATTTCAGAATGATCGATGTGTCGAGACCGCCGGAATAGGCGAGAACCACGCGCTTGATGTCTTTCGTTGCCATGGGGAAACTCGTCAGGAGGGAACCGGCCGCCGGGCCGAAAATCGCGCGCACTATAGAGAGGCGTTGCCGTGGCGCAACCCCGGCTGCCTTTGTCTCGATTATCCGCTATCGCCAGTGTCTTTTTTGCGGTCGATCAACAATAGATGCAAAATCTGGCACGTCAGCAGGGTCAGCAAGGCAGCAAACAGGACGTCGGACAGGAAGTGCCCGCCGAAGGCCAGCCGGCCAATCGCAGTGATCGTCCCGATAGTCAGCGCGGCGGCCATGGCCTGCGTCCGGACCGGCGGCGGGGTGAGGCTTGCCGGGGCGGCGAGCCAGAACGCCCCTGCGACTTCGCCGGAAACGAACGAGCAGTTTGTCCGGCAAGCGCCGTCCGTTCGCCACCACGGCCGAAACTCCGCGGGCCCACCGAATTCGGTGACATGAACCGGACGCGGCCGGTGCCAATGGTCCTTCAGAACGGCGTTGACCAGTAATCCCGGGCCCAGTAGCAGCGCAAGACCTGCGAAAATCAGCCCCCGGGTCGAAGGCGCAAAGCGGCGAAGCCAATCCATGGAAGCTAGCGGTCTGCGGGATGTTTTTATTGCCCATGCAGCGATGAGACCTGCCATAACGACTATCGGCAGCACATGCAGGAACTGCCGTATGGCGTTCCCCATACCGCTACGGGTCCCGAATGCGCCCCAGTTCCGGAACCAGCCAGAAACGGCAAGGTCGGCCCCCGGCCACGCGGCGAAAATCGTCCCGGCGTAAAGGGTGAGAAAAATCGTGACGAGAAGGCTGCGTTGCGACACGTGCCAGAGTCTCCGCGCGCGGAATACTTGCCCGCCGCATTCCGATACATGGCGTGGGCCATTATTTCCACCCGCACGCGCCGCTATCCGGCGGGACCAGCCCGGTATAAGAAGGGTCATGTCGCTCGCCCCGGAAGAAATCGAACGTTACGCACGCCATATCGTCCTGCATGGACTAGGCGGTCCCGGACAGCAGAAGCTTAAGGCCGCCCGCGTGCTGGTTATTGGCGCTGGAGGCCTCGGCGCGCCGGTCCTGCAATACCTGGCTGCGGCGGGCATCGGAACGCTCGCCTGTGCTGACGATGACGACGTATCCCTGTCCAATCTGCAGCGTCAGGTTATTCACGGCACGCCCGATATCGGCCGGCCGAAAGTGGACAGTGCTGCCGGGGCGATTGCCCGGCTGAACCCTCATGTGCAGTTCATCGGGCACAATCTGCGTGTAAATGCCGGCAACGTGCGCGCTCTCGTAGCGCAATACGACATCGTAGCGGACGGTTCGGACAATTTCGACACGCGCTATCTGGTGTCCGACGCCTGCTTCCATGAGCAAAAGCCGCTCGTGACGGCAGCTGTTGGAGTTTTCGACGGATCGCTCACGACCCTTCGTCCGTTCGAAACAGGACAGGACGGCCAGCCTAACCCCACTTACCGCTGTCTCTTCCCGGAAGCGCCGCCGCCGGGCACGATTCCGACCTGTTCGGAGGCGGGTATCATCGGTGCGCTGACCGGCATTCTCGGCTCCATGATGGCGCTGGAAGTCATCCGCGAGATTGCCGGCTTTGGCGAGAACCTCGTTGGCCGGCTGCTGCTGGTCGACGCTCTCGCCTTGCGCTTCGAAAAGATGGATTACGGCTGGGATCCGGCCAATCCGCTCAATGGGGAAAAAGCCGGACCGCTCTGAACTAGTCCGATTTATTTCGCCGCTATAACGGCAATTTCGACCGCATAGTCCGGCGCCGCCAGTTTCGCTTCGACCGTGGCGCGCGCCGGTGGGTTCGCGGTGTCTACCCATGTGTCCCAGATCGAATTCATTTCGGCAAAAGTGGAAATATCCTTCAGCCAGATATTCGCCGAAAGGATATTGGCCTTGGATGTCCCGGCTTCGGCGAGCAGAGAGTCGATAATGCCAAGGATGTCTTTCGTTTGTTCGGCCACGCTTCCGCCTTTGGCCTTGTCGGCGACCTGCCCGGACAGATAGACCGTATCGCTGTGGACGACAGCCTTGCTCATGCGCGGGCCAGGCCCGATGCGTCGAATGCTCATGTTTTGTTACCTCTGTCTAAGGCGATCCAGTATCGCACTTCCCGCCGCCGCATTGCCACAGCTGAAATCGCTTGCATAGACCCGCCAAATCGGCGACCACCGCGCCTGAAAAAGCGGCTTCGGCCGGAACAGACGGAGGATCATATGACGCCCAATGAAGCCAAGCAAAAACTGATCGATGCCGGAATCGTGCTGGAGGCGGAAGGTCTCGGCGACTTTACCCGCGGTCATGTGACGATCCGCAATCCCGACAATCCGCAGGAATTCTTCATGAAACCGCACAGTTTCGGTTTCGACGAAATGACGATGGACAACATCGTCACCTGTAACCTGGAAGGTGAAAAACTTGCCGGTTCCGGGCCTCGCCACAGTGAAGTCTACATCCATTCGGAAATCTTCAAGGTCCGGCCCGATATTAACAGCGTGATCCACGCCCATCCGACCCACGCTCTGGCGCTGTCCGCGACGGGACGTCCCCTGCGGGCATTCAGCCAGGGCGGTGCAGTTTTCGCCGATGGCCTCGGCGACTACCGCGACACGATCGACCTGATCCGCTCCAAGGAAATGGGCGCCGGCGTTGCAAAGTCGTTGGGCTCACTGAAGGCGACCATGTTGAAGAACCACGGCGTCGCTGTCGCTGGCCGGACGCTGGAAGAATGCGTCATCCTTACGCTGATGCTGGAAAACGCCTGCCAGATCCAGTTGCTGGCCGAAGCGGCTGGCGAGACCGCGCCGGAGTTCCCCCGCGACGACATCATGAAGTTGCACGACAAGATTTCTCGTCCCGAGCAACATACGATCAATTTCAATTACATGGTGCGCAAGTCGCGGCGCGCACTGGGGTTGAACAAGGAAGCTTGACGCGGCTTGAGCGGGAAGCCGGTCGCATTCTTTGCATGCCAGGCTACTCCTGATGCTGCAGCACCTTGGGAACTCGGGGCGCTCGCGGACGTTTTTCGGTTGCAGAACTGACAAAAGAACGGGCAGGGCGCCGTCGAACCCATGGAGTATGGATATGCCGGAGCGTGCAAAAGAAACCCGAACGACAACTGAAGGCAACAAGAAGAACCGCGGTGAAAAGCCGGACACCGGAAAATCGGGAAAAGAACGTCAACCGGACCGTCGTGACCGTGGCCGCGATACTGTCTCCGAGGCTAATCGCGAAGATCGCGGTGAAAAGTAACGATGCCCGGATTTTAGTCCATCGTCACGATCATGTGGCCCGTTCCGCTTTCTCTTTCCGCTTGCGCATGGGCCTGTGCCAGCTGCGCGAGCGGAAAGGTTCCGGCGATTCGGTGCTTGAGAGCGCCCGCCGCATCGGCTTTGTTGACGAGCGCGCAGGTGTCTTCGATCGCCTTCGGGTTCAACATGTAGACGAAGACGAAATGGATAGACATGTTACGGGCGCGCCTTGGTGAAACGATGATTTCCGCCTTGGGGGAGTGCGCCGATGCGTAAGATGAAATGACCCCGTCCTGCGCCAGTATCTGTGCGTTTACAGGCATGTTGCCGCCGAATTCGACTTCGGCTACCCGGTCGACGCCGCGTCCGCCGGTCAATTCCAGAATGCGGCCGACAACGTCTTCCCGGCTCCGGTCAATCACGTGATCTGCGCCCAGCGCTGCCGCTATTGCGGCGCGCTCGGCGTTGCCTGCGCTCGCGATAACCCTTGCCCCGCCCCATTTGGCGAATTGCAGGGCGTAGGCTCCAACCCTGCCTGTCGCGGCTGGCACATAGATCGTCTGGCCCTCTACCGGCCCGTCCAGGAAAATAACGCGGCAGCCGGTCATGGCCGGAATCCCGAGGCAGGCCCCCTCAGCGAAGGGCGTACCTTCGTTCAATGGCGAAATCCGATCTGCTGGCAGCGCGACATATTCCGCTGCCGTGCCGCAAGGCCGGCCCCATTGTGCGTTAAATGTCCATACCCGCTCGCCTGTCCGGAAGCCGGTAACCCCTGCCCCAAGTCCGGCAAGGACGCCTGCCCCGTCCGAATGGGGAATCACGCGCGGAAATTCCGCGGCGACCTTGCTGTTGCCGCGCTTTTTGTAGTCGGACGGATTGATCCCCGATGCGTGCAGGCGAACCAGCACTTCGCCCGGGCCCGGTTCCGGAATTGGCATTTCGCCGGTTTCGATCACGTCCAGCGCCAGCCCGGTCCGTTCGTACCATCCTGCAAGCATCGTTTCGCTCCCCTTTTGTTCAAATCTCCCGGAAAGTGATATTACGGCGCAGAGTGAGTTCCAACCGGCAGAAACTCCAGCGAATGTCCGCCACCACGCCATCAGATTCCAAAACGAGGCAAAGCGTGCCGTCGCTATGGCTGCGCGATGTTGTTCTGCGCCGCGGGGCTTCCTTGGTCTTCGACGGGCTTTCGCTCGAACTGACGGAAAGGCGTATCGGCCTGATTGGGGACAATGGATCGGGCAAGAGCTCGCTGTTGCGCCTGATGAATGGATTGCTTTTGCCGGACGCTGGCGCGGTCGAAGTCTGCGGCTTCGACACGCGCGCCCATCGCAAGGAGTTGCCAGGCCTCGCCGGCTTCCTGTTCCAGAACCCCGATCACCAGATCCTTTTTCCCACCGCCGGGGAGGAAATAACGTTTGGCTTGCGCGAGACGGGCATGGCTCCTGCTGCCGCGACGGCGCAGATGCGCGCCATTCTCGCCGAACGGGGCTGCGATGATTGGGAGCAACGGCCAGTCGAGGAATTGTCGGATGGTCAACGCCAGCGTCTGTGCATCATGGCGGTGATGGCGATGGAACCCAAAGTGCTGCTGCTGGACGAACCATTCGCCAGTCTTGATCTGCCCACCCGTCGCGCGCTGGCCACCGAACTGATGGTCTGGCCGCAGCAGATCCTCCTCGCCACCCATGATTTCACCCTCCTGGACTGCTTCGACCGCGTGATATGGCTGCACAAGGGACAAATCGCTGCCGACGGAGCGCCTGGCAAAGTTCTTGCCGAATACGAGCGGGACGCCGGCCTCCGGCATGAGCCGGCAACGTTGCAGGCGGCAGCGCAATGATCGGTGGGCATCTGTATCCGCCGGGCTGGCTGCATCGCGTTCCGGCCGGCTTGAAACTGCTGGCGCTTGCTATCGCGGCCATGTTCTTTCTGACGCAAAGCGCGTGGTGGATTTTCATCCTCGCCATTGGCGCAGCTTTGGCCGTGTACGCGAGTCTCGGTTCCCGTGCGTTGAAGCGTCTTGTGGGATTGCGCGCGCTTCTGCCTCTGCTTGCCGCAGTTTACCTCCTGCAATGGCTCGCAAGCGGCCATGCGGTGGCGGCAGCGTCTGCTGCACGGCTTGTCCTGATGATCATGCTGGCCGATCTCGTAACCATGACGACAACGACGCAGGCGATGCTGGATGCCTTGACACCGCTCCTTCGCCCGTTCGAACGTTTTGGGGTGAATGCCGGCAAGCTGGCGTTGGGTGTCGCCCTCGTCGTGCGCTTCGTTCCGGTATTGTTCGATCTCTGGAACCGGCGTCGCGAAGCCTGGCGCGCACGGACGGGTCGCCGTCCATCGCTGCAACTTGTAAAGCTCTTTCTTGCAGACACGTTGCGCCTTGCCGACACGGTGGCCGAAGCGCTGGATGCGCGCGGGTATGCCCGCGGCGTCCGCAGACGAGATTGAAAACACGAAATGATGTCCGCATTCCAAACGCGCGACTTTGTCCGCATCTGTCTGTTCGCAGCCTTTATTGCGGCGCTCGGCTTGTTGCCGAAGTTCGATATTCCGCTCGCCGCCGGAGTGCCTGTTACCGCGCAAACTCTGGGCGTGATGCTGGCCGGGGCTGTGCTGGGCCCGCGAAACGGGCCGCTCGCCGTCCTGCTTTTTGTGTTCATAATTGCTCTCGGCATGCCGCTGCTGGCAGGCGGACGTGGTGGTTTGGGCGTTTTCTTCGGCCCGACAGGCGGCTTCTTGTTGGGCTGGATTCCCGGCGCTTTTCTTGCGGGCCTTGTCATGGCGCATATGCAGCTACGCAACGCTTTCGTGCGTGCCCTGTGCGCTGCCGTGGCGGGCGGCATACTTGTGGTTTACGCCTGCGGTATTCCCTGGCTGGCCCTCGCCGCCAATATGCAGATCTCTGCCGCTGCGCTCGCTGCGCTTGTGTTCGTGCCGGGCGACATCCTCAAGGCAATTGCAGCTGCCGCAGTCGTTGCATCGCTGCCGCCGAAACATCTGCACGCTGCGCGGATATGATAATCGGCGCGGACATTGACATTCATGCGCGCGAAGCCGGCGCAAAATCCGCATTGGCGTGCGGCGATGAATCTCTCGACTGGCGGCAGTTTGCAGCGCTGACAAACCGCACCGCAAACTGGCTCAATAGCGTCGCGCCGGAACACGCGTCAGTCGCATTGCTTCTGCCAAATTGCGCCGCGCTGCCTGTTCTCTTCTTCGCTATTGCCCGCAGCGGCCGTAATGCGCTGGTGCTCGATCCTGCCTGGCCTGCAAGCATCGTCGCACCACTGCTGCAAAAGCTCGGCAGCGCGCTTGCCATTGGTTCGAAGGGAACCATCCTGCCGGGACAACGGGGCTTGATGCTTGACGAGCGCAATTCGCTTCGCGCCTTGCACGAACTGGTCCAAGGCTTCGCTGACGCCTTCGAACCCACGGCCTTGCCCGAACACATTTTCTACACCGGCTTCACGTCGGGTTCGACCGGCATGCCCAAGGGCTACCGCCGCAATCATCGCTCCTGGACCGAAAGCTTTCGCGCCGAGCGGATCGAATTTGGCAACAATCCGGCCGACATTGTCGTGGCGCCGGGTAGTCTGTCGCATTCCCTGTTTCTGTACGCAGTGACCCATGCGCTTCATATCGGCGCGACTGCGGTCATCGCGCGGCATTTCCGTCCTTCTGCGATACCCGATCTCGTATCGGCCCATCGTGGAAGCCTGCTGTATGGCGTTCCCTCCCAGCTGATGACAATCGCTGCCGCGCCGCCACGCGGGATGTCCGGGAGCAATTCGTTGCGGCGAATTATCTCGTCCGGCTCGAAATGGCCGCAAGGCACGAGGGACGCGTTGCGATCGAAATTTCCGCATGCCGGCTTCGCTGAATTCTACGGCGCGTCGGAATTGAGTTTCGTTTCGGTCGCGCGCGAGGAAGACGCGACTCCCGCCGGATCGGTCGGAAGGCCTTTCGCCACGGTGGAAGTCTCGATTCGCGATGATGACTGCCAGCCTGTACCGCCAGGAACGGCCGGCGAGATTTTCGTGCGCAGTTCCATGCTCTTCGACGGGTATGCCGGCGAAGAGAATGGAGGCGTGCTTGCGGCTCGCGACGGGTACGCCAGCGTCGGCGACATGGGGTATCTCGATGCGAACGGGTGCTTGTTTTTAGCCGGGCGCAAGGACAGGATGATCGTCACGGCTGGAAAAAATCTCTATCCGGAAGAAATCGAGCAGGTTCTGATGACGCATCCTGCAATAGAGGCGGCGATGGTTCTGCCAGATCCCGATCCTCTGCGCGGTTCCCGCATTGTTGCCGCGGTCAATCTTTCCGAAGGCGCATCGGTATCGGCGGCTGAAATGATCGGGTATGCGCGGCGTCATTTGCCCCTGTTCAAGGTGCCGCGACGATATTACCGGGTCGGCGAATGGCCGCGCACGCGATCCGGAAAATCCGATTTCGAACGTATCGCTAACATGCTGTCGTACGGGGTGCGGGAGCTTCTTCCATGAGCGCGGCCTATGTCGTCGCCGCCCGACGTACGGCGGTTGCGCCAAGGAACGGCGCATTCCGCAACGTGGAAGCACACGAACTGGCCGCGCCCGTAATGCAAGCGCTATTGCGCGATAGCAGCGTCGGCAGAGATGCCGTGGATCGCGTCATTCTTGGAAATGCACTCTACGGTGGCGGCAATCCGGCGCGCGTTGCGGCGCTCGCGGCCGGATTGCCGGCCAGCGTCGCTGCCATGAGCATTGACACGCAGTGCTGCGCCGGGCTCGACGCCGTCGCAATTGGCGCCTCGCTTATCGAGAGTGGCCAAGCCCGGATTGTCATAGCCGGCGGCGTCGAAAGCTACAGTCGCGCGCCAGTGCGCGCCACACGTCCGCGCGCGCCGGGCGAGGCGCCCGTCCCTTATGAGCGGCCGCCGTTCACACCCTGGCCTGATGCCGATCCGGACATGATCGAAGCCGCCGCCTTGCTGGCTTCCGATATGCAGACGCTGCGTCGCGATCAGGAGGCTTACGCCATTGCAAGCCATCGCAAATCGATTGCAGCGCAAGCCGATCTCGCCAGGGAAATCGTGCCCGTTGCTGCTCAAATCAACGACGCCTTCGTGCGTGCATTAACCGAAACAACCTGCCGGCGCCTGCCTGTCCTGCAGGGAGAGGCTACGACTGGCGTAACCGCGGCCACTGTTGCGGTGGAAGCCGATGCGGCTGCCGCCCTCCTGCTTGTAGACGAAGAAACCATGCAAGCAATCGCCTGCGGGATGCGGCCGGTTCGGATTGCGGGAGTGTCTGCCGGGGCCGGCGATCCGCGCCAGCCTGCGCTGGCAGCGATAGAACCCGCCAAAGCGCTGCTGGCGCGCGCAGGGTTCGTGTCTTCCGATCTTGCCGTAGTCGAGATCATGGAAGCCTTCGCCATCCAGGCGATGGCGTTCAATCACGCGCTCGATATTCCGGCAGAAAAAATCAATCGCGGTGGCGGGGCTTTGTCGCGCGGGCATCCCATCGGCGCATCCGGGGCGATACTCGCCGTCCGGCTCTTTCGCGAACTGCAGAAGGATGTCAGCGGCAGTTGCGGATTGGCAGCAATTGCGGCGGCAGGCGGACTTGGCAGCGCACTGCTGCTCAACGTCCTTTGAAAACCGGCTTGCGCTTTTCCTTGAACGCCAGTTTTCCTTCGGCCAGATCGGCGCTGTTGGCGCAGGCTTCCGCCACGCGGTAACACGCTTCCATGTCGCGGGCGCTCGATCCGGCGCATATCTGATCGACCAGCACCTTGGAAGCCTTCATCGACAGCGGCGCATTCTCGATCAGCATCGCGGCGATTTCCCGCACCCGGGATTCCAGCATCGCCGGTGGCACGACCTCATTGATGAGGCCCATCGCAGCCGCCTGCGTTGCTGTGTAACGCTGGCCTGTAAGGAGAATTTCCTTGGCCTTTATAGGACCGACCGAGTCCACTAGCTTGCGTACGCCATCATAGGGATAGGCGATGCCAAGTTTGGCTGCCGGAACGCCAAACTGCGCATTGCTGTCTGCGATCCGAAAGTCCGCGTTCAGGGCAATCAGCAATCCGCCACCCAGACAATACCCGTGGATCATCGCGATGACAGGTTTCGGCGAAACGCCGTAACGGCTCCAGTGCGCATGCGAAACACGTTCGCGCTCGTCCGGATCGCCTTTGTCGAACTGCGAAATGTCCGCGCCGGAAACGAAAGCCTTGTCTCCGGCGCCTTTGAGCACGATCAGACGAATTTCGTCGTCCGCATCGAAGGCATCGAAAATCTCGATCAGCGCAACACGCATCTCGTGCGTCATGGCGTTGCGCTTTTCCGGATTGTTGAATGTCACCCAGCCTATACCGCCGTCTTTCTCGGCGATCATCTGGTGCGTGGAAAGTTTCATCGTGGCAACTCCGCTGCGCCGGATTTCAGACGACGCCCTCGCTGTATAATTTTTCGATGTCGGCATCGGCATAACCGAGGTCGCGCAGAATTTCGCGCGTGTGTTCGCCGGCTTCCGGTGTAACCCGCCGCATGGCCCAGGGTGTTCGCGACATGTGGATCGGCTGCCCTACAACCTGCCGCTTGCCAACGACGGGATGTTCGATATCGGCGGCCAACCCAAGGTGCTTCATCTGCGGGTCGTCGAAGACCTGATCCATCTTGTATATCGGGCCGCACGGAATACCCGCTGCATTCATCGCCTCGACCCAATGCGCTGTTGTTTGTGTCATGAAATTTGCTTCCAGCGCCTCATTCACGGCATCGCGATGTTTCAGGCGGCCTTCACCGGTTGTGTAGTCCGGGTTGGCGGAGAGCGCCTCATCGTTCATGACCTTCAACAATCGCTGCCAGGCGATGTCGCCGGCCGCGCCGATGTTGATATGACCGTCCTTCGTCCTGAATGCGCCGGTCGGTATGGATTTCGGATGATTGTTGCCAGCCTGTCCGGGAACCTTTCCGTCGAACAGCCATGCGGCGGCCTGAAAATCCATCATGGTTGTCAGGGCTTCCCACAGCGATGTGTGCAGCCACTGACCTTTGCCGGACTTTTCGCGCTCCACAAGCGCCATCATGATGCCGAGCGCCGCGAAAAGTCCTGCGCTCATGTCGCCCAGGGCTGCGCCGGCGCGCACCGGACCCTGGCCGGGCAGGCCGGTCACCGACATCAGACCGCTCATGCCCTGTGCAATCTGGTCGACGCCCGGCCGGTTCGCGTAAGGCCCGTCCTGCCCGAAGCCCGAAATACTGGCGTAGATGATGCGGGGATTGATTTTGGCGACGGCCTCGTAGTCGATTCCCAGCCGGTGTTTAACATCCGGCCGGTAGTTTTCGACAATGACATCGGCGTTTCTTGCAAGGGCGAAGAAGATTTTCTTCCCTTCATCGGCCTTCAAGTTGAGTTGCATGCTGCGCTTGTTGCGATGCAGGTTCTGAAAATCACCAAGGTGACGTCCGTCGGAATAGCCATCGCCCTGATCGCCGGTTATCTCGATCTTGATACAGTCCGCGCCGAAATCGGCGAACTGGCGGACGCAGGCCGGGCCGGCGCGCACCCGCGTCAGGTCGAGCACCTTGATATGCGACAGCGGCAGCGAATCGGTCCCCATAAATGCCTCCCGGATTTTCTCGTTCTTGCGTGTGTCAGCCGATTTCGCCGCGCACGATATTCGTTCCCGCAACCATCGCCTGCAATTTGGCATAGGCTACGTCGCGCGGCAGATATTTCATGCCGCAGTCCGGCGCAACGATCACCCGCTCCGGCGGCACATGCGCGAGCACTTTGCGGATGCGTGCAGCAACGACGTCAGGCGTCTCAACTTCATTGGTGCTCAGGTCGATGACGCCGACAACGAGCGTTTTCGACGGCAGTCTCTCGAGAACGGAATAATCGAGCACCGGCTGTGCGGTTTCGATGGAGATCTGGTCCGCCTTGCTTTTCTCCAGCTCGGCTAGAAACGAATATCCCTCCGGCTTGTTCTTAACCAGCGCAGCATAGCCGAAACACAGGTGAATTGCTGTCGTCCCGGTTACGCCTTCCAGCGCGCGGTTTATCGCCTCGACGCCGAAAGCGCGCGCCTGATCGGGCCGCGCCTGCATATAAGGCTCGTCGATCTGGACGATGTCCGCGCCGGCGGCGAACAGGTCCTTGATTTCCTCGTTCACCGCTGCGGCATAGGCCATCGCGACAGCGACTTCGTCGTTGTAGTGAAAATCCTTCGCCTGTATCGACATGGTGAAGGGGCCGGGCACCGTAATCTTGATCTTGCGGCTGGTGTTCTTGCGCAGGAACTGCACGTCTCGTACTTCAACCGCATGTTTTCGCCGGATCGGGCCGATAACCCGCGGCACCATGTCCGGCTTGCCGGTGCGGCTTGGCACAATGGCCGGGTTGTCGGCGTCCACACCCTCCAGCGCAGTCGCAAAACGGTTGGAATAGCTTTCGCGGCGCATCTCGCCGTCGGTCAAGATGTCCAGCCCGGCGCTTTCCTGATCGCGGATGGCAAGCAGGGTAGCGTCGTCCTGCGCCTGTTCCAGAAAGTCCGGATCGATCCGCCACAATTCTGTCGCGCGGATGCGCGGCGGCGCCCGCATGCCGAGCTTGGCCCGGTCGATAAGCCAGTCCGGCTGCGTGTAAGAACCCACCATTGTCGTTGGCAGAAGCATGATCCCTCCCGGTCGATTTGGCGTTGACCCGAACGGTAATTCGCGCGCTGCCAGTGGACCTCGGCATATTCCATGAAAAGCAGGGAAGGCACAATGTGGGCCCGCGGGCCCTCGTTGCATCTTCCGCTGGAACGGCTGGCGGCGGGCTAAACGTCGAGATTGGCGACGCTCAGCGCATTGTCCTGGATGAACTCGCGCCGCGGTTCGACCGCATCGCCCATCAGCTTGACGAAAATGTCGTCAGCATCGGCGACGTCGCGAATACGCACTTGCAGGAGCGAACGAACATTGCGATCCAGCGTGGTCTCCCAGAGCTGGTCCGGGTTCATTTCGCCCAGCCCCTTGTAGCGCTGCATCTGACTGATGCCTTTCTGGCCTGCGGCCATGACGGCGTCCAGAAGCTGCGTCGGGCTGAAAATGCGGGTTTCTTCCGACCGGCGAAGGTAGACGGCGGGATCGGCGAAAATTGCGCGGAGATTGGCCGTGTGTTCGTCGAGCTTGCGCGCCTCTGCGGAAGCCAGCAATTGCTGGTCGAGGGCAACCACCTGCCGCACGCCGCGCACTTCACGGCTGAACTGGTATCCGCCATCGACCGCGATCCCGCGCCAGCCGCGTTCGGTTTCCTCCGATATCGTATCGAGCCTTTGGGCTACCGTTTCCGCAAGGGCGCTGGCGGCCGCCTCGTCGTCCTGTGAAACCGGATGACAGGCGCCGGCGATGGCAACCTGTTCGACGATGTTGCGGTCGTAACGCGAATGCAATTGCCCCAGAACCTGCCGCACGATGCGGGCTTCCTCGACAATGGCCCGCAGGTCGTGCGCACTGCGTTCCTCGCCGTTGGCCAGCCGCAGCACGCCGCCGTCGAGGCCGTTCTCGATGAGATATTCCTCGCGGGCGCGCTCGTCCTTCAGATATTGCTCGGATTGCCCGCGTTTGACTTTGTAGAGAGGCGGCTGGGCGATGTAGAGATGGCCGCGTTCGATGAGTTCGGGCATCTGCCGGAAGAAGAAAGTCAGCAGCAATGTGCGAATGTGCGAACCGTCGACATCGGCATCCGTCATGATGATGATCTTGTGATAGCGCAGCTTGTCGACATTGAAGTCGTCGCGGCCGATGCCGGTTCCGAGCGCAGTTATCAGCGTGCCGATTTCCTGGCTTGAAAGCATCTTGTCGAAACGCGCCCGTTCGACGTTCAGGATTTTGCCGCGCAGCGGCAATACGGCCTGGTATTCGCGATTGCGGCCCTGTTTGGCAGACCCGCCAGCCGAATCGCCCTCGACAAGAAAGAGTTCGGACTTTGCCGGATCGCGTTCCTGGCAATCGGCCAGCTTTCCAGGCAAGTTCGCCACATCCAGCGCGCCCTTGCGCCGGGTGAGTTCGCGCGCTTTACGCGCCGCCTCGCGCGCCAGCGCTGCTTCGACGACTTTGGAGACGATGGTTTTGGCGTCCTGCGGATGTTCCTCGAACCATTGGTTCAGCATTTCGTTGACAAAGTTCTCGACCACGGGGCGAACTTCCGACGAAACCAGCTTGTCCTTCGTCTGCGAGGAAAACTTCGGATCGGGTACCTTTACGGACAGCACGCAGGTCAGTCCCTCGCGGCAGTCGTCGCCAGAGAGATCGACCTTTTCCTTCTTCGAAATGCCGGACGTATCGGCGTAAGAGGTCACTTGCCGCGTCAACGCGCCGCGGAATCCGGCCAGATGCGTTCCGCCGTCACGTTGCGGAATGTTGTTGGTGAACGCCAGCACGTTTTCGTGGTAACTGTCGTTCCACCACAACGCGACTTCCACCGTGATGCCGCTGCGCTCGCCCCGGATCATGATCGGTTGGTCGATCAGCGGCGTCTTTGTGCGGTCGAGGTAGCGGACAAAAGCCTCCAGTCCGCCTTCGTAATAAAGCTCTTCACGTTTGATCTCTGCATGGCGGGCGTCGGTGAGAACGATGCGCACGCCCGAATTCAGGAAGGCCAGTTCGCGCAGCCTGTGCTCGATGGTCGGATAGTCGAATTCCGTCATCGTGAAAGTTTGGGTCGATGGCAGGAAAGTCACTTCCGTTCCGCGCTTCGGCGCATTGCCGTCCATCGGCGCATCGCCCACGACCCGCAACGGTCCGGTCGAATCGCCGTGAACGAAATCGATTTCGTGTTCCTTGCCCTCGCGCCAGATGCGCAGTTTCAGCGATACCGAAAGTGCGTTGACGACCGAAACGCCGACGCCGTGCAGGCCGCCGGAAACTTTATAGGAATTCTGGTCGAACTTTCCGCCAGCATGCAGCTGCGTCATGATGACTTCAGCGGCGGATATGCCCTCTTCCGAGTGCAGGTCGGTGGGAATGCCGCGTCCATTGTCAGTGACTGTGCAGGAACCGTCCGCATTCAGTGTTACGGTGACAAGGGTTGCATGTCCCGCGAGCGCTTCATCGATGGCGTTGTCGACGACTTCGTAGACCATGTGATGCAGGCCTGAACCGTCGTCGGTATCGCCAATGTACATACCCGGCCGTTTGCGCACGGCGTCGAGACCACGCAGAACCTTGATCGAATCCGCGCCATAGGCGGTGTTCTCCGGCGGCGTGGCGGAAGTCTCTTCCATGAAAAATCCTGTATCTGGGAACGGCTCCAGAGCCGCCGGTAGCAAGGCATGATTCGTAACCGCCAATTTAGCCTGAATTCGGTGCAAAATGCACGGAAAACAGCAGTTTTCGAAAGCGGCCAAATGCGTTTTTTCCTGCCGCCGCTGCAAGCTTGGCGAAAATACCGTCAGATAATCCAATGCGTTGAAAAACGGGTATTTTCACTATCCTTCCAGGCAACCAGAGCTTCGCCCGCGCCTGCCGCTCAGTGACCCCCCGTCACTGATCCTGCGGCGACGTACAGAATGTCCGCTTGGCCGGCCAATTCGCCGAACAGGGCCGGGTCCGCTCCGGTCATCCAAACCTGCGCCTGCAGGGCGGAAAGGTCTTCGTACAACGCTGTCCGGCGTTTCGGATCGAAGTGGGCTGCAACTTCATCCAGCAAGATGATGGGCATGATCCCGCTCATATGCGCCACAAGGCGCGCATGCGCCAACACGAGTCCGGTCAGTAGCGCTTTTTGCTCGCCCGTCGATGCTAGCGCTGCGGCGATGTCCTTCGGGCCATGAAAAACCCTCAGATCGCTGGCCTGCGGGCCGATCAGCGCACGACCAGCGGCCGCATCCCGGCCGCGATTGTCGCGCAGCATGGCGCGGTAGCGGTCCTCGGCGTCGATGGAAGGCAGGTCACGGACGATCGCGTCGATTTCGCCGGCCAGAGCAAGGCCAGCCCAGGGAAACGGCGTCTGCCGATCGCGGCTTTCAGCAATAAGCGCGTCGAGCCGCGATATCGTTTCGCCCCGGGCGGCGGCGACGGCTATGCCGAGTTCGGCAATTTCGCGCTCGGCGGCATCGAGCCAGGCTCCGTTGCCGGCGTCCATTTCGAGGAGTCTGTTGCGATTGCGCAGCGCGCGCTCCAGCGCGTTGACCCGGGCCCCGTGGTCGGCGTCGACAGCCAGCACCAGCCGGTCGAGGAAGCGTCTACGCTCGCCGGCGGGTCCTGCAAACAGCCCGTCCATGGCAGGCGTTAGCCAGACGATACGCAAGTGATCGGCGAAAGCGCGGGCAGAGCCTGCATTGGCCCTGTTGAGCCGGTATTTCCGCATCGGAGCGCCGGATTCCCCCGGCTCCACTCCCGTACCCAATTGCGTATCGCCATATGGTCCGTCGAGGTCGGCCGCTACGGCAAACCCGCCTTTGCCAGTTTTGCGAATACATTCCGCAAGTTCCGCCCGGCGTAGGCCGCGGCCGGCAGTCAATAGCGAAATAGCCTCCAGAACATTGGTCTTCCCGGCGCCGTTCTCGCCGGTCAGGGCGATCAACCGTTCCGACGGTTCGATCCCGGCGGACGCATAGGATCGAAAATCGGCCAGTTTGAGCCGCCCGATGCGCGGAATGGCGCAGGCGAGGTTCTGGGATGGGGCTGGCGTGGCGGACATAGCCCTTGATTGCCACGAATTGACGATTCGCGGGCAATTTCTTTTTTGGGCAAATGCCCAACTTTTTCCCACAAACATTGTGGGCAGATTTTACTGTTGACCTCCGGACAGGAAACCGGCACGTTTCGCCAGAAAACTTTCTCGCGACAGGCCGGATACGGCGAAGGCGGTGTCGGCCGCATCGCGCAAAGCCGGACCTCTCGCGGCCGCAATGACGGCGGGGGCAATGACGGCGGGGCAGGAATTCAGGGAGAGCAGGCCATGAGCACGGGCGATCTTCTCAACGAGATTAGCGACTTTTGCCGCAAGGCGGGTCTGGCCGAATCGACCTTCGGGAGGGCGGCTATCAACGACGGCAAGCTGGTGCGCCGCCTGCGCAACGGAGGCCGCATTACGACCGAAACGCTCGATCGTATCCGCGCATTCATGGCGAACTATCAGGGCAACGGAAAGATTCGCCCAGGGCTCGAGGCCATGCCGCCGCGCGACCGGCCTGAACCAAGAACAGGCGAGCCTTCGTCACTTCCGCCACGGGCGGGAGATGGTTTCGTCAATACCGGAGCAAGCAACGTGTCCATACAATCCGCAACCCAGAAAGCGCCCGACGACGCATCCGGCGGCGAACAGAATTTCCGGTTCTACGACAACCGCCAGAAATATCTGATGTTCGTCAACACATGCAGCGAAAAGTGGGAGGTTGCAAATCGCGTTACGCAGGAATTGAGCAATTTGCATCCGCGTCCGCCAGCGGTTCGCGTCTTCGACGCGGGGGTCGGCGATGGCACGATCCTGTCGCGTGTGATGCGTTCTATGCACGCACGGTTTCCCACCATGCCGTTTTATGTTGCCGGCAAGGAGATCAGCCTCGAAGACGTTCGTCTCACATTGCAGAAGATGCCGGACCGCTTCTTCGAGCATCCGGCAACGGTTCTCGTGCTGACCAATCTGCAGTACGCAAATGCGCCGTGGTTGACTGTGCGCGACCTGAAAGCTGCCTCGAGCCTTGTCTGGGAAGAAGTCAGACTAACGGGAAATACCTCTTCCACATTCGAAGAACAGATTACCGCGCTTGAACCGTTTCTGGCCAAGAACTGGAACGCCCATACCGGCAAGACGGGCAACTCCGTCTATGATCGTCCCGCGGTGCTCGTCATATATCGCGACGACCATCGCTTCCTGCTCGACCCGATCATCCCGCGGCAGGGTCTGACCCCCGCCGATTACGATCTGGTGATCGCTTCGCAGCCCTATCGGGCCAAGGCGAGCGTTGACTTCAAGGCAAAGCGCGTCATCGCTCCGCTGGTGCGCGCACTCGGCCCGGGCGGGCGGCTCATCGGGATCCACTCCTACGGCAACGATCCGGGGATGGAAATCATCCGGAAAATCTGGCCCGACGACGATCCATTTGTCACCAACAACCGCCACGATCTTCTCAAGGCGGTAAAGTCGGAGCTCGGGGCGGCCGCGCGCAATTACAACTTCAATGCAAATTCCGACGCCAAATCCCTGTTCCGTTACGAGATGCATACGTTGCCGACAGAGGTCGCCGGAGCAATCGGAACTTCCACGCTCTTCGCCGCCTGGAACGATGCGATCTACGTGGCGCAGGTCGAAGATGCACGCCTGGGGCCTGTCGTCTCGGATACGCGCTACATGGAAGCCACGCAGGAAATTCTGCACAAGCACGGCGGACTGTGGTTCTGGGACGAATCTTTCGTCATTTCCCGGCGGCGCGAATAGGGGAGCGCAGCGTGCAGGACCGTTCAACCGCTCCACAGGCCGGCGCCATTGCCAGCGATATCACTGCCTTTATGCGCACATGCACCTTCGAGGCGACGCGGCCATCGGAGAAGGACGTCGCGGCCCTGCGCGAAACCCTGCCGGAGGGAACGTCCGTCTATTTGACTATGTTGCCGAACCAGAAAGCTGAAGAAAGCCTGCAAGCCGCAAAAAGCATTCGCAACGCCGGCCTGACGCCCGTTCCGCATCTGGCTGTCCGTCATTTCAGCACCATGCAGGATGTGGAGAAGCTTTTGTCGGCTTTCGCAAGCGAAGCGGGCGTGACGCGGGTCCTTCTGATCGGTGGCGACACGGCAACGCCTTCCGGCTCCGTTGCCGATGTCCTTTCCGTGATTCAGAGTGGCGCGCTTCAACGCTCGCGCATCGCGGAGGTCGGCGTCGGCGGCTTTCCCGACGGCCATCCGGCCATGAGCGAAGACGAGCTCGAAGCCAATCTCGTCACCAAGCTCGCCGCCATTCAGGGCGGCGGACTGGAAGGCCATATTGTCACGCAATTCGCCTTCGACGCCGAACCGATCGTGCGCTGGCTGCAATGGCTTCGCGGGCGTGGCATCGGCGTGCCCGTTCACATCGGCATGGCGGGCCCGACAAGCCTGATGTCCTGGCTCAATTACGCACGCAAATGCGGCGTAAAGGCTTCTGCGGAATCTCTGGCGACGCGCAGTGGCCTCATAAAGCAGGCGTTCAAATCCGTTGCGCCCGATCCCATTGTGCGCGCCCTCTCGGCACCCGCAATCCGCGCAGAGCTGGGACCCATTGCGCCCCATCTTTTCGCCTTCGGCGGCATCGGCGCGACCGCCAAATGGGCGCAGCCGGCAATGCGCGGCGACATACGACTCAACTCCGAAGGCGGCTACGATCCCGTGTGACGGGTCTGCTCTTCCGATTCAGTTCTTTCCGGCAAATGCGTCGGCGATGAACATATGCGCCATCGCATACCCGTACCGGCAGGCCTGCGAGGAAAATTGCGAAGATGGCGGACGATTTGCGGTCGGGTCCGTGAAACTGTGGACGACGCCGCCAAAAGCCAGCATTGTCCAGCGTGCGCCGGCAGCGTTCATTTCCGCCTCGAAAGCGTCGCGATCGCCCTTCGGCGCAATCGGATCGGCTGCGCCATGCACAACGAGAATCTGCGCTTTCACGTCGCCGGCCTTTGCCTCCATCCCCGATTTCAGATTGCCGTGCATGCTCACGACTGCGGCCACATCCGCGCCCGAGCGGGCCAGGTCGATGACATTTGCGCCGCCGAAACAATAGCCGATAGCCGCACGCAGATTTGCATTGCCAATCTTGCGTTCTGCCGCAGCCTTGGTGAGAGCATCCAATCCGGCGTTTACGCGATCGCGCGTCGATTGCGGATCGGCAATAAGCGGCTTCAGGAATTCCATCGGGTTTTCCTGTCCCGTCGGGCGGCGGGCGAGCCCGTGCATGTCCGTCACCAGGACGACATAACCCTGCGCCGCAAGCTCCTTGCCGGTTTCGATAGCCCGTGGCGTGACTCCGGCCCAGTTCGGCGCCATCAGCAGCAGCGGCCGCGGACCGCTTGCGGTGTCGTCGAAGACCAGCTCGCTTTGAAACTCAAGCCCAGCGCACGTGTAATTGATGCTCTCCACCTTCATCGCGATTTCTCCCATTTTGCCGCTTCATAGCGCGCTTTGGGGCATATGAAAACGGGGCGCAAAGGCTTCCGCCGTGCGCCCCGCAATGATTACGGGAGTCTTTGGCTATCCTACACCCGCATCGGCATCAGCAAGTACAGCGCAGCCGCGCCGGAGATTGCTACAAATTGGCGATAACTAAGCTCCCCACAGGAGATTTCATTCCTCTTCATCAAACAAACCGAGTTGATGTGAAGCGAAGCGTTTTCCGTTGAGGACCTCCGAAACACGTCCCTGATTAATGCGCAGCTTGGCCGCAATGTCGTGCTGCATAAATCCATCACGCGCCATGCTGCGGATGTCCTCCGCCATCTCAGCGGTTACTCTGGGAGAAGCTCGCCGAGGCCCCTCAGGCGAGTTATTCCCGTTATTCACATTATTAGACATGGTGGTTTCTTTCGTTCGAGAAACCACTTCGCGCTTTGATAAGCAGAATCACACATGCTAACGATTAGCCGTTACGAACCGTAACAATCTGCATTGGCCCTCGCGCGAAGTGGCAATTTCCGAGTGGGCCGGTGTTGAGGGGGGAAGTGGTTGGCGCCATTTCTCCCCATTTTTGTTGAAGTTTTTGACCTCAACAAATCAGAAACATTCTACACCCGCATCGGCATCAGCACGTACAGCGCAGCCGCGCCGTCGCGATCCTGCACAACAGTGGGCGAGCCGGCGTCCGACAGTTTGAACAACGCCGTGTCGCTGTCGAGCTGGCCGGTGATGTCGAGCAGATAGCGGGCGTTAAAGCCAATCTCCAGCGGCGAGGCGTCGTAGTCGACTTCCAGCTCCTCGGTCGCCGTTCCGGAATCCGGATTGGTGACGGTGAGCGTCATCTTGCCGTCGGCGAGCGACAGTTTGACCGCGCGCCCGCGTTCGGACGATATCGTCGAGACGCGATCGACCGCGGCAGCGAAGGGATCGCGATCCACGACAAGCCGCTTGTCGTTGCCGGACGGAATGACGCGGCCATAATCGGGGAAGGTTCCGTCGATGAGCTTCGAAGTGAGAACAACATTGCCGACGGTAAGACGGATCTTTGTCGTCGATAGTTCAACCTTGATGTCCCCGTCCGCTTCCTCAAGCAGCTTGAGAACTTCGGCCACCGCCTTGCGCGGGATAATGACACCCGGCATGCCTGCGGCGCCTTCGGGGGCAGGAATTTCAACGCGTGCCAGCCGGTGCCCGTCTGTGGCGACGGCGCGCAGCATCGTGTGCCCGTCGACGTCGACTGTGTGCATGTAAATGCCGTTGAGGTAATAGCGCGTCTCTTCTGTAGAGATGGCGAACTGCGTTTTGTCGATCAGCCTTTTCAGATCGCCGGGCGACAAAGAGAATGAATTTCCGAGATCGCCGACGCTGATATCGGGAAAGTCGCTTTCGGGAAGCGATTGCAAAGTGAAACGCGACCGGCCGGAGCGCAGCAGCAACTGGCCTGCGCTGCCACCGAGCTCCAGCGACACCTGCGCGCCGTCGGGCAGCTTGCGGACGATTTCGTACAGCGTATGGGCCGGCAGCGTCGTTGCACCGCTCTGGCCTACGTCGGCAGCTGTCGAATCGACCACTTCCAGATCGAGATCGGTCGCCTTGAAGTGAAGCGTCTGATCGGCGGCACGCAGCAGCACGTTCGACAGGATCGGGATCGTGGTGCGGCGCTCGACCACCCTGTGCACATGCCCCAGAGATTTCAGCAGGGCTGCACGCTCAAGTGTCACTTTCATCGTACGGTCCGTCCAGCAATGTCGGGATAAAATCCGCCGCAGCAATGGCAGATTTGCAGGAAACTGAACACAAATCTTTGGCGTCTGGCCGGAAGAATCGCAAGCCATGCGCTGAATTCGTCCGGAAATAGCCCGAACTGTCCCCAGAATTCGCCACACGCCGGCGACATCCTGCCACCCCGGCCGGTATGAGGCGGCGGTCGCGGGAATATCCTTAACTGGCCCTTAATTCGCCGGGATTAGACTTCAGGCGATCAGCTTCCCGGTATTGCCGGGATCATCCCTTCCCGCACCTCCAGATTGAAAGACTGATGGCAGGCTGGTTCGGCAAAAAAGAACCGTATCTGGGCGATAAACCGTCGAAAGAGGCTGGTTTGCGCGTCGATCCCGATGATCGCATTGCGCCTTCCCGCAAAAAGCGCGGGAAAAACTCCGGTTCCGGCCCGGACGGCGGTGGGAAGGGGGGCGGCAAGAACGCCGGCAAGAACGCCGGCAAGTCCCCAAAGCGAAAGAAAAAACGCAGTCGTTCGCTGCTCGGAGCGCTGGTCTACTGGTCGCTGGTGATGGGCATCTGGGGCGTGATAGGCGGTGCCGGGGTCGTCGCCTTCTACGCCAGCAAGCTGCCTCCGATCGACAAGCTGGCAGTTCCCAAAAGGCCCCCAAACATCGCGATTCTGGCCCAGGACGGCAGCCTTCTCGCCAATCGCGGCGATAGCGGCGGACCGGCAATCCAGCTGCGCGAATTACCCGCCTATCTGCCCAAGGCCTTCGTCGCGATCGAAGACCGCCGCTTCTACAGCCATTGGGGCATAGATTTGGCCGGTATCGGCCGCGCCGTCTGGCGCAACCTGACGAAACGCAAGGGCGGCATGGAAGGTGGCTCGACCATCACCCAGCAGCTCGCGAAAAACCTGTTCCTGACGCAAGAGCGGACCTTCAGCCGCAAGATCCAGGAGGCGATCCTCTCGGTCTGGCTGGAACAAAAATATTCCAAGGACCAGATCCTGCAATTGTATCTGAACCGCGTCTATTTCGGATCGGGCGCCTATGGCGTAGAGGCTGCGGCGCACCGCTATTTCGGCAAGGACGCGCGGCAGGTGACGCTGCCGGAAGCCGCCGTTCTGGCCGGCCTGATGAAAGCACCCGTACGCTATGCGCCGACGCGCAATCCGGAGGCCGCAACCGCCCGCGCTGCGCTGGTGCTGACCGCCATGGCGCAGGAAGGCCACATTACCGAGAACATGGCGAAAGTAGCCCTCGCCAATCCGGCGCGGGCCGTGCGTAACCAGGGCTCGGGCTCGATCAACTACGTCGCAGACTTCGTAATGGACCGTCTCGACCAGACGCTCGGAGCGATCGACCATGATCTGGTGGTCGAAACGACGATCGACCCGGCGGCCCAGAAGGCGGCGGAGCGCGCGCTGACAAGGCATATCGACAAGTACGGCTCAAAGTACCGGGTCAGCCAGGGCGCCCTTGTCGCCCTCGATCCCAACGGCGGCATTCGCGCGCTTGTGGGCGGACGCGATTATGCGGCAAGCCAGTTCAACCGTGCCGTGGCTGCGCGCCGTCAGCCCGGCTCGGCCTTCAAGCCGTTCGTATACCTGACGGCGCTGGAGCGCGGTTTGCGTCCCGACACGCGCCGCCTCGACGGCCCCCTGAACATTCGCGGCTGGCGGCCGGAAAACGCGCACAAGAATTATTACGGCAACGTTACGCTGAGCCGTGCTCTGGCGCTGTCGCTGAATACCGTCGCCGTCCGCCTGGCGATGGAAGTTGGGCCCAAGTCCATTGCGGCGACCGCACGCCGGCTCGGCGTGGAATCGCCGCTGAAACCCAATGCTTCGCTGGCGCTCGGAACGTCCGAGACCAATTTGCTGGAGATGACCGGCGCCTACGCTGTCTTCGCCAACGGCGGCATTGGCGTCGATCCGCATGTCATCACCCGCGTCCGGCGTACGAACGGGCGCACGATTTTCAAGCATAATTTCCGGGCTTCCGGCCGGGTCATCGCGCCGCAATATGTCGCCATGCTCAATTCCATGCTTCAGGAGACATTGCTCACCGGCACGGCGCGCAAGGCCGAATTGCCGGGCTGGCAGGCTGCCGGCAAAACCGGCACCACGCAGGATTACCGCGACGCCTGGTTCATTGGCTACACGAGCCAGCTGGTGACCGGCGTCTGGCTCGGCAACGACGATTCCTCGCCGACCAAGCGGGCCTCTGGCGGAAATCTCCCGGTTGAAATCTGGAGCGATTTCATGCGCGCAGCGCTCTCGGGGGTGCAGCCGGACAGGCTTCCGTCCGGCAACTGGCGCGATCCGGCGACGGACAATCTGCCGCCGCCCCTGCCGCCGGCGGACGTCGGCGCTGCAAAACCTGCTTTCGTGGCGCGTCCCGCCCGCGACTCGGGCGCGCCCATGACTATCAATCCGGCAGGTGCAGCGATCAACTCGGGCAGCCGTCCACGCAGCATCAACGATCTGATACCGCCCGGCCGTATCGGCAACGACCGAACCGGCAGCATCCCGCGCAACGACCGGAGCCTGCTGCAACGCATGCTGGGCGGTTGAAATTCTGCTCCGCGACCGATGCGGCCTTGTTTGCAACGCTGATCGGACTGTCTTTTGCTGAGGCAAGGCCAGCGTTTGCGCAGATGGGAGGGCGATCTTTCGACCCCCTTCCGAAGGGCGCAACCCGCTGCGCCTTCACTTCGGCCCTGAAACGGCGCAGGCGATCGCCAGGACCGACGGCGAAAGCACGACGGTGCGCATCCCGGCTTCAGGGACTTTCGAAAGCGATTGCTGCCGGAAAGGCCGATTTGAAACGCCGCTTCAAGAAAGACGAGCGCCCGAATGCCGGCTTCACGACTGGCAGCGGCATTTACTGCAACCAGTCGAACTGACTGGCCAGGGTCACGGAATGCCGTGTGCGCCGGCGCACATCGGCCGGGCTATGGGTTCGCTACTCTCCAATCATCGCGAAACGGCAAACACGCCTTTCGCATCACAAGGCCAGGAAAAGTGGTCGCCGGTTTTCCGCCCGGGCCTTGTGAAAAAAGGAGAGAGAGCCATGAACATCGTTGCAAAGAAATTCGCCGCCGCCACCATCGCCGCCCTGTCCGTCGGCGCTACCCTCGCCGCCACCGCCTCGCCGGCGGAAGCCCGCTACGGCCGCAATGGCGCCCTGTTCGGCGGCATCGCCGCCGGTCTTGTAGGGGCCGCCATCCTCGGCAGCGCGGCTCATGCCCACGCCGCTCCGGTCTATTCCGATTGCTGGCGCGAGAAGCGTCCGGTCTACAACCGCTGGGGCGATTTCCGCGGCTATCGCTACATCCGCGTATGCAACTGATACATCGGGATTAAAAATCGGCGCTTTATGGCGAGAGAGAAATGCCGCCGCGTCGCAGCCGGAAAGAACGAATGACAGAATCGCTACGGGCCCGCTCTCTCTCCTGCCTGTAGCCATTTCGTGGCCCTCCATCGTCTCGTGCAGCATTCGCGTGCCGGCACGAACCCTGGAGGGCCGCGTTAATGTTTTCGATGGATGAAATGAGCCAGGCTCCTAATGCAGGCTAACTGTCTGCAGGTCGTGTTCCCACGCATTCGCGATGGCTGCGTCCTTGCTGTCCGTGAGCAGGATCGGCGATCCGTCGGCCGACAGCAGGGCAAACAGTTTGAGGCCGGGCTCGATGCTGCCAATTTGCGGAAAGGCGCTCTGGATGTCTTCCGACCGCATCTGTTTCACGTAGGCGATCGTGCCGTCGCCCAGATGCGCGAGCTGTTCGAGCGTGATTTGCGAAGCCAGCCCGCCGGGCTGCGGAAGTTTCTTGGCAGTGTCGATCATTTTACATACTCCTTGCGTCCTCGAGAGGCCCGCTCTGCCGCGCCCCAGAGGGACGCGCTTCCGGCCGCGTCACTTGCGCGCCGAAATCTCTATCTTCTGCACGATGCGCTCCGGCTCGGGCCGGGCAAGATCGATGGACAGAAGCCCGTTGTTCAAATCGGCTCCCAGCACCTGCATGCCTTCGGCCAGAAGGAACGCCCGCTGGAATTGTCGAGCAGCTATTCCGCGGTGCAGATAGACGCGCTCCTTGTCGTCGGTTTGCTTGCCGCGAATCATCAGCTGGCGCTCTTCCAGCGTGATTTCCAGCTGGTCGCGGGTAAAACCTGCCACAGCCAGTGTGATCCGCAACAATTCCGGTTGTGTCGCGCTTCTCTCGACACGCTCGATATTATAGGGCGGATAGCCATCCGAGGCGGAACGGGAAACACGGTCGAGCGCCCGTTCGATATCGTCGAAGCCCAGCAAAAAGGGCGAATTCAAAGTCGGTATCCGCGTCATTCTATAGTCTCCCGAAGCCCGTCTGGCGCTCCGGCGGAACCCGTCCGGCGTTCCGCAGCAAAACCTTGCTTTCTTGATATGGGAACCGCCGGCGTGTGTTCAAGGCTTGGCGTGTCGCGTGGCAACTCACCCCGTGTCGTCGGCCCAATCCAGCGAGCGATAATTGAAGCCGCTTTCGATGGTTGGCTTTATGACCCTGAAATAAGGGGAAATATCGAAGTCCCGGGGTGTGTAAAGCGAGTGATGACGAATTCTCAGAATTTCGCGTTTCCGATCGTCCCGGGCTGAACGGGCGGTCTCCGCAGGCGCGGCCGCATCCACCGACTCGACACTCGGCAGGATCGGATAGCGGATCGACTGGAACGCTTCGGCAATCATGGACGAGCAGATCGTGTGGGTCGGGGACCCCGCGCCCAGAGAAATCATTCGCCGCCGCCAGCGCGACGGAACCGGAGGTGTCGGTAGAAAAAATCGCATCAGGTCGAGAATGTTCTTCATGTCGTAGCTGTGGCCGATACGCGCAAGCGCATAGGCGCAGACCTGTTCGACTTCCGTTTCCGACAACCCGACAGGCCGGCAAATCCGCGTATGGAAGCTGTCGTATTTGGAGAAAGGAGACGAGACGACGCCCTGGTCGATTTCCGCTTCGACCAGCACGTGGGCTTCACCATTGCTTTCACTACGACCCGGAATCGCGCCGACATACAGCGCAGCGTGCGACCAGGTCGATTGCGTCAGGAACTTGATGGCGGTCGAGACCCGGGTATTGCCTTCGACCAGAATGACATCGCCGCGCCGAACCGTGCGCCGGAATGCCGCCGGATCGCTTGTCGCCAGCGGCATGAAGCCTTTGATCGGGCGGCCGAGGAAATTGGCGATCCTCTTGCCCAAAAAATTCAGAGCCATGCCGCTCATTGCAATAATCCGCGTTGCTTCGCGGGCATATTGGAACGATGACGCCCTTTCTGCCAAATCACGCCTGATGGAATTACCGCGAGGGGAATGGCGATAGCAACGGCGCTTTTCGGACTGCGTAAAATTCGAGCGATTCACTGCAATTTAACCGGGTTCGGCGATAATCGGTTCAGTAAATTCGAGCGGCAAAGCTTTCCCTGCCGCTATCAGTGTTCGGTTCGGTAAAAGCGGAAAATCATGACAGTTCAAGTGTTTGTAAGTTCTTCCCGCCGTCCGCCGGTCGCCACGCCCTCCAAAGTCACCCCCGTGAAGATCGCAATTCTGGCATTGCTTGCTGGCGCCGCCGGTTTGCCGTCTCCGGCGGCTGCGCAGAAAGTCATGTCCGAGCAACGCGGCGTTGCGACCAATCTGCCGATCCCGCGCTACGTCAGCCTCAAGTCCGGGACAGTGAACATGCGCCGCGGCCCGGCGCGCGAACACGCCGCTGTCTGGACCTACAAGATGGCGGGATTGCCAGTCGAAATTACCGGCGAATTCGAGAACTGGCGCAAGATCCGTGATTGGGAAGGGTCCGAAGGCTGGGTGCTCCATACGCTTCTGTCCGGCAGGCGCACGGCCATGGTTGCGCCCTGGCAGAAAAAGGGTGTGCTGGAGCTGCGCAAATCTCCGGATGCCAGCGCCACGCTCGTCGCCAGGCTCGGCCCGGGCGTGTATGGCAAGGTCCGGTCCTGCGACAGGTCATGGTGCCGCTTTACCGGCACGATTGGCGGCAAGAACTTTGACGGCTACATTCCGCAAAAGCAGCTTTGGGGTGTGTACCCGGACGAAAACGTAAAATAGCCGTCAGCAGGCTGCACGCTAACGCGGCTTCGCCCGCTTTTCAGTGCATGACCGATCCGCCGTCGACGACCATTGTCTGGCCTGTCATGAAATCGCTGTCCGGCGAGGCCAGGAACAGCACCGCTCCGACAAGATCTTCGGGCGTTTCGTGGCGCTTCAATGCGCGCGTCGCTCGATTGGCGTTCAGGCGGTCGGCGTTGTAGTTCGAGCCGGCGACGACATTCTCGCTCATCGTCAGGCCGGGCGCCAGCGCATTGACGCAGATATTGTATTCGCCCAGTTCGCGCGATAGCGAGCGCGTCATGGCAATCACCGCCCCCTTCGACGTGACGTAATGCAGAAGGTTCGGAGCGCCCTTGAAGACGGTGCCGGATGCGATGTTGATGATCTTGCCGTAATTGGCTTCGCGCATGACGGGATAGACCGCTTTTACGCATTCGAATACGCCGCGCACGTTGACCGACATGACAGCGTCCCATTCCGTGCTGTCGATCTCGGCAAAAAATTTGTCGGTCAGTTTACCGAAGATGGCGGCGTTGTTCACCAGAATGTCGATGCCGCCGTATGTTTCCACCGTTTTGGCCACCATGGCCTCCACGGATTCCGGCGAGCAGACATCGGCCGAAACGAATATGGCGTCGCCGCCGTGCTTCTTGATATCCGCAACGGCTTCGCTGCCGTCGAGAATATCCGCGACAACGACTTTCGCACCCTCGCCAGCCAGTGTCTTTGCATAAGCAGCGCCAATGCCCTGCGCCGCGCCGGTTACGATTGCAACACGTCCCGATAAGCGATCCATGGGTTTCCTCGCGTTTCTTGAAGGTTCTGAGAAGTCAGTTGTGAAGTCGGCCGGGTACCGGCGCTATTGTCCTTTTTAATCGAAGCCGGGCTGCGCGCAAATCGTCCGCCTGGAGCATCGCGCGAAAAGCGGTTCCGGGTTTTCGCAGCGGTTCCGGGCTTTCGCTAATAAAAAGCCGATAAGCTTTTCCCGTTTCGAACCCTTCGAAGGCGGGCTTATCGGTAGCGATGCTCTCCTATTGGAAATCGGTCAGCTTTGTGCGCTCAAATGATTTCATTTGGACGCACGGCGATCCAGGTGGCGCGCCTGCGGCGTTTACGCCGGTTCAAACCCCTCGGTTCAAACCTTTCGGCACGGCTCCAGCTGTGTTAGGGACAGTTGATGGTCCGCTGCGGACCTGCCCCGAATAAAGGAAGCGACGCAAGAAATGAGCGAAAAGCGCTCCAGCTTTGAATATGAAGATCTGCTGGCCTGTGGCCGTGGCGAGCTCTTCGGCGCCGGCAACGCGCAACTGCCGCTGCCACCCATGTTGATGTTCGACCGTATCGCAGAGATTTCGGAGACCGGCGGCGCCAACGGCAAGGGCTTTATTCGCGCCGAATTCGAGATCAAGCCGGACCTCTGGTTTTTCGGCTGCCATTTCAAGGGCGACCCGGTCATGCCGGGCTGTCTTGGGCTGGATGCCCTGTGGCAGCTCGTAGGATTCTATCTTGGCTGGCTCGGCTCCCCGGGCCGCGGCCGAGCGCTGGGTGTTGGCGAGGTCAAGTTCTCCGACCAGGTGCTGCCAACGGTCCGTAAAGTCGTCTATGGCATTGATTTCAAGCGTGTATTTCGTGGAAAGCTGATTCTGGGCATTGCCGACGGTTGGCTCGAAGCGGATGGAAAGCGCATCTACGAAGCCAAGGATCTGCGCGTCGGGCTGTTCCAGCCGGAAGCGGCTGGCTGACGCCTGCCAGAGCGCGTTGCCATGCGATCTCGTGCTAAAGATTGTCTGCATGCGGCTTCCCCGCACGGCCAATTGACGCTATGCGAACGCGACAGGAATCCGATGGCTCCGGCGCATGCATCGCCGTGCAGGCTCTTACAGGATTGGGAGATGTGATATGAGACGCGTCGTCGTAACCGGCATGGGTATCGTCTCTTCGATCGGCAACAACACCCAGGAAGTTACGGCCTCCCTCCGTGAGGCCCGACCCGGCATTTCCCGCGCCGAAGACTATATCAAGATGGGCTTCCGCTCGCAGGTCCACGGCGCGCCGACCCTTGACCCGTCGGGCGTGGTCGACCGGCGCGCCATGCGCTTTCATGGCGGTGGCACCGCCTGGAATCATGTCGCAATGGATCAGGCGATCGCCGACGCAGGTCTCGAAGCCGGCGATATCGACAATCCGCGCACCGGTATCATCATGGGCTCCGGCGGTCCGTCGACGCGGACGCTTCTGGAATGTTTCGATACGGCCCGCAACAAGGGACCCAAGCGCATCGGTCCCTTCGCCGTGCCAAAGACGATGTCTTCTACGGCTTCGGCGACGCTGGCGACCTGGTTCAAGATCAAGGGATTCAATTTCTCGATCTCGTCCGCCTGCGCCACGTCCTCACACTGCATCGGTACCGCTGCGCAACAGATCAAATGGGGCCTGCAGGACGTCATGTTCGCCGGCGGCTGCGAAGAACTGGACTGGACGCTGTCGGTCCTCTTCGATGCGATGGGCGCCATGTCGTCCGGTTATAACGATACGCCGGAAACGGCATCGCGCGCCTTCGACAAAAACCGTGACGGCTTTGTGATCGCTGGCGGTGCGGGCGTTCTCGTTCTGGAAGAATACGAACGCGCAAAGGCGCGTGGCGCGAAAATCTACGCCGAACTTGCCGGCTACGGCGCAACGTCCGACGGCTACGACATGGTCGCCCCGTCCGGCGAGGGAGCCGCCCGTTGCATGCAGATGGCCATGCAGGACGTGAAAGTTCCGGTCGACTATATCAACCCGCACGCCACCTCGACGCCGGTCGGTGACGCCGCAGAGATGAAGGCGCTGCGCGAGATTTACGGTTCTGCCGAAAAAATTCCGCCGCTGTCGGCCACGAAATCCCTGAGCGGTCACTCGCTCGGCGCAGCGGGTGTGCAGGAAGCAATTTACTCGCTTCTGATGATGCAGAACGGCTTCATCGCTGAAAGCGCCAATATCCGGGAACTCGATCCCGAGTTTGACGGCATCGATATCGTACGCGAGCGCCGCGACAATGCGAACCTGCGCGCGGTTCTGTCGAATTCCTTCGGGTTTGGCGGCACGAACGCATCGCTTGTCTTCAAGCATCCCGACGCGTGACCGGAGACAATCGCATGCAGACGCGGTCGGGCGGGCTGATGGCCGGCAAGCGGGGCGTCATACTTGGCGTCGCCAACGATCATTCGATAGCCTGGGGCATAGCGAAAGCGGTCGCTGCCGAAGGCGCCGAACTTTGCTTCACCTACCAGGGCGAAGCGCTGGGCAAGCGTGTACGCCCGCTGGCCGAAAGTGTCGGCTCGGGCTTCGTACTGCCGTGCGATGTTGAAAATATCGAAACTGTCGATGCGCTGTTTTCCGAAGTTGCAAAGCGCTGGGACAAGCTGGATTTCGTCGTCCATGCAATCGGCTTTTCGGACAAGTCCGAATTGAAGGGACCATATGTCGAAGTAACGACGCGCGAAAACTTTCAGCGCACCATGGTCATTTCGTGTTTTTCGTTCACCGAGCTTGCCAAGCGCGCAGCGCCGCTCATGCGCGATGGCGGTTCGCTTCTGACGCTGACTTACGGCGGCTCGACGCAGGTGATGCCCAACTACAATGTCATGGGCGTCGCCAAGGCGGCCCTGGAAGCCAGCGTGCGGTATATTGCGGCCGATCTGGGACCCAAAGGCATCCGCGTAAACGCCCTTTCGGCCGGGCCGATCAGAACGCTTGCCGGCGCCGGCATTGGCGATGCGCGCGCCATGTTCAACTTCCAGCGTGCGCATTCCCCGCTGCGGCGCAGCCTGACAATTGAAGATGTCGGGGGGTCGGCGCTTTATCTGTTGTCGCCATTGTCGTCGGGCGTTACCGGCGAGGTGCACTTTGTCGACGCTGGTTACAACATAGTTTCGATGCCGCGCCCGGAAGACTTGCGCGAAGCCGGGCAGGATCAGGGCTGAATTCCGGCGTTTTATATGGCGATCAATACCGCCGCCGTCCCGCCAGGTTTGCGACTGCCAGATATAGTATCCGCTTGTGTTCGACGCGCGCGCGCGACAGCGAATCCAGAATGATTCCGCAAATCGCCAGCAGGCTCGAAATGATGGCAAGCCCGACGCAGAGGATCGCCGTTGGAAAGCGCGGCACGAGGCCGGTCGCGAGCCAGGTCTCCACGAGCGGAATTGCGAGAACGATCGCGGCCAGCGCCGCCGCCCCAGCCATCGAGCCGAAAAACAGGATCGGCCTTGTTTCCTTCAGCAGAAACAGAAACGCCCGCAAGATGCGTATGCCGTCCCGTACGGAGCGCAATTTGGATTGCGAGCCTTCGGGCCGCGGGCTGTATTTCGTTTCGAACTCTGCAACCGGCAGGCGCATCTGGCTGGCGTGAACGGAAAGCTCCGTTTCGATTTCGAAGCCGGAGGACAGCGCCGGGAAGCTCTTGACCAGCCGCCGCGAAAACGCCCTGTAACCGGAGAAGATATCGCAATAGCTTTGTCCGAAAAGACCCGCGAAGAGGCGGTTGAACAGACGGTTGCCGAAAGCGTGTCCCGTGCGGTGCGCGTTGTTTGTCACGTTGGCGCGTGCGCCGATAGCCATGTCGAGACGGTCGTCGACAATCATTGACACCAGTTTCGGCGCCGCCGCGGCTTCGTATGTGCCGTCTCCGTCGACCATGAGATATACGTCGGCGTCGATTTCCGCGAACATCCGCCGCACAACGTTTCCCTTGCCGCGGCGAGGTTCGAGATAGACGTCCGCTCCGGCAGCGCGCGCAGCATCGCCCGTGCCATCGGTCGAGGCATTGTCGAAAACCGCAATGACGGCTTGCGGCAGATGGGTACGAAAATCGGCAATGACGTCTGCTATCGTCGTGGCTTCGTTGTAGCAGGGAATGACGACAGCCACGCGTGGTGCGTTCGGCTCGGACGAGGCGGCTTGCGACGGCGAGCTTTCGCCCGCGCCGGCTCTGCGCAGGTCTGCCGCAAGTTTGGCAGGGTCGAAATGTGTGGGTGCGACGGACGGTTCGTTCTTGTCGCCGCCCGCATGTTCGGATTGTTCGCTATTCGGAAGAGGTGCGGTCATCAAGACGAACATCCGGCTGGAATGAAAATGAAGCCTCGTTGTCAGACGCCGTCCGGCAGGCGCACGAATCGGGCTTTCGCGGCCATTGTTCCGGCTAAACCTTTCACGCAGGTGAAAATTTACATCTGCTTCGCGAAAATGCGGCAAGGCGCGGGCGCAACCGCGCCGTCCGCCGCAATTGATCCTGATCAATCACCGGGAAACCGCATTCTAACAGAACATTAACTCTCAAATAACGGTTATGCCGCGTTCACAGCACCATTATGTACAAAACTTAATTTGTAAGCCGTCCAGTACGCGGGCTAGGCTGCAGTTACTGGGCGGAATGGGGCGCAATCGGGAGTTTGCAATGGAAAAGAAATCCAAATTCGCTTTCGCTGCAGCAGCAGGCGCGGTCAGCCTGTATGCGCTGGCGGCTTTCGCGCAGCAACAGAACAACCAGTCTGCGCAGCCTTCGGCGCCACCGGCAGCGTCGGCGCCTTCCACCGCTGCGCCCGGCGCTCCGGCTGTGAGCGAACCGAAGAACGATACCACCGCCAAACCGGACAGCGACGATTCCGGCGATGGCCGCGGGCGCGGATGGCGCCGCCGCATGGGTCAGGGACCCGATGCCGGCTACGCGGGACCCGGCATGCGCGGTCAAGGCATGCAACGCGGCAGGATGGGCCAGCGCTGGCGCAACATGTCCGAAGCCGATCGCAAGGCTTTCTTCGAAGCCCGCATCGCGGCAATCCGCGCCGGCCTCATGCTGAACGAAACGCAGCAGCGCCTGTGGCCTGCGGTTGAAGACGCGGTCCGTGACATGTACGCCAAGCGGCAGGCTATGGCCGAGCGCATCCGCAAGGAAGGCCGGCCGGCAAACCCTGTCGACCGGATGAAACGCCGCGGAGACATGATGGCCGAGCGCGGTGCGGCACTGCAGAAATTCGCCAATGCTGCCAGGCCGCTCTACGACACGCTGAGCGACGAGCAGAAGCGCCGTCTTCGCATGCTCACGCCCGGTATGCAGCGCATGAATCGCATGCGCAGCAACTGGCGCCACGGTGGAATGCGCGGCAACCGGATGCAGGGTCATCATGGCCACCACGGCCGGCGCTTCGGTCAGCACCATCACAATTGGGGCGGCCGGGATCATGCCGGTCCGCAACGTTGGCAGCGGCAGGGCCAGTACCGCCAGAATTGGCAGAACTGGCGCGAAGGACGTCAGCCAGGCGGCTGGGGCCGTGACGGTGGCGACAGCCGGCAGCGCCGTTTCGGAGAGGGCGGAGACCCGGGTGCAAATCAGGGCCGATACGGCCAGAACCAGTATGACCGGAACCAGTATGGCCAGAACCAGTATGACTATGGCCGCCGCTGGCGGCAGAGTTACGGCGAACCGCAGAACGAGGGGTTCGATCGCGGCGCCGGCATGGCCGACTGGACGAACCTGTAATCTGCTTCAGAGGCTCAGGTTGTGAAACAAAAAAGGGCGGTCCCATGGGCCGCCCTTTCTGCTTGATCGTTGATTTTGTGCAGCCCGCGATTATTCGCTCGCGCCTTCGCGCTCGGCCTTCTCGCGATCGCGTTCGGCCTTCTGCTGGGCTTCCAGGTCCTCGCCGGTTTCCTGATCGACAACGCGCATCGACAGACGCACCTTGCCGCGATCGTCGAACCCGAGCAGCTTCACTTTCACCTTGTCGCCTTCCTTGACGACGTCGGTGGTCTTGTTCACGCGCTGGGTGGCCAGCTGCGAGATGTGAACGAGGCCGTCCTTGTTGCCGAAGAAATTGACGAACGCGCCGAAGTCCATGGTCTTCACCACAGTGCCCTCGTAGATCTGGCCGATCTCCGGCTCCATCGTCAGCGACTTGATCCAGTTGATTGCCGCCTTGATCGATTCGCCGCTTGAAGAGGCGATCTTCACGGTGCCGTCGTCCTCGATGTTGATCTTGGCGCCGGTCTTTTCGACGATCTCGCGGATGACCTTGCCGCCGGTGCCGATCACGTCGCGGATCTTGTCGGTCGGGATTTTCATCTGCTCGATGCGGGGCGCGAACTCGCCCAGCTCTTGCCGCGCGGTATCAAGCGCCTTGGACATTTCGCCGAGTATGTGCAGACGCCCGCCCTTGGCCTGATCCAGCGCCACGCGCATGATGTCTTCGGTGATGCCGGTGATCTTGATGTCCATCTGCAGCGAGGTCACGCCGTTCTCGGTGCCGGCGACCTTGAAGTCCATGTCGCCGAGATGATCCTCGTCGCCGAGAATGTCGGACAGGACCGCGTAGCGCTCGCCTTCCAGGATCAGGCCCATGGCGATACCGGCGGTCGGACGCGTCAGCGGTACGCCGGCGTCCATCAGAGCCAGCGAAGAGCCGCACACGGTCGCCATCGACGAGGAGCCGTTCGATTCGGTGATTTCCGACACGACGCGGATTGTATAGGGGAACTCCGCCTTGGACGGCAGCATCGGGCGGATGGCGCGCCAGGCGAGCTTGCCGTGGCCGATTTCGCGGCGGCCGGGCGAACCCATGCGGCCGGTTTCTCCGACGCTGTAGGGTGGGAAGTTATAGTGCAGCAGGAAGTTTTCCTTGTAGGTGCCTTCCAGCGCGTCGATGAACTGTTCGTCTTCCGCAGTGCCGAGCGTGGCGACGACCAGCGCCTGCGTTTCGCCGCGGGTGAACAGCGATGACCCATGTGCGCGCGGCAGGACGCCGACCTGCGCGAGGATCGGGCGCACCGTGCGCACGTCGCGGCCATCGATGCGGATGCCGGTATCCAGAATGTTGTTCCGAACAACCTTCGCCTGAAGTTCCTTGAAAACCTTCTTGATCACTTCGCCATTGAACTTCGGCTCGCCATCTGCCGGTAGCAGGGCGGCTTCGACTTTGGCTTTCACCTTGTCGACAGCGGCATAACGATCCGCCTTGGCGGTGATCTTGTAGGCTTCGCGCAGTTCGGCTTCCGCGATGCTGGCAACAGCCGCTTCAGCTTCCGAATTGTCCGCCGTCACAAGATCGCGCGGTTCCTTGGCGGCTTTCTCGGCCAGGCGGATGATCGCTTCGATGACAGGCTGGAAACCGCGATGGCCGGTCATGACGGCTTCAAGCATGGTTTCTTCGGACAGTTCATGCGCTTCCGATTCGACCATCATGACGGCATCGGTGGTGCCTGCGATAACCAGATCGAGCTTCGACTCCTTCATCTCGTCAATGGAAGGATTGAGCTTCAGCTCGCCATTGATGTGGCCGACGCGTGCGGCGCCAATCGGGCCCATGAAAGGCACGCCCGAAAGGGTCAGTGCAGCGGAGGCCGCGACCATCGCCAGCACGTCCGGATCGTTTTCCAGATCGTGCGACAGCACCGTGATCACAACCTGCGTGTCGTTGCGGTACCCATCGGGAAACAGCGGGCGGATCGGGCGGTCGATAAGGCGGGACACCAGCGTTTCCTTTTCGCTGGGACGGCCTTCGCGCTTGAAGTAGCCACCGGGGATGCGCCCGGCAGCGAAAGCTTTTTCCTGATAGTTGACGGTAAGCGGGAAGAAATCGACGCCAGGCTTTGGCGACTTGGCGGAAACGACCGTTGCCAGCAGCGAGGTTTCGCCCCAGGTGGCGAAAACGGCGCCGTCGGCCTGACGGGCCATGCGGCCGGTTTCGAGGGTTAGCGTACGGCCGGCCCAATCAAGCGATTCGCGATGTATTTCAAACATATTTCATATCTCTCATGGCTGTCGGAAAAGAACGGCCATGGTCAAGATGGCGGGACGCTGCGGACTGCCGTCAGGCGATCTGCGGGATGACAGCGTCCGGCGATCCTGCCATGGCTTGGCTCTTTCCGGGAGGGAAGGCGGCCCCATGCCGTCTTCCCGTCAGGTGGGGCGCGCCGGAACCGGCGCGCGTCTGTGCCGCGCTTTAGCGGCGGATGCCGAGACGCTCGATCAACGAACGGTACCGCGCTTCGTCGCGATCCTTGACGTAGTCAAGAAGCTGACGGCGCTGCGAGACCAGTTTCAGAAGGCCGCGGCGGGAGTGGTTGTCTTTCTTGTGGGTCTTGAAATGCTCGGTGAGGTTGACGATGCGCTCGGTCAGAATGGCGACCTGCACTTCCGGCGAGCCGGTATCGTCCGTCTTCGTGGCATATTCCTTTATGAGCGCCTGCTTGCGCTCCATCGTGATCGACATCGGGTTTTCCTTTGATTTTGGGTGGTTATCCGGCATTTCCGCCCCATACAGGGGACGCTTGTCCGGAAAATGTTCGTTATTGCAGCGGCAATGCCGGGATGTCGTCCAGCACAGTCGCCGAATACGCGCCCGCCGACGATCTCCGGCAGGATGGGGGGCTTATACACGAAAACGGCGGAATGGCCAGTGCTGCGCCGCGATATCGGAGGAAGTTTGCTCAAAACGCCAGATTGAACACCCGTGTCGGATTGAGTTCCCCGCCTTCGACCGGGCCGAAGGCGATAGGCACGCCGCCGCACGCCGCATAGGCGATGCCGCCTGCCGGCGCTTCGCGGCCGCGCAGGATCAGGCTCTGGCCGCGCCGCAGCCGCGCCGCGGCGTTGCGATCGACTACCACGCAGGGCAATTCGGTGAGGCCGGCCTCGACACTCTGGAGATAGTCTTTCGCCTGCGCGGGATCGTCTTCCAGTTCCGCCAGCGTTACGGCGTTCGCGATCACGAAAGGCCCGACCCGCGTGCGCCGGAGCGCCGTGACATGGCCGAAGCAGCCGAGCAGGCGGCCCATGTCGCGCGCAATGGCGCGCACATAGGTGCCCTTGCCGCAACGGGCATCGAAGACCGCTTCGTCGCGGCTGTGCGAGACCAGATCAAGCGCGTCGATTGTCACTTCGCGCGCCGCGAGTTCGACTTTCTCGCCGTCGCGGGCAAGGTCGTAAGCGCGCTCGCCGCCAATTTTGATCGCCGAAAATGACGGCGGCGTCTGCAGGATCGTTCCGGTGAACTGCGGCATGGCCGTTTCGATCGACGCAAGGTCCGGCCGGGCGGCGCTGGTGCGAACGATGGCGCCGTCGGAATCGTCGCTGTCCGTCTCTTCGTCCCATCGTACCGTAAAGCGATAGGCCTTCTTGCCATCCTGTACGAACGGCACCGTCTTCGTCGCTTCTCCGAATGCGATGGGGAGAATGCCAGTCGCCAGCGGGTCGAGCGTGCCGGCGTGTCCTGCTTTTTTCGCGTTGAACAGGCGCTTGACGCGCGAGACGGCCTGCGTCGACGTCAGCCCCTGAGGCTTGTCGAGAATCAGCCAGCCGTCGACATCGACGCGTTTGGATCGCGGTGCGTTCATTTTGTCCGGCTTGTCAGTTCTGCTTGTCGGCATTGTTGTCTGGTTCGCTGGACGCCGGCTTGTCAGCCGTATCCTGCCGAACCTTTGGCGAATTCAGCAACGCATCGATAGCGTCGGCGTTCTCGAAACTGTCGTCGATCCGGAAACGCACTTCGGGTGCGAACTTCAGATTGACCATCTTCGCGACTTCCGCGCGAAACGTCTTGCGATGTTTTTCGAGCGCTTCCAGCACCTTGTTCTGGTCCTTGCCGCCAAGCGGCAGAACGAAAACGGTCGCATTCTTCAGGTCGGGACTCATGCGGACTTTCGGCACGGTCGTGACGTGACCGTCCAGCACGGGATCGTTGACATAACCGCGCGTCAAAAGTTCCGACATCGCATGGCGGACAAGCTCACCGACGCGCAACATGCGCTGCGACGGCTCGCCTCCTTTGTGATGCGATCGCGACATAAAACCTCCAGCTCGCGTATCGGATCGACGCGCGTTCCCATGAAGCCATCAAGGCGCGCATGACCCGATCATTTTCCATGTATGGAGCATCGTGCGAGCGCTAAACAAGCGACTGCTCTTTCGCACGACGACCCAGACGTGTTTGGACCGATGTTTGGATGTGTTGGCGTTGATTTACCGCAAATGAGGGCGCGTTCTACAAGCTCCGCGCCACTTCTTCAACACGGTAGCATTCGATGATATCGCCCTGACGAATGTCCTGGTAATTCTCGAACGCCATACCGCATTCCTGTCCGGCCTGCACCTCGCGCACTTCGTCCTTGAAGCGTTTGAGTGTGCCAAGCGATCCTTCGTGAATGACCACGTTGTCGCGAATGAGGCGCACCTTTGCGCCCCGCTCCACGCGTCCGTCGGTCACGCGGCAGCCGGCCACACGGCCGACTTTCGTGATGTTGAACACTTCGAGAATTTCGGCATTGCCGAGCATGTCTTCGCGAAGGGTCGGAGACAGCAGACCGGACATCGCCGCTTTGATGTCGTCCACGAGGTTGTAGATGATGTTGTAGTAACGGATTTCGATGCCGGCCCGTTCCGACGCGTCGCGTGCTTCGCGGTGGGCGCGCACGTTGAAGCCGATGACGGCGGCGCCGGATGCCTCCGCCAGCGTGATGTCGGATTCGCTGATGCCGCCGACACCCGCATGGATGACTCGGGCGCCGACTTCGTCGGTACCAAGCTTGTCGAGCGCAGCCGCAATTGCTTCGACAGAACCCTGCACGTCGCCTTTGATGATGAGGGGAAATTCCTTCCTTCCGGCCGTCTTGAGCTGGCTCATCATGTCGGCGAGCGAGCCACGCGCACCTGCGCCGCGCACAGCTGCATGCTCCTTCTTTTGCCGCTCGCGATACTCGGAAATCTCGCGAGCCCGCGCCTCCGACTCCACGACTGCAACGCGGTCGCCGGCTTCCGGCGCGCCGCCGAAGCCCAGAACCTCAACCGGCATGGACGGACCTGCCGATCCGCGTGTGCGTCCGGTATCGTCGATCAGAGCACGAACGCGGCCCCATTGCGACCCGGCAACGATAATGTCGCCCGTCTTCAGAGTGCCGCGCTGGACCAGAACCGTGGCGACCGGTCCGCGTCCGCGATCGAGCAATGCTTCGATGACAGTGCCTTCCGCGCTGCGATCCGGATTGGCGTGCAATTCGAGAACTTCTGCCTGCAGGGCAATGGCTTCGAGCAGTTTGTCGAGATTGAGTTGCTTCAATGCCGACACTTCGATTTCGAGCGTGTCGCCACCCATGCTTTCGACCTGCACTTCGTGATGCAGCAGTTCGCTGCGCACGCGCATTGGATTGGCGTCTGGCTTGTCGATCTTGTTGATGGCGACGATGATCGGAACACCGGCCGCCTTGGCGTGCGCGATGGCTTCGATCGTCTGCGGCATGACGCCGTCGTCCGCCGCCACGACCAGGATCACGATGTCGGTGACTTTCGCGCCGCGGGCGCGCATCGCGGTAAAGGCTGCGTGGCCCGGAGTGTCGATGAACGTGATCTTTTCGCCATGTGGCGCGGTCACCTGATAGGCGCCGATATGTTGCGTGATGCCGCCGGCCTCGCCGGAGACCACATTGGCCTGACGGATGGCGTCCAGCAGCGATGTCTTGCCGTGGTCGACGTGACCCATGATCGTGACGACGGGCGGGCGCGGCTGCATATCGTCGTCGTTGTCTGGGGTGTCGAACAGGCCTTCTTCGATGTCGGATTCGGCGACGCGCTTGACGCTGTGTCCCAGCTCTTCGGCAATCAGTTCTGCGGTATCGGCGTCGATCGTGTCGGTAATCTTGTGCATCACACCCTGCTTCATCAGCAGACGGATGACGTCGACGGCGCGTTCCGACATGCGGTTCGCGAGTTCCTGAATGGTGATGGTCTCGGGCAGGATCACTTCGCGCGCCAGCTTCTCCTTCGGCTGCGAGTTTCCGCCTTTGAGACGCTGCATGCGGCGGCGGAAAGACGCCACCGAGCGCGTGCGTTCTTCCTCTTCGGAGGTCGCACTGGAGACGGTCAGGCGGCCGCGCTGTTTTTGTGGTCCGCCGCGGGTAGGGCGCGGAGGCTGGACGACCTTGGTCGGAAGGCCGGGCCGGCGGATGACACGCTTTGCATCCCCCTCCTCGCTCTCCATCTCGCCGAGCGTACGCGCCCGGGGCACTGCTGGCACTGCCGCAGGCGTGGCCGCGGCAGCCGGCCGTGCCGCTTCCTTGCCCGCAGGAGTTTCCTTCGCCGCCGGTGCGGCCGGGGCCGGGGCCCCGCCAAGCCGTTTGGCGGCAGCGTCTTCGGCCTTACGTTTGGCTTCGACATCGTGGGAGCGGCGCGCTTCCTCTTCGGCCTTTCGGGCCGCAGCGGCTTCGCGCTCGGCACGCTCGGCCGCTTCCCGTTCGGCGCGTTCCTTCGCCTCGATTTCGGCTATCTTGCGGGCTTCGAGCTCGCGTTCGCGCGCATCGACAAGCGCGCGCGCGCGCGCCTCGCGCTCCTCTTCGGTCAGGGTGCGCAGAACAACGCCGGGTTGCGTCGAGCTTGCAGGCTTTTCGGATTCTGCGCCGGGAGATCGTGTCGCACGTCCCGAAGGCGTCTTCGACGTAACCTTCGACGTTTGAACAGTTTTCGGTTGCGAAACAGGAGCTTCGACCCGTGCGACAGGCTCGGCCGCGCCGCCCACGGCGCGCCGTTTCACCTTTTCCACGACCACGGCCTTCGAGCGGCCGTGCGAGAAGCTCTGGCGCACTACGCCCTGTTCGACCGGACGCTTCAGGGTCAGCGTCTTGGGTTTCGCGGTCAGGGTCTTTTCGCCAGTATCTTTGGTTTCGCTCATTTATCCTCGACTTCAACGGCTTGCATGTCCGGGCAGCCGGCTGTTTCCACAGCCTGCCGATGCGGCTCGTTAGCCCGGAAAGCGGCCAGCCGGCCGCTCCGGGACAGGAAAGCATCGGTTGCAGCGCCCCGCCGGAGCGCTGCATGTATCACATTTGTGTGCCCCAATGCCAAACTCAATTGTTTTGAATCGAATAAATCGACTCGGACTATGTTTTTCGCAGCCTCTCCCAGCGCCCGGAACAGGGCCTGCTCGATTTTCCTGCGGCCATCCGAGCTGCCATCGCTAGCGTGGATCAGGGCGGCGACACTGCCCCGGCCAATGGCTTTCTCGACCTGGAAAGAGCCCATGGCGACCAGGCCGGCCTTGTTGGCCATGGCCAGGCTTTGCCGGGCATCGGCTTCCAGCAGCTCCTGCGTTTGCGCCGCAAGATCGGGAGCTGCGGTGACTGTTTTCTTCAGGCTTCTGGCAAAGACATTACGCCTGGCCGCTTCGGCCACGCTTGCGGATGTGGCTGTAATCCACACCCCGCGCCCCGGCAGCTTGCGCTTGATGTCCGGGACAATGACGCCGTCCGGCGCGGCGACAAACCGGATCAGTCCCGCAGGATCGCGCACTTCGCGCGTGAGGGCGCACGTCCGCTCCTGACCGGATTTCTCCGGTCCGGCGGCGGCCTGCGCGCGCTCCTCATCGTGCCGTTCCTGCGGAACCGTCAATGGTTTGTCCCGTCCTCATTATACGAATCAGCTGGCCGGGGCCGGTTCGCCGGCCTCGCCATCGCCTTCAGCGGCGGCTTCGTCTTCCACCGGCGCGTCGATCCAGCCGGCCTTGACGCGCGCAGCCATTATCATGGCCTCGGCCTCTTCCCGCGAGATCGCAATGCCGGTCAGGTAGCCGTCGTGCTTGGTCGTTTCGCCGTCCTTGCGTTCGCTCCAGCCAACCAGATCGTCCGGCACGCAGCCGGCGAAATCTTCCATCGTCTTGACGTCGTTCTCGCCCAGCCGCGCCAGCATTTCATTGGTCATGCCGTCGAGTTCCAGCAATTCGTCCACGACTCCGAGTTCGCGCCGCTTGGCCGCGAATTCCGCATCGATGCGCTCGAGATATTCGCGGGCGCGGCGCTGGATTTCCTCTGCCGTATCCTCGTCGAATCCTTCGATGCTCGAGACTTCTTCCGGTTCGACATAGGCGATTTCTTCCACCGAGCGGAAGCCTTCGGACGCCAGCAACTGCCCGATCGTCTCGTCCACATCCAGCGCTTCCATGAAAATATTGGTGCGCTCGACGAATTCCTTCTGGCGGCGTTCGGATTCCTCCTGCTCGGTCAGAATGTCGATGTCCCAGCCGGTGAGCTGCGAGGCGAGACGAACGTTCTGGCCGCGGCGGCCGATGGCGAGCGAGAGCTGCTCGTCCGGCACGACGACTTCGATGCGGGTGGAATCCTCGTCTAGAACCACCTTCACCACTTCGGCCGGCTGCAATGCATTGACGATAAACGTCGCAGCGTCGGGCGACCAGGGAATGATGTCGATTTTCTCGCCCTGCAATTCGTTCACCACCGCCTGCACGCGGGAGCCGCGCATGCCGACGCAGGCGCCGACCGGATCAATGGAGGCGTCACGCGACACGACTGCGATCTTGGCGCGCGAGCCGGCATCGCGGGCCACGGATTTGATCTCGATGATGCCGTCGTAGATTTCCGGCACCTCCTGCGCGAACAGTTTCGCCATGAATTGCGGATGCGTTCGCGACAGGAAGATTTGCGGCCCGCGCTGCTCGCGGCGGACGTCGTAGACATAGGCGCGGGCGCGGTCGCCAGGGCGGAACATTTCGCGCGGGATCAGTTCGTCGCGGCGGATCACTGCCTCGCCCTTGCCGAGATCGACGATCACATTGCCGTATTCGACGCGCTTGACGACGCCATTGATGATTTCGCCGATGCGGTCCTTGAATTCGTCGTACTGGCGGTCGCGTTCGGCCTCGCGCACCTTCTGCACGATGACCTGCTTTGCGGACTGCGCCGGAATGCGGCCGAATTCGAATGGCGGCAGCGTTTCGGAAATCCAGTCGCCAAGCTGGGCGGCGGGATTCTTCTTGACCGCGTCCTTGAGCAGGATCTGCGTTGCGTCGTTCTCGATCTGCTCGACAACCTGCAGCAGGCGCGAAAAGCGCATTTCGCCGGTCTTCGGATTGATCTCGGCGCGCACCTCGGTCTCCTGCCCGTAGCGGGAGCGGGCGGCTTTTTGCAGCGCTTCTTCCATCGACTTCAGCACGATTTCGCGCGGAATCGATTTTTCGCGCGCGACGGCGTCGGCGATCTGCAGAAGTTCAAGTCGGTTGGCGCTAACGGCCATGGTCCATCCTCCTCAAGGAACCGGCCCGCAGGCCGGGAAAACTCACTTCTTGCGTCCAACGACGCCTTTCGACGGGCCGGAGCCCTGATGTTTCGCCGGGCTTTTTGCCTGACGGCGGGCGGCGAACCGGCCCGGCCCGCGCCGCGGCGCTTCGTCTTCCGTTGCCCCTTCTTCGCCCGGCTCTTCGAGCTGGGCCTTGCCGGCGCGCAGGGCCTCGCGGATCAGCGCCTCGGTCAGCACCAGATGCGCCTCGGCGATTTCCGCTACGGGAAGCGCGACATCGGCTTCCTCGTCGGCGCGCGCATCCATCCGGCGTATTTTGATCTCGGCCGTCCGGCCTTCGCCGGAAACGCCCTCGATCCAGCCGCGGAAGCGCTTGCGGCCGTGCAGCAGAATGGCCGTTTCGATCCGCGCCTCGTGGCCGATGGCGCGCTGGAAATCCGAAATCCGCACCAGCGGCCGGTCGATGCCGGGAGACGACATTTCCAGCCGGTAGGCCTGTGAAATCGGGTCTTCCAGGTCGAGAACCGGCGAAAGCGCCATGCTGGCGGCCTCGCAATCGTCGACGCCCATGGTCCCGTCCGGCCTTTCGGCCATAATCTGCAGGGTCGTGCCCTGCCCGGACAGGATGCGCACCCGCACAAGCCGGAACCCGACATCGCGCAGCACAGGCGCAGCCACCCGCGCCACCCGCGCGGCGGGGCCGGTCTCCTCGATGATCCGCGGCTCGTCGATATCCGCCGCGATCTCTGGCTGTGCTGGTGTGTCGTCCATTTGCCAAACAAAAAGAGCGGGTCCCCGGGGGCCCACTCTCCAAAATGACCGTCGTTAAACGATCCGGATGAGAAACTGATTTGCGGCTTATACAGGAAGAGGCGGGTGGGAGCAATGGGGGGATGGAGTGGTTTCAATCAACACGCGACAACGCGCACGTGGCCAGTTTCGCCACTTGAGACTTTCGGAGGCCTCTGTTGCGGCCCTGAGAATGCTCTTGATAATAGTTATTGGATCGCCCATCATTGGCACACGAAGGATAACGCCATGCCGATCAGTGCCGATCTCGGAAAAAATCTCGAAGCTTACGTGAATGAACTGGTCAATTCCGGGCGCTACCACTCGAAGAGCGAAGTGCTGCGCGAGGGTGTCCGGCTCGTACAGGAGCGCGAAGCGCGTCTTGCGGCCCTGGACGCCGCCATTGCCCGGGGCCTAGCCGATATCGAAGCCGGGCGCGTCAAGCCGGCCGGCGAGGTCTTTGACCGGCTCGAGGCCAAGTACCGGGCTTTGGCGAATGCCAAAGGGCAATGATCGTAATCCTGAGCGGTGCGGCGGAAGCCGATCTTGAAAGCATCGGCGACACCATCGCCCGCGACAATCCGCTGCGGGCGGTTACTTTCGTCAGGGAACTGCGCGCCAGTTGCGAAGGCCTTGGCGATTTCCCGAAGGCCTACCCGCTCGTTCCACGCTTCGAACGCCACGGCGTGCGCCGCCGGGTGCATGGGGATTATCTGATCTTTTACCGGGTTGGCGACGAGGCGGTGGAAGTCATTCACATCCTGCATGGCGCGCGGGACTATGAGGGGTTGCTGTTTCCGGAGGGCTGATGGTGGGATTTTCGCAGAATGGATAAGGGTCGGAAGCCAGGGGCGCGAGGTTCCAATCGCTGTCAGAGAATGTCGACACCACCACGGCAGCGGGCGGCCGATCTCTCGCCCTCATGGGCGCTCTGGCGGAATTTGAGCGATCCCCGATCATGGAGCGGACACAGGCTGGCCTAGCCGCCGCCCGCAAGCGTGGAGTCAAAGTACGGCGTCCTCGCTCCTTGACGCCGGCACAGGTGAAACATGCGAAAAAGCTGCTAAGATTTGGGAAGGCACCTTCGGCGGTTGTCAAATCGCTCGGGGTCAATCGATCAACGCTGTATCGAGCAATTCAAAAGTCTTGAAAAGATTACAGCCACCAAGGATATAAATTCCAATGACAGAACCCACCCCACAGTCTCCAAAAGCGCCGCTCCAAGTAGCTCCTGTCTGGGATATGAGCCAAGAGCGGGCTTTCATTGAAAACTTGCTCGGACAACGTCTGTATTTCTTTCTGGTTTTTGCAACCATAGTAATCGCGGCCATTACGCAACTCAAAGAACCTATCCTGATAAGCATAATCTTAACAATTAGTGCGTGGATAACGTGGCTCTTTACTGCAACCATCTATCGAGCAAGCGACAAGCTAGACAAAATTTTTGAACACCTAAAAAACTCTGAGCCAGACCACCCATATAAAATTATAGACGAAGCGGCCAACAATGAAGGTAAAACAAAAAGCCAACGCCGCCATATGGGCGAAACAATACCTCGGATTTGTCGTTGGGGATTTATCTTGGCTATGGCCGCGAGTTGGCTTTACGCAGCCTACATATACTACCCCCTCAGTTGCCGTGTTGTAACCTCATAGACCTAAACCTTCAAAGTGCCCCGTTTCAAATCTTTACAGAACCGAAAGATGACACCTTACGGTCACGTCTTTCCACAGCGGAAGTGATCTCACTCACAACCCGTTCCCGAATACGTCGTCTGTGATGGCGTAATTGACGGCCTATAGGAAGCCCGAGATTTCCCATGGTTTTCATTGCGCGTTTTGCATACGTCAGAAATGTCCAGTGTTTATAATCATCGCTCTTTTCTTTGAAATCCTCTACACGACCAAATCTCGTTATAAAGCGTTCAATATCAAAGAGTTTTACAATCTCGACTGCAGACTTATCGGGGTAACGCTTCGCGGCTCTGATGGCCTCCCGCCGCGCCCGCATGGCAACCTTACGCCATAGATTCGATAGCGTACTATCCCTCAAATAAATCGCATTCCCATCATAGCGAAAACCGAGATATTCAATTCCCTTTCCTCCTTTTGCCCCCATAATTCGACGGCAACTCTGCCTTGTACCATCAACCTTAAATGAGACAATTGAGGACTTTTCCTCTTTTATTTTCAGCTTTTTGCCAAATTTATTGATCGAATTTCGAACATCCAGTTCCAACTTTATAGCGCTAGCTTCATCTGTAGGGACGATCATCAGGATATCATCCGAGTAGCGGAGATATGTGCCTCCAAGGCGCTCAACTCGCTCCAAAACTTCCACATCAAAATCGATTAAGTACATGTTCGCAAGCAAATCCGAGATCGGAGAGCCTTGGGGAACCCCGTAGTTCTTCAAATGCTTCTTGATTAGACTAGGCAACCCGCTTCCGCCCGCTATTTTTTCGCGGAACTCTGCTCCCCGACATAACTGGATTGGAATATTTTTTGCGGGCGTCAAGTAGCCCTTTATTGGCACCCCTCGCGCACTTACCCGCTTAACTCCATAATAGCCAAGGCGTTCTAGAACTTCCTCCCGCTCAACGATCGAATATGAAGTTATCGCCTGAAAAACCTTAAAGTGATCGTCTGGCAGACGACTAACCCCTAGCAGACGGCACCAGAGTGTCTTTAACCGATCATGATCTAGATTCTCGAAAAAGCTGCTGATGTCCAAAGCAATTACAAAACAATCTCCAAGTGCTCGAATCCTGTTTGTTGCATCCAGCATATGATCGATATTGCATTTGCCGCCCGCCCCCTTGGCTTTGGCGATTCTGCGGTAAGCAATAACACTATCGGACAGCTTTAAGCGCTCTAACTCATCTTCATAGGGCGAAGCGAGCAAGTGTCGATAATAACTGAAAATGTATGCGTCCGCTCGGGCGGCGTATCTTATCGGCCGTTCCTTCTTGTCGGCGACCTGCCCTTTTTCCGCGAATCTATTCCAACGCTGAAAAACGCGAATAAAGGGGTAAAAAGTATGTCTAGAAACTCGCTTCGGATCAGTAGCGAGAAGCTCCGCGTCTCGACTCGAAATAGGCTCATCGAAGTGAGAATAGCTTTTGAGCTTTGGCTTCCAATCGCCCAAATCCAACACCTTGAAATTCGAGAGGGGACAGAAGCACCGCAGCGTATGCGGTTATGCCCCTGTCCCACACTGTTGGATACGAGCCGCTGTCGGCAGCTCTAGTCTACGCTATCATTCAACGTCATAGTCTATGCTGTCGTGAAGACGCGAAGCGCCTTTCGCGGCATCGACTGCCATGAACCGAAGGAGATTACTTTGAACCTCGCAATCTGGCTCGTCTTGGCGGCTTTCAGCCTTGACAGTTTCAACTGACTCTCCCAGCCCCCAGACATTTCTGTCGTCGTGATGGGATCGCGCCGACGCGAAAGCGTCGCCGTATTCGCGACATGGGAACGGGGTTGTGATAGTTCAAGGGGGCAGCATGTAAAAAGTGAACTACGCGTACATAGGAAAGGCAAGGTGTCCCCTCACGCCAAAATATTCGGAATTATGGTAAGCTCGGCAATCGCGTCAGCCCCCTCGGTTCGAACCGATCCGCCCGCCCCCGACAAACCTTATTACAGCCATCCCCCCTCACCCCATGGTCGGAATCACAAAACTCGCTCCCTCCTTCACGCCGCTGGGCCAGCGCTGGGTCACTGTTTTCGTCTTGGTATAAAACCGGATCGAATCCGGGCCGTGCTGGTTGAGGTCGCCGAAGGCGGAGCGTTTCCAGCCGCCGAAGGTGTAATAGGACAGCGGCACGGGGATCGGCACGTTGACGCCGACCATGCCCACCTGCACCCGCGCGGTGAAGTCGCGCGCCGCATCGCCGTCGCGGGTGAAGATGGCGACGCCGTTGCCGTATTCGTGGTCGGTGCAGAGTTTTAACGCGGTTTCGTAGTCGTCGGCGCGGACCATGCTCAGCACCGGGCCGAAGATTTCCTCCTTGTAGATGCGCATGTCCGGCGTCACATGGTCGAACAGGCAGCCGCCGAGGTAAAAGCCGTTCTCGTAGCCCTGCATTTTGAAGCCGCGCCCGTCGACCAGCAGCTTCGCGCCTTCCTCGACGCCCAGCTCGACATAGGATTTCACTTTTTCCAGATGCGCCTTTGTCACCAGCGGGCCGTAGTCGGCGCTGGAATCGGTTGAAGGCCCGATCTTCAGGCTTTCGACGCGCGGAATGAGCCGCTTCGCCAGTTCGTCCGCCGTGCCTTTGCCGACCGGAACGGCGACGGAAACCGCCATGCAGCGCTCGCCGGCCGAGCCGTAGCCCGCGCCGATCAGCGCATCGACCGCCTGGTCCATGTCGGCGTCGGGCATCACCACCATGTGGTTCTTCGCCCCACCGAAACATTGCACGCGCTTCCCATTGGCCGCGGCGCGGCTGTAGATATAGGCGGCAATCGGCGTCGAGCCGACGAAGCCGACGGCGGAAATGTCGGGATCGTCGAGAATGGCGTCCACCGCCTCCTTGTCGCCGTTGACGACATTGAGAATGCCGGGAGGCAGGCCCGCCTCCAGCATCAGTTCGGCCAGTCGCAGCGGAACGCCGGGGTCGCGCTCGGAGGGTTTCAGGATGAAAGCGTTGCCGCAGGCGATGGCGGGTGCAAACTTCCACATCGGGATCATGGCGGGGAAGTTGAACGGCGTGATGCCGGCGACAACGCCGAGCGCCTGGCGGATGGAATAGATGTCGATGCCCGGCCCGGCTCCTTCGGTGTACTCGCCCTTCATGAGGTGCGGGATGCCGATGGCGAATTCCGCCACCTCAAGCCCACGCTGGATGTCGCCCTTGGCGTCGGCGACGGTCTTGCCGTGTTCGCGGGCCAGCAGTTCGGCGAGTTCGTCATAGTCGCGGTTGAGCAGGTCGACGAATTTCATCATCACCCGTGCGCGGCGCTGCGGATTGGTCGCCGCCCATGCTGGCTGCGCCGCCTTCGCGTTCTCGACCGCAGCGCGCACTTCGGCGGCCGAGGCCAGCGGCACGTTCGAAATCTGCTCGCCCGTCATCGGCTCCCAGCCTTCGGCGAAGCGTCCGGATGTTCCCTTGACGTGCTTGCCGCCGATGAAATGCGTGAGCTCGCGCATGTGGCTTCCTCCCTGTTGCCGCATTTGTAGCTGGGCCGGGTGGCGATGAAAAGGGACGCTTGCGAGGGCCCCGCCTATGGCCTAAGCGGGAGGGACGCAGCCACCAGCCAGCATTGCCGGCCATCGCAGGAGGTTCGCATGCGGTCCCTGTGTATTCTCACGATGGCTTTGTTGCCGGCCGCGCCGCTTGCAGCCTTTGCGCAATCGGGCGGCGGCGCTTCCGTGCTCATGCAAGGCAGTCCCAATGTCAGCGTTTCCGGGCGGCCTGCCGCCACAGCCGGCGATACGGCCGGGCGGGATGCGACCGTATCCGCAGGCTCCAGGAACGTTTTCATCAACGGCAAACCGGCTGCCCGCGCCGGCGACCGCACAAGCTGCGGCGGCGTGATCGTCGGCGGCAGTTCGAGCGTTTTCGTGAACGGGAAACCGCTCGCCGCGGCGGGCGACAGGGCTTCCGGCTGCTGAACATCCCGTCCGGGCAAGTTTGCTGTGCTCAATTCCCATCGGGCGTTTCCAATGGGCGGCGCATGACTTAAGGGTCTTGCCATGCATTGATGCGCCCCGCGCCGGTGAATGGAGATCGCCATGCCCTCCAAGCTCGATCAGCTCAAGACGATGACGACGATTGTCGCCGACACCGGCGACATGGACTCGATCCGCCAGTTCCAGCCGCAGGATTGCACCACCAATCCGACGCTGATTCTGAAGGCGGCGCAGATCGAGGCCTATTCCCATCTTGTCGACGAGGCGATCGGCTGGGGCGCGAAGGCCGGCGCCGGGCCGGAGGCTGTTGCCGACAGGTTGGCGGTCAATTTCGGCGCAGAACTGACCAGGATCGTTCCGGGCCGGGTTTCGACCGAAGTCGACGCCGACCTGTCGTTCGATACGGCCGCCTCCGTGGAAAAGGCGCGGTTCCTGATTGCCGAATACGAAGCCCGCGGCATCGGGCGCGAGCGTATCCTCATCAAGCTCGCCTCGACATGGGAAGGTATTCGCGCTGCCGAAATCCTTCAGAAGGAGGGCATCGATTGCAACATGACGCTGTTGTTCTCCCTCGCACAGGCGATGGCTTGCGCCGATGCGGGCGCGTTTCTGATTTCGCCCTTCGTCGGCCGCATTCTCGACTGGCACAAAAAGTCGACCGGACAGGACTACACGTCTGAGACCGATCGCGGAGTCCAGTCCGTGCGCGCGATCTACAGGTATTACAAGACCCATGGCATCGCGACCGTCGTCATGGGAGCATCCTTCCGCAATACCGGCCAAATCGAAGCCCTGGCCGGTTGCGACCGGCTGACGATTTCACCGCAATTGCTCGGGGAACTGGCCGCGGCGGAAGGCGATTTGCCCCGCGTATTGTCTCCCGAAGCAGGTAACGAAGGGGCGCCCCCGGCCGTGCGGCTCGACGAGAGCGCGTTCCGCTTTGCGCTCAACGAAGACGCCATGGCGACCGAGAAGCTGGCCGAAGGCATCCGCCTGTTTGCGGCGGACCTGCGCAGCCTGCGCCAGATGGTGTCGAAGAGGCTGGCGAAAGCGGCCTAGTGCGCCGCGATATTCGTCACATTCCTGTCCGGATTGCGCCACGATCCTGTCCCGCCGTGCGCTTACCGTGAAACCATCCATGGATTTCCCTTTGGGGCTGTGATGATTGATTCGGCTGCTAATCCGGCGCCGGTATTGGCGCGGCGCAACGTGTTCATTCCCGGAAAAGCTGGCGATGGGCGAAAGAGCCTGCGTCTCGAACTTGCACTGCTTGCGCTTCCGGCGCTGTCGGCCGCAATCGTTTTCGCGATAGCACGCGTTCCCGCCGCCCCGGCCGGAGAATCGGGCAAGGTTACCCTGCGGGCAACTCCGGCAGCTTTGTTGCCGGGTCCGGACCTTGCGCGCGAGCGCGAGCTACGCGATCGCCAGATGCGTTTCGCCCTGTCGAAAGTCGCCCCGCTTCTGCCCGAAGCGGCGTTGACCGCACCTGTACCGCCCGCAGTCCAGATGGCCAAAGCTCAGACCGGCGCACCGGAACCTCGCACCGTCACGCACAAGCCGATGCGCACGAAGCGCAGCGCCGTGGAACGATCCGCGCGCACGAGGCCGGCTCACCATACGGTCGCCGCCATCGCACCCCCGCCCCCGATTCGGCAATCCGTCCGCGAGCTTGAGACACCCGTTGCACAGAACTGGCTGCAAGAGGCTTTGAAATGGCCGGTCAACAGTGCGGCTGCCACGCTGGCTCCGGTCAAGGATACCGTTGTGCGCACGGTCGACAAGGCTGGCGATGCGCTCGGCGCAATCAAGCGCAAGATTCTTTGACGCAGTATTTCTTCGCCAGGCGCGACGGCTCGCTTTGGAACCCGCGCCAACTCCTGTAAGCTTGATGTTTGTTGAATGAACAGGAGTTCTCCTTGGCTGCGCCAGTGGAAATCGGCGCCTATCGCGAGGCTTTGATCTTTCTGGGAACAGCGGGCGTCGTGGTGCCGCTGTTCCGCCGCCTGCGCGTCACCCCCGTTATTGGATTTCTGGCCGCCGGGATTGTTCTTGGACCGGGCGGTTTGGGTCGCTTTACCGAAGAATTACCCTGGTTGAAGGCAATCGTTCTGTCGGACGTGAAGGCGATAGCCAGCTACGCCGAATTCGGCATTGTCTTCCTGTTGTTCACGATCGGGCTCGAACTCTCGTTCGAACGTCTCAAGCGCATGCGGCGGCTGGTATTCGGCTTCGGCGCGTTGCAGGTCGTGATCAGCGCCATCGTCATCGCAAGCGCGGCGATGCTGCTTGGCGCCACCCCGGCGGCAGCCTCCATTCTCGGCGGCGCGCTGGCTCTGTCGTCCACTGCCATTGTCATGCCGGTCATGGCCGAAAACAAACGGCTGGGGACGGCGGCAGGTCGGGCCGTGTTCGCCATTCTGTTGTTTCAGGATTTGATGGTTGCGCCGTTGCTGTTCGCCGTCGGCATGCTCGGTCAGCGCTCCGATGCCGGCATGAGCGCGAATTTCGGCGTAGCGTTTCTCTATGCCATTGTGCCGGCTCTGGCGGCGCTCGGCCTTCTGGTCGCTGTCGGGCGGGTGTTTCTTCGCCCGCTTTTCCAGCAGGTTGCGATCACGCGCTCGACGGAATTCTTCATGGCCGCCTGCCTGCTGGTCGTGATCGGCGCTGCTTTTGCGTCGGCCGCGGCCGGGCTGTCGATGGCGCTGGGCGCGTTCGTCGCCGGTCTTCTGCTCGCCGAAACCGAATACCGCCGCGAAGTGGAAGCCACCATCGAACCTTTTAAAGGCCTTCTGCTCGGCCTGTTTTTCGTTTCCGTCGGTGCGGGTCTCGACCTCGGCGAAGTCGCCAGCAAGCCATTTCTGACCGTCGGACTGGCGGTGTTGCTTATCGCGGCCAAGGCGTTGATCGTTTTGGCGATAGCCAGGGCGCTGAAGTTTTCCGCACCGGCTGCGCAGGAAATTGCACTGCTGCTGGGCCCTGGCGGCGAGTTCGCCTTCGTGATGATCGGCGCGGCTATCGCCGTCGGCGCCATCGACCGCGCGGTTGGCGGGCCTGTCATGTTGGCTGTCACCCTCTCCATGATAGCCATTCCGGCGCTTGCCTTCACCGCCAGTCAGCTTCGCCGGATGCAGCCGGAGCCGGACCCGACCTATCCCGAGTTGCAGCCGGGCGGCGAAGGATTTCATGAATCCGGGCACGTTATCGTTGTCGGCTTTGGCCGTGTCGGTACGCTTGTCAGCGAAATGCTGAAACGCCACAAGATTCCGTATATCGCTATCGACGGAAACGCCCGCGTCGTCATGCAGGAACGCGAGCGCGGCGAACCGGCCTATTGGGGCGATGCGACAAATCTCGAGTTGCTGCGAAAATCCGGTCTGGCCGAGGCTCGCGCCATCGTCATCACGATGGACGCGCCGCGCTCTATCGAAGTGATCGTGGCCACTGTGCGGAGGGAACGTTCCGACCTGACGATCGTTGCCCGCGCCCGCGATGCCCATCACGCGACGGTCCTGTACGGACTCGGGGCCAGCGATGCGATCCCCGAAACCATTGAGGCGAGCCTGCAATTGTCCGAAGCCGTGCTCGTCGATATCGGTGTGCCGATGGGCTATGTCATCGCTTCGATTCACGAGAAGCGCGACGAATACCGAAAGATATTGCAGCCTGTCGGAGAAAAGCAGGCCCAGCGCCACCAGATCCGCTACGCCAACCGGATCAAGGAAATGAGGCGCATGCAGCGAGAGGTCGCCGACGGCAAGAAGGACGACAAGACGGGTACGATCCGCTGACTATTTTTGCATTGCCAGCGAGTTTTCACGCAATTCCGTCAGCGTCGTGACCGGTGTGATCCCTTCCGGATCGACCTTTATGTGGATCAGCGACGGCAGACCGGATGCGCGCGCCCGTTCCCATGCAGGCACAAACTCTTCCGTCGTTTCCACCGTTTCGCCATGGCCGCCATAGGCGCGCGCCAGCGCCGCGAAATCCGGTGAGCGCAGTGTCGTCGCCGAAACACGGCCCGGATACTCCCGCTCCTGATGCATGCGGATGGTTCCATACATGCCGTTGTCGACGACGATAGCGACAATCGGCAGATTGTATTGAACGGCGGTCGCGAACTCCTGCCCGTTCATCGTGAAACAGCCGTCGCCGTTGAACGAAACCACCAGCCGCTCCGGATGGACGCGCTGCGCGCCGACAGCGGCCGGCAGGCCAAAGCCCATCGACCCGGAGACCGGCGCCAGCAGCCCGCCGAACCTGCGGATGCGCAGGTAGCGCCCCACCCAGATCGTGTAATTGCCGGCCCCGTTTGTAACAATAGCGTCTTCGGGAAGGTTCTCGCGCAGCCACAGCATGATCTGCGCCATCTGCACCTTGCCCGGCGCTTCGCTCACATGGTTGCTGAAATCGAGATAGTCTTGCCGTGCTGACCTCGTGTGGTCGCGCCACGGAATATCGTCCGGTGCGGCAATGCTTCCAAGCGCGGCGCAAAAATTCTGCGGCGCGGACAGGATCGCGATATCGGGCGAATAGACGCGCCCGAGTTCCTCCGGATCGGCATGGACATGCGCGAATGTTTGCGCAGGCCTGGGAATGTCGAGCAGCGTATAGCCCTGGCTCGGGACCTCCGGCAGGCGGCCGCTCGCCAGCAGCACGAAATCCGAGTGCTTGATCCGCGCGACCAGCTTCGGATTGGACCCGAGCGCCAGTTCGCCCGCATAGTTACTGTGTTCGGTATCGAACAGCATGGTTCGCCGGAAGGACGTAACAACCGGCAGATCGAACGCCTCCGCAAAGGCCCGGAACTGCGCGCAGGCCTCCGCGCTCCAGTCGCTGCCGCCGGCGATTGCGATGGGGCGTCGCGCTTTCGCGAGCGCATCGCGTAATCGCATCATGTCCATTGGCGCCGGCGCAGGCTGCGCTGCCCTGGCCCGCGGCGCATCGTTCACACTGACTTTCTGTTTCAGCATGTCTTCGGGCAAAGAGATCACGACAGGGCCAGGGCGGCCCTGCATGGCAGTGTGGAAAGCGCGCGAAACTATCTCGGGGATGCGCGCAGGGTCCTCGATTTCGCAAACCCATTTCGCAATCGAGCCGAATACCTCCGTATAGTTCATCTCCTGAAATGCGCCGCGCCCGCGCATGCGTCGTCCGACCTGACCGAGAAACAGGATCAGCGGCGTCGAATCGTGCTCGGCGATATGCAACGCATGGGCTGCATTCATCGCTCCGGGTCCGCGGGTTGCGAAGACGATGCCGGGCCGTCCCGTCAGCCGTGCGCTGGCGTCGGCCATGATGCCCGCGCCTGTTTCCTGGCGGCAGACGGTGATCTCGATTTTGGCATCGTGAAAGGCGTCGAGTACGGCGAGATAGGATTCGCCCGGTACACAGAACACATGCTCCACGCCCTGTATCGTGAGCTGGTCGACAAGAACCTGCGCACCGGTGCGCGCGTTGGAGGGAGTGGCCTCAGTCATTTCCGTCTCCCGTCCAGGCCGGATCGCTCAGTATCTCTTGCGTATGATCGCCAAGGGCAGGGGCCGGTCGTGGCGAAGCAAGCGGCATTCCATCAAGAACGAGCGGCGCACGCAGGCCGGGCGTCGAACCGGCCTCCGCGCGCGGATTCGGAATGTCGATTCGGACACCGCGATCTCGCACCTGAGGGTCGGCAAAAACATCCGCGACCGTATTGATTGGTCCGGCCGGCACGCTCGTCGCGTCGAGTACGGGAAGCAGTTCGGCGCGGGTGAACGTCTTCGTGATCGGATGAAACGTTGCATTGAATTCGGCGCGATTCAGAACCCGGTCCTTGCTCGTGACAAAGCGCGGATCGTCCGCCAGTTCCGGCCGCTTCAAGGCATCGCAAAGTTTTCGATATTGCAGGTTGTTGCCCGTCGCGATGATGATATCGCCATCCGCTACCGGAAACACGTCGTAGGGCACGATATTGGGATGGCCGTTGCCCATGCGCCGCGGCTCGTTCCCTGAAACGAAATAATTGAGCGCCTGATAGCCCAGCACGGAAACCTGCGTGTCGAGCAGCGCGCAATCGATATAGCAGCCTTCGCCGGTCTCCTGCCGTCGCAGGATCGCCGCCTGAATGGCGTTCGCCGCATAGAGGCCGGTAAAGATATCGGCGATGGCGATGCCCGATTTCGACGGTGGCCCGTCCGGCGTGCCGGTGAGATGCATCGCGCCGCCCATGCCCTGGATGAGAAAATCGTAGCCTGCGCGCGGCGCGTAGGGACCCGTCTGGCCGAAGCCGGTAATAGAGCAATAGATCAGCCGGGGATTGATTGCTTTAAGGCTGGCGTAATCCAGCCCGTACTTCTTCAGGCCGCCAACCTTGAAATTTTCGATCACCACGTCGGCGTTGCGCGCCAGCCTGCGCACCAGCTCCTGCCCTTCGGGAACTTCGAAATCAGCCTCCACCGAACGCTTGCCACGGTTACAGGAATGAAAATAGGCCGCACCCAGGTTGCCGCCGTCCGCCGCCTCGATGAACGGCGGACCCCATGTGCGCGTATCATCGCCTGCGCCCTTGCGCTCGATCTTGACGACATCGGCGCCAAGATCGGCCAGCAATTGTCCGCACCACGGCCCGGCAAGAATGCGGGCCATTTCGAGGACGCGGATGGAATGGAGGGGCGGCTTCATTGTGTCTTGATCCAGAACCTGTTCATCGCCAGCGGCGCCAGCGCCATGAAAGCCAGCCCCCACGGGAAAAGCTCGCCCTTCGTCACGTCGAATCCGGCGAGATAGTCCTTTGGCGGCAGGCGCAAAACATATAACGCGAAACCACTCTCGATGAGCAACATCACGGCGGTTCCGAACATGCCCAAGGCCAGCAAGGTTCCGGTTGTTGCCTCTCGCAACCGCGATGATGTGATCTGCGCCATCCATGCCGTCGCCGCCAGCATCATCGGAAACTCGACCCAGTGCCCCGCGCGCTTGCCGGCCAATGGAATAAAAACGAGTTCCCGCGCCACTCCGAACGCGAAACCGATCAAGAACATGATCCCGCCATAGAACAGGATCGTCTTGATCAGTACGTGCGCCGATTCGGCGGCTTCCGGGTTCTTCAGCTCCTGCATGCGGATCAGAAAAACGCCTGCAATCCCGTCTGCGCCCGGCCAAGGATCAGCGCATGAACGTCGTGCGTGCCTTCGTAGGTATTGACGGTCTCGAGATTCTGCAGATGCCGCATCACATGGAACTCGCCGTGTATGCCGTTGCCGCCGTGCATGTCGCGCGCGACGCGAGCAATGTCGAGCGCCTTGCCGGCATTGTTGCGCTTGATGATGGAGATCATCTCCGGCGCGGCGCGACCCTCATCGAACAGCCGTCCGACGCGCAGCGCGGCCTGCAGGCCGAGCGCGATTTCCGTCTGCATGTCGGCAAGCTTTTTCTGCACGAGTTGCGTCGCCGCCAGCGGCCTGCCGAATTGCTTGCGGTCGAGCGTATATTGCCGGGCTCTTTGCCAGCAGTCTTCCGCCGCGCCCATCGCGCCCCAGGCGATGCCGTAGCGCGCGCGGTTGAGACAGTTGAACGGACCCTTGAGACCCGAGACGTTCGGCAGCAGCGCGTCTTCGGAAACTTCGACCCCGTCCAGCACCAGTTCGCCGGTCACCGAAACCCGAAGCGACAGCTTCCCCTCGACCTTCGGAGCAGAAAGTCCTTTCGCGCCTTTCTCCAGCACAAAACCCTTGATCTCGCCTTTGTGCGCATCGGACTTCGCCCAGACGACGAAAACGTCGGCGATGGGTGCGTTGGAAATCCACATCTTGGCGCCGGTCAGCCGGTAGCCGCCGTCGATTTTTTCCGCCCGCGTCGTCATCGAGCCCGGATCCGAACCTGCATCCGGCTCCGTCAGGCCAAAGCAGCCGATCCATTCGCCGCTGGCGAGCTTCGGCAGATACTTCTGCCGCTGCGCCTCGTCGCCATAGGCCCAGATCGGATACATGACGAGCGAGCTCATCACGCTCAGCATGGAGCGGTAGCCGGAATCGATCTTCTCGATCTCGCGCGCCACCAGACCATAGGCGACATAGCTCGCGCCCGAGCCGCCGTAGTTTTCCGGTAGCGTGACGCCAAGCAGGCCAAGCATTCCCATCTCTCGTATGACATCCGGATCGACTGTTTCCTTCGCATAGGCCTCGACAACGCGCGGCAGCAGCTTGTCCTGCGCAAAGTCGCGCGCCGTGTCGCGGATCATCCGCTCGTCCTCGTTGAGTTGCTCTTCGAGCAGGAACGGGTCCTCCCACGGGAAGGACGCGCGGGCGGGGGCGGAAGATGATTTCGAAATGGATGTCACGCTTTGCTCCTTGAGATGCAAAGACGGGGCGTGTTGACGCCCCGCCATGAATTGCTTGCGAAATCCCGCTCAGCTCCCCGGCGCGTATTTACCCGAAATCTGCTGCGAGACCTTGTGCCGGTCGCCGCCCTGCAGGCGCGTGTGCGTCGGCCATTTGCGCTTCAGGTCGTCGCGGACAGTCACGGCCAGCGTGCCGACCTTCTCGATTTCGAGCTCGATCCTGTCGCCGTCCATGAACGAGGACAACCCGCCGTGGTTGGTTCCCGTGCCGATGATGTCGCCGGGGTTCAGCGTGTGGATCGACGACACCCATTCGACGCAGCGCGGGATCTTGTGCGCCATATCGGAGGTGTTGAAGTCCTGCCGCACCTCGCCGTTGCAGCGCAGTTTGACGGCCAGATTCTGCGGGTCGTCGATCTCGTCGGCGGTGACGATCCACGGTCCGATAGGCGCAAAGGTCTCGCGGGATTTCATCTGGTAGAACGTATTGCCGGAGGGCGGCAGGCCGCGCGCCGAGCCGTCGAGGAAGCAGATGTAGCCGAACACGTGTTCGCGCCATTTGTCCGCGGGAACGTTCTTGGCCGTCTTGCCGATAACGAGGCCCAGTTCTGCTTCCGCCTCGAACGAGGTCAGCGGCACGTCCGGCATCACCATCGCCTCGCCGGGGCCGATGATCGAATTCGGCGTTTTCGCAAAGCCGTTGATCGGGGCGGCTTCCGCGCGGGTGCCGTCCTCCATGTAATTGACGGCCATGCAGTCGATGTTGACCGGACGCGGCAGCGGCGCGCGCAGCGTGACGCCGGACAGCGGCGTCGCCTTTCCCGCCTTCGCCGCGGTTTCGAGCTTGCCCCGGTACGCCTCGAAACTGGCGATCAGCCCCATGATCAGGTCGTGCGGACCCGTGCGCGGAATGTCACTGACGGCGTCCGTTACATCGACAACGCCATCGCCCGTGACGATACCGAGCCGATAGTCGTTAAAGAATGCGATTTTCATGTTTCCTCCCGGAATGCGGCATCGGACCAAGGCCGGCGCGGCTACGCTGCCATGCCGCTGTCAGTGTCAGCCTCGGACAATCCCTGTCAAGCGCCGAACGTCCGCCCGCCCGGCGAGCGCTTCACCGCATCGTGATGCTGGTGTGCGCCGCAATCACGCAAGCCTTATCCGTTGTGTAATGCGTCTTGATCGCCTCGGGGCTAGGGTTCGCATGCCGGGGTTCGGTCCGGCCCGCGATCCAGACCATGAGGGACGTCCCGTGAACGCAGGCAACCCACCACTCTACGCGGCCGGCTTTCCGGCGCTTCCGGGGTCTTCCGACCTTGCCCGGCTTTTTGCCGGTGGCATCGCCGGCCTCGTCCTCTGGGAAATCTGGGCGCGCGGATTGACGCCCCTGGTTACCGGCGGCGCGCTGGAGCCGCCGCAGCTGATCATCAGCCTTGTGAAATACTGGACCGGGCTGACGCTCGGCATTGTCCCGGCCACTATCGCCCATTACGCGGTGGGGATCGCCGGCTATCCCGTCGTTTACTGGATAGTCTCGCGGAATCTTCGTGCCTGGGCTCCAGTCTTCGACATTGCGGTATGGGCGCTGTTCACCGGCGCCGTCGCCATGATGTTCCTGTCCGGAACCGGACGGATCACGACCGTATATTTCTGGCTGGCGGTAACGCTTCTTTCTGCGACCCGTTATGTGAATCCCAACAAAACCGTGGCGGACGCCATTAGCTGGGGTTCTTTCACCTGGTTCAACGCGCTCGGCATCATGGCTCCGCTGGCGGGTCTTCCCTTCCTGCTGCTCAAATGGGGCGATGGCCTGTCCTTCATGAGCTGGGCCGGACACGCGATCTACGGCGCGGTTGCAGTTGTGATCTATGAGGCGTGGAGAAAATCCGCCGCGCCGTAACGCAAGCTGGCCGCCCGCTTGCCAAGCGCGCGCCGGGCGGCCATCTTTGGACCATGCCGAACTTGCCCAAGCCAAGTCAGTCGAAGCCGCCGGGAGCCGATGCTCCGACCCTTTCCACGCTGAACAGCCGTTCGCGCGAAATCTTTCGCCAGATCGTCGATTCCTACCTGACGACAGGCGAACCGGTGGGCTCGCGCCATCTGTCGCGCGTTCTGCCCATGACATTGTCGCCGGCCTCCGTCCGCAATGTCATGCAGGATTTGGAAGAAGTCGGGCTTATCTACGCTCCGCACACCAGCGCCGGGCGCCTGCCGACCGAGCTGGGCCTGCGTTTTTTCGTCGATGCCATGCTTGAGCTGGGCGACGTCTCCGCCGAGGACCGCTCGCAGATCGAGGCCCAGGTTAAGGCCGCCTCGCGGGGGCAGACCTTTGAGAACGTGCTGACCGAGGCGACCTCGCTATTGTCGGACCTGACGCGCGGCGCCTGTGTCGTCGTGACCTCCAAGGACAATGCGCGCCTCAAGCAGATCGAATTCGTCCGCCTCGACCCCGAGCGCGCGCTGGCCATTCTCGTGGCCGAAGACGGCGGTGTCGAGAACCGGCTTCTGCACATCCCGCGCGACGTGCCGCCGTCGGCGCTCGTGGAGGCCGCAAATTTCCTCAATGCCCGCATCAAGGGCCGCAATCTCGCGCAATTGCGCGACGAAGTCGTCGCCTCGCGCCAGCGCGCCGAACAGGAGCTGGATGCTCTCGCCGCCCGCCTGATCGACGCCGGACTTGCCGCGTGGAGCGGACAGGACAGCGCCGCCCAGCAGCTCATCGTGCGCGGACAGGCGAACCTGCTGGACGACCTGAAGGCGGCGGAAGACCTCGAACGCATTCGCCTGCTCTTCGCCGATCTCGAAACCAAAACCGGCGTGATCGACCTCCTGTCCCGGGCCGAAACCGGCGAGGGCGTGCGCATCTTCATCGGCTCGGAGAACAAGCTCTTCTCTCTCTCCGGCTCGTCCATGATCGCCGCACCTTTCCGCGACGAGTCGAGCCAGAAAGTCATTGGCGCCCTCGGCGTCATAGGCCCGACGCGCCTCAACTACGCCCGCATCGTGCCGATGGTGGACTACACCGCGCGGGTGATTTCGAAGGTGCTGGAGCGGGGGTAGGCGGAGGGCTGGCGCAAATCCTGCTTTGCGGCCTGAGTTGCAGCCTGCCGGCCGGCGGCGATAGATTGGCGTGCGAAAGGCTTCTGATGGCGGAATCGATAGCATTTCTGCTCAACGGGCTCGAGCGGGTGACGCTGTCTCCCGCACCCGATCTGACGATTCTCGAATTTTTGCGCCAGCAGCGCCGTCTAACTGGCACGAAGGAGGGCTGCGCCGAAGGCGATTGCGGGACCTGCACGGTCGCCATCGGTGAGGCCCAAGACGGGCGGCTTCAATGGAAAGCCGTCAATGCCTGCATCGCCATGGCTTCGCAGCTCGATGGCAAACTGCTGGTCACCGTGGAAGGCCTCGCAGAAGGCGCAGTGCTGCATCCGGTGCAGCGCGCGATGGTGGACAATCACGCGAGTCAATGCGGTTTCTGTACGCCGGGTTTCGTGATGGCGCTGTTCGCCCGCTTTCATAACGGGCCGTATGAAGACGATAGCGATATTCACGACGCGCTGGCTGGCAATCTCTGCCGCTGCACCGGCTACCGGCCTATTGTCGACGCGGCGCGCAGCGCTTTGAAGGGCGAGCGCGCGGATCGGTTTGGCGCAAAGGAGCAGGAAATCGTGGCCGCGCTGGCCGGTCTTGCGGACGAACCACCGCGCTCGGCTTCAGATGGTGAAGGCCGTACAGCCCTGCCGCACAGTCTTGCGGAACTGAAAGCCGCACTCGCGAAAAATCCCGATGCGGTGCTGCTGGCGGGCGGCACCGATCTCGGTCTCGACGTGACGAAGCGCGGCAAGCGCTGGCGGTCCGTCGTCTCTCTTGCAGGCGTCGGCGAACTGACGCGCATCGAGGCGCGCGAAGACGGCCTGAGCATCGGCGCCGCCGCAACCTATGCCGACATTCTGCCGCATCTCGCGCCTTTCGGCGAAAGCGTGGAGACGTTGCTGCGCCGTCTTGGTTCGCGGCAAATCCGCAATCTCGGCACCATCGGCGGCAATATCGCCAACGCCTCGCCCATCGGCGACACGCTGCCGCTTCTTCTGGCGCTCGACGCGCGCTTCCTGCTCGACGGGACGGCGGGGGCGCGATCCATTGCTGCGTCTGATTTCTTCACCGGCTATCGCAAGACCGTGCTGCGCAGCGGTGAATTCATCGCGTCGATTGAGCTGGACAGGCTGCGCGAAAACGAGGGCGTGCGAGTTGACAAGATATCGCGCCGCTTCGATCAGGACATTTCGGCCGTCTGCGGCGCAATCTTCTGGCGCATGGAGGCGGGCGTTCTGGCCGATGTGCGTATCGCCTTCGGCGGCATGGCCGACAGACCCAAACGTGCGCGCAGTGGGGAAGCCGCGTTGCGCGGACAGCCTGTGAGCGAAACCGCGTTCGAAACAGCTGCAGCAGTGTTGAGCCGGGATTTTTCGCCGCTCAGCGACTTTCGCGGTTCTGCCGCCTTTCGCATGACATCGGCACAAAATCTCATGCGCGCCTGGGCCGAGGCGGTCGCGCAATCGGCGCCGGGAGGGGCTATATGAGCGCGAAACCGGCACAAAAGCACGACACGGTTGGCCTGCCTGCAACCCACGACAGCGCTGTCCTGCATGTCACCGGCCGGGCCGAATATCTCGACGACATGCCGGAGCCGCCGCACATGCTGCACGCCGCGCTCGTCGTGTCGCCGCACGCCCATGCCCGCATCCGCGCCATCGATCCTGCCCGCGCGCTTGCCGCCGGAGCCCATGCGGTGCTGACGGCGCGCGACATTCCCGGCCAGAACGAGGCCGGCCCGATCTTCCACGGCGAACCGGCGCTGGCCGAAGGCATCGCCGATTACGCAGGCTGCCCGGTCGCGGTGGTTGTCGCCGCCAGCCACCGGCAGGCCGTCGCGGCGGCCCGGCTCGTCGATGTCGATTGGGAGCCGTTGCCTGCCCTGCTCGATCTTGACGCCGCCATTGCCGCGGAGAGCCATGTCTGCCCGCCGCAGCGCATGGCGCTTGGCGATGCGGATGCCGCACTGGCCTCGGCGGAGGTGCGTCTTTCCGGACGTTTGCAGATCGGCGGGCAGGACCACTTCTATCTCGAAACCCATATCGCCATCGCCGAGCCGCGCGACGACGGCGGCTTTCACATCTACAGCTCGACGCAACACCCGAGCGAGGTGCAGAAACACGTCGCGCTGGCGCTCGGCCTGCCGCAGGCCATGGTGACGGCGGAAGTACGCCGCATGGGCGGCGGTTTTGGCGGCAAGGAAAGCCAGCCGACGATTGTCGCCATGGTCGCGGCGGTCGCGGCGCACCATGTGCAACGGCCCGTGAAGCTGCGGCTCAATCGCGACGACGACATGATCGTCACCGGCAAGCGGCACGACTTTGTCGTCGACTGGGAAGCCGGCGCAACGGCCGACGGCCGCATTCTGGCGCTGAAGGCGCGGTTGGCGGCGCGCGGCGGCAATACGGCTGACCTCACCTCGTCGGTCATGGCGCGCGCCCTGTGCCATCTCAATAACTGCTATTATATTCCCAATTTCGACGCGACCGGACTCAGCCTGAAGACGAACACCGTTTCGAACACGGCTTTCCGCGGCTTTGGCGGCCCGCAGGGGATGATTGCCGGCGAAGCTGTTATCGATGCGTTGGCGCGAGCCATAGGCAAGGACCGCGACGCCATCCGCGCGCTGAACTATTTTTCGAAGGAGCGTGGCTTCGAAACGCCCTACGGCCAGATGGTCGACGATTTCACCGCCCACGCGCTGATGCAAAAGCTGCATGCATCGGCGGATATCGAGATGCGGCGGGCGGAGATTGCGCGCTTCAATGCGGCGAACGCCCAGCGCAAACGGGCCATCGCCACTGTGCCGGTGATGTTCGGCATTTCCTTCAACATGCCGAGCCTCAATCAGGGCGGCGCGCTGGTGCATGTCTATACCGACGGCTCCATCATGGTGAACCACGGCGGCACGGAGATGGGCCAGGGCCTCTACACCAAGGTCGCGCAAGTGGTGGCCGAGGCTCTGGGTAATCCGCTTTCGGCAGTCGTCGCGACGTCGACAAGGACCGACAAGGTGCCGAACACTTCGGCTACGGCGGCCTCCGCCGGCTCGGACCTCAACGGTGCGGCCGCCTTCCGCGCCGCCAGCGAAATCCGCAGCCGCATGGCAGGGGTCGCCGCGGCGCACTGGGGCGTCGAACCGGCGAGCGTCGAGTTCCGCAACGCGCAGGTCACTTCCGGCAATCATGCGATGGCTTTCGCGGACCTCGCACGTCAGTGCTGGCTGGAACGCGTCTCGCTCTCGGCGGAAGGGTTTTACGCAACGCCCGGCGTCACCTGGGACGGCAGGACCATGAAGGGCAGCCCGTTCTATTATTTCGCCTATGGCGCGGCGGCGTCGGAGGTCGAGATCGACTGCCGCACAGGCGCAAGCCGCGTGCTGCGCGCCGACATCGTCCACGACTGCGGCGCATCGCTTAATCCGGCCATTGACCTTGGCCAGATCGAGGGCGGCTATGTGCAGGGCATGGGCTGGCTGACGATGGAGGAATTGTGGTGGGACGGCGAGGGCCATCTGCGCACCCACGCGCCATCGACCTACAAGATACCCGGCAGCCGCGACGTGCCGTCCGATTTCCGGGTGCATATTCTGGACGATGCGCCCAACCGGAAAGAAACGGTCTTCCGCTCCAAGGCCGTGGGCGAACCGCCGCTGATGCTGGCTATCTCCGTATGGCTTGCGATCCGCGATGCTGTCGCGGCCTGCGGTTCGGACCCGGGTGCCTTGATTGACCTCGACGCACCGGCGACGCCCGAGCGTGTGCTGGCGGCGGTGGAGCTTGCGAGAGCGAGCAAAAAACAGGCAGCGGAGCAGCCGGACCTCTGATTGCTGCTGCGTTTTCCCTTCCCCAATTTCACAGCGGGTGCTATCCGCGTCCCATGACCACCCATTCTTTCGACAACATCCGCAATTTTTCCATCGTGGCGCATATCGACCACGGGAAATCGACGCTTGCCGACCGGCTGATTCAGGACACCGGGACGCTCAGCGCCCGGGAAATGTCCGAACAGGTGCTCGACAATATGGAAATCGAGCGCGAGCGTGGCATTACCATCAAGGCGCAAACCGTGCGTCTGCATTACCGCGCGAAGGACGGCAAAGACTATATCCTCAACCTGATCGACACCCCCGGCCACGTCGACTTCGCCTACGAGGTTTCGCGGTCTCTGGCCGCCTGCGAGGGTTCGCTGCTGGTCGTCGACGCCTCGCAGGGCGTGGAGGCGCAGACGCTGGCCAATGTTTACCACGCCCTCGACGCCAACCACGAGATCGTGCCGGTCCTCAACAAGATCGACCTGCCGGCCGCCGAGCCCGAACGCATCAAGGAGCAGATTGAGGAAGTCATCGGCCTCGATGCCTCGGATGCGGTGCAGATTTCCGCCAAGACCGGCCTGAACATCGACCAGGTTCTGGAAGCCATCGTTACCCGCCTGCCGGCGCCGAAGGGCGACGAGACCGCGCCGCTAAAGGCGCTGCTGGTTGACAGCTGGTACGACCCCTACCTCGGCGTCGTCGTGCTGGTGCGCATCATCGACGGGATGATGAAGAAGCACCAGAAGATCCTGATGATGGGAACCGACGCCCACTACGAAATCGATCGTATCGGCGTCTTCCGTCCGAAGATGCAGGATGTTGACCAGCTCGGCCCCGGCGAAATCGGTTTCATCACGGCGCAGATCAAGCAGGTGGCCGACACCCGTGTCGGCGACACGATCACTGACGAGAAGCGCCAGTGCGTCGAGGCCCTTCCGGGTTTCAAGCCGGCCCAGCCAGTGGTGTTCTGCGGCCTCTTCCCCGTCGACGCTGCCGATTTCGAGGACCTGCGCAACGCGATGGGACGGCTGCGCCTCAACGACGCCAGCTTTTCCTACGAAATGGAATCCTCCGCCGCCCTCGGCTTCGGCTTCCGCTGCGGCTTCCTCGGCCTGCTGCATCTGGAAATCATTCAGGAGCGTCTCAGCCGCGAATTCGATCTCGATCTCATCGCCACCGCGCCGAGCGTGATTTACAAGATCCACATGAACAACGGCGAGGTGATCGAGCTGCACAATCCGGTCGACATGCCGGACGTGGTCAAGATCAAGGAAATCGAGGAGCCCTGGATCAGGGCGACGATCCTGACGCCGGACGAATATCTCGGCGGCGTGCTGAAACTCTGTCAGGACCGCCGCGGCATTCAGGTCGATCTCAACTATGTCGGCAAGCGCGCGATGGTGAAATACGACCTGCCGCTCAATGAGGTCGTGTTCGACTTCTATGACCGGCTGAAGTCGATCTCCAAGGGCTACGCCAGTTTCGACTATCACCTGACCGATTATCAGGCCGGCGATCTGGTCAAAATGTCCATCCTCGTCAACGCCGAGCCGGTCGATGCCCTGTCCATGCTGGTGCACAAGACGCGCGCCGAATCGCGTGGCCGCGCCATGGTGGAAAAGCTGCGCGAATTGATCCCGCAGCACATGTTCCAGATTCCCGTGCAGGCCGCCATCGGCGCGAAGATCATCGCCCGCGAAACCATCCGCGCCCTGCGCAAGGATGTGACCGCCAAGTGTTATGGCGGCGACGTCTCGCGCAAGCGCAAGCTGCTGGAAAAGCAGAAAGAAGGCAAAAAGCGCATGCGCCAGTTCGGCAAGGTGGAAATCCCGCAGGAAGCGTTCATCGCGGCGCTGAAGATGGACGGGTGAGTGACCCGTGTCCTTCCCGCAAAATGCGCAGCATTTGTGCGGGCCCTTTCTCCACGCAGAGCGGTCGCGGCTTTTCGCGGCGCTCCGGCCGGGATAACGTCACGCCCGCTCAACGCACTTTCAGCCGCAACACGTCCATGTTCGGCCCTGTCCGGAAACGCACATCGGACGTGACGAAGAGATCGCATCCCGCCTCAAGCGCGGAGAGATAGTGGATCGCGTCGAGCAGTTTCAGCCGCAGCTCTCCGCCAATGGCGGCCGCGCGCCGCGCCAGCCCACCGTCCAGCGGCAGAATGTCGATTTCGCCGCATCCGAAAAGCCTTTCATAGGCGGCAAGCGCGCGGTCGTTCCTGTCGCGCGAGGGCTGGTACAGGCATTCGGCGACGGCAAGTTCGTTTGTAGCCAGCCGCGCGCCATTTGCCGCCGCTTCGCCGATGAGATCGGCGATCCGCCCCACCAGTTCGGGGCCGCCCTCAATATAATAGATCCAGATATTCGTATCGAAATAGACGGTATGGGAGCCCGCCAGCTCAGCCATTGTCACGCAGCCAGCGGATATGCGCGTCAATGTCTTTGGCGCTGCGCGGGGCGTTCCTGTCCGCTCCGGCTCCGCCAAGGCCGAGAACGGTCGAGAGCCGTGCGTCCTTCCCGCCCTGCGACTCTTCCCGCTCGATGTCTTGCAGATGCAGCTCCAGCGCCCGCAGCATCAGGTACGAGCGCGAGCGGCGGGTTTTTTCGCTGGCCTTTTCCAGACGCGAAAGCGCTTCCGGCGGCAGGCGCAGGGAGATGGTCGCAGATGAATTAGCCATGACGCGCGCCGAATTGCACTACAATGCAGTACATTGCAACACAGAGGCGCGCCGCCGTCAATCGTACTCCGGTATCTTCTTCACCGGCTTCGGATCGAGCTTGAACAGCTTTTGCGCCGTCCCGCCAAGGATATTGCGCTTGGCGGTCTCGTTCAGGAACGGCAGGTCGTAGATGACACCCGGCAGGTCGAAGTCCCAGTGCGGGTAGTCGGAAGACCAGACGAGCTGCGTATCCGCCTTGATCATCTTGAAGGTCGCTTCGAGGATCGACTTGTCCTCCGGCATTTCCATCGGCTGCGAGGAATAATACATTTCCTGCATGTATTCAGACGGCAGGCGCTTCAGCGCCGGGCAGTCGGACGTGCGCATCTTGTAGGAATGGTCGAGCCGCTGCATCAGCGAATAGGCCCATGTCAGCCCGCTTTCGATCCACATCGTCTTGAGCTTGGGGAAACGCTCCGGCAGTCCATTGATGACCCAGTTGGTCATGTGCACCATGTTGAACCACATGAAGCCCAGCGCATGGGCGCCGATGAAGCGGTTGACGAGGCGGATGCTCTGCTCGTTCCACGAATACGCGGCGTGGAACGACAGCGGCAGGCCCGTTTCCTCGATCAGCCGGTAGGTCTTCATATAGGCGTTGTCGTGCACGGGCTTGTAGCGCGGCGATGTCACCATGAAGCCGACGACGCCCTTGCGGCCGGCGAATTTCTGCACCGTCTTGTAGGCTGCTTCCGGATCGTTGAACGGCAGGTAGAGCATCGAAATGATGCGCTTCTCGTGGTCGAGAATATGGTCGCACAGCCAGCTGTTGTAGGCGTCCGACAGCGCAACCTCGACATCCGTCTGCGGATGCGTGCCCAGAAACAGCATCGGCGTGGGGAAGAGGCAGGAATAGTCGACACCCATGGAATCCATCCAGCGCAGCGTCGTCGTAATGTCGCGGTGCTTGTCGTCCGGCGTCTTCTCGTATTTGCGCAGCCAGTGCCGCGTCATGCGCCCGCCGGTATCCTGATAGCCGGGCTCAGAGGCCATCATCGATGAGCGTCCGCCGCGCTTCATGCCTTCCAGCGCATTGTGCTTGATGACCGGGTCCTGAATATATTCGAACACCTGCCGGTAGTGTTCGCTTTCGTAATGGTGAGCGTCGACATCGACGATCAGAAAGTCCTGGTAATTGCGCGCCAGCGCCTGCTTTGCAGCGCTCTTGAGATGTTCGCCGGAATCGTATTCGTCGAAGCGAAGGTTCCGCACGTCGGTGTTCTGCATGTCCATAACGGTTCTCCGTCAAGCAATCGCTGCGTGCCTCACGCGACGACGTAAATGTCGCCGCTGCGTTCCACGACGTCGTACTTCTTGAGTTTGTATTTTGCGTCGCCCTTGAAGACGCCGGTCTTCATGTCGAACTCCCAGCCATGCCAGGGGCAGACAATGTTCATCTGGTCGGTGAAGCGCTGGCCCTGATAGGTCTTGTCCTCGGCGATCACTTCCTCGATCTGCGGCATCAGTACGCCTTCGCAGGCCGGCCCGCCCCAATGCACACAATGATTGGCGTAGGCGTAGAATCCGCCCTCGTGCGCGAATACGCCGATCTCGCCCTTCGGCGTTTTCACGATCAGCCGCTCGCCGTCCTTCAATTCGGCTGCCTTGGTGACGAAAATTTCCGCCATCATTTCCCTCCGGTCGATTGTATTTCTATGCCAGCGTTGTCACGGTATCGCGCCGCGGCTCATTTGCTGCGCCGAGCGGCTCTTGTTTGTTTGCTTCTATTCCGCCGCCTGCGAAATAGCAGGGCTGCGCAAGCCCAGAATGCTCCGCGCATTGTCGTAGAATAGCTTCTGCTTGTCAGCGTCGCTCAGCGGCACGTCGTCCAGAAGGTCGAGGCAGGTCTGCGGATCCCAGCACGGATAATCCGTGCCATACATAACCCGGTCGATGCCGTAGTATTCGATGGCAAATTTCATCCCGGCCGAATGCGGCGACACTGTATCGGTATACATCCGGTGCAGGTATTCGCTGACCGGGCGCGGCAGTTTTGCCGCCTTGGTGTTCTTGTCCATGCGGCCGGACTGGTAGGGCAGCGCCCCGCCCGTATGCGACATCACGATCTTGAGGCCGGGGTGGCGCTCCATCACGCCGGACAGGATCAGCCGCGAAGCCGCGACGCTGACCTCGATAACCCGTCCCAGACTCAGATGCAGCGCGCCGTTGTAGCCGTCGAGCATGGAGTTGAAGACCGCGTCGGTCGGATGCAGGAACAGCGGCAGGCCGAGTTCTGCGCAGCGCGCGTAGAACGGCTCCAGCCGCTCTGCGTCGATGCGCGGATCGAAACCGACGGAACCCGGCAGGTTGACGCCCATCAGGCCAAGCCGCCCGACGGCGTCGTCAAGCACCTCCAGCGCCACGCGCGTATCCTGCAGCGGGATCGCGGCGCTCGCCCAGATGCGGCCCGGATAGCGCTTGCAGGCCCAGGCCATTTCCTCGTTCCACTGGGTCGCCAGATCGCGCCCCTCTTCCGCGTCCAGCGCCGAGAAATAGACCGAAAACGGCCCGATGGAGCAGACCGCGCTGACATGGTGGCTGCCGCCATCCTTGTCCTTGAGCCCGTCCATGTGCTCGAGCTGCTTGTCGAGATCGTACCACTCGGCCCAGGAGTTGAGCACGTAATCGGCCCCGTCCTGCAGCATGTTGGTGTAACCGCCGCGGTCGTTGACCTTCGAACGGGGGAAAGCCGCGCGCTTGCACAGCGTCTCGAAGACGGAGCGGGGCCACCAGTGGAAGTGGGAATCGATGATCTGCATTGGGCTCTCCCTGAACTTGCGCAATGTTATCACGAGTGGCGGCGTAACAGAAACCTGTATCGCATGCCGGACCGCGGAGACGGCGGGGATGCCGGGGCGGAGCCGGAGCAATTGCGACCATCCATTCGCACTGCGGCAACCGGCATGTGCTAGTCAGGCGGCATGGCAATTACTATCGACCGCGACGTGCTCACGGTTTGCAGCCGCTACGCCTGCGTGCAGTGGATATTCCACGCGACATTTCCATTGGTCTTTCCGCCTGCCATTCTCGCCATGTGGCGAGCGGGCCCGGATCAATTACCTCTTTGGTTCACCCTTCTTTTTCTTGCCGCCGTTCCGTTTCTGCTCAACGAGATTGCACGGGCGCGGCTGGTCCGGGCTACTCTCGACCGAATGAACGGAACCGTCGAGGTTCAAAGACGCGGACTGATTGTACTGTCGCAATTGGCCGGGACCTTCGACGATATCGACCGGGTCGAAATGCGCACTACGGATAACGACGGGGAGTTTCACAGGCTCTTTGTCGTCTTCCGCGACGGAAGCGACTTCGAGTTCCGCCATGGTAATTGCCGCCAAGCGATGGAAGCCGAGCGCGGCCGCTTACGTGAATTCCTGCACGTAAGGCGGTGCGATTTGACGGCAGTGGAGAAATTCGTGGCGTGAGGGTCCAGCCAGGTACCCGCAGCTTAAGGCGGGCCGAATTCGGCCGATGCGCCCTACAAAATAAAACTCACGCTGCCGAGATAACCCAGCTCGTGGGCGTGCAGCAGAACGCGGCGCTCCTTGATCCTGAAGCTGTCGCCGTCCTTCTTCAGGATGTTCCGGTAACTGCCGACGAAAACGAATTCGCGCTGGTGGCGGCGGTAGCGGTAAACGACGAAATTCGCCGCGACCGTTACGAGGTCGCCCTCGACCGACAGGATGCGCACATTCGTGATCAGCCGGCAGGTTCGCGATTGCGGATACTCGGCGTGGCAATTGGGATCCTTGATCCGGATGATGCGCTGGCGAATGCGTTCGCGGTCATCGGAGATGATGTAGAGCGTGTTTTCGTGCCCGCCGTCGAGTTCGTCGTTCGGCGGCACGTAATAGGTGGCGTCATCGGTGAGCAGCGCTTCCCATTCGTCGAGTTTCCAGGCGTCGAGCAGGGCCGCTTCGTGATACAGGAAGTCCTCGACTTCCGCGCGGGTGACGGTGACTTTTGCCGCTGCGTTCATCTCAGGCTCCCGCCTCTGCCATGATCATCTTGTTCCACTGCCGCCAGAACGTGCGCAGATGGTGTTCGTCCGAATTGAGCTGTTCGTTCTCGCGGCCCATGCCGCGCGACATTTCCGACCAGCGGTCGTCTTCCCAGTTGGCGAGGCCCTGCTGCACCAGCTCCAGCGCTTCCACGTCGTCCGGCGTGGCGAAGCCGCCGGGGCCGTAGAACGTCAGGAAGGCATCGAGCCGCCGCGCCCGCGCCGCTTCGCTCTCCTCTTTAGGCCCAAGCGCCCAGGCCGTCACATGCATTCGCCCGACGCCGTCGGGGTGGAAGGTGCGGATGGTGACCGAAGAGCCGTCGTTCAGGACAAGACTCGGGAAAATGACAAGGTTGCGGTTGGTGTCGCAGATGCGCCGCGCCCGCTCGGCTCCGCAACGCTCGACGATTTCGGCGCGAATGGCGTCCATTTCCGGCTTGGCGTCCTCGCCGTAGATCGGAATCCACGCAGCCACCGGACGCCCGCGGAAGTTGACGTTGTCGGTCGTGAAATGCCCGTTGCCGAGATCGATGGCGAGGCCCTTCGTTGGCAACACCAGCGAAGCTTCCTTCGGCGGCTCAACCTTCACGCCGGAATTCGACATGTAGTTGAGCCAGGTCGAATGGGTCGAGGGAAGATGGTAGTCGTCGACCGAATTCTCGACCATCAGCTTCCAGTTGGCGTTGACGTCGTATTCCTGCGTTCCCGCAATCACTTCCATCTCGCCGGATGGCGACTGGTCGACGACGAGATCAAGATATTCCGTCGCCTTGCCGAGATAGTCGATCAGCGGCTGCGCATCGGGATCGAGGTTGAGGAACCAGAAGTCCTTGTACTGGTCGAAATGCGCGGGCTCCTTCATGCCTAGACCGCTCTGGTCGAATGCCTCCGTATAGGCTTCATCGCCCGGCACCCGCGCCAGCTCGCCCGTATTGTTGTAGATCCAGCCATGATAGACGCAGTTGAAACGGCGCCTGTTGCCCTTGCGTTCGGTGCAGATCAGCGCCCCGCGATGGCGGCAGGTGTTGAAGAAGCAGCGGACATTGCCCTTGGCATCGCGGCCGAAAATCACCGGCCGTCCGGCGACCCGGCGGGTATGGAAATCGCCAGGCTTCTTCACCTCGGAAGAATGGCCGACATAAATCCAGCACTTGCTGAAGATATTGCGCATTTCCGTGCGCAGAACGTCCTCCGAGACGAGCGCCTCGCGATCGAGCATGAAGACGCCCTTTTGCGTATCGTCGATGACGAAAGAACGTCCGTTGCGCGCACCGTTGCTTGCAGTTCCGTTGCTGGACATGTGTGACCTCGGCGTACCTCTGTTTTCTGCCTGCCTTTTGGAAGTTTAGGGCGCTGGCGTCAACTGGCAGGAATGCAGGCCCGCTTGTTGCCTGCCTTCTGCGTCTCGCTCTTGCCCGCAGGCTGCATTCGGCATACCTGTCCCAGCAAGCCGAATGGCGTTTTTTGACTATGGGCAAATCCGGAGATCGACGTGGCCGACAATAATTTGGTGTTCCTGTGCAAGACCGGCGATCTGGCCCCCGGCTCGGCGAAACGCATCGAGCGCGCAGAGGGAGACATTGCTGTATACAACGTCGACGGCGCGTTCTACGCCAGCGACGACCGCTGCACCCACGGTCTGGCTTCGCTCGGCGAAGGCGACCTGATCGGCGACGAAATCGAGTGCACGATGCATTTCGGCTCGTTTAACGTGAAAACCGGCGAGCCGATGGCGCCGCCCTGTTCGATTCCGATCAAGGTCTACAAGGTCGAGGTCAAGGGCGATGAGGTTTTCGCCATCGTCGACTGACCGTCATCTCACGGCCGGCCATGAAGCCGGTTCCAGATCTTTATCGAGAGAACGTAACCGATCAGCGCAGCCGACGTCGAATTGGCCGCCACGATGAACCAGTCGCCGCGCATCAGGCCGTAGGCTGTCCACAGCAGCAGCCCGGCCAGCAACAGGCATAGCATCTTCAGGGACAGGCCTTCGGTGTCGTGCGTTTTCCAGGTCTTGAAGGCCTGCGGCCCGTTCGACGCGGCAGTGACGATGGCGGCCAAACTACCGGTCAGGGATACCAATTCCATCGACTGTTAAGCCTCCAGAGGCGGTGTGCCATTATCCGTCGCGCATTTGTGCTTTTGCGGGTAAATTCGCCGGGTTTGGCAAAGGTTCCATCGACAAGGCGCCAACGTTGCGGCTTCACCTTGCGGCCGCGCCCACAGGTTTCGCGCAATGATACAGGTTACTCGCTCCATTTCCCTGCAAGACGACGAAATCCGGCTCAGTTTCGTGCGCGCTTCCGGGCCCGGGGGACAAAATGTCAACAAGGTCGCCACGGCAGTCGAGCTTCGCTTCGATGCCGCCCATTCGCCGTCCCTGCCCGAGGATGTGCGCGAACGGCTCATGAAGCTGGCCGGCCGCCGTCTGACAAAGGATGGCGAAATCGTTCTGTTCGCCGACAGGTTCCGCACGCAGGAACGCAATCGCGACGATGCGATCGAGAGGCTGGCCGAGTTGGTGCGCAAGGCTGCCCAGCGGCCCATAGCCCGAAAACCCACAAAACCGACCCTCGCCTCGAAGAAGCGCCGCCTGGAGACGAAACAACGCCGCAGCCGCGTCAAGGAGATGCGACGTCCGGGCCGGAACGACGTCTGACCGCCTTCGAGGCGCGCTTTAGAGGCGATTGCGTGTGGCTTTTGCTCCACACCCGCCATGTTATCGCAGTTTCTAGGCCCAAATATATCCGCGGAGCAAGCTGCGAGTATTGCAGCGCATGCCGGTTGACGTCATTGTGACGCCGCTGGGTTAAGCCGGGGCTGGATATGGCGCAAGGTGCCGGGAGACAGGACGAATTGGCGGCAGGGGCGGGCGCGCTTCTGGTCCGCATCGGCCTGCTTGTCCTGATGGTGGCCCTGCCGGTTGCTTCGATCTATTCCCGCCGCTTCGTATTCACCGTCATGCCGATGGGAGCCGCGCTCATTCTCGGCGGCGCCCTGATCATGCCCGGGCACCGCCTGCTGGGTAAGACCCGCCGGGCGCTTTCTTCGCCCGGCCTTGCAGCGGCGCTTTGCCTTCTGTTCTGGATTGGGCTGTCGCTGGCCTGGACGCCCTTCTTCAACATCGCGGCGGAGAGGTTCGCGAAATCACTGGCGACCTTGTTGCTGGCTTTCGTGGTCATCGCCTACTTGCCGTCGCACAGCCGCACGTCGAACCTGTATCTGCTGCCGATCGGCTCCGGCGTTTCGGCGCTCGCCGCGGTGGCGCTGATTTTCGCCGCACCGGTGGCGCTTCCTTCAGCTCCACTGGAGGCGACGACGCTGGAGCGTGCCGCCACCGGGCTTGTGCTGATGGTTTGGCCGGCGTTGGCGGCTCTGGCCTTGCGCGAACGCTGGGCCTTCGCAGGTGCTCTGGCGGTTGCGGTGGCTGTTGCCGCCATAGCCGTCTGGACCCCGGCGGCGCTGGCGGGCATCGCCATCGGCGCGCTGGTTGTCTCGCTGGCGACGTCCAATCCGCGCACGTTGGCGCTTGCGCTTGGCGGATTCTTTGCTTTGGCTTTCCTGGCGGCGCCCTCAATACCGGTTCTGTTCGAAGCCTTTGCGCCTATCCCCGGCGTGCCGCTCGATGTGTCGAAATCGATGAAGGTCTGGGCGGATATTATTGAAGCGCAGCCTTGGCGTTTGCTGACGGCCTATGGTTTCGACTCCATGGCGCGCGGTCTGATCAGCGGGTTCCTGCCGCCCGAGACGCCGCGGTCGCTGCTGTTCGAAATCTGGTTCGAGCACGGCATGCTGGGCGCGATCGTGGCTGCCGCCACGATCTTCGCGACATTCGCCATGGCTGGCCGTGCGCCGCCGCAGGTTGCTCCGTTCATGTTGGCCGGCTTCGCCTGCGTCCTGACAATAGCAATCTGGGGGCTGGCGACATTGCAATTGTGGTGGCTGACGATTGTCGGCGTCATGGCCATCGGTTTTGGCTGCACCATCAAGGGGCAAACCCGCGACGAGCGCCCGGCTGCCCCGGTTATCCCGACAGTGAAGCCCCCGCCGGTTGACCCGTGAATGCCGGCGGCGCCCGCAAAGGCGGACGCGGTCTGTCGCTGAAAGTGCGCTTGTCTATTGCGTCGCCGCCGGCCGGATCGCCATAGGCGCGACACCCTCGCCGAACTGGCTGGAGAAGTAATTCCGGTAGGTGCCCGGCTGCGCCATGAGTTCCGCATGGTTGCCCGACTGGACGCAGCGGCCGTTTTCCACGACGAAGATGCGGTCGGCCTTGACGATCGTCTGCAGTCGATGCGCGACGACGATGGTCGTGCGCCCTTCCCGCAGCGAGTCGAGCGCTTGCTGGACGATGCGCTCGGATTCCGAATCCAGCGCTGCCGTGGGCTCGTCAAGCAGGATGATCGGCGCGTTTTTCAGGATTGCACGGGCAATCGCGATGCGCTGCTTCTGCCCGCCGGACAATTGCGCGCCGGATTCGCCGACATTCGTGTCGTAGCCCTGAGAGAACCCCATGATGAAATCGTGCGCGTAGGCCTGCCTGGCCGCGTTGACAATGTCCTCGTTGCTGGCGTCTTCGCGTCCGAAAGCGATGTTCTCGCGTATCGTGCCGCGGAAGAGGAACACGTCCTGCGACACGAAGGCGATCTGGCTGCGCAGCGAGTGCAGGCCGACCTCCGCGATATTCTGCCCGTCCATGTATATCGAGCCGCTTTCAGGCGAATAAAACCGCTGCAAAAGAGCGATAATCGTCGATTTGCCGCCACCCGAGGGCCCTACGAGGGCAGACGTCTGGTTCGGTTCCGCTGTAAAGCTGAAGCCATCCAGCACCTTTTCCTCCGGCCGGTAGCGGAAAACCACATCCTCAAGCACGACGCGGCCGGACGACAGGTTTAGTGGCGGTTGCCCGTCTTTCGGCGTTTCCATCGCCGGGCGATCGAGAATGTCGTAAATCATCTGTGCGGCAGTCACGCCGTTCTGCACATCCAGCCGCAGTCGCGCCAGCCGTTTCGCCGGATCGTAGGCCATCAGCAAGGCGCCGAGGAACGAAAAGAACGAGCCCGGATCGGCCCCGCCGACTGTAATGCGCCAGCTCCCGTAGAAGATGACTGCGCCGATCGCCATGCCTGCCAGCGTATCCGCAACCGGCCCGGACAGGGCGACACTCGCGGCAACCCGGTTGCTGGCTTTCTCGACCATGCGAACGGACTCGTCCATCCGCTTGCGCATAAGCGGTTCCAGATTGAAGGATTTGACGATCCGGCTGCCGAGAACGGTTTCCTGCATGATCTGCATGATCTGGCCGGCGCCGTCGTAGGTCCGCCGCGCCGACCGGCGGATTTTACCAACCAGTTTGCCGAGAGTAACGGCCGCAACCGGCATGACGATCAGCGAAATCATCGCCAGCAGCGGATCGTGTACGAACATCACGACGACCAGGCCAAAAAGGGTCAGCACATCGCGGCTGAAGCTCAGAACGATCGTCTGCAGTGTGTCGCGGACGGAGGCTGCCGCATAAGACAACCGGGTCATGAAATCCGTCGAATGGCGGGCATTGAAAAAGCCCATGTCCTGATTCAGCAGATGGTCGAACAGGCGGCGCTGCACGCTGGCGACGATGCGATTGCCGGTCCGGGCCAGCAGAAGGGTCGAAAAATAGGTGACAATCCCGCGCGCCGCGAAAAGCCCTGCAACGATCCACGCCATCGTCCGCAATTGCCGGAAACTGTCGCCCGCCACCATGCCGTTGACGACCGGCTTCAGCAGATAGGCCGAATAGGCGGTCGCAGCCGCCGCAAGCGCCATCAAAATCGCGGCGCCGGCATAGGCCGGCAGGTGATGGCGGCCATGCTCGCGCACAAGGCGTTTGAGAACGGCAACGCCCGAGGCGTCGTCGCTGGGAGACTCGTTACTCATGCCGAAGCAGTATCCGCCTGCGAACGGCGGCGCAAGCGGCGCCGCGCCAGGAGCAGGTTCCTCGCGAACGCGGGTTGAGTTGCCGGGTTGTTTCGAAGGCCCCAACCCTTATTCTCGCGGTCAGCCAATGCAACTCCGGAACGGCTGACGCATTCGATTTCAGGCGGCGCAATCTTCCGCCGCAACCGGCGGATACAGACTCATGACAGTTCAACAGATTGAACTTTTTATTCTTTTCGGTCTGATTCTGGTTTTTCTCCTGTGGGGCAAATTTCGTCACGATCTGGTGGCGGCTTCCGGCCTGCTGATCGCGGTCCTGCTTGGACTGGTTCCGCAAGACGATGCTTTTTCCGGATTCTCGAACCATGCGGTCGTCGTCGTCGCATTGGTGCTGGTAGCTTCGCGCGCCTTCGAAAACTCCGGCGCGCTCGGCCTTCTTGCGTCCAAGCTGACGCGCGAAGGACGTTCCGTCCCGGTCCACATCGCCATCACCAGCGGACTCGCCGCCGGGCTTTCGGCTGTCATCAACAATGTGGCGGCGCTGGCGATCCTGATGCCGCTGGATATCCAGGAAGCGCGCAAGGCCGGCCGTCCGCCCAGCGTTACGCTGATGGCGCTTGCCTTCGCCACCATTCTCGGCGGCATGGTGACTTTGATCGGTACCCCGCCGAACATCATTGCCGCCGCCATCCGCAAGGAGAAACTGGGCGAACCCTTCGGCATGTTTGCCTTCACGCCGGTGGGGCTCGTGGTGGCTTTGGTCGGGCTGGCGTTCGTCGCCCTTGTGGGCTGGCGTCTCGTACCCCGCCGCAGCGATGTTGCAGCAAGCCTGCTGGCGCCAGCCTCGTTTCAGGCGGAACTGCAATTGCCGGAAGACAGCGGGCTTATCGGCAAGGCCTTTGCCACAATGGAGGAAGAGGCGCGCATCAGCGATGTCCTGCTCATCGGCGTTTGGCGCAAGGGCCAGAGCCACATGCTGCGCGGAAGCTGGATATTGCTTCAGCCGGAAGACGTTCTCGTCGTCGAGGGCGCCAGCGACGCCATTGGGGCCTTCATCAAGGCGACCGGCGTTCACTATCTGGAGGAAAACGAAGAAACGGAGAAAAACAAGAAGAACGAAGAAAAGGCCGAACCCGGGGATGAGGCAGCCTCCGAAAATGGCGAAGCGCGCAGGAAAGACGCGGCCGAGGCGGCTCCGGAAATCATCGAGGCCGTAGTGCGCGGCGATTCCCGGCTTGCCGGACGATCCGCGCTCGGCATGGGTCTGCGCGACCGCTTTCGCATTGTCCTGCTGGGCGTGTCGCGCGCAGGCGAAGTTTCGCGTGGCGAGGTGCGGACCCGGATTATTCAGCCGGGAGATACGTTGTTGCTCACCGGCCAGGCCGCGCGTTCGACGCGAAACCTGGAATCGCTCGGTCTTATTCCTATCAACAGGATCAATGTCGCGCCGGTCGAAATGGGCAAGGTTGCGCTTGCTATCGGCCTGTTTCTCGGCGCGTTGACGCTGGCCACGGCCGGCGTGGTCGATTTCACTATAGCCATCGCCATGGCTGTCGCTGCCTACGCCGCCTTCGGCCTCGTTCCGGCGCGCGAATTCTACTCGAAGATCGAATGGCCGGTGGTGGTGATGCTTGCCTGCCTTTTGCCTATTGGCGAAGCATTCGACAGGGTCGGCGGCACGGCGCTCATCGCCGGGCAGATTTCGCAATTGACGCAGCACTACGCGCCTGTCGTCGCCCTCGTCGCGCTGATGGTGGTGACGATGACGCTTTCCGACGTTCTCAACAATGTGGCGACCATGATCATCACCGGGCCAATCGCCATCGATCTGGCCAGAAAGCTCGGCGCTAACCCGGACGCCTTCTTGATGGGAGTGGCCATTGCCGCCTCCTGTGCTTTCCTCACGCCCATTGGCCACAAGAACAACACGCTCATCATGGGTCCCGGCGGGTACCGCTTTTCCGATTACTGGCGCATGGGCCTGCCGCTCGAAATAATTGTGTTGCTTGTGGCGGTTCCCATGCTGATGATCGTGTTTCCGTTAAAGCCGTAACGAAGGCGGGGGCAATGCAGGCAGGAAGCGAAAAGGGACCGCTCGTCATCGCGCGGCAGGGCTGGCTTTACGCTGGCGGAGCCTACGACGAGACCCTTTCGGGCAAGCCGATGACCGGGCAGATGTACGTCGAGTTCCAGATTCCGGAAAGCGCTGGACCTGTTCCGATTGTCTTCGTGCATGGTGGCCAGCAGAACGGCACCAACTGGACAGGCACGCCGGATGGGCGCGAAGGCTGGGCGCAGTTTTTTCTGCGCCGGGGATATTCGACCTACGTCGTCGATCAGGTCGCGCGCGGCCGCTCGCCGCACAATAATCCGGCCGATGGCGCGCTCGCGCCGCTGAACCGCGATTTTGCCACCAGGCGCTTTATCGCATCCGAGCGCTTCGTCGATTGGCCACAAGGCGCGCAGCACACCCAATGGCCGGGCGAAGCCAAGCCGGGCGATGTCGTCTACGACCAGTTCATCGCTTCGCAAAACCCCTCGCTCGCCGATTACGCTCGCCAGCAACTCCTGAACGCCGATGCGCTGGTCGCCCTGCTCGATCAAATCGGCCCTGCCATTCTCGTCACGCATTCCCAGTCAGGCGCCTTCGGCTGGGTCGTCGCCGACAGGCGGCCGCAGCTTGTGAAAGCGCTGATAGCGCTCGAGCCGAACGGCCCGCCCGTGCGCGACGTCGAAAATCTCGGCAGCCCGGACTGGTTCGCCGATACAGGCCGCTGGAAAGTTTCGGGTCTCGGCGATGTGCAACTGACCTGGGAGCCGCCGCTCAAGCAGGGCGAAACACTGTCCTGGACGCGCGAGGACAAGCCGCAATGCGAGGGCTGCACATGTTGCTGGCGCCAGGCCGATCCGCCGCGGAAACTGCCCAATCTGGCGCAGGTCAAAACACTGATGGTGACGGCACAGGCGAGCTATCACGCCCCCTACGATCACTGCACGGCGCAGTTTCTCGCCCAGGCCGGCGTGGCGCTCGATCACGTCTATCTGGCCGACCGCGGCATTACCGGCACGGGGCACATGCTGATGATCGAAAAGAATTCGGACGCAATCGCCAATGTCGTCTACGAATGGCTGGACGCCAACGTTGCATAGAGACATTCATGGTCAAGGACTATCACCCAACTCCCGACATCCGTGAATTCGAGCGAAGCTGGCAGGCGCGCGCCGGCGGCCGCGCAATCGTGCTGACCTTGTCCGCTATCGATTACGGCACCCACACCGGCGCAATGTTTCGTGCGAGAGATAAGGACGGAGCGGAGATCGTCACGGTACCCTTCGAGGCGCACTGGCACCAACGCGGACGCTATCTGGTGCAGGCCGGGCCTGCGAAAACCGGCGGCGACGAGACGCTGGCCGATGCGATAGCCGAACTTGCCGGCGTGCATGTGACAGCCGCCATCACTGCGGCGCAGGCGCGCGCGAAATCCCGCCCCGACATGTTCGACGGGCTGGAAGCCTGGGCCGACGGCGCGCTGTCCACAATAGCCAAAGAATGTATGTGACGTAACATGACGCAACCGCATGTTCTTATCGCGGGCGGCGGAATCGGCGGGCTCGCCACCGCGCTCACCCTTCACCAGATCGGCGTGTCCTGCAGCGTCTTCGAAAACGTGCAATCGCTGCAGCCGCTGGGCGTCGGCATCAACCTGCAGCCAAATGCCGTGCGCGAACTCTACGACCTCGGCATCGGCGCGGACGAACTGGATCGCATCGGCCTTCCCGCGAAGGAATGGGCGCTCGTCGGCCTCAACGGCAACGATATCTATTCCGAACCGCGCGGTCTGGGTGCTGGCTACAACTGGCCGCAATACGCCGTTCACCGCGGCAAGTTGCAGATGTTGCTGTACGAAAAGACGCTCGAGCGTCTGGGCGCGGACGCAGTGCGCCTCGGCCAGCGCGCGACAGCCTATTCCAAAGATGCGGACGGCGGCGTGACGCTGACATTGCAGGACGCCTCCGGCATGATCACGCAAGCGCGCGGAACACTGCTGATCGGCGCCGACGGGCTGCATTCTGCCATTCGCGCGCAGATGCATCCCGGCCAGCCGCCGATCCATTGGGGTGGCGCGGTCATGTGGCGCGGCACGAGCCCCGGTGTCCCGATCCGCACCGGCTCGTCCTTCGTCGGGCTCGGCACCCACAAGCACCGTATGGTGATCTATCCGATCTCCCACCCCGATCCGCAGACGGGCCTTGCCACGATCAACTGGATCGCCGAAGTCACCTTCGACAATTCCGCCGGCTGGACCAGCGGCGACTGGAACCGGCGCGTCGAACTTGCCGAGTTCCTGCACCATTTCGAAGGCTGGAATTACGACTGGCTCGATGTGCCAGCGCTGCTGAAAAAAGCGGAAGTCGTTTACGAATATCCGATGATCGATCGCGACCCGGTCCCTACGTGGCGGGACGGAAACGTCGCGCTGATGGGCGATGCGGCGCATGTGATGTATCCGACCGGCTCCAACGGCGCGAGCCAGGCCATCGTCGACGCGCGTGTGCTCGGGGCATGCGTTGTGGAACATGGCGTCACGCCGCAAGCGTTGGCCGCCTACGACGCACGCCTGTGCGCACCCGTTTCCGAAGTCATCCTGCGCAACAGAGGCGCGGGTCCGTTCGGCATGCTCAACATCGTCGACGAACGCTGCGGCGGCGTCTTCGATAACATCGACGACGTGTTTCCGGCACACGAACGCAACGATTTCATGGCCCGCTACAAGTCCGCCGCCGGCTTTGCGATCGAAGCGCTGAACAAAGCCCCGCCAACGATAGCGCCGGGAGCGCGGGTGATTTAGGCCCTACCCCTCCATCTCCTCGCGCAGCATTTCCAGTTCCAGCCATTGCTCTTCTGCGGCGGCGATGTCTGCGTCCATTTTGCCGAGCGCCTCGGATACTTTGGCAAATCGCGCGGCGTCGCGGGCGTAGAGATTCGGGTCTTCCATTTCCTTCGCAAGCGCCTGCCGCTTTTCCTGCATATCCTCGATCCTGGCGGGCAGCGTCTCCAGCGCGTGCTTGTCCTTGAAGGACATTTTTTTCTTCGGTTGCGCGGGCGCGGGCGTGCGTGCGTCGGCGGCCGGCTTGTCCGTCTTTGCCGCAACCGGTGCGGACACCGGCGCAGTGCGTGCAAATCCGAAGCCGCGCTGGGTGATCATGTCCGAATAGCCGCCGGCATATTCGATCCACTTGCCATTGCCTTCCGCAACGATGGTCGATGTCGCCACCCGGTCGAGAAAGTCGCGGTCGTGGCTGACGACGATGACGGTGCCGGGATAATCGCCGATCATTTCCTGCAACAGGTCGAGCGTTTCGAGATCGAGGTCGTTGGTCGGCTCGTCCAGCACAAGCACATTCGACGGCAGCGACAGCGCGCGCGCCAGCGCCAGCCGCCCGCGCTCGCCGCCGGAAAGTTTCGTCACCGGCTGGCGCGCCTGTTCGGGCTGAAACAGAAAGTCCTTCATGTAGCCGGCGAAATGCTTGCGCGCGCCGTTGATGTCGACGTAATCGCCGCTGCCGCCGGTCAGCGCGTCCTTCACGGTCCAATCGTCCTTCAGCTGGCGGCGTTGCTGGTCGAGCGCTGCGATTTCCAGATTGGTCCCGAGCTTCACGCTGCCGCTATCGGGCTCGAGTTGCCCGGTCAGCAGGCTTATCAGCGTCGTCTTGCCCGCGCCGTTCGGGCCGGCGATGCCAATGCGGTCGCCGCGCAAGACGCGGATGGAAAAGTCCTTCACGATCGGCCGCCCGTCGAAGGCTTTCGAAATCTTCTCCGCTTCGATCACCAGCTTGCCCGAAGCCTGCCCCTCGGCGGCTTCCAGCTTCACATTGCCCTGCACGCGGCGGTGCTCGCGCACCTGCGTGCGCAGATCGGCGAGGTTCGCCATGCGGCGCACGTTGCGCTTGCGCCTTGCGGTGACGCCGTAGCGCACCCAATGCTCCTCGGCGACGATCTGCCGGTCGAGCTTGTGGCGCTCCTTTTCTTCCTGCTCCAGCACCTCGTCGCGCCAGGTCTCGAAATGCGCGAAGCCCTGGTCCAGCCGCCGCGCCGCACCGCGGTCGATCCACACCGTCGCGCGCGACAGGTTTTCCAGAAAGCGGCGGTCATGGCTGATGAGCACCAGCGCAGAGCGCATGTCGCGGATCGTCTCTTCCAGCCATTCGATGGCCGGCAGGTCGAGGTGGTTGGTCGGCTCGTCCAGCAGCAGGATGTCCGGCTCGGGCGCGAGCGCGCGGGCAAGCGCCGCCCGGCGTTTTTCGCCGCCGGAAAGCCGCGCCGGGTCTTCATCGCCCTTAAGGCCCAGTTCGTTGAGCAGGAATTGCGCCCGCCACGGATCGTCCGCCGGGCCAAGCCCGTCCTCGACATAGGCCAGCGCCGTGGCAAAGCCCGACAGGTCCGGCTCCTGCGGCAGGTAACGCACGGCGGTCCCCGGCTGCAGGAAGCGCGTGCCGCTGTCGGGCTCGATTTCGCCCGCCGCAATGCGCAGCAGCGTTGACTTGCCCGACCCGTTGCGTCCCACAAGCGCCAGCCGCTCGCCCGGCCCGACGGAAAGCTCCGCCCCTTCCAGCAAGGGCTTGCCGGAAATGGTCAGACGAATGTCCTGCAACAAAAGAAGCGGCGGCGCGGCCATATGAAGTCCTTTCCGCGCCCTGATAGCCGTTTTCGCAAAGTTTCGAAATGCGCTTAACCGCTCCGCTGTGATGGCGGGTTATTCTGCACAGCGAATCAGCAGCCGGAGCCGGATATTCTCATGCGCCAATCCATAGCCGCAACGCTTGCCGCCCTTGAGGCTCACCGGGTCGATCTCGGCCAGCGTTCCATCGCCAGCCTGTTCGACGCCGATCCGCAGCGGTTCGAGACGTATTCCGCGCGGCTGGACGATCTGCTGTTCGATTATTCCAAGCACGGCCTCGACAACCATGCCGTCTCGCTGCTGCTGACGCTGGCGCGCGATGCCGGGCTGGAGGAGCGGCGCGCGGCGCTGTTCGGCGGCGCGCATGTAAACCTGACGGAAGATCGCGCGGCCATGCACATGGCCCTGCGCAACATGTCCGGCGATCCCATTGTCATCGACGGCAAGGACGTCATGGCGGACGTCGTCGCCGTGCGCGAGGCGTTTCTCGCCTTCGCCGAACAGGTCCGGGCTGGCGAAGTGCGCGGCGCGACGGGCGAGGCCTTCACCGATGTCGTCAACATCGGCATCGGCGGCTCGGACCTTGGTCCGGCCATGGCTGCACGGGCGCTGTCGCCCTTTGCCGGTTCCGGACCGCGCGCGCACTTTGTCTCCAACGTCGACGGCGCGGACATTGCCGACACGCTGGCGCCGCTCGATCTGGCCAGAACCCTGTTCGTCGTCTCCTCGAAGACGTTCACCACGCAGGAGACCATGACCAACGCCGCCAGCGCCCGCGCCGCCGTGGCCAATGCGCTGGGCGAAAAGGCGGTCGGCGATCATTTCGCGGCGGTGTCCACCAAGCTTGATCTCGTCGAAAAGTTCGGCATCAGGCCGGATCGGGTGTTCGGCTTCTGGGACTGGGTCGGCGGCCGCTATTCCATCTGGTCGGCCATCGGATTGGCGCTCGCCATCCGCATCGGCGCGGACAATTTCCGCGATTTCCTGCGCGGCGCGCACGATGTGGACCGGCATTTTGCGCAAACGCCATTGCAGGACAATATCCCCGTCCTCATGGGCCTCATCGGCATCTGGTATCGCAACGTCTGGGATTATGCCGCCCATGCGGTCATTCCTTACGACCAGCGGCTTGGGCGTTTTTCGGCCTATCTGCAGCAGCTCGACATGGAATCGAACGGCAAGTCCGTGCGCTGCGGCGGGGAGCCGGTCGACATGGATACCGCACCGGTGATCTGGGGCGAGCCCGGCACAAACGGCCAGCATGCTTTTTTCCAGATGTTGCATCAGGGCACGGAGCCCGTGCCGGTCGATTTCCTCGTCGCTGTTGAACCGGTGGCTGCAGACGCGCATCATCACGCCCTGCTGGTGTCGAATTGCTTCGCCCAGTCCGAAGCTCTCATGCGCGGGCGCAGCCGCGCCGAGGTCGAGCGCATTCTCCACGCGTCTGGCATGAAGAAACCGGAGATCGACAGGCTTGCCCCGCACAAGGTCTTCCCGGGCAACCGGCCGTCCTCGACCATTCTCTACCGCCGGCTCGACCCGTACACGCTGGGACGGCTTATCGCGCTCTACGAGCACAAGGTCTTCGTCCAGTCGGTGGTATGGGACATCAATGCCTTCGACCAATGGGGCGTCGAACTCGGCAAGGAGCTGTGCAATTCGCTCAGTCCCGCAGTTATCCACGACGATGCACCTCTGGATGCCATCCATCCGGCCACCGCGGGCTTGATCGGCTACCGCCGCGCCCTTAAGGCTGACTGATTGACTTCAGCGCCGGGAGCCCGCCATGACCATGCCTTCGCTCGCAACGGAGCAACGCCAGCGGCTGGCGAACATCATCTTCGCGCGCTCCTTCGGGCGCGGGAAGGTGCTTCTGGCCTCTGGCAAGGAAAGCGATTTTTACTTCGACATGAAGCCGACCATGCTCGATCCGGAAGGGGCGAGCCTGATCGCCCATCTTCTTTTCGATGCTGTGAAGGATATGGGCGCCGATTACGTCGGCGGTCTGGAAATGGGCGCGGTGCCGATCACCGGCGGCCTGTGCCAGGTCAGCTTCGAGAAGGGCCGCCCTGTCCGCGGCTTCTTTGTCCGCAAACAGGCCAAGGGGCATGGCGCGAAGAAGCTGGTCGAAGGCCTAACGAAGGATGAATCCCTCAAGGGAAAAAAATTAATCATCGTCGAGGACGTCACCACCACCGGCGAGTCCGCCTACAAGGCCATCGAAGCCTGCCGCGAGGCCGGGGCGGAGGTGATTCTCGTTGTTTCCATTGTCGATCGCGAGGATGGCGCAGCGGAATTCTTCAAAGGCAAGGGAGTTCGTTTTACATCGCTTTACCAAGCGTCCGAGTTCCTTAATCGCTAAAACTTGCATTAACTCGCATCGGCCATTGTCCGCTTGTGGCGCGGGGCCGAGGGGACGAAAACAGTCGGCGCCGCTCCAGTCATTTTTCCGCATGGCCGCAGAATGCCGTTGCGGAAGGTAACGGAGCGTACAATGAATCTCGATGCTATCTCTGCTGGTAAGAATCCGCCGCACGACATCAATGTCGTGATCGAAGTTCCGGTTGGCGGGGAGCCGATCAAATACGAAATGGATAAAGAATCCGGCGCGCTTTTCGTCGACCGTTTCCTCTATACGCCGATGCGCTATCCCGGCAATTACGGTTTCATCCCCAAGACTCTTTCCGGCGACGGCGACCCCTGCGACGTTATCATCGCCAACACCCGCGCCATCATGCCCGGCGCTGTCATTCGGTGCCGTCCCATCGGCGTTCTGAAGATGGAAGACGAAGGCGGGATGGACGAGAAGATCCTCGCCGTTCCGGTCACCAAGTTGACGCGCCGTTACGAGAACATCGTCAACTACAGCGATCTGCCGGAAATCACCCTGCAGCAGATCGAGCATTTCTTCGAGCACTACAAGGATCTGGAGCCCGGCAAGTGGGTAAAAGCCCTCGGCTGGGGCGACAAGGAAGAGGCCGAAACGATGATTGCCGCGGCGCTGCTGCGCGCCCAGGCCGATCTCGCCCGCAAGGCCGCCTGATACATTCTGCAGCTACATGAACAAACGGCCGGTTCAAGCAGAACCGGCCGTTTTCTTTGGCGCATTTGTGAAGAAATCAGGCGATGCCGTCCTCGATCCACTTGGCGAGGGCGTTCTTCGGCGCAGCGCCGACTTTCTGCGAGGCGAGCTTGCCGTCCTTGAACAGCATCAGGGTCGGGATGGAGCGGATGCCCATCTTGCCCGGCACACCGGGGTTCTCGTCGACGTTCATCTTCACGATCTTGACCTTGCCGCCCATTTCGGTAGCCAGCTCCTCGAGCGACGGGCCAATCATCTTGCACGGGCCGCACCATTCCGCCCAGAAATCGACGACAACCGGCGTATCGGACTTCAAAACGTCGGCTTCGAACGTGGAATCGGTAACTTTATCGGTAGCCATGATTGTCTCCGGGGCAGGGCCGGGAGAATGCGCCCGGCAAGATTGTGCGGCATCCGGCCCGTGCGGGAATCGATTTTACAGGACCGTTGGTGGGCGCAAACTAGGTATGGCGCTTGCGGGCGTCAAGGTTGCGGCCCTCACGATCCGGTGTCCGGCGGCGCCCCAGGGCGGGTCAGGCCTCGGACGGACGGCGCAGTGCAACTGCCAGGCTGGCGTCCAGCATGGCTGAGGGAATTTCCACCGCATCCGGCCCGCCTGTCCATATAATCAACGTCTTGATGGGCTTGCCGGGAAACAGCGGTTCGAGCACGGCCCGGTACAGCGCCATCTGCCGGACATAGGCTGGCGGCGTTTTGTCCGCCGGGCGGCTCGCCCCGGTTTTGAAGTCGGCGAGCAGTACCTCGCTGCCGCCGGAATAAATCCGGTCGATCCGCCCGGTAATCGCCATGTCCGAACCGTCCGCCTGCTTCAGTCTGCCGGCGATGGCGACTTCCGCCCGCGATCCGGGGCCGAAAAGTGGCGCAAGGAACGGCATTTCGATGACGGCCAGCACGCGGGCGGCAATATCGTCCCGCACCGCTTCGGGAAGCTGCGTGCCGCGGGCCGCAAGATAACGCTCTGCGGCCGCCGCACGATCCCCGGCGGCCACGCCCGGCAGCCGGTACAAAAGCTCGTGCGCCAGCGTGCCAATGAAAGCGCCGCAACCCCCTGATCCCGTGCCCGGGGCGTCCGCATCTGCACGTGCACTGTCCGGCTGATCGGCGGAGGCCAGCGCGGTTGATGGACGCACTGGCGGATCCGGGGCGCGTTCCGGCGCAGCCGGCGACGTCAGCCAGCCCGGTACGAAGACGGCAGACGGTTGCGGCGTAGGTTCAGCGGTGGGCGATGCTCCGGCGGGCAGAAGCGTTTCAGCACCGATCCGGCGCGCCTCGCCCATGTCCTTGGCTGGGCCTGGAACAGCCTCGCCTTTGCTGCCAAGGGAGGTGGACAGCATCGAATACCAGCAACCTTTCCCCTGACCCCTCGGCCCATGAAAGCCGCCGATATAGAGCCTCTCTTCCGCCCGCGTCAGTGCGACATAAAGCAGGCGGCGATGTTCCTCGGCTTCGGCCGTCTGCAAGTCGGTCATCGCCGCGTCGAGCGCATCGGGATCGCTGCCCTTGTTCTTGCGCCAGACGAACAGATCGGCTGCGTCTTCACCGGTGCTCGCCAGATCCAGCAATTGCGGTGAATGCCGCCCGCTTTCCGCCGAACACGTATCGGGGAGAAAGACGATCTTCGCCTCGAGTCCCTTCGCGCCATGCACGGTCATCACCCGCACGGCGCTGGCCGCCGCTTCCATGTCGCGCTTGATCTCGACATCTGCGCGTTCGAGCCGCTCGAGAAACTGAACCAGCGTTGCGCTGTCCGGCGCATCCGCGTCCAGCGCGATGCGCAGAAACTCGTCGATGGCGTCGTTCGCCTCCGGTCCGAGGCGCGACAACAGCGCCTTGCGGCCACCGCCCACGCCCAGAAGCGCAGCATAAAATTCGAACGGTGTCATCCGCCGTGCGTCTGTCCGCCAGGCCTTGATCGTCTCTGCCGCCTGCGCGTGCCGAAATTCCTCCGACGCGCACAGCGCCTGAAACAGCGAGCCTTTGCGATGCGGCGCAATGGCGATGAGGTCGTTGTCGTCCAGTCCGATCAGCGGCGATTTGAGAACCGTCGCCAGCGACAGATCGTCGTCCGGCAGCAGCGCGGTCCTGCCCGCGGCGCACAGGTCCATGACCGCGATATGGTCCATGATGTTCAGGCGGTCCGCACCGGCGACCGGTATGGCGCGCTCCTTCAGCGCGCGGATCACCGCACCGAAAAACGGCCCGCGCGAGCGCACCAGAACCAAAATGTCTCCGGCATCGACGGGGCGCAGGACTCCGTCCTTGTCGTGCACCGCATGGCGATTGGCCGGATCGAGCAGCACGCCGATTTTGTCAGCGACCAGCCGCGCCATGACAGCCGGCGGCTCGCTCTCGTGCAGGATGTCGACAGGCAGACGCCAGTCTTCGGGCTCCACGCTGTCCTGCTTTTGAACCAGTGGCCACAGCTCGATGCAGCCGGGCATGGCGTGCTTGCGCGCATGATGGGCAGTGGGCGCGTCGTCGTCCACGCTCAAGCCGGCGCGATGTTCTGCAATCGCGAATACCGCATCGACGCCATCGAGAATGACCTGCGAAGAGCGGAAGGATTCCTTCAATTCCACATCCGCGAAAGCAAGTTTCGCCCGCTCCACATGTTTCGCGAAATAGGTCCGGTTGAGGCCGAACTCGTGCGGCGCTGCGCCCTGGAACGAATAGATCGATTGCTTTTCGTCGCCGACGGCGAAGAATGTGCGCGTGCCGGGGCGCGCGCCCTTGCCGGCGAAAAATTCCTCGGTCAGCTTCTTCAGGATCTTCCACTGCACTGGCGAGGTATCCTGCGCCTCGTCCACCAGAATGTGGTCGATTCCGGCATCGAGCTTGAACAGGATCCAGTCCGCATCGAACCGGGACAGCAAAGTCCATGTCCGCTCGATAAGATCGTCGAAATCGAGATAGCCGCGCGCCGCCTTCGCATGTTCGTAATGGGCGCGCGCGGCTTCGCCGATGCGATACAGCGCCAGCGTCCGGTCGAGAGTGTAGGCGGCGCGTTGTTTCTCACGCAGGGTGATGAGACGGGACTGTTCGGATCGCAGCCGGTTTAGAACATCATTCGCAATAGCTTTCGTTCCCAGCCGTTCGCGGGGATCGCCGTCCTTTTTGAAGAAACAGCTAAAATACGCTTCGACGCGAATTGCGCTATCGCCGTTCGAGAGCGACGCCAGCAATTCGGCGGCGCGTTCCTTGTCGGTTTTCGACCCGGCATCGAGGGCTTGCGCAAGAGTTCGCCGCTCGGTTTCGCTCGGTCCGCCAAACAATATTTCGTCAACGATGCTCTGACTGTCTTCACCGGGCGCCAGCCCGAGCCTGCGGCCGATTTCGTCGCGCAGGCCGTTGCTTTGCAATGTGGCGGCGGCGCGCAGCGCATGGGTTTTCGCCACCACCTGCCGCAACAGGTCGTCGAACTGCGCGCTGCCGATTTCGTTCGCCACGAACGCCACCGCCTGCCGCAGGGCTTCGCCGCCATTATTGGTCTCGCCACGCAGAACCGTCTGGCGCGCATCATCCAGCAGCACCGCAGCGGTTTCCTCGTCCATGGCTTCAAAACGCGCGGCGACATTGGCCTCGAACGGAAACAGATGCAGCAACCGTTCGCAGAATGCGTGGATAGTCTGCACTTTCAGCCCGCCAGGCGTTTCGACTGTGCGTACGAAAAGCCGCCGCGCGTCGTCGAGCTTTTGCGGTACGGCGGCGCCCGTCTCTTCGATTTCCCTGCGCAATTCGGCGTCGTCCAGTGTCGCCCATTTGGCCAGGCGGTCGAAAATGCGGATCGACATGTTCGCCGCTGCGGCCTTGGTAAATGTCAGGCACAGGATTTTCGACGGCGGCACGCCGTCCAGCAGCAGCCGCACGACCCGTTGCGCCAGCACATAGGTTTTCCCCGAACCGGCGTTCGCGCGCACCCATGCCGAATGTTTCGGATGCGACGCTTTGCGTTGCAATTCCGTCGTTCCGGCAAGGTCGGCGGCGGGACGCGTCATTCGCTTTCTCCCGCTTCGCCCAGCCATTCCTGCGTCCGTGCAAGGTGGTCGTAGTCGCTAAAGACATTCACGTATTGCGGATAGGGACGCGGGATGTAGGCCGTCTCCAAACGCCGGAACTGGTTGGCGAGGTCGATGAAACCGGCCAGATGCTGCTCTTTCAGCTCTTCGAAAGTTTTTGGCGTTTCCCCGCGTCTTTTCGATACGCCAAGGGCGCGCTCCTCTACCCCGTCCTTCCCCAGCAACTTGACATAGCTTGCTTGCGCCACCCTGGTTCCGGCCGGCAGATCGGCAAAACCGCCGTTCTCGGCGATGGCTGCTTCCAGCGTCATCTGTGGCGCAAAGCCCGCCTCGATCTGCGGATTGCTGGGAACTTTCTTGCTCTTGTAGTCGACGATGACGGCGCTTCCGTCTCGCAGCAATCCGATCTCGTCGGCGCGCGCCGTCAGCTCGAAAGATGTTCCGTCTTCGAGGGCGAAGGAAGCGCCGCCGTCTTTCTCGATCAGCAATGTCGCGATGCCGCCGCGCCGGTCGCGCGCCCATGCGACGAAGCTGTGCAATGCCTCCAGGATGCGCGGCCATTCGAAGAGCCGGAAACTGTCGTCCGCTCGCCGGTCCGCAAAGACGTCTTCCGCGATGGCGCTCATGCGCGCGACCGCCGCTGCTTCGCTATCTCCCGCAAGCGCCTCTTTCTGGTAGCGTGCAATGGCCTCGTGCAGTCCCGTGCCGGTGTCGGCGGCGGTGGGCGCGGCGCCCAGAGCCTCCAGTGGCAACAGCCGCAGAATCTTCTGCGCATAGATGCCGTAGGGATCGCGGCGCCACGCTTCGATCTGCGTCACGCTGAGCCGTTGCGGACGCACGTCCAGAGGCGGGCGCGGTTCCGGCCGCGCTGCGGGCCGTACCTGCGCAGGCCGGTCCAATGCATCGGCGAGTTCGAGCAACCTGCGTCCGCGCCCCTCGCACGCCGCCCAGGCATCGCCCGCCAGCGCCTTCATCCGCTGCACCAGCCGCGAGGGGATGGCCGGCGCGTCGCCACGCTTGCGCGCGCGCGTGACGATTGCTTCGCGTGCGCCGATCGCTTCAACAAAATCGTGCGTTGTCTGCCCGATCCGCCGCTCGGGTGGACTGAGACCCAGTTGCGCCCGCATCGGCCGGTTGAGAAAGGCGTCGGCTTTCGCCGCCGGCGGCCAGACCGTTTCGTCGAGTCCGGCGAGGATTTTCAGATCGGCAGGCAGAAGCCGGGCCTCCAGAAGACCAAGTATCTTCAGCCTCGGGTGCGCATTGTATGGTCCGCGCACCGTCGCCTCGAAGGAAACGGTGTCGAAAAACGCGGCGAATTCTTCATGCGTGAGGGACAGTGCATCGGGCGCAGCGGCAAATTCCTCGAACAGATTTTCGAGCGCGCGATGGTCTTCGCCTTGTGCCGGGGCCTCATCTTCCGTGCGCGCCGTCAGCCGTGACACGGACTCGCGCAACGCGGCGAACCAGCCATGCAGGCTGGAGTTGCCGGGCATCCCGGTCAGTGGGTCCAGAGCGTGGGCGAGCCGCTGCAGACAGCCGGCGATAGCGCTCCAGTCGGAGTCGGAAATGGTTTTCTTGGACGGATGCGCATGGATGTCCGCAGCCACTTCGCGCGCGTGCTCTATCGCCGCCGCCGTCTCTCCCGCCGCAAGCACCGGCCCGCGCAGAATGCCCAGTTCCACCAATCCGGCAAGCCGGCGCAATTCGCCGGTCTCATAGCCGAGCCGGATATCGGCATGTCCGAGCAGCGCAGCCGTTGCGGCCGGATCGCTCGTGTCCGCTCCGGCCTGCAGCGCCAGGCGCGCCAGCACGCCCGCAGGCCGGTTCTTCAGAGAATCCCCGCTCGAATCGTCGACGGCGATGTTCCACCGCAACAGTTCGCTGCGCACCCGCCGCGCGAGATTGCGGTCTGGCGTTATCAGGGCTGCCGTCTTGCCGGGCGTTTCCAGCGTTTCGCGCATCGCGATGGCGATGGCCAGCGCCTCGGCCCGCTCGCTGTCGGCATCGACGAAGGCCACGTTTGCCAGCGCCGCCGCGATGGCCGCATCGTCCGCTGTCTTGCGATAGCCGATCCACATCTGTGTTGATTCGGCCGGCAGCAGCGCCTGGCTGAGGAAGCGCATGCGCGGCGCACGGATTTCGTCCGGTTCGCAGAGGTCTTTCACATCGTCGCGCGTGACGCCAAGCCGGCCCATCAGGCGCGCAAGCGCGGCTTGTGGATGGCCTGCGGCGGCGTCCCCGTCGCGGCTTGGGTCCGCGTCCGGCCGTGCGCCGAGAAGCGACCAGCTCGCCTCGTCCATGTGTCTGTCGAGCCCGGGCAGGATCGCTGCGCCGCGTGGCAGCCGTGCGATCGCGCCAATCAGGCGGGCAGTTGCCGCGTTGGTGCCGGTCGATCCGGCAACGATCCAGGGTTCGGCCGGTGGATTGGTTGCAAGCCGGGCGGCCTCTGCATCCGCCAGCATCACATATCGGCGCATCGCATCGGTGCGGCCGGTTTCCTCCAGATGTTTCGGCCAGGCTTCCATGGCAATTTTCAGGAATGCGAGCGTGATCGACCAGTAGGGATCGAATTCGGCCGCGACGAGCTTGCCGAAGTCGCGCCAGTCCACGTCCTCGATGATCGTCTCGTCGATCAGCGCCGCAAGCTGGCCAGCCATGTGAAAGGCCTGACCCGGCGCGCGCGTAACGAGAAAGTCCTCGGTATCGAAGGTTTTGATAACGCCGCGATGGACGCGCTGGATCGCATTGCGGATTTGCTGTCCCCATTTGAGGATCAGTTCGGTCAGCGCGAGCCGCCGTTCCAGATCGCCGGCAGCTTCAGCGGTTACGGCAGCGCTGAACGCCAAACCGGGCTCAGGGTCGAAAAGCGCTGCGTTTTCGGCCTCCCCGAGCGCGCCCAGCGGCAGAATTTGCGGCAGAATCGCAGCGCGTGCGCCCTGCCGCTCCGCCAGCTCGCTTGCCAGCGCCCGCGCTGCCCGGCGGGTCGGAACGAAAATTTTCGCATCGCCCAGCGCCAGCGGATCAGATGCATCGGGAAAGCCTGGAACGATCCGCCCTTCAAGCAAGGCGCCCGCGAAAACGGGGACGAAGTCTGCGCCGGCCGGAATGGAAAAAAGTCGCGGCTGCCCAGCCATGCCAAGCGCAATCCCCTGTTGTGACCGCCTCTGTTACGCAGCCAGCCGGGCAAGCACGTGATTTGCTTCCTCCAGCGCCTGCGGCGTGCCCACATGCAACCATTGGCCGTCGAGCCGCATGCCGTAAAGCCTGCCCTTTTCGGCTGCTTCGAAAAACAGCGGGCCGAGCGGAAATATCTCGCGCTTTTCACCAGCGAACAAGGCCGGCTTGCCGATGGCGACGCCGGCGTAGACGAAGGGTGCAAGCTGTATCCCCGTGCGGCGCGTCAGTCGGCCGGTCTCGTCCATGAAGAAGTCGCCGGGCCAGTCGACGCCGACGCTGCCGGCCGTGCGGGCGAGCAGCATCAGGAAATCCATCTTGTCGGGATCCCACATCTGCGCCATCCGCTGCAAGTTCGGCTCGCGTTCGTCGATCCAGAATGCGTCCGTATTGCAGATGAAAAACGGATCGGGGCCGAGCCTGTCGAGAACTTTCGCGATGCCGCCGCCCTGGTCGAGCAGCACCTTGCGCTCGTCGGAAATGAAGATGTCCGGTTTGCTCCGGCCTTTCAGGTGCTCGATGATCATGTCAGGCAGATAATGCACGTTCACAACGGCTTCGGCGACGCCGGCTTCGGCATAGCGGTCGAGCATGTGATCGATCAACGCTTTGCCGCCTACCTCGACCAGCGGTTTGGGAGTTGTTTCGGTGATCGGCCGCATGCGCTTGCCGAGACCGGCAGCGAAGACCATGGCCTTGGACGGCATGAAACCGGGTGTGGCGGAGCGTGTCATGATCGGTCGGACCTCATGAATCTGTCGCCGCAACGACCTGCGGCATGTGCTGCGCGTACCAGGCCTTGATGTCGGCCAGTTGCGGATGCGCCAGCGCTTTTGCAACATAACGTTCAATGCGCGGAATGTGATCGAGATATTGATGCTTGCCGTCGCGGCGGCTCAGCCGTGCGAATATCCCGAGTATCTTTGTTCCCCGCTGCGCGCACATGGCTGCATAGTGCCTGGCAAAGCCTGCGACATCGAAGCCGGGATCGGCCTCGCGGCGCTTGCGCGCATAGTGCGACAGCAGCCGCAACTCCAGATCGTCGGGAATTGTGATGCGTGCGTCCTGAAACAACGATGCAACGTCGTAGGCTGGGAGGCCGATGACGCAGTCCTGAAAATCGATGAGTCCGACCTGCTGCAGGTCCTTGCGCTCCGGCAGCCAGATGATGTTTGGCGAATGATAGTCGCGCAGGACCCAGGTCGTCTTTGCCCCGGAGAGTTCTTGCAGAAGCGAACGCCAGTGGTTGACGAATGTAGCCTTCGCGCCGCTGGACAGGTTCAGCCCGAGATAGGGAGCATACCATTCGTTCAGCAGCTCGATTTCGATCAGCAACGCGTCCATGTCATAGGGCGGGATCCGGTAGCTCTGACCGTCGCCGAAAGAAACTGTGTCGGGCAGAGTGCGCGAATGCAGGTCGGCCAGCAGCGCGGCTGCTTGCAGGTACCGGTCTGCTATGGGCTTGCCGTCGGAGACGATGCCGAGCGGGCCGAGGTCTTCCAGTATGGCCAGTCCGGCGTCGGCATCGGCGGCAAAGATTTTCGGCGCCGAATAGCCTTGCGCCAGAAGTCCTTCGCTCATCGCAAGGAACGGGCGCACATCTTCCGCCAGCCGGGCAATAGCGCTGTAGGGCTTGCCGAAACGCACCGGCGGTCCGTCCGGACGGCGCGGCGAGATCATCAATATCGCCTTTTCGCCATCGGGGCGCTGCAGGCGCTCGTAGGCGCGGGTCGAGGCGTCGCCAAGCATGAAGCTGCGCGTGGCTCCGATCCAGCCGGCCTGCGCAAGAAGCCGGTCGATGCCCCGCTCCAGCATGAGTTTCGAGGCGAGCGCGCCGTGCCCGGTCAGGATCACGCGCCGCCATTGCGGATCGCGGGCCGGATCGGTGAAAAAGGCGATGTCCAGCCGGTCGTCGGACAAATGCCCGCCGGCGCGCTCGGCCCATTCGACCAGCACGAGCGCGTTGTCGGAGGTTTCCTCCCAGCCCAGCTCCACCAGCTCGCCCGGCGAGTTGATGCGGTAGAGATCGGCATGGACGATGGGATAGCCCGGACCGTCGTAGGTCTGCATCAGCGTGAAAGTCGGGCTCGGCACTTCCAGCTTCTGGTCGCCGGTGAGAGCACGTATCAGCGCCCGGGCGAATGTCGTCTTGCCAGCGCCCAGATCGCCAGACAGCGTGATCAGCGATCCGGCACCCGCCAGCGTTGCGATTTTCTCGGCCAGCGCCGCCGTTGCGTCCTCGTCCGGCAGGGCGATGCGCCATTCTGCTGCCGGGTTCGGCTGTGAGGGCTCGCCGCTTGCCATTCTGAGCTGTGGTCCTTTTGCCCGGTGTTGGTCGCGAATCGTCACAATCTACGTCATTTGAACCGGCGATGGGAATCGTTGCCCGCAATCACGCCGGCAATCACGCGGGAACGTGCTCGCTTTGCTGGACGGGCAGTTCGGGCGCCGGAAATATGCAGGTCACCACCGTGCCTTCCCCCGGCGCCGAATCGATCAGCACGTCGCCGCCGTGCAATTCGACCAGCGACTGGACGATCGAAAGGCCAAGTCCGGCGCCGCGATGCCGAGAGCCGATTGCCTGGCTCTTGAATCGGCTGAAAATCTGTTCCAGCAGCTCCGGCGCGATACCCCGCCCCTGGTCGGCGACCTTGAAAACGATTGTCCCGTCGCGGCGGAAGGCCGAGAGCGTGACCGTTTGGCCGGGTTCGGAAAAGCCGATGGCGTTAGACAGAAGATTGAACAGCACCTGCCGCACCCGTTTGCCGTCGGCCCGGAACGATCCGATGTCGTCGCCGGTGACGACCTGGAGATGAATGTCCGATTCGCTCAGCCGGTCCTGCAGACCCTCGGCTGCGGCGGTGATGGTCTCCTTGACGTCGACATCTTCTTCTTCGACCTGCATGGTGTCGTTGTCGATAGTCGCCAGATCGAGAATGTCGTTGATGATGGCGAGCAGCGCCGCGGACGATTGTGCGACGTGGCCGGCATATTCGCGCTGCTTTTCATTCAGCGGGCCAATCGACTCTTTGGTCAGCAGTTCAGCGTAGCCGATGATATTCGTCAGCGGCGAGCGAAGCTCGTAGCTGACGTGATGGACGAAATCGTTACGCAGTTTTTGCGCCATCTCGAGCGCCTGGTTGCGCTCGGTCAGGGCCTTTTCACCAAGCACGCTCGCTGAAACGTCGGTAAACGTCAGCAGCGTCGCGCCGTCCGACAAAGGAGCGGTGGCGCAATCAATATAGAGGTCGTCGTTGCAGTAGATGCGCGTCTCGTAGCCGGTGCGTTGATCGTGCAGGCCGGCGACAATGGCCCTGAGCTGCGCCCAGCTGTCGCCATGCGGATCGAGGCGGCCGCACAGTCTTGCGACGGCATCAATATGCGGCTTGCCGTCCAGAACGCCATCTTCGAGTTTCCACATCAGCGGGAAAGATGGATTGTAGAGTTTCAGACAGCCGTCGGACCCGAAAACCGCAACGCCTTCGCGCAACGTGTCGAGCGTTTCGCTCTGCACGCGGATGAGTGCGTTGTACTGCGACTCGATATGGAAGCGTTCGGTAACGTCGTCGAACAGATAGGTCACACCGCCCTGCGGATTGGGATTGGCAACCACGCGCAGCGAGCGGTTGTCGGGCAGATACCAGATCTGTTCGACCGTTTCGGTCTTCCGGTAACAGGACAGGAAGTCTTCGCGCCAGCCGCGGAAATCGGCCTGTTCCGGCAGTTTGCGCTGGCTGCGCAGGGCGTCGAGAATTTCCGGATCGCCGGGATGCTGGTCCAGAAAAGCCGGATCGAGCGACCATAGCTGGCGATACGCGGAATTGTAGAATACCAGCCGCTTCTTGCCGTCGAACATGGCGACGGCGGTCGTCAGCTGATCGAGCGTTCGCGCATGCGCTTCCATCTGCTGGCCGAGATCGCGCCGTATCGACTCGAGCTCGGATACGTCCGTGGCCATGCCGACAGAACCGCCGGGCGCCGGCGTTTCGATGGCGTCCAGCTTCCGGCGCTGGCCGGCAACGACGGCTGCGACGCGCGCCCGCCAGACATTGCCGTCCCGGTTCGCCACGCGCGCGATATCGCGCGCGCTCTGTTCCAGCAGTTCGGTATTCTTGCCGACAGCTTCGAGCGGGGTCGACGCTTCCACTGCCTCCGCATAGGCGCGGTTCACCCACGTCAGGCGTCCGTCGCTGTTGCGCATCCACACGGCGTTGGGCACGGCATCCAGAAGTCCGCGAACCGCGTCCAGCTCCATCAGCATGTTCGCATGGCGTTCGCGCAGCTGCGTCAGTTCCAGCCGGTCGCCGGATACGTCGCGGATGCGCATGACGGCGCGTCCGCCGACGGCCCGCCCTTCCGCTTCCAGGTGCCGGCCGGCAAGACTGACCAGCGACAGGCGAAAACTTTCGCCGCGCGCCCGCAGGCGTCCGACATGTCCTTCCACGGCCTGCGCCATTTCGGGTGGCAGCCAGGAACCGAAACCCAGCACGCGCCGCGGCACGGGCGCATCCATGACAAGCGACAGATCGCCCTCGATGTCGGGTTCCCCGTTGGCCGAAGTCCAGGCAATGCAGATCTGCGGTTCCGCCGACAGGAAGACATTGGCGCGGTCGAGCGCGGCGCGGGTCTTGGTCAGATCGTCGACGAGCTGGCTCTCCCTCTGCGTCCAGCGGCTACGGCCGGTCAGGTGAAGGATGGCGGTGGAAGCGGAAAAGATGACGAGGGCGACGACGACGGAAATTCCCGCAACGCCTTGTGTTTGCCCAATGTTTTCAAGCGGGAAAAAAGCGGGCGCCGCTTCTGCCGCGGTGGCGAGAGGAAAACCCAGCATAGAAGTGCTGGCCAGCGCGCGCCGCCGGAAATTTTTCAATCGGCAATCGGTCTGCGAATCTGCGTGCGAAGACGCGTCGCCGCGGACTGTGCCAAAGCGGTGCCGCCATACCATGCTTTGGAATCCGTGCTTTCAATTTTCGGTATCGCAACACGCCGGTGTGGCCCCCCGCATGCGCGAATCAGCGAACATTACCGTGCCCGAATCCGATTGAGGAAGTCCTTAAGCGAAAGAAAACGCCTCCGAATCGCTGGGATTCGGAGGCGTGAGTTTTTCATACACGATGTAGTAGCTGCTTGTCGGGGCAGCCACTAAACAGATATCAGTAGCGGTAGTGTTCCGGCTTGTACGGACCCTGCTGCGGCAGGCCGAGATATTTCGCCTGCTTGTCCGACAGCTTGGTCAGCTTCACGCCGATCTTGTCGAGATGCAGCGCCGCGACCTTTTCGTCGAGATGCTTCGGCAGTGTATACACTTCCTTCTTGTACTGGCCCTGCTTGGTCCAGAGTTCGATCTGGGCCAGCGTCTGGTTCGTGAACGAGGCCGACATCACGAAGGACGGGTGGCCCGTCGCATTGCCGAGGTTCACCAGACGGCCTTCGGACAGCAGGATGATGCGGTGTCCGTCGGGGAACTCGATCTCGTCCACCTGCGGCTTGATGTTGTTCCACTTCAGGTTCTTCAGGCCTGCGACCTGAATTTCCGAATCAAAGTGACCGATGTTGCAGACGATGGCGCGGTCCTTCATCTGGCGCATGTGGTCGACGGTGATGACGTCGAGGTTGCCCGTAGCCGTCACGAAAATGTCGGCACGCGGTGCGGCGTCTTCCATCGTCGTGACTTCGTAGCCTTCCATCGCCGCCTGCAGGGCGCAGATCGGATCGATTTCGGATACGAGAACGCGGCAGCCCGCGTTCTTCAGGGAAGCGGCAGAGCCCTTGCCGACGTCGCCGAAGCCGGCGACCATGGCGACCTTGCCGGCCATCATCACGTCGGTGCCGCGGCGGATGCCGTCGACCAGCGATTCCTTGCAGCCGTAGAGGTTGTCGAACTTCGACTTCGTCACCGAGTCGTTGACGTTGATCGCCGGCCACAGCAGCGAGCCGTCCTTCTGCATGTTGTACAGGCGATGCACGCCCGTCGTGGTTTCTTCCGAAACGCCTTTGATGGATTCGGCGCACTTCGTATAGAATCCCGGCTTTGCCTTCAGGTACTTCTTGATCGAGGCGTAGAGGACTTCCTCTTCCTCGTTCGAAGCGGTTTCGAGGAACGCCACATCGCCCTTCTCGGCGCGCGCGCCCAGATGGATCAGCAGCGTGGCGTCGCCGCCGTCGTCGAGGATCATGTTCGGTACGCCGCCGTCACCCCATTCGAAGATCTTGTGACAATATTCCCAATAGTCCGTCAGGCTCTCGCCCTTCACCGCGAAGACCGGCGTGCCGGCAGCAACGATGGCGGCAGCGGCGTGGTCCTGCGTCGAATAGATGTTGCACGAGGCCCAGCGAACGTCGGCGCCGAGAGCCTTCAGCGTCTCGATGAGGACGCCGGTCTGGATCGTCATGTGCAGCGAACCGGCAATGCGCGCGCCCTTCAGCGGCTGTTTCGGGCCGTATTCTTCACGGGTGGCCATCAGGCCGGGCATTTCGGTTTCGGCAATATCCAGCTCTTTGCGGCCATAATCGGCAAGCTTGATATCGGCAATGGCGTAATCGTTGTTCGGAGGAACGCTCATGGTTGTCCTGACTTTGCGGGAGGAGTGAATTGCAAACCGCGCGCTCTATATCAGCAGCCCGCCAATGTTGCAACCGCACATAAAGATAGCTTTATCTGACGGAATCGAGCAGCGCACACCCGGGATCCGGGTCGCGCAAGGTCGCCAGCGCTCCATTACCTTGCGCGCCTCGCGCAATTGGCCAAGGGTATGAAAACGAAGGGAAATATATTGAAAATCAATACGTTGAAGCACGCCGCATTTTTGTCGCTTCCCTGCAGTCAAGAGAGCCTTAGCATCTTGTCGCTAAATTCCGGTTCCGAATCGACTTGCAGCGGGACCGATTTTGATTAAAGTTGCGATCAAGAAGGTGGCGCACTTGCCGGACGCTCGAGCGTGAGACGTTTGCCCTGGGTTTGGCGAGAGACGGAAAAAAGCTGGAATGCCTGACGATACATCAAACACACCTTTTGCGGGTTGGACTTCAACGCCGGGGGCGAACGGCGGCAATTCGCTCGTCTGGCCGTTCTGGCAGTGGCCAGCGACGCAGGCAGGTGATGGCGCAGCCAACGACAACGGCGAAGGCACGGGTGCAACCG
>JBFWRC010000014.1:0-104393 GCA_050249115.1 Beijerinckiaceae bacterium
ATGACGCGCAAGACAGCGTCCTTGAGCTGGACGCGGATTTCGATAAGCCGGGACTGGCCGACGGTATCGATCCAGAACGGCTTGCCGAGTAGTTTCGACAGTTCCCGCGACAGGGCGGTATCGATGATCGAGAAGAACGGTTTGGGTAAAGCGGGTGGAAGCGATTTGTCTGCCAGCAGTTCGATGTCCATGAGCAGACGCTTGCGGGCTATGTTGTCGATGGTGTCGAAGTATTTTTTCGTGGGGTTGCTTTCGTAGAGATCGACGATGGCAGCGATGTCGGCGACCGTCGAGGCTGACAGGCGGCCTGTGACGTATTGCCAGTGCTTTTCCATGAAGATCCAGGCGATGCTTGTCTGCAACAGCACCACCGGCAGGATTACAATCAGCAGTGCGCGCGGATACAGGCCCTTGGGCAAGAGACTGGCAACCCAGCGCGCAAAGCGCCGCCAGGCGTTCTGTCCTGTAACAACGAATTCCGGCATTGCGACAGACATGAGCTTTATCCCGGCGCCGCTCGCGTTGACGAAGGGCGCGTGTTCCGGTGTGGCGCGTCAGGCGTCGACAACGAGCCGGTAGCCCGATCCGCGGGCGGTTTGCAGAAAGAGCGGATTTGCCGGATCGCGCTCGATCTTGCGGCGCAGACGATTGATGTGAACGTCGATAGTGCGTTCATTGCCGGCTTCCATCGAACCTGCCAGCTCGTCGCGGGAGATCGGTTCGCCGGCTTTGCGCGCCAGAATTTGCAACATGGAGCGTTCGCGCTCGGTCAGGCGGATCGTGTCGTCACCCTGACGCAACTCGCCGCGTTCGACGTGGAAGACAAAAGGTCCGAAGCGAACGACCTGCGGCGCCGCCAAGGCAGGCGCAGGACTGGCGCGGCGCAGGATCGATGCGATGCGCAAGGATAATTCGCGCGGTTCGAATGGCTTGGTCAGGTAGTCGTCGACGCCGACCTCGAGTCCCTCGATGCGATCGCCGGCTTCGGCGCGTGCGGTCAGCATGAGTACGGGTATTTGCGAATGGCCGCGCAGCCAGCGCACGAAATCCATGCCGGATTCGCCGGGCATCATCACATCGACGATGATCAGATCGAAGGCGAGACCTTCCATGCGCCGGCGGGCTTCGGCGGCGTCGGCTGCTGTTGTTACGCGATAACCCGTGCGCAGCAGATAGCGCGACATCAGGCTGCGGATGCGGCGGTCATCATCGATCAGCAGCAGGTGAGCCGCATCGTCTTCCGGCGGCTCCGCAACGGGAGCCGGCGTCTGGACCAGTTGATCGTTAGCCATGGCGGCTTTGCCTTCCCTGAAAAGCGAGGCTGAGGGTATTAATCGCCCTGCGATTTGGCGTGGTCAACTTTTGCGTCCGCGCCCCAGATCAGGGCTGCGACTTTTTCCCGTTCGTTTGTATCGATCATGGCAAGCAGGAAATCGATGGCGTTTTCGTGGCTGCCGGGAGGAAGCGCCGCCATGGCCCGGGCGAAGCGCCGCGATTGCAGGCGGGCGAGTTCGTGCGCCAGAGCCTGGCCTTCGGCGGTGGCGTGCAGATGGCGCTGGCGGCGGTCGGTTTCGCCAGGCCGTGCTTCGATAAAGCCCTGTTCCACCAATTCCTTGAGAACGCGGTTCAAACTCTGCTTGGTGATGCGCAGGATGTCCAGCAATTCGGTGATCGTAAGGCCGGGCTGACGGTTGACGAAATGCAGAACGCGATGGTGGGCGCGGCCGAAATCGTAGGTCTCGAGCAGCCGGTCGGCGTCGCCGACGAAATCCCGATAAGCGAAGAACAGAAGTTCGATAAGGTCGAACATGGGAGCATCGCCGCCTGGAGGCGTCTGGAGGGGCTGGTCTTCAACCCGGGGTGCGAAGCTCTGCGCCATTCTGTCCTGAAATTACGTCAGTAATGTTGACTTAATTTTAAGTCAGTGATATTGACATATTTCAGGCTGATTGTTAGTCGTCAAGACCGGATTCAGGCCGGCTTCCGGTGCTTTTGCACCGGACCGCGCATGGATGTACGGATTTCGGCCTCGGAGCCGTCAGGGAGCGAAGTGCATGGCTGTTCTTCCATTCGATCAGCGGGACGGGTTTATCTGGATGAACGGGCAGATGGTGGCGTGGAAGGACGCCAAGCTGCATGTTCTCAGCCACGGTCTCCATTATGGCTCCTGCGTCTTCGAAGGCGAACGCGCATACGGCGGTGTGATCTTCAAGAGCCGCGAGCATTCGGAGCGCTTCAAGAATTCGGCGCGTCTGCTGGATTTCGAAATTCCCTATTCGGTCGACGAGATCGAAGAGGTCAAGAAGAAGGTCGTCGCCGCCAACAACATGACGAGCTGTTACGTGCGTCCCGTCGCCTGGCGCGGCAGCGAAATGATGGCCGTTTCAGCGCAGAATTCGAAAATTCACGTGGCCGTCGCCGTATGGGACTGGCCCAGCATGTTCGACGTCAACGAAAAGATGCGCGGCATCCGGCTCGACATCGCCGAATACCGCCGGCCGGATCCGAAAACCGCGCCATGCCATTCCAAGGCCGCGGGTCTTTACATGATCTGCACAATTTCGAAGCATCGCGCCGAGTCCAAAGGCTATGCCGACGCCCTGATGCTGGATTGGCAGGGCCGCGTGGCGGAATGCACGGGCGCGAACGTGTTCTTCACCAAGGATGGCGCGATCCATACGCCGATCGCCGATTGTTTTCTCGACGGGATTACCCGGCGCACTGTGATTGACCTTGCGAAGCGGCGCGGTATCGACGTGCACGAGCGCCGCATCATGCCGGAGGAGCTCTCGAGCTTCAACGAATGCTTCATCTGCGGCACGGGCGCGGAAGTAACTCCGGTTTCGGAAGTCGGCCCGTACAAGTTCACGCCGGGGAATATTTCGCGCACGCTGATCGAAGACTATACGCTCGAAGTCAATCCGCACTGACCGGCTGGATGCGATTACGAACTTTTGAGAGCGTTGCCTGCGATACAGGCAGCGCTCTTTGCGTATGTGGTGTAACATTGTTTCTTTGCAGGGAGAGAAATCATGGACCAGAAAGTCACGCCATCGCCGCGGTTGCATCCATTGCCGGCCGATCACAATCCGGCGCTGAAGCCGAACTTCGAAGCTTCCATCAAGAACCTCGGCTTCATTCCCAATTCCATGCTTATCATGCAGCGGCGGCCGGAAATCATGAAGGCTTTCGCCGCGATGTCGGCGAGCATCTGGGACAAGTCGAGCACGGTGGATAACGGATTCAAACGGCTGATCGCGCATGTGTCGAGCCGGGCCGCGGGCTGCCAGTATTGCATGGCGCATACGGCGGGCGGGGCGCTGCATCTGGGCGTCGACGAAGCGAAAGTTGCGGCGATCTGGGACTATCAAACGAGTCCCTTGTTTTCGGAGGCCGAACGCGTCGCGCTCGATCTGGCGGCGGCGGCAGGGGCGGTGCCGAACGACGTGAGCGAGGACATGTTCCTCGAAATGCGCAAGCACTGGAGCGAGGAGCAGATCGTCGAGATCGTGGCGACGATTTCGGTGTTCGGTTTCCTCAACCGCTGGAACGACACGATGGGCACGCCCCTGGAAGACGAGCCATTGCATGTCGGCGAAAAGCTGCTTGCGGGGCACGGCTGGGAGGCTGGCAAACACGCGCGGTGAGAATTGGGGCGTGCGTTGCAGCCCAGTGCCGCCGCGCACAGCCGCTCGGATTGCCGTGTGACATTCTCCTCTCATGACAAGGACACTCCTGTCGTCCGGGAACAGAGGCCCGGAAACTCATGAGAGGCAACAGCCATGAAGAAGGCACTTCTTGCACTTGCAGCGGTCGGTTCGCTGACGTTTGTTTCCTTCGTTGCGGCATCGTCCGCTGAAGCGCGTGGCGGGCGCGGCGGCGGAATCCATCGCGGCGGCGGCGGTTTCCATCACCATGGCGGCGGCATGCGTCATGGTGGAATGCGCCACGGCGGCAGTTTCCGCCCGTTCGTCCACCGCCACCATGCGCCGCGCTTCAGGCACCACCGTCCGGTCTGGCGCCATCACGTGCGCACGACATACTACCGCCCGGTCTATCGCTCCGTGGCTGCGCCGGCGAACACCTGCTGGAAATATCTATGGAACGGCTACCAATACGCCTGGCAGAACGTATGCCCCACGACATACAGCGCGCCTGCATATGGCGCTTCCTACACGACATACCGCTATGCGTCTTACCGGCCGCACCGCCATTGGGGCCACTTCCGTCCGCATCGCGGTCACGGCGGACATCGTTGGGGCGGTCATGGCGGTCACGGCGGACACCGCCGCTGATCCTTGTCACCGTTTCCAATCTTGCCCGGCCCGCTGCAATTCGCGGCGGGCCGCGGCGCTTTCAGGCATGCCGCGGCGCTTTCCGACTTGCCGCGGCGCTTGGCGGCTTGCCCTTTCTCCGGTTCGCAGGCTAGCTTGACGACGAATGCAAAAGGCAACCGGGAGGATTTTATGCCGAGTTCCAACATCACCTACAAGACACGTAACGGGGAGAGCTTCACGGGCCGTCTTTCGACTCCTGCGGGCGGCGGCAAAGCGCCGGGAATCCTGATGATCACGGCCATTTTCGGCATCGACAAGGAAATGGAAGAACTGGCGGACGCCTGGGCGGCGGACGGGTTTGTCGTGTCGACGCCGGACATTTTCTGGCGGCAAATTCCCGGCCCCACCGCGGACATGGAAGTCGCCTTCAAACGCTACAACGACTTCGATCCGGAACAGGGCATGAAGGATATCGAAGACCTTGTGAACGATCTGCGCAACCGGCCCGAATGCAACGGCAAGGTCGGCGTGCTCGGCTTCTGTTTCGGCGGACGTTATGCGCATCTGGCGGCCGCGCGGCTCGGCGCCAATGCGGCAGCGGCCTATCATGGCACGCTGATCGGCAAGCATCTCGACGAGACGAGCAAGATTGCGTGCCCGGTGAGCTATCACTTCGGCGCGGACGATCCGATCGTGCCGCAGGACGAGGTCGAGGCGATCCGCAAGTCCTATGCGGACCACAAGAGCGCGGAAATCGCGGTCTATGCCGGCGCATCGCACAATTTCTCGATGCCGTACAAGCAGGGCTACAATGCGGAAGTCGCGCGCGCGGCGCGCGAAGCCGTGCTGAAGTGTTTCAACACGATGAAGTGAGGCCGATCAGCGCGCTGCAGATGCGGCGCGCAATTCCGCCTCGTGTTTTTCGAGATAAATGCGAAGCCAGGGCGCAAAGCGCTCCGGCTTTTCTTTTATGTGCGCCAGCAGGGCGTCGAAACCGAGCCATTGGTAGCCGTCGGCTTCAAGCGGGTCGGGGCTGACAGGCCCTTCGTATTTTCCTGCGAAGACATGCACCAGTTCGTGTTCGGTCAGGCCGTTGCCGACATCATGCCGGTAGACGATGCGGAACAGAAACCGCAGCGTGCAGTCGAAACCCATTTCCTGCTTCAGCCGGCGCCGCGCGGCTGCGAAGGGGAGTTCCCCCGGCATCGGGTGGCTGCAGGCAGCGTTCGCCCACTGGCCTTGCGAATGATATTTCGCCATGTGCCGCTTCTGCAGCAGGACGCGGCCTTTGCCATCGAATACGAAGACAGAGATAGCCCGGTGCAGCAGCGCCTTCTGGTGCGCTTCGAGCTTTTCCATCGTGCCGGTCTCGTTGTCGTTCTCGTCGACAAGAACCAGCATGTCGGTTGCGGCGAATGTGTTCATTGGATGCCGAACATAGCGCCGTGCAGTCCGGCGACAAGGCGCGCTGCTTCGGTCGCGTCGTGTGCGCCGCCGTAGACGTAACGGTCCGGTCGCACGATAGCGATTTCGAAACCTGTATTTTGCCGCCAGGCGGCGAAAAGGCCATCCGTCTCGCTCAGGGCCATACGGCCCGCGGAATGCGTTCGCGCGGGCTTGCGAGCCGTGTCCATCGCCACGACCAGGCCGCCAAGTTTGTCCCACTGCGCCAGCGCTTCGTCCGACAGTGCGCCGACGGCTTCTTCACTGGCGGCCAAGAGAAAGCGGTAGCCCGTCACATCGTCCAGCAGACGTTCGGTGCCTTCGGCGTCAAGGACGCGCGGCTGGACGAAGAGCGAGCCGGCGGCCTTCGCAAGCGGCGCGTCTTCGCCCGTTCCCTTGCGCGCCAGAAGCCCGGTTGCAAGGTCCGGGATGAAGCGGGAGCGGATCGTTTCCGCCGTGCCGCTTGCAAGTTCGTCTCCGAGTTTCCTGTCGCGCTCGCGCGCTTTTTCAAGATCGAGTTCGCCGATGATGAGACCGAATTGCTTGGCATTGGCGACGACGGTCTTCACATGCGGGCGGCGTTCCGCGCGGTAGCTGTCGAGCAACGCGGGGGCTGCGCCGTTGTGCTCGACCTGCTGCAGTTTCCAGGCGAAATTATAGGCGTCGCGTACGCCCGCGCACAGGCCCTGACCGAGGAAGGGCGGCATGCGGTGGGCGGCATCGCCCATCAGAAAGACATTGCCCTTGCGCCAGTCGTCGGCAACGACGGCATGGAACTGGTAGATGGCGTAGCGCCAGATATCGAGGACGTCCGGATCGACGAAATTCTTCAGTACATCGCGCAGCGATTCGTTGGTCCTGAACGTGTCCGGGGTCTCTCCGGGCAGGAGCTTGATTTCCCAACGGCGCAGATTGCCGGGACCGATGATGAGCGTGCCGGGCCGCGACGGATAGCAATATTGCGCCGAGCGCTTGCGGATTTTCGACAGATCGCGGGCGTGGGCATCGATGACGATCCACCATTCGTTGAAGCCGAGGTCTTCGATGGCAATGCCGCAGGCGTTGCGGATCGAGGAATTCGCACCATCGCAGGCGAGCAGATATTTGCAGCGGATCTCGTCCGGCGCCGCGCCACGCGCCTGCCCCTCCACCGGCGTCAGGGTGGCAGCGACGCCATCGGCGTTCTCGCCGGCCAGCTTTACGTCGTAGCCAAGATATTCCGTGACATTCGCAAGGCGCTTCACGCCATCGCGCAAGCTTGCCTCGAGTTCCGGCTGGACGAAGGTGATTGCCGGCGGCCAACCGAGCGGGAACGGTGGTGGAGCCGGGTTGAATATCTTGATGATCTGCTGTTCGACGCCGAGATAATCGGTGCCGGCATGTATCCCGATGTTTTGCGCAATCTCGTCCGCCAGACCGCAGGCCTGCCAGCAGCGAATGATCTCGTGATCCACGGTGATCGCGCGCGGCTTGTCGTAAATTTCGGCATAGCGGTCGGCAATGGCGACGGAAAATCCGGCGCGACCGAGCAGATTGGCCATGGTGGCGCCGACCGGACCGTAACCGGCGATAAGTATGTCGAACTGGGTCATGGGCGATTGCGCCTGTCAGTGTTTGAATGGCTGGCGCAGGCCGAGCCGCTCCATGCGCGGCAGGATTTCGTCACGCAGGATGGGGAATTCCTCAACATAGTTGACCATGCCGATGGCCATGCCGTTGAGGCCGGAATCGCTGAGGTATTTGAACTTCTCGGCGATCTGGTCGTAGCTGCCTACCATCGGCGTGGTTCCTATGCCGGCGATGAACTGCGGCGCGCGTTTCTTGACGACGTCGTGGGGCACGGACTGGCCGCCGCCGGCAACGCGGATCCTGATGATATGCTCGGCCGCCTCCCAGTCGCCATTTTCATGAACGATGTAGTCGTACCATTCCTTCGTTTCCTTTTCCGTCTTGCGGGTGAAAAGGTGTCCGCTCGCGTAGACGCCGGGATTGCGGCCGGGCGGTGCAAGACTGCGCAGGGTTTGCGCATCGCCGGGCACGCGGGCCATGTCGAAAATGGTCATGAAGAGACAGTCGGCATGAGAAGCGGCGAAGGCCTTGCCCTTGTCGGAGGCGCCGGCGCTCATCAGCAGCGGACGCTGGCCGCCAACGGGCTTGGGCTTGCCGAGGACGCCCTTGAGATCGAAAAACTGGCCCTTGTAGTCGAATTTCTCGCTTTCGCTCCATATTTTCTCGACGATCTCGACCCATTCGCGCGAATATTCGTAGCGCTCGTCGTGTTCGCGCAAGGTGACGCCGAACATGCCGAATTCGCCCTGGTTCCAGCCTGAAACGATGTTGATGCCGAAGCGGCCGCGGCCAACGTGATCTGCGGTGACCATCTGTTTGGCGGCGAAGACCGGATTGGCGAAGGCGACGTGCAATGTGCAGAAGGCGGAGATTTCCTTTGTCGCCGCGAGGAGGCCGGTTGCCCAGGTGAGCGTTTCCCAGGTCGTGCCCTCGGTGTCCGTTTCGCCCTGGTAGCCATGCCAGCGGCCGATGGGCAGGAGAAATTCCAGCCCGGCGTCCTCGGCCAGTTGCGCGGCCTTCAGATTGTTGTCCCAGCTCTGGTCCCAGCGTTCCTTCGCCTTGGTCATCGTCAGGCCGCCGGAACAATTCATGCCAAACAGTCCGAGTTTGAACGTGTTGGCGTTGTCCATGCGGGTTTGCGGTCTGGTCACGGCGTTCTTCCCTGTGTGTTGTCTATTAACCGGCAATAATGATGTCTTCCGGCGCCGGATCGGTGTAGAGGCGTTTGACCGCCGCGTCGCGGTTTCCGAGTACGGCGCGCTGGTTGATCGAGCCCTTGTCGGTCATCTCACTGCGGTCGATGTCCGGTGGCGAGTCGAGAATCACGGCGCGTGCGATGCGCGTCGAGGAGCCGGTGGAATTCGCCGCAAGGCTTGCCAGCTTTTCCTGCAGCGCCGCGCGTACTTTGGGCGATGCGGCGATTTCGGCCATCGTCGCGCTTTCCTTGCCCATGAGCCTGGCGCAGGCTGCAACGTCTGGGAAGACGAGGGCGCCGATATATTCGCAATCGGCCCCGGTCAGGACCGCGTCCTGAACATAGGGGGCGCAATGGTCGATGAAGCCGGCGCGCATGGGGCCTGTAGCGACCCAGGTGCCGGTGGCGAGCTTGAAGTTTTCGGCAACCCGCCCGTCGAAATAAAAGCCCTTGCCGGCGTCATCCGGATCGACGAAGCGCAGGGCGTCGCCGATGAGATAATAGCCTTCCTCGTCGAAGGCCTTTTCGGTCAGCTCGGGCTGACGCCAGTAGCCGGGCGTGATGTGCGGCCCGCGAAAGCGCGCCTCCCACTTGCCATCGGCGGGGACCAGCTTCAATTCGCAGCCTTGCGCCGGAACGCCGATATTGCCCTGGCCGACCATTGTCTCGTTCGCGCCCATGGCGAAGGGCGCTGTTTCGGTGGAGCCGAGCCCGGTCAATACGAGAATACGTTCGCCGGTTGTCGAGACGGCCAGTTCGTCCAGCCCGTCCCAGACATGCTGGGCCATGCCGGCGCCGGCGTACCAGAACATGCGCAGGTCTTTCACGAATGTCTTTGCGAGTTCCTTGTCGGCGTGCAGATAGGGCAACATGGCGTCGTAGCCCTTGGGTACGTTGAAGTACCATGTCGGCGAAACGTCGCGCAGGTTGCGGATAGTCGCTTCGATGCCCGCTGGTGTCGGCTTGCCGTCGTCGATGTAGAACGTGCCGCCGTTGTAGAGAAAGATGTTGAAGTCATGGTTTCCGCCGGCGGTGTGGTTCCACGGCGACCAGTCCAGCGTGACGGGCGGCGTTTCGCGCATGAAGGCGAAGTGATCGGTCGCCATTGCCATGTTGGCGCAGAGCATCAACTGCGTGTTGACGACGCCCTTGGGCATGCCGGTGGAACCGGAGGTGAACAGGAATTTGGCGATCGTCTCGGGGCCGACTTTGGCGTTGGCGGCGTCGACAGCGGCGGCATTTTCGGCCGTTTGCAGCAGGCTGGCGAATGTCGTCGCCGGGCGGCCGTCCGGCGCATTGCGGGCGACAACGAGTTCGGCATCTGCCGGGACAGCGTTGGCGATGGCCCTGGCGTAGGGCGCGCCATCGTCTGCGAAAACCATGCCTGGCGTCAGCAGATCGAAAATGTACTTCAGTTTGCCGTGGTCGCTGGAAACCAGCGAATAGGCCGGCGATACCGGCGCGTAGGCGATGCCGGCATACATGGCCGCCATGCCGAGCAGGGCGTGGTCAATGCTGTTGCCGGAGAGAATGACGATGGGCCGGTCGGCGGACAGATTGCGCGTGAGCAGGGCCGAGGCGATGGCGCGGATCTGTTTGCGGGCGTCTGCATAGGTCAGCTTGCGCCAGCCGCCGCTGGCGTCCCGTTCCGCGAGCCAGAGGCGATCAGGCGCTGTTTGCGCCCAGTGATCGAGGCGCTGCGTCAGCTTTTCCGGCCAGGCGCTCACTTTGGCGGTGTTGCGGACGATCAGGCAGCCGTCGGCGCGCTTTTCCATTTCCACCTGGCAGCGGCCGAGGCCGATGTGGCGAATGGGGGCACTGGAATTGCTTTTGGCGGCGGTTGTAGTCATCTGGCGCGCTTCGTCCCGGATTACTTTCTGCAAAAGTGAAATTTCATTGTACCTGCCGCGGCTTTCGGTTCAAGGCCCGGCGCTGGCGGCTTGCTGCTTTTGCCGCACCGCTTTTTCCTGTAAGCGATGCCCGGAATGGTTTTTGCCGGCCGGGCGGCAAGTCCGGAGCTGGATGGTTCAGGAGGAAATACCTTGCGCTTTGTCATGTTCGAAAAAGGAAAAAAGGCCGCGCCCGGACTGCTGATCGAGGACGAAATGAAGATTGTCGATCTGTCCCGTTGCGCGGGCACAGGCGGTACTTTGTTCGACATCATCGACCAGGGCAGCGATGGGCTGGCGCGCGCGGCGCAGTTGCTCGACGAAACCGAATCCGACGACATGATTTCCCTGTCGAAGGTGCGGCTGCTGGCTCCGCTGGCCCGGCCGCGGCGCAACATCATCTGCGTCGGCAAGAACTATCACGAGCATGCGAAGGAGTTTCACGACAGCGGCTTCGACGCCTCGGCCGGCAAGGACGCCATTCCGGAGTTCCCGATCATTTTCACGAAGGCTTCGACGACTGTCATCGGCCCGCACGATCCGGTTCCGGTCAGCGCCGATCCGACGCAGTCCGTGGATTACGAGGCCGAGCTTGCCGTAGTCATCGGCACGGGCGGCAAGAACATCTCGAAGGCGAAAGCCTACGACCATGTCTTCGGCTACATGATCGTCAACGACGTGACCTCGCGGACGCTGCAGCAGCGGCACAAGCAATGGTTTCTGGGCAAGAACCTCGACGGCTTCTGCCCGATGGGGCCGCAGCTTGTGACTGCCGATGAAGTCGGCGATGTGACGAAGCTGCAGGTGACGGCGCATATCAACGGCGAGAAGCGGCAGGACGCCATGGTGAAGGACCTGATCTTCGACATCCCCACGCTGATCGAATGCATCTCCGGCGTGATGACGCTGGAACCGGGGGACATCATCGCCACCGGCACGCCGGCGGGCGTCGGCATCGGCTTTACGCCGCCGAAATTCCTGCAGGCCGGGGATACGATGAAAATTGCAATCTCCGGGCTGGGGGTTCTGGAAAATCCGTGCGTGTGAGGCGGTTATCCTTCCGCCACAACATCGATTGAAATGTTGAGATATGCGTCCACCGTCGCGCGCTGTTGCGGATAGACTACGATGGTGGACGTTTTCTCTTCGATAATCGCCGGACCCGCAATTTCCGCGCCGGGGCCGAGATCGTCGCGGCGGTAGACGGGCGTTGACAGTGCGCCGCGTTCGCCGAAAAAGGCCTCGCGCGCTGCAACCGGCGAAGGTTTGTCGCTCGCGGGCGGGAACTTCGGCAGACCGGGCTTTTCGATGGTTCCCGCGCCAACAACTTTCAGATTGACGATCTCGATGGTTTCATTGGCGGCCATGTGGCCGTAGCGGCGCTTGTGCGCCTCGTGGAAGGCGTCAGCGACTTTCGCCATGTCCTGCGCGCTGCGCATCGGTCCGGCGGGAACCGTCACTTCGTAGGACTGGCCGCGATAACGCATGCCGGCATTGCGCTGCAGGACGATCTGCGCGCGAGAGAAATTTTCCGCTTCGAGATCTTCAACGACTTGCGCTTCCAGCCCGGCGTAGATCGCCTCAATGTCTTCAGGCATGGCGGTGTCGAGCGATATCAAGCGCGTCAAGTCGCGTTCCTGCCTTACGTCCGCGACCAGCATGCCCCATGCGCTGAAAGCGCCGGGATCGCGCGGCACGAGGATGGAGCCGATGCCCAGTTCCGCCGCGATCTTTCCGGCGATGGCAGGCCCCATGCCGCCGAAGGGAACAAGGGTGAACTCGCGCGGATCGTAGCCGCGTTCGACCGTGATCATGCGCATGGCCGCGGTGCAATTGGCGGCAAGCACCGTCAACACGCCCCAGGCCGCCTCCTGCGCGGACATGCCGAGCGTTTGTGCGATATGGGTTTCGATGGCCTGCGTGGCCTTTGCTCCAGCGATGGACATTTCCCCGCCAAGCAGGGAATCGAGATTGAGATGGCCGAGCACGACGAGCGCATCGGTCAACGCCGGCTCCACGCCGCCGCGATCGTAGCAGGCGGGGCCGGGGATTGCGCCGGCGCTGCGCGGACCGACTTTCAGGACGCCGCCGAGTTCGATGCTCGCAATGGAGCCGCCGCCTGCACCGATGGTCTCGATATCGACGGTTTGCGTGCGCAGCGGATGGCGGGCAATGGAGACTTCGGTCTTGAACAGGGGTTCGCCGGGAAGCACCGCCATGTCGGAGGATGTGCCGCCTGCGTCGAAGGTGATGAGATTGTTGCGCCCGGTGACGTCGCCGAGATAGCGCGCGCCGATGACGCCGGCGACGGGGCCGGACATGACAGTCTGGATCGGGCGCTCCGACAGCATGCGGGCCGAACCCGCGCCTCCGTCCGACTTCATCATCAGCGTGCGGGCTGCCGGAAAATATCCTCCCGAGAGTTTTTCCAGGCCGCGCAGATAACGCGCGACGGGCGGTCCGATCCAGGCGTTGGCGACGGTGGAGGCCGTACGCTCGTATTCGCGCCACTCGGGGTTCACCTCGTGCGACATGGACACATACATGCCCGGCGCTATCTCGCGCACGATACGGGCGGCTTCCAACTCGTGCGCGGGATTGGCATAGGCGAAGAGGAAACAGATGGCGATGGCTTCCACGCCATCGGCGACAAGCGCCCGCGCGGCGGTTTCCACATCGGCGCGGGAGAGCGGCGTTACTTCCTGCCCGCGAAAGTCCAGCCTGCCTTGCGCCTCAAATATGCGTTCGCGCGGCAGCAGCATTTTCGGGGCGGGGCAAAACAGGTTGAACACTTCGTCGCCGCGCCATTGCCGCGCGACTTCGTAGACGTCGCGAAAACCCTGCGTCGTGACAAGCCCGGTCTTGACGCCCTTGCCTTCGAGCAAAGTGTTCAGCGCCGCGGTCGACCCGTGCAGGATGAGGCGGATATCGTCCTGCCCGAAATCGCGCTTCAGGTCGCGCAGGATTTCGTCCATCACTTTCAGCGGTTCTGCGGGGTTGGAAGAATACTTGCGGACGAGGACGACCGTACCCTTCGTGTCGTCGAAGCCGGTTACGTCCGTAAATGTGCCGCCGACGTCGATGCCGATGCGAATTGCCATTGTTGCGCCCCGCTCAGTTCGCCGCCCGCAGGGCTTTGGTTGCATTCACATCGACGGCGAGATCGTCCGTAAGGACGACGCCGTAATCGGCGCGCGCGGCTGCGCGGCTGACGTAGCCGCGGCGCACGTCCTGCGCCACGCGCTCGGGATCGCGCCGCAACGGATCGCCGTATCCGCCGCCGCCGGCCAGCTCCCAGACGACAATGTCGTCTTTCTTCAGGCGCAGGCCTGCGATCTTCGACGTAAGAATGCGCTCGCTTTGCGTGCCGGGATTGAGCAGTGCGCGGGAGGGCTTCGCCGGCTTTGCGCCGAAGAGGCCCGGCGAGGCGTGCTTGAAACGATCGGAACGCAGGTTGACGGTGGATTCCTCCGACAGGATGCGCCAGCGCCTGCGCGTGCCAAGCCCGCCGCGGAATTCGCCCGCGCCGCCGGAATCGGCGATGAGTTCGTAGGCTTCGATGCGCATGGGAAATTCGGTTTCCAGCGCTTCGACGGGGCCGTTCATGACGTTGTTGACGAGATCGTCCATCGCTGCGGGGCCATCCTCGAAGGGGCGCGCGCCGTTGCCGCCGGTGAAGATTTCGTATTGCGAATACCATTTGCCGGTTTGCGGATTGCGCCCGGCGCTGGAGAGCGAGCCGCCGGCCCCGCTGGCGGGCGCCGGCACCTTGCCCGGAACGGCGCGGGCGAGGCAGCGCAGCACCACGCCGGAAATCATCTGGCTGGCGCGCACATACATGTTGCAGGGCGCGGGGTAACGCGGATGCAGGAGCGCGCCTTCTTCCGGATAGCTGACTTCGATGGGTCCCGAAAGTCCCTCGTTGACAGGCAGATCGGGAATGAAGATCGACTTGACGCAGGACTGGATGAAATTGCGCGAGACGCAGGGCTGTAGATTTACCGGCCCGCGCGCCTGCGGGTCGCTGTCGAGTGTGAAGTGGAGACTGTCGCCTTTCACTTCCAGCGTTGCGGAGATGCGGTAGGACTTGCCGAGGTCGATGCCGTCGTCGTCGATCCAGTCGTGTTCGGGGCCGTAGACGCCGTCGGGGATTGTCTCGATGGCCTTGCGCAATTCGCGCTCGCAGATTGCCATCCATTCGCTCCAGCAATCGAGCACGTTCTGTTTGCCGCGGCGGGCAAAGAGTTCGGCGAACTTGTCCAGGCCGTGGGCGTTGGTCATGATCTGGGCGTTGATGTCGCCCCACGTCACTTCCGGCGTGCGCGTGTTGGCGCAGATCATTTCCTTGAGGTCCTCGTTCATCGCGCCGCCGCGCACGATCTTCAGCGGCGGGATCAGGAGGCCTTCCTGGAACAGGTCCGTGGCGTCGCCGGCGTTGGTCCCCGGCACCTTGCCGCCAAGATCGGGCTTGTGGGCGATGTTGCCGATGAAGGCGACGAGCTTGCCGGCGTCGAAGACGGGCGAGATAACCGTGACGTCGGTCGCGTGGTTCTGGCAGGCGCGATAGGGATGATTGACAATGAAGGCGTCGCCTTCCTCGATCTTGCCAGCAAAGACGCGGCGGATTTCGTTGACCTGCGCCGACAGCGGGCCAATGTGCAGCGGCTGCGGCACGCCCTGCGCCACCATGCGGCCGCGCCGGTCGAAGATGGCGAAGGTGAAATCCTGGCTTTCCTTGATGATTGTGGAATAGCCGGTGCGCAGCATGTTGAGCGTCAGCTCGCGCGCAATCTGCAACGTCGATTGATAGATGACTTCAAGGTCGATGGCGTTCACGGCGTTTCCCCGGTGCTCTTGCGACAAGAGCATCGCGCGAAAAAGTGGCTCCGGTTTTTCGCGGACAGCGATGCTCTGCATTCAGGAGTCGATCAGCTTTTTGTGCGTTCAAATGATTTCATCTGAACGCACGCTGATCTAACGCATAGAGCGGGGACGCGCGAAGCGCAATTGCCGGGGAAAACGAAGGCGAAAGGCCAGCCGCCAGGCGGTATGCTCAGGCGGCGGTCTTGGTCAGTACGTTCTCGATGCTCGATTTCAGGGCCGAGGGGCGCAGCGGCTTGACGATGAGACGGAATGCGCCGAGGTCCTTGGCGTAGTTCATCACGTTCCAGTCGCCGTCCATGGTGATGAACACAACTTTCGGGGCGTCCTCGCCGAGTTCGTCGCGTAGCTGCTGGAGGAATTCCGGTCCGTCGACCGGGTCCATGTGCCAGTCGGAGAGTATCCATGCGTAGGACTTCTCCTTGGCCCGGGCGAGCGCTTCGGCGCCATCGCAGGCCTCGTCGATGTCTTTGAAGCCGATCTGGGTGAGGCACGTGCGGATGACCTGCCGCATGGTCGCAACATCGTCGACGATCAGGATCGCCTCATCGGGTGCGTCTGCCATTCTCGTTACTCCTCGGCCAGGGCGTGTAAGGCCGGCCGTTCACTGTGCGTGGCGCTAGATCAGCGTGCGTTCAAATGGAATCATTTGAACGCACAAAAGCTGATCGGTTCAAAACAGCAGAGCATCGCCTTCGCGAAAAACCGGAACCACTTTTTCGCGCGATGCTCACGCGCGTTGCATGGCATTCCGATTAACCGATCTTGCTTGCCCGAGCCTTAATTTTACAGGGAAATTTGTTGCAAGCGCCAAACATGGCAATGTCCAAAGTATTGATTTCACAGCGTCAAGGTATGTCCGCACGCTTTGAATTTGCGGATAATTTTCGGTTAAAACGATACAAAACTGCGGTCACGAATTGTTAACGAGAAAGTCCAGAACAAGCTCGTGGAACGTGTCTGCTGCCTCGTACATGACCCAGTGGCCTGCGTTCTCGACGATGTGGGTGCTAACATCCGGGCGCAGGGCCTTGAGCTTTGCAGCCTGTGTCGCGACATCGGGAGAGGCGGTCGGATCGAGTTCTCCGGATATGGAGCAGAGCCTGGCGTCGATGCGCGTGAGAATGTCCGTATCGAGGCCGGCGATGAAATTCGTTACCCGCAGGCGGGAAGCTTCGAGGTCCTGGCCGTAAAGGTCTATCGTGGCGTCGTCGGCGCTTTCGGGATGGGCGAGCATGAGCGAGCCGAGATTGTGACGCAGGATCTCGCGGCGCTCGTCCTGGTCTTCGACATTGCGCCAGCGTTTGAGCGTTGCCTGCGGCGAATATTCCATGTGGCCGACGAGATGGCCGTGCACGAGGCACAGGCTTTTGGCGGTGCGTTCGCTGTTGACGATCATGTGCGGGGCCATGAAGGAGCCGAGCGAGAAGCCGGCGACGTGACAGGCTTGGCCTGGCTGCAGGATGGCGTCGAGCCCGGCGCCCATGATTTTGCCGATGGACGTAAAATCGTAGGGCTCCGGCGGCAGGGCGGACGAGCCATAGCCGGGCGTGTCGGCGGCGATGACGCGGAAGCGCTGCGCCAGAAACTCGATGTTGCGGATCCAGTGCCGCCACGAGCCGCTGCCGCCGTGCAAAAGCACCAGCGGCTCGCCCGCGCCCCATTCGCGCCAGACCATGACGCCATCGCCGCAGGGCGTTTCATGCCGGATGGCGGCTTCTTCGAGGATGTAGGGGGCGGGGGTAAGTATTTCTGTCATTTGAAGGATGGTCTTTTCCCAAGTAAATTGAAACAGCAGATATTCAGATATCGACTACGACATATTCATCCTCCACCCGCACCGCGAAAGTCTCGGCCTGCAGCGTCTTTTCCGCGACGAGCTCGCCGCCGTGCTCCACATGCACGTCGTAGAGGCGCACGCGCATCGTCCTTGGATCGCAGACCGAGCGGCCGGTGCGCAGGTCGAATTCCCAGCCATGCCAGGGGCAGCGTATGAATTCGTCCTCGCGGGTCCATTGGTAGGTTCCCGGCTCCTTCGAGACGGTGAGGGCCGAGAGTTTTCCTGTGCAGAGCGAGCCGCCTTCGTGCGGGCAGCGGTCGTTGATGGCGAAAAATTCGCCGCGCACGTTGAAGACGGCGATTTTCCGCCCCTCGGCCTCGATCAGCTTGCGGCTTCCCGGCGGCAGATCGGCGATGGCGGCGACGACATGCTTGCCCATCGTCACGCCTCCGCCATGCCGTTGAGGCGCGCATAGACGGCGCGCGGATTGTCGACCATGATTTTGCGGTGCAGGCCTGCCGGAATTTGCGGTGGCATGATCGCGTCGCCGTCGAACTGCCAGTGCGGATAGTCCGAGGCGTAGAGCAGAAACTCGTCGGATTGAATCTGGTCGATGGTCTTTTGCAGCGCGTCCGAATCGTCCGGCGCATCGAGCGGCTGCACGGTCATGCGCACGTGATCGCGGATGATGTCGCCGGGCGGGCGGTCGACCCATGGCACTTCGCGGCGCACGCCGCGCCAGAATTTGCCCAGACGCCAGATGAAGCCTGGCAGCCAGGTCACGCCGCTTTCGATCAGCACAACCTTCAGGCCGGGGTATTTCACGAAGACGCCTTCGGTGATCAGGTTCGCCAATTGGGCCTGAAAGCCGAATGTCTGTGCCGAATAATCCTCGATGTAATAGTTCGGCCAGCCGAGAGAGGTGACCGGATTGTGATAGGACGAGCCGGCGTGGATGCCGAGCGGAAGCCCGAGTTTTTCAAGCTTTTCGTAAATCGGCCAGTAGCGGCGGCGGCCGAGCGGCTCCTCGCCGTTGGCCAGAACCAGCGCCTGAACGAACTGCCGGTTGGAGCCGAGGCGCTCCAGTTCCGCGACGCAGGCGGGCGTGTCCTGCATTGGCAGGACGATGGAGGCGGCAAGGCGCGGATCGCGGTCGAGCCATTCCGCCTTCAGCCAGTCGTTCAGCGCGCGGGTGAAGGCGATCGCCATGTCGGCGTTGTGGACGAGCTGCACGCCGTAAATGCAATTCAGGATGGCGCGGCCGGCGCCCCATTTTCCGAAGACCTGGCCGGTGAGGCCGCTGAAATCGAGCCCCGCCGCGCGCAGGTCCGGCCGGGCGGTGAAATCGAGATTGGGCGGATAGGAGATGGAATCGAGCGAAAGAATGCCGCGGTCGGTCACCTGCTCCTGCCAGTGCGGATCTAGAAAGGGCAGCAGCGCCTTCATCCCCGGCACGATGGGGTGGACGTCGCAATCGATGGGTTTTTCTGCTGTTGTTTCGAGGTAGTCGGTCATGGCGTTTCCCGCTGCGGTTGTCGTTGGAGTTACCGCAGTGCTCTACTTTCCGGCGCATTCTCTTCTCGCGAACCCAAGTTCATTTTGCTGAAGAAACGCCACAGATAGGTATCGCGCGAAAACCGCGTGGGTCAATCACCCGGGGTCCTGCCCGGTATAGGCCCGAAGCCATTGGCCGATGAGCTCGACCTGCGCGCCGCCGATACTCTCTATCATATTTCGTTCGGCAAAAGCGATCGCCTCGCGTAGGGCCTCCAACAGAACGAGCCCTTTGTCGCTAAAAGCGATGACCTTGGCGCGGCCGTCCACCGGGTCCGGCCGGCGCTCGACGAAGCCGGCCTGTTCAGCGCGATCCACAAGCTCCTGCATGCCTTGTTTGGTCATGTTGGCGCGCGCGGCCAATACTGTCAGCCGTGTGCCGTCGAATTCCAGGTTGCGGTACAGATTCAGGTGAACGGCACGGATGCCGCCCATGCCGTTGCCGGCCAGAAAGTCCAGAACGTCCTGTTCAAATTTCTTTGTCGCATTGAAGATAGCGCGGCCGACATTGCCGCGCCGCCATTCCTCGCTGGTCCGCCGGAAGGTCTCACGATGGCGTTTTGCCGGCTTCATAGCTGCGACCCTTGCCGGTTGCATCCGTGCGATCAGAGCCGCTATTGCGGCGGCACGGTCAGTTTGTCGAAGTCGACGCCAATATCCCCGCAAATCCGGATGGCGGTTGCACGCCCGCCGCCGGTGACGCCGCCCGGCGGATGCATGAACGTGCCGGCAAGATAAAGCCCCTCAATGCCCGGCACGGCATATTGCGCCAGTTCCGGTGTCGGGCGGTGACCGCCGATCTGGAAGAAGAATTTGCCGACACCGCCGACATCGCCACGCTGGAAGGTTGGCGAATGCCGTTCCATGTCGAGGGGGCTGTTGAAGTTCCAGGCTATAATGTTGTCGTCGGTCATGTTCGTGCAGAATTGCGAGAAGGTATTCCTGATCCAGTCGGCGTGTTTGTCCTTGTCCCTGTCCCAACCGGCGCTGCCGCCATTGCGCAGCTCGTAGGGGCCAAAGCCATAAATGGTGAGGGTTGCGCCGCCATTGGACACGCGGCTGGGGTCCCACTGCGAATTGACATGCGCGGCGAGGATCGGCCGCCCCGGCAAATCGCCATGACGAATGTCGTCAAAAATACGCAGATAGCCTTCGAGGGTGGCGGGCGCAAAGTTGGTCAATGCCACCCGCCCCGGTTCCTGTCCGGCGTGGTATTTCGGCGTTTCACGGAGATCGAAATGGGCTGTCATGATGGAAAAGCTGGCCGGTTTCGTTAGCGCGGCTCGGCCGGAGACCTCCGGCATGAGGCCGTCGACCATGCGACCAAGCAGCCAGGGGTGGATCTGTCCGATTACCGATTTCTTTGCTTCGATTGTCTCGCCGCCGGCGAGGCGCACACCGTTTACACGGCCGCCGGAAGTGAGGATTTTCTCCACAGCCGCATTCAGGCGGAATTCGGCGCCGTAATGCTCAAGGCAACGTACGAGAGCAGCAGCCAGCCCCACACTGCCGCCGACCGGAATGCCGGATGGATAGGCATGTACGAAGCCCGGCATGTTAAACAGAATAGCGCCAGTTCCCTTTTCGTCCGGCCCTACGAGCATTTCAGCCGCGAATTTCAACAGATGCACCTTTACCTTGTCGTGTTCGAAATGCTCGTTTACGATATCGAGCATGCTCTTCTGCATGACATGCATGAGATTGCGGCCTTCCGCGCTCTGGTCGAGCAGCGCCCAGAACGCGCCCTGGGGCGGCGGAGGCACGAACATACCTTCGACAATCATCGGTAATAGCGCCGCGCTAGCCTTGGCGAAGGCGCGATAGGCATCTGCATCGCGCTGCGAAATGCGGGCGATGGAGGCGCAGGTCTTGTCGAGATTGCCATATGTAACGATGGAATCGTTGTCGTCGAAGATCGTCGAGAAGATGGCTTCGGGGTAGACGTATTTCAGTCCGAAGCGGGAGAGCAGGCCGAGTTCGTCGTTGCGGATGAGCGGGTTGGCCTGAATCACAACATGGGTGGCCGAATGCCAGTCGTGGCGGAAGCCAGGGGTCAGTATTTCGCTGGTCATGACGCCGCCGCCGATATGATCGTTGCGCTCGAGGACCAACACCTTTTGCCCCGCCTTTGCGAGATAGGCAGCCGCAATCAAGCCGTTATGGCCCGATCCAATCACCACTGTGTCGTATGCGCGCGCCATGAAGCCCTCTTTTAGTCAGAAACCCGGATTAATTGTAGGGTGATTTCGGCCTATATGCTGTTATTATAGCCAGAATTTATGGAATGCAATTAAAATTAGTCAAGTATATTGACAATTATGCCGGCTGCCCGATACTCGGCAGAATGATCCTGCACGCATGTCGCGCGAAGCCGGCGGAAAGGCCGATATGAAATTTTATACGCCCGAAAAGACCGAGCTGATTCAAGTCGTGAAGGTGGAGACCCACCCCGATGGCCTGGTCATCCATGGCAAGATTATGGGGACGATGCCAATGAAGGCTATCCTGACGGGCGCCGAGCTTCGCAAAGGCTTTGTTTTCGCTCGGCCCGGGATAGTATGGGCGCTGGTGAAAATGCTCTTCCGCTCGGGTAAGAAATAAGGGAAAAGGCGGTCGCAACGCCCCGTATGTCTTCAGTGGGATGAGGTGCGACCGGAGCCGGACGGACTTCCCGGCCGGCGGAAGGAAGGAAAGGCTTGAGGCCATGATCGACATCTATACCCATATCTTTCCAGACAAGTTTTTTGACGTCCTGACCAAGACATCGCCAAAGCTTGGCAACATCGGCCAGCGGCTGCGCAAGGTTCCGGCGCTGTTCGATCTCGATTTGCGCTTCCGGCACATGGATGCGGCGGGGCCGGAGTACCGGCAGATCATTTCGTTGCCGAACCCGCCGCTGGAGGACATCGCCGACGCGAAGGATGCGCGCATGCTGGCGGCGGCGGCGAACGACGCGATGGCGGAAATCTGCGAGAAGCACCGCGACCGCTTTCCGGCCTTTGCCGCGGCGGTTTCGCTGCACGACGTGCCCTCGGCGCTGGACGAAATCGACCGGGCGATCAAGACGCTTGGCGCGCGCGGCATCCAGACGTTCACGAACATAGCCGGCAAGCCGCTCGACCTGCCGGAGTTCGAGCCGGTGTTCAAGAAGATGGCCGAATACGACCTGCCTGTCTGGATTCACCCCGCCCGCACGGCGGCGGATGTGACAGACTACAAGACCGAAAAGGTTTCGCGCTACGAAATGTGGTGGTGCTTCGGCTGGCCGTACGAAACCTCGGTCGCCATGTGCCGCATCGTCTTCGCCGGACTTTACGACCGCTATCCCGACCTGAAGATCGTCACGCATCATTGCGGCGGCATGATCCCCTATTACGACGGGCGCGTGGGGCCGGGCCTTGCGGTGCTGGGCGAACGGACGATGGACGAGGACTATTCCAACGTGCTGCCGTCACTCAAAAAGCCGCATATGGACTATTTCCATAAATTCTACGGCGACACGGCGATGTTCGGCGCGGAGACCGGGCTGCATGCGGGCATCCGGTTTTTCGGCGCGGAACATGTGGTGTTTTCCACCGATGCGCCACTCGGACCGATCCGGGAGACGATCCAGGCGGTCGAGAATCTCGGGCTGTCGAAGGAAGACCTGAAGAAGGTCATGTCGGGCAATGCCGAGCGGCTGCTGAAACTGAACAGCTGAGGCGAAGTGGCGCGCCGGGAGGCTCCTTGCCGCCGGCCGCCCGGACTTTAATGTCTGTTCGCACAGGGCAGACATCGCAAGCATACGATCCAGAGCGAGACATCATGGCGCATATCGACAATCCCCATCGCAGCGACGAACATTCCCGGCCGTGGAAGGGCCGCTATGAAGACGAAGCGTTGGTCACCGGACACGGACGCTATTCCAGCGATGGCGCAGAAGGCGCGTTGCACGCCGTTTTCGTGCGTTCTCCACATGCGCGCGCGGACATTCGTACGATCGATATCAGCGCGGCGCAGGAAGCCGATGGCGTTGTAGCCGTCTTGCTGGCTGGCGATATCGAATCCCTGGGGTACAATTCCGTCAGCGGTTCGATCCCGTTTCCGGGACGCGATGGCAAGATGCCGCACAGCCCGTTCCGTCCGGCCCTGAACGGCAAGAATGTCATGCACGTGGGTGAAGCGGTTGCGCTGGTCGTCGCCAAAACCCGCGCGGCTGCGCAGGATGCGGCGGACATGGTGCAGGTGGATTACGCACCGCAGCCAGCCGTAGTGGACCTCAAAACGGCCAAGGCGGGCAAGAATCTTCTGTGGCCGGAAGCGGCCGGCAATGTGACGCTGGACTGGACATCTCCGGCTGATCCGGACGGCAAGAACCGGGCCGCGGTGGAGGCGGCGCTGAAATCGCCTGCGCATGTGGTCAAGGCGGAAATTCTCAACCAGCGCATTGCGGCAGTTTCGATGGAGCCGCGCTCGGCGACCGCCAGCTACGACAAGAAAAAGGACAGCTATACGTTCCACGCCGGGACGCAGGGCGTGACAGGCGTCAAGGGTCAGCTCCTGATGACGACGAACATCGCGCCGGAAAAGCTGCGCGTCCTGTCCGACGATGTCGGCGGCGGCTTCGGCATGAAAGCGTCGATCTATCCGGAATATCCCGCGCTGCTGGCCGCGGCGAAGATCACAGGCAAGCCGGTGCACTGGTCGGCGACACGCATGGAATCGTTCCTGATGGACAATCAGGCGCGCGACAGCGTGTGGCGTGTGGAACTGGCGCTGGATGAAAAGGGCAAGTTCCTGGCGCTTAAAGTCGACGGCGACCAGAACGTCGGCGCCTACATGACCGGAGTCGCAGTGCTGATTCCGACCATTCACATCGCGGGCTGCCTGCCGAGCGTCTATCACATTCCGCATATCGTGGTGGATTCGAAGTGCTACTTCACCAATACCTGCCCGACAGGGCCGTACCGGGGCGCGGGGCGGCCAGAGGCGAACTATCTGCTCGAGCGCATCATCGATGCCGCAGCCAAGCAGACCGGCATCGATCCGGTAAAGCTGCGGCAGCAGAATCTCATCAAACCGTCGCAATTGCCCTATCCGACGCCGCTCGGGCCGGCCTATGACAGCGGCGACTTTCCGACGATATTCAAACAGGCGCTCGAAGCTTCCGACTACAAGGGCTTCAAGGCGCGAAAGAAGGAATCGGCAAAGCGCGGCAAGCTGCGCGGCATTGCGCTGTGTGGCTTTCTGGAAATTTCCGGCGGCCATTATCACGAACCGGCGCGGATCGCCTTCAAGGACGGAAAGGCCGTGGTCTCCATCGGCCCGACGCCGCAGGGCCAGGGCCATATTACCGTCTTCAAGCAGATGGTGTCGAAGCGCTTCGGCATTTCAGACGACGATGTGATCGTCACGCACGGGGATTCGGCGCGCGACGTGCCGGGCTTCGGCGCGGTCGCTTCGCGCACGGCGATGCTGACCGGCAGCGCGGTCGCCGAGGCTGTGGACCAGATCCTTGACAAGGCGGCGGATGCCGCGGCCACGATGCTGCAGACCGACGTGTCCCAGCTTGCTTACGAGAACGGTTCGTTCAGCCGCAAGGGCACCGGGCAGAAGGTTTCGCTCTTCGATGTCGCCGAACATGCGCGCGAGACGAACAAAAAGGGCGGCGGGCTCGACACCACGGTTGAAGCGGAAACCGGCCCGTCGTTCCCCAACGGCTGCCATGTGGCGGAAGTCGAGGTCGACCCGGACACGGGCGCCTATCAGGTCGTTGCATACACAGCCGTCGGCGACGTTGGCATTGTGCTGAACGAGAAGATCGTCGAAGGCCAGGTGCAGGGCGGGGTTGCGCAGGGTATCGGCCAGGCGGTTGGCGAATACGTGCGCTACGACGACAGCGGTCAGCTCATCGCCGCCAGCTTCATGGACTATCACATGCCGCGCGCCGACGACGTGCCGGACATGAAGGTTCTGCACCATCCCGTACGTTGCAAAACAAACTACGTCGGCGCCAAGGGCACGGGCGAAGCGGGCACGACTGCCGCGCCGCCGGTGATCGTCAACGCCATCGAAAACGCCATTGCGCCGGACCGCGTGCTGAACCTGCAAATGCCGGTGACGCCGGAAGCGGTGTGGCGTGCAATGCACGGGTAGCGCTGCCTGCGCCGCACGCGGGGTTACGACCTTTGCGCCGGGCGCTTCTTCGCGCCCGGTTTCTTTGGTGGCAGCGTGGCGACGAATTCCTGTGCGCGCGCGAGCCACTTCTTCAAGGCGGCAGCAGAAGCGAATCCCTTGGGCTCTACGCAGACGAAAGCGCGCGGGGCGCGGCCGGCGCCGATGTCGAGCGGCTTGACGTGCTTCTCCTGCAAGGCGGTTGCTCCGGCTTCCGGGCCGAGACGCACCATCAGATCCTCGCCGGTCACGCCGCAGCACATGTGGCCGTTCACCATGAAGACCAGCGCGCCCATCATGCGCTTTTCTTCGATGTTTTCTGTGGGCCCAAGAGCGGCGCGGATGTGTTGAGCGGTCGGTTCATCGAATGCCACCGTGGCCTCCTTCCGGCGCGGGTCTCATCACCGCCCAAGAAGCGGCAGCACCTTGTCGGCGAATGTCTGCAGTCCCTGCTTCATCGGGTGGAACTGCAGCATAAGACATGTCAGGCCCATGTCCTCGTAGCGCCTGATGCGGTCTGCTACGGTCTGCGGCGTGCCGATGAGGCCGGCGCCGAGGGCCTTGATGGCGACGTTGTGCTGGGGATGATCTTCCAGCGCGCGGGCGTCGGCGACGAGGGCGCTTGCGTCGTCGCCAATTGCGACGTGTGTGGAGATGCCAAAGCCGATTTCTCGTCCGTGATCTGCGGCGCGTTCGCGCATGGCGGCGATATCGCGCCCGAGACTTTGCAGGTTTGCTTCGTAGGCATCGATGCCCGGTTCGTAATTGGCGAACCAGAGGTCGCATTCGCGCGCGATGATGTCCTTGCCGCGTGCGTCGGCGCTGGCGGCGTAGACGGGCGGATGCGGGCGCTGCATGGTCTTTGTTGCCATGCTGGCGTTTTCTGCGCGGTAGAACCGGCCTTCGAAGGTGAAGTTCTCCTCCACCCACATGGATTTCAGCAGGCGGACAAATTCGTCGACGCGGGCATAGCGCTCTTCGCCGTCTTCGTCCGGGCCGAGCCAGGCGTTATTGCCGTAGAGGGCGAATTCGTGGCTGCGGCGGCCCGGGACGACGTTGATCAAAAACCGTCCGCCGCTGAGCCGGTCTATGGATGCGCCGAGCTTTGCCGCGAATTGCGGATTGAGAATGCCCGGATGCACGGCGGTCATGATCCTGATGCGGCTGGTCTGGACCGCAAGCGCCGAGGACACGGTCCACGCTTCCAGATCGGGTGCGACCAGCCGCTCGGCGACCAGAGTGAGATCGAAGCCCATGTCTTCGGCCATGCGCACGGTTTCGAGTGCAAAGGCGTAGGAACGGTCCACTGCCAGACCCTGCCCCGGCGTCGCAAGATCCGCCACGGCTCGTTCGATCTCCGGCTCGGGCCGGATTGTGTGGGGCAGGGGCGTCCAGATGCCGAATTGCATGACGGGTGCGTTTCCTTTTTCCCGGGCCGGGATCGCAGCGGTCCTCGCGCCAGCATTGGCGGCGGGGTGCGGTCTGTCAACGCTCACGGCAAGCCCGCGAATTCTGTCACATTCGCGAGCAATTTTTTTGGCATTGCGTGTCCTGTCTGTTAGGACTTCCGAACTTGGGTTTGGCAATGTCCAGGGGGAAACATGCGGGCGGGCTATTACGAAAGGCTGGGCGATCCGCGGGAGACGGTGCGCGTGGGCGAAATGCCTGCGCCGCGGCCGGGACCGGGCGAGGTGAGCGTACGCATCCAGGTTTCTGCGATAAATCCATCCGATCTCAAACGGGCGACCGGCTGGGCGGGCGCGCCGATGGCGCATGCCAGGGTCATTCCGAACAACGACGGCGCCGGCGTGATCGACGCTATCGGCGAGAACGTGCCGGCCACGCTGATCGGCCAGCGGGTTTGGGTCTATGAGGCAACCCTACAGGGGCCGAAGCAGGGAACAGCGGCCGAATATTGTGTCGTGCCAGTAGAGTTCGCGGTTCCCTTGCCCGATCAAGCCGATTTTTCTTTCGGGGCCTGTCTTGGCGTGCCGGCCATGACCGCGCACCGGGCGGTGTTTTCCGAAGGGCCGGTCGCGGGCAAGACCGTGCTGGTGGCGGGCGGAGCCGGGTCGGTCGGACGGTTTGCCGTTCAATTCGCTGCATGGGGCGGCGCGCATGTGATCGCCACGGTCGGGTCGCAGGAGAAGGCAGACACAGCCCGCGCCGCCGGGGCGGACGAGGTGTTTCTGTACAGTGACCCGGACCTGGCGGAAAAAATCATGCGCTGCGCACAATCGGGCCCGAGCGGCGGGGTCGATCATGTCGCCGAAGTGCATTTTCGCGACAATGTTTTCCTGGATGCGCAGGTTCTGAAGCCGAACGGGTCCGTTTCGCTCTACGGTTCGTCCGGCGATCCGAACGAAACGCCCACGGTGCCGATGCGCGATCTGCTGCGCAAGGGAATCAATGTGCGGTGGGTCATGGTGTATGCCTTGCCGGCGGAACCGCGCGCGGCAGCCTTGCGCGATATCGAACGGGCGATTATTGAGGGCGGCATCTCGCCCCTCGTGGCCAAGCGCTACAAGCTGGCCGATCTCGCCGAAGCGATGGCGCATGTCGGCGTCGCCGGCGCGGGGGGCAAGGTTCTGGTCGATATCGCGTGACCGGAACCGAAAGCTGCCGGGGCAACCGGCGGGAAGTCGAAAGGGAGATACGGGTGCCCGAGGTCAAGCTAAAAGTGAACGGCAAGGACGTTGCGGCCGAAGTCGAGGCGCGCACGCTGCTTGTGGAATTGCTGCGCGAGCATCTGCGCCTGACCGGAACGCATGTCGGCTGCGACACGACGCAATGCGGCTGCTGCACGGTGCATGTCGACGGCAAGGCGGTGAAGTCCTGCACAATGCTGGCGCTGCAGGCGAATGGCCGGGAAGTTACAACCATCGAAGGGCTTGCCGCCGCCGACGGCACGCTGCATCCGATGCAGGCGGCGTTCCGCGAACATCACGGTCTGCAATGCGGTTTCTGCACGCCGGGCATGGTGATGATGGGCATCGACATCGCCCGGCGCAATCCGGGCTGCGACGAGAAGACAGTGCGCGAGGAACTGGAAGGCAATATCTGCCGCTGCACCGGCTATCAGGGCATCGTGCAGGCGATCCTCTCCATCGCCAATCCCTCCGCCGTTCGCGATCATCACTGAGGCCAGCGCCATGCATAATTTCGAGTATCACCTGGCGAAAGACGTGGCGGACGCAGCCGGCAGATTGCAGGGCAGCGACGACGGCAAGCTGATGGCCGGTGGCATGACGTTGTTGCCGACGTTGAAGCAACGCCTGGCGGCGCCATCCGACGTGATCGACCTCGGCGCGATTGAAGGGCTGCGGGGGATTTCCAGGGATGGCAGCACGCTGACCATCGGAGCTATGACCTGCCATGCGGATGTGGCGGCTTCGGATGTGGTCAGGCAGGCCATTCCGGCGCTGGCCGTGCTTGCGGGCGGCATCGGCGATCCGGCAGTACGCCATCGCGGCACCATCGGCGGCTCGACCGCGAATGCCGATCCTGCGGCCGATTACCCGGGCGGCATCACCGGCCTCGGCGCGACGATCGTAACGAACAAACGCGAAATTGCGGGCGACGCGTTCTTTCTCGGCCTGTTCGAGACGGCGCTGGAAGACGGCGAAATCGTCACGTCCGTGCGTTTCCCGATCCCGAAGAAAGCGCATTACCAGAAGTTCCGCCATACGGCTTCGGGCTATGCGGTGGTCGGCGTCATGGTAGCTCAAACGGCGGATGGCGTGCGCGTCGGCGTCACCGGCGCGGGGCCGAACGCCTTTCGCGCGAGCGATTTCGAAGCTGCGCTGAACAAGGAGTTTTCCGTTGCTGCGGTGGAGAACGTAAAGCAGAGCCCGGAGGGTCTGCTCAGTGACATTCACTTTTCCGCCGAATACCGCGCGCATATCGTCGGCGTATTCGTGCGCCGGGCCGTGGCGGCTATGGCCGGCTGATCGGGCCGCAGCCTTTCGATTTGGTCAAGCCGCCCGTTCCGCGCTGGAACGGGCGGTTTTTAATTTTCTGCCATAGCAAGATATTTGGCATTAATTGCCCCGCTTCAGGATTTATTTAACATATTCATTGACAATTTATTTGTAATCTATTAGGTGACATCCGTGTCGATCGTCAGTTTCAGGCACAAGGGTCTTTGCGAACTCTGGGGATCCAACCGTACCGGCAAGATCGACAAGCGCCTGCACGGCCGGATACTTTTACGGCTCGATGCGCTGGATGCCGCGAAGGGCGCTGAAAGCATGAATGTTCAGGGTTTCAATTTTCATGCCTTGAGAGGCTTTGAGCCAACACGATATACAATCCACGTAAATGGCCCGTGGTGCATCACTTTCGAATTTGACGATGGCGACGCACTCAATGTGGACTTTGCACAGTATCACTAGGAGCGCCGATGGCCTACAAGGCAAAACGTAACCCGGATCGCTGCCCGTCGCATCCGGGGCTGCTTATAGCGGAAGCGCTCGAAAACTCCGGACGTCCGAAAGCCGAGATCGCGCGGATGCTCGGTATTTCGCGGCAGCAACTTTATGCCATCCTCGAAGGGTCCAGGCCGGTGACCGCAAACATGGCGGTGCGGTTTGGCAAACTGCTTGGCAATGGTCCGGCGCTGTGGCTCGCCATGCAGGCCGCCTACGATATCTGGCATGCCGAGCGGGAAGTTCCGGTGGCAGCTATTCCAACCCTGGCGGCATGAGGCCAACCCGTTAGTGTGGACCTGCCAGAGTTATGGCCGGCCGCCTATTACCCCTTGCCATGCGGTGTCCGTCCGCCGATACAAGTGTCATGAAAAACCTGCTGATCGTCCTGACCCTGCCGGAACCGGTGCGCAACGTCTATCGCGAGCGTTTGCGCGAAGCATTTCCACAGCTGGTCATCGACATGGTCGATCATAATTCCAATGCCGGTCCCTATCTCGAGAAGGCGGAAGCCATCCTGGCATTTGGCGTGATGCTGTCGGACGAGATTTTTGCCAAGGGCCGCAATGTGAAATGGGTGCAGGCGCTGGGCTCGGGCGTCGACGGCATTGTCGATCAGCCCTCGTTCCGCGAGGATATTCTGGTTACCAATATGCAGGGGCTGCACGGGCCGCCCTGCGCCGAGGCGGCGATCTGCGGCATGCTCGATCTGGCGCGTGCGATGCCGCGAGTGCTGGACAACCAGCGCAACCGGCGCTGGCAGCGTTTTCCGGTGCGCCTGCTCGACGGCAAAAAGGTCTGCATTATCGGGCTTGGCGTGATTGCCGAAGCGCTGGCGCCGCGCTGTCAGGCGCTGGGCATGCATGTGACCGGGGTGACCGGCACACCGCGCGACCTGCCGGGTTTCGATGCCATCGTGTCGCGCAACGCGATGATGGATGTCGTGCGCGACAGCGATTTCGTGGTGCTGCTGACGCCCTATACGAAAGAAAACCATCACCTCGCCAATGCGGATTTTTTCGCGGCGATGAAGAAGGACGCGTATCTCGTAAACATCGCCCGCGGCGGCGTGGTGGACGAAGCGGCGCTGATTGCGGCCTTGCAGGACAAGCGCATCGCGGGGGCGGCGCTGGATGTGTTCGAGACGGAGCCGCTGCCGGAAGATCACCCGCTGTGGTCGCTGGACAATGTGATCGTGACCCCGCATCTTGGCGGCTTTCACGACGAGTATCCCCAGCGGGCGCTGCCGATACTCGAACACAATATCGCAAGGTTTCTCGCCGGCGATATCGACGGCATGATCAATATCGTGAACAGGGGAGCATGAAGCCGATGGCGCAATTGTCCGAACGTCTCAACACGCCGATATCCACGGCCGAACTCGAACGCCGCTGGGCGCTGGTGCGCAAGGGCATGGAAGAACGCGGCATCGACGTTCTGGTAATGCAGAACAACAACGATTTCATGGGCGGCTATGTCAAATATCTCACCGACATGCCCGCCACGAACGGCTATCCGGTGACGCTGATTTTCCCGAAAGACGATGGCATGACCATCATCGGTCAGGGGCCGTTCGGGCACGACAGGGAAGTGCCCGTCGAAGGCAACGGCATGCTGCGCGGCGTGAAGCGGCAGCTCGGTGTGCCGAGCTATCACACAGCCCACTATACCGGGGACTACGATGCCGAACTCGCGGTTAAAGCGCTGGCGCCCTACAAGGGAGCGAAGGTCGGACTGCTGGCGGTTGCTTCCATTCCGCACATGCTCGTCGAGTATCTGAAGAAGAACGCACCGACGAACCAGGACTTCGTCAACGCCTCGGATTTTGTCGACGATATCCGCGCAATCAAGAGCCCGGAAGAAATCGAATTGATGCGCAAGACCTGCCATTTGCAGGACGAGCAGATGGAAGCGGCGTTCGCGGCGGTGAAGCCGGGCGTGAAGGATCAGGACGTGAAGGCGGCGGCGCTGCACTACGGCACGGTACGCGGCAGCGAGCAGGGCTGGTACATGTGCGCTTCCGGTCCTGTCGGCACGGCGGCTGTCATGGGGCCACCGCATCAGCAGGCGCGCACGATCCAGAAGGGCGATCAATATACGCTGCTGTGCGAAAATGCGGGCGCGGGCGGCATGTATACCGAACTCGGACGCACCTGCGTGCTCGGCAAGGCGAGCCAGGAGATGAAAGACGAGTTCGCTTTCGTGCTGGAGGCTCGCGCGCATACGCTGAAAATGTTGAAGCCCGGCGCGTCGTGCAAGGACATCTGGGAATCCCATAACGATTTCATGCGCAAGAATGGCAAGCCGGAAGAAACGCGGCTTTATTGCCACAGCCAGGGCTACGATATGGTGGAGCGCCCGCTGGTGCGGTTCGACGAAACCATGCCGCTGGCCGCCAACATGGTGGTCGCCGTGCATCCGACCTATGTGACGTCGACGACGTATAGCTGGGCGTGCGACAATTTTCTCATCACAGAGAACGGTTGCGAACGGCTGCACCGTTTCGAGGAGAAGATCACGGAGCTGGATGCGTAGAGGTTTGTCATCCCGGAAAATCGCTGCGCCGCAGGCGCAACGGGTTATCCGGAACCTTTGTGTTACTGTGAAAGGTCCCGGATAAATGCTGCGCATTTTCCGGGGTGACAAAAATACCGGGAGGGCGGCGCATGGGTGCGGTCTACGATTACATCATCGCCGGCGGAGGATCGGCGGGTTGCGTTCTCGCAAACCGGCTGAGCGAAGATGCGCAAGCGAAAGTTCTGCTACTTGAAGCGGGCGCCCCGGACAAACACTTGTGGCTTAAACTGCCGCTGAAGTTCCGCGATCTGATGACAGATCCGCGTTTCCAGTGGAATTACTATTCCGAGCCGGAGCCGTTTCTCGACAACCGCCGGCTGCTGGTGCCGCGGGGCAAGGCGCTGGGCGGATCGTCCTCGATCAACGGCATGCTCTATTGCCGCGGGCACGCCAGTGATTACGACCGCTGGGGACAGTTGGGCCTCAGCGGCTGGAGCTACACGGACGTCCTGCCCTATTTCAAACGCTCGGAAAACTTTCACGGTGGCGCGACGGATTTTCATGGGCATGGCGGGCCGCTCAGCGTCAGTCCCGGCGACCGGACGAGCGAGGCCTACCGCGCCTATCTCGCAGCGGGCAAGGCGCTCGGGCATCGTACTACGGACGATCACAACGGCGCGGTGCAGGACGGTTTTGGTCCTGCCGATTACACGATCCACAACGGCCGGCGCGGCAGCGTCTCAAAACGTTTTCTCGAGCCGGTGCTGTCGCGTCCCAATCTGACGGTCGTTACGGGCGCACAGGCGACGCGAATCCTGTTCGACAACCGCCGCGCAACGGGCATCGCCTACGTGCAGGGCGGCGACACGAGAACAGCGCTTGCGGAGCGTGAGGTGCTGCTCTGCGGCGGCTCGTATAATTCACCGCAATTGCTGATGCTGTCCGGCATCGGGCCGGCAGATCACTTGCGTGAGCATGGCATTGATGTGGTGCAGGACGCGCCGGATGTCGGGCAGAATCTGCAGGACCATATCAGCGTCATGATCGGCTATCGCAGCGACGCGATGGCCCATTATCTGAACGAGTTTCGCTTCGACCGTCTGGCATTCTCGGCGCTGCGCTGGATGCTGTTCAGCAGCGGGCCGCTGGCGACGCAGCCGGTGGCGAGCCTCGCCTATATCAGGACGCGGCCGGAACTGGCGGCGCCGGACGTCGAACTGCTGATGAACCGTATCGATCCGATGACGCAGATCTGGTTTCCGGGCGTGCGCAAGCCGAAGGACGGTTTCCTGGGCTGCCGCATCATTCTGCTGCATCCCGAAAGCCGCGGCTTGGTGACGCTGCGCTCAGCCAATCCGCTCGATCATGCGAAGATTGTGCACAATTATCTGGCTGCCGAAAACGACCGCACGTCGTTGCGGAACGCGGTGAGACATGCGCGCGAACTTTATGCGACCGAGCCGCTGAAGAGCATGGTGCAGAACGAAACGATACCCGGCGCGCAGGTTGCGAGCGACGAAGGCATCGACGCGTTCATTCGCGAAACGGCGAGCATGCTGTTCCATCCCACGTCCACGTGCCGCATGGGCATCGACGCACGGGCAGTCGTAAACGGCGAGTTGAAGGTGAACGGGGTCGAAGGCTTGCGCGTCGTCGATGCCTCGGTCATGCCGTATGTCATCGGCGGGCACACGAATGCACCGACGATCATGATCGCGGAAAAGGCGGCGGACATGATCCTCGACCGCGCTGCGCCGGCGGCGGAAGCGCCAGTGCTGATGGCGGCGGAATAGACCAAGTTCAACGGGCAATTACGGGTCTGATCGTTTCGCGAAAAGCGAGCAGGCGCTGTTCCAGCATCGGACGCGCATCGGCAAAGCGCTGTTGCGGCACGGGTATGGAAATTGCGACCGGCCGGCCCCATCCGTCGAGCATCGCCATGCCGATGGCGCAGATGCCTTCGCCATGTTCGCCGAGATCGATGGCCAGATGCGTGACGCGGGCTGCTTCGATCTCGCCGAGCAGACGCTTGCGATCCTTGAGGGGATGGCCGGGATGTTCGGCAAGGCTTCTGGCGATGAGACCGTCTGCATCGGCTTCGGAAAAGCACGACAGAATCGCCTTGCCGTTGGCGGTGCAATGGAGTGGAAACCGCTCGCCGACAGCCGAAAGCGCGACCAGCCGCTGGCGGCCCTGCACTTGATCCACAAAGACGACGCTGCCGCCCGACAGGACGGCGAGATCGACAGTTTCTCCCACGTCTTCGCCAAGGTCGCGCAGGTAGGGGGCGATGGCGGCAGCCGGGTTTCCGCTGACAGAAGCGGCAAGCCGGGCGAGGCCAGGGCCGATTTTCGCGCCGCCGGAAGGGCCTGCCGGAGCTACGAGGCCTTCGCTTACGAGCGAGGCGACGATGCGCTGCACGGTGGAGCGGGGCAGGCCCAGCATGCGGCTCAACTGGCCAAGCGAAAGGCCGCGAGGCTCTTCCGCGACAGCGCGCAGGATGGACGCGGCGCGTGCGATGACCTGAATGCCGTTGCCGCGTGCGCCGCCGAAGCGACCTTCATCGCCTGCAGGCTTTGCATTTTCATCCTGAGCCTCAACCAATGCAGTGTCCCTCGAAACAGAGGATGTCCCATATTGCGGGACATCCGTACCGTATTATGAAAATATTTTTCTTGTCTTGGCAAGACGGACAGGGCAACATCGGACTGAAAGCCTTCAGGGAGGAGCATCCATGATCAACATTTGCGGCATCGATTTTCACGACAACCTCGACAATTACATGGGGCTCAAGTTCGTGAACCTGTCCCACCGCTTCGGCTATCAATCGCCGAACTGGCCGTATTTCGAAGACGTGAAGATCGAGCGCATTCATTACATGGCGAAGTCGGGCGTGCTGTCCCAGCGCATCACGACGACCATGCACAACACCACACACATCGACGCCCCGGCGCATGTGGTGCAGAACACGCCGTTCATCGACCAGGTGCCGCTGCCGCACTTCTTCGGCTCGGGCATAGTCGTGTCCATTCCAAAGAAGAAGTGGGAGCCGATCACGGGCGACGATCTGGAAAAGGCCTGCGGCAAGGCCGTGCGTCCAGGCGATGTCGTCATCGTCAACACCGGCTGGCACAAGATTTACGGCGACAACGAGGATTATTTTGCGCGCGCGCCGGGCTTCGTCCCCTCGGCCGGCCATTGGTTCGTCGAGAAGAAGGTGAAGGTCGTCGGACATGACACGCAGGCCAACGATCATCCGCTCGCAACGGCCATCGGTCCGCAGCGCAACGGGCCGCTGCTGCCGCATCTGGCGGAGGAGTACAAGGAATGGTCCGGCGGGCGCGACTGGAAGGACGACTTCCCGGAGTGGGAGCCGGTGCATCGCATCCTGTTCAACAACGGCATTCTTGGCATTGAGAACGTCGGCGGCGATCTGGATGCCGTCACCGGCAAGCGCGTGACTTTTGCTTTCTTCCCGTGGAACTGGGATCGCGGCGACGGCTGCATCATCCGTCTGGTCGCCATCACCAATCCGGACCAGAACTACCGTATCGAAAAAGGGGAGGCGTTCTGATGTTCGTAAAGCGTTTCGCTGACGCCAAGCCCTACGAGGCGGTCAACCATCGCGAATGTACGGGCCTGCGCCTGCAGGGCTGGGAGAAGGGTTCATCGAAAAGTCACTGGATCGGCATGTCGCACTTTCTGCCGGGCGGCGGCGCGGGGCCCGATTCCACGCCGTTCGAAAAGATCTATGTCGTCATGGAAGGCGAGATGACCGTCATTATCGACGGCAAGGAAACGGTGTTGAAGAAATTCGACTCCTGCACGATCCCGCCGAACGAAGTACGCGAGATCGTCAACCGCACGAACCACGTCTGCACGATGCTGGTTTCGATTCCCTATCCGCCGGGTCACACGCCGGAGTAGGCCGATGAGCGAAGCATTTCTGAAAAACCCGATGTCGCTCTTCGATGTGAAGGGCAAGGTTGCGGTCGTCACTGGCGCGTCGGGAGCCTTCGGCGCGCTGGCGGCGAAAATTCTCGCCGGCGCCGGCTGCAAACTGGTTCTTACCGCCGGCAACAAGGACGCGCTGGCGGATGTCACGAAAGAATGCGAGGCGCTGGGCGCGGAAGTCGAGGGGCTTAACATTCGCCCGACAACGAGCGAGCTCTGCGCCGATGTGATCGCTGCAGGCGTGAAACGCTTCGGCCAGGTCGATATCCTTGTTGTGGCGCAGGGCAAGAACGACGTTTCGAAAATTCACGAAATGTCGGCCGAACGCTTCCTCGACGTGATGGACGCCAATGTCACGCAGAGCTGGATCATGGCGAAAGCCGCCGCGACGCAGATGCTGGAGCAGGGCAAGGGCGGCAAGATCGTGCTCATGTCCTCGGCGCGCGGATTGCTTGGACATCCGGCTGGATACACGGCCTATTGTTCGTCCAAGTCGGCTGTGGACGGCATGACGAAAGCGCTCGGCTGCGAGCTTGGTCCGACCGGCATAACGGTCAATGCGATTGCGCCGACGGTTTTCCGATCTCCGCTGACAGCGTGGATGTACGAAGATAACGAAAACGCCAACAAGGTGCGGGCGGGCTTTCTGTCGCGCGTGCCGAAGGGGCGTCTGGGCGAACCGGAAGATCTCGCCGGGCCGCTGCTGTTTCTGGTGTCGAAGGCTTCCGACTTCTACACCGGGCACATTCTGTATGCCGATGGTGGCTATACGGCAGGTTGATTGCAAAGCGCGGCGTCATCCCGGACGCGCCACAGGCGCGATCCGGGACCGCGCGGTGTTGGAGATAGGTCCCGCATACATGCGTCGCATGTTGCAGGATGACGGGCGTGCAACGTCATTCCGGCCGAAGCGAAGCGGAAGGCCAGGATCTGTGCATGTTGAAGAGTGGTTCCGGATACGCACATTAGCGCCTTTCGGAATGACAGCAAAAATTTCGAGCGGTCCCGGATCAACGCTTCGCGTTTCCGGGATCACAGGAGAGGAAGAGCGGACGCGATGGCGGACAAGGCGAAGATCGCCGTTATCGGCGGGGGCCTCATGGGGCATGGCATCGCGCAGGTGTTCGCGGTGGCCGGACATGAGGTGACAATCACCGACCCGTCCGAGGCCGCGCGCGCGGCGGTGCATACCCGTGTTGCGCAAAACCTTACGGACATGGGCATTTCGCACGATGCGCTGGAGCGCATCAAGGTGAAGTCCGACAATGTGCAGACCGTTACCGGCGCCGATGTCGTAATCGAGGCCGCGCCGGAAAACATGGAGCTGAAACAAAAGCTCTTTGTGGAGATCGAGGAAGCCGCACCGGAAACCGCGATCCTGGCGTCCAACACATCGGTGATGCCGATCACCGAAATCATGAAAAACCTGAAGCACAAGGCGCGCGCCGTCGGCACGCATTGGTGGAACCCGCCATTCCTCGTGCCCCTGGTCGAAGTGGTGCGCACGGCCGACACATCCGATGCGACCGTTCGCACCGTCATCGATCTGCTCGCGAAGGCGGGCAAGACGCCGGTGGAAGTGAAGAAGGACGTGCCGGGCTTCGTCGGCAACCGGTTGCAGCATGCGTTATGGCGCGAAGCGATTTCCATCGTGGCGGAAGGCATATGCGATGCCGACATGGTGGACACAGTGGTGAAGGCAAGTTTCGGCCGGCGTCTGCCCGTGCTCGGCCCGCTGGAAAACGCCGACATGGTGGGGACGGATCTCACCCTTGCCATTCACCAGCAGGTGTTGCCTTATATCGATGCAACGCGCGGCCCTTCACCCTATCTGGAAAAGCTGGTCGCAGACGGCAAGCTGGGTTTCAAGTCCGGCGAAGGCTTTCGCACCTGGAGCGAACAGGAGCAGGCTGATCTGCGCAAGACCGTGATCGATCACCTGATGCGCATGAATGCGAAAGATGCGTGAATGCGTTTTGCGTGGGAAGGGCATACGGCTTTGTGCCGTGATTGAGGGAGAAGCAGCATGAGCGAGAGCAATTTCGAGAAAAATGGTTCCATCCTGACCCCGACGCGGCGTCAGGTGATACATGGCGCGGCTGCGCTTGTTGCGGCGCCGGCGGTGCTGCGCACCATTCCCGCCAATGCGCAAAGCAAGGGAATCAAGATCGGGTTTGTAACGCCGGCCAGCGGCCCGCTCGCGGGCTTTGCAGAATCCGACAAGTTCATCATCGACGGCATCAAGAAGACGATCGGCAAGGGCATCGTCAACGGTGGCAAGACCTATCCGGTCGAGATCATCGTCAAGGACAGCCAGTCGAACGCCAACCGCGCTGCGGAAGTCGCCGCCGAACTGATCACCAAGGATCAGGTCAATCTTCTGACGGGCATTGCGACGCCGGATACGACCAACCCGGTTGCCGACCAGGCCGAGGCCAACGAAGTGCCTTGCCTGACGACGAATTGTCCGTGGCAGCCGTATTTCTTCGGCCGCAAGGGCGATCCGAAAAAGGGCTTCGACTGGACCTATCACTTCTTCTGGGGTCTGGAAGACGTTATCGCCTCCTTCCTCAACCTGTGGGACGGCGTGCCGACCAACAAGGTCATCGGTGGCCTGTTCCCGAACGATGCTGACGGCAATGCCTGGGGCGACCCGAAACTCGGTCTGCCGACGCCACTTGCCGCAGCCGGATACAAACTCGTCGATCCAGGCCGCTATCAGCCGCTTTCGAACGATTTCACGGCCCAGATTTCGGCGTTCAAGAAGGCCGGCGCGGAGATCGTGACCGGCGTGATGATCCCGCCGGATTTCGCGACCTTCTGGTCGCAGGCCGCGCAACAGGGTTTCAAGCCGAAGATTGTTACGGTCGGCAAGGCGCTGCTGTTCCCGTCGGTGATCGAAAGCCTTGGCGGGCGCGGCGACGGCCTGACGACGGAAATCTGGTGGTCGCCGAACCATCCGTTCAAGTCGAGCCTGACGGGCCAGTCCGCGAAGGATCTGACCGATGCCTGGATGGCTGCATCCAAGCGTCCGTGGACGCAGCCCGTGGGCTTCGTGCACGCGCTGTTCGAAGTCGCCATCGACACGCTGAAACGGTCCAAGAGCGTGACCGATCCGAAAGCCATTCGCGATGCGCTGGCTGCAACGAATCTCAGCACCATCGTCGGTCCGGTGAAATGGCCGGGCCCGGTGAAGAACGTATCGAAGACGCCGCTCGTCGCCGGCCAGTGGGTGAAGAAGGACAAGGGATACGACCTCGTTATTACGGCCAACAAGAATGCGCCGAATATTCCGGTCGGCGGCAAGACAAAGCCGCTCTAGAATTGTGACTGGACAAACGCGATGACGCTGCCATGACCGCCATTCTGTCGCTCCAGAACGTGAGCAAACGGTTTGGCGCTGTCGTGGTGGCCGACGCGCTGACCCTCACTCTCGCCGAGGGTGAGGCGCTTGGCATCATTGGCCCCAACGGCGCGGGCAAGACGTCCTTGTTCAACATGGTCGCTGGCGTGTTCGCGCCGGACGAAGGTACGATCGTCTATCGCGGGAAGGATATTACCGCGTTGAGCGCTGCCGAACGCTGCCGTATCGGGATTGGCCGCAGTTTCCAGATTCCGCAACCGTTCGGAGGCCTGAGCGTTTTCGAAAATCTCTGCGTCACGGGTTTTTTTGGCGCGCGCGGCGATCACGCCGCGGTCGAAAAGCGGGCGGTGGAAGTCCTGCAACTCACGGGCATGCTTGAGAAGGCGAACGCGCTTGCCGGCTCGCTGACATTGCTTGAACGCAAACGGCTGGAACTTGCACGGGCGCTCGCGGGCAATCCGAAGCTCCTGCTGCTGGACGAAATCGCCGGCGGATTGACGCCGCACGAATGCGACGATCTGGTCGCTGCCATCAAGGTGATACGGCAGACGGGCGTTTCCGTAATCTGGATCGAGCATGTGGTGCATGCGCTGCTGGCCGTTGTAGACCGACTGTTCGTCCTGCACCAGGGCAGCCAGCTGGCCGAAGGCGATCCGCGAACGGTCATGGACAGCCAGGAGGTTCACGAAATCTATCTCGGGGTGGAAGCCGATGGCTGATGCGCCGCTGCTCGAGATCGAAAACCTGCAGGCATTTTACGGGTCATTCCAGGCTTTGTTTGGCGTGTCCCTTTCGGTGATGGCCGGCGAGACGATTGCGGTGATCGGCGCCAACAGCGCCGGCAAATCGACGCTGATGAAGTCCATTCTCGGTCTCGTTCGCACGGACGATTCGATTATTCGCGTCGGTGGCGAAAATCTTGCCGGGCTTGAAACGCACGCCATCGTCAAACGCGGAATCGCGCTGGTTCCCGAGGGACGGCGTCTGTTCCGCTCGCTGTCGGTGGAAGAAAACCTTCTGGCGGGCGGGCAGCAAAAGCGCCCAGGCCCGTGGTCCCTGCAGCGCGTGTACGAATTGTTTCCGGTGCTGGGCGAGAGGCGCAAGCAGCCAGCCACGTCGCTTTCGGGCGGGCAACAACAGATGGTCGCCATCGGCCGGGCGCTGATGGCCAATCCGCAATTGCTGTTGATCGACGAATTGAGTCTCGGCCTCGCGCCCATCGTCATAAAGGACATTTATTCGGCGCTTCCGCGCGTCACCGCCAACGGCACGACGGCGCTGATCGTCGAGCAGGATACGGCGCAGGCGATGAGTGTGGCGAGCCGCGTCTATTGTCTTCGCGGCGGGCGAATTACGCTTGAGGGCGCGCCTGCGAGCCTGACGCGTGCGGCGATCTCCAACGCCTATTTTGGAGTCTGACATGGTTTGGGTGAACGCAATCGTACAAGGCGTACTGGTCGGCGGTCTTTATGCGCTGTTCGCGGCAGGCCTTTCGTTGATCTTTGGCGTCATGCGTCTGGTGAACATTGCGCACGGAGATCTGATCGTCCTGGCGGCTTATGTCGCCTTGATGTGCGTTTCTTTCACAGGCATGAATCCGTTGCTGGCCATTTTCCTTGTCGCGCCGCTCATGGCGTTGTTTGGCTATGCGCTGCAGCGGCTTCTGTTCAACCGGACGCTGGGCGAAGACATTCTGCCGCCGTTGCTGGTGAGCTTCGGCCTGTCGGTCATCATCCAGAATGCCCTGTTGCAAGGCTTTACGGCGGACAGCCGCAAGCTGAACCCCGGACCCATCGGCATTGCAACAATACCGGTGACGGATGGTCTTTCCGTCGGCTGGATGCCGCTGCTCATGTTTGCAACGGCCATTGTCATCATCGGCGCGCTTCAATTCATGTTCTATTCGACGCCGCTGGGCCGGGCGCTGCGCGCGACTTCGGACGATCAGGAAGTCGCGCGGCTCATGGGCTACAACAACAGGCATCTTTATGGGCTGGCGATGGCGATTTCCCTCGCGGTTGTGGCCGTAGCAGGGGTGTTTCTGGCGAGCCGTGCGAATTTCGATCCGGCTATCGGGCCTCAGCGACTCATCTACGGGTTCGAGGCCGTTATTATCGGCGGTCTCGGCAATCTCTGGGGTACGCTGATTGGCGGCGTTATTCTCGGTGTGGCGCAAGCCATCGGCGCGATGATCGACCCGGGCTGGCAATTGCTCGCCGGTCATATCGTGTTCCTGATCGTTTTGGCGGTACGGCCGCAGGGCCTGTTTCCGAAGGTGGACGGATGAGTGCGCTTGCTTACCGCATCGAGCGGGCGACGCCCGAAAGCCGCATCGCGCTGGTTCTCGCCGTGGCGGGTCTGGTTGCGCTGGCGGCGGGGCCGTGGTGGCTCGACCGCAACGGCATGCGGCTGGCAGGGGAGTTCTTCGTCTATCTCGGTCTTGCGACCTTGTGGAACCTGCTTGCCGGTTATGCGGGACTCGTCTCGGTGGGGCAACAGGCCTATGTCGGTTTCGGTGGCTATTTCCTCTTCGGCTGGGCGATGCTGGCCGGACTGCCGCCGGTGCTCGCCGTGCCGGCTGCAGGCGTGGCTGCGGCAATCCTGTCGCTGCCGGTCTCGCTTTTGGTGTTCCGGCTGAAGGGCGCCTATTTTGCTATCGGCACATGGGTCGTTGCGGAAGTGTTCATGCTGCTGGCCTCGCAGCTTTCGGTGCTTGGCGGCGGCTCGGGCGTAAGCCTGCCGATTTCCGTGATCCGCAGCATCGGCAGCACGCGCTCGATGCGCGAAATTGTCATCTATTACGAGACAGTGGGCGTCACGGTCGCCATTGTGATCGCCGTTTATCTTCTGCTGCGTTCGCGCTGGGGCCTGGCGTTGCAGGCGATCCGCGACAACGAGACCGCGGCGGAAACGTCGGGCGTCAGCGTCGCCAGCGCGAAGCGTTTGCTGTATGTGGTTGCGTGCGGCGGCGCGGCGATGATCGGCGCGCTGATTTTCATGGCGAAGCTGCGCATTTCGCCGTCCGCCGGATTCAGCGTGAACGACTGGACGGCCTTCGTCATCTTCATCACGGTGATCGGTGGCATCGGCCGCATCGAGGGGCCGATCGTCGGCACGATCCTGTTCTTCGTCTTACGCGAGACACTGTCCGACCTTGGCGCATGGTATCTTATCGTGCTTGGGGCGGTCGCGGTCGCGATCATGCTGTTTGCACCCAAAGGTCTGTGGGGGCTGCTGGCGGATCGCTTCGGCTGGCAGTTGTTTCCCGTCGGGCGCAGGCTTGTTATCAATCCGGATACAACGAAAAACTAACGGAGTTCATGTCATGGCGGCGAAGAACAACAACAAGGTCATCATCACTTGCGCCGTCACCGGCGGCATTCATACGCCGACCATGTCGGATCATCTGCCGGTGACGCCGAACGAAATCGCCGAACAGTCGATTGCCGCGGCAGAAGCAGGCGCCTCGATCCTGCATCTGCACGCGCGCGACCCGAAGGACGGACGCCCGACGCCCGATCCGAAGGTGTTCATGCAGTTCCTGCCGCGCATCAAGCAGAACACCAATGCGGTAGTGAATATCACAACGGGCGGCGGCCTGACGATGACGGTCGAGGAACGCTTGGCGGCGCCGCTGCAAGCTTCGCCGGAAATGTGTTCGCTGAACATGGGCTCGATGAACTTCGCGCTGCATCCTCTGGCGGACCGGTACAAGAACTGGAAACACGATTGGGAAGAAGGCTACCTGCGCGGCACGAAGGGCGGCATTTTCCGCAACACCTTCGATGACATCGAAAAAATCTACAAGCTGCTTGGAGAGGGCCATGGCACGAAGTTCGAGCACGAATGCTACGATGTCGGCCATCTGTACAATCTCGCCCATTGTCTTGACGCAGGCCTGTTCCGGCCGCCGGTGTTTCTGCAACTCATCTTCGGCGTGCTGGGGGGCATCGGTTCGCACATGGAAAACCTGATTTTCATGAAGCAGACGGCGGACCGGTTGTTTGGCGACGATTATCAGTGGTCGGTGCTGGCGGCCGGCCGGGCGCAAATGCCGTTTGCGACGCAGGCGGCGATGATGGGCGGCAACGTGCGCGTCGGCCTCGAGGATTCGCTCTTTATCGGCCGCGGCAAACTGGCTTCGTCGAACGCCGAACAGGTTCGGAAAATCCGCACCATTCTGGAAGAACTTGGCCATGAGATCGCTACGCCCGACGAGGCGCGCGAGATGCTGCACCTGAAAGGCGCGGACCTCGTGAAATTCTAGATCGCGCATTTGCGCAGATACGAGCATTTTCCAATTCGGGCCATGTGGCCCGAATTTGATTTATCGAACCAGTATTGCCATACTCTCCTTATGCAGGCGGCGGGCGCAAGCCAGGCTGCAATTCAATCAAAAACCTGCAACGGAGGGAGATATGTTTCGCACCGCACTACGTGCTGTTTTGCCGACGGCCGCTGCTGCCGCGCTGACTACGGCGGCTTTGGCGCCGGCGCAGGCAGAGGACGCCAAGGCGTTTTTCAAGGGCAAGACCATTACCATCACCGTGCCCTACGGGGCTGGCGGCGGCTACGATACCTATGCGCGTTTGCTGGCTCCGCATTTCGCCAAGTTTCTCGATGCGACGGTCATTGTCCAGAACAAGCCCGGCGGCAGTGGCATGATCGGTGTCAACGAGGTCTATGCAGGCAAGAAGGACGGCACGGATCTCGTTTTTTACCAGGGCACAAGCATCGCCGCGAACCAGCTTATCGGCGTCAAGAACGCGCGCTACGATCTGATGAAGATGAAGCATATTGCAACCGTCGCCTGGTCACCCTGGATTTTGCTTGCGTCGCCGAAGTCAGGGATCAATTCGCTTGAGGACATCAAAAGCTTTTCGCGGCCGATCAATTTCGGCGGCAATGGTCCGTCGTCCGCCGATACCTCCGGAGGACGGGCCGTGTGCATGGCGCTTCGCCTGAAATGCAAACACATCATCGGCTACGGCGGTTCGCGGGAGGCGTCGCTGGCGATGACGCGCGGCGAGGTCGACGCCTATTACGTTTCCGATTCCTCGGCATTCAGGTACGTCAAGGCCGGAGCTGCAAAGCCGATTGCTGTGGTCAGCAAGACCAAGTCCATCTTTTTCCCTGAGGTGAAGAGCATTTTCGATCTGGCGAAGATCGATGAACGCGGGCAGTGGATCATCGGCTTCCACAACCGGCTGGAGAAAATCGGCCGTATTCTCTCGGCTCCTCCCGGCGTTCCTGCTGATCGCGTTGCTGTCTTGCGCAAGATGGCGAAGGATATCCTGACCGATCCGAAGTTCGTGGCCGAAGCCAAGGCGAAGAAGCGCGACATCCTCTTCAGCAGCGGCAAGGAAACGGAAGAGAACGTCAAGCAGATACTGAGCATAAACCCTGAGCGCAAGAAGCTCGCCTCGCAGGTGATCCAGGGGAAGTAAGAGCAGCGTCTTTTACGACAACACACGCCAAGCTGCGGGCGCATTTCTGCGCCCGCATTGCTTGAAGCGCTTATTTTCTTCGCGGCGGATGGGCTTTCACCGCTTCTTCGTTGACATCTGCGCCCCAGCCGGGGGCCTGCGGCACAAGCAGTTCGCCGTTTTCGACAACCGGTGGTGCTGTTACCAGATCGCCCTTCCACGGCACGTCGTCGACCTCGATTTCCATGATGCGGAAATTGGGAATGGCGGCGCAGAAATGCGCGCTCATCAGCGAGGCGAGGTCGCCATAGAAATTATGCGGCGCGCAATCGGTTTCGTAGGCATCGGCGAGAGTTGCGATGCGTGTCGATTCGAGAAGGCCGTTCCAGACGACATCGACGACGGCGACATCTGCGGCGCGCTGTTCGAGATAGGGCCGGTAGGCGCGCATGCCATGGATCGCCTCGAGCGAGGCGATCGGAACATTGGTGCGCTTGCGAATGTAGGCCAGGGATTCGGGATCGTGCATGTCGATCTCGAGCCACGTAAGATCGAACTCTTCCAGCGCCCGCGCGATACGCAGAAAGCCTTCCGTGCGCTGGTTGAAGTTGAGATCGAACATCAGCCCTGTGTGCGGGCCGATGCCGTCACGGAAAGCTCCGAGCACTTCACGCATTTCGTCGATTGCGCGGTTGTCGGGATGTCGATCAAGGAAGCCCGGCGCAATGCGGAATCCGGAGTTGAAAGGTTTCGAGCCTTCCCAAAGCGGCAGCGGGTTGGTCTTGATCGCCCTGTAGCCGCGCGCAACGGCTTCCCGCCCCAAGGCGGTGAGGTCGTCCAGCGTGCGGATGGGCGCGAGCTTCAGTACGTTTTCGAAGAAGCCGGGATTCCAGACGCGGAAGCTGGCGCAATGGGACCAGTAAAGCGGCAGGCGCTGGCGATAGGTCCCGCCGAACAGCGCATGAACCGGCACGCCGAGCGCCTTCGCCTTGATGTCGAGACAGGCGTTTTCAATTGCGGCAATGGCCTGTGTGTTGAGGCCACCGGTTGCAAGGCGCGTCGTGGCGTGCAGAGAAGCCGAGAGCTTTCCAACCTCGCGCGGGTCCATCCCCGTCACGATGGCGGCGAAGCGGTGGATCAGCTCGGTAAGCCCGCCGGCGCCGAAGCCTTCGGCATATTCAGACCAGCCTGTCAGCCCTTCGTCGGTGACGATCTTGAGAAAGGAGAATGTCCGCCAGCCGCCGTCGGCATGCATGGTTTCGAGTTTTGCGATGCGCATGGAAGCCCCGGCTGATGCGTCAAACGACGATGAGATTTTCCAGCGTCTCGTTCTTCTGGAAGCGGCGGATATTTTCCGTTGCCGCCTCGGCCTGACGCCGGGCGCCGAGCGCGCCTGCGGCGCCGGCGACGTGCGGCGAGACAATCAGGTTCGGCGCGTCCCAGAGCGGATGATCCTGCGGCAGGGGTTCGGGTTCGGTGACGTCGACAGCAGCGCCGCCGATCTGCCCGTCCGCAAGGGCCTTGGCGAGCGCGGTCTGGTCAGTCAGCGCGCCGCGGCCGACGTTAACGATCACGGCGGATGATTTCATGGCGGCAAGTTCGCTCGCGCCGACGAGACCGCGCGTTGCGTCGTTGAGCGGCAGGCAGAGAAACAGCACATCCACATCGGGCAGGCGGGCGCGGATTTCCTCGCCGCTTATCATTTCGTCGGCGAGAAAATGGCTCTGGCCGGAGCGCGATGCGCCGGTAATCCAGACACCGAACGGGCGCAGAAGATGGGCAATTTCCTGGCCAATCGAGCCAAAGCCGGCAATGAGAACTCTCGTCTCTGCCGGCGTCAGCAGTTTGGCGGCGAAGCTGCGGTCCCATGCATGTTGCGGCTTTTGCACCACCATCTGCGGGATGTTGCGCAACAACGCTAGATAGAGGCTTACGGCGTGCACAGCGACGGCGGGAGAAAATGCCCCGCGCGCATTGGTGATCGAGGCGCCTTCCGGCGCACCGTGGCGGGCGAGGTTGTCGAAGCCCGACGTCAGAAGCTGCACCCAGTGCAGCCGCGGCGCCATTCTCGCCAGGGCGGCGATGTTCGCCGACCAGGCCGGATCCTGAATGACCAGGGCTTCGGCGTCCTCGAGATGACGTTGCAACTCGTTCAAGTCGTTGGCGATGGCAACGCCCTGTTCTGCGGCGATGAGTTGCGTCACGCGCGGCTGGACGCCCTGGGCATACAGAACGATCTTTTTCATGCCGTCCCTTTCCTGTCGCGCGTGGTTGTTCCCGCAGCGCCTACTGAATGAACTGGGTCGCGCGTTTTTTCACCGCGTCCGGTGTGGCCAGCACGTCGCGGACGACCTTTTCCATGTGTTCTCCGTTGACTGGCTCGACTTCCACTTTCAGCTTTGCCGCTTCCGCGAGGAAGTCCTTGTCCTGCACCATCGCCTTGTAGGCGGCGCGCAGGGCCTTGATCCGGTCCGCAGGCGTTTTGGCCGGAGCGACCAGAGGCCGGCCAAGTTCCGTGCCCGAGACGACCAGGTTTATGAGTTGCCTGTCGGCTTCGTTTTTGGCGTGGGTCAGCAGGTTGGGCACGTCGGGAAGATCTTTCGGCTTCGGACCGGCATAGGATATGACCACGATCTTCTTGTCGCGCAGCCACGCTGGCCGCGTCGACTTCCAGCTCGACCATGTATTGTTGCGGCCGCCAACCTCGCCGTTTTCCATCGCAAGGTTGATATTGTTTCCGCCGCGATAGCCGGCCGCGATTTTGAACTTCGTGCTCGCCAGTTCGTTCAGCAGGGCCGGATAGGCGTAGGTGATGGAGCCCTTGCTGACCGCGCCGATGGGAATTTCTTTTTTCGTTGCTTCGTCCACTGTCTTCGCGCCGGCGGTGTGCCACAGAACCATCGTTTCGACGGTCGGAGCGATGGCGCCGATGAAATGGAACTTGCCGACATCGAACTTGATCTTCTTCGGATACAGCGCCTGGACGACCTGGAACCCGTTCGAAATGCCGCCGAGGTAGGTGCCGTCCTGCGCGGCGACATTGGCAAGGTAATTGGCCATGACGATGCCGCCGGCTCCGGTCATGTTCTGCACGATGACTTTCGGGTTGCCGGGAATGTGTTTGCCTATGTGACGCGACGTAAGCCGCGCCAGCAGATCGTACTCGCCGCCGGCGCTGACGCCGACGAGAATGTTGATGGTCTTGCCCTTGTAGAAAGCAGCGGCATCCTGCGCGCGGGCCGGCGCCGCAGCGAGCGCTGCGGTTGCTGCTGCCAAGGCGATCAGTGGTTTTTGCATCGTTCTCCCTCCTGGTTTTGGTTTGTGTTATGTCGACGGCGTATAGTTCAGATAGTGCGAGCAGCCGGCGCGCTTGGCCCAATAGGCAAGCGCGCGGCCGATGTCGCTGCCGTCCGGACCCTGCGCTTCGCGAATTTCCATTTCGCCTGGCGTCAGCGCTTTCACGCGTCCGCCCAGTTTGATCGCATCCATCATTACAGCCGCATTTTCGGGCAGATAGATGGCTATGCGCAATGCTTCGGCCAATGTGCGCCCGGCGGCGGTGAAACCGTGCCCGCGCATCAGCGCCGCGCGGCCCTGCGGTCCGATGGTTTTGGCCAGATCGCGGCCCTGCGCGACATTGGCGACGAGCAGGTTGGTTGCGCCGAAGTTCGTTTCGCTGTCCCACACTGGAATCTCGCACCCGCAGGATGCGGCGGTGTGAATGACCGGCACGAGTTTCACGTCGGAAATGGAAAACGGCAGCACGGAAGAAGCATGCGAATGCACCACGGACATGATGTCCGGACGCGCTTCGTAGATGCCGCAATGGATGAAGCGTTCGTAGTATGCGGGATCGGAACGCCCGTCCGCCGGCTTGCCATCGAAGGTGAAGATCATGATGTCTTCCGGCTCGACAAGTTCCGGGCTGCGCGAGCGCGACAGCAGCATCTTGTCCGGCTCCGTGGGGTGGCGCATGCTGACATGGCCGTAGGCGTCGAATATGCCTTCATGCGCCAGTATGCGATTGGCCGCGACGAGATTGTTCTTGACCGTCTCCAAATCGGACACACATACCTCCCTGTCTTGGTTTCGTTGCGTTCAGCCGCGCGGCGGCACCGGGCGCAGCCAGTCGAGCCGCGACAATAGCGGCTCGTCGCTGACCTGCAACAGATAGCTTTCTTCCTTTGCTTCCCAGCGCTGGGGATACGTCGCGGGACCTGCGATGGAATCGCCGCGCGTCCAGTCGAAGCTTTTATCTTCCATCGTCACGCTGCCCGAGCCCTGCATCGGCGAATAGATGGTGCTGAGGGTCGATGGAGCGAACTCGCACGTCGCGCCCTTGTCCATGCGGATAACTTTCAGGGAGATCGTTTTCATGGCGGGCGCCGGCTTGCCGAGTTCGATCATGCGGCAGCCGGGTGCAAATTCCTCTGCTGCGGCCAAGCGGCTGACAGTCTCCTCGAACGGAAAGCGCATCGGCGTATCGGCGGCGATTTCGTCGGCCGCTTCGATGCCATCCGGGTGATGTTCGAAAAACATCGGGCCAAGCAGATGCACGGTCGGCACGTCGAGAAAGTCCATCCAGTAGGCGTGCTGCGTGCTTTCGTTGGCATGGGCATGCCAGCTCCAGTTCGGCGTCAGCAGCACATCTCCTGCCACCATCGGGATTTTCTTGCCGTCGACAATGGTAAAGGTGTTCTCGCCGGTATCCAGAACCAGACGCAGCGCATTTGCAGTGTGACGGTGCGAGCGGGCTGTTTCGCCTGCCTTGACCATCTGATAGGCGCAAATGAGCGTTTTGACAGTCGGATACTTGTTGCCGGGAATCGGATTTGCCAGAATCAGGTTGCGGCGCTCGGCCAACTCCGTGTTCACGAAACGCCCGGCGGCGTTCAAAGCCGCCTTGGCTTCGCGATAAGCCCAGTGGGCGGGCACGAAATCCCGGTTCGGCAGCGGCCAAAGCGAGGGTTCGGGCTTGTTCCAACCGTTTTCTATGCCTTGCCGGGCCAATAAATCATAAAGTTCCTGCATGCTGGCGGCGTCGTCGTAGTCCTTGGCGGTGACTGCGGTCATGTTTCTCTCCCGGAAAGGATGCCGGCGCTTGTGCGTCGCGCATCCGGCTCATCTTTGACGGCCACATTGCCATCCTCTACCTGTCCATGACAAGTTGGCAGACGCTGGCCGCGGGGGCATTTTCGCCGCATGCGGGGCCGCGCAACAGGCCCATGCGCAGGCTCGTGTGTCCTGGCGGGCGAAAACAGGGCCGGAGGAAAGACATGCCCTATCTGGTGGGGGCCGACGTGGCGGCCGAACCGGCGGGATCGCGATTCCGCAAACTCGTCAATCGGAACGAGATATTGCGCCTGCCAGGCGCGCATAACGGTCTGGCGGCGCATCAGGCGCGGGATGCGGGATTTTCGGCGCTGTACCTGTCCGGCGCAGCCATGAGCGCGAGCATGGGCTTGCCCGATCTCGGCGTTATCACCGTGGACGATGCCTGTTTCTTCATCCGCCAGGTGGCGCGCTCGTCCGGCCTGCCGGTGCTTGTCGATGGCGATACCGGCTATGGCGAGGCGCTCAATGTCATGCACATGGTGCGGGCCTTCGAGGACGCGGGCGCGGCGGCCGTCCATATCGAAGACCAGCTTTTGCCGAAAAAATGCGGCCACCTGAACGACAAGAAGCTGGCGAGCGCCGAGGAGATGGCCGCCAAGGTGGCGGCGGCAGCGCGGGCGCGGCGGCATCTTTATATCATCGCGCGCACGGATGCGGCGGCCAGCGAGGGCATGGATGGGGCCGTGGCGCGGGCGAAAGCGTATCTTGCCGCCGGCGCCGATGCGATTTTCCCCGAAGCGCTGACCAGCGAAGCGATGTTTCGCGAGTTCGCGCAAAGGATCGATGCGCCGCTGCTGGCGAACATGACGGAATTCGGCCGCACGCCGTTCTTCACGGCGGACGAATTTCAGGAGATGGGCTATGCCATGGTGATCTGGCCCGTTTCGGCCATGCGCGTCGCCGCCAAGGCGCAGGAACAGCTCTATGCGGCGCTGGCGCGCGAGGGCGAGACGCGGTCACAGCTGGACCGGATGCTGACGCGGGCGGACCTTTACAAGACCATCGGCTATCACGATTACGAAGCGCTGGATGCGAGCATCGTGGCGACCGTGGTGCCGCAGACGCCGGAGCGGTAGGTTGTTGTCTTCCCGGAGGCGTGAGGCTTTGTCCGGGATCGCGTTGTTACGGAGAACGGTCCAGCATAATTTGCTTTGCAATTTTGCGGGATGACGAACGGGGAAAGAAACGTCTATGGCCAATGTGAAACTGAGCTTTGCTTCCGGTTTGTACGACCGTGTGCTGCCGCTGTTTACCGGCGATGTGAAGCCTGAGGGGATCGATCTCGAATTCGTTCGGATCGATGCGCCACGCGATATTTTCGACCGGATGGCGGGCAAGGCGGAGTTCGATCTGGCGGAATTTTCCTGCTCGGAATTCATTTCGCGCATGGCGCAGGGCGACCGGACCTTCGTCGCCATTCCGGTCTTTCCCTCGCGCGTGTTCCGGCACGGGATGATTTCGATCAACACGAAGTCTGGCGTGAAGACGCCGAAAGATCTCGAAGGCCGCCGCGTTGGCGTGCCGCTTTACACGATGACGGCGGCAATCTGGATCAAGGGCCATTTCCAGCACCAGTTCGGCTGCGACATCACGAAGATCAAATGGGTGCAGGGTTCCATCAACGAGAAGGGTTCGCACGGCGAGCCGACGCTGATGCCGCTGGTCAAGCCCGTCGACATCGTCAACAAGCCGGACGGCGTGACGCTGGGCGACATGCTGGAGGCGGGCGAGATCGACGCCATCATCGGCACCAGCCTGCCGAACGCGATCAAGACCAATCCCGCTATCGTGCGGATGTTCCCGGACTACAAGGAAATCGAGAAGGCGCTGTGGGTGAAGGACCGTATCTGGCCGATCATGCATCTGATCGCGATCAAGCGCGAAAGCTACGAGAAGAATCCGTTCATCGCGCAGAGCCTTTACGACGCCTTCAAGGAGTCAAAGCGCCAGTCGCTGGCGGTGATGAAAAAGCTGCAGTCGCTTCGCTACATGTTGCCGTGGCTGCCGGCGGCTATCGACGAGATCGACGAACTCTTCGGCGGCGATCCGTGGCCCTATGGCGTGGAGCAAAACCGCCCGACGCTGGAGGCCATGGTGCAGTATTTGCAGGAGCAATATCTGATCGAGAAGACGATGCCGGTGGAGGATATTTTTGTGAAGGTGGAGTGAGGTTTGCGATGAGCGCCGGCCTCATCACTGCGGAGCGATGCGCAGCATCGCGTCTCGAAGGATGTGTGATGCTGCCCGCCCTCGTCCTTCGAGACGCCGCCTTTGGCGGCTCCTCAGGATGAGGGCTGTTTAATCGAACCCGAACACTTTCTTCGCGTTTCCGTTGAATATCATCTTACGCTTTTCCTCGCCGAACACCGGTGGAATCGCGAAGTACGGATCGTCGAAGTCCCAGTGCGGATAGTCGCTGGCGAAGAGGATGCGGTCCCAGCCGATCCAGTCCATCGTGTCCATCACGTCGCGCGGGCGTTCGCTTTCTTCCATCGGCTGGGTGGTGACCCAGATGTTGGAGCGCATGTATTCGGACGGCGCGCGCCTGAGGTGCGGGACTTCCTTTTTCAGCCGTTTCCAGTTGCGGTCGAGACGCCAGCCGAGCGAAGGCATCCAGCCAAAACCGCTCTCGATAACGACAATCTTGAGTTCCGGCAGGTGTTCGAACAGGCCCTCCATGATCATGCTCGTCACCATGGCCGAGCAGGAGGCGGCGTGTTCGGTCATCTCCTCTATGTAGTAGGAGGCCCAGCCTGCCGACGTCGAGGGGAAGCCGGAAAAACCGAAGACGTGGATGCCGACAGGCAGGCCTGCTTCGACAGCTGCTTCGTAGATCGGCCAGTAGCGCTTGCGGCCAAGGGCCTCGTTGGTGCGGCTCATCAGCAGGACCTGCGCGAAATGCGGATCGCCGGAGCGGCGGCGGATTTCGGCGACGGAGGCGGCGGCGTCCTCGTAAGGCACGGCGATGGAGGCTTTCAGGCGCGGTTCGGGCCTCGCCCAGCGCTCGAGCTGCCATTCGTTGCAGGCGGTGGCGAGGGCTGCGGAAATCTCCGGATTCATCTCGCCCTGACCGCTGGGGGAGAGCGGGTTCATGATTCCGTATTCGACATCGTAGGCGTCGAGCAATTGCTCGGTCAGGAAGGACAGGCTGGAGCCGGCCATCGTTCCGTCCGGCGGGTAGGCGTCGCGGCGCATGCCGCTGTCGGGTTGGGATTTCGGGTAGGGATGGCCCTTGGCAAAGCCGTGGCGGTTGCGCGTGCCGTAGGTTTGCCAAAGGTCCCAGGCCCGGGCTGACAGGAAGGGCTTGAACTCGGCCGGCGAGTGGATGCGCGGATGCACGTCGCAATCGATGAGACGCAGGCGGTTCGTGGTTTCGGCGGCGAAGCCGGGATTGACATGTTCGTTCATGCGTCGCGTCCCTCTGGGCGGGTTCCCGAAGCGCTTATCCATCCATTGTAACGCTATCGGGCCTGCGGTACAAATTCCTTCGCCGCACGGAACCTGTGCGGGGGGTGGAAACGGGCCGGCAAAGCCGGCGGGAGAGCTGCGATGATGGATTTTTATTTTTTCACGACGGACAATGGCTACAAGGGCCGCATGGCCATGGAAGAATCCGGCCTGCCGTACAAGATCCATCTGATCAATCTGCGCGCCAAGGAACAGTTCAATCCCGAGTTCATGAAAATCAGCCCCGGCCACAAAATTCCGGCGCTGGTGGATCCGGACGGGCCGGGCGGGCGCACAGTGATTGCCGAATCCGGCGCCATCCTGAAATACGTCTCGGAAAAGTCCGGTAACGGGCTTTACCCCACCGATCCGGCTGCGCGGGTGAAGGTCGACCAATGGCTGTTCTACGGTTCGGCAACCTACACCACATGGTCGCAGCAGTTCGGCCATTGGGTGCTGCGTTCGCCGGACGACAATCCCGGCGCCAAGAAGTTTTATACCGATCTCTATGTCGACATGCTGGGTATTCTCGACCGGCATCTGGCCGACCATGAATATTTTGCGGACAAGTATTCCGTGGCGGACATATCGATCTTCCCGGATACGCACCTGCACGGGGTGAATGACATCGGGCTCAAGGACTTTCCGAACGTGCAGCGCTGGCACGATGCGGTATGGGCGCGTCCGGCGGTGCAGCGGGCCTGGGGGCCACACGAGTAAGCAACCTCAATTCGAACAAAGAAAGGTGGAGCCATGATCATCGAAATAGTCACTTTTCCCACGCCTGCAGGCATGACGCGCGAAGCGGAATACGAAGGCGCCCGCCATGCCGGCGAGCAATGGATCAAGAATCCGGAGCTGGTTGCCAAACATTTCATGCGCGACGGGACGACCAGCGGGGCGGTCTATTTCTGGCCGTCCATCGAAGCTGCCAAGCGTGGGCATGATGAAAAATTTCTCGAAGGCTTCCGCAAGCGCAACGGATGCGATCCGGAAATCCGCTATTTCGAGTTCATGATGACAGCGGACGCCAAGGCGGGCACGGTGATCGAATACGGCGAAGCGATGGGCGCGGCTGCAGAGTAGTGCAGCCTCAGGCGGTAAGTTTGCCGTCGCTTTCTTCGCGCGCTGCAACGGGTTCGGCGCCGGCGTCCCAAAAGACGCTGGCAGAACCTGTGTCGCGGGAATTGGGACCGATCTGAATGATGAATTCTCCAGGCTCCCAGATGTATTCGCTGGCGAGATTGTAGAATTTCAGATCGTCGATCCTGATTGCGAAGACCACGGTTTTTTCTTCGCCCGGCTCGAGCCAGATTTTTTCGCAGCCGCGCAACGACTTCACCGGCCGTGTAATGCTCGCCATCGGGTCGGATACGTACAACTGAACGATTTCGGCGCCGCTCCTGTCGCCTGCGTTGCGTACGACGACGGAGGCGTGGAGTACGGCGTCCTCGCCGGAGAGGCGCTCGCTATCGAGCGTCACCGGGCCGTATTCGAATTGGGTGTAGCTGAGGCCGTATCCGAAGGGATAGAGCGGGGTGTTCGGCACATCGAGATAGCAGGACGTGAATTTCGAAAACTCCGCGCCTGCGGGCAGGGGCCGTCCAGTGTTCTTGTTGTTGTAATAGATCGGCACCTGGCCGACATGATGCGGGAAGGTCATCGTCAACTTGCCTGAGGGGTTGGCGTCGCCAAAGAGCAGATCGGCAATTCCGTTGCCGGCCTCTGTGCCTGCGAACCAGACGTGCAGGATGGCATCGGCGTTTTCCTCTTCCCATGTCAGGGTCAACGGGCGGCCGCTGAAGACCACCAGAACCAGCGGTTTTCCCGTGCGCTTCAGCGCCTTCAGCAGATCGCGCTGTGGTTCGGGAATGGAGATGTCCGCGCGGCTGGCGGATTCGCCCGACATTTCCTGCGCCTCGCCGACAGCGGCAACGATGACATCCGATTGGGCCGCAGCTTCAAGTGCTTCGTCGATAAGTAGCTGCGGGTCCCGCGGATCGTTGACGATGTAGTGGATCTTGAAATTGACGGCTTCGATCAGGCGGCGGTCGTTCGAAATGTTGGCGCCGCGCGCCACATGGAGGCGCAGCGATCCGCCTGCGACAGCTTCCATACCTGCCCGCAGGCTCACCGCGTTTTCCCAGTCGCCAGCGATGCTCCACGTGCCAAGCATGTTACGGATGTCGTCGCCGAGCGGGCCGACGAGCGCCACCTTCGCGTCCTTGCTCAGCGGCAGGGCGGCGTTTTCATTCTTGAGAAGCACGCAGCTTTCGCGCACGACTTCCCGCGCAGTTGCGCGATTTTCTTTCGTGAGAACGCGCCGGGCCGGACGGCTAGCCTCGAAGTAGCGGTAGGGGTCGTCGAACAGACCAAGCCGGCGCTTGGCTTCGAGGATGCGGCGGCAGGCGTTGTCGATCTGCGTTTCGGACACTGCGCCGGATTCGACCGATCCTTTGAGCGTGCTCAGAAAGCCTTCTCCGACCATGTCCATGTCGATGCCGGCGTTGATGGCGAGGGCGGATACTGTGTCGAGATCGCCAAGGCCGTGCAGCATCATCTCGTTGATTGCGGTGTAATCGGTGACTGTGAGGCCGGTAAAGCCCCAATCGTCGCGCAGGATGTGGCGGAAGAGCTCGGCATTGGCCGTTGCGGGCATGCCGTTGATGTCGTTGAAGGCGGTCATGACGCTGCCGACGCCGGCTTCCACTGCGGCGCGGTAGGGCGGCAGATAGTCCTCGAACATGCGCACAGCGCTCATGTCGACGCTGTTGTAGTCGCGGCCTGCCTCGACAGCGCCATAAAGCCCGAGATGTTTGACGCAGGCCATTGCAGTATCGTCGCGGGACAGATCGTCCCCCTGCAGTCCGCGAACCATCGCTCTGGCAATCTGGGAACCGAGCCAGGCGTCTTCGCCGGCGCCTTCGGCGACGCGGCCCCAGCGCGGATCGCGGGCGATATCGACCATCGGCGAGAAAATCCAGTTCACGCCTTCCGCAGTCGCTTCGCTGGCGGCCATGCGTGCGGTGCGCTCGATCAGCGCGAGGTTCCACGAGCAGGCGAGGGCCAGCGGAATGGGGAAAATCGTCTTGTGGCCGTGGATGACGTCGAGACCGAACAGGAGCGGAATGCCGAGACGGGAGCTTTCCACGGCCTGCTTCTGCAGCATGCGGCCTTCTTCGATATCGTGCGTGCCGAAGACGCCGCCGACCTGGCCTGCCGCGATTTTCGCCATGACGTCGCGCGACACGACGGTGCCCGTATCGACCTTGCCGTAGGAGACGAGATTGAGCTGGCCGATGCGCTCGTCCAGGGTCATTTCGAGCAAAAGTTCGTCGACTTTCATACTGCGACGGCCTCGCTGCGACAGGCGTTTTGCCTTTCGCCCTTCACGTTACGATTGCTGGAGCATCGTGCGAAACAGCAGCTGCGGCTTTTGGCGCGCAGAAGCCGATCGAACGAATCACCTGCATTGTCCATGCCGGAAATAACACATATCCGCAGGCGAACATCCGGGTCCGGGTAATGGCGGGACGAGTTCCTGTTCAGAACGGGAGTTCCGGCGGCCAGCCAAGGATGTGCGCGCCATAGCGGTTGGCGCTGCGTCCCCAGTTCAAGGTTCCGTGCGCCGTTCCGGCGTAGACATCGCGAAAGCTGCGCTGGAAATGGTTGGCATTGCCGAGCCCCGATCCGCCGGTCACTTCGAACAGCCGGGTGGCGGCTTGCTTGGCCAGCTTCGCTGCATAGGCCGAGTTGCGTGCGGTCGTGGCGGCGTCGCTCTCGTCCAGCAGGTGGCCGGCTCGCAACTTTGCCATGTTCCGCCGTCCGGTTTCGAGGATCAGAAGGCGGGCAGCCTCCACTTCGGCGCCGGCTTCTGCGGCGCGGCCTTGCATGTCTTCGAGGCCAGGTTTGGCCGGGCCGGAACCGAAACGTTCACGCAACATGGTCTCGAAATCCCGCACCATGCCCATGGCGACGCCAACCGGCACGGAAACGAGAACGGAGCCGGTAAAGCCGATGATCGGCATGCGGTGCAGCGGTTCGGGATGCAGGGCGGCGCCGGGCGTCTGGCCGCTTGCCACCAGTCGCGCGTCGAGAGCCCGGTGTCCGGGCACGAACGCGTCCTTGAGTTCGACGGACATGCTGCCGGTGCCCGCCATGCCCATGGCGTCCCAATCGTCCACGATTGTCCGGTCGCTGGCGGGAACAAGAAAGAAGTGATGCTGGCGGCGGCCATCCGGCAAATCGACAAAACCGCCGACGATGGTCCAGTCCGCGTAGGAAACGCCGCTGGAATACATCCAGCGTCCGTTGAGAATGTAGCCGCCATGCACCTTCTGCACAGTGCCGCGCGGATTGTAGGAGGTCGAGACAAGCGTGCTGCTATCTTCGCCCCAGACTTCGTCCTGCGCCTGCTGCGGGAACATGGCGGCGAGGCATGGGTGGTCCGCAAGCACTGTGGCCGTCCAGCCCTGTGCGCCGCAGCCGGCGCCAAGCTCCATCGCGATTTCGCACAAGACGTCCCAGTCCATGCCGTAGCCGCCGTAGCGTTGCGGCTGCACAGTGCGCGGTATGCCCGCGGCCTTGATGTCGGCGATGGTTTCGGCCGGACATTGCCGCGCCTTTTCCGCAGCGGCCGAGCGCTGCCGCAGGATCGGTGCAAGCGCCCTTGCACGCGCCAGCAGTTCGGCGGGTTCGGGAACAGCGGGCGCGGCGGCGGACACAGCAGCTTGCGTTTGCATCGGACGACTTCTTTGCCTTGAAAGGACAATTGCCCGAAGCATAGATCGTTTGATCGCTTTTTTGAAATAGACGAAACGATCCGCCTTTTATTTCGACGCGTGTCGCGACGAAACGCCGGTTCCTGCTTTTCCTGGAAGCGTCATTGCTCGAACCTGACTGGAGAAGAGGTCTACGCGCCGCGTGCCGGTTCCAGCGGTAGATATGGGAGCGCGGGCAACCTTGCGGTTTCGCCGGCCGGAGCGAGCGCGCGGCGGCTCGCGGTATCGAAGAGTTCCTCTGCGGTGTAACCATCGAGCGGATAAAGGGCGACGCCGGGTTTGACGTTTGCGCATTCCTCGAAGCATCCGCTTGCGATGCGCTGCAACCGCTCGGCGATGGCGTAGAGATCGTCGGCGTTCTTCAGTAACGAAACAAAAACCACGATGCGCCTGTCGCCGGCCGGTCCGGCGTAGTCGCTGGTGCGCAGAAAGCGCCGCAGTTGCAGGGCGAAACGATCAGCGAACTGCGGATCGTGCAAATGCGAGCCGGGTTGGTGCGGAACGGGAAGCGGCAGGACAATGGCGCCGATGCGGCGGCTGGCACGGGCTGAAGATTCCGCGGCGATTTCCACCCGCTTCGACAAGGTCAGGTCGCGGAATTCAGCGCTGTAGGGATTGTTCATCAGAGCACGCGGAATTTGCAACGGCCGCCGCTGTTTTTTCAGTTCGCGTTCGCGCGACAGATATTTCGCGCCGATCCCTTCCCGGCCGGCGCTATCGCGAGGACGGGCCGATGCGGCCATGCCGGCAAACAGGACCGCTACGACCGCCAGGAAGACTATCCAGATCAGGGCAGGCTCCATGCCCGGGGCCGGCATGGCCAGTACATGTGCCGTCGCGTGGAACGAGCCGGCCATGTCGGCGCCAGATGCAAGACCGGAAGGTTGAAGGAAAGACATGGGGCGTCCCGCTTTGGTTTTGCCGGGACACTGCGACCGATCAGATGCGGCGCGCCACCCGGCTGCGATTACGCGGGAACATTGGCGAAAAGCAGCGCGGAACGGCAATGCAGGTAACGCAGCGGCGCTGAGACATGCCGATGCGTCATAGTCCGTAATTGCTGCGGCATGGTTAGGAATGTTTGAACGGCGTCAGTCGGATATCAACAAAGCAAAACGCCGGCCTTTCGGCCGGCGTTCCTGAATGATTGCTGTGTCAAGCTTGCGCGCAGCGATTATTCGCAAACGCGAATGCGGCGCGTGCCGACATATTCGCCCCAGTTGTTGTAGACGCGGCGGCGTTCCCACCAGCATTCGCCGCGATAGGCCGGAGCTGCGTTTGCGGCAGCAGCCGCGCCGAGCAGGCCAAGGCCAAGGCCAATGGCGGCAGCACCGCCCGGGCTAATGCCGCGGCGTCCACCGCGAACAACTACACCGCGACCGCGACCGCCTCTGGCGAAGCCACCGCCGCGACCGCGCGCGCCGCCAAGAGCCCGTCCGCCACCACGGCGCTGGACGTGCAGGATCATGCCGTCGCCGGAAATCTGCGTATTGGCGCTTGCGCCGGCGCCGATGGGCAGGGCCGAAGCGCTGGTTGCGCCTGCGAGAGCAATTGCTGCGGCCAATGCACTGGCGACAATGGCTGATTTAACGATGTTCATACGCCACCTCCATAAGGTTTGTTACCTGACGGCTAGACCGGGAGTGGTACTTCCCTCCGGAAATCGCCATTCGTGACAATTGCTATGCCCGACCCGATGAATGCTACATGAACCCGAGCGGCTTGTCTGTAGAAGATTTTTTCGCCCGGATCGCGGAACAGGTGCAACTGAAATTAAGTTTAATGCACGACGGGCTCAAATCCATTGATGTGGCGCAAGGCAAGTGCGGTATGAAAACGAGCCGTGCGTGCGCCGGCGCAGGGAAGTCACGGGCTGAACGGTGACGTTCTCCGAAAATGCTCTATATAGGACGTTGGCGTCCGTGCCGGACGGTGGATAAGCATGGAGTTTTCTCATGAGATTGTCGATTAGGGGCGCTGTTCTGGCTATCGCCGGGGCATTGGCGCTCGTCGTGTTGCCGACGCTGGCAGATGCCAAGCTGGGCAGGAGCGGCGGATTTGGCAGCCGCGGCTCGAAAACATTTCAGGCCCCGCCGTCGACCCGCACAGCGCCGGGCGCAGCCAGTTCGATACAGCGGTCGGCTGTACCGCGCACCGCAGCCCCTCGTCCGGGCATGACAAAACCCGGCATGTTCGGGGGCATGTCGCGCGGCGGATTCATGGCCGGGCTGCTGGGCGCCGGGCTTTTGGGCGCGCTCTTCGGATATGGCCTGTCCGGCGGATTGGGTGGGCTCGGAGCCATGCTTGGTCTGCTGGCGCAGATTGCGCTTCTGGCGGTTGCCGCGATGTTACTCTTCTCGTGGTTTCAGCGGCGCAACCAGCCGCGTCAGGCAATGGCGCATAATACCGCGGCGCCCGCCCATGGCGGCCCACCGCGGCGCGAGGATGACGGCTCTCGCTTCAACAGCATGGCAGATGCCGGCGGTCCGGGCCGCGGCGCTCCGGGCGGCGGAGGCTTTGGCGGCGGCAACGTTCCGACACGGCCGCTGCAGCTTGCGGACGATGACTTCAGCACGTTCGAGCGGCTTCTCACCGAAGTGCAGGATGCCTACGCGCGCGAGGACATGACGGCGCTGAGCAAGGTCGCGACGGAGGAAATGTGCGGATATTTTGCCGAAGACATCGAGGAAAACAAGAAGCAGGGTCAAGCGATCCGGATTTCCGGCGTGAAGCTGCTGCAGGGCGATCTTTCCGAAGCCTGGAAAGAACCGGGAGGCGAATATGCGACGGTCGCCATGCGTTTTTCCATTGCGGACGCCGTCGTAGAGCGCGCATCCGGCAAAGTGATCGAAGGGTCCCTGACCGAGCCGCAGGAACTGACGGAAGTGTGGACTTTCGTGCGCCGCCCGTCCGGTAGCGCGCAGGACTGGCAGGTCACTGCGGTGCAGCCCATCGAAGAGGGCGAAGACGGAGAGGCGTGACACATTCCGGTTTTTCGGGAAAATCCTCGGGCGGCGCAGGCGATGCGCCGCCTTTTTTATCGCTAAGCGACATAATTTGAACCCGCGCCCATAATGTGCAAAACTGCCCGTTTAGCGCAAACGGCGTCACGCAAACAGCGAAGACGCGGTCGATACAGGAGGGGTTCATGAACGGCAGACTGTTTCTGGCAGGCGGCATTCTTGCGCTTTCGGCGCTGACAGGGCAGGCGCAGACAATCGGGATCGGCACGACGAAAGCCGGTGCAACGAGCCAGGTGACCGCTGGCATCGCGACCATCGTATCGAAATTTTCCGGCATGAACATGCGCACGCAACCGATGGGTGGAACGCAGCAGTACATTCCTGTGGTGAACGCCGGGCGGCTGGAATTCGGCGCCGCAAATATCATGCAGACGCACTGGTCCTACGACGGCGTGCTGATGTCCAAGGACCGTCCCAACAAGAATTTGCGCATGGTGTCGACGTTGATGCAATTCCGCGTCGGGGCCATGGTCGACGGCAATTCGGACATCATGAAAATGTCCGATCTCAAGGGCAAGCGTGTGCCGAGCCAATTTTCGGCCGCACCGCTGTTTGCACAGATCATGGACGCCTATCTCGCAAACGCCGGGCTTTCGTGGAAAGACGTGCAGGCCGTGCCGATCTCCGGCCTGCGCCAGCACTGGGATGCGTTGGCCGAGCGCAAGATCGACGTCATCGTTGCCGCCGTTGGTTCGGGCTATCTCAATCTGTTGAACAAGAAGCTCGGCAAGGTGCGCTATATCAGTTTCAATACCGAAGGACCGGGCGCGAAGAAGTTTCTCGATATGCTTTCCGGCGTCGAGTACGTCACCGTGAAACCGAACCCGAAATATACGGGCGTAACCGGGCCCACGACCGTTATGGGCTACGACTACATGCTGTTCACGCACAAGGATGCGAAAGACGAAATCGTCTACAAGGTCACGAAGGCGCTCTACGACCACGCGAAAGAGCTCAAGGCGACCAGCCCGTTGTGGGTGACCTTCGACCGGAAGAACATGGCCAAAGACCAGAAACTTCCGTTTCACCCGGCAGCCGTGAGGTTTTACAAGGAAGCCGGGTTGATGAAATAGGCGACGCTTCCGGAGCCGGCGGCCGGACCAGTCCGGCTCCGCCTTGTCTGCGTCGCGGGATTCGAACGGGCTTGTCTGTGCGCCAGGATCCGCGCCTGATTGCTGTGCGCAAGGCGTCATGAAGCATGCATTTTCTGCCCTCGCTTTGTGCATGCAGGCGTTTGTAACGGGCATCAGAATGTGCGAAATTTCGCGCGCCGCCGCACTTGCAGACATCTCGTCTGCAACGGGCGCGGACGGCAAGCGGAGGCGCAATTCATGAAACGCATCATCGTTGGCGTAGCGTTGGGACTATTGGCCGGCAGCGCTGCAAATGCGCAAACCATTGGTATCGGCACCACGAAGGACGGCGCTACGAGCCAGGTGTCGGCTGGCATTGCAACCGTCGTGTCGAAACATTCCGGTTTCAATATGCGCACGCAGCCAATGGCCGGCACGCAGCAATACATTCCTGCAGTAAACGCCAATCGGCTCGAATTCGGCGTCGCCAACATCATGCAGACTCGCTGGGCCTGGGATGGCGCGTCGATTTCGAAGGGCCGGCCGAACAAGAATTTGCGTATCGTGGGCACTTTGATGAAGTTTCGCGTCGGCCCGGTTGTTGCCGACAAGTCGGGGATCAAGTCGCTGTCGGAGCTGAAAGGCAAGCGCGTGCCAAGCAAGTTTTCCGCTGCGCCTTTGTTTGGCGAGTTCATGGGCGCGTTTCTCGCCAACGGCGGCCTTACGATGAACGACGTTACGCCGGTGGCCGTGTCGTCATTGCGCCAGCACTGGGATGCGCTGGTGGAAGGCAAACTGGATGTCGTCGTCGGCGCCGTGGGTACGGGATATCTGAACCTGATGGCGAAACAGCTTGGCGGCGTGCGCTTCGTCGATATGGACGATTCGCCCGCAGGCCTGGCCGCGGTGCAGAAGTTCTTGCCGGGTGTCACGATCGAAACCGTGCAGCCGGGTCCGAAGCTGACCGGGGTGACAGCTCCCGTGAAGGTCACCCACTTCGACTATATTCTCTTTGCCAGCAAGGACGTGAAGGACGAAATCGTCTACAAGGTCGCCAAGGCGATGTACGAAAACGAAAAGGAGCTTGTGGCGGCAAGCCCGTTGTGGCTTTCGTTCAAGCCTGCGAACATGGCGCGAGATCAAGGTATGCCTTTTCACCCCGGCGCGACGAAGCTCTTTAAGGAAAAAGGCATAGGCAAACCGTGAGCGAAAACAAAGAAAGCGTGTCACCGGGATTTGCGAAACATCTCGTCGTTTGGCTCAGTGCGGGCGTCACCGCACTGGGCGTGATATGGGCCGGCGACGCCATGTTGCTGCTTGGCGTGGCGTTGATGCCGGAGCAGATACTGGCGACTGTTCTGGCCCTGGCTTTGTGCATCATTTTCGTGTGCTACAATTATCGCGGCGAGCAGCAAGCGGCGCCGGGATGGTTCGACATGCTGCTTGCCGCACTCGGACTGGGATTCGGCCTGTATCTCGCCGTAAACTATCCAGTGCTGTCGCAGGAATCCTTCTACCGCCCGGTTGAAACGAATATCGTCGGCGGCGTACTCGTCGTCCTCGTAGCCGAAGGTTTGCGGCGAACCGCCGGCATGAGTCTTTTCCTCGTTCTGATGGGATTCTTCGCTTACGCGCTGCTGGGACATCTGGTGCCGGGCAAAATGCAGGGCCGCTCGCTGCCGCCGGACAGCTTCTTCCAGTTTCTGGGCATCGACAACGTCGCCATGCTCGGCTTGCCGATGACGGTTATCACCGGCGTCGTCATTGTTTTCGTATTCTTCGGTCAATTGCTTCTGAACGCAGGCGGATCAGCGTTCTTTACCGATATTTCGGCCGCGATCATGGGGCGCTCCCGTGGCGGATCGGCCAAGATCGCTGTCGTGGCGTCGGGACTGTTCGGATCGATTTCCGGCAGTGCGGTGTCGAACGTGGTGTCAACCGGCGTCATCACCATCCCGCTCATGAAGAACTCCGGCTACCGCGCTCCGGTCGCGGGCGCCATAGAAGCCGTTGCGTCCACGGGTGGCCAGATCATGCCGCCGATCATGGGCGCCGCGGCGTTCCTCATGGTGGAGTTGCTAGGCACGTCGTATCAATCGGTCGTTGTGGCGGCGCTTATTCCCTCTGGCCTCTACTTTCTGTCTGTCTTCGTTCAGGCCGATCTGGAAGCCGCCAAACATGGCATTGCCCCGGTGCCCGAGGACCGCATTCCGAAGGCCGGCCGGGTGATGAAAGAGGGCTGGTATTTCATCTTGCCCTTTGCGGTGCTGCTCTATGCGTTGTTTGCCTGGAACGTTCAGCCGGAAAAGGCGGCGCTGTACGGACTTGCCGCAATGGTCGTTCTCGGATTGCTGCTGACATATCAGGGTAAACGGCTCACCATGCGCGGACTGTGGGATTGCCTGACAGATGCCGGCAAGTCTTCGGTCGATATCGTCGTGATCGGCGCTGCGGCCGGCATAATTCTTGGCATACTCGACCGCACGGGACTGAGCTTCGGGCTTACGATTATCCTTGTCGAGCTCGGCGGCAGCAGCCTGATGGCCCTGCTCTTGATGACCGCTGTGATCGCAATCATTCTCGGCATGGGCATGCCGACGACAGCAATCTACTTTTTGCTGGCCACACTGGCGGCGCCGCCGATCATCAAACTTGGCGTCGATCCGATGGCGGCGCACATGTTCGTGCTCTATTTTGGCATGATGTCGATGATTACGCCGCCCGTGGCGCTAGCGTCCTTCACCGCGGCAAAACTCGCCGATGCGCCGCCTATGGCGACAGCCGTGGCTTCTGTGCGTTTCGGATGGCCTGCATTTATCATCCCGTTCCTGTTCGTTTTGGCGCCAGTGCTGATCATGAAAGGCTCGCCATTCGCGATCGCCGTCGCCGTCGTAACCGCGGTGGCCGGAATTTGGATCACATCCGGAGGACTGACCGGCTATCTTTTCGGCCATCTGGGCATGGCGACGCGGCTCGGTATGATCGTATCCGGCGTGTGCCTGTTGTTGCCATCACAGACATTTGCATCCGCATGGATGTTCGAAACAGGTGGGGCAATTCTGGCGGCGATCCTGCTCGGCAAACAATATGCGACACGTCCGCAACCGGATATGCAGCCGGCACGGTAGATTTTGCAGTTTATGGTGAGGGGCGAAAGCCTTTTTCATAGTAGGATGAAAGATCGGAGCCGAGCCATTCTTTCGGGATTGACTTGTTGCCGCCCGCCTTCAGGACACGTTCGTGCAGGATGGCGCCGGCGGCGGCAAACTGGATTGCAAGACCGGAATTGTTCTTGAAGTAGATCACGCCGCTGGATTTCTCTCCGCGTGCGGCCTGCGCCACGGAAACCTTGCCGGTGAATACGTCGCCCAATTCGTGGACATTGGCGCGCGAGACGATGCCGTCTTCGATGGGCTTCAGCAATTCGGTCTGATCGTTGTCGACGACGCTTTCCCAGTCGTTGACGATGATCGTGTGGGCGCGGCGGATAGTCTTTTCGTCGACTTCCGAGCGTTTGTTGGTAACGTCCGAGTTCGCAATGCTGCAAACGAACTGCCCGTCTTCGAGCCAGTCGCCGTCGAATACCGGCTCCATCGCGTTGGTTGCGCAGGCGACAATATCCATGCCTGTAACACAGGCGCGCGGATTGTCCGTTGGCGTAATGCGAACCCCCGGGCGCGCCATCTCCCTGCAGAAGGCCTCGCGATGGATGCGGTTGGGGCTGTAAACGTAGACCTGCTCGATGGTGCGGGCTTCAAGGATCGCCTCAAGAGCGCTGCGGGCCTGCTTTCCGGTTCCGAACAATCCGAGTTTATTGGCGTCCTTGCGACTCATCGCTTCGACGGCTGCACCAGTGGTTGCACCGACGCGCAAGCCCGACAGTTGAAACTCCTGCATAAGGGCGAGCGGTTCGGCAGTCTCAATGGAGTAGATAATGACGATCCCCCAGTTGAACGACGTTGGGTTTTCGTAGGACCGGCGCGGGTTGTCCGGACCTGCAGGGCGCAGGATCTGCGAGCCGGCGCGCACGCATGCCACACCTGCGGACGGAACGGCCCCGACGTGAACGTTCGCCATATAACGCAGCCCGGGATCGGGATGGCGCGCCAGATAGCGCAGCCGCGGCCTGTTGACCGCGTCGCCCTTGGAAAAATCGCTAAAAGCAACGCGCATTGCATTCATGCAATCGCGAACGGACAGATGCGTTGCGACGTCTTCGTCGGTGATGATAATTGTCATGCAGGATCGTCCGGAAGTTGTGCCTGAGCAGTTTGATTCCCGCTGATTCTATATCGAAGCGCCGGCTTTGTAATCGCGCGGAATAGCGGGTGTGTATGCCGAGATTTCTGTTCCGATGGTCTTCAATCGAAAGTGGCTGAAGTTTCCGGTTTATGCAGCTATCGCGTTGCACAAGTTCCGCGAAGCCGGTAAAAGGCGCGGAGCGGGCCGCGGTATCTGTTGCGGGTGCTGTAGACCTATACCGGACGCTTGCGGCGCCGGATTTCCGAGCGGTTTCCAGATCGATCGATTTCCGCTACGCCATTTCAATCATACAGGGGGCTGGGCAAGCCATGAGTCAATTCACTATTCTTGCGATTTCGGGAAGTCTGCGCAAAGGGTCCTACAATACTGCAGCGTTGCGTGCCGCGCAGGAAGTGGCGCCCGCAGGCATAACCATAGAGATTGCCGAAATTGGCGACATTCCCCTGTACAACGATGATATTCGCGAAAAAGCGTATCCGGAATCCGTACAGCGTCTTCGCAAGCAAATAGCCGAAGCCGATGCAGTCCTGTTTGCGACGCCGGAATATAATTATTCGGTATCGGCGCCACTGAAGAACGCGTTCGACTGGGTGTCGCGGCCGCCCAACCAGCCGTTGATGAACAAGCCTGTTGCAATGCTAAGCGCATCCGGCGGACCTATCGGTGGCACGCGTGCGCAATACCATTTGCGTCACATGCTGGTTGCGACCAATTCGCATCCGTTGAATAACCCGCAAGTGATGATCGGCAACGCGGCGCAGAAGTTCGACGAGAACGGCAAGTTCACTGATCAGGTCGGACGCGAGCTGATTCAGCAATTGATCGAAGCGCTGGTAATCTGGGCCGGCAAGCTGCGCGGCAAAAGCTGATCCTCACCACATCTGCAAGATAAGAAACCCCGCAGCGATGCGGGGTTTGTTTTTTTGGCCATCCGGCAGACCTGAGATCCTGCGCTGCGGCGAATTTTTTTTGAAGTTCGGGCTTTGCGGTTTCTATACCGCGCCGATCACGATTGCGCCTATCAGGGCGAATGCGGCGAGAATCGCCAACATGTCGAGCGTTTGAAATTGAACCATCCGGTCCTCCTATCTTTCACTCGATTGCATCGCTGTACAACGCACTCTTACGCAAACTGTTCCTGTGCACATGTTGATCTTGCCCCCCGTCCTGAACGCAACATTTTTGTTTTTTCGAATTCATCTATGTGAATTCGTGTATTGTTATTGCGTCTCTGTTTTTGATTCTATCGTGAATTTCTGCGCTGGCAATCGAATTATTTTTCTCTTTGTGCGAGTGTGAACAAGCATTGAAAAACCGAGCTTGTGAAGCCGCTAAAATTTTCTGCCAAATGAACGCAGTAGAGGCTAAAAGCAGACAACGTGTGCAATTGCGTTTCGCGATTGCGAAAGGAGCGAAGATTGCGTTCTCCGGGTTATACTCCTGTTGCGCATATGCCGTGGGGCAAAGGCTCCGGCGGAGGTCACGCGCGGCGCGGGTATCATCATGGCAGGCTCAAGGAAGCTTTGATCGAAGCTGCGCGTTCATTGATAGAACGGCATGGACCGCAAGGATTTTCCCTGTCCGAGGCGGCAAAGCTCGTTGGCGTGACGCCGGCTGCGCCGTACCGGCATTTCACCGACCGGGACGCCCTGATGGGCGAGGTGGCCAAGCGTGGCTACGAGTTGTTCGGCGAGCGGCTTGAGGCCGCCTGGAATGGAGGTTTGCCCGACGCGGTTGCTGCGCTGCAGCGAATGGGTCTCGCCTATCTGACTTTCGCCCGCGACGAGCCAGGATTCTATTTCACAATGTTCGGGCACAGTCAGAGATTGAGCGCCGAAGGCGGCGCGGCGGCAGACAAGACGTTCGAATTGTTGATTCGGGCAGCAGAAGCCGTTCTGAACGAAAAGAACGCCAGGACGGCCGGAGCCAGAGCACTCGCCTATGAAATCTGGGCGGTGTCACACGGCGTTGCCGCACTGTCGCTGGGCAGATTTCTGGACGCCGGCGATGTGGAGAGGGATCCGCAGAAGGTGCTGTCGGACTCTGTTTACGCGATGATCGAGCGGGCGGCCTGGCTCGGCCGGTGATTAACCTGCATCGCCGGCCAGCGCCGCTGCCGGATGCCGCGCAAGTCAAAAATCCCGCGCAAGTCTTTAATCCATTGAAAAACTGAAGTTCAAAGCCTCCTGCTATGGAATTTTGAGGCGTCTCCTCCCGTACGTTTACAAACATTTACAAGCGCCGATATTGCGAAAAGCCGGATGTTAATGTATATAACATTTACATCTACCGGGGCGGTTCCGGTTGCGGCGCGAGCATCTGAAAACACGTTCGCGGCGGATATGTGGTCACGTTTTCGCGAAGGAGACGGATATGCCGGCTACGGCTCATATCGAAATGGAACGCGGACCAGGGCGGGGACGCCGCGGCCCCCGCACGCGATGGAGGGCGCTGGAAATCGCCGCCGTCGTGCTTGGCTTCATCATCTGGTGGCCTGTCGGCCTTGCCCTGCTGCTGTGGAAAGTCTGGCGGGCGAAGAACGGCCGTCCGTCAGATCTAGTCGATGCTGCACGAAGCTTTGAGGAGAATGTCATGCATAACTGGCCAGAAAAGGCGCGCCGCTGGGGTTGCGCCGGCAAGCGCCGCGCAGAAGGCGCCATGCCCGATGGTTGGGGCTTTTCCGCCGGGGCGCGATCCACTGGCAACGCGGCCTTCGACGAATGGCGCGATGCGGAACTTTCGCGCCTCGACGAAGAGCGCCGCAAGCTGGAAGACGCCGCGCGCGAATTCGCCGACTATGTCGAGAGCCTGCGCAAGGCGAAGGATCGCGAGGAGTTCGACCGTTTCATGCGCCAGCGCGGGGCATCGCGTCCTGCCGACGGGCCACAGGCCGGCTAGAGCGCGGGTCTATGACGCTCGAACCTCTGGCGAGTGCCTCGCACGTCATACAAATCCATACGGCCGCGGCGGTCACCGCCGCGGTTTTCGGTTGTGCGGTGTTGGTGCAACGGAAGGGAACGGCGCTGCACAGGAGCCTGGGATACGGCTTCGTCGCGGCGATGTTCGTTACGGCGACTAGTTCGTTCTGGATCACAGCCATTGTGCCAGGCCGTTACAGTCCCATCCATGTTCTTTCAATAATTACGCTGATATCCCTTCCTTTGGCGATCGTGTATCGCCGGCGCGGCAACATCCGTGGTCACTCCAGAGCCATGATTGCGCCATTCATCGGATTGATGATCGCTGGCGTGGCGACGCTTCTGCCGGGCAGGGTATTGCACCGCGTCTTTTTCTGAAGACCGATAGTCGCGTCTTCGGGTCCGAAACAAGCTGACTTGGGCGAGCGGATGTGAAACCCTAGATCAGCGTGCGTTCAAATGGAGACTTTTTGAATGCACAGAAGCGTATCGGCATTTTCTGCGAAAAACCGGAACCACTTTTTCGCACGATGCTCTAGACTGCGCGAAAAGCATTAGCCGAACTTGCAGGACAAACGAGATGAGCTGGTCGATCACTTTGGGGCGGGTCGCCGGGACGGCGGTGCGCATCCACATCACGTTCCTGATGTTGCTTGTCTGGATCGGAACGTCCGCCTACATGCGCGGCGGATCCGATGCAGCGCTAAATAATGTTGTGTTCATCGTGCTGTTGTTTTCCTGCGTTCTGCTGCACGAATTTGGCCATATCTTCGCCGCGCGCCATTTCGGCATTCCGACGCCGGAAGTCACATTGCTGCCTATCGGCGGCGTCGCCATGCTGCAGAAATTGCCGGACAGGCCGATGGAGCAATTGCTGGTCGCCGTCGCGGGACCGGCTGTGAATGTCGTCATCGCCATCGTGCTTTTCGCTTTCATGGGGGCCAGCACGGACTCGTCAACGATGGCGCAGGGGCTTGCGCGCATCGACGACCCGTCGATCGGCATGGTGGCTAAACTTGCAGCGGCGAACGTGTTTCTTGTCGTGTTCAACATGATACCGGCCTTTCCGATGGATGGCGGACGCGTCCTGAATGCATTGCTTGCGATGCGGTTGGGCAAGCGCGCGGCCATCCGAATCTCTGCACGCATAGGGCAGGCGCTTGCGATCCTCTTTGGTTTTCTTGGTCTTTTCGGAAACCCGCTGCTGATTTTCATTGCGATATTCGTCTACATGGCGGCTGCCGGCGAAGCGGCGGCGAGCGAGATAGAGGATGTCACCAGCGATCTGACAGTCGCCGACGCGATGGAAACGAAGTTCGCGGCGCTCGGCGCGGATGCCACCCTGGAAGACGCGGTGCAAACGCTGCTGGCGACGCCGCAGGTGGAGTTCCCGGTTCTGGATTCCTTGCGCAAGCCCATGGGCGTGCTGACGCGGGACGGACTACTGGCTGCGCTTGGCACGATGCCGCGCGATACGAACGTAATGGAGGCTGTGCAAAGCCCCGCGCCATCCATGCGTCCCGGCGACCCCCTGGCCAAGGGGCTGGAACAACTCAACCAGTCGGGCGCGGCCGCAATGGTTGTTACCGGCGCCGACGGAACTGCGCTTGGCATGCTGACGCGGCAGAACATTTCGGAAATGATGATGATACGCGCTGTCAAACCGGAATGGCGTTTCCGGCGGGCGTGATTTGCACCTCAAAGCACCGCGCCGACAATGGCGCCCTGGATCAACAACACGCCGAGCCAGTGGCCGCCGTCGATGAGGGTCAGGGTTGGCTTCGCATCGCCATAGGCGTGGTTCGTTGCAAGCGTGGTGACTACAAAGCCCAGCCAGATCAAAAAACCATAGATCAATCCGTTCAAGGCGGAGGCCCCCAGCTGCGAAAGGAGGATGCCAAAAATCCCGGCCATAATGATCTCGGCGACAAAGGACGTGACCATCGGCCCGACGGGTACTTTTGGTTTGCCGTTCTCGTCGAGCATGTCTGCTTCCGTCTTGCCTGCAGCTTCCATCCAGGGCTTGCTCAGGAGCATGTACCAGGCGGCGCCAAAGCCGAAACTTGCGATGGCGGCGAAAAGAACAGGGAGGAAGCGGACCATTGTTCTGGCTCCTTGCTTGCCGGGCCCGGGTCGGACACGGTGTCGAATTGCTGGCAATTACGGAAACTTCGGCCGAATTGCAGGGATTGACGTTTCGTTAACCAGAAAGTTTGAACGCTACTTAACTAATTGCGCGCAAGGCTGGCGTCAAAGGATTATCCATGACGCGCAGCTTTTCGAAATATGCCGTCCTGTTGGTATGCGCTGGCGTCGTTGCGTCGGGTCTGGCCGGGTGCGGCGTAGTCGACCGGCCCGAGCGGCCGGCGTGGCGCGGCGCGGCGGAGCGCGCCTGCCTGTCGCAAAAGCTGGTCAAAAGATCAGCCTACGTCACCCCGCGCCCGGCGATGGATGGACCGGGCATGTGCGGGCTCGATAGCCCCTTCTACGTGACGGCGCTGGCGAACGGCAGCGTCAAGTTGCATTCGCGCGCAACTTTGAACTGCCCGATGATTGCGGCGCTCGACCGCTGGGTGAGCGATGTTGTGCAGCCTGCTGCGCGCGCGCGCTTCGGGCAGCCTGTGGTCGAGATTTCGACGATGGGATCCTACGGCTGCCGCCGGCGCAATCACAACCCTGGTTCACCCTTATCGGAACACGCTTTCGGCAATGCGCTGGATATTGGCGCCTTTACCGTTGGCGACGGTCGCAAGCTGAAAGTGGTGCAACACTGGCGTCGCGGCGATCCGCAGGAACAGGCCTTTATGCGCGAAACGCATGCGGGGGCCTGCCGATACTTCCGCACTGTTCTCGGACCTGGCGTGGCGCTGCACGACAATCATTTCCACTTCGATCTCGCCATGCATGGCAACACGTCGCGCGGACTTCGGCGCTACTGCAGGCCGGTCATCAAGGATATCATGGCTCCGCCTTCGCCGCGGCAGGACAATCTGCCCGATCATCCCTTTATGGAGCCGGATTTCGAAATGGCGCGGAGGCTGATGCCTAAGCGGACGATCGCCTTGAACAAATCCATCAACCGTCTGCCGCCGGTTAGTGTCGGCGAAATCCGGCTGCCTCCGCCCGGAACGAATGTCGTTCCGCAGAGCGGCTACGGCGGCTCCACTTACGGGCGGTTGCGGCCGCTGGAGCCGGGTGCGCCGCTGGCGCTGGACCCATTGCCGCCACGTAGCGGAACATTCCGGTCCGACGGGGTCTACGTGCCGCCGGGCCGCTAGCCACGACCCATCAGGCAATTTGTTGTCCGTGCGTTGACGCATGCCTGCTTCATAGCCCAACCTGCAAACTGGACAATCAGGGCAAGCGGGAGACGACAATGCGAATCTACGCCAATACGAGGGACTGGCGCGCTCTCGGGCTACTTTGGTTCTTCGCTTTTCTGTTCGTCGTGTCCATCGCCGCCGGTCTTTATGCGATGGCGACAGGCAATGAACCCGGCATGCAACTGAGTTTCATTTTTACCCCGATCCTTCTGGTATTCACCGGGGGAATGGAATTCTATTGCCGGCGATACATCCGAAGCATTGATATTGAAGATGACGATTTCATCGTTGAGACGCGCGGTCTGTTCGCCAGCTACCGGACGCACGGCATCGGGAGCGTCGGAGACCGGATCGACAGCAAGCTTGTTTCCAATCGAGATGCGTCCCGGCTTGCGACGGTCATGGATTCACTACGGCCTTTGCAACTCGCGAGCATCGACAACCAGTTTCACTTTCTCAAGGTGGGTCCGCAAAAGAAGCGCTTCATCCTTGACGTGACGGCTGACCCTCAGGCGGGTGCGCGCATTGCGCAGGCGCTGAAGGAGGCCAGGAGCGGCCCGAAAAAGTGAAAAGCCGCCCGGCGTACCGGGCGGCTTCGATGAGCGGCAAGGTATCTTGCGGAAATGTTATTTCAACTTCGCCTGCCGCGTGTCGTGATCGGGCGTCCAGAGTTTGACTTCCTTGTAGAACTTCATGGCGCCGGGATGATACGGCAACACGGCGTTCGACGGCGCGAGCTTGTCCTGGGCGACGTTGCGCAGCGGCGGGTAGTCCTTCTGCAGATTCTTCCAGTTCTCGTACAGAGCCTTGGCCAGCAGATAACCGTCTTCCGGAGAAACCTTGCCGGAAATGTTGAGATAGGTGTCGAAGGCGGTGATTGTCTTTTCCGCGTCGACGGCGGGCATGACTTTCGATGGTTTTACCTTAAACGTGTAGAGACCGGGCATCCGCTCGCCGTAAAAGTCGTCGGTGCCTTTCTCGCCGTTGGGGATGACGAACATTCCGCCGGGAACGGAGGCATGCGCCTTGCGCATCTGCGGCATGGAAACCGCAACCGTCGTCGCATCGGCGCGGCCTTCCGTAACCATGTTCAGTCCGGCGACGACGCCTCCGGCGGGTGTGGACTTCACGTCATTCTCGGTAAGGCCCGCAGCGGCGAGCAAGGCGCGGTCGGCATCACCAAGCGAAACGTTGGTTTTAAAGTCGACGACGACACGCTTGCCCTTCAGATCTGCCATCGTCTTGATGCCGGAACTGGCTTTGGTGACATAGGCGTAGGGCAGGATCCAGATGCGGCCCAGCGTGCGCAGGTTACTCATTTTCTTGGCGTAAGGCTTCTTGCCGTTGAACGACATGCCGCTGTCGAGCGAATTGTTCAGACCCATGGTAATCTCGCCGCTGTCCATGAGCGGGATGTAGACGCTGGACCCGGCGTGCGGTTGCGCCGTGGCTCTGGTCTTCAGATTTTCCTGGTACATCTTGGCAAGGCCGCCTGCGATCAGGAAGTACGTCGAACCTGCCGGGTTGGAGCCAATGGTGATGCTGCGCATAGTCAGCTTTTGCGCCGAGGCGGGCGCGGCGGTGATCGCGGCCGCAACAAGCACGGTAGCGCCAGTCAGGATTGGTCTCATCTGTTCCCCTCCGGTTGTTTTATCCGATTGCATTAAATCGCAATACGATATGTGCAGCCTAAAGCAGCGGAAGGGCGTTTACAACCGTAGCCATATTTTTCTGCGGCGAGGAAAGTGAAGGGTATTCAGCGGTCTCGCGGATCGCCCCAGCCGCCGCCCGTGGGCGTGATGATCGTGACCGCTTCACCTGCAGCAAGTGATGTGTGATCGCATCCTTCAAGGTTCTCGATCCGCTTGCCGCTACGAGGCCTGTTTCGCCGCACGCTGTTGCGGCCGCGTTCGCCTTCGCTTCCGCCGGCGCTTCCGAAGGCGGCGGTCTTCCTTCTTCCCGACAGGATTGCCAGGTCCATTCTCTCGAGAAACCGGATCGTGCGGGACACGCCGTCGCCGGCGTTCCATTTGCCCTTGCCGCCGGAACCGCGGCGGATGTGAAAATCCTCAAGGACTACAGGAAAACGCAATTCAAGGATCTCCGGATCGGTCAGGCGCGAATTGGTCATGTGCGTATGCACCGCAGCCGCACCGTCGAAGCCCTCGCCGGCCGGTGCTCCGGAGCAGATGGTTTCGTAGTATTGGTGGCGCGCATTGCCGAAGGTGAGATTGTTCATCGTGCCCTGCGCCGAGCCGAGTGCGCCGAGCGCGCCGAAGAGGCAATCGGTGACCTGTTGCGACGTTTCGACATTTCCCGCGACTACGGCTGCGGGGTATTGCGGACTCAACAAGGAGCCTGGCGGAACCGCAAGATCAATGGGGCGCATGCAGCCGGCGTTCATCGGGATATCGTCGTCGACCAGCGTCCGGAAGACGTAGAGCACGGCGGCGCGGGTTACGGGTTCGGGCGCGTTGAAGTTGTCCGGCTGTTGCGGCGAGGTTCCGGTGAAGTCCACGCGCGCCTGTCTCTTCTTCCTGTCGATGGTCAAGCGAACGGCAATGCGCGCACCATTGTCCATTTCGACCGAAAACCGGCTGTTCTTGAGTTTTGCAATGACGCGGCGGACATGCTCCTCGGCGTTGTCCTGAACGTAACCCATGTAGGCGCGGACTGTTGGTGCGGAGAACTCTTCGACCAGCTCTGCGAGCAGTCCCGCACCCATGATATTGGCGGCTACCTGGGCCTTGAGATCTGCAATGTTCTGGGCTGGATTGCGCGCGGGATACTTCGCTTGCGTCAGCAGCGCACGAACGCGCGCCTCTTCGAAGACGCCGCGCGATACGATGCGGACATTGTCGATATAGACGCCTTCCTCATCGATATGCGTGGCGCGCGGCGACATCGAACCTGGCGCGATGCCGCCGATATCGGCGTGATGGCCGCGCGAGGCGAGCCAGAAGGAAATCTTCTGTCCTGAAGCATCGAATACCGGCGTGCAGACGGTGATGTCCGGCAGATGGGTGCCGCCGTTGTAGGGCGCATTGATGGCGAAAACGTCGCCACGGCGGATGAACTTGCCGTTCTCCCTTATTATCGTTTCGACGGAACGGTCCATTGAGCCCAGATGGACCGGCATGTGCGGCGCATTGGCGACAAGGCGTCCCCTGGCGTCAAAGATGGCGCAGGAAAAGTCCAGTCGCTCCTTGATGTTGACGGAGCTTGCCGTGTTCTGCAGCGCTACGCCCATCTGTTCTGCGATGGACATGAAGCGCTTGTTGAAAACTTCCAGCAAAACCGGATCTGCCTTTGTGCCAGCGGCGCGGCGGCGCTCGAGCGGCTTCGCACGCTCAAGGACAATGTGGTTGCGTGCTGTCAGCGTTGCGCGCCAGCCATCTTCGACGACGATTGTCTGATGGTCCTCGATCACGAGCGCCGGGCCTGTTATGCGATGTCCGTGCGAAAGGCCGGCGCGCAGGTAAACGGCGGCATCGCGCCATTGTCCGCGCGAAAAGAAACGTGTGCGTTTCGCAGGGCCGGGCTTTCCCGTGACAAGCCTGCGGGACGCGCGTTCGGCAAATGCTGCGCCGCCGCCGATGGCCTCGACAGTGATTGCTTCGACGACGAGCGATCTGCTTCTGTCCGTGAAACCGAAGCGCTGGCGATGCAGCTTTTCGAAAGCGCGGGTCGCAGCGACGCAAAATTTGTGCGCGTCTTCCGGCGACGGACCGGCGAAGCTGCGGGGAAACGGAATTTCCAGGGCAGTATCGGTTCCCGCGTAGCGTACATGCAGCCGCCGCTCGAAGGAGATGTCAGAGCGGTGGACACCCTGTTCGCGCACGGCGCGTTCGCTGTCGCGGGACAACCTTGCTGCGATACGGCGCAGGGCCGGAATGCTTTTGTCCGCCAGCGGCAGTTCCGCTGCGGCGCTTCTTACGCTGCGGATATCCGCCAGACCCATGCCATAGGCCGACAGAAGCGACGACAGCGGATGGACAAGAACGCGCGATATGCCAAGTGCATCCGCAACGAGACATGCATGCTGGCCGCCGGCCCCGCCGAAACAGTTCAAAACGTAGCGGGTCACGTCGTAGCCGCGGGCCACGGAGATTTTCTTGATCGCTTCAGCCATGCTGGCGACAGCAATTTCGATGAAGCCATCGGCCACATGCGCCGCGCTTTGCACGGGGGTCCCGGCAGCTTTGGCGCGCGCGCGCAGATCCTCGAAGCCGGTGGCAACGCCTGCAGCGTCCAGCGGTTGGTCGTGCCGGGGGCCAAAGATATGCGGAAAGTATTCCGGAAGCAGCTTGCCGGTCATCACATTGGCGTCGGTTACCGCCAGCGGGCCGCCGTTGCGGTAGGATTTCGGACCGGGATTTGCGCCTGCGGACTCCGGCCCTACCCGGAAGCGGGCGCCATCGAAGTGCAGGATCGAGCCGCCGCCCGCGGCGACGGTGTGAATGTGCATCATCGGCGTGCGCAGGCGGACGCCGGCAACTTCGGTTTCGAATGAGCGTTCGAAAGCTCCCGCATAATGGGCGACGTCGGTAGACGTGCCGCCCATGTCGAAGCCGATGACGCGCGGAAACCCTGCCGATTTCGCCGTACGCGCCATTGCGACAACGCCGCCGGCAGGGCCGGAGAGGATCGCGTCTTTTCCTGCAAATCGACGGGCGGCGGTCAGTCCTCCGGACGACATCATGAAAAGCAGCTTGCCGGCGAACGCTGCCTGACGGGAGATATCGCCGCCGGCCAGCTCCTGCGTGACGCGATCGACATATTCTCTCAAAATTGGCGTCAGATAGGCGTCGGCAACGCAGGTGTCGCCCCGGCCTACGAATTTTATCAGCGGCGAGGCTTCGTGGCTGAGCGAGACCTGGGTAAAGCCGATTTCTCTGGCGAGCTCGCCGGCGCGCTTCTCGTGCACGGGATTGCTCCAGGCGTGCATGAACACGACAGCAACCGCACGGTAACCCTGCGCGAAGGCCTTGCGAAGTGTTTGCTCGGCGTGGCGCTCGTCGAGAGGCTTTTCGATCGTTCCGTCCGCGCGCAGGCGTTCGGGCGTCTCGGCAACGGCAGCGTACAACTGCCCGGGCTTTACGATCTGGCGGGCGAAGATATCGCGGCGGGCCTGATTGCCGATCTCGAGGGCATCGCGGAAGCCTTTCGTCGTCAGCAACAACACCGGCTCGCCCTTGCGTTCAAGAAAGGCGTTGGTGGCAATGGTTGTGCCCATCTTGATCGTGGCGATGCGTCCCGGCGGGACAGCTGCGCCGGGTGGAAGGCCCAGCAAGTCGCGGATGCCGGCCACGGCGGCGTCGCGCCAGGCGCCGGGATTTTCCGACAGCTTTTTCGCCACATGCAGCCGCCCGGTAGGGTCACGGCCGACGACGTCGGTGAACGTGCCGCCGCGATCAATCCAAAAATCCCAGGCGGCATTGGACTTTGGCTTTTTCTGTCGGGTTTTCTGCACGGTCATTGCGGCACCACTTTTTGCCGTTAAAAGCGGGAAAATCAATGGCCGCGACCGACCTGCCGCGACAATACTGGTTTTGCCGGGCCGGATAGTTTAAGAGCGGAAAGCGGCGGAAAGTGTTTTTCCCGGGGCCTGTTCTCCGGAGAGTTCCTGATGGCGGGGCCAGCCCTGGCCATTCATATGCGGGATGCGTACCATGAGCGAAAACACGTCCGACATTCAACCCGTTGCTCCCAGCCTGAAAGGCGCCATGCGCCGGGCGCGCATCGAGGAAGCCGAACGGTCGGAGGTCGTCGCCGAATTGCGCGGAGCCGAGTTGGCGCGGCTGGAAATGCTCGCTGAATATCTCGAAAAAATTTACGCGCAGGTCCCCGAAGACGTCGGCCTGTTCGATGGCGGCATTGCGCAGGGCGACCGGCCGCGCCTTTTCATAGACATGATCGGGTTTGTCGAAATGGGGCCGGACAAGCGCACATACCGCTTCATTCAGGACACGCGGCACGGCAGGGTGATCCTGGCCGAATCCGAGCGGCGCGACACGATGGCCGAGGCGGTGTCGGGCTATGTGGCGCGACGTCTTCTGGAAAGGGAACGGGCGCTTGCTTCGGACCGGACCGTGGAAGACGCCGCACGGGCGCTGCTGGCCGAGAAAGGACGCGGCGAGCCGTTGGAGAAGGCCGGGATGCCGGCTGGCGCAGGACCTTTGGGGCTCACTGGCGCGGTACAGGCGACTGCCGCGACCATGCCGGCGGAAGGCGAAACCGGGTCCGGGAAGCGAGGCGCCGCGCGCGCGCCCGCGCTCAATGAGAATGTTGCCGCTGCGCCGCGCAGAAGTGCTTTCGCCTGGTTATGGGATGCCATCGAGTTTCTGGCGCTGTTCGTCGGCTTCGTCGTTTTGCTGATTGCGCTGGCCGGGGCGGTCTATTTCCTTTGGACCATGGGCGAGGGCATGTGGATTGCCAAATTCTTCAAGGCCGGTTCCGGCGCGGCGCCTGCGCCGTAGAGCGAGTTCGGCGCCAGCGGCCTGCTTGTCTGTGTGCTTCCTGCACGCTGGTCGTCATGTGCTTCACCGGTAAGCGACGTTGCGGAAGCGCCCCGCTACGCGGCGTCAAAGCAAGACGTCTTTTGCTCATCTCGCCAATTGCAAGATGCACAAGGGCGATATGAACAATTCTTCAATTCTGAGCGCAGTCGCATTTTCATGAACAAGATTGTGCGGCACACCGAAGTTACGTGAGTTTCAGGCTTTCGATGTCTTCGATCGGCCCGCCTGCAGAGCGCACGCCGCGGACGCGGCAATTTATCCGCCACGCATTGCCGTCCTGCTCGATCTCGTAGAGATGGTATTCGGCCAAATGCCGGGGCGACCCCGGAACGGCGGACGCCGAGGCGACGCCGACGACGGGTGTCTGGCTGTCCGGGCCGTCCAGCAGTTTCACCATGCGCCGGTGATTGTGTCCGTGCAGCACCAGCTCGGCGCCGTGCGCGGCGATCATGTTTTCGAAGGCGCGGGCATCGCGCAGGCCGCGGCCGGGATTGGTTGCGCCGCGCCACGGCGGATGATGGATCATGACGACGCGGCAGAGGCCCTGGCGCCCGGTCTCTTCCAGCATACGGCCGAAGTTTTGCATTTGCTGCGAGCCGACTTTGCCGGAAGCCAGAAAAGGCCCGGTTGGAATGGCTGAGGACAGGCCGATAAGCGCAACCTTTTCGCGAACCCGGAGGTAGGGGAATGTCATGCGGCTGTCGCCGTCGTTCGCGCACCATTGGGCGAACGTTTCGCCGATGTGCAGGAGCGAGGAGCGAACATAGGCGTCGTGATTGCCGGGAACGAAACTGACGTCGCTCGGATCGCCGAGCGTTTCGAGCCAGGTGCGCGCATAAGGAAACTCGCCCGGCAGACCGAGATTCAGAATGTCGCCGGTCATGGCGATATGGTCCGGGTTCGCGCCGAGGATGTCATCGACGATAAGGCCCAGCATCGGCATTGAATGAATCTGGGCGCGCCGCTGCCAGTTCATGTAGCCGGTGAAACGCTTGTTCATGATTTCGTACAGGCGCGGCTTCGGCAACGGGCCAATGTGGGCGTCGGAGAGGTGGGCGAGCAAAAAGGTCACAGCTGGCGCTAAATCCGGTCGGTTGCGGGACTGGCTCTTATACACGTTTGGGGGCGCAAGCGCGAAATGACGCGATTGACCGGAAAAATGAGCTTCCTGTCATTAAAACGTGACACAAATCGCCGATCCGCTTTGCTATCGAAACGGGGGTAGAGCCGGTGACGGACGAATCGCAGGTGCGCCACGTGCGCACGCTATTTATTTCCGATATTCATTTGGGAACGCGCGGCTGTCAGGCGCACAAGCTGGTGGATTTTCTGCGATACCACGATGTGGACAAGATCATTCTTGTCGGCGACATCGTAGACGGCTGGCGGCTGAAGCAGTCCTGGTACTGGCCGCAGGCGCACAACGACGTGGTGCAGAAACTGCTGCGCAAGGTTCGCAAGGGCTGCGAGCTTGTTTACGTGCCGGGCAACCACGACGAATTTTTCCGCGACTATCTCGGTCACAACTTCGGCGGTATCGAGATCGTCGAAGAGGCATTGCATACATGCGCCGACGGCAGGAAGATTCTGCTGCTGCATGGCGACAAGTTCGATACGGTGGTGCGCAACGCCAAGTGGCTCGCCTTTCTCGGCGACTGGGCCTACGATACTGCGATATGGTTTAACGGACACATTGCGCGCGTCCGCCGTTACTTCGGCCTGCCTTACTGGTCCTTCTCGCAATGGAGCAAGGACAAGGTCAAGCGGGCCGTGAGCTTCATTTCAGCGTTCGAGGAAGCTGTCGTGAACGACGCCAGAAGGCACAAGGTGGATATCGTCGTTTGCGGCCACATCCACAAGCCCGTCGTCCGCGACATGGGCGGCGTCACCTATGTGAACACCGGCGATTGGGTCGAATCGTGCTCGGCCGTCGTCGAGCATTTCGACGGCCGGCTGGAATTGATCTACTGGCAGGAAGTGCGGGGCGTTGCAGCAGATGCGGACGACGACGTCGAAGAGGGCGAGCAGGCGTTGCGCCCTGCGGCCTGAAAGGCTGTAAGTGTTCCGCCTACTCCGCGATCAGGGTCCGGCTTGATTTTGCCCGTTGCATGATCTCCAGAAACGAGCGCGCGCTGGCCCCGATGGAGTGCATACTGCCGGTCTGCCGGCAGAGGTCCCGATCGATGGACAAAGCCGCAAGGGCAGCCTTGCGCAGATCAGTGTCCTGAATGCCGCAGTCCGTTCCTGCAAGGATCGTTTGTGCGCCCGCGCTCGGGTATGCGGCGACCGGAACGCCTGCGGCAAGGGCTTCGGCCATGACGAGGCCGAACGTGTCCGTCCTGCTCGGGAAAACGAAGACATCGGCGGTTCGATAGATCGAAGCAAGGTCCTGTCCGTATTTCGCTCCGAGAAACTTTGCGGCTGGATACCGCTTTTGCAACGAGTCCCGCGCGGGGCCGTCGCCAGCCAGGACTTTGGTTCCCGGCAGATCCAGTTTCAAGAAATCTTCAATGTTCTTTTCGATGGCAAGGCGCCCGACAAACAGAAAGTAGGGCCGGGGCCAATCGAACTCCGCAACGGGACCCGAGCGAAACATGGCGACGTCTATCCCGCGGCGCCAATGCGCGACACGCGCGAAACCGCGCTCGCGCAATTCTTCTGCAAGCTGTTCTGTCGCCGCCATTGTGACGGCGGCCGCATTGTGAAATCGCCGCAGGACGGCATAGGACCAAGCCAGTGGCGCCGGAAATCTCGCGGCAATGTATTCGGGATAACGCGTGTGATAGCAGGTCGAAAATGGAATGTGATGCTTGCGGCAGTGGCGTTGGGCATGCCAGCCAAGCGGACCCTCGGTCGCGATATGGACGAAGTCAGCCCGTGAAGAGTCGACGATATTGCCGACATGACGCGTGGTGGTTCGGGCCAGGCGAATCTCGGGATAGGTTGGCATCGCAAAGGTTTTGAAGCCGTCAGGTGTAAGAAACTCGACCTCGACGCCAATGCGCGGCAGTTCGCGCTGCAGCCAGAGATAGGTCTGGACGACGCCATTGACCTGTGGCCGCCACGCGTCGGTCACGATCAGGACTTTCTTTATTGTGCTGACGGCATCCAGCATCTGTGGGGCGCCCTTGCATGCATGTACGACATTGCGTCGGGCGCGTCGGAACACATTCGTGCGTCGATTGCATGACACGACCCAAAGACTGTTCATCGAACTGCAACAGCGCCGCAATGAAAGCGTCATGCGACTCGCATAGGCCGGTCCGGATAAATAACAGGGGCCGCATTCCAGTCCGGGCCGGCCGCCTGCACTTGCGGAGAAAAGCCTTGTCAGAAGCCGTTTCCGAAGCTGTATCGGGCGTGCGCAGAAATACTGCCGACCATTTGCGCGCGGCTGTTCACCAGAACAAGACCCTCTCGCGCAAGGGTATTCTCGAGCGCGCCTTTACGCTGGCGTTCCGCAACCTTGTTTATCCGCAGATCTGGGAAGATCCGGACATCGACATGGAAGCGCTGCAGATCAAGCCGACGGATCACATTGCGGCGATAGCATCGGGCGGCTGCAATATTCTCAGTTATCTGACAGCCAATCCAGCGCGGATCACCGGTGTCGATCTCAACGACGCGCATATTGCGCTGAACAGGATGAAGCTGGCCGCGGCCATGCACTTGCCAAACCATGCCGCATTTTTCAACCTGTTCGGGCGCGCTGATTTGCGCGGCAATGTAAAGGCGTACGAGAAATACATCCGCAACCATCTCGATGCCGAAACGCGGCACTATTGGGATGGGCGCGGCGTCAACGGACGGCGGCGGATCTCGATGTTCGCGCGCGGATTCTACCGGCACGGACTGCTCGGACGCTTCATCGGCGCCGCGCATGTGCTGGCGCGCCTCAACGGTTGCAAGCCGCGCGAAATCCTCAAGGCGAAAACCATGGACGAGCAACGGGCCTTGTTCGACCAGCACTTCGCGCCGGTATTCGACCGCAAACTGGTCCGCTGGATCGTTAACCAGCCTGCCTCGTTATACGGTCTGGGCATTCCGCCGGCGCAATATGTGGCGTTGGCGGGCAACGAGACGGGCGGCATGGCCGCGGTTCTGCGCCAGCGGCTGGAAAAGCTCGCCTGCGGCTTCGACATCAAGGACAATTATTTTGCGTGGCAGGCCTTCGGCCGCGGCTATCAGGACGTGCCGTCGGCATCCGCGCCGCCCTATCTGAAGAAGGAGAATTTCGAGATCGTGCGCGCCAATGCGGCCCGCGTCGATATCCGCCACCAATCCATGACGGCGTTTCTGGATGCGAGCGGGCCGCAGAGCGTCGATTGTTTCGTGTTGCTGGATGCGCAGGATTGGATGAATGACGCCACATTGACCGAGCTGTGGACCTCGATCACGCAAGCGGCGCGGCCGGGCGCGCGCGTCATTTTCAGGACCGCGGCCGACGAGCGCCTGCTCCCGGGGCGCATTCCCGAACACCTGCTTTCGCAATGGACCTATCACGAGGCACGCAGCCGCGAGATGCACGAACGCGACCGCTCCTCGATTTACGGCATGTTTCATCTTTATACGCTCAACGGTCCCGCGATCCAGTAGGGCTAGGCGAGCGCAGGTGCAGTCAACAGGAGCGCGTGCGGGGCGAACGCCTCCACGTCCATCGTCAGGCAAGGGAGCCGGTCATGAGCAACGCTGCCGTTCACATGGACAGGATGTACCGCTGGCAGCGGCACATCTACGATGTTACCCGCAAACCCTATCTGCTTGGCCGCGACAAGCTGATCGCGTCGCTTGGGGTGCCGGAAGGCGGCAAGGTACTCGAAATCGGCTGCGGCACCGGGCGCAATCTCGTGCAGGCGGCGCAAACATTTCCTGGCGGGCGCTTTTACGGCTTCGACATTTCGAACGTGATGCTGGAGAAGGCGCGCTCGTCCATCGCCCATGCCGGTCTGGCCAAGCGCATCGAGACGGCGCAGGGCGATGCTACGCAGTTCGACCCCCAGGACATGTTCGGGCAGCGAACGTTCGACCGGATTTTCATTTCCTACTCGCTTTCGATGATTCCGGACTGGTGGAAGGCTCTCGATCTCGCGGCGGGCATGCTCGCGCCCGGCGGCGCCTTGCTGATCGCCGACTTCCATGACAGCAGGGATCTGCCGGCGCCTTTCCGCCATCTTCTGTTCCGCTGGCTGAAGATGTTCAGCGTCGAACCGCGTCTGGATATGGAAACAGTGCTGGACGAACTTGCCATCGCGCACGGGTTGAAGCTCGATGTGCAGAGGCTTTATGGCGGCTACGCCATCTGGGCCATGCTGCGCAGGCCCTATTCAGGATAGTTCGTCCGGCCGGGCAGTTGCGCCTGCGGCGTCAGCAGACCGTGCAGAACCAGATCGACATGCGCTGCGAGAAATTTCTCCGTTGCGATCTCGTCGTAGCGGTTGAATGTCATTTTCCAGATGGCGGCCATGAGTGCGGGCGCCATCATGACGATGGGCAATTCGGCTGCTGCGCCGCTGCGAATTTCTCCGCGCGCGATGCCGCGCCGGATTATGACATCGAGCATCGGGCGGCCTTTCGAGACGACTTCGCGATAATACAATTCGCTCAATTGCGGGAAATTGCCGCTTTCGCCCACAATGATCCGCACGAGAATGTGCAGGTCCGAATCGACAAGGCGCGTGTAGACCTGCTTCAAAAGAACAGTGAGCAATTCTTGCGTCGTTCCGTCGAACGTGCCGGCAAAGCTGCCGATCTCTTCCAGCAATCCGGCGACTCGCGAGCGCACCGCCGCAAGAAACAGAGCTTCCTTGTCGGCGAAGTAACGATAGATCGTACCTTTCACGATACCGGCGCGGCGCGCGACGTTTTCCAGCCGCGTTCCGGCATAGCCGTATAGAGCGAATTCCTGCAGGCCGGCTTCAATGATTTCGGCAGGGCGCGCTTCCTTGCGCCGCTGTCGCCTGGGTGGCGCGGCGCCGGCAGTGCGTGTCCGCCGTCCCGCGCCGGACTGCGGCATCTTCGAAGAGGCGCTCATTCGCTCTTGTCTCGTTTTCATTTGCCTATATAATGACTTTTGGTTCATTAATTGTCCAGAGGGCGGTATGGCCGTGGCCGGCGATCATGGATAGCGACAGACAAACGTCGGCCCGGGATGCGGCAACCGTCACCGATGCGCAGGTTTCGGCAGCGCCGGGCGCCGGGGCGCAAAGCGATCTTCCATTGGTCGTCGTCAGCCGGAGCGAGACCATCGACCATCCCGCCATGGGGCCTATGTGGCGTATCTTCCGCATCGCGCGATTCGTTCCGCTGCTTATGCTGCTTATGCTCGCGGGCGGCGTTGTCGGGCTGTATTTCCAGCCGCCGGGCGTGCGCAAGGCGATGGCGATTCTCGGTTTGCAGCCGGGCGGCGGCACGAGTTCGCCCATCGCCATTCCCGCGCCGCGCAAGGCCGCAGCTGCCCAGGCCGCGGAAAAGTCCCGACCTGTTGCGGGTCTTGGCAGGCTCTTGCCAGCGGGCGAAGTGATTACGATTGCGCCGCCCTATGGCGCTGGAGACGCGCGCATCGCCACGCTTGCTGTCAAGGAGGGCGAGAGGGTTGCGAAAGGGCAGGTGCTTGCGGTTCTCGATAACGAACGGCAGTTGAAAGCGGCGCTGGAGACTGCCCGGGCGGCGGTCGCTGCGCGGGCGGCGACGCTGGCGCAAGTGCGCGCGGCCACGCTGGCGAGCCGGGAAGAGGCGAAAGCCGCTTTGGAGCGGGCTGTGGCGACGGCAAAGAATGCCAAACTCGATTTCGACCGCAGCGAGCCTTTGCGCAAGCGCGGGTATCTGTCCGATCAGGCCTACGAACTGCGCAGGACAACGCTGGCGCAGGCCAATCGCGATGTCGAGCGCGCAAGAGCGACCCTTTCGCGTTACGGCGACGGCGATGTCGACAAGCAGCCCGACGTCATCGTTGCGGCACGCAATCTCGACAGCGCCCGCGCCGATCTCGACAGATCGCTGGCCGATCTGGACAAAGCCTATGCACGCGCGCCAATCGACGCCACAGTGCTGACGATCGTAGCCCGCGCAGGCGAGAAGCCGGGCGCGCAGGGCATCATGAACATCGGCGATATCGACAAGATGAAGATCGAGGTCGAAGTATATCAGACCGAGATCAAGCGCGTTGCGCTGGGCGACAAAGTGGTGGCGAAAGCAGAATCCTTGCCGGCAGAATTGCACGGCGCAGTAACGCGGATTGGTCTGGAAGTCGCCAAACAGACGCTGGTCGATGCAAGCCCCGCGGCCAACACCGACGCCCGTGTGATCAAAGTGTCCGTGACGCTCGACCCGGATTCGTCGGCCGTCGCACGCCGGTTCACCAACCTTCAGGTGACAGCGCAAATAGCTGTGCGGGGCGATCCGTGACCCGCGTGATGGAAGCCCTGTTCGGCAGGCTGCCGATAGGCTGGCTTCAATTGATTCACAGCAAGCCGCGGCTGGCGGCGGCGCTGGCGGGCGTGGCCTTCGCCAACATTCTCGTGTTCATGCAACTGGGGTTTCTCGGCGCGCTCATTTCGACGATCCGCATCCCTTACGAACAGTTCAATGCAGACATCATGATCGTGGCGTCGGACATGAATACGTTGAGCGATGGCAGTCCGCTGCCGCGTCAGCGCATGTATCAGGCGCTGTCCGTTCCAGGGGTCGGGCGCGCAACACCGGTCTATCACGGCAAGCTGGATTGGAAGCAGAAAGACGGGACTATCAGGACGCTTGACGTGTTCGGCATCGACCCGGCAGCGGACGTTTTTCGTACGCCGGAGATCAAGGCGCGAGCGGCGAACCTGACGCTGTCCTATCGCGTTCTGATAGACAGAAAGACGCGCAACGCACCCAAAGACGTGTTCGATTCCATCGATGCAGGAAAGCCCTATGTCTTCGAAGCGCTTGGCCGCCAGCTGACTGTGGTGGGAACTTTCCGGCTTGGCGGAGGGTTCGTTGCCGATGGGTATCTGGTGACGTCGGATCAGACTTTCCTCAAAATGTTTCCGCAACGCAGTTCCGGCGCTCCCAACTACATCATGGTCAGTGTGACGGAGGGGGCCAATGCGTCGAGCGTTGCAGAGAGGTTGCGCGCGGCCCTGCCGGCATACGATTCCAGCGTGCGAACCATCGCGCAGGCGATAGCCAGGGACCGGGCTTTCCAGACGACGCAAAAGCCGGTGGGACTGGTCTTCGGATTCGGCATCGTCATAGGCATTCTTGTCGGGGTTATCATCGTCTATCAGGTGCTGTCGACCGATGTTGCCGATCACATGAAGGAATACGCGACCTTCAAGGCGATCGGCTATCGTCAACGGTTTTTTCTTTCGATCGTGCTGGAAGAGGCGCTGGTGCTGGCAGTGCTTGGCTTCATTCCGGGAATGGCGATTTCGCTGGGTCTTTACGCCTTGGTCACGCGCGCAGCCGAACTGCCGCTCGACATGAGTATCTGGCGTGCGGGCATGGTGCTTGCTGGCACTATTGTCATGTGCGTGATTTCCGGCGCCATCGCCACGCGGCGCTTGAGCAAGGCCAATCCCGCGGATCTGTTTTGAGTCTCGTGCGCGCGAGGTCTGGTGCATGAAGCAGGATTTGCCGTCATTGCGAGCGGTTTCGGCAGCGGACACGGACAGCCCGGTCGCAGTTCGTGGCCTGTCGCACTGGTTCGGCCAGGGCGATGCGCGCAAGCAGGCGCTCTATGACGTCGATCTGACGCTGGAACGCGGCAAGCTGACGATCTTGGGCGGGGCATCCGGTTCCGGCAAGACGACCCTGCTCACTTTGATGGGTTGCCTGCGGCGCGTGCAGGAAGGCAGCGTAAGGCTTCTGGGCGCAGAACTGAACGGCGCCAGCGAGGACATGCTGGTGACCAGCCGGCGACGGCTGGGTTTCATCTTTCAGGCGCACAATCTACACGAGAGCCTGACGGCAATGCAGAACGTGCGCATGGGACTGGAAGTTCACGGGGCAGCCGCCGTGCGGCGCTGGAGGGAGGCCAGCGCACATGTCCTCACGCTGCTGGGCCTCGAAGACAGGCTCGACTATCTGTCGGGCAATCTCTCCGGTGGCCAGAAGCAGCGCGTCGCTGTCGCGCGGGCGCTCGTCGGCAATCCGCAGATTGTTTTCGCCGACGAGCCGACCGCAGCTCTGGACCGGGAAAGCGCAACCACTGTCGTGCAGATGCTGAAGATGCTGGGCCGCGAGCGCGGCACGACAACGCTGATGGTGACGCACGACGCCAAGATCATCGATCTCGCCGACCGGCTGATCCAGATGGAAGACGGGAGAATCGTCAGCGATACGGCGGCCGGCCGGAGCTAGCGCGATGCGGCTGCTTTCGGTTTTGCGGGGCTGAGATTCACAGGAGCGAGACTCAGCGGTTTGCCGGGAGGCGTTGCGGTTGCACGCTTGCCGTCGTTGGGCGTGGACTCGACTGGCGTATTGTCGGCGACGGTCACCTTGCCGCCTTCGACTATCGCCCGCGCTGGCGAAGAGGCAGGAGCCTGCGCCGGCGCTGCATTTTGTGTCTGCGCGACAGGCGTGGTTTGCGCACTTAGGGGCTCCGTTGCCGCAGGCTTCCGGGCCGTCGCAACAGCCGTTGGCGGCGGCGCAGCCGGTTGCTTCGTTTCAGGTTTGCGCGGTTCGGTCCGCGTTGCGGGTCCTGCTACGGAGCCATGCCCGAAGTTCGAGGCGACAAGCCGCTGCCAGTCGCGGCGGGAGCCGGCGAAAGCATTCTTGTCGACTTTGCCCCTGATGCCGGGAATGCGGGAGCGGTCGGAATATTGCCAGAAGACCCATTTGCGGCCTTTGTAAAATTCCTGCGGCAGCTTTTTGGTGGCCCGTACCCAGAGCGGATATTGCGAAAAGGAGCCATCGGCCAACACATCGCGATAAAAGCGGATGTCGGTGTAAAGGATGGGTCGCTTGCCATACCAGGCCTCGGCGAGCCGCACGAACTTGCGTATTTCGCTTTGCGCATGAGCACGCGAGACCTTGCGCGGGCAGGTGGGCGATACGTGGTTCCATTCGAGGTCGAGCACCGGGGGCAGGGCGTCCCTGTCGCGCGGCACGTTGCGGCGGAACCACTGGAACTGCTCCTCCATCGAGCGGCACCAGTAGTTGAAATGATAGGCGCCGCGCGGAACGCCGGCGGCCTTGGCTGCTGCCCAGTTCTGCGCGAAGCGTTCGTCGAGCCGGTCGGTTCCTTCGGTTGCCTTGATAAACGCGAAGTCGACACCGCCGCGCCGCACGGCATGCCAGTCGATCTCGCCCTGATATTTGGCAATGTCTATGCCATGAATTTCATGGTGATGACGGCCCGGCGTGGCATGCCGTTCGGGGAAAGGGTGGTGGCCGTTCGGCTCGGCGGGTTCGAGAAAATCCTCGCCGCCGGCACACGAGGCAAGAAGCGCGACAACGCATCCCAGCGCTGCGAATTGCAACAGTCTCTGCAACGTAACCATGCGCCCCCTGCGTCCCCGTCAGCCGCGCCATTGCCCGCGCAATGGCCGGGAAGTGTGGCGGCAGGAAGGCGCGAAGGCAACCGCTGCCTGCAGGCCTGTGCACAGGGGAGACCCAGCTATACCGGGACGATGCAACCCCCTGTGCGGGTTGGCCGTTGTGATGCGTGAACGCGGCCCGAAGGCCGCGCCTGTGCGAAGGGGCGGCGAAGCCATGATAACCGAAAACAAGGACCTGCGGATGGGGCAGCCGCTGTGGCGGGCATATGGCCGGCCTCGTCTGGGGTCACAGTCGTTTCGCGGCGCGAAAAAATTCGACGTGGCGATCATTGGCGCGGGCGTGAGCGGCGCAATGACCGCGGATGCCCTGGCGCAAGAAGGTTTTTCGGTTGCAGTTCTTGATCGCCGGACGCCGGCAACGGGTTCGACTGCGGCAAGCACGGCGCTTGTTCAATACGAGCTGGATATTCCCCTCGGACAGTTGGCGAAGCGTATCGGTGAAGAGCGTGCGCGACGCATATGGCAGCGCTCCTTTTTGGCGGTAGCCGCTCTCCGCGCGCGGCTCGCCGATTTCGTTATGGACGCGGATGCCGTGCCGCGTCGCTCGCTCTATCTGCAGGGCGATGTGCTCGATGCTGCCGGCTTGCGGGGAGAGGCGGAGATGCGGCGCAAGGCCGGTCTGCCCGTGCGCTTTCTTGCGGCCGGAGTGGTAAAGGAAGAATACGGCATTGCGGGACGCGCCGCCCTCTTGACGGGCGGCAATCTCGCGGCGAATCCGGTCGAATTGACTTGCGCCTTTCTGCGCAGCGCCGTGCAGGCGGGCGCACGGCTCTATTATCCGGTCGAAGTGGAATGCGTGGACGCCTCGAAGCAAGGCGTTCGCATCCACACGTCGCGGGGCGAATTCTCTGCGGGTACGCTTGTGTATGCGACAGGTTACGAGGTTGCGAAAGGCGTACCGCGCGCCGGCCATCAACTCTTGTCGACCTGGGCGCTGGCGACCGTGCCGCAGAAGCCTTCCGGCCTCTGGCCGGGAGAAGTCCTGATCTGGGAAGCAGCCGATCCCTACATCTACATGCGCACGACGCCGGACGGGCGCATCGTTTGCGGCGGCGAGGACGAGGAATTCGAGGACGAGGCAGCGCGCGACGCTTTGCTGCCGGAGAAAACCGCCGCGATACAGGCGAAACTGAAAAAGCTCATGCCGCATGCCGATGTGACGGCCGAATTCGCCTGGTGCGGAACGTTCGGCGGATCGGTCACTGGAAGCCCGAGCATCGGCCGCGTGCCGCGACAGCCGAATTGTTATGCGGTGTTGGGATATGGCGGCAACGGCATTACCTTTTCGATGCTCGCAGGCCAGATACTCGCCAACGAATTGAGCGGACGCGGCGACCCGGACACCGGCCTGTTTTCCTTCAACCGGACATTCTGACGGATGGACCTGACGTGGATTAACCCGGCTGCCTGATGCCGCATTTCATCTCAGGGCCCTTGGGTAGTTGCAACAGGGCTTCCGTGCCTTTGGTCCACATGCTTACCGCACCGTCCTCATAGGATGCCGTGTACCGGGCGCCGGAGCCGGAGGGCTGCAACACGACGGCGTGGGCCTGATTCCGGTACTGGAGGTAGGCCGCAGACGGGTCGCTCTGGACGAACGTCACGCCGATCAGGGCGTCGAAGTTCGCGCATTCCAAAACGAGCGGGCCGGTGCTGATGCCCTTGCTGTCCTGCGTGCGCGAACCAGCGTAGCCCTGGCGCAGCTCGTGAATGCGCTGAAGATAGCTTTCCATGACGCAGCGGCGCAGGTCCTTCGCCTTCCAGCATTCGTCGCGGCCCTTGATCCAGCCGCGCTCGGTGGCGGCGAGTTCTTTCTTCCGGGCTTCGTCCATGTATTTGCCGGCCATGGCCAACTTGAAAAGCCGCGCCGTTTCGTTGTCGAGCGCCGCCAGCATGGCGTCCGTGCACACCAGCCTGGTCGTGTCGCGGTCGGCCTTGCTGCAATCGAACGAAGGTCTGGGCGCAGTTGCCTGCGGCGCGCCCGTGGCGGCTGCTGCCCGCACACTGCGGGACAGCACGATCGCATATGCCGCGGTAGCGCCGCGCCGCGCCACGGCGCGCACGAGATAAGGCTGTATGAGATAGGTCTTCGGGCCATTCGCCTTGATCGTCGCGAACCTGCCATCGACTTCGCCCCGGTGAATCGCGGCGCCCGAGCCATCGTCGGCATCTATAACATTGAAATATGCGGATGTGCTTTTTGTATCGAAACGTACGCTCAGCGTTTCTCCAGCCGCAAGGGAGACCGCATAAACATTATGCTTGTAGCCTCGTATGGTCCCTTTCACGCTGGTCGATCCGTTTGCCGGAACCGTTATGCGTTGCAGGGTTTCGTCCGGCGACAGGGCGCGCTTGAATGGCTGGCCTGAGGCCGGGGATGGGCTTGCTCCGCTTGCACCCGGTGCAGAGCCTTCGGCCAGAAATCGGCCGGCCACCCAGCCGGTCACGCCATTGAAGGAGACCCTGCACCAGCGGCTTTTCTGGGCCGCCGCGCGCTGGGCCGGGCTTGCCTTTTCCCATTGCGCGAACGACAGGCCTCCCGTGCAGCCAAGGTTTTTTACGCCATCGGCATTGGGCGGAATGTCGCCGAGCTTGCGTGCGGACGCGGACGCTTCGGCGCGGATATTCAGCTTGTCGTTTCCGGCGACACCCGTGACGCGGAAATAGTCCGGCCCATCGGCCTCGGCGCGGGCCAGACTTGCAAGGCACATCGATGCGAACAAGGCCGCGAACCCCGCACGCCCAAGCGATGTGAAAACCGGAAGGGGTGAGTTCGCCATCGTCATGTCTTGCTCCGTTGCTTGCGCGGATCAGCTTACGTGCGACGAGATAACGACGAAATCGCGGCCACTGCGGCTTTCGGTGGTAATCGGCAGATCGACTGTCGTCAACGTCGCCCCGGGATGCATGCGTTCGGTAATGGCCGCAATTACCGATTTGTCGCCCCCGATCCGCTGTAGCGTTGCGAGGTCAGAGGCGCTTGCATCGCCGGTATGGTGATGGCCGATGCCGTGCCAGTAGGTGTGTCCGTCGGCCGCGCGCGACAGGACGAAGACGTGCGAGCCAAGTGGTGTCTGCGGATCGCGAATCGTCGCCGAGCCCTGCGCTACGACGTGACCGTTTTCGAGAACGACAATCCTGCGATCTGCGCTGGAGACAAGCACGGATAGCGGCGGCGTCTGATTTTCCGCATGATGAAGTGCGGGATGTTTTTTCTTCGCCAGTTGAACGGCCTGCTCCAATTTCCTTTCGGCGGCGCCGGCCAGCACCATGCCGGGATGTGCGACCTGCACCGGATCGGAGTGGTCGTTGGCAATGATAACCGGTGTGCCGACATGCGTTACCGTGAAGAGGAGCCGCGAAAACTCCATCGGCAGCCGCACGCATCCATGCGAAGCGGGATAGCCGGGCAGTTTGCCCGCATGCAGGGCGATGCCGGACCATGTCAGGCGGTTCATGTTTGGCATCGGCGCATTGTTGTACGTGCTCGAATGATGATTGCGGTCTTTCTGGAGAATGGTGAACACGCCGGTGGGCGTGCCGTGTCCCTGCCTGCCGGTGGAACACGTCGACACCGCGATACGGATGCCGTTGCGGTAGACGTGAACGCGTTGATCGGGGATCGATACCACGATCGCGACCGAACCGGATGGCGAACGATCCGGATGCCAGGTAAATTCGCCCGGCCTCAACTGGTGAATTTCCTTCACCACGCGCTGTGCGAAAAGTTCCGTCGCAAGCAATGTCGCGCCAGCCGCCGATCCGCCCAGAAGCAGAGCCTGCCGGCGGGTTACCTTGTTTTTCACAGGATCCGTCATGAACACTACCTTCCGCGTCTTGTTGCAAACCGGAGACGTACAAGCGCCGCCACCTTTTGACACGCAGTATCTTCAGCACCAAGTGTCCTGCGTCAAGCTACTATGCGGCAAGTCTTTTCTACTCGGCAATCAATTCAGAAAAGTGTCACCGTTACTTCTGGAGTTTTCCGACGGCCGGCGGCACGGCGTTCAACTTCAGGTCCTTTGAGAAAGCGGCCCGGAGACACAGGTGGACGCAACTATAAACTAAATTATATATGGTAATGTTTTTAAAAAATTTACGTTCGAAACGTTCCGGCTATTCTTGCGAAAATTGCAGAAAGCTTCTGATATGAGTTCGCTAGATGCTGGTATGATTCAGATCAGTTGAACTGGATTGGATTGTTGTGGTGCTGCAAAATTGCGGCGGGTGCAACGGCGTTGTGGTTGCTTTGCCCAGCGGCGCGTTTTCGCTTTGTAACAGGTTATCGGGCGCTGCGTTCAGTGTAGAGGAAAGAGGCATGAAAGCATCGGTATCATTGCTTGTTGCTGCGACGGCGGCGCTCGTGGCTTTGGCCTGTACGCAGACAGGGTCGCAAAGCGGGCCGCCTGCAGTAGCGCCTGCGGCGAACCAAGCATCGCGTGGCGATGCGCTCGTTCCCGGTACAAGTTTCAACGCCACGAGGAATGTTCGCTGCACAATTGGCCGTGATGCCGCAGCGGGCGGTTGTCCGATTGGCGTCGTTCGCAGCCGTCAATATATTGCAGACGCGCTTCCCGGCGCTCGCTTCAGACTTTCGGGCTCCGTCAGGCACCGCCAATCAAAATACCCGCCAACAATACGATGACGCCGCCGACGACGATCTGGAAGGCCGCTTGCAGGAACGGCGTGTCCATGTATTTCGCGCGAATCCAGGCGATGATCCATAGTTCGATGAAGACCACGAAGCCCGCGATGCCCGTTGCGATCCAGAAGGCATTTGGCCAGGAATCTGGCACCAGATAAGGCACCGTGTGGCCGAGGCCGCCCAGCGTCGTCATCAGGCCGCAGATGCCCCCGCGCAGCCAGGGAGAGCCGCGGCCTGTCAGGGAACCATCGTCGGACAGCGCTTCGGCAAAGCCCATCGAGATGCCTGCCCCTATGGAAGCGGCAAGACCTACAAGAAAGGTTTGCCAGTTGTTGTGCGTGGCGAAGGCGGCAGCGAACAGCGGCGCGAGAGTCGAGACGGAGCCATCCATCAAACCGGCAAGGCCCGGCTGCACATATTGCAGCACGAACATGCGGTGGCGGGTCTTGTCTTCTTCCTCCAGCGCCTGTTCGGTCAGATGCGCCGCTTCGAGCTTGCCGGCCGTATGGCGATGGTCTTTCTCGATTTCGGCGAGATCGCCCAGAAGCTTACGTATGCCGACGTCGGTCGTCTGCTCGGCCGCCTTCTGATAGAAGCGTGCGGCCTGGAATTCCATGTTCTCGGCTTCCTTGCGGACAGTGTCGAGCGGCAGATTTTTCGACAGCCAGACAGGGCGGCGCTTCAGGAAGCCTTTCACGTCCTCGCGGCGGATGGGGGGCAGGTTTGGACCGAAGCGCTCTTCGTACATTTGCAGCAGGGCGTGGCGGTGCTGCTTTTCCTCTTCCGCCATTTCGATGAATACCTGCGCCGAAGCGGGATAGCGTTCCTGAAGGTCCTCGGCGAAGCTCTGATAGATGCGGCTGTCCTCTTCCTCTGAAGAGATCGCTACCGCAAGGATTTCGCGCTCGGTGAGGTCCGAAAAGTTCTTCAAAGTCTGCCCCTGTCTTTGCCGCTTCTTCGGTCGAAACTGCGAAGCGCTGCCGGTGCGGCGGCTGCCACCCGGGCTTGAACTTAGAATTGTTCTAAACTCAGGCGAACGAATAGGCCAGCCCGGGGTTGCGCCCTGTGACAAAAAGTGGCCAATGGACGCGAGTGGCGGGAATTTCGTCCGCCCGTGCCGGAATTTGGGCTTAAGCTGAAACGTAACTGCATGTCACGCCTGCCACGAGCCCTGTCGAGCTTCCTCATGTACGGCAATCACTTTGCCGCGCGATTCGTGCGGCCGATGACGCTTGGCGTGCGCGCCGCCGTGATCGACGCCAGCGATCGCGTGCTGCTGGTGCGTCATTCCTACGTACCGGGCTGGCATCTGCCGGGCGGGGCGGTGGAGGCCGGGGAGACCGTGGCCGACGCTCTCGCGCGCGAATTGCGGGAAGAAGGCGCGGTGGAACTGTCCGGTTCGCCGGTTCTGCACGGCATTTATCACAACACGCGTTATTCCCGGCGGGATCACGTGCTCGTCTATGTGGTGCGCGACTTCCGCCTGCTTGGCGAACGCAAGCCGGACTGGGAAATCGTGGAGACCGGATTTTTCCCCATCGGCGATTTGCCCGAGGGAACCGTGCGCGCCACGCGAGAGCGGCTAGCCGAAATTCTGCAGGGCGCACCGCCCGCACCGCTCTGGTAGACCAAGCTGGTTGTTGCGGCGCGCTGCGGCGCTCAGACATGCGGCGAACGGCAAGACTTGTTGGCGCTCAGCGAGAGCGCCGTTATCGGCAAAGGCTCCCGCGCCGGGCCTGGCGTTTCCATGTTCGAGACGAGATCAAAATAGCTTTTTTGCTGAAGCAAATGGCGACCTGCCTGTTTGTGCGCCAGTTTTGACCTGCTTCGGCGCTGTTTGCTGTTTCCGCCTAATTGATGCCCGCTCGAACGCTTGCGCGTATCTTGATCACCATGATTGCCGTGTGCGCCATCTCTGCACTTGAAATGAGCGTTGTGGACGTTTCGCAGGCGCTTCTCCAATTGGCATGTCGATTGCTCCGTCCGTTTCGCCGCGAAGCCGCGCGAGCAGTCAAGCGCTAACAGGAGTAGCCCATGCCCATGTTCCGTAATCCGTTCGACGTCAATTCCGCACTGACGAGCGGATGCAGTTGCGGGCGGCATGTTTCGCAAGCCGAGCACGATCGCAGTTTCCGCGCTGAAGCCGTGGACGCTGTTCCTGCTGGCGATGAAGAACGCTATACCCGCGTTGTTCAGTCGGCAGTGATGCGCGCCGTATTCCCGCACGACGAACAGCGGCGCGCTTTTCTTGGCGCGGTCGGATGGTCGACGGCCGCAGCTGCATTGTCGACGTTCTTCCCGATGGCGACCGCAACCGAGGCGTTTGCGGCAGGCGGAAAGATAGAAAAAACAAAACTGAAAGTCGGCTTTATTCCGATTACCTGCGCTACGCCGATCATCATGGCGCACCCGCTGGGCTTCTACAAGAAGCACGGCCTCGATGTGGACGTCATCAAGACCGCCGGCTGGGCAGTGGTGCGCGACAAGACGCTGAACAAGGAGTACGACGCCGCGCACATGCTGTCGCCAATGCCGTTGGCGATCACGCTGGGCGCCGGGTCCAACCCTATTCCCTACACGATGCCGGCGGTGGAGAACATCAACGGCCAGGCGATAACGCTTGCGATGAAACACAAGGACAAGCGCGATCCGAAATCCTGGAAAGGCTTCAAGTTCGCAGTGCCTTTCGATTATTCGATGCATAATTATCTGCTGCGGTATTACCTTGCCGAAAACGGTATCGATCCGGACAAAGACGTGCAGATCCGCTCCGTCCCGCCGCCGGAGATGGTGGCCAATCTGCGTGCAAACAATATCGACGGCTTCCTTGCGCCCGATCCCGTCAACCAGCGGGCTGTCTACGACGGGGTCGGATTCATTCATATTCTTTCGAAGGATATCTGGGACCGGCATCCGTGCTGCGCCTTTGCCGCAAGCCAGGAGTTCGTCAGCAAGACGCCGAATACCTATGCGGCCTTGCTGAAGGCGATTATCGATGCGACCGCTTATGCAACGAAGCCTGGCAACCGGAAAGAGATCGCGAAGGCCATCGCGCCGGCGAACTATCTCAACCAGCCGGTCACGGTGGTCGAGCAGGTTCTTACTGGTACTTTCGCCGACGGCCTGGGCAAGGTGCTGAAAGTACCCGACCGTATCGATTTTGATCCCTTCCCGTGGGAATCGTTCGCGGTCTGGATCCTGACGCAAATGAAACGCTGGGGTCAGATCAAGGGCGATATCGACTACAAGAAAGTTGCGCAGCAGGTTTATCTGGCAACCGACACCGCGAAGCTGATGAAGGAAGTCGGGCTGAAGCCGCCGGAGGCGACAAGCAAGACGTTCGTCGTGATGGGCAAGACGTTCGATCCGGACAAACCGGAAGAGTACATCAACAGCTTTGCGATCAAACGCACCTGACCCGACAGCCGGCCCGGCGCGCGTTACGTGCCGGGCCGGCTGCATCTGAAATCATCATCCAGCGGACACTCTCTCATGAACACTGCACTCAATATGCGTGCGGCCATTCTTTCGGTGCTTATCTTTTTCGCCTTCGTGCTTGTCTGGCATCTGGCCGTGCAAGGCAGCGGACAAGTAGCGGACATGGATCCTGAATATGCAAAGCTGATGGGCAAGACTGCGACGCAGGGCAAGTCCGCCATGCCGGGGCCGCTCGATGTGGGAGCCAAGATCTGGTTCCACCTGACCAACCCCTTTTACGATAACGGTCCGAACGACAAGGGCATCGGCATCCAGCTCGCCTATTCTATCGGACGTGTGTTGATCGGGTACGGTCTTGCAGTGATCGTCGCCATTCCCATCGGCTTTCTTATTGGCATGTCGCCGTTGATGAGCAAGGCGCTCGACCCGTTCATCCAGGTGATGAAACCCGTATCGCCTCTGGCATGGATGCCGCTGGCGCTCTACACGATCAAGGATTCCACAACGTCCGCCGTATTCGTTATTTTCATCTGTTCGTTGTGGCCGATGATGATCAACACGGCATTCGGGGTCGCCAGCGTGCGCCGGGAATGGCTGAATGTGGCGCGAACACTGGAAGTTCATCCGGTGCGCAAGGCTCTGACGATCATCCTGCCGGCGGCTGCCCCGACAATCGTGACAGGCATGCGGATTTCCATCGGTATCGCGTGGCTGGTCATCGTGGCTGCGGAAATGCTCGTCGGCGGGACCGGCATTGGTTATTTCGTCTGGAACGAATGGAACAATCTGTCCATCACCAACGTCATTTCTTCCATCCTAGTCATCGGTCTGATGGGCATGATTTTCGATCAGTTGCTCGCCCGGGCAGGCAAGATGGTGACCTATCCGGAGTAAATCATGACCGAAAAGTTCATCTCCATTGAAGGGATCGCGCGGCGCTATCCCGCGCCGGGCGGCAGTTCGACGACGATCTTCGAAAATCTCTGGTTCTCGATGTCGAAGGGCGAGTTGGTCTGCATCATCGGCCATTCGGGTTGCGGCAAGACGACGGTTCTCAATATCCTGGCAGGTCTGGAACTGCCGGATGCCGGAGCGGCGATCGTCGATGGCATCGCAATCGAAGGTCCGTCGCTGGACCGCGCGGTTATCTTCCAGAGCCACGCGCTGCTGCCCTGGCGTACGGTGCTGGGGAACGTCGCCTATGCCGTGTCCTCGCGCTGGCGCAAGTGGAGCCGCGCGGAAGTCGAAAGTCATGCGAAGCAATTTATCGAACTCGTCGGCCTCAAAGGCAGCGAGCACAAAAGGCCTGCGGAATTATCAGGCGGCATGAAGCAAAGAGTAGGGATTGCGCGAGCACTGTCGATCCAGCCCAAGATCATGCTGATGGACGAGCCATTCTCCGCTCTCGATGCTTTGACGCGCGGTTCTCTGCAGGACGAAGTGCGCCGCATCTGTCTCGATACCGGGCAGACAACATTCATGATTACGCACGATGTGGACGAAGCCATCTACCTCGCGGACAAGATCGTGCTTATGACCAATGGTCCTGGCGCGATGGTGGCCGAGGTTGTCGAAAATCCGATGCCGCGCGACCGCAATCGTATCGACATGCACAAGCAGCCGGGCTTTTACGCACTGCGCAACCATCTGATCGATTTTCTCGTCACCGGGTCGCGGACATTCAAGGACAATGTCCCCGAAGGTTACGATCCCCGGCGCCCGCCTCTCGTACGCCCTTCGGCGGGGCCTCGCCCGGCGGCGACGGCCGGGGCCCTTGATGATCCATCGTCGAAAGCAGCATGAAACCAAACGAGGTAAAGTCGATGAAACGCGAAGAACTCACGGAAAAAATTCTCGATATCAAGCGTGAGAAAGGCTGGAGCTGGAAATACATTTGCGGCGAAATCGGCGGTATGTCGCCGATCCTCGTGACCGGCGCCCTGCTTGGACAGATGAAACTGGTGAAGCCGCTTGCCGCAAAGGCGGCCGCCCTGTTCGGCCTCAGTCCCACCGAGGAGGCCATGCTCAACGAAGTGCCCATGCGCGGCACGACGTTTCCGCCGACCGATCCGCTGATTTATCGCTTCTATGAGCTCATTCTCGTCAACGGTCCTGCTATCAAGGCGCTTATCGAGGACGAGTTCGGCGACGGAATCATGTCCGCCATCGACTTCGACATGCAGATCGAACGGCAGGAAGACCCGAAGGGCGACAGGGTCAAGATTGGCATGTCCGGCAAGTTTCTGCCCTACAAATATTACGGCGCTGAACAGGGCATTCCGCTTCTGGGATACAAGGAAAGCTGAAACAATCGCAGGCGTAACCGGAAGCCCGCCCTCAAGCTTGTGCCGGGGCGGGCTATCCTTTATGGGAGCGGCTCATGACCGAAGCCGCTTCACCCACGCCTTCACCCGATGCGCCGCCAGCGCTGCCCGCGCTGGAGTTACGGCCGATGACGGATGCCGACTGGCCGCAGATTACCCGGCTGGACGAACGCGCCTTTGGGCCGGGCCGTTTCGCGCGGTCCGCCTACCGGCTTCGCGAAGGCGTCCCTCCGGACTATTCCTTGTCGTTCGTCGCGCATGTCGGCACGTTTCTGGTTGGCTCCAACATTATCACCCCGATCCTCGCCGGGGGGCGTTCGGCCCTGTTGCTGGGGCCGCTTACGGTCGACCCTTCGTTCCGTTCGCGCGGCATAGGCGAAGCGTTGATGCGGCGTTCGCTGACGGCAGCCAAATCCGCAGGGCATACGCTGGTGCTGCTTGTCGGAGATGCGCCGTACTATGCCAAGGCTGGCTTCAAGCCCGTTCCGCCCGGCAGGCTGGCGATGCCGGGACCCGTCGATCCGGGCCGCGTGCTGGCGTGTGAACTGGCGGACGGGGCGCTTGAAGGCGTTGCCGGTTCCATTTCGCGAGCGTGGTGAGATCATCGTGGCGACAGGTCCTTCCCCCCTTATGAATCTGCTTGGAGGTCTGTTCGGGCGCAAGCAGGATCCGCTCGGGCCAGTGGCGAAGCCGCCGCTTCGGCGCGGGATTTACGAGGCGGCCGAGGTCGAAAGCTACATGCGCGATGCGCTGGCGCTGGCTTCGTCTTTGGCACAGGATCCCTCCGCTATCGACTCCGAGGCGCGCGATCTTGGCTACACGCATATTCACAGCGTCGAAGTGGCCGCGGGCGAAACCAGCCACGGCTTCCAGCAGCGGCTTGAGGATCACCGTCTCATCGTGAATTCCGTCGTCTACGCCGACGCCATTCGCCTGACGCTGCATGTGCATATTCCCGGCAAGATGCCGCTGGAGCAGATCGGCCGCGTGCGGCGCGAAGCGGGCTTTTCCGGCTCGGAGGGCGTTTGGGAAGGCACTGCCTATGCCCATTGGAAAAAGAAGGGGCTCGCAGCGCCGCTTTTCGTCGACGTCTGGATCGACAATTTCGAAGCGGCGCGCCAGCCTGCGCTGACGCGCCTGATGATCGAGATCATTAGCGGAAAAGAATGATGTCATCCCGGAAAGCGCACAGCGCTTGTCCGGGACGATACTCGGCTGCGAAAGGTCCCGGCTCTCCGCTGCGCTTCGGCCGGGACGACGCTCTGTCATACAGAGGGAATAACCCCCTTCAGGAACGGCAACCATTCGCCGAGCAGTGTCTGCGGCCACGGTATCGTGAGCAGTTGATCGAACACCAGCCAGATAAAGATTGGCAGGATGATCGCCTGCGGCAGCACAAGCTTCCAGGGCTCCCGTCCTTCCAGCCGCATGAGCGCGATCACGAAGATCGGCACAGTCGGGATGAGGCCGATAGCCCACATGGAGAACATGAAGGCCAGCAGCCAGCCGAAGAAACCCGCAGCGCGCTGCAGCACCAGGGATTGCGGCATTTCCGACGTGCCGGAGTCGATGTCCATGTGAATTTTCTGCTCGATCTCGTGCTGAGCGGCTGCACCTACCCCCACGTCCACCTGATCTGCAGGTCTGCGGCACATGTCGTTGAACAGGCTGATCAGGATGAAGAAGATTGCCAGGTAACCGACGATCATCGGAATGATCTTCGCCGCCAAGCCCCAGTCGCGCGCTTCCCAGAGCAGGTAGCCGAGCACGCACAGCAGGAAGACGTAGAAGAGCTGTGACGGCTGGAACTGCGGCTTGCCGAAGCCCGTGAGCATCCTGCTGACCCCGCCATGGATTTTCACGTCCTGCAAGAGAGGCCGAACGAGACCCAGAACGGACATGGCGAGGAGGATTACGACCAGCGGGTGCAACAGCCATTCATAGCCGTAGCGCTGGATCGAGATGAACATGTAGCGCTCGATGATATCGCCGAGGACGAAGCCCAGGATCAGCGGCGGACGCGGCCACTTCAACTGTTTCATCGTCCAGCCGAGAAGGCCGAAGAACAGCAGCGTCCAGAGATCGCCCCAGTTGCGCGAGCCCTCGAAGGCGCCGATGTAGATGATGCCGAGAACCGACGGCATGATCAGTGTGTAGCGCAACGTCGCGATCTTCGCGAACTGGCCGCTGAACGCATAGCACAGGCCGGCTCCGACGATGTTCGCAATGGCTATCGACCAGACCATCACATAGGTGACGTTCAGGTTCTTCGTCAGCATGTCCGGTCCCGGTACGAGGCCGTGGATCATGAATGCGCCGAGAAGGATCGCCATCGAGGCGGAGCCGGGAACGCCGAAGGCGACGGTGGGAACCAGCGCCCCGCCTTCCTTCGCGTTGTTCGCGCTTTCCGACGCGATGACGCCGCGGACGTCGCCGCGTCCGAAGGATTGCTGTGCTCCCTTTTCCGTGCGCAACGCGTGACCGTATGCGACCCAGTCGATGATCGAAGCGCCGATGCCGGGAACCGCGCCGAGGAATGCGCCGATCCAGGAACAGCGCAGGATGAGCCACCAATGGGTGAAGCAATCCTTCGCGCCCTGGCGCATGCCTGCCCACGACGTTTCAAGCTGCCGTGATCCCGATGCGATGGCGACGCGTGTGATCGCGAGGTCGCACAGTTCGGGCAGGGCGAATATGCCGAGCACGATCGGAACAAGCGGCGCGCCTTCCCACAGATACAGGGTATCGAATGTCCAGCGCAGGGTGCCGGTCTGCGGGTCCGAGCCGACCATCGCGATCATGATGCCGAGACAGGCCGCTGCAAGGCCGCGCAAAGGCGCGCTGCCGGCAAGAACCGATACCATCGAAATGCCGAAGACGGCGAAGGCGAGCAGTTCCGGTGATCCAATGTACAGCATCATGGGACGCAGGATGGGGATACACACGGCCATGAGCACCGCACCGAAGAGGCCACCCAGAAGCGACGACATATAGGCCGCCGACAGCGCGCGGGCCGCTTCGCCCTTTTTCGCCATGGGCAAGCCGTCGAGCACTGTGGCCGCCGATCCCGCGCCGCCCGGGACGCCAAACAGGATCGCAGGGATGGGATCGCCTGTCGCGCCGGTTGCGCCGAGCCCAAGCAGCAGGGCGAAGGCGGCGTAGGGATCCATGTTGAAGGTGAACGGCAACAGCAGCGCGAGACCGGCGAGGCCGCCGATGCCCGGCAGGATGCCGAGGATGAGACCCATGATGCAGCCGCCGAAAAGCAACAGCAGCCGGTATGGATCCATAAGTGCGACGAAGGCTTGCCCCGCCGCTGCGAGCATATGATAGTCTTCCATTTTCCTGACTTTCGAGTGCGTTCCGCAGAACGCGTGTGTCGCCTGCGCTCGCGCGCACGGGAGCATTCGCTCACCGCATGCGGACGCGTTCGCGTTTGGCTGCGCACCCGGATCAGCGGGCGATCAGATGTATTCATCTGGGCGCCCAGAAGCTGATCGACTCCAAGGGGGAGCGCATGCCATCAGTTGGGATTGTGATTTGTCGATTTCAGACGCGAAGCCGCCTCAAGCAGCGGGCGGTCCCGTGGCAAGGTAGGGACAAATGTCCGCACTGGCGGGAATAACCGGACGGGCGCATAACCTGCTGCAACCGGGCGTCACGGTATAGGATTTGCCGGCGGCCGCAGGGTCTATGGCGCCCGGCACATGGTCGTCTTTGGACAACTCGCTGGTAGCGAGAACGATCTTCGTCTGGAGGGCGGGTTCGAATTGCAGTTCTTCGGCATTGTGCAAGACAGGGAAGAGCTGCATGAAAAAGCAGATAGCCGCGACGAACCAATAGGCGCGCGCGTTCGTCCTTGCGGACGTAATCTTCTTCTGGATCGTGTCGATCCCGGTCATATCCGGTACAAATCCGTGCTTGCCGATAATTCTGATGCCGATGATTGCGATACACGCCAGCGCTGCGCCGGGGTTCTCCCTGAAAACCACAAACGCCGCTGAAAGAAGTGCCCGGCGGAGCTGCCTTTGGGGCTGCCCTTCGGTTCGGCAGAGCCGGTAGTCTCCGGTTCCGGAATTGCCGGTTGCGGTTCTGCCCGCCTGTCCGGCCACTCTTGTTTTTTCGAGCTCTGCAGGCCGAAGCCGGACGCTCGCATATTGCCCTCTTATCACGAGGCAAATCCGGGCGGAAGGCGAATTTCAATTATTACCGTTTTTTAATTTATAATATGTCGGCAAAAGAAATTATCGCTTTAAGAGATTCGTAGCTTAGCTGCTGGCGCCCAGTCGATTCGTGCATGACGGTTTCCGCCGTATGTGGCAAGGGCGCACGCTATTCGCGGCCGCTCCCGGCGACACGAAGCCAACGGCAAATTGCGGTGAAGCTTTCGGGATGGCGCGCGTCAAGCGCGCTTTTGGCGGCCTTCCCAGAGCCATCCGGCAAGGATCGAGCCGAGCAACGCCAGCAGGCCAATGAAGCCTATCGCCAGCGGGGCCACGCCGATCCCGGTAATGACGCTGGCGCCGGTGCGTTTGATGCCGACGTAGTCGGA